>NZ_JARKIN010000001.1:3212500-4412500 GCF_029351045.1 Streptomyces sp. WMMB303 | reverse complement strand
GATGGACAGCGAGCCGCCGAGGGCTTCCTGGGCCTCGAACGTCAGCTCCTGGGAGCCGAACTCCAGAGCGGCGCCGAAGCCGAGAGAAATCGCGCAGGCCGCGGCGATACCCAGCCAGACCGGCCGCAGCGCGTCCCGCCGCCCGGTCTTGACCAGGTAGGCCACGAGGATGCAGACGACCAGGCTGGCCTCCAGACCCTCGCGCAGGCCGATCAGATAGTTACCGAGCATGCCGGACCTTCCTCCACCTTCGCTGACACCGCCGTCGGCCGGATCGCCTGCTCATGAGAACAACTCACGAGAACAGCTCGCGTCCCCACCAGTCGTCCTTGTCGCGAACGCCCGGCGGGACGGCGAAGACCGCCGAGCCGACGTGCTGGATGTACTCGTTGAGCGCGTCGTGCCGCGCCAGGCTGCGCTGGATCGGGATGAAGCCGCGGCGCACGTCCCGCTGGTAGGCCAGGAAGAACAGCCCCGCGTCCAGCCGCCCGAGCCCGTCCGTGCCGTCGGTGAAGGAGTAGCCGCGGCGCAGGATGCGGGCCCCGTTGTGCGCGTCGGGGTGCGCGAGGCGGACGTGCGAGGTGGGCAGCATCGCTTTGAGGAACGGCTCGTCGTGCTCCTTGGCCTTGCCGACGGGCGCGCCCTCGCGCTTGTCCCGGCCGAAGATGTCCTCCTGCTCCTTGAGCGAGGTGCGGTCCCAGGTCTCGATGTGCATCCGGATCCGCCGGGCCACCAGGTAGGAGCCGTCGGCCAGCCACGCCGGGCCGTCCTTCTCCGCCACCCACACGTGCTCGTCCAGCGCTTTCTTGTCGCTGCCCGAGACGTTCCGGGTGCCGTCCTTGAAGCCGAACATGTTGCGCGGGGTCTGCGCGTCCGGCGTGGTGGAGGAGGTCTTGCCGAACCCGAGCTGCGACCAGCGGATGGCGGCCTTGCCGAAGGCGATGCGGGCCAGGTTGCGGATCGCGTGCACCGCCACCTGCGGGTCGTCCGCACAGGCCTGGACGCACAGGTCGCCGCCGCTGCGCGCTTTCTCCAGCTTGTCGCCGGGGAAGGCGGGCAGCTCGACGAGCGCCTCGGGGCGCTGTTCCGCCAGCCCGAACCGGTCCTTGTCGAAGAGGGAGGGGCCGAAGCCGACGGTCAGGGTCAGCCGGGAGGGCTTGAGTCCAGCCGCCTCGCCCGTGTCGTCCGGCGGCGACTCGGGGACCGGGCCGAACGCGCCGTCGCCGACCGCGTGGCCCGCCGTCATCCGGGCGGCTGCCGTGGTCCAGTCCTTGAGGAGCTGGATCAGCTCCTCCCGGTCCTCGGTCGTCACGTCGAAGGCGGCGAAGTGCAGCCGGTCCGGCACGGCAGTGGAGATCCCGGCCTGGTGGGTGCCGTGGAAGGGCACCGCCTGTCCGGCGGAGGCGGAAGCGGCGTCCGCCTCGTCGTTGTGCAGCGCGGTGGCCGTTCCGCCGGCCGCCACGGCGCCCAGGGCCAGCCCGGCGCCGCCCCAGCCGAGCAGCGCGCGCCGCCCGACGGAGGACCGGGCGCCGCCGGTCTCGGCACGCGTGTCCTGGGGGCGCGCCTCCGGGCCCGGCTCGACGGCCGCCGCCTGGTCGGCTCGGCGGCCCGGAACGGGGGTCCGCCCGGTGCCGGTGCTGTCTTCCTCCGCTGTCACGGTCGCGCTCCTCGTGCTTCCACCGTCCGGTTGCCTCGGCGGGCCGGTGGCCGATTGCTCGTGATCACTTGACGACGGCCGCGGCCAGCTTCGAGAGCGGCTCCGCCAGCGCGTTCACGCCGTCCGAGAGCTTCTTGCGCTCGTCCTTGCCGACCTTGTCGTAGGAGGTGAACGCGTACTCGTCCGGGTCCTCGCCGTCGTCCTGGCGGTACTTGTCCAGCAGCTCGTCGATGGCGGCGAACTGTGTGTCGAGCTCCTTGACCAGGGCGGCGTCGTTCTTCTTCGCGACCGGCTTGAGCAGCTCGTAGGACTTGTGGGCGCCCTCCACGTTGGCCTTGAAGTCGACCAGGTCGGTGTGGCTGTAGCGCTCCTCCTCACCGGTGACCTTGCCGGTGGCGACCTCGTCGAGGAGCTCCTTGGCGCCGTTGGCCATGGAGGTGGGGGTGATCTCCGCCTTGCCGACCTTCTTCTGCCAGGTGGTGAGGTCCTTGATCAGCTGGTCGGCCAGCTTCTTGTCGGTCGCGGTGATCTTCTCGTTCTTCCACAGCGACTTCTCCAGGCGGTGCCAGCCCGTCCAGTCCTTCTCCGGGTCCTGCCCGTCCTCCAGGCCGTCCTCGCGCAGGTCGACCTTCGGGTCGATGGTGCCGAAGGACTCCGCGACCGGCTCGGTGCGCTCCCAGCCGATGCGGGAGGGCGCGTAGAGCTTCTTCGCCTTCTCCAGGTCACCGGCCTTGACGGCTTCCGCGAACTTCTCGGCCTTGGGCAGGGTCAGCTCCGCCTGCTCCAGCACGTAGTCCCGGTAGGCGGAGACGGCCGCGTCGAGCTTCGGGTCGCGCTTGGCGGGCTTGCCGCCGCCGGTCGCCTCGACCTTCTGCCGGATACCGTCGCCCTTCATGCCGGGCTTGCACGCGATCTCGTAGTCGCCCGCCTTGATCTCGGCGGTGACCTTGGCCTTCGTGCCCGCGCCGATGTTCTCCCGCTCGGTGACGATCCGGCCGTCCGGGTACAGCACGTAGACCTCGGTGACCTTGGAGCCCTTGTTCTCCACCGCGAGCTGGACATGACCGGCGGGGAAGGTCTTGCGGGACACCTCACAGGAGTCGTCGGTGGCGGTCACCTCGATGGCACCCTCGCCACCGGCGTCCGCCTTCTCGGCGCACCCGCTGACGGCGGCGACGGATATCGCGGCCAGGGCGGCACTGACGGCACAGAGGCGGACGGGGCGCATACGGACTCCAGCTGGGGACGAGTGGTGCGAGCGGCGCCTCCTAGGTGAGGCGGGCCTAACTTAGCCGGACCTTACCCCGGGGTCCAGCGAGCGAAGCCTCCGGTGACCGGGTTCACTGTCCGGGCTGCGCACCTGCCCTCCCGGCTGCCCTCCCCGTCCCGGGGGCGGTCTGACCGGGGTCGGTGGCCGCCAGGCGGTGGTCGGTCCGGGGGCGGCGCGCTGGGCGGTCCGGGTCCGGCGTGGGCGGTCGGACGGCCTTCGGCGGTCCTCCGTGATCACCTCGTCATAGAGGCTCTCTGGATTTCAAACCCCTTCTGTACGACAGTAGTTGTCCGATCGAGCCGCACGTCAGCAGGCCGATGTCCGCCATCACACCCCTGTCCTGGAGCCGCCGCGCATGAGCCACCAGATGCCCGAGACGACCGGAGCCAAGGCCCACTCGGCCCGGATGTACGACTATTTCCTCGGAGGCAAGACCAATTACGGTCCGGACCGGGAGGCCGCGGCGCAGTCGGTGGCCGCGTTCCCGAACGCTCTGACGGCGGCGCGCGAGAACCGCGAGTTCATGCACCGTGCCGTCCGCTACCTGGCGCGTGAACAGGGCATCCGGCAGTTCCTGGACATCGGCACCGGCATCCCCAGCGCCCCCAACCTGCACCAGGTCGCGCAGCAGGAAGCCCCGGGATGCCGCGTCGTCTACGCCGACAACGACCCCATCGTCCTCACCTACGCCCGTGCCCTGATGAACGGCACGTCCGAGGGCGCCACGGACTACATCGAAGCCGACGCGCGTGATCCCAAGCGCATCCTCGACCACGCGAACGCCACGCTGGACTTCGACCAGCCGGTCGCCCTCTCGCTCGTCGCGCTGCTGCACTTCATCGCCGACGAGGACGACCCGCAGGGGATCGTCCGCACTCTCGTGGACCGGCTCGCTCCCGGCAGTGCCCTGATCCTCTCGCACGGCACCGACGAACTCGACATCAGCCTCCGCAAGGTGTTGGAGATCTACCGGGCGCAAGGCATCACCCTGCGGTTCCGCGACAGGGAAGAGGTACGCGAGTTCTTCACCGCGAATGACTTCCCGCTCGTCGAGCCGGGCATCGTCGCCACCTGCGACTGGCACCCGGAACTGGTCGACAGGTTGGACGGCATCCGCCGTCCGGTGGGGTCGATCAGCCCCGAGGAGGTCGGCTGCTGGGCAGGGGTGGGGCTCAAGCCGACGGAGTAGGAGCGGTGCCGCGAGGGCGTGGCCCGGTGACGCCGCCGGAGCCGTGCCGGTCCGGGAGGCGATCGACTCCCGGACCGGGCCTCACAGCAGGTCGACGACGCTCGGCGGCGCGAACAGATGGCGGGCGCGGTGCTCCAGCACGAAGCGGTGGGGCAGATGGACCATCTCCGGAGAGGTGCACTTGGCGCACTCCGGGTACGAGGCGGGGATGTCGTCCGTGTGCTCGGTCGCCAGGTGCTCCGCAAGACGGATCTGGCTGGTGAGGACGGTGTCGAACGGGTCGCAGTCGAAGGTCGGCCCGTACTCCTCGCGTGCTGCGTTGGTCACGTCGAGGGCGTGCTTCATCGCCTTGTACAGCTCGGTGCACTTCTCGCACCCCCACATCCACACGGGAGGGAGCGGCCAGGCATCAGCGGGGTCGGCGTCCCTGTGGTCCATGCCGTTCACAGTAGCGAGGGGGGATGGAGCCGTCAGCGAGACGGCCGAATTGGTTCGCGGGGCTTCCGGGTGCGACGGGAACCTGGCGGTACGCCAGTGGCCGCCGGAGTGAACCTGTCCGTCTCGCACGCCAGTTGAGCCGCCCTGGGAAGCCCGTGCGGGCTGCGGCCGGACGGCTCCTGCCGGAGGGCGTGGTGGCCGCCACCGGGCGCCGGGCCGCGGGAATGCTGCGGGGTTCGGGATCGCGAATGCCCGCATCCGCGACCGCCCGTCCGTGGCGCCCGAACCTGCGACGGTCGACCGTCATCCGGCCGCCGGCCACCGGTGGGCGGCGGCCGGACGGTGCCGGACCGGCGGCCGACCGGGTGGTGCGCGGCGCTGACCGTTTGTCCACCGGTGCGGGTGGCAACCGGAGCGTTATGTCGTCCGACGTGTTCAGCAAGGGAATCCGACAGCGCCCCCGCCTGCTCCGCGCGGTCGAGAACGGCTCGGGGCGGTTGCCTCTCGCTGCGCCGCTCGACGCGCTGGGCAGGCTCCGCGCCCTCGATCCGGCGGTCGGCGCGCTCCGAGCGGCCGTCCGGAAGATGCCACTGAGCGGTCGGGCGCGGGACGTGCTGCACGGCCGATGGCTGGGGCATCCGCTGCATCCGGCGCTGGTGCAGCTGCCGATGGGTGCGTGGATGTCGGCCGGGCTGCTGGATCTGCTGCCCGGCACCCGTCGTGCCGCCCGGGTGCTGGTGGGTGTCGGGGTGCTCACCGCGCTCCCGGCGGCGGCCACGGGCACCACCGACTGGTCCCGGTTGCACCAGCCGCAGCTTCGCACCGGCCTGGTGCACGGGCTGGCCACCAGCGCGGCCCTGGGCCTGTACACGGCCTCGCTCGTGGCGCGGCTGCGCGGCCGGGAGTGCAGGGGGCGGCTGCTGGGCTTCGGCGGGCTGACCGCTGCCGGTACCGGCGCCATGATCGGTGGGCACCTGGCCTACCGGCAGGCGGCGGGAGCCAACAAGGCCGAACCGGTGCCCTACCTGGTGGGGCCGGGCTGGCACCGGGTGGGGAAGGTGGACGCCTTCCCCGTCGGACAGTCGGCGAGTGCCTCGCTGGGCGAGGTCGAGCTGCTGGTGCACCGCGAGCACTCCGGGGCGGTGCGGGTACTGGCGAACCGGTGCAGCCACGAGTCCGGACCGCTGTCGGAGGGGACGGTGGCCGACGGGTGCGTGACCTGCCCGTGGCACGGCAGTACCTTCCGGCTCTCCGACGGCTGGAACGTCGGCGGCCCGGCCACCGCGCCCCAGCCCGGTTTCGAGACGCGCGTGGGGGACGACGGGGTGCTGGAAGTCCGCCTCCGGCAGTCGTGACTCCGCCCTGCCCTGCCTCGTGAGGCCCACCCCCGGGCGGGTGACGCGGCGGAGGGTGTGGCCCCGCCCTCTCCGTGCCTCCGCGGCGGTACCTCGGTGGCCATCCGGGTGTCTCCCGCGCCACACCGGGAGCAGCAAAATGCGCCGAAAAGAATAAATGGTGCAAATATGGACGTCGGTGTGAAGGGCGCCGCGGGCGCCGGTGGACCGGGAGGCGCGAGGGTGGACGATCCGGCGCAGACGACGTGCGGTGCTCCTGCGTCGTCCGCAGACGCTGACACGGCCGCGGACGCCGGCACGGGCTGCGGCAGAGGCCCGGGCGACGGATCCCGTGACGGCTTCGCGCAGGTACGCGCCGTCGCGGACGCCATCTGCTACGAGGGATACCTGCTCTATCCGTACCGCCGCAGCTCCCCGAAGAACCGGGTGCGCTGGCAGTTCGGCGTCCTGGCCCCGCGTGCCTGGGCCGAGGTGCACGGCAGCGGGCAGCCCGGCGTCTCCGGAGCCGCCGAGTCCTGGTACCAGCAGACGCACTGCCTCTGCGACGCGGCGCCCGACGCGGTCCTCCGCGTCCGGGTGCGCTATCTCCAGGCCCAGTACAAGAGCGTGCAACGGCGCACCGGCCCGGACGGCGCCTGGGAGCCGGTCGAAGCCCTGGACGTGGACGGCGAGTTGCACCTCTCCTTCGAGGAGGCGGTACCGCGCGAGGCCGACATCGAAGTGCCCGTCGCCGCCCTGCTGGCCGGTCAGCGCTCCTACCCGGTCGGCGCCCCCGGTGGCACGGACACGGCCCCGCTCGCCACCCGCAGCGGTCCGGCCGCCCGCACCGAACGCCGCCGCCTTCCGGTGCGGGCCCGCACCACCCTGCGGGCCGAACGGCCCGGCGGCCCGGCCGGGCCGCTGCGGCTGACCGTCCGCACCGAGAACACCGACGGCACCGTCCCCGCCTCGGCGCCGCGCGAGGCGGCGCTGCGCAGCGCGCTGCTCGCCACCCACACGCTGCTCGGCGGCGACGGCCTGGAGTTCCACTCCCTGATCGACCCGCCCGCCCGGGCCCGGCCCTACGCCGCCGACTGCCGGAACGAGTTCACTTTCCCGGTGCTCGCCGGGGACGAGCACGTGCGGTCGATGATGTTCTCCTCACCGATCCTGCTCGACGACCATCCCCGGATCGCCCCGGAGAGCCCCGGCGACCTGCACGACGCGTCGGAGATCGACGAGATCCTCTCGCTGCGCACCTTCCTGCTCACCGACGAGGAGAAGCGGGAGGCGCGGGCCACCGACCCGCGCGCCGCCGCCATCCTCGACCAGGTCGAGAACATGCCCGAAGAGGTCCTCGCAGGGCTGCACGGCGCCATCCGCTCCCTGGAGCCCGCCGCCGTGCCGGAGTCCGCCGCCGAGCCCGCGACGGCGCCTCCCGGGCCGGTGCCCTGGTGGCAGGAGAGCGGGGACGAGGGTGTGTCGCCGACCACGGACAGCGTGCTGGTCGACGGTGTGCCGGTGCGAAGCGGTCACCGGGTCCGGCTGCGCCCGCGCCGCCGGGGCGCCGACGCACACGACATGTTCCTGGCGGATCGCACCGCACACGTCGCGGGCGTCTTCCACGACGTGGACGGCAGCGTGCACCTCGCCGTCACGCTGGACGACGATCCGGCCGCGGAACTGCACGACTGGTACGGCCGCTACCACTACTTCCGTCCGGACGAGGTGCGGCCGCTGAGCGAGGGCCACCGGGAGGCGCGGCCGCGGGCCGGGTCGCCGCCGGGGGGAGAGGCCGGATGAACCCCGTCCACGTGCCCGAGCACGACCACGCGGGCGCTGACCGGCGTTCCGGCGGCCACCGCGCCGCCGGGCCCGCACGTCCCGGGCCGCCGCCGGCGGCCACCGTCCACGACCGCATGCGGGACCGGTTGCAAGGGAGGCCGAGGAGATGACCACAGCGAGCGGCACCAGGCACACGAGCGAGCACCCCGCCGACGGGCGCGGCGGCATCGGCGAGATCGACATCCTGTGGATCTCGGAGGGCATGAGCTGCGACGGCGACACGGTGTCGATGACGGCGGCCGACCAGCCCGCCATCGAGGACGTCGTCCAGGGCCTCATCCCCGGGCTCCCCAAGATCAACCTCTACAACAAGGTGCTCTCGCCCACCCTCGGCGGCGAGGAGTTCCTCGCCCCTTTCCGGGCCGCGGCGCGCGGCGCGTCGCAGAACCCGTTCATCCTCGTCATCGAGGGGTCGATCCCCAACCAGAACATCATCGAGGGTGACGGCTACTGGACCTCGTTCGGCAACGACGAGGACACCGGCGAACCGCTCACCCTCAACTGGTGGCTCGACCACCTCACCCCGCACGCCTGGGCCGTGATGGCGGTCGGCACCTGCGCCACCTACGGCGGCATCCACGCGATGGCGGGCAACCCCACCGGCTCCATGGGACTGGCCGACTACCTCGGCTGGGACTACACCTCGCAGGCCGGGCTGCCGATCGTGAACCTGCCGGGCTGCCCCATCCAGCCGGAGAACTTCATGGAGACCCTGACCTGGGTGCTCTACCACGCGGCCGGCGCCGCACCGCCGCCCCCGCTGGACGACAAGCTGCGGCCCCAGTGGCTGTTCGGCAAGACCGTGCACGAGGGCTGCGACCGGGCCGCGTACTACGAGCAGGGCGACTTCGCCAAGGACTACAACTCGCCCAAGTGCCAGGTCAAGGTGGGCTGCTGGGGCCCCGTGGTGAACTGCAACGTGCCCAAGCGCGGCTGGATGGCGGGGATCGGCGGCTGCCCGAACGTGGGCGGCATCTGCATCGGCTGCACCATGCCGGGCTTCCCCGACGCCTTCATGCCGTTCATGGACGAGCCCACCGGCGGGAGCCTCTCCGCGACCCTGATCCGGCCCTACGGCGCGTTCATCCGGCGGATGCGCGGCATCACCAACTTCGCCGTGAACCAGGAGCCCAAGTGGCGCCACAACGAACCGGCGCTGACCAGCGGGTACGACCCGCACTGGCGCTCCTGACCCCCTGCACGGCAGCAGACAGACCACGACGGGCCCCGGCCCGGTGACCAGGTAAGGACTGATATGACGGCAACCGCTGACCGGGCCGCTGCGGGGCGCAAGACCCCGCAGGTCGTGGACATGTCCTGGGACCCGATCACCCGGATCATCGGCAACCTCGGCATCTATACGAAGGTCGACTTCGCCAACCGCGAGGTGACCGAATGCCGCAGCACCTCGTCGCTGTTCCGGGGCTACTCGGTGTTCATGCGGGGCAAGGACCCGCGGGACGCCGGATTCATCACCAGCCGCATCTGCGGGATCTGCGGCGACAACCACACCACCTGCTCCAACTACGCGCAGCAGATGGCCTACGGTGTCAAACCCCCGCCGCTGGCCGAGCACATCACCAACCTCGGCGAGGCCGCGGAATACCTCTTCGACCACACCATCTTCCAGGACAACCTGGTCTTCGTGGACTTCTGCGAGGCCATGGTCAAGGCCACCAATCCCGGTGTGCTCGCCAAGGCCGAGCGGACCGAGGCGCCCCACGCCCACGTCCACGGCTACCGCACCATCGCCGACCTCATGCGCGCCTTCAACCCCTTCGAAGGCGCCGTCTACAAGGAGGCGCTACAGGTCAGCCGGATCACCCGGGAGATGTTCTGCCTCATGGAGGGGCGCCATGTGCACCCCTCCACGCTGTATCCGGGCGGGGTGGGGACGATGCCCTCGCCCACCACCTTCACCGACTACCTCTCCCGCCTGATGCGCACCCTCGACTTCGTCAAGAAGTCCGTCAGCATGAACGACGACGTCTTCGACTTCTTCTACGAGGCGCTGCCCGGCTACGAGGAGGTGGGCCGGCGCCGGATCATGCTCGGCTGCTGGGGCGCCTGGCAGGACCCCCAGGTCTGCGACTACCGCTACGAGAACATGAACGCCTGGGGCAAGAAGATGTTCGTCACCCCCGGCATCATCGTCGACGGGGAACTGGTCACCAACAACCTCGTCGACATCAACCTGGGCATGCGGATCCTGCTCGGCAGCTCGTACTACGAGGACTGGGTCAACGAGGAGCCGTTCGTCACCCGCGACCCGCTCGGCAACCCCGTCGACATGCGCCACCCGTGGAACCAGACGACCGTCCCCGCGCCGCAGAAGCGCGACTTCGAGGGCAACTACAGCTGGGTGATGAGCCCCCGCTGGTACGACAGCGCCAGCGGGCAGCATCTGCCGTTGGACACCGGCGGCGGCCCGCTGGCCAGGCTCTGGTCCACGGCGCTCAACGGGCTGGTGGAGACGCCCTACATCAAGGCGACCGGGCGCAGTGTGCGCATCTCGCTGCCCAAGAGCGAGAAGCTGCCCGAGATGACGTTCGAGTGGGAGATCCCGAAGTGGTCCAACACCCTTGAGCGCGACCGGGCCCGCCCCTACTTCGTCGCCTACTCGGCGGCCATGGCGCTGCAGTTCGCGGAGCAGGCACTGGATCTGGTGCGGGCCGGCGACACCAAGATCTTCAACGACTACGAGCTGCCGGAGGAGGGGATCGGCTGCGGATTCCACGAGGCGGTGCGCGGCGTCCTGTCCCACCACCTGGTGATCAAGGACAAGAAGATCGCCAACTACCACCCCTATCCGCCCACCCCCTGGAACGCCAGCCCCCGCGACATCTACGGCAACCCCGGCCCCTACGAGGACGCGGTGCAGGGCCAGCCGATCTTCGAGGAGAACGGCCCGGACGACTTCAAGGGCATCGACATCATGCGCACCGTCCGCAGCTTCGACCCCTGCCTGCCCTGCGGCGTGCACATGTACCTCGGCAAGGGCAAAGAACTCCAGCAGACGCACTCACCGATGTTCGGCGCGAGCAACGGGACCGGAGCCGGCCATGGCTGACACCGTCCGGCTGACCGACGAGGACGTCGAACAGCGGCTGGCCCACCTGGACGAACTCCTCGAACGCGTGGAGTCGGTCGCCGGGCCGGCCGCCGACGCCGCCCTCGCCGCCGTGCGCGGACTCACGGAGATCTACGGCGAGGCGCTGTCCAGGATCCGCGACCTCGCCGGTCCCGGACTGGCCGAACAGCTGACCGGCGACCAGCTCCTCGACCACCTCCTGGTGCTGCACCGGCTCCACCCGGACCCCGTCGAACAGCGCGTCGCCACCGCCGTCGAACACGCCGCGGAAGCACTGCGCCCCCGCGGCGCCACCCTCGAACTGCTGGGCATCGACGAGGGCGTCGCCGCCGTCCGGCTCACCACCAAGGGGTGCGGCGGCTCCGCATCCGGCGCAGAGGAAGCCGTACGCGACGCGCTGCTGGCCGCCGCGCCCGAACTCCTTGACGTCCGCCGGGTACCGGACGAGCCGGCAGCCGCGTTCGTACCGCTGGAGACCCTGCTGCCCGCCACCGCACCCGCCGCGGGGACGGCATGACCCCCGGGGCCCTCGCCCGCGTCATCCGCGACGCCGCGAACCCGGCCACCGGGTCCGCCGTCCGGCCGGACGTGGAGCGCTGCGACCTGTGCGGCGCCCCCGCCCCCGGCGACCACCGGCACCTGCTGGACACCGCCGCGGAGCAGGTGCTGTGCGCCTGCCGGCCGTGCTCGGTGCTCTTCGTCAGGGAAGCCGCCAGCGAGGGGCACTACCGGCTGATCCCGCACCGGCGCACCCGGCTGGAGCCGGTGTCGACCGCGGCGCTCGGCGTCCCGGTCGGGCTGGCCTTCTTCGTCCCCCGCGCGGACGGGAGCGTATGCGCGCACTACCCCAGCCCCGCGGGGGCGACCCGGTGGGAACTCGACCCCGAGGCGTGGCGCGGGGCCGTCGCAAGCTGCCCCGCGCTGGAAGATCTGGCCGTCGACGTGGAGGCGCTGCTCGTCAACACCGTCCAGGGACGGGAGCAGCACTGGATCGTCCCGATCGACGACTGCTTCCGGATGGTGGCGGTCGTCCGTCGGGAGTGGCGGGGACTGAGCGGCGGCAGCCGGGTGTGGCCCGAGATCGACCGGTTCTTCGCCGAGCTGACCGAACAGCGGGAGTGACCGCGCGTCACACCGAGCACCCGGCCCGCGCACGGCGGCGACGGGACCGGCACAACCGAGGCAAGGAGGACGCCATGGGACGTATCCGCGTCGGACAACCGCACGTCGAACCCGACACCCCCACCCACGTCCGGGGTATCCGCCAGGGCAACGAAGGCCCCGGCGACCGCCAGCCGGGCCACCACGAGGACGGCACAGCGGACGCGAGGCGGTCCACCGGCGTCCAGGGGAAGAAGCACAACGCCATCATGAAGATCATGCCCAACATCTCGCCCGGCTGAGGAGCGGCACATGCAGCGACGTCCCACGTCCCAGACATCACGGTGCGCCACCGCGCGCAGCCGGCGGTCCCGCTCCGGCCCGTGCACGGCCAAGCGGGTACTGCTCGGCCAGGTCGCGGTACTCGGAACCGTCGTCCTGGCGATGCTGATCCGCGAATTCCCGGGCCTGGTGCGCGAGGTCCGGATCTGGCGCATGATCGGCTTCACCTCCGGAGCCCGGCCTCCGCAGTGAACGGGCCGGGGTGAGCGGACCGCCGGGTGAGCGGGCCCGCGCGGCGAGCGAGCCGCCGCACCGGCTGCCGCCCCGCCCGGGAGCCGTCTTGCCGGACTGCGCCCCTGTCCGGCGGAGAGGGCGCCCCCTGCCGGGCATACCTGAGTCTCCGGTGCGCTCCACCGGGAGGGGGAGGGGCTTCGTTCCAGTGGCCGACGCCGGGCCGGCATCCCGATGCGACGTTCGGAACATGACCACTGAACCGCGGATGGCGAAAGAGTCCGGGCGCGCCCGGGGGTCGCGAGGGCCCCGACGAACGGACCGGGCCGCGCTGTGCTGGGCGACCGCGTACGCCGGATTCGGACTGGTCTGTGCGCTGACCCGGACGCCGCTCCTCCGTTCCGGCTCACCGGGCGCTTCCGCGTCGGGCTGGGCCGTCCTGACACTGGGGACACTGGCAGCGCTGACCTGTGCGGCGGTCTCGAAGTACGGACCGCGGCGCGCACTGCTGACGTTGCTGTGGACCGCGTTCGGCCTGGCCGGTCTCGCCGCGTTCGGCCTGCTGATGGATGTGCTCTCACTGGTGTTCGGCCAGGGAGTGGACAGCCGGGCCGCCGCTGCGCACCATGCGCCGGCGGCGGCCGGTGCGTTCCTGCTCGCGGCCACCGCCCGCGCCGGCCGACCCGCGCCGGTCGCGTCCGCCGCCCCGGTGTCCTCCACCGCGCCCCGGCCGGTTCGGCACACCGCCTGGGTCGGCACGGCGGCCTTCCTCCCGTATGTGGCGATGAAGCAGATCTGGGCCCTCGGCGGCACCTTCGCCGGCAGGTCCGGCGCCGAGATGCGCGCACTCTCCGAGCGCAACGGCGCCTCGGGGACCTGGCTCGCCCTGGAGTCCCGGGGCCTGGACGGCACCATGCTGCTGGCCGCACTCGGTGTCCTTCTGCTGTGGGGTCTGGTCCGCCCCTGGGGCCAGGTCTTCCCCGCGCTGGACGCTGTTCCTGCGGGGGCGTCGCGTCCTGCGCTGGCTCCCGCTGACCCCGGCCCTGATCGGGGCCGCCACGCTGGTTCCGTACGGCGTGCTCGGCCTCGGCTACGCGGCTCTGGCCACGATGGGTGTCGTGACGATGCGGAGCGGCGATTTCCACTCCTCGCACGACGCACTCGTGGTGACCTGGATCGGCATGGTCGCGTTCGCCGGGTACGGGTGCGCGTTGGCTGTGGCGGCCCGCTCGTACGGGATGCGGACCTGCCGACCGGCCCCGAAGCCGTGCAGCATGGCACTGCCGGTCGACGCGCGTACGATGCCGGTGGCGGGGGAGCGGCCGCGGACGGCGGGTGATTGACTTCCTCCCCGTGGCAGATCACCAGGACGAGACCAGGGCGGCCTATGACGGGGTCGTCGAGCTGTACGCGTCGCTGTTCGCCGACCGGTTGGAGACGCAGCCCTTCGCGCGGAACATGATCGGCACCTTCGCCGAACTGGTGCGCGGAACGGGGAACCCGCGGGCCGCCGACGTCGGGTGCGGGCCGGGACATCTCACGGCCATGCTGCACGACCTGGGCCTGGACGTCCTCGGGTACGATCTGTCCCCGGCCATGGTCGACCATGCCCGGCGGGCCCATCCGGCGCTGCGGTTCGACGAAGCGCGGATGGAGGACCTGCCGGTCGCGGACGGCGCGCTCGGCGGCGTCCTGGCCCACTACTCGATGATCCACACTCCGCCCGGGGAACTGCCCGCGCTGCTCGCCGAGCAGGCCCGAGTCCTTGCGCCAGGGGGCCTGTTCCTGGCCTCGTTCTTCGCCACCGACGGGCCCGAGCCGGACCGCTTCGACCACAAGGTCACACCCGCCTACAGTTGGCCGGCCGACCGCTTCGCCGCCCTGCTGACCCGGGCCGGGTTCATCCCGTTCGCCCGGCTGCTCCACGACCCCGCCTCCGAACGGGGATTCCTCGACGCCCACCTGCTGGCCCGCCGCGGCTGAGGACCGTCCCGCCACCGGGCGGGCCCCCGCCGATCCCGGACCGGGCCGTGTCAGTGGCGGGTGACACCATCGAGAGGTGCTGATCGACGGATACGACGGCGGCCCGTTGGTGCCGGGAGAGTCACTGGCGACCCGTCCGGGCTTCTGGTCGAACCACCTCCTGGCGATGTGCAGCGACGGGAGGACGGCCGAGCGCCCGGTTCCGGAGTGGTTCGGTGAGGACGGCGCCGATGCCGACGCCCTGTCCGAAACCCTCTTCGATCCCGAACGATGGCCGGTGTTCCGGCTGCCGGCAGAAGACGGTCCCGGAGCCGTGGTGGTCTACCGCAACCTGGACGGCGACCATGGCGTCGACTACCTCCTCGTCCATCCGGGCGGAAGCCACGTCGAACAGATCGCCGGTCGGGACGGAGACTTCTCGGGCCCTGGGCTGACCTGGCGCGAACTGATCCGGATCGCCGACAACCCGTCCCTTGCGGCCGAAGGCGTCCGGGACACGGCCGTCCGCTTTCTTCTGCTGCTCCCCCTCCTCGACGATCTGGGCGTGCCGAAGACGGCATCGGCCCGGCTTGTCGCCGCCCTGGCCGCAGTCGGTGCGCCGCCAGACGGTGCTTTGCTCGCCGCGGAAGGACTGCTCGCCCACCTCGTGAGGCGACCCCGGCATGACCCGATGTGGGCGTCTCCGCTGAGCGGCCGCTGACGGAGGGCGGAGCCGCAGCCGCCGACCCCGGTTGCCCTTGACACGGTGACAAGGTCTTCACTGCTTCCCGAGGAGGTGGTCCGATGACCACGGTGGGACAGGACAGGGACGCGGTACGAATGCTCCGGGGACTGGAGGACAGGCGTTCGTCGGTACGACTGCGCACCGCGCTGGCAGCCGGAACGGCACCCGACCCGAGCTTCGTCGACAAGCTTCTCGAACGCTGCGCGATCGAGCCCGAGTTCTTCGTCCGCGACATGCTGACCTGGGCGCTCACCCGCCACCCGGCGTCCCTGACCCTCCCCGGGCTGCTCCGGGAAGTCCGCTCGGAGCGTGCCCAGGCACGAAGTCAGGCACTGCACACCCTGTCCAAGATCGGAGACCGGCAGGCATGGCCCGCGATCACACCGGCACTGCTGTCCGACGCCGACGACGAGGTGGCGCGAAGCGCCTGGCGGGCCGCGGTCGTACTCGTGCCGGGAGGCGACGAGTCCGCCCTGGCCGCGACACTGGTGACGCAGCTCGGGCGCGGTGCGCGGGAGACGCAGCTGAGTCTCAGCCAGGCACTGGTCGCACTGGGGGAAGCGATCGTGCCGGCCCTGGAGGAGGCGATGAGGGCGGACCCGGGCGTGCGCGCGCACGCGCTCGTCACCCAGCGGCTGCTGCACGACCCGGACGCCGGATTCGGGCCCGCGATCGAGGAGGCCAACCGCATCGTGGCCCTCGCCGGGGCCCTGGAGAGGGACGAGGAGGACCGTGCTGATCGGTGAGGTGGCCGACCGGTCCGGAGTGAGCGCCCGCATGCTGCGGCACTACGAATCGCTCGGCCTCGTCCGGCCGTCGGGCCGCACGGGCTCCGGCTACCGGGAGTACTCGGCGCAGGACGTCCGGCGGATCTTCCACATCGAGAGCCTGCGGTCACTGGGCCTTTCGCTGCGGCAGATCGGGCGCGCGCTCGACGACCCGGGGTTCACGCCCTCGGCCCTCGTCACCGACCTCATCAGCCGGACACGCGACCGCATCGCGGCCGAGACCGAACTGCTCACGCGGCTCCGCCGGATCGACGCCGCGGACCCCACCGGCTGGGAGGACGTCCTCCGGGTCGTCGCCCTCCTCCGAGCGCTGGGATCCCAGCACGCCGACGACCGCCAGCGCGCGGCCCTCTCCTCGGCCCGCGGGCTGCCCGTGCCGGTGGAAGCCCTGGTCGAGGCCGTGTTGCACGAGACGGACCCGAATGTCGCCGGCGCCCTTCGCTGGGCGCTGGCGCACTCGGGCGGCGGAGACCCGGATCTGCTGGCCGACGGTCTCGGCTCACCGGTGGCCGGAGTGCGCAAGCGCGCCGTCCAGGCCCTCGCCGAGCTGCCCGGTGGCGCGGCGAACGCGCACCTGCGGGACGCTCTCGCGGACCCCGACCCCGGAGTCCGCAACCACGCGGCCCTGGCGCTTGGACCACGCGGGGCGGCCGAAGCGGTGCCCACACTCGTCGACATGATCGTGGCGGGAACGAACGACACCGATGCAGCCGACGTACTGAGCGAGCTGGCGAGCGACACCGCCACGGCCGACCGGATCGCGGCCGGGCTCGTCGACCGCCTCACCCACGAGACGATCGAAGCGGACGCTCGGGGACGCCTGACCCAAGCCCTGGCGGGCATTCCGGGGGCGACGGCATCCCGCGCCCTCGAGGAGCTGTCCCACGACGAGGACCGGGCGGTGGCGCTGACCGCCGGGTATCTTCTGCACCTCCGCGAGGCACGCTGAGGGCTCACTTCCCGGAGTCCCTGAGCTCCGGAGGCCCGGAGGCCCAAACCCGGTCGAGGCCCTGCTTCGGCACGGGGCGGACTCGCCGCCCCGCTGTCACGGGCGCTGCTCGCCCGGCGCTGCCGGTCCCGGAGGCGCCCCGGCGCGCTCCGCCGCCGTCGATGTCAGTGGTGCCCCTTACGCTCCGGGGATGCGAGCTTCAGGAACATTCGATGTCCTCGACTTCACGCCCGCTCCGGTGCCGGGCCCGGAGATCGAGACCGCGGTGCCCGTCGGCGTCGCCACGATGAGCAAGCAGTTCGAAGGAGAGACCGTCGGGCGGTCGGCGACCGTGTTCACCTCGGCGTTCGACCAGTCCAGCAGCACGGGCACCTACCTCGCCATGGAGTCCTTCGAGGGGTCGTTGCACGGCCGGGCGGGCAGCTTCAACTTCGCCCACTCCGCGACGATGTCGGGCGGAACCAGGCAGGGGGAGTTCTTCGTCGTCATCGTCCCGGGCAGCGGGACGGGCGAGCTGGCCGGGATCACCGGAACCGGAGGCATCGCGATCGACCCGGACGGCACACATCGGATCTGGTTCGAGTACCACCTCGGCCAGTAGTCCGGCAGGTCACGGGCAGAGCCGCCGGCCGGAGCGCAGTCACCGTGAGGGCGCCGTGGCAGACGCGCGAGCCTCAGTGACGCCGTTGCGGACTGCCCCAGGCCGTAAGGCCCGCAGTATCGGGACAGCCTTCAGCGGTTCGGCGGCCCCGGGGGCGCGTCCGGGGGCTCGTTCCCTGCCGGACCCTCCGGGGGCCGGTGCCGCTGTGCCGGGTCCGCGTCCGGCGAGGGTGCCGCGGCCGGGTCCGCGCCCAACGGGTCGTCCGGGGAGTCCGCCGCCGCGCGGGTGCCCGGCGGCGGTCGCTGGTGGAACTCGACGGTGACGGTCTCGAAGCCCTTGAAGGTCTCCGTCGTCGCGTAGGAGGTGTACGCCCGGCGGTCGGCCCAGTTCAGCCACACCCGGTCGGTGAACGGGGTCAGCAGACTCCGGGGCCACAGCCGGTGGGCCCGCACCACGCTCACCTCGGCCGCCACCATGAAGATCAGCGCACCCAGGTATATCCAGCCCAGCAGACCGAGCACGATGCCGAACATCCCGTAGGTCGCGCTCGCGCCACGCAGCACATTGGTGGCGTAGTACCCGCCGGCCCACTGCAGCACCTGCCATGCGCAGGCGGCACCCAGCGCCTCCGCCCACAGCCTGCGCAGCGCCACCCGATGGTGGGTGAGGAAGCTGTAGGTGGCCAGCAGCAGACCGGCGTTCACGGCCACCGCCACCAGCGTGATCGTCGCGCGCAGCCCGGTGCCCAGGTCGGTCCCGAACGCCTTGGACTCCGAGGCCGCCAGCGACAGCAGCAGCGTCACGGACAGCCCGCAGGCCACCGTCATCAGGAAGAGCATCCCCTTCAGCCGCGACCTGAAGGGATCGTGCCGCTGGTAGCGCGGGACGGCCCAGATCTTGTTGAGGCTGTACTGCGCGGCCTGAGCCGCACCCAGACTCCCGTACAGGCTGCCGAGGATGCCGATGGCGAGAGCGATGCCGTTGCTGCGGAAGGCGTGGATCCGCCCCCTGAGCTGCTCCCCGAGCACCGGGAACTCCCCGAGCACCGAGTTCAGCAGCTGCCGCTGGAGCTCCGGGTTGTCCTCCAGGAAGAAGCCGAGCCCGGAGACGAACAGCAGCAGCACGGGGAAGATCGACAGGAAGGCGTAGTACGTGAGGAGCGCGACGAGATAGAGGGCCTGGTCGTCGAAGACCTTGTAGACGACGGCCAGCGGCAGACCGGCCCAGCGGTGCCGCTGCTGGAAGGCGTCGATCCGCTGCGCCGTGCCCATCCCCATGGCCCGTCGGACGCCTCCTCGACCTGCCCGTCTGCCCGTGCGCCCGACTGATGCTCCGGGGGTCTCGCCCGCACGGGGAACCAGGTGCGGGGGTCCGTGCTGCCGGGGCGTGGACCCCGCCCGGCGCCGGTACCGGTCCGCTCTCGCCGTCCCAGCCAATCTCAGCCCGCACGGGTGCGCACGTTCCGGAGAGCCATCCGGCGGTGCGGGAACATCCGGCGGGGGAGCGTCCGGCGGGGGAGCGGGAGAACGGTTCGGCAGCCGACGGTGGTACGGAGTGCCGGGGAGGCCCCCACGAGGGGGGCGGCCGGAGTCACCGCCGGGCGGGCCCGGAACCACGAGACGGGCGGCGCAGCCTCGCTGGGGCCGCTCCGCCCGTTCCGGACGCGCATCAGATACTGCGCGTCGTGTCTGTTTCTGCTGTCCGCGGATCAGCCGGCGGGCTTCACGTCTTCCGCCTGCCCATGAGGGCCAACCCCATGATCGCGAATCCGCAGAGTGCTGCCACACCTCCCGCGACCACATTGTTGACCACGATCTGCGCCGTGTCCGGAGCGCCGTTGATCACCCACTGCGAGATGATCACCCAGGCTCCGAGCAGTGGCGCGGTCCAGCCCAGCAGATGCGTCCGCTCGTAAGCGGAACCGAACCCGAAGGCCAGCACCGCGAACGCCAGCCCCACGATGAGGTTGCTCGCCGCCAGGGTCGTCGTCCCGTTGAAACCGACCACCCACGGTGAGATCGCGATGTAGAGGCCGGAGAGAAAAGCCAGCCCTTCGACGATCTGCGCGGCCGGAGTGGATCCGGCCTTCTCGTACCGGGCCCGCATCTCCACGAGGTCAGGGTGGTGCTCGATGGTGCTGCCGGTAGTAGGCACTGCCATGGTCCTCCTCCTTCCTTGGAGTGCCTTCGGTGAACGGCCAAACCGTCCACCACTCCTCTTGAGTGACCAGCAAACGGGGTAAATCACCCCATCCAGTGTGATTTATATCATATCCGGGCTCATCAGTCACCCCTGAGTGCGCTGTGTGGCCGGGGGATCACGTTGACGTAGGCTGCTCCTCTCCGTCATGCATAGGGGAGGGCATGGAACGGCTGCGCCAGGACGATCCACGGCGGCTGGGACCGTACGGAGTCCTCGGCCGGCTGGACCGCGCGGGGAGCGAAGTCCGCCCCACCTCGCGTCGCTTCCTCGGCCGCTCCGCCGACGGCGATCGGACGGTTCTCATCTCGACCGTGCGTGCCCGGACCGCCGACGCCGCCTCCCTGCACCGGTTCCGGGCCGAGGCCCTGGCCGCCCAGCAGATCACCGCCGATACCCCCTGGCTGCTGCCGGTCAGCGAAGTGAGCGGGCCGGCCGAACCCTCGGTGCCGCCCTGGAACGCGGCGCCGTACCGTCCCGCCCTGCCCCTGCCGACAGTTGTCGAGACCTGCGGGCCGTTGCCGCTCCGCACCGTGCTCGCCGTGGGCACCGCGCTCGGCGAGGCGCTCGAGCACCTGCACGCTGCCGGGCGGGCCCATGCGGGGATCACGGCTGATGCGGTCCTGCTGACCGGTGAGGGACCCCGCCTCGGAGGCTACGGCGCGGCCCGGGTCTCCGCTCCAGACGGCGAACCCCGCACCGCGCACCCCTTTCTCGCCCCGGAGCAGATCACCGGCGGACGCCCCCGCCCGCCGGGGGACGTGTACGCGCTGGCTGCCGTCCTCCGCTACGCGGTGACGGGACGGCTGAGCGCGATCGGAACGGCGGCGGAACCGAGTGTCCCCGACCCTGCTGAGCTGACCGCCCTCCTCCGCGCCTGCCTGGCGGCCGACCCGTCCGATCGTCCGTCGGCGGCCGAGTTCCTCCGGCGGCTGCCTCGCTGCGGCACGGGCGCGAACGTCGAGGCAGAGGGCCACTCTCCGCGAACGGTCGAACCGGCGCGGCCCGGAGGCTCACAGTCGCGCGGCGGCCCCGGCAGCACGGTGCCGGACGGTGGCCCCGCGCCGGGCCGGGACACGCAACTGGACAACGGCGCCAGCCGCGCGGCCGGTCTCCTGGTACCGGGGTGGCTGCCGAAGAGAGTGAGCGCGGCCCTCGCCGTGCAGACGGCAGCCGTCCTCGCGGCCGAGACCGACGAGGACCCGTCTCCTGCACCCGCTTCCGCCCCTGTCCCGACCCAGGCGGACGGCGCCGCACCGGCCGACGGCTCGCCCCCGCCCCCCGCCCCCCGAGACCCGGCAGCCGCCACCACCACAAGGCGCCCCCGGGCGCCGTCCCGTCGCTCCCTCCTCACCGCCGCAGGAGCCGGCGCCGCGGGCGTCGCCGTCGGCGGCTCCTTCACCTGGGCGGTGACCGACCAGAAACCTCCCGTCCTCTCCCCGGCGGAACAGCTGGAGCGCGAACACCCGTCCCGCAAACGACTCAAGGGCGCACCGCCCACTCCGCGGTGGCGCTACGACTTCACCGAGCCGGCCAGGAAGTTCAGCCCCCTGCTGTGGCAGGACAAGGTCGCCCTCCTGGCCGACGGGACAGCCGCCACCGGCATCGACATACGCACCGGGGAGGAGATCTGGCGCCATACGGACACCTCTCCCTCCGGCCGGGCATGGCCCCTCCACAACGGTCTGATCCTCCTCGCCGGCTCCGAGGACCTGCTCGTGCTCGACCCCCGTGACGGCGAGATCCGATGGCGCTCGGAGCGCTACCGAAAGGGTGGTCCGAGCCCCTGCGAGGCAGTCCTCGCCGCACAGGGAACGGTCGTCTGGCTCGTCGTGGGAAACCAAGGCTCGGTCGACCGCCGTACCGTCGTCGCCTACGACATTCGGGCGGAGCGCGAGCGCTGGACCAGCCCACTCCTCGCCGGATACCAGGATTGCCACCTGCTCGCGGACGCCCTCGTGGTGGTGACTGGGGCGAAGGGCGGAGCACAGCGCGTCACTGCCTTCGACCGGAAGACCGGCGACCGCACCTGGTCGCGGACGTACGAGACTGTCAAGGCGAGCCGGCTCAGCACGATCGCCACCCCAGCCACGCTGGTGGCCACTGAGAAGGGCACACTGCGCGGGTTCGGGCTGCGGAAGTCCGCCGCCAAGGAGCAGTGGATGGTCGAAGCAGAGGAGGTCGGGGGCAAACAGCCGGCCTTCGGCACCCCCATCTCGCGGCGGGGCACGGTGTACGTCGCGGACACCGGCTGCACCGTGTACCGAGTCGAGGGCGAAACCGGGGATGTCACATGGAGCTCTCGAAGCTCTCTCCGCGAACCGGCTCCCCACCGCAAGCCCCCGCGGGCGGCTGTCACACCCGACGGTCGCCTGCTGCTCACCGCTGACGACGCCGAGGTGGCCGCTTTCGACACGGCTCGGGGCGTTCTGCTGTGGCGCTTCACCGATCTGCCGACCGGATCGGGCCGAGTTCTGCGGCCTCGTCGCGTGGCACTCGGCGACACACACGTGCTGGTCCTCAGCGGGGGCAGCGCCTACGCGCTTCCGGTCAGCAGGGATTGAAGCGACATGCCGCCCCCCACGGATCCGATACCGGCCGACGCCCCGACCCCGTCGACGAGTCCTCAGATACTGGGCGGATACTCCCTCGTCGAAAGGCTCGACACCGAATCCGACGGCATATGCCGATGGCTCGCCCTTGCGTCGGACGGCCTCCCCACGATTGTGATCGCGCCCGAAGAACGGTGGTGTGCCGACTCCGCATACCGGCAGCGCTTCTGGGCGGAAGCGAAGAATTCCCAACGGCTCGCCGGGCGATGGGATGCGACGATCGCGCGAGTCTCGCCGGCCGGGTCGCTGAAACCGTGGATATCCTACGACTGCGGCCCCGCTCTGCCTCTGGACACCGCCCTGTCGGTGAACGGCGGTCCCCTTGAGGAAGTTCTGGTGGGCAGTTTGGCGACGGCGTTGGCCGAGGCGCTGTGGAGCGCCCACACTCGTGGCCTGGTGTACGCGGGCATCTCCACTCGGTCGGTGCTCTTGACCCGGACCGGCCCGGTCCTCACCGGCTACGGACTGGTACGAGCCGCCGCAGTGGAGGGGGCCGACCGACGGAGTGTGCCGGGAGTCGACGAGGCAAGTCTGCCGCCGGAACAGCGGACCGGCGGCCGCCCGCTGCCGGCGGGTGATGTCCATGCGCTGGCGTCAGTTCTCCTGCGCGCCATGCCCGAGGGACAAGACTGGATGGGGGGCGACTCGTTCGTGACACTCAGCGAGGTCGCGCATCGGTGTCTCGCAGCAGATCCGGCCCGCCGGCCGGATGCGGGAGAAGTGCTCCGTGAATTCCGTTCCCTGACGTCCGGGTCGGGCTTCACGCTGCCGAAGCCGGTTGCAGTGGCGCTGGACGAGCAGGCTGCGCGAGCCTTCGCGCACCCTGGGTCGGGCAGTTCTACGGGCCGGTCGGAACAGCCCACCCCGGCTCGCCCCCCTCGAACAGTCGGCCCCCGGTCGCGGTACTCGTCTCGCCGGCTTGTACTCACGGCGGCTCTACCGGCTGCGGCGGGGCTCGTCGTCGGTGCGGGAGGAGCTCTCGGATGGCGGTCCGCCCGGGACCAGGAGCGTCCCGACATGGACCGGATACCGCGCGGGGTGGCCCCTGCGCCGTTGTGGCGTCGGAAGAGCTCGGTCATCGAGCCGAGTGCGTTGGCCGTCGTGGATGACAGCACCGTCATTTCCGGAGCCGGCGCCGGTGCCGATGGGTTGGTCGCCTTCGACGTCCGCACCGGCAGGAAACTGTGGGAGCGGGAGGACATCGCGTCCTCGCGGCTCCTCGACATGGGCGAAGGGTGGCTCCTCACTTCCGCGGATGGTGACGGCCGGTTCAGTCTCGTCTCGACGCGTACCGGAGTGGTCAAATGGCACGAGCGGAGATATACCGGAAACGGCCATGGGCATCTGTCCATGGCCATGGTGCTGGGCAGCCGGAACGGTGTGCTGTTCTTCATGGCTGCTGACAGGAGGATCATCGGCGAAGAGAAGTTCTCGGCTGTCGCCTACCGGATCCGGGACCGCAAAGAGCTGTGGCGGACACCTGTACCTGATGGGTTCGGAGACTACTTCGTGCTTCCCGGCGGAGGAGCGGCGGGACCGGCGCTGTCGGGCTCTACGCTGCTCTTGGCCAACACAGGTGTGAAGGGGTCAAGCAAGGGCGATCTGGCGTACCTCGCACTCGACCTGCGCAGCGGCCGGAGGAAGTGGCGCCGGACCTACGAGGGGGTCGGGAAGGGTGCCGGCTGGCTTGCTCTACCGATGGGGGAAGACCTGCTCGTGGTCGCAGGCGGGGGCAGTGTGCGAGGTCTGAACCCACCCGACGGGAGGGAACGATGGAGACTGCCGGTGAGCGATGCCGCCTGCTCCGGCTCGGCCGTGGGGCGGGGGACGCTGTACGTCGGCAACGCCGACTCGACGATCTACGCCGTGGACGCCCGGCAGGGGAAGCAGCACTGGCACTGGAAGCAGAGCGCGGGTGAGAAGAAGCCGTTCGTCGTCTCCGGGATGATGCTCAGCGCATCGGGCCGCACGCTGTTCAGGTCCAGTCCCCTGGAAACCGAGGCTTTCGACACTCGGGACGGCGCCCCGAGATGGCGGCTCGCCATGGCGCACAGCGCAGTGGCCGGGCGCCCGGGCGTGCCGGTGGCCAGCGCCACGGGTGTCGTACTGGTCACCACGGACGACAGCCTCTACGCGCTTCCGGTGGACTGATGGCGATGATCTCTTCATTGACCCATGAGGACCCTGAACAGCTCGGCAGCTACCGACTCATCGCCCGCCTCGGCAGTGGCGGAATGGGGACTGTCTATCTCGGCCGATCCCCTCGTGGTCGACTCGTCGCCCTCAAGACGATGCACCCAGACCTGGCCACAGAACTGCAGTTCCGCACCCGCTTCCGGTTGGAGACGGACGCGGCCCGCATCATCGGCGGCCACCATGGGGCGCAGGTCTTCGATGCTGATCCGCTTGCCGAGACTCCGTGGCTGGCGACCGAGTACGTCCTGGGGCCGCCGCTTGACGATGCCGTCGCGGTGTGCGGGCCGCTGCCCGAGAATGCGGTCCGTGCGCTGGGAACTCGGCTGTGCGGCTCCCTCGCTCAACTCCATGCCTCGGACGTGGTTCACCGCGATCTGAAGCCTTCGAACATTCTGCTCACCGCCACCGGACCGAAGGTCATCGACTTCGGCATCGCACGGGCGTCCGGCGACGATCGACTGACCCGCACCGGGTCGGCTGCGGGCACTCCTGCCTTCATGTCACCGGAGCAGGCGACTGGTCAGGAACACACGCCCGACGGGGATGTTTTCGCACTGGCTGGTGTCCTGGTCTTCGCCTGCACCGGCCATGGACCGTTTGGCACCGGCCAGGCTGCGGATCTGCTCTATCGTGTCCGCTACAGCGAACCGGACCTCTCCGAGGTACCGGCTGGGCTGGTTTCCGTTCTGGCCCACTGCCTGGCCAAGGACCCTGAGCAGCGCCCTGGAACCACCCGGCTGGCCGCTCTGCTGCGACACGGTTCAGATGGCGGACACGGACCGGAGGATCACGATGAGTACACCGACTCGTTGCCCGATGCTGTCCACGCCGACATCCTTCGACGCAGCACAGCGGTCTGGGAGATCCATGCCTCACGTCCGGCCTCTCCGGCGAACTTGTCCGCAGAAGAGGCTGCGGTTCCGAAGAACGTTGTCCGTACGCGCCGCCAGGCACTCACCATTGCTGGCGGCGGCTTAGCTGCGGTCGCTGCGGCCGGAGGAGCCTGGGCCTGGGCCCGGGCGAGGGAGAATCCGGCGAAGGACTTCGCGGAACCCGCCCCGCCTGCGGCTGAACACATGTCCGCTCCGGAGCCTCGCTGGGAACGGGACCTGTCAAGCCCTGGCGTGAGCAGCTTGTTGGGAGTCGGCGCACGCGTGTGTGTGATGGGCGCCGGCGGAAGCCTCTTCCTGCTCTCCGCCGCAGGGGAGACGATCGCCGCCCAGAAGGACGTGTGGTCTGCGGTCCTCGGAGGCGGACGGCTCTACGGACTGCAAGGCTCCGCAGCGCAGTTGCGCACATGGGATGCAGATGAAGACGGGTTCGGCGATCCCGTGGCCGATGTGCGCGATCTCATGGGCGGGTCAGGCCCGGACAGCGCTGCCATACTCGCCGCTCACCGGGGCATTGTGCTGGTACGGGCCGAGGAGGCTCACGACGAGCGCCGTTGTGCCGCGCTGGACGCGGACACGGGCAGGACCCGCTGGCGGGGGAAGATCGCCAATGACACAGCAGCCTTGGCGACGGCCGACCGGCTGATCGTCCTCGCCAGCTCCTCCGAGCAGAAGGTGTGGGCAGTCGAGGCAGCGACCGGCAAGAGAGTCTGGGAGAAGAAGTTCTCGCTCGCCTACGGGCGCGAAGTTTCATGCTCCGGTGTCGACCGACACGGAAATGTCTATCTGAACCTCCACGAGATTCACGCCGTGCGCGTGGCGGACGGCAGGACGATGTGGCGCTTCGGCAAGGGGAGGAAGCACAGTACCGACTCTTCAGGCACGGTGGAGTACGGTGCTCCGGTCTCCGTGGGGGGAACCGTGTACTCGCTGGAGAGCGGCAACGGCGTTGTCGCTCTGGATGTCAGGAGCGGGCAACTGAGGTGGGAGATCAAAACGCAGGTCGCGTCCCGCATTTCTCCCGATGCCGTGCCCGTCGTAGGTAACCGGTACGTGTACTTCCCGTCCGACGGACCTGCTCCGGTCACCGCGATGGACTGCAATGAACGGAAGGTGAGCTGGACCCTTGCCGGAAAGGGGGGCGAAGCCACCCCCTCGCTGCTCGCCCACCGGCGTTCGCGGCAACTCGTCGTCGCCCTCGGCAGCCGGGTCCTCGGCCTGCCCTTGAACTGACCGGCTCGTGCAACGAACCGAATGTGGAGCACGCAATGCACCCCCTCGGCACCGGTGACCCCCTCCGTCTCGGCCCCTACCGTCTGGTCGGGGTGCTCGGCGCCGGGGGGATGGGGAAGGTGTATCTGGGGCGGGACACCGCGGGGAAGCCGGCCGCGCTGAAGGTGCTGCGGCCCGAGCTGGCGCACGACGCCGCGATGGCGCAGCGCTTCGTCCGGGAGGCGCAGGCCGCGAGCGCGGTCCGCAGCGGCGGCGTGGCGCGGGTGCTGGGGGCGCAGACCGAGGGCGGGCGCCCCTGGATCGCCACCGAGTTCCTCGCCGGGCCCACCGTGGACGAGTCCGTGGAGCGGCACGGACCGCTCCGGGAAGCCGCGGTGCGGGCGCTCGGTGCGGCGCTGGGCCGGACGCTGCACGAGATCCACGCCGCGGGCCTGGTGCACCGGGACCTGAAGCCGTCGAACATCGTGCTGACCGCCGAGGGGCCCCGCGTCATCGACTTCGGGATCGCCCGGCCGGAGCACGGGCTCACCCTCACCACCACGGGGCAGGTGCCGGTCACGCCCGGGTACGGGCCGCCCGAGCAGGTGCTGGGGCAGCGCGTCGGCCCGGCCGCCGACGTGTTCGCGCTCGGTGCGGTGCTGACATGGGCGGCGACGGGCGAACGCGCCTTCACCGGGGAGCATGTGGCGGCGGTCCAGTACGAAGTGGTCCACGGACAGCCCCGGCTGGGCACGCTGCCGCCCGGCCTGCAGCCGCTGGTCGGGGCCTGCCTGGACAAGGCGGCCGGACGGCGTCCGGCGCCCGACCGGTTGGCCCGTGCCCTGGCACCTCCCCGGGGCGCGGACCGGGCGTGGCGGGAGGGGGCTCTCGGCGAGGACATCGCCGAGCGGGAACGTACAGCGCGCCGGCTGACAGCCCTGCCCGCCGACGAGCCGGCCGCCTCCGGCGGGCTGCCTGCCGGGAAGCCCTCGCGGCGCCGGCTGCTCACCGCGCTCGCGAGCGGCGGAGCCCTGCTGGCCGCGGGGGGCGCGGGCGCCTGGTACTGGCTCGGCGGTGACGAGGACGGCGAAGGGGAGGTGGAGGGGCCGCACCGATGGGATGCCGAGCCGCTGTCCGGGTACGAGAGCGGGAAGCCGCCCGACCCGCTCTGGGGGCCGTTCGCGGTCGCCGCCGAAGAGGGCCCGGATCCGCTGCCCGTAGCGGATGTGGTGGTCGTTGCGGGGAAGGGCGGGGGACTGCACGCCTACGACGTCCGCAACGGCCGCCGGCGCTGGAAGACCGGGAGCTCGGTGGCAGCCGGATCAGCCCGACTGCTCGTCTCGGCCGAGGAGCGGCCCACCATGCTGGGCGTCGGGGAAGCGGGCGAGGTCGTCGGGCTCGACCCGGAGGCGGAGGGCAGCCAGCGCTGGTCGGCTGACACCGGCGTCGCGACGCTGCTGGCGGCCGACGCGACGGCCGTCTACCTCGTCACCGGGAGCGGCAGGCTGCGCGCGGTGAGCCTCACCTCGCGCAAGGCGCTGTGGACGGTGCCGCTCCCCGTCGGCTCCACGGACGAGCGTGGGGCCCGAGCCGCGGTGGGGCGCGGACGGCTGGTCGTGCACGGCACGGATGGCAAGGTCGCCGGGGTCGACACCGCGAGCGGCCGCACCGTCTGGGGTCCGCGCAAGCAGAGCGAGGACGGCACCGCTCTCGTCCCCGCGATCGGTGGCAGCACTGTCTACCTCGGCGGCGATCGGCTCACCGCGCTCGCCCTCTCCGACGGCTCCGTGAAGTGGGCCGAGCCCGCCGGCGGCGACGGCGGGTGGGGCGCCCCCGCACTCCGGGGCAAGGTGCTGTACGCGTCGAACGAGACGGACTTGGAAGCCCGCGGTACAGCGGACGGCGCAGCGAAGTGGACGGTGACCCTCAACACCACGGCGCTCCCGCCCGAACCGCCGACGCTCCAGCGGCACACGGCCTGGCTCCCCCTGTACGAAGACGGCGCCGACGGCATCGCCGCGGTGGACACCCGCAACGGCGCACAGGCGTGGACCTTCGTACAGGGCGCCGCCGGTCCCTGGCAGACCGCCTCCGCGGGAAACCGCGTCTTCCTGCTGCAAGGCGGCACCGTGACCGCCATGCCGGTCTTCTGACCCTGGCGGCCCGGACCTCTGCCTCCGACGAGCCCGGCGGACGGGGGCCGATGCCTGACGTGCCGCCGGGAGAAGAACAACTGGTCTGCGGGGCGGCCCTGTTGCGGGGATTCACACGCGCCGGCACTCAACGGTCGCCGGGGCTACACGGTCGTCGAGGGGCTGTGACACGAACCGGACCGCTACGGCGCGCGATTGCGCTACCGTGCTTCGAGACGTGCCGAAGTCGGACCACGTCGAAGCCGGAAGACGGGGAGGGGTTCCAGATGGGAATGAACGGCGCCGACCTTGAGCGGCTGCGGGAGCTCGCGGGGAAGTTCGACGGCGACGCGACCCAGCTGCAGGGGCTGATCACCAGGCTGCAGTCGGCCTGCAACGACAGCGGTAGCTACTGGACCGGTGGCAAGGCGCAGCAGTTCCGCGGTGAGTGGGAGAGCCTGAAGCCGACGTTCGACAAGTTCGTGGAGACGCTGCGGGAAGCGGGGCGCGCCGCGCGGACCAACGCGGACAACATCGACCACGCCACCAACTGAGCCGCGGCGGGGCCCCGGCTCCGCGAAGCTGTTCGGGCACCGGCGGGCCGCAGCCGACCAGGCTGCGGCCCGCCGTGCGTGTGCGGTCCGCCCGGAGCCGGCCGTGGGCCCGCACACCCTCGGCGCGGCCCCGAGCAGCGCCTGCCCGGGGCCGCGCCCGCTCCCCGTCGCCTTCACTCGTCGACGACCGCCTGTACGGCCGTCAGCTCGCCGCTGCGCACCAGCAGCCCGCGCCCCAGTACCCCGGATGCCGCAGCACGGGGCAGCCGTACGGAGAACAGCTCGCCCTCCGCGTTGTTCTGCGGCGAGAGCAGCAGGCCGCTGCGGGCCCGCCGGGCCTCCTTCACGAAGCCTCGATACTGCGAGGTCAGCGCGTCCGTGGTGCCGGCGGCTACCAGGCCGTGGCCGCCGTCGACCCCGCTGCGCACCACTCCCTCCAGCACGGAGTCCAGCGGGGTGTCGTGGACGAGCTCGGCGTCGTCCACGACCACCGCGTACCGGCCCCCGGCCGCGGCGCGCTCCAGCAGCTCCTGGAGCGGCGCGGCGTCCGTCATCTCCTGGACCACGCCCAGTACCCGCCGCTCGTCCGCGAGTTCGCGCAGCGGTGAGCGCTTGGGGGTGACGAGGACGAGCGGCAGACCGGAGCGCAGCAGCGAACGTGCCGCCGTGCACACGGACGTGGAGCGGCCCGACTTGGGCGGTCCGGCGATGACGAACCCCGGACCCTCCTGTGCGAGGTCCACCCCCGTCGGGGCCAGCTCGTCGCCGCCCACCCCCACCAGCGTCCACAGCGGGGACGGCGGCGTGAACTCGGGATCCAGCGCCCAGGCCGCGGTGGCGGTTGCCCGGCCCGGGAGCGCGTCCACCCGCATGGGACGCAGCGCGCGCGGCGGATCGCCGTGCTCGACCGCGGCGCGCTCGGCGATCCGCCGGACGGCCGCCACCTGGGCCCGGCCCGAGGGGTCGCGGTCCAGCAGGGCGAGCTGGCTCTCCCGCACCCCGTCGTCGCCGGGCCGCAGGCAGCGGCCCGGCGGCAGCTGGGAGGGCACGTCCCGAGGCGTCATTCCGGCCGTGGAATAGTCGTTGGGGTCGGCCAGCCGCAGCACGAGCCGGTCGCCGAACGCCGCGGAGACGGGGCCGGACAGCCCGCCACGGCCCGCTGACATCACCACCCGCAGACCCACCGAGGGGCCTTCGCGGAACAGTTGGGTCATCCCGTCGACGAGCTTGCCGTAGTCGTAGGACTCGAAGGCCGCCGTATAGCTCTCCCAGTTGTCCAGCAGCAGCACCAGCCACGGCAGCCGCTCCTCGGGGGAGGAGGCGGACGCGCGCTGTTCCGCGACGTTCGCGGCACCCGCCCGCGCCAGGATCTGCTGGCGGCGGACGAGCTCCGCCTGGAGCCTGGCCAGCAGCCGGGTGAGCCTGTCGGTCTGGTCCCGGGTGACGACGGCGCCGCAGTGCGGCAGTACGGAGAGCGGGACGAGGGTGTTGGAGCCGCAGTCCACGCCGTACAGGTGCACCTCGGCAGGGGAGGCGCTGTCGGCGAGGGCCGCGGCGATGGTCCGCAGAGCTGTCGAACGGCCCGAGCGCGGCCCGCCGACCAGCAGCAGATGGTCGCCGTCGACCAGGTCCAGTGCCAGCGCTTCGCGGGCCTGCCGGGCCGGTACGTCGGTGACCCCGAACACGACGGGCGCGATGTCGCCGCGGCGACCGGTGGCCGGACGGGGCGCCTCCGCCACCGTCACCAACTCGGAGAGCGGTTCCAGCCAGGGCCGGTACGGCTCCTGGCAGTCGAGCGCCACGGCGCTTCCGCGGACGGCCTCGACCAGCAGCGCCAGATCGGTGAGCGGATCGTCATCGGAGCGGCCCGGCGCTTCCGGCCGGGCGGGAGCGGGCAGGCCCAGATCCGCCCACTCCACCCGCGCCGCCCACGGCTCGACGGTGCGCTCGGCGGCTGTCTGCGGCCGGCGCCCGCCGACGCGGCCCGACTGGAACGGCAGCAGCGAGGAGGCTCCCAGCCGCACCAGCGCCCGGCCCGGGGTGTTCTTGGAGATGGCTGCGGAGTCGGGCGCGTCGATGACGTCCTGGCTCTCGGAGTTGTCCGTCACCCGCAGCGCGATCCGCAGGTTGGTGTTGGCGCGGATCTCGGGCGAGACCACGCCCCCGGGCCGCTGGGTGGCCAGGATGAGGTGGATGCCCAGGGAGCGGCCGCGCTGGGCGATGTTGACCAGCCCGGTGACGAAGTCCGGCAGTTCCCTGGCCATCGAGGCGAACTCGTCGACGACGATCAGCAACCGGGGCAGCGGAGCCAGCGCAGGGTCCCGGCGGGCGGCCCGCTCGTACGCCTCGATGTCCTTGGCACCCACCGGGTCCAGGATCCGCTCGCGGCGGCTCACCTCCGCCTCCAGCGAGACCAGCGCCCGCTTGACCAGATGGGAGTCGAGGTCGGTGACCATGCCGACGGTGTGCGGCAGCTGCTCGCAGCCCTTGAAGGCGGCACCGCCCTTGTAGTCGACCAGCACGAAGTTCATCGCGTCCGGCCGGTTGGCCACCGCCAGCGAGGCCACCAGCGTCTGCAGCAGCTCCGACTTGCCGGACCCGGTGGTGCCCGCGACCAGCCCGTGCGGACCGTCGCGCACCAGGTCGATGGTGAACGGGCCGTCGAAGGAGGCACCCACCACGGCGGCGGTCGAGCGGCCCCCCGCCGCCCAGCGCGCCGAGATCGCTGCGGCGGACGGCGGCTCCAGCTCCAGCAGATCCAGCAGCCGGCAGGCGTCCGGCAGCGCGCCGCTCTCCTTCTCACTCACGTCGCGGACCGGTGCCATGGCGCGGGCCACCGACGCGCACCAGGCGGGCGGTACGCAGTCCGGCCGCACCGACTGCACCGGGTCCCCGCCGAATTGCGACACCTGCAGCAGCCCGAAGTGGTCCTCCTCGACCAGCGCCCGGCACTCCTCGGGCAGCAGCCCGCGGTCCGCGTCCAGGCACACCAGATGGATGCCGAAGCGGGGGCCCTCGCGGAGCAGCTGGGTCAGTCCGGGCAGTGCACGCAGTCTGCGCGAGCCGTCGAGGACGACCAGCACGGACGGCCCGCGCCACTGGTCGTCACCGCCCGGTTGCCGCTCGCCGGCCGCTTCCTGGCGGGCGCCGAGCAGGGTCAGCAGCTCGCTGATCCGGCGGGCCACGCTCTCCGTCTCGGTACCCAGCAGCGCCACCGCGCCGTGGCCCTCGCGGCCCCTGGCGTGCGGCAGCCACCGCACCCACTCCCAGCTCTCCCGGCCCGACGGGTCGGTCAGCACACAGACGGTGAGGTCCGCCGGGCTGTGCAGCACCGACGCCTGGGCCACCAGCCAGCGACCCACCGCGCGGGGCAGTTCGCCGCGGCCCGCGACACCGAGGATGCCGTGGGTCCGCAGCGGCACCGAGACCGGCACCTCGGCCAGCGTCCGCGGCTCCGTACGCCGGTGCTCCTGCTGGTTGGGGTCGCTGACCTCCACTTCCGAGGGCAGCGCGCCGGTGCCGATCCGCAGCACGCCGTAGTCGTCGTCCTCCAGCCGCCGCTCCCACAGCCGTTGCCCGGGGCCGGTGGCCGCGACGTACAGCTCCGCCGGATCGGGGCAGGCCAACCGCCGCGCCGCCGTCTCCTCGGCCATCGCCCGGCGTGCCTGGTATTCGATGGAGACCTTGTGCTGTTCGTACTCGCGCTTCTTGCGCCGGTGCGAACTGCGGCCGTGCCGCCGGTCGTAGAAGTGGTTGGCGACCAGGGTGACCGGGGTCAGCACCGCCATGATCAGGTAGATGGCGCTGCCCAGCAGCACCACCATCGCGACGGCGGCCAGCAGCGGCGCCAGGGCCACCGCCCAGGGCAGCGGCCGCGTCTCCGACTGCTTGGGCCGGGACGGCAGCTGGAACTGGGTTCTGCGGGCCGACGGTTTGATCCGCGGCGGGCGGTTGAAGTCGAGCCCCGTTCCGTCCTGCGAGGGCTTGAGCGCGGCGTCCGGGAAGGCGGGCTCGCGCAGCTCGAACAGGGAGTGCCCGGCCGCGACGACGCCGCGCCGGCGCCAGGTTCCGCTCTCCTGTAGCTCGCTGCCGTCCATGGTGACGCTGCTGCCGAACGCCGGTGTGACGGTCACCGAGCCGTCGAGGGCCACGTCGATTTCGAAGGCGGTGCTGGGCAGCGTGCTGTCGTCCGGCCGTACCCATGCCTCGGGGCCGCTGCCGACGACGGCCACGCCCGGCCCCAGCCGGTACACACGGCCTGCGTCGGGACCGCCCACCACCCGGATCTCCACGGTGCCCTGGGCTTCGGGGCCGGGGCACGCGCCGGGCGCACCCACCGAGACCGTGGCGCCGTCCCGGACGGGGGAGCCGGACACCGGGACGGCCGGATCGAGAGGGCAGCCGTTGACGTACAGGGTGGGCGCGCCCTTGCCCGTGCCCCCGTCCGTGCCCCCGCCCGTGCCCCCGTCCGGGCGGCCGCCCGGTGCGACGGTGCCCAGTTGCCGGGCGACCTCCTGTGCGAGGGCCCCGATCGCGGCGTCGGGCTCGACGTCCACCAGCAGATCAGCCCGCCGTCCGCGCGCGGCATCGGCAGCGGTAAGCCGCAGTTCCATCGGAGCCCCCCCCGTGGTCGGCCGGTGCCCGCTCCGCGGGCCGGTGCGCGTGCGTCCGCGTCCCAGACTCGTCGGTCCTTGCACCGATGCGCTCTGCACTGCGTAGCAATCATGCAACAGCGTGCTCAGCCAGCGCAGTTCGTCCTAGGATCGAAACCTGGCCCGGCTGCTGGAGAGGTGTCCCGTGCGGGGAGGCAGCACCGCCGACAGACGTCGGCCGGGACAGGAAACGGGGGGAACCATGCCGACGATGAGACCAGGAGAAACACCGGAGCAGGCCCGGGCACGCGCCGGTCGGCTACGGCAGCACGCGGCGGAGGCCCGCACGCTGGCGGATTCGCTGGGGTCCACCTTGGCCACGGCTGTGGCCAAGGCGACTGCCGACGGCGTGTGGCGCGGTCCGTACGCCGAACGCGTCACCGGAGCCGTGCGCAGCCGTCAGAGTTCGCTGGAGGGCATGGCCGACGGGCTGCGCGGCAGTGCGCAGGGCTGGGAGCACCAAGCCGGCCTGCTCGAGCAGGAGGCTGCCGCCGTCGTCGGTACGGGAGGCAGCTGATGGGGGAGTTCCAGGGCTTCGACCCGGCCCGGGTACGTGAACTGGCGGTCCATCTGGACCAGGTGGCCGGCTCCATGGCGCCGATGCACCGTCGGCTGAACCAGATCCTGCAGGCCGCTGCCGCTGATGTCGCGCCGCAGAGCGTGAGCACGAGCCCGGAGCTCGATCCGGTGCTCAGCACTCTTCAACTGCCCGGCGGGGTGCCGCTGCCGCTGCCGCAGGTCTCCGCACCGACCGACTTCCCGGTTGAGCTCCTCCCGCCCTCGATGTCAGCCGGAGCGCTGGCCGCGGGGCCGATGCCCGGCTCCCTCGACCCGTTCCTGCGGCAGACCGCGGCCGACATCCGTGCCCGGTGCGACCGGCTGGAGCAGGTTGTCCGGGCCGCCCCTTCGACGGCGGCCCTGGACGCGGGCAAGCTGCTGAATGCGCTGGTCGACCTCGACGCCACACCGAAACCTGATGCCGGGGAGGAGGCGGTCGCCAAGTGGTGGGCGGGCCTGACACCGGCACAGCGTGAGCAGTACCTGTATCTCAAGCCCGAGGTGCTGGAGACCCTCAAGGGTCTTCCGCCGGATGTGCTGCAGCAGGCCCGTCAACTGGCCTACTTCAAGGTGGTGCCCTACAGGACGTCCAGCCAGGAGAGTGCGGGCAGCACCAAACTGACCATCGGCATCTTCGAGCTCGGTGAAGGCTTCGCCTTCCGCACCGAGCAGATGAACGACGGCACCTACCGCGTCACCATGATCGACAACGGTCAGGCCGGGGTGAAGGTCAAAGGAGAAGGGCTGTCACTCAGCACCGGGGTGAAGTTCGAGTACGGCGACACCTGGGTGTTCAAGAGCAAGGCCGAGGCGGACAAGCTCCAGGACGACATCAGGGAGGCGTTCTTGCTGCGGATGCAGGAGAAGACCCCCGACATGAACCCCATGGGCTTTGCTTCCCTGCGCCTCGCCGAGGTCCTCGAGCGGCTGCCCGAGCCCAGACTGAAGATCTCCACAGTGGGCGTCGAGACGCAAACCGAGATCGGTTCGGCGCCGACGACCCTCGGCATCAAGTTCAGCAGCAACGTCTCCACGATCAACAGCACCATCAACGAGCGGCGCCCCTCGGTCACCGAGAGCCGCGACTTCATCGTCGAAGGCACGGTCACCCGGGGCAAAGGGTTGAAGGCCGACACCGGAATGGTCCTCAACGGAACGATCCAGGTGGTGCGGGACAAAAACAATCCGGATCCCGACACCAACATCACCGCCGTCCGTGTGATCCGGACGGTGGAGGGGAAGCTCAACGGCTCGTTCGGCGGCGAGATCGACGGCAAGGTCCTCGGGGCTTCCGGCTCCTACAAGACAGGGCGGACCCGAGCCCAGGTGGTGACGGTCAACGTGCCGATCGGCGCGGCCCCCGAGGAGCAGGCCGCCGCCCGGGAATGGACGCGGACACCACCCGTCGCCGCCCTGGCGAATCCCGGCGTCCCGGCCGGTCCGCCTGCACCCGACGCGGATCTGTTCACCAGACTGGCACACCGGCGGGGACAGGTCAGCGCGGTCTCCTACGAGGGGAACGCCTCCGAACTGAAGGTGGGCGGCAAGGTGACGATCGAAGGCATCCCCTTCGGCTTCGAGGCGACGGCGGGCAACAAGGAGGACCACGTCATCGGCCGGCAGTACCTCGGCGCGCCGGACCCGAAGACCGGCGAACGCACCTTCGTACCGATCAAGTGAACCGTCACGTGCGCGGGGTGCCGCGTCTGCTCTGACTCCTCCGACGCCGGCGCTATTTCGGCTTCTCCTCCCCGGCTCTGGTGATCAGCCGTTGCTCCTCTGCCGGGTAGGAGTTGAAGAGGTAGTTGAGCGAGCTCATCCGGCCGTCGAAGTCGCCGGCCCACTTGTCGGCCGCGGTACCCGCCCAGGTGTCGGAGCCCATGAGGTCGGTCACCGCCTTCAGCGCGGCGCGGACGTTTCCCACCGCGGACTCGATCTTCGCCATGTCCTGTCTGCAGAGATCGGCTTCCTGCCGGCCCATGCCTCTCCCCTTTCAGTTGGCGGTGTTCCCGCGCTCGAAAGCGTCCCGCATGCCGTCGTCGAATGTGTCCAGCATGCCGCCCTGCTGCCGCGCGACCTGCTGCCACCAGCTGTTGAAGTCCGTGAGGTCGCTCGCGTTCTCCAGGTCGATCCGTCCGTTCGCCCATTCCGGATGTCCCTCGGGGGGCTTGATCTTTCCGCTGGCGACCAGACCCTGAAGGAGGGGCAGCCGCATGGAGGACTGGTCGTCGTAGAACTTCGGCCCGGCTTCTTCCTGGTACTTCTGCGCGTTGTCGGTGGAGAAGCTCTCCTTCACCGCGGGCAGACCTGCTGCGATCGCCGTCTGCACCCATTCCCCCTCGATCGGCAGCCCCGGGACGGCCGTGATGGCGCCCCCGACGGAGTCGACCCACAGCACAGTCTTCTTGTTCGCCTCGTCCTGGAGCTTCTTCGCCTCCAGACCCGTCTGGTGGGCACCGGCGGTCACGACGCCCTGCAACTCGGCCAGGTTGTTCAGATACGTCGTCGCCTCCGGGCTGCCCATACCCTCCGCTGCCGTCAGGGAAATCTGCGCATTGACCGAATTGACCAGGTGTCCCGCGTCGCCGTGGTTCTGCGCGATCATGCTGATGAAATCGAGTGCCGTCTGATGGCCGACGATCAGCATGCCGTTGCTGTTCGCTCCGGTCGCCGGGGCGGCTGCCTGATCCTTCGGCATGCCGTGCGACTGCGCGAAGTCGGGCACATATGTGGCGAAGACCTGCGCCAGGGCGTGAGTGATGTGGCTCGGGACCGGGTATTGCGACGTCTCGTACTCGCTCTTGCCCTTCTCGGCGCCGTACTCGGCCGCGCCCGCGTTGATCACATTGGCAGCCGCCTCCGCCGAGAGGTTCCGATGGCCTTTCCGGTCCGTGGTGGCGGCGGTGATGACGGCGGCCGGCCATCGCGCCTCGTCGAACGACTGCGGGCCCGGGGTGTGCCACGTGTCGTCGACCAGTACCTTGGCGTGCTTCGCGCCGTCGGGTCCGGTCAGCAGCAGGCGGGACGCGTCCGGATTCTCGCTGACACGCTGCATGAGGATGACCGAGGGGTCGTTGGCGGCGATTCCCTGAATGCGGGTGGCCGCGTCCTCCCCGCCCACCGTGAGGTACGAGACCTCCAGGCCCAGGCTGTGGTACCAGGGGTTGTCCGACTCGACGTAGCCGCCGGGAACGTAGCCGGTGCCCACGATGCCGGGCGCCGAATAGTGCGGCCGCATCTGCTGCTTCGAGCGCCAGTCCAGCATCGCCCCGCCCACGGTGGACAGCACCTTCGGGTCCCATCTGCCGCCCTCGGGACCGTACTGGAAGAGCATGCCGACGGACCACATGTCACCGTCCGGCGGACTCGTCAGCTTCTTCATATAGTCGGTAGGGAGCTGGATCTTCCCCTGCTGCGCCAGGCTGGTCGCGGACTGCACCGCCTGCCCGAATCCTGCGAGGATCTGCTGCGACTCCTGGGAGAGCACGTTCTTGCCGTGCGTGCCGTCCTGGTTGTGCAGAAACCGGGCCGCGCGCACCGAGGCATCCAGACCCCCGGCGTTCATGAACGCCTGGAGAAAAGCCGGGTCGCCCGCGTGGTCGGCCAGCGACCGGGAGAGGAGCCGAATCCTGGTACGCGCACCTGGATCATCCGGGTTGTCGAGCGTCGCCAGCAGCGCGCGAGCCTCCAGTTGCCCCTCCCTCCTGGTGTCGATCTCGGAGACATCCCACTGGATGTTCGCCCAGCTCGGGCGAGGGTTGTTCGGATCCCTGAACGCGGGCTGGAGAAAGTAGCTGTAGGCCAGGTCAGCCCGCAGGGACATACTCCGTGCGTCGTCCCCGACCTGGGTGGTCTGCTGCCGCAGCACGCTCTGGCTGATCGTCCCCTCCCACTTGCCGAACAGGTCGCGGATGACGCTTCCTTCCCTGTCGAGCGCGTCGGCCAGCCCTTGCAACGCGTCGGCCAGTTTGCGCAGCCGAAGCGGGTCGACCCCGGTGAACTCACCCATCTCGCTTGCTCCCCCCTGGCGACCGGGCGTCGGGCGCCCGGCCAGCGCTCGTCCCACCCGTGCAGCCGATCAGTACGGTGTTGCCGCTCCGCTGCGCGAAGCGGATGTCGTCCGGCACTGCGAGGCGCCCGTGCAGAGTGGATACCCGCTCAACCGCGTTGTTCTCCCCGGTCGCAGACCGACTCGGCCGAGGCCAGCCCCACGCTGCCATCGGCGGTCTGCACCAGTGAGGTGACCACGTAACAGGAGCCGGGCTGCACCGGCGGGGAGGAGAAGACGACGCTCGGCTCGTCCGCGTCGGTGTTCTTCACCTTCACCGTCTCCCCGTCGGCGGACTGGGCCGTGATGGCGTAGCCGTACACCGGCTGCGGTTTCTTCGGCTTGCTCCACACGACCTGGACCTGCCGCCCGACCCGGGTCACCTTCACCTCCTGGGCCTGGAAGTCCGGCACCTGCCCCTTGGGCAGCGGGTGCGCCGACTCGGTGGCCTTCTTCGGCGGCTCCTTCGCGTCGGCCGGCCCGGCCTCGTCCGCGGCCCGCACCAGGAACAGGGCCAGCCCGGCCCCGCCCACCAGCACCACGGCCCCGCACGCCGCGAGAACCCGGTTGCGGGTGCGGCGGCGGCGCGCGACGGCCTCCGGCGCGTCGGGATCGTCGTCGGTCTCCGGCGGCGGCTGGGTCAGCGCGTCGTCGGCCGGGTCCCAGCCCGGCAGCGGAGCCTCGGGCTCGGCCTCGGGCTGCAGATCCGGCACCCGCGCGGCGCACGAGAGGGGCAGCAGCGTCCGCAGGACGCGGTGCACCTCCGTCAGCGGCGGCCGCCCCTCCGCGTGCGGGGCCGTCATCCGGTCCAGCAGCGCGTGCAGCGGTTCGGGCACGTCGCCGCGCGGCAGCCGGGGCAGTCCGCCCGCCAGCACCGCCTCGTACACGGCCGAACCGCCCCGGCGCACAGCGTCGGCGCGCGCGGGCTCACCCGCGAGCAGCGCGTACAGCGTCGCGCCCAGCGCGTACACGTCGGCGGCGGGACCGGGAGCCTCCCAGCCGAACAGCTCCCGCGCCGCGTACGCCGGATCGAAGACCGCCCCCACCGAAGGTGCGGCCCGCTGCAGCACCCGGCCGAGCGCGTGCCCGGCCAGCAGCGGGGCACCCTGGGCGTCGAAGAGGATGCTCGCCGGACGCACATCCAGGTGCAGTACGCCGCGGCGGTGTGCGGAGTGCAGCGCGAGTGCCAGCCGCACGCCGATCACCAGGACGTCCTCGACCGGGAACGCTCCGGAGGCGGCGAGCCGGCTGCGGGCCGAGCCGCCGGGGCAGAACTCCTCCACCACGTAGAGCTGTTCCGCGCCGGTCGCTCCGGCGTCGGCGACGGTGACCGCGCACGGGTGCCGGGCCGCGGCGCCCGCCGCCAGCAGTTCGGAGTGAGCCGCGAGGCGCCGGCGTGCGTCCGTCACCCGCGGCGTCAGCACCCGGACGGCCACCTCCCGGCCGCCGGCCGCCTCCCGGCACAGTACGACGGTGCTGCGCGCGCCCGTCGCGAGGAGGCGCTGCGGCTGGTATCCGTCGGGCAGGGCGGGCACGCCGGCGGGCGCAGCGGCGGCGACAGGTGCACCTGCGCCGGACACACCGGCGGGCGCGGCCCCCTCCGGGGCGGCAGCCGCGGCGGGGTGCGCGGGCGCACCGAGAGCCTTGGCGTTGTCACGGCTCGGGGTGGTGTTCACTGGCGTGCTCCTGATCTGCTGTGACGTAGCAGCGTGCTGGGCCGCAGTGCCCGTCTGACCCGCTCCCGGCGCGGTACCGTCCGCGCGACGACGCTCTCGATCGCGTCGCAGTGCCGCCAGGCGGCCTCGGCGGCCGCCTCGTCGGGTGTCCGGCCCCCGTAGCCGACCTCGTTCACCAGCCGGGCCAGCGCCGGCAGTTGTTCGCTGCCGCTGCCGCCGATCCGCGTGACGCCGAAGGCCGCCACCTCGGTCGCGGTGTGCGCCGCGGTCGCCGGCAGCCCGACCTCGGTGAGCCGGTCGACGATCTGCTGCCACGCGCCGAGCACCCGCTGACCGGGGTCGCGGGCGCGGCGGCGCCGACGGCGGACCCGGTAGGGGGCCCAGGCCGCACCGCCGCAGTACGCCAGGAGCAGCAGCACGACCGCCACCGCGGCGTACACCCACACGGGCGGTCCGCCGCCGCCGGCCGGTGCGGCGCGGTCGTGCTGTTCGCCGTCGTCCTGCCGGTCGGGGGCCGCGGAGGGGGGCGGTTGCTTCGTGATGGCCCGGTCGGTCTTCTCGCGCTCCTCGGGCTGCCCGGCCGGCGGGACGGACGAACCGTCCTTCGACGTCTGCCCCGGGGTCGGATAGAACGGCACCCAGCCGACGCCCTCGAACCGCACCTCCGGCCACGCCAGCGCGTCGCGCCCGGTGATCTGGGTGGTGCCGTTCTCGCCCCCGCTCCGGGTGCCGGCGCCGTCCGCGCGGAAGCCCACCGCGACCCGCGTCGGCAGGCCCAGCGTCCGCGCCAGCACCGCGAACGACGCCGCGAACTGCTCCGAAGTGCCGTGCTTGCCGGTCGTGAGGAAGAACTCGAGGTTGCGGTAGGCGTGCCCGGGGAGCGAGGTGGGGTCGTAGCGGTAGTGCTCGCGCAGCCAGCCGGCGAGCCGGTGCGCCTGCTGGTACGGGTAGCTGCTGCCTGCCGTGGCTTCGGCCGCCAGCTCGGTGAACGTCTCGACCGCCTTGATCGGCTTGCCGGCCGCATCAGTGCGGGGCAGCGAGGTGGCGGCGGTGTGCGCCGCGCTGTCCGGCACTGCCGCGTACTGGAGCCGCTTGGCGTCGAAGACCGGCGCCTGCGAGACCGCAGTGTACGACAGGCCGCGGTTGACCCGGGTGCCTGCGCTGCCGCCTTCGCCCGACGCGAACACGCCGCTGGCCGGATCGACCGCGAGCTGCCGCTCCGCGCCGTCGGTGCGGTCTGTGCCTTGCCCCACGGTCCCGGGGGCGTCGCCCTCGCTCCTGTGGGTGATCTTCACCGAGGTGGGCCGGTCCGCGGCGGGCAGCCAGATGCCGGGCAGGTTCTGGATGGTCACCCGCTGCTCCACCCGTTCCCGGCCGCCCGGGCCGGTGCCCGGCCGCGAGGGCACCCGGCCGCCGGAGCGGGTCAGTTCGGCGGCGGAGGTCCATTTCACGCCGTCGTAGCGGTCCAGCACGGCGAGCCGCCAATTGTGGTCCGCCGCCGTGGTCCGGGCTCTGAACAGCCGCGTCTCCGGGTGCTGTAGCCAGGCGCCGACCTGGTCGAGCGGGCTGGTGGACTGCGGGTGCACGGTCGGTGGCCGCACCTGCCGGCGCAGATCGTACGGTTCGTGCGAGGAGAGCCCCGGCAGCCGGGGGCCCAGCAGCGCCGCGGCCAGCGCCAGCACCGCGACGACCGGCAGCCCGGCGCTGAGGGCGCGGAGCATGCCGCGTCGGGCCACCGACGATCGCAGCAGCACCAGCAGCCCCGCGCCGGCCACCAGGCCCGCCGCGGTGAGCGTGTTCGAGCCCGGCCCGGAGGTGCCCAGCACCAGCGGGACGCCGAACGCCAGCACCGGCGGCAGTGCGGGCAGCAGCGGTGCACGGGTCCGCAGCGCCAGCTCCGTGGCGGCGAGCGAAGCCGACCACAGCACCGCGTGCGGCAGCACCAGGAAGCCGGAGCCGGTCGGCGCGGGCAGGATCGTGGTCAGGACCGCGTGCGGTGCGTCCAGCAGCGCCGACCAGATCTCGCCCACGGCACCGCCCGAGGCGAGCCCGCCCGCCGCGTCCCGGAACAGGGTCACGCGCACCGTCACCAGCCACGCCACGGCCCCCAGCACCAGCGACGGCCACAGCGGTACCGGCCGCCCCCGCCGGGCCTGGGCCAGGAAGAGTCCGGCCGAGACCGCCATCGGCACCGGCACGGCGACCATCAGCACGGGCAGCAGCGGCCCCACCGGGAACACCCGGTGAAAGCCCAGGCCCGCACCGGCCAGCAGTACGGCGACCGGCAGCAGGGACCACAGGCGGCGGTGCAGGGGGATCCGGCGCGGCGCGGGCCGCGCCGACGTCAGCTGTGCGCCCCCGGACCCGTCCCCGGACCCGCCGCCGACCAATCCGCCCTCCGGCGCGGACACCGCCGGGTCCGGCCCGGACGCGCCCGGAGCCGTCGGACGCGGCGGCGCCCAGGACGGGCCGTCGTGCCCTGTGGCTCCCGTCGGCCGCACGCCCGGCAGCGTGGCGGCACGCGGGGAGGAGGCGGGGCTCATCGCACGGCCTCCCTGCGCCAGGCGGCCAACAGGGAGTCCAGCGCGGTCACCCGAAGCTGCGGAACATCGCTGCCGAGGGCGGGCGGCTCGTGCGGACCGTCCTCGGTCCCGCCGCCGGTGCGCAGCACCACCGTACGGTCGAACCGGCGCCGTACCCGTTCCAGCGCGCTCAGCCCGGTGGCATCACCCGTACCGGTGATGACGGTGAGCGAGCCGCGGCGCCGTGCCTGCTCCAGAGAGTCGAAGGCGCCCGCCGCCGAGGCCCGTTCGGAGCGGCGCACCAGCGCGAGCCGGTCCAGCAGCGCTTCCGCGTCGTTGCCGCCCGCACCGTCCGTCCGCAGCACCGTCCCGGTCTCGCTCAGGACCTCGACGGGGAAGTTGGAGCGGGCCGCGGCGAAGGCCACCGAGGCGGCGCTGTCCACGGCCAGTTCGAAGTCGTCCTCGCTGCGGTAGGCGGCCGCACGGGTGTCGAGGACGAGCGTGGTGTGCGGCAGCGAGACGTCCACCAGGTGCTTGACCATCAGCGTTCCGGTGCGGGCCGTGGACCGCCAGTGCACCCGCCGCAGATCGTCGCCGAGCACGTACTCGCGCAGAGCGTGAAAGGTCAGCGACCCCTCGTCCGCGGTGTCCGAGGTCGGCCCCTCGACATGGTGCGCCGTCCCCGAAGGCAGCACGGGCAGCAGACACACCCGCGGCCGGACCAGCAGGGTGTCCGTACCGCCCTCACCGGGCCCGAACACCCGCACCCGGCGGGCGAGCCCGAGCGGATCCGTCCGCTCCAGCCGCAGCGGACCCAGCGCGATCCGGCCGCGCCGCTCGGTGGGCAGCGGGTACCGCACGGTGTGCTCCGCGCCCGCCGCGAGCGGCGGCACCCGCAAGACGAGCGGCAGCTCACCGCACCGGTCGACGACCTCCAGCCCACGCCGGATGCGGCGCCCGATACTCGAGAGGGTGACCGAGCCGTCCGCACGGTCCCCGCGCGCCACCTTCCGCGGAGTGACCCGGCGGCGGACCGCCAGCCGCGGCGAGCGCCCCGTCCGGACCAGCGCCACGGCCACCGCGAGCAGACAGCCGACCCCCAGGACCGCGGCTTCCGGATAGCCGAACCCGTACCCGGCCCCCACGAGCCCCGCACCGCCGACCAGCGCCCCCCAACCCGTCGGCGACAGCATCAGCCCGCAGCCCCCGACTGCGGTACCGGAACCGTGGCCAGCGCCTCGGCGATCACGTCGGCGCCGCTCCGGCCGCTCAACTCCGCCTCCGGCGTGAGGATCAGCCGGTGCGCCAGCACCGGTCGCGCCAGCGCTTTGACGTCCTCGGGCAGCGCGTAGGTGCGCCCCTGCGAGGCGGCCCGCACCCGTACGGCGCGCAGCAGCGCCACCGAGCCGCGTGGGCTGGCACCCAGCCGCACCTCGGGCAGCTCCCGGGTGGCCGCGACGACCCGCACCAGGTAGTCGTACAGCCGCGGCGCCACCTGGATCCGCCGGGCGAGCTGGACGAACTCGGCGATGTGCCGGCCCGTGGCGATGGTGGGCAACTGCTCGACGCCCGACTGCTCGGCCGCACCGGACAGCACCGCGACCTCCGAGGCGTGGTCCGGGTAGCCGAGCGTCACCTGCATCAGGAACCGGTCGAGCTGCGCCTCCGGCAGCGGATAGGTGCCGCCCATGTCCACCGGGTTCTGGGTGGCGATCACCATGAACGGGCGAGGCACCGGATGGGTGCTGCCGTCCGCGGTGACCTGCCGCTCCTCCATCACCTCGAGCAGCGCGGACTGCGTCTTGGGGGAGGCCCGGTTGATCTCGTCGCCGAGCACGATGTTCGCGAAGACCGGGCCCGGCAGGAACTCGAACGCACCGGTGTTCTGCCGGTAGACGGTCACGCCGGTGATGTCCGAGGGCAGCAGGTCGGGCGTGAACTGCACCCGGTGCCAGTCGGCGTCCAGCGAGGCGGCCAGACACCGCGCCAGCGTGGTCTTGCCGGTGCCCGGCACGTCCTCGATCAGCAGATGCCCCTCCGAGAACAGGCACACCAGCGCCAGTTCGACGGTCTCGCGTTTGCCCTTGACGACCCGTTCGATGTTGTCGCCGAGGGCGTGGAAGCACTGTGCGAGCAGCGCGACGGACTCCTGGGAGGGCGCGGAATCAGGTCCGGTAGCGGGCGGTTGAGGGTGTTCTAGTCGCACGACCAGACCTCCGGGGAAGGCTTTCCTTCTGTGTGCTTGCTGGTTCCGACCCACAGGTCGCTGATGTAGGCGGTCCCGCCCTTCCATTCGATGCGGTCCCAGATGTCGCTCTTCCACTTGTAGGTGTCGTGCGTCTCCATGGTGCCCCTGGTCTGGCAGATCACCTTCAGCTTTGGTGTCTGACCGGCCGGAATGCTGCCCCGGCGGGTGCCGCTGGTGGTGCTGGGCTCGCTGCGGACACCGACGTCGTCCCCGTCGTCGACGTTGTGGGCGACCCGGATGGTCTTCGTATTCGACAGGTCCACCCGTTTGACGACGCTGCCGCCGGACCCGGCCGCGTTCTTGGCCGTGATCGTCGGCGTATAGGTCTTGAAGTTCTTCAGATACTGCAGCAGAGCGGCGGTGTTGCTCGACGTACCGTCCCGGTCGGGGCCGGCGTCGCCGGTGACGGCGTAGGTGGTGCCATTCCCGGCGTTCGCGGGCGCATCCCAGTGCAGCTTGATGTGATGGCCGGCCGGCCCGAAGTCAGCCTGCACGTTCCGCGGTTGGCCGGGCGCCACGCACGGCCGGGCGGGGGCGGAGCGGCCCGACTTGGCGATGATCTCCCCGCCGCGGAACTCGGCCACCACGGTGAAGCGGTACTGCTTGTCGCAGGAGCCGCCCTTCACCTCGAAGGTGAACGGGCCGCCGGGGCCGACCTTGCGGGGCTTCAACTCGGAACCGTCCGGGGCGCCCAGGAGCCCGTATCTGGTCGGCTTCACACCCGAGGAAGGGGCGAAGGAGACCCGCATCGTGCCCGGTCCGGACTCCACCTGCGGGATGCCGGGCGGCTGCCGCTCGGGGGACTCGTCCTCCGGCTCCTCGGGGTCGGGCTTCTCGTCCGGATCGCTGTCGTCGGGCCGGTCCGGCTTCTCCGAGGTGTCCGGCTTCGAGGGGGTGCGGTCCCGGTCCGGCCGCGCCGGGTTCTCGGGCCCTGGGTCGGGCACGTCGGGATCGGGAGCCGGATCGCGGCTGCCGCCGCCGTCGTTGCCCTCGTCCTCCTTCGGCTTGCGTGCGGAGGGTGCTTCGGTCTCGTACTTGTGCACCCGGTTGACGTGTCCGGAGGAGTTGATGACCACGGCGGTCGCATTGTCCGCGTCGTTCACCCACAGCAGCCCGTCCCGGACGAACAGGTTCAGCTTCCCCGGCTTGCCGGTGACCTTGACCGGCTCGGTGATCGCCGCTGCCTCGGTGTCGTACACCTTCAGCGTCCCGTTGCTCCGGTCGGGCACGTACACCTTCGAGCCGAGCACCTGCGGCGTGCCGTACTGATGGTCCGAGGAGCCCAGGGACGCGGTCAGCAGCGAACCCGTACGGGTGTTGACGAGTGCCATCCGGCCCGACTTGCGGGCCAGCACCGGTACCACGTCACCGGCGGTCGACGAGGGGACCAGCACCGAACCGGACGGCTCCTCGGCGAAGGTGCCGGGCAGCTTGAACCGCATACCGCGCCCGGTGCGTTCGAGCAGCGTGACCGTCCCGCCCCTGGTGTCCGTCACCACGGGGCGGCCGTCCGCGAGGGACATCAGCAAGGTGGCGGCCTTGCTGCTCCTGCCCGCAACCTTGATCCCGGGCGCCTTCTTGCCGTGCGGGAACGGTACGACCTCTCCCTTGCCGGGTACCGGCACCCACAGTGTGCCCTTCGGATCGGCCACCGCTTCGCCCAGCGGCCCCTTGCCCAGATCCACCGGGGCGCCGACCGGGGTGGTGCGCACCGGATCGATGCGCTGCACTCGCGCCTTGACCGGGTCCACCAGATACGCGTACCGGCCGCCGGAGACCAGTTGCAGCCCCGCGCCGTAGCGCGCTGACTGCTCGACGGTGAGCTGCGAGGGGTCGATGCGGACGAGCTTGCCGGTCTTCTCGTCCAGCACCAGCACCGTCTTGCCGTCCTGCGAGATCGAGACCGGATGGTCGCCCATGCCGGGCAGCTTCACCTTGCCGTCCACGTCTCCGGTGAGGCCGTTGGCGTGTGCCGCCTCACCCGTGCGCGAACTGGTCAGCCAGGCGCCGATGTCGGCCAGGTCGGGGACCGCTCCGGCCGAGCCCGTACCGACCACGACGGACGTGCCGACCAGCGCACCCACCGAGCACAGTGCGATGTAGCCGGTCGTCCGGCGGCGGTCGGGGCGCACAGCCGCCCACGCGGCGGCCGCCAGGCCCCTGCACCGGCTGCGGAGCGCGGCGAATCCACCGGGTCCGCGCGGCTCGCCGGGCCGCTCCGCCTCCTCGACCAGCCGACGCGGACGAAGTCCCGGCGTACGGTCCTCTTCGGAGCTCCCCCGAGCATCCGGCATCGCATCCTCCCCCCGTCACCCGCACCCACTCCGCGTGGTGTGCCGCTCTGTGCAGGTTAACCAACCGGCGGGGCGCACGGTCAGCATCCGGCAGCGGGCTGTGACAGGAGTATGACGTCTCCGCCACCCAGCCATCGCCGCACCGGCCGTCACCTTCCCCGCGCGGCGGCGGCGCCGTCCGGGCCGAGGGCCGCCCCGACGGTCCGGCAAGGCCGGGCACCCCGGACGGTCGGCCCGAATGGCTCGGCGGACGAAGGTTTGAGAACATGACCACCCATGGGGTTGACCGAACACGCTTTCACCGTGCACGAAAGTGCCGGAGGACCCGTTCTGGAGACGGAGCGGCTGCTGCTGCGCCCGCTGACGGCGGAGCATCTGGACTTCTTCGTGGAGCTGCACAGCGACCCCGAAGTCACCCGATTCGTCCCCGCGTTCACCCGCGAACAGGCCCGCGAACGGCTCGCCGGCATCCAGCGCCAGTGGTCCGAGCGCGGCCACGGGCTGTGCGCGGTCGAGTCGAAGGAGACCGGTGCGCTTGTCGGCCGCTGCGGCCTCAACCACTGGGAGGTCTTCGACGAGGTGGAGGCCGGATGGACGTTCCGGCGGTCCTGCTGGGGCCGCGGATTCGCCACCGAGGCCGCCCGGGCCGTGGTGGAGTGGGGGCTGGAGACGTTGGACGTCCCCTACCTCACCGCCATGATCGCGCACGACAACACCGCTTCCCGCAAGGTCGCCCGGCGGTTGGGCTTCACGCCCGGACGCGAGGACACCTTCCTGGGCCACCGCGTCACCGTCCATCAGCGACACCGGCCCGGCAGCCTGCCCGGCCCCCCGGCCCGGTGACAGCGGTGCCCGCGGCGGACGGGCCGCTGCTGCGGCTGTCGGGGGTGAGCCGCCGCTACGGCGAGCGGCAGGCCCTGCACCCGCTCGACCTGGAGGTGCGTGCGGGAACCTGCACTGCACTGTTCGGCCACAACGGGTCGGGCAAGTCCACCCTGCTGCGCCTCGCCTGCGGACGGGACCGGCCGACCACCGGCAGCGCCCTGTTCGACGGCGCACCGGTCGACGAGGACGATCCGCAGGTGCGCGCAAGGGTGGCCGTCACGGGGGACACCGTCGCCTGCTATCCGGACCTGACCGTCCGCGACCACCTGGAACTGGTCGCCGTGGCGCACGGAGTCGCCGACCCGCACCCGTGGATCGACCAGGTGCTGGCCGACCGGCGGCTCAGCGACCACGCCGACCAGCTTCCCTCCGCGCTCTCGTCCGGCCAGACCCAGGCACTGCACCTGGCCGCCGCGCTCGTCCGCCCGCGGGACCTGCTCGTCCTGGACGAGCCCGAGCAGCGCCTGGACCCGGCATCCCGCACCCGCCTGGGCGCACTGCTGCGCGGCGAGACGGACGACGGCGTCGCGGTGCTGCTCGCCACCCACCAGGCCGAACTCGTCCGCGCCGTGGCCGACCGCGTGATCGTCCTCGAGGACGGCAGAGTCGTCGCCGAGGGCGGCCCCGACCTGCTGGACGGGACGGATGCGGCGCGCTCCGGCGGCGTGACCCGATGAGCACCCTCACCCCGCGCGACCGGCCGGAGCCGCGCGGCCCCGGCGACGGCGACGGCCCCGGCCCCGGCGACGGCTCCACCGGCGCTGAGTGGACGGCCGCCGACGACCGGACGCCCGAAACCCTGGGCCTGCTGCGCGGCAAGCGCCGGGCCCACCGCAACCGGCGCAACCGCGACCTGGCCGTCACCGGCTACGCCGTGCTGCTGATGGCCCTCGGGTACGGCGGCACCCTGGGGTACCGCCTGGTCCAGCGACTGGGAGGTCTCGCCGCGCAGGACGCCACCGCTGAGGCGGTGCGCAGCGCCCTGCCCGCCGTGCTGGTGCTGCTGGCCTGCGCCCTCGCGCTGCTCGCCGTACGGGACGCGCTGTGGCGCGGCCCGGTGCTCGTGCCCCGCTGCGACCTGGACTGGCTGCTGACCCAGCCGGTGCGCCGCAGCCGGGTGCTGCTGCCCGCGTTCCGGCTCTCCGTCGCCCTGACGGCCGCCGGGGGAGCGCTGTGCGCGATCGGCGGTGCCGTGCTGCTGCGGCTGAGCGGACTCGCCGAACTCGGGCCCGCACTGGCGCTGTGCCTGCCCGGCGGGGTCTGCCTGCCGCTGCTGGCCTGCGCGCTCGCCCTCCGGGTGGAGCGTGACGACGGTGCGGCCCGCCGGGCGCGGGCGCTGAGCCCGTACGCCGTGGTGCTGCTGCTCCTGCTCGTCCTGCAGGCGGTGTGCGCCGCGCGGGGCAGCCGATGGGCCCTCCTGGAGACGGTCGAACTGTGGTCCGGCCCCTGGGGCTGGGCCGCGCAACCGGTCCTGCACGCGGCGGGCGTGCACACCTCCGGGTGGCCCTGGGCGCTCGCGCTGCTGACCGCCGGTACGGGCGCGGCCCTCGGCCATGCCCTCCGGTCGGTCGGCGCGCTCCCCACCCGGCGGCTGCGGGCCCGCGCCGCCACCGCGGCCACCGTCGCCTCCGTGCTGTGGTCGGCCGAACTGCGGGCGGCCAGGCTCGCCGTCGACGAAGCCCTCGCGGACGGCGCCTCCGGCAACCTGCGGCGGCTGCCCCTGCCGCGCTCGCCCCGGTTCGCGGTCGTGCGGCGGGACGCGGTGGCCCTGCTGCGCGCTCCCGGGCGGGTGGTGAGCGCCGCGCTGTGGACCGCGGCGGCGGCAGGTGCTGCGGGGCTCGCGGTGGCGTCGGCGGGCGCCGGGCGCATCGCCGCGCTCGCCATGGCGCTGACACTCGGCTGGTTCGCGGTGGGACGGCTCGCGGAGACCGCGCGGCTGGAGGCGGACGACACCCGGCGCTCCTCCTGGTCGCCGTTCCCCCTCAGCAGCCTGATGCTGCAGCACTCGATCGTGCCTGCGGTGGCCGGCGGGGTGCTCGCCCTCGCTGCGGCGGTCCCGTTCGCGCTACAGGGCGGCGGGTGGGCGCTGCTGCTGATGCCGTTGTGCGCCCCGCCGTTCGCCGCCGCCGCGGTGCTGGCCGCGGTGCGCGGCCCGATCCGGACCGAGCTGCTCTCCCTGGGGTTGGTGACGCCCGCCGGGGACGCCAGTGTCTTCGTCTTCCTCTTCTGGTACGCGGCACCGTTCCTGGCGGCGGTCGCCCCACTGACCGCCGGGCTCGCATCGAGCGGCGTCCTCGGCCCGGAGGCGCAGGCGCTGGACTCGGTGCGCCCGGTGGTCACCGCGGTCGGCCTCACATGTGCCCTGCTGTTCGCCGCGGCGCGAGGCGCCAAGAAGCTGCGCCGCGCGGCGTCCTGAGCGGGGGGGTCCTGAGCGGGTCGCTCAGTCCCCCTCGGGGGCGGGCAGGATCTGTCGCAGCAGCCCGCGCGGATGCCCTCGGCGGCGCCACTCCCGGGGGTAGCCGATGGAGACCTCCTCGAAGCGGACCCCGTCGTGCCGGGTGGTCCGGGGGATGTGGAGGTGGCCGTAGACGGCGGCCGCCACGTTGTAGCGGGTGTGCCAGTCGGCCGTCAGCTCCGTGCCGCACCACTGTGCGAACTCCGGATACCACATCACGTCCGTCGGCTCCCGCACCAGCGGCCAGTGGCTGACCAGGACCAGCGGGGTGCCGGGGTCGAGGGCGTCCAGCCGCTTCTCCGTCGCGGCCACCCGGTCCCGGCACCAGTCGTCGACGGCCGGATACGGGTCCGGGTGCAGCAGGTACTCGTCCGTGCAGACGACGCCGGAGGCGTGGGCGGCCGCCAGCGACTCCTCCTTGGTGTGCGTCCCCGGGGCACGGAACGTGTAGTCGTACAACTGGAAGACCGGCGCGACCACCACCTCGCCCTCCGGCCCGGCCCAGCGCGGATAGGGGTCCTCAGGCGTCAGTACGCCCACCGCCCGGCACATCTCGACCAGTTGCGCGTACCGTTCGGTGCCCCTGGACTGCACGGAATCGCCGTGCGGAGTCCACAGCTCGTGGTTGCCCGGCGTCCACACCACGCGGGCGAACCGGCCGGCGAGCAGCCGCAGCGCCCACTCCACCTCGTCGAACCGCTCGGCCACGTCTCCGGCGACGATCAGCCAGTCCTCGTCGTCGTGCGGGCGCAGCGACTCGGTGACGGGCTTGTTGGCCGTCATCCCCACGTGCAGATCGCTGACTGCCAGCAGCCGACCCCGGCCGGATGTCATGCGGCTCCCCTCCGTGTCCCCCTGGGCGCAGCGCCGCGGCGCTGTCACCGCTCCGTTCGCACCGACGATAACGTCCGCCGCCGACGAGCGCTGCGAACGGGACGGCAACGGGCGGCGGGCGACGGCACGTCGGGGCTCCGGCGCCTCACCCCTCCGGGGGGTCTTCGCGGGGGTTCGGCCCGGCGCCGGCGATACCGGGCGAGGCCGCTCGGGCGTGGTCGGCCGGGGAGATCCGGCGCAGGGTGAGGACGGCGAGGTCGTCCTGCTGGTAGGGGTGGGAGAACGCGCGCACGTCGTCGCGCAGCGCGCGGGCCAGCCTTGCGCCGGGCGCGTCGGCGGCCCCCGCGGGCCCTACCAGGGCGGCGAGCCGCTCGGCCAGCGGATAGAAGGCACCGTGCCCGTCCCGGGCCTCGGACAGCCCGTCGGTGTACAGCAGCATGGTCGAGTCCGGCGGGAAGCAGACACCCGCAGCGGAGCGCTCCTCGCGCACCAGCGACGCCAGCCCCAGCGGTACGCCCGTCGCACCGAGCCGCACGGTGTCGGGCGGCGACGAGTCCCGGACCAGGAACGGTGTCAGATGGCCGCAGTTGACCACCTGTGCCGTCCCCCGGTCCAACGGGTCGACCGAGACGACCAGGGCCGTCACGAACCGCTCGGGCTCACCCGAGTGGCGCGCGTAGGCATTGTGCCGGACCACGGAGGTCTCCAGGGCGCCGACCAGTCCGGTCAGCGTCGGCTCGCGGTGCGCGGCCTCCCGGAACCCGCCCAGCACGGCGAACGCCACGCCCACCGCGGAGAGCCCCTTGCCCTGCACGTCGCCGATCAGCACCCGGGTGCCGAAGGGCGTGTCGGCCACGTCGTAGATGTCGCCGCCGAACAGCTTGTCCTCCTGCAGCGGCTCGAAGACCCCGTCCACTCGCACCTGGGACGTGAGCTCGGGCAGCGGGTGCAGGATGTGCTGCTGGAGGACGGCGGCGGTCGAGCGCAGCCGCAGCAGCTCGGTGTCCCGTGCGATCCGCCAGCGCGCACCGAAGACCGCCAGCACGGCGAACAGCAGGGTGAGGACGAGCGTGATGGCGTCATCCAGGTGGTAGCCGGGATTGCGGGCCACCGAGATGGCTCCGCCCGCCGTGGCCCAGGCGGAGGCGGCCTGGGTCTGCCGTACGGTTCCCACGCTCGCCGCGATGGCGGGCAGGAAGATCAGCAGACCGACCAGGCGGGTCTCGGAACCGGCCAGAAAGCTGAGCCCGAAGACCAGCAGGGTGAGACCGAGGACCCAGGCCAGGAAGGCCGAGGTGGAGAGCGCTTTGGGCTGCGGATGCTCCTGGACACGCTGCGCCTGATCGGGGGACTGCTGCGGCCGCGGTGCGGCCTGCTGCTGCTCCATGGCCCGTTCCTAGGGTGCGATGCTGCGAGGTCTGCTGTGCGACCCTCCATCCTCACCCGTGTACGGCCCGCTGCCCGCCGCGACACCGCGCGGGAGGCACCCCGGGTCAGGAGTCCCTGCCCTCGGGGTCCCGCGGGAAGTGCGGGTTGTGGTCCTTCTGCCAGGAGGTCTCCAGCGGCTCCGGGCTGTGCAGCGGAATCTCCGGGCCCACGCCGCCGGTGGGAGGCCAGTCCGGGCGCTGGCCGGCGGGGAGGGAGCGGAGAGCCTCGCTGACGCTGGAGAACACCGGCAGCATCTCGGTGCTTCCGGTCAGCGCGAGCACCGCGGCGAGCCGCCGCCCCACGCAGGCCAGCAGCAGGCTGCCCTCCCGGCGCTGCAGCAGCCAGCGCAGCGCGAGCAGGCAGTTGAGCCCCCGCGAGTCGCAGAACACCAGGGCGGTGACGTCCAGCACCAGATGGCGGTAGCCGCTGGTGAGCACGGCACCGATGCGGTCCAGGTAGAACTCTTCGGACCCCCGGTCAAGTTCGCCGCTGAAGCGGAGCACCGCGCACTCGTCCTTGACGGTCAGCGGCGTGATGGCCAGACGGTCGTTCTCCCGCGACCTCAATCGGCCTCCGTCCCCCGGCACGGAGCCGGTGCTCTGCGCGTCCGCCCGGGCGCGGATCCGCTGCTTCCGAGTATTCCAAAGCCGGTGTTCCGCGAGGCTTCCAGCGCCTCTCACCTGCCCGCACCTCTCACCCGCCAGTGCCTCTTCTGCACCAGTGATCGTACGTGTTGCCACCGGGCTGGCGAGCCGCTTCGGGCGAGAGCTCGGCCGTTTCCCCTGGTAACCCGCGGCGAGAGCGGCCGGCTCCGGCGGAGCTCCTTCCGGTGAAAAGATCGCCGACGGTCTTCCGTAAGGGTCCGACCTTTCCTCGTCCGCGCTCTTCGCACCGGATGATGCATGAAGACGAAGGCCCCGGGTAACTGACCCTGCAGCCGTTCGAGCGTTCACATGGGGGACCGTTCGGCGGCGACGGGTATTCACGCGGAGCGCGGTACCCCGTTGGCAGAGGAAAGACCCCCACATTCGCGGGTCGGGCTGCTTTCGGCGGCAACACCCGCGGAGACGGGAGACAGGCATGGAACAGGTAACGGCCCTCCGGGACGATGAGGGTGTGACAGCGGACACAACGCGGACGCGGTATTTGCGCAGCAGTTTCCAGGCGCGCCGGGTCACGCGGAATTTCCTGGCCACGGTCTCGCCGCCGCCCTCGTCCGACGCCGTGGAGACCGTCCTGTTGGTCGTGTCCGAGCTGGTGACCAACGCGCTCCGGCACGGTCGGGGGGTCCGGGACTTCCGGTTGAGCGCCGAGCAGGACTTCGTCACGGTCGAAGTCGCCGATTCCAGTCCGGTGCTTCCCCGGGACCGCAGTCCGCAGGATTTCACCGAGGCGGAAGGCGGCGGTTTCGGCTGGCCCATCGTCTGCCGTCTGGCCCGTGATCTCACCATTCGGCTGCACCCGGACGCCGGAAAGATCATCTGTGCGAATATCCCGTTGTAGCGGTGCGCCGGATGCGGCGGAAGACGGTCAACTCCGCTCTCGGAAAGGCGTGTTCCCGCGCCGGCGGTGAAGAGAAATGAGTGGCCCGCGGAGCCGGTCCGGGATCCGGGAAATCGAGCGGTGCGGCAGCGCAGCCGTATTGAACCGCGAATGCGGGGTCGCCCTGGGTCGCCCCCGGTCGCGGTGACGCCGAACGGCACACTCCGCGCATCGGCGGCCTCCCCGAGTCCTGTCGTCGGCGCGCCCGGTGCATCCGTAGTCCCTGTCTCGCACGCCGGGGAAGGAGAGGGCGCGTGCCCGGGGCGGGACGTTCCGCACGCCCGGCGGCGCGGGACGCCGGTGCCGCAGCGCAGACCCCGCCCAAGAGCCTGGCGGGGCCCGCACCGCCGAGCCCGCACTTCCCGTGCCTGCTCCGGCGAGGGGCGCGTCGCCGCCTCGATCGGATTCCGCGCCCGCCCCCTTCGCTCGGGTGAGGCGCACGCGTGCCGGACGCACCGGGTGCGCGCCTCCCCGCCCGGCGCGCGCACCGGCCTCGCTCCGCTCTGCCGCCCCGTGTCGTGTCGTGCCTCCCCTGTCGCGCCCTGCCGCCCCTTGCGCCCCCGCGTGCTTCCCGCCGGGCCTGTCGAGTGGGAGTCACCGGAGCGGAGGGTGGGAAAGCCGACTACTGAGAGCGCACCATTCCTAAACGCTTCGCGCTGCATGGCGCGCCTGGGCCGGAGAAAGGAGAAGCCGCTCCGGTATGACGACTCACGACCTCTCTGACGTCCCCGCCGCCGCACCCTCCCTGCTGGCGTACGCACACGAGCGGACCGAACCCGTACTCAGGGAGGCCGTCGCGGCCCTCCAACCCGAGCTGCGGCGCGTCTGCGGCTACCACTTCGGCTGGACCAGGCCGGACGGCAGTCCCACCTACGGCGTCACCCCGGGCCCGTATCCGCACGCGGCGCTCGCCCTGCACGCGGCGGGCGCGGGCGAGCCGGAACGGAACGGCGGAGCGCCGGAGACCTCCACGGCCGCGGCGCTGCCGGGGGCCGCGGCCGTGGAACTGGTCCACAACTGGGCCGTGCTGCACGACGACGTCATGGACGGGGAAGCGCTGCGGCGGGGCCGCTCAGCGGTATGGGCCGTCTACGGCACCGGTTGGGCGGTGCTGGCCGGGGACGCGCTGCTGGGCGCCGCCACCCGCTGCCTGCTGACGTCCGGGGAGCCGGACGGCATGCGGGCGGCCGCGGGGACGCAGCTGTCCGCGGTCCGGGACGCGGCCGCCGAAGCGGAGATACCGGAGGACGGCGAGGCGGTGGGGGAGGAGCGGGCCGCCGTACTGAGGTTGCTGTCCCGGACGACGTCACGGCTGATCAGCGGTCGCTCGGCCGAACTGGCGCTGCGCCACCGGGCCCCGGAGGGGATCAGCGTGCCGGAGTACGCGGCGGTCGCTGCGGCCCGCACCAGCTCACTCCTGGAGTGCGCACTGGCGGCGGGGGCGCTGCTGGCCGGCGCGGAGGAGCGGGTCGTCGAGGCGCTGACGCGGGCCGGCCACCATCTGGGGGTGGCCGCACAGGCGGAGCGCGACATCGAAGATCTCTGGTCGGGTACCGCGCTGAGCGGCCGACCGGTCATGAGCGGCTTACGCGAGGGCGGCCCGAGCCTTCCGCTGATCACCGCGCTGCGTGCGGTCAACCCGGCCGCCCGCACTCTGGCCCGGTCGCTGGGCGGCGGCCCTGCCTGTCCGCCGCCCCCGGACGAGCTGGCCGACCTCATCGAGACCGCGGGCGGACGCGCCGCCGCGCACGAGATCTCCGCCTGGCAACTGGCGGAGGCATACGCGCAGTTGGACAAGGCGTCGCTGCCGGCCGCCTCGCACGCGGCACTGCGTGCGCTCTTCCGGCACACGGTCACCCGCGCCTGAACCGGGCCGCGGTCGCGGCCGGGGGAACCCGCGGGCGCGGGTGAGCGAAGGCGCGCCACCGGTGCAGGCGCAATGTCAGGATCATGACAGCGCCGCGCAGAGCTCGAGGTACCGCCCCGCGGCGCGTGCCATGCGGTGCTCGACGGCGGTCAGGGTGGTGCGCCTCGTCGGCGCGGAACATCACCGACTGCATCGAACAAGTGGCCGGGTGGATCTTGTGGGCCGTTCGGCGGCAGGAGCGGTGTCGCTGCGCGGGAGGGGGGACGAGTGGAGAAGTCAGTTAATACGACTTATATGACTTTCTCGTCATGGAGGAGAGCTCATGCCCGCTGCCCACCCCGCTCCCGACCGCGCTCCCCGCCATGCCCGCCATCCCCGCCTTCGTGCCGTCACCCGCCGGCTCCGGCCGCGCACCGCCCCCCGCCGCCCCTGGCCGCGTGGCGCCCGCCACCGGACCACGGCGGCGCTCGCCCTCGCAGCCCTGCTCGGCGGCGCCGCAGGATGCGGGCAGACCGGAGGGGGCACCGGACGGGACGGGGGGGCGGCCGGTCACGGCAGCGGAGAGCAGGCGGAGCAGGCGCGGGGCGGACAGGCCGCACGCGGGTTCTCGCTGTTCGCCACCGGGGACCTGCTCGTCCACGACTCGCTCATCCGGCAGGCGCGGGCGGACGCGGACGGCTCGGGGTACGACTTCGGCCGGATGCTCGCGGCCGCGAAACCCCTGGCCGACAGGGCCGATCTGGCGATCTGCCACATGGAGACCATCTACGGCCCCGACGGCGGCCCCTTCACCGGCTACCCGCTCTTCCAGACGCCGCCGCAGCTCGCCCGCTCCGTCAAGGACGCGGGCTACGACTCCTGTTCGACCGGCTCCAATCACACCCTGGACGACAGCGCGGACGGGGTGAACCGCACCCTCGAGGCCATGGACAGCGTCGGTCTCCGGCACGCGGGGTCGGCGCGCTCGGCCGGGGAGCGCCGTCGCCCCACCATGCTGCGGGCGGGCGGTGCGAAGGTGGCGCAGCTCTCCTACACATACGGCACCAACGGCATCTCCCTGCCGGAGAACAAGCCGTGGCTCGTCAACCTCATCGACCCCGAGCGGATCATCCGGGACGCCCGGGCGGCACGCCGTGCGGGCGCCGACGTGGTGGTGGCCAGCATGCACTGGGGCACCGAGTGGCAACAGGAGCCCGACGAACTCCAGCGCTCCCTGGCCAAGAAGCTGACGGCCGCGCGCTCCGGCGGACGGCGGGACATCGACCTCATCCTGGGCACCCACGCCCACGTCCCCCAGGCGTACGAGAAGGTCAACGGGACGTGGGTCGTCTACGGCATGGGCGACCAGATCGCCGGCAAGATGAACGACCCACGCGGCAGCATGGGCACCGCAGCGCGCTTCCGCTTCGTGCCCCCCGAGGACGACCGGGGCGCGGCCGCCTGGACCGTCGAGAAGGCCCAGTTCACCCCGTTCATGATGAAGACCTCGCCCCGCCACACCCTCGTCAACCTCGCCTCGAAGGCCAGCCGGAGCGCGGGCGACCCGGCGCAGGACGAGGCGTACGCGTCCATCCGCGAGGCGGTCTTCAGCCGGGGCGCAGAGAAGGACGGGCTGCGCATGGTCCCCTGACTGCGCGGCCAGGCTCCTGGAACGCCCCGGTCTGGCCACCGCGACGGGTGGGGCGCGGCGCCAGGCGGCGCCGCGCCCCACGTGCCGTCCGGGCGGCTACCGGCCGGGGAAGCCCCCGGGGCCTGCCGTGCCCGGCGGGCCTGGCGGTCCTGCCGCGGCGGTACGGCGCCGGCCCGTCCGGCTGATCACCACGGCACCGATGACCATCAGCAGGCCGACGCCCGCCACCGAGGAGCCGATGGCCAGCGGCGCCGTCTCCATCGGCGGGTGCTGGGTGGGCTTCACGTCGGTCCGCGTGGTCAGGAACTTCTTGCCCTTGTACGCGGTGGCGGCCGCGCCGTCGGCGGGCGGATCGGCCGCGGCGCGTACCGCCGCGGCCGCGTCGATCATCCCGTGGCCCACTCTCGGGTCGTAGCCGCCCGGCGGGTGGTCGGCCGTGTCGGTCAGGATGGCCCGGACCTGGGAGGGTTTGAGCTTGTGGTCCTTGCCGAGCATCAGTGCCACCACACCGGAGGTGAGGGCCGCCGCGGGCGAGGTGCCGTTGACGGGCGCGTAGCCGCCGGTGTTCTTCGCGCTGACGATGCCCACACCGGGTGCCGCGACACTGTTGTACGTCCGGACCGTGGAGAACTCGGCCCGGCTGCCGCCCTGCGCGACAGCGGCCACCGCGATCACCCCCGGGTAGCCGGCCGGGTAGGACGACTCGTTGAGGATGTCGCCGTCGTTGCCCGCCGAGGCCACCACGGTCACCCCCTTGTAGGCGGCGTGCGCCAGTGCCTTGGTCTCCTCCTCGTCGAAGGAGGCCCCGAAGGTGTCGCCGCCCAGCGACATGGAGATGACGTCGGCGCCGTGGTCGACCGCGTAGGTGATGCCCTGCGCGACCGGGCTGGGGCCGGTCTTCCATTCGTCGAGGTCGTGCTCCTTCTTGTCGTCGATCACCCGCACCGACAGGATGTCCGCTTTGGGGGCGACCTTGAGCACGTCGGAGGCCATGGCCGTGCCGTGGCCTCCCCAGCGCGGATCGCCGGGCTGCAGCCCGTCCTTGAGGAAGTCGGGCCCCGTGGTGACCTTGCCGGCCAGGGCCGGGTGGTCCTTCTCGACGCCGCTGTCCAGTACGGCCACCTTCACGCCGTCGCCCTGCGAGGCACGCTGGGCCGAGGACAGTCCGAGCGCCTCCGCTTCCCAACTGGTGGGGGTGTCGGCCCGGGCGGGGGCTGCGGTGACCGCGCACAGCAGCGCGCTCAGCCCGGCAGCGGCGACCGCGGTGCCGATCCGTCGACGCGTCATGACGTCTCCTCCATCAGCAGGTCACCGAGGTGCACGTCCAGGTCGTGGGCGAGGGTCTCGGCCCCTTCCCGCCAGGGCATCCGGTCCGACTTGGCGTCGTGTTCGGTGCGGCCCCACTGCCCGGGCAGCCGGCCCGCCTTGCGGCCGTCCGCCGATCCGGCCGAGGCCGCGACGGCGTAGGGCAGATGCAGGCCGGTGGCCTGCATTCCGTCCGAACCGTTGCGCCGGGAGTCCTTCCAGCCGGCGGCCACTGTGTCGGGCACCCGGAGCGCTTTGACTCCGTGGCTCTCGGTGTCCTTGTCGCGCTCCGCGTCGAAGAAAGTGCCTATTCCCTCCTCGGGGTCCTCGACCTCGGGCAGCACGATCAGGGCCACGGTGGCGACGAAGTTGCCCGTCGGGTCGGCGTATGTGGCGCGCAGTACCGCCTTGCAGCCACGCTTCTCCGCCTCCGCCGCCAGCGCCCCGGTCAGCGCGTCGGCACAGCCGGTCTTCTCGGATATGCCCAGCCGGTGCCACTCGGCGCTCTTCGGATCGTCCGCTCCGGACTGGGCGTCCGCCTTCGGCCCCAGTGCCTTGGGGAAGAGCTTGTCCACCGGTTGGTTGCGCCACATGGCCGGTCCGTAGCCGGTGCGGTTGGGGATGTCCTGCTGCGCGTTGGAGACGGTGTGCGCCGCCAGTGCGCCGCCTGCGAGGAGTGCCAGGGCGCCGACAACGCCGAGGAACGCGGTGAGGCAGGTGCGACCGGTGTTCTTCTTGGGTGGCGGCAGCGGCATGCCCGGCTGCGGTCCCGGCACCCCCTGCGGGGAGGGGCCACCCGGGCCCGGAGGCATGCCGGGCGGGCCGGGCGGGTCGGGCGGCGGACAGGGCGGCATCGCGGGCGGCGGGCCCGGCTGCCGCCCGTAGCCCCCGGCGCTGCCTGGGGGCTCGGGTGGGCTCGGGTAGGACATGGCTCCCCTCCTCGGCGATCGGCACCCCTGAGCGTGGGTGCAGAGCGGCGGGGGGAGACGCCTGCGCTTGATGCTTAACGTGCGTGCCCCCGCGTTTGCGTAGCAGACCCTATCGGCCGATCCCGGACCGGAAGCTCTGTCTCCGGTCTCGTCTGTGTCACAGAACTGCAGGTCAGAACAGTTCAGGACATACCAGGCCGGAGACGCGGGGCGGGTGCGGCGTGGATCGTACGGATCGCACCGGAACGTCCGCTGCGGCGGCGCGCCCCGTCACCTCAGACCGGCTGGAGCGTCTCGGCGGCGCTGTCCTCGCGGGCCGCCGGAGCCTGCCCGTCCTCGGGGACGGCGATGACCCAGCGGGTCTGCCGGCGCGGGCGCAGATAGAGCGCCCAGTAGGCGACCGCGACGAGGACGATGCCGCCGGTGACGGCGAGGCTCTCCGGGCTCTGCCGGAACAGGACCCACAGCAGTACCGCCATCAGCAGCGCGGGGAGCACCGGCCACAGCGGCATGCGCCAGGCGGCCCGGTGCTTGAACTCCGCGCGTCGGGCCGCGAGGGCGCCGAGCGCGACGAAGACGTACATGCCTGCCACCGCGACGCCGGTGACCTCGCTCAACAGGTCCAGGTCGACGAAGCACAGGAGCGCGCCGGGTACGCCGACCACGAGTGTGGCCACCCAGGGGGAGCCGAAGCGCTTGCCGAGCCGGGAGAAGGCGCGGTTGACCGGCGCGGGCCAGGCGGAGTCCCGCGCTGAGGCGAAGACCACCCGCGAGTTCTGGATGACCATGACGATGGCGGCGTTGATGATCGCCAGCGCGATGCACAGGCTGATGAACGTTCCGACGGCCGAGTTGCTCCAGCCCCGGACCATGCCCGCGATGTCGCCGGCGGCGAGGGCCCGCAGATCCGGTGCGCCCAGGGTGATCGCGACGACCGGGACGATGACCACCGTGAACCCGAGGGCGAGAGTCCACAGCACGGTGCGGGCCACGGTGCGCCGCGGGTTCTCCATCTCCTCGGCCAGATACACGGCGGTCGAGAAGCCCTGCAGGATGAAGAGCGCGGTGGCGAGCCCGGCGACGATCAGCCCGGCCGTGACCGGTGCCGTATGGCCGTGCCCGCCGTCCATGACCGGGTGCACCAGTACCGAGGCGGAGCGCCGGGTGTGGGTGAAGCCCAGTACGGCGACGACGGCGGCGCCCACCACCTCCAGGGCGAGGAAGACGCCGGTGATCCAGGCGTTGGCCCGCAGGTCCAGCAGACCCATGGCGGTGGACAGCAGCATCACGGCGGCCGCGGCGAACCGCGGATCGAGGTGCACGAGGGGGGCGAGGTAGTCGGCGGTGCCCAGCGCGATGATCGGCGGCACGATCATGACGACGGTCAGCGACAGGACGAACACCAGCCAGCCCGCCAGCCTGCCCAGCAGGGTGCCGACCATCGCGTACTCGCCGCCCGAGCTGGGGATCAGGGTGCCCAGCTCGGAGTAGGTGAGGGCGACGCCGACGCACAGCAGAGCGGCGACGGTGAGGGCGAGCGCGGTCCCGGTGCCCAGCGTGCCGAACGAGTCCGGCACGATCACGAAGAGGGACGAGGCCGGGGTCAGGCAGGAGAGGGTGAGCAGCGTGCCGCCCACGACGCCGATGGAGCGGGTGAGCCGTGGCCTGCTGGCTGCTTCGCGCGTGTCGGTCATGCTGTTCCGTTCGTACCGTGCGTGCTGGGCGGGGTGCGGTATCCCCTCCGGTGGCGCACCGAGCGGCGGTGCGGAATGTGCGGGTGCCGGAACGCGGCCCGGTCGCCGCATACAAGCCCCTGCGGCGAACCGGAGTCAAGAGCTCCAGTCGACGGAATCCGTTGCCCGCGCGGCCTTCTGGGGTTCTTTACGGTTGCTGAACGCGCTCTGCGCGGTTGATTCCGGCGCCCAAGGAAATCGCAGCGACGATTCTCGAATTCTCTCGCCCCACGCCCCCGCGCAGCCTGCCCCGTCTCACGATGCGGCCCGCCGGAAACCGGAGACCGGAGCTGGTCAGTCAGCCCGCGGCAGGCCGAACGCCTGCACGATCCGCTGAGCCGCCAGCGTCGCGGTCAGCCCGCCCTCGCGGACCTGCTCCTCCAGCAGCGGTGCCAGCCGCCGCACCTCCGGGTGCTGTTCGAGACGGCTGAGCAGATCGTCGCGGACCATCGACCACACCCACTCGACCTGCTGGTCGCGGCGCTTGGCGGCCAGCTCCCCGGTCGACTCCAGCACCGCGCGGTGCCGCTCCAGCCGGTCCCACACCTCGGCCAGACCGGTGCCCTCGCGGCCGCTGCAGGTGAGGACCGGCGCGGTCCACGCCGCGTCGGACGCCCGCATCAGCCGCAGCGCACCCGCCAGCTCACGGGCCGCCGAGCGGGCGTCCCGCTCGTGCGGGCCGTCCGCCTTGTTGACGGCCAGCACGTCGGCGATCTCCAGGACGCCCTTCTTGATGCCCTGGAGCTGATCGCCGGTGCGGGCCAGGGACAGCAGCAGAAAGGAGTCGACCATCTGCGCGACGGTCGCCTCCGACTGGCCGACGCCGACCGTCTCCACCAGTACGACGTCGTAGCCGGCGGCCTCCATCACCAGCATCGTCTCGCGGGTGGCCTTGGCGACCCCGCCCAGCGTCCCCGCGGTGGGGGAGGGGCGTACGAAGGCGTCGGGGTTGACGGCGAGACGTTCCATCCGGGTCTTGTCGCCCAGGATGGAGCCGCCCGTGCGGGTGGAGGAGGGGTCCACCGCCAGCACCGCCACCCGGTGGCCGCGCTCGGTCAGCAGCGTGCCCAGCGCATCGATGAAGGTCGACTTGCCGACCCCGGGCACCCCGCTGATCCCCACCCGCCGGGCGCCGCCCGCGTGCGGCAACAGCACCGTCAGCAACTGCTGGGCCAGCTCCCGGTGGTCGGCCCGGCGCGACTCCACCAGCGTGATCGCACGGGCGATGTACGCGCGGGAGCCCGCCAGCACGCCCTCGGCGTAGCTGTCGATGTCGATCGCCCGGGGCACCCGCTCAGCCCTCACGGCCCTCGGCGGCCTCCCGGTCCGGTCCCTCCGCGCCGCCCGGTCCCGCGGGGTGGCCCAGCTCCGCGGCCAGCTTGCGTACCAGGTCGTAGGCCGCGTCCGGGATGACCGTGCCGGGCGGGAAGACGGCCGTCGCGCCCGCCCGGTGCAGCGCCTCCACGTCGGCGGGCGGGATCACCCCGCCGACGACGATCATGATGTCGTCCCGGCCCGCCGCGGCGAGCTCCTCGCGCAGCGCCGGGACCAGGGTGAGGTGACCGGCCGCCAGCGAGGAGACGCCCACGATGTGCGCGTCCGCCTCGACCGCCTGCCGCGCCACCTCCGCCGGAGTCTGGAACAGCGGGCCGACGTCGACGTCGAACCCCAGGTCGGCGAAGGCGGTGGCGATCACCTTCTGCCCGCGGTCGTGGCCGTCCTGCCCCATCTTGGCCACCAGCAGCCGCGGCCTGCGGCCCTCCGCCTCCTCGAAGGCGTCCACCAGTTCGCGGGTGCGGGTCAGGGACGACGACACTCCGGCCTCCTCGCGGTACACACCGGAAATCGTACGGATCTGGCCCGCGTGCCGCCCGTACACCTTCTCCAACGCGTCCGAGATCTCCCCGACGGTGGCCATGGCCCGCGCCGCGTCCACCGCGAGCGCCAGCAGGTTGTTCTCCAGGCCCGGTCCCGAAGCGGCTCCTGCGGCCCGGGTGAGCGCCTCCAGGGCCGCTCCGCAGGCCGCCTCGTCCCGTTCGGCGCGCAGCCGCCGCAGCTTCTCGACCTGCTGGGCCCGCACCGCCGAGTTGTCGACCTTCAGCACGTCGATCTGCTCGTCGTCGACCGCCCGGTACTTGTTGACCCCGATCACCGGCTGCCGGCCGGAGTCGATCCGGGCCTGGGTGCGCGCCGCCGCCTCCTCGACGCGCAGCTTGGGGATGCCCGCGTCGATGGCCTCGGCCATCCCGCCCGCGGCCTCGACCTCCTCGATGTGCTGCCAGGCCCGGCGCGCCAGGTCGTGGGTGAGCCGCTCCACGTAGGCGCTGCCGCCCCACGGGTCGATCACCCGGCAGGTGCCCGACTCCTGCTGCAGCAGGAGCTGCGTGTTGCGGGCGATCCGCGCGGAGAAGTCCGTCGGCAGCGCCAGCGCCTCGTCCAGCGCATTGGTGTGCAGCGACTGGGTGTGCCCCTGGGTCGCTGCCATCGCCTCGACACAGGTACGGGTGACGTTGTTGAACACGTCCTGCGCAGTCAGCGACCAGCCCGAGGTCTGCGAGTGGGTGCGCAGCGAGAGCGACTTGGGGTTCTGCGGGCCGAACCGCGACACCAGCTTCGCCCACAGCAGCCGCGCCGCGCGCAGCTTGGCGACCTCCATGAAGAAGTTCATGCCGATCGCCCAGAAGAAGGACAGCCGCGGTGCGAACGCGTCCACGTCCATCCCCGCCGCCATCCCGGCCCGCAGGTACTCCACTCCGTCCGCCAGGGTGTAGGCCAGCTCCAGATCCGCCGTCGCCCCGGCCTCCTGGATGTGGTAGCCGGAGATGGAGATGGAGTTGTAGCGCGGCATCTTCTGCGAGGTGTACGCGAAGATGTCGGAGATGATCCGCATGGAGGGCTGCGGCGGATAGATGTAGGTGTTGCGGACCATGAACTCCTTGAGGATGTCGTTCTGGATGGTCCCCGCCAGCTTCTCCGGCGGTACACCCTGCTCCTCGGCCGCGACGATGTAGAGCGCCAGCACCGGCAGCACCGCGCCGTTCATCGTCATCGACACCGTCATCCGGTCCAGCGGAATGCCGTCGAAGAGCTGCCGCATGTCGTAGAGCGAGTCGATCGCCACGCCCGCCATCCCGACATCGCCCGTCACCCGCGGGTGGTCGCTGTCGTAGCCCCGGTGGGTGGGCAGGTCGAACGCGACGGACAGCCCCTTCTGCCCGGCCGCCAGATTGCGCCGGTAGAAGGCGTTGGACTCCTCCGCGGTGGAGAAGCCCGCGTACTGGCGGATGGTCCAGGGCTGGTTGACGTACATCGTCGGATACGGGCCCCGCAGATACGGGGCGATCCCCGGATAGGTCTCCAGGAAGTCGAGCCCCCGCAGGTCCTCGTCCGTGTAGAGCGGCTTGACCGCGATGCCCTCGGGCGTGTTCCAGTCCAGCTCCGGGACCTCGCGCCCGGTCCGCTCCGCGACCGCCTCGCGCCACTGCCCGGCGGTGCCCTCGGAGGGCTCCGGGCCCTCCAGTCCGACGGTCGTGAAGTCGGGCACCGGGCTCGCCGGTTCCGTGTGAGGCCCTGTCGTCCGGCGGCTCATGCGTCGACCTCCATGCAGTCGAGAAGGGAGGTGAGGAGGGCGACGGCATCGCCGCCCGCGTGGACGAACCCGTCGACGCCGAAATCGGCGGACTCGGCTTCCCCGGGTCGGCCCGCCAGCAGCACCCGGGTGGCACCCGCCGCCCGGAGCGCGGCGGCCACGTCCGCCGCCTGCTCGGCGTAGAGCGTGTCGCTGGAGCACAGGCAGGCCACCGAGGCGCCGCTGCCCTCGAAGGCCGCGCCCGCGTTCCGTGCGTCCACCGTCACCGGGTCGTGCACCGGCTCGATGCCCCCGGCGCGGGCGAGGTTGGCGGCGAACGAGACCCGTGCGGTGTGCACGGCTGCCGGGCCCAGCGCCGCCAGGAACAGTTTCGGGCGAACACCGGTCGCCGCCAGGTGCGCGTCCGAGCGGGCCCGCAGCGCCTCGAACCGGTCGTCCCGGCGCACCCTCGGCAGCCCGCCGCGGGGCCGCTCGGGCGCCGGTTCCCGCTCCACGGGCCGCTCGTCCAGCAGCGGGAACTCGCTGACGCCGGTGATCGGTTCGCTCCGGTGCGCCAGCGCCCGGCCGCGTTCCGTCCAGCCCTCGCGCAGCCGCGCCTCGACCAGCCCGTCGCGCAGCGCGGCCGCCATGCCGCCCGCACCTTCGATCTCCTGGAACCAGGCCCAGGCGGCGCGGGCCAACTCGTCGGTGAGCGCCTCCACATACCAGGAGCCGCCCGCCGGGTCGATCACCCCCGCCAGATGAGACTCCTCCAGCAGGATGGTGGAGGTGTTGCGGGCGATCCGGCGGGCGAACCCGTCCGGCAGGCCGAGCGCGTCGTCGAACGGCAGCACGGTGACGGCGTCCGCGCCCCCGGCCCCGGCCGCCAGCGTCGCCACTGTCGTACGGAGCATGTTCACCCACGGGTCGCGACGGGTCATCATCACCGCCGAGGTCACCGCGTGCTGCCGCTGGGCGCCCGCACGGGAGGGGGCACCGCACGCCTGTACGACACGCGACCAGAGTCGGCGTGCCGCACGCAGCGCCGCCATGCTGGTGAACTGGTCCGCCGTCGCGGCGTACCGGAACTCCAACTGCCGGCAGGCCGCCTCCACCGACATCCCGGCAGCCGTCATGTCCCGCAGATAGGCCACTCCGGTCGCCAGGGCGCAGCCCAGTTCCCGTGCGGGAGTGCCACCCGCCTCGTGGTACGGCAGCGTGTCCACCGCGTAGGTGCCCAGCCCCGGATCGCGCCGCCCGCACTCCTCCGCCAGCGCCGCAGCCTCGCGGCGCAGCTCAGGTACCGCCTCGTGCGCTCCGGTGCGTGCCGCGTACCCCAGCGGATCGGCTCCCAGCAGGCTTCCGGCGGCGGGCTCCGCACCGCCCGTCAGCCGCCCGCGCAGCCGCCGCAGTTCGGCGGCCGCCCGTCCGAAGTCGGCGCCCGGCTCCAGTACCACCGGCGCCAGGTCGAGATAGACGCCCTCCAGGGCACGCTCCAGATCCTCGATCGGCAGCCCGCCCTCGCCCACCGTCAGCCAGACGGAGGTGACACCGTTCTCCAGGTCGCCCAGCACCGCCTCGCGGGTCCCCGTGGCGTCGGCACGCGTGTGCCGCTGCCGCACGTCCCAGCCGTGCGCGGCGTTGCCCTCGGCGCGGGATCCCCTGGTGAAGGGTGCGAACCCGGGGAACCCCCGCGGGCCGCCCCGCACCTCTCCCGTGACTTCCCCCGTGGATTCCCTCGTGTACAGGGGGCGTACGTCGATGCCGTCGGTGAGCGTGGTGGTGAGGGCGGACTCGGGCTCGGAGGCGTCCGGGACCGTCGCTCCCGTCTTGCGCAGAACCCCGGAGACGAGCTGCTGCCACTGCTCGTATGTGGCGTCCGGGAAGTCCTGCGCGAGGGAGAGCCCTTCTTCAGGCGGGACCGTCATGGCCGCAGATTAGGTGAGGTGACCGGCGAGTAGCAGCAACCCGCGGGTGTGACCTTGCACTCTCCCGCCGCGGGCGGCCTGCCTTCGCACGGTTTGCCGGGCGTGCCATGGATCCCGCCCACTCATCCGGTCCGTGCGGCGAGTTCCCGCCGGGCGAGTCGGTCGGCCCGGCGTGTCGTCTCCGGCTGGCGGTACGCGGGGGCCAGTCGGAGGACGAGGGCGCAGGCGTTGTCCAGGCTGATGCCGCTGCCCACGGAGACGAACACCGGCTTGACCCCGTCCTGGGTGCGCAGCGCGCGGCCGACCCGCTCGCCGTCCATGGTCAGCGACGACCACGCTCCCCGCTCCCGCGCCGGGGGCTCGTGCTCGAAGACGAACGGCGTCTTGGCCACCCCGAAGCAGGGGAGGCCTGTCAGCACTCCCAGATGCACGGCGAGCCCCGCGCGCCGGGGGTGTGCGACGCCGTAGCCGTCGCACACCACTGCATCCGGCCGCGGGTACCGGGCCAGCCCGCCCAGCGCGGCGGCGACCGACGGCAGTTCGCGGAACGCCAGCAGCCCCGGGACGTACGGGAAGGAGGTGTGTCCCACGTGCACCGATTCATCCAGCACGGCCAGCGTCGCCGCGTCCAGCACGACGGCCGCCGCGACCAGGCCTCCGTCGTCGGCGTAGGCGACGTCGACCCCGGCGACCGTCCGCACCTCGTCCGGACCGGGGCCGGGGCCTACCGGGTCGGCCGCCTCGCGCAGCCGCTTCTGCGCCGCCACCGCCTCGGCTTCGGTGGTCGGCCACCCCTCCGGCACCGCCGTCACCCCGTGGTGCGCTTCCGCCCCGACCGTCCCCACGTCACGCTCCCGTTCGTCCCGCTGTTCTCCGGTGCGCGCGGTGGTGCAGCAACCGCGCGTCACTGCGCGCAGACGACATCGTGCAGTTCGATCGGATGCGAGTCCAGCGCGACGTAGGCGGTCGAGGTGCTCGCCGTCCCGTCCGCCCAGTAGGCGGTCACCGGGGCCCAGCCGAACCCCGCCGACTGCGCGGTCGTCACCGGGCCGACCTCGATGTTCCGCGGCGTGTTCTGCGCACACAGGATGACGTCGCGGTCGGGGTGCCGCGCCTGCTTCCGCTTGAGGAGGTCGGAGACGAAATGCTCCCGCTGCCGGCGATCGGGGCCGTGCGTCCCGTAGAACCAGGTCAGGAAGCGGTGGATCTCCGGGCCGGTGTGGCGCCGCTCCGCGGTGTGCCCGCTGCCGGCCTGCGTGCCGGCCGGGGGCTCGTACACCTGCGGGGTGGGGCGCGCCGAGGCCGCCTGCGCGCCCGGTCCGGACGGCGCCGCCCAGGCGCTCGGCGCGACCAGCGCCAGAACCGCGGCACCGGAGGCGCACAGCGCGAGGACTCCGGCGCCACGGCACCGGGAACGGCCCCTGCGGACGGTGGTGGAGGCGGTGGAGGCGGAACGGAACATGGGACACCTCTTCTTGTCGGGCGCTGCCCCGGAGGGACTCGGTGACCGCATCGTCCGCCGCCCCGGATACCGGCGGAGCGACGACGCCGCAACGCGCCCCAGCAAACCCTCCTTCCGGGTGACGTGGGCCCCGTCCTCGCCGCGCGCAGCGAGCCCGGACGGCCGGTGCGGGCGATCGGGGAGCTGCGCGCCGGACTCCGGGCCCGGGAGCTGCCGCACGCGGGACGGCGAGCGGGACGCCGCGGCAGCGCGTAGCCTGCACCTCCCACCGATCCGCGCCAGGAGGGAGCGCCGCATGGGGGCCGAAGCGCGGTCGGACCGGGTCCTGCGCTCGGTGGATCTCGCGCGTGTCGCCGGGATCTCCACGCAGCAGGTGCGCAACTACGAGGCGGCGGGCGTCCTGCCACCCGCCTCGCGCACCGGCTCCGGCTACCGGGTCTTCACCCCGCGCCACCGCGCCGCACTCCTCACCTTCCGCGGACTGGCGAAGGGCTACGGCCCCGGCCCGGCCCGGAGCATGCTGCGCGCCGTACACGAGGGCGACGTACCGGCCGCGCTGGAGCTGGTGAACGAGTGCCATGCCACGCTCCACGAGCAGCGCCGTTCGCTCCGGGTGGCGAGCGAGGCGCTGACGGCCACGGCGGAGCGGGCGCCCGAGGAGGCGACACCGATCCGCGGAGTGCTGCGCATCGGCGAACTGGCACACCAGCTCGGTCTGCGCCCCTCCACGCTGCGAGTGTGGGAAGCGGCCGGGCTGCTGACCCCGCACCGCGAACCGGGCACCGGCTACCGGGCATTCGGCCCCGCGGAGATCCGCGACGCCCGTCTGATCGTCCTGCTCCGGCAGAGCCGCTACCCGCTGCCGCAGATCCGCACCGTCCTGGACAGCCTGCGCGAGACCGGCGGCACGGGAGAGCTGCGGGCCGCGCTCGCCCGCCGCGACGCGGAGCTGACCGCCCGCACGGCAACCATGCTGGAGGGCGCCGGACTGCTGCACGCGTACCTGCGCGACCACGCCTCCGGCGACCCGGCCGCCACAGCCGGGCCCCTGGCCGTGGACCCTTCCGCGAGCGGGCCGGACCGAACGGGAGGCGGCGGCTCCCGAGAAGCGGGAGCTCCCGCGCACGAGGGCTGACACACCTCCGGCAGGCCGGACCCGCCCCGGGAAGTGGCCGGAGCGGGACGGCGTACGGCACACGCCGGCGCGGGTGCTCTTGCCGCCGGTGATCGGGCTGCGGCTGCTCGTCCTGGCCGCCGCCGCGCTGGTGCGCGCGCCGTAGCCCGCGGGACACGTGGTCGGCCCGGGCGCGTGGTCGCCTCAGCCGGAGCCCCGCTCCAGGACGCGGGACTCCTCCAGCTGCCGGCTCTCTTGACAGTCCGTGCCCCGCACTGGATTACTGGGCACACCGAATGTTCGGTCGGTGTCCGGTCCGAGGCGGGAGGTAGCAGGTGGGGAAGGGTGCGGGGGCGGAGAGCGGGCCCGTGGAGGCGATGCTCGGCGCCGATCGGGCCTCCAGCGCCCTCGGGATCGAACTGGTGGAGGCCGGCGCGGGTTCCGCCACCGTGCGGATGCGGGTGACCGGCGACATGGTCAACGGGCACGGCACCGCGCACGGCGGCCACCTTTTCCTGCTCGCCGACACCGCCTTCGCCTGCGCGTGCAACAGCCACGGCCCGGTGACCGTGGCGGCCGGCGCGGACATCACCTTCGTGGCGCCCGCCTGGGAGGGCGACGAACTGCTGGCCGTCGCCCGGGAGCGCACCCGCTACGGCCGCAGCGGCCTCTACGACGTGACCGTGCTGCGCGGTGAGCAGGTGGTCGCGGAGTTCAGAGGGCGCAGCCGCACCACCACGCCTGTGAAGTGAACGGGGAGCAGCGATGACGGACGAACTGCTGGACGCCGGGGAGCGGCTGGGCACGGAGGAACTGCGGCAGGTGCAATTGGAGCGCCTCAAGTCCACCCTGCTCCACGCCTACCAGGATGTGGAGCTGTACCGGAAGAAGTTCGACGAGGCCGGTGTGCGGCCCGCGGACTGCCGCACCTTGGAGGACCTGGCGAAGTTTCCCTTCACCACGAAGTCCGATCTGCGTGACACGTATCCGTTCGGCATGTTCGGCGTGCCGATGGATGAGGTGCGGCGTATCCACGCCTCCAGCGGTTCGACGGGCCGTCCGACCGTGGTCGGGTACACCGAGCGGGATCTCGACACCTGGGCCGACCTGGTGGCCCGCTGCATCCGGGCGGCGGGCGGCCGACCGGGGCACAAGGTGCATGTCTCCTACGGGTACGGGCTGTTCACGGGCGGTCTGGGGGCGCATTATGGTGCCGAGCGCGCCGGGTGCACCGTCATCCCTGCCTCGGGCGGGATGACGGCACGGCAGGTGCAGCTCATCCAGGACTTCCGGCCCGAGATCATCATGGTCACGCCCACCTACATGCTCACGCTGCTGGACGAGTTCGAGCGCCAGGGCATCGACCCGCGGGGCACCTCGCTGCGTGTGGGCATCTTCGGCGCCGAGCCGTGGACGGAGGCGATGCGGCGGGAGATCGAGGAGCGGTTCGACCTGCACGCGGTCGACATCTACGGGCTCTCGGAGGTGATGGGGCCGGGTGTCGCCCAGGAGTGCGTGGAGACCAAGGACGGCCTCCATCTGTGGGAGGACCACATCTACCCGGAGGTCGTCGACCCGCTGGGGGAGGAGCCGCGGCCCTCCGGGGAGCCGGGAGAACTCGTGCTGACGACGCTGACGAAGGAGGCACTGCCGGTCATCCGCTACCGCACCCGGGATCTGACCCGGCTGCTGCCCGGCACGGCGCGCCCCGCGTTCCGCCGCATCGAGAAGATCACCGGCCGCAGCGACGACATGATCATCCTGCGGGGGGTCAACGTCTTCCCCAGCCAGATCGAGGAGATCGTGCTGGACCTCCCCGGCGTGGCCCCGCACTTCCAGCTCCAGCTCACCCGGCAGGGGCGGCTGGACCACCTCAGCGTGCTGGTGGAGGCCCGGCCCGCGGCCACCCCGGCCGACCGCGCCGCGGCGGAGGCCGCGCTCGTACGCCGCGTCAAGGACGGCATCGGGGTGGCGGTGGAGGCCCGTGTGGTCGACCCGGAGACCATCGAGCGCTCCGTCGGGAAGTTCCGCCGGATCCGGGACCTGCGCGCCGAAGCGGGCAGCACGGCTCCGGCATAACGGTCCGCGAGTGGTCCCGCGGATCGGGCGCCGCGGCAGCACGGCCGTGGGCGTCACCGGACCCGCCTGGAGCAGCGGTTCGTGTCCGCGAGGCGCGAGGGCGCCGGCCCCCGGCCCCCGGCCTCACATCGCCGAAGGCTTCAGCAGCGTCTTGACCATGCCGTCCTCCTTGCGCTGGAAGGTGCCGTACGCCTCCGGAGCCTTCTCCAGCGGGAGGGAATGCGTGGCGAAGTGGTCCACGCCCAGGGGGTCCTCGTCCGTCAGCAGCGGGAGGATCTCGTCCACCCAGTGGCGCACGTTCGCCTGGCCCATCCGCAGCTGGATCTGCTTGTCGAACAGTTTCAGCATCGGCAGCGGGTCGACGGCGCCGCCGTAGAGGCCCACGACGGAGACGGTGCCGCCGCGCCGTACGACGTCGAACGCCGCGTTCAACGCGGTCAGCCGGTCGACCCCGGCGCGGTGCATCATCCTGGCGCCCAGGGACTCCGGCAGCAGCCCGACGGCCTGGTGCGCGGCCCTGGCCACGGGTGCGCCGTGCGCCTCCATGCCGACGGCGTCGATGGCCGCGTCCGTACCCCGTCCCTGCGTCAGTTCCCGCACGGCTGCGCCGAGGTCGTGGTGCTCGCGCAGGTCCAGGGTATGGACCCCGTGTGCGCGGGCGCGCTCCAGCCGTTCGGGCACCAGGTCCACACCGATCACCAGTTCGGCACCCTGATGCTGTGCGATGCGCGTCGCCATGTCCCCGATCGGCCCCAGGCCCAGTACGGTGACGCTGCCGCCCCGGGGGATGTCCGCGTAGGACACCGCCTGCCAGGCCGTGGGCAGCACGTCCGACAGGTACACGAAGCGTTCGTCCGGGGGGCCGTCCGGCACCTTCACCGGCAGATGATTGCCGAACGGGACGCGCAGGAACTCGGCCTGGCCTCCCGGCACCTGGCCGTAGAGCTTGCTGAAGCCGAACAGGGCGGCCCCGCTGTGATAGTCGTGTACCTGAGTGGTCTCGCACTGCGAGTGGAGGCCCTGTCGGCACATCCAGCAGGTGCCGCAGCTGACGTTGAACGGCACCACCACCCGGTCGCCGGGTGCGACCGCGGCCACCTCCGGGCCGACCTCCACGACCACTCCCATCGGCTCGTGCCCGAGGACGTCACCCTCGCCCATGAACGGCCCGAGAACCTCGTACAGGTGCAGATCGGACCCGCAGATACCGCTCGTGGTGATCTGTACGACGATGTCGTCCGGTTCGGTGATCTCCGGATCAGGCACGGTGTCCACACTCACATCGCGCCTGCCGTGGTAGGTCAGAGCCCTCATCGATTCCTCCAGGACGTCTCGGGTACCGACCGGCACCAGCACCTTTTTCACCGCCGGGCCGGCGCTGCCGGGCCCCGTCGAACCCCTGTCACCAGCACCGACAGGTCCGGAAAGGTGTTCAGGGCTGGTCTCCACCGGACGGGGAATGCCGATACGCGGCGGTTCCCCGCCTCAGCCGTGTCACACCCCGCGCCCGGCGCGGAACGGTGGGAACGTGCGGGAGGAAGCGGACACACCGAGGGGGGAGCGACCGAGGAGCAGGGCAGATGCAGATCGGCTACAAGCTCGCCACCGAGCAGTACGGCCCCCAGGAACTGATCCGCCAGGCGATCGCCGCCGAGGCCGCCGGGTTCGACTTCGTGGAGATGAGCGATCACTACCATCCGTGGCTGGACGACCAGGGGCACTCCGCCTTCACCTGGAGCGTGCTCGGTGCCGTCGCCGCCAGGACGGAGCGGATCGAGCTCGTCACCGGCGTCACCTGCCCCAGCATGCGCTACCACCCCGCCGTCGTCGCTCAGGCAGCCGCGACGATGGCACTCGTCTCCGAGGGCCGCTTCGTGCTCGGCGTCGGCTCCGGAGAGCGCCTGAACGAACATGTGACCGGTACCGGCTGGCCCTCCGTGGCCGAGCGGCACACCCGGTTCCGCGAGGCGCTGGAGATCATCCGCCTGCTGTGGCAGGGCGGTTACCGCTCCTACGAGGGCAGATACCTCCGGCTGGAGGACGCGCGCATCTTCGACCTGCCCGCTGAGCCACCGCTGCTCGCCGTGGCCGCCAGCGGACCCGCGTCCTGCCGGATCGCGGCCGAGCTCGGCGACGCCTTGTTCGCCACCGAGGAGAAGCCCGAGATCGTGCGCCACTACCGGGAGGCAGGTGGCATCGGCCCCGGCTACGCCGAGGTTCCGCTGGCCTGGGCGGAGAGCGAGAGCGAGGGCGCCCGGGCCGCGCTCGCCTCCTTCCGCTGGGCGCTGACCGGCTGGAAAGTGATGAGCGAACTCCCCAACCCGGTCAACTTCGAGGCCGCCACCGCGCAGATCCGCGAGGAGGACATCCGGCAGCGGTTCGCCTGCGGCAACGATCCGCAGCGCTGCCTGGAGGTGGCCGGACCCTTCCTGGAGGCCGGTTTCGACCGCCTGGTCCTGATGAACGCCGGACCGGACCCCCGGGGCTTCCTCGACTTCTGCGACGCGGAGTTGCTCGGCCGCCTCAAGCAGCTCGCGGCAGGCTGAACGCCGCCTTCCGGGCGGCGCGGAAACCGGTTGCGCGGTGCTGCGCACTGCGCTGGAGTACGGGGACACCTGCCGCACCTGCCGAAGGGAACACCCGTGGCCCGAGCCGTGACCCTGATCCGCTCCCGGAGCCTTTCCGACGTGGCCGAGTACGCGTACGCGGCGGCGGCGCCGCCCGACGCGCGCCTGATCTTCCTCGCGGGAGCCTGCCCGCTGGCGGACGACGGCACCGTCACCCCCGTCGGCGATTACGCGGGTCAGGCTGCGCGCGCGGTCGAGAACCTGCGCACCGCGCTGCACGAGGCGGGTGCCGACCTGCGGGATCTGATCAGCACCCGGGTCCTGGTGGCCTCCGGCAGCCAGGCCGATCTGGTGGCGGCCTGGGAGGTGTACCGCGACGCCGTGGGCGACCACGACGTGCCCAGCACACTGCTGGGGGTCACCGTGCTCGGGTATTCCGACCAGTTGGTCGAGATCGAGGCGGTGGCGGCGGTCCGGGAATGACCCGGCGACCCGGCACGGTCATTCCGGAAGCCGGAACGGCACCGTCCGCCAGGGGCTGCGCGGCGCCCGCAGCAGCGCCCGGTGCGCCTCCAGCACGTCGGTGTACCAGCTACCGAACCGCTCCTCGTCGAAGTGCAGACAACGGCCCATCACATAGGCCGCCGAGAACTCCGCCCAGGACCGGTAGGTACTGCGCACGCCCGTGCTGACCCGCTCGATCGCGTCGTACATCTCGGCGCGGGTCGCGTAGCGGGCCCCCCGCCCCCAGCGGGCCATCTTCGAGGCCCGGCCCAGGTCCCAGGCGGCGACGGTGCGGATCACCTCGTCCGGGCCGATCAGCCCGTCGGCGCGGAAGCGCGCCTCGTACCGCAGGACCTTGCCCACCATCCCCCGCAGGTCCGCCAGGAAGGCGTCGAAGTCCGGGCCCTCGGGCGCCTCGACGGCTCGGCGCAGCGTCGCCTCCACGCAGTCCCGCCACTGTCCGGCGTCCACCGGGCCCCGGCCGTGGTGCTCCTTCTCCAGCGCGAGGCGGGCGCCGAGCACGAAGTCCCAGTACCAGGGGCTGACCTCGCACTCCAGCAGTCGTTGCTCGGTCTCCAGCCAGTCCTCCCGGCTCTCGATCCCCCATGACTCCGCCAGTCGTTCGACCTCGTTGCTGTAGCCGGCGCCGTGCCAGTCCAGGGTGTTCCAGGGGTCGCCGTTGCCGAAGCACAGATGCGCACCGCACGCCAACCCGTGCAGCAGGGGGCCGGACTCCGGGGCTCCGGTCCGCCGGGTGACGAGGCGGCCGGTGAGCGCGTGCGGATCGAACAGTTCCTCGTGCAGCTCCGACCAGACCTCCCGCTCCTCCTCGTCCACCCGGAACAGCTCCTGGCAGGGCGTCGCGCCGTTGACGACGAGTACCTCGACCTCGGGCGGCAGAATGTCGGCGAGGGTGCCCAGCGTGATGAACTCGAAGACGACATACGGGTGCGGTCGCGGCAGCAGGCCGTCGGTGTAGACCTGGGCGACGGTGCGGGTGACGCCGTCCGAGCCGGTGATCTCACTGGTGACCGGTCGCCGTGCGGCGGGGTCGCGGACGGTCTGCTCGATCGGCATGGGGTGGTAGACGCCGTTCTCGGCGAGGGTGCGCAGGTAGGTGTAGCTCTCGTCGACCTCGTGCAACTTGTACAGCCGCCGCTCCAGATCGCCCGGGGCCTCCCAGTGCTCCTCGCCCTCGTGCTCGACGATCGGGAAGATGTCGTCGTGATCGTCCTGCTCGCCTACCGCGTACACCCTCGTGCCCCGTTCCCGGTCCACCGACTCCCGCGCCGGGACCGCTGGTCATGATCGAACGGTCACGCTACCGCTCCCGGTGGTCCGGCCGGGCCCGCGGGGAGGTACAGGCGGCTCCGGGAGCGTGCGGCGGCGGCCGGGCCGGCAGGGTGCCGTGCTCACGCCGCCTCGTACCGGGGAGTGCGGGCCAGCGCCCGCCGCCGCCGGTCGTCGGCGGCCAGGTGGGCCACCTCCCGCAGAACGCCCACTCGGCCCCGGGCGAGCAGCCGGCCCACCGCGCCGAGCAGCCGCGGGCCGGTGAGGAGGTCGGTCGGCTTCGCCCGGTGGTTGACCAGTTCGAAGAGGCTGTCGGCCGTCCCCGCGCGCCGCATCCCCCGCAGCACTTCGGGCAGTACGGCGGGCAGCGGTGCCAGGCTGCCGATGTCGGCCGCGAACCAGTACGGTTCCACGAACTCGGCGTCCCGCCATGCCCCCCAGCGGTGCAGCGCCGCGTCCAGCTCTCCCGTGCTCCGCGCGAGGTGTTCGGCCACGGTCCGCGCCAGTTCGCCGGCCTGGAGGAAGGCGTCGCCGATTCCGCGTCCGGCGGTGGGGTCCTTGAAGTGGCCCGCGTCCCCGACCAGCACCCAGCCGGGCCCGGCCGGTTCGCGGAAGTAGCCCTTCCAGTGCGTCGTCCCGCGCGGCTCGCCCACCGGTCGGGCACCGGCCAGCGCCTCGGCGACGGGCTCGGCGGCCCGCGCGTACTCCAGCAGGCTGCCGGGCAGCCCGGCGCGGAACGCGGGCAGCCATGCCGGGTCCACGCCCACCTGCACCTGGTAGAGCCCGTCGTCGGTGGGGCAGCCGAGCACGACGCGGTCGGCCCAGCGGTGGAAGACGAAGGTCGGTTCCGTACCGGTCGCCGATCCGGCGAAGTAGCCCCAGAAGAGGGCGAACTGGTTGGGTGTCACGTGGTAGGAGCGGGCGCCGGCCAGCCGCGCGACGGTGGAGGACCGGCCGTCGGCGCCCACCACCAGCCGGGCCCGCAGCACCCGTTCGCGTGCCGTGCCGCCTCGGGTCTCCCCGCCCCCCGTGGCCGGGGAGACCCGCACGCCCGCCACCCTGCCGTCCTCGTCGCGGACCAGGCCGGTGACCGCTGTCCCGGTGGCCACTTCGGCCCCCGCAGCGTGGGCCGCGTCGAGGAGCACGGGGTCGAGCCGGAAGCGGCGCACCGACATCACTCCGCCCGGGTCGCCGGGGCGTACCGGCCAGGTGGCGGGCCAGCGCAGGTCGCCCACGCGGGCGTCGGCCCGCGCGATCAGCGGGGCGCCGGTGGCCCGCAGTTCTTCCAGGACGCCGAGGTCCGCCAGGAAGGCCAGCGCGTCCGCCTCGAAGATGTGGGTCGAGGGCGTGTCGCCGCCCGGCTCCGCCTTCTCGACCAGGCACACCCCGAACCCCTGCCGGGCCAGTAGCGCCGCCAGCGGTGCCCCCGCGCACCGTGCGCCGACCACGATCACGTCATACCGTTCGCCGTCGCTGCTCATCGCTGCCGCCGCCCCCTTGTCGGAGTGCCCGGCAGGCCATAGCCTGCCAGTAACCTAGTATCTGCTAGGTTATCGGCCCCGAGTTAAACCTAAGGAACGCTAGGTTGTCAACAGCGCACCCCCGCAAGCGGATGAGCGCCCAGCAGCGCCGCACCGTCATCGAGGAGGCCGCCACCGAGGTCTTCGCCGCACACGGCTACCAGCGGGCCGCCATGGACGAGATCGCCCGGCGCTCCGGCGTCTCGGTCCCCGTGGTCTACGACCACTTCCCCTCCAAGCGGGAACTCCACCGCCATCTGCTGGAGCGGCACTTCGCCGAGCTCCGCGAGCTGTGGCGCGAGCGGCTGCCCGTCCCCGGCGGCGCCGACGAACTGGGCACCGAGGAGGTGACGCGCGCCTTCGACGCCTGGTTCGGCTACATCGAGACCCACCCCTACGCCTGGCGCATGCTCTTCCGCGACACCACCGGGGACGAGGAGGTACGCGCCGATCACCGTGCCGTCGTCGACGGCAGCCGCGAGGCCCTGCTCCCCTTCTTCGCCCGGCTGGTCGGCATCCCCCTCGACGGGGCACCCGACGACCACGTGCGCGTCGAGGCCGAGCTGGCCTGGGAGGTGTGCCGCAGCGTGCTCCAGGGACTCGCCCTGTGGTGGCTCGACAGGCCCGAGGTCCCCCGTGCACGAGTCGTCTCGGCCGCGGTGGACGCCGTGTGGACCGGCCTGGAGCGCTCCCGTCTCACCCGGACGCGCCCCTGAGGGTTCCCGCCCGGCGTGGCAGGATGGAACTGCCGTGCAGATCCGGTCGGTTGCGGCGCGCGCGCCGCACACGAGGAGGGGGCAGGATGAGCAGTCTCAACAAAGGGCTCGACAAGGTGGAGGTCACCCTCAAGTGGGACCCCAGTCCGCTGGGTGAGCCCGAGCACGACCTCGACATAGTGGCCGCCACCTACACCGCCGACGCCCCCTACGGTGAGCCCGCCTATCTCGTGCACTTCGACAGCCGCTCCCCGGACGGCACCATCATCCTGAACCGGGACAGCAAGACCGGCCAGGGCTTCGGTTCCGACGAGGTGCTCACCCTCGAACTGGAGCGGCTCTCCGAGGAGTACGTGCGGGTCGTGGTGGGTGTCGCCATCCAGCAGGGCGAGGGGCACAAGACGTTCGCGCAGGTCCCCAACACGGCCGTACAGGTCAAGGAGGGCTACGAGGAACTGGCGGAGGACGACTTCTCCGGTGTTCCGGACGCGACCGCGGCCACCGTCGCCGAGTTCGCCCGCGGCGGGACGGGGGAGTGGCACCACACGCCGGTGCTGCGCGGCTACGAAGGCGCCCCCGAGGAGTTCGCCTCCCGGATGGGCATCCCCGAACAGCGCGGCTCCTGACAGCAAGGGCGGGCGGCACCGGAAGCCCCGGCACCGCCCGCCCGGCCGGCCGCTCGTGCTCCGGCCGTCGCGCTGCTGCTGCTACAACTCCTTGATCCGTACGTTCCGGTACGAGACCACGTCCGCCGTGCTGTGGACCTGGAGGCCCACGTAGCCCGAGGCGTAGCGCCGCCCGTCGGTACCCGGGTCGTCGGAGCGCGGCGGTTCGAAGACCTGGCCGCGGTTGTTGTCGAACTCGTTGATCAGCGTGCCGTTGCGGTAGATCTCGTAGTGCTGGCCGACCACCCGGACCTCGTAGTCGTTCCAGGTGCCCTTGGGGGTGACGCCCGCGCCCGCCAGGCCGACGCGGTCGAATCCGTAGACGGAGCCGGTCTTGTACATGTCACCGTCGGGGCGGTCCAGGATCTGCAGCTCGTGGCCGTACTTGATGGCCACCCACTCCGGCCGCGACTCCTCCGGGTGGTCGTGTACGTCAGGGAAGCGGGCGAAGACCCCGCTGTTGGCCCGGCCGTCCCCCGGCGCGTCGTCACGGAACTGGAGCTTCAGCGAGAAGTCCCCGTACTTGCGCTTCGGGTACCACAGCATGCCCATGCCCTCGACCGAGCTGTCGCTGGTCATGCTGCCGTCCTCGTTGAGTCCGAACTTTCCGCCACCGACCTGCTCCCAGTCGGCGAAGGACTCCTCGCTGCCGTCGAACAGGTCGCGGTAGCCGGTCTCCTGACCCGGTGTGCCGATCCCGGAGCGCTTGGCCGCCCGGTTGATCAGCTTCCGCTCGCGGGGCACGAGGACGCCCTCCCCGACCAGCTCCTCGGTGACCCCGCGCACGTGCTTGAGGAACAGCGCCTGGGACGTCCACTCCTTCTCGTCCTCGATCAGCTCGTTGACGGTGCAGCGACGCTTCGTCATGCGGTTGGGCACCCCGGTGTCCACGGTGCCGACGATCACCGTCTCCCGCTCGTCGTACTCCGGGCAGGCCGGCGCGGGGACCCCGCCGCCCGCCACGATCCGGAACGACAGCCGCTGCGGCTCCGAGACGTTGCCCGCCTTGTCGGCCGCGCGGTAGGTGACCGCGTGGTATCCGGCCCGGTCGAGGACCAGCGGCTCGGCGTACTCGACGTAGGGGGCGCCGTCCAGCGAGTACTCGATCCTCTCGACCCCGGACCTGTCGTCCGCGGCCGTCACGGTGACCGTCGCCCGGCCGATGAAGTGGCCGTCCGAGTTCTTGCTGCCCTCGGCGCTGCCCTGGGCGGTGGGCGGCGTGGTGTCCTCGTCCGGTGGTTCGACGACGGTGAAGTCGACCGACTTCTCCTCCGCCGCGTTCCCGGCCTTGTCCTCGGCCCGGTAGCGGACGGTGTGCTCGCCCGCTTCGGCCACCGTCACCGGTGCCGTGTAGGGCTGGAAGGCGCCGCCGTCGAGGGCGTACTCGATGCTCTCGACCCCCGAGTCCGGGTCCGAGGCCGTGACCGTGACCGTCGCACTGCCCAGGTAGGCGCCGTCCTCGTCCCTGTCGCCGTCGACCGCGGCGGAGGTCTCGGGCGGCGTGCTGTCCTCACCCGGATCGTCCCCGGTCACCACCAGCGTTCCGGTCATCTGCTGATGCCCGGGGATGGTGCAGTGGTACTTGTAGGTCCCCGGAGTCAGGGTGACCTCCACCGTGTGCTTCCCGCCCTCCGAGTCGTTGGGCGAGGCCAGGATGTTGAGGTCCACGTCCTGGTTGTAGTCCGGGTCGGAGGTGACGAAGGTGAGGGTGTGCGACATACCGGTGGTGTTGCCGGTGGCCTCGCTGTTCTCGAAGACGACCGTCGCCTTGCCCGCCACCGCGGTCGAGGGCGCCGAGGCGTACTTCGTCATGTCGTCGTTCGCCGTCCAGGTCAGCACCTGCGCGTCGGCGGCCGGGCCGCTCCGGCCCGTGCCCCCGGCTCCCTTCAGAGCAGTTCCCTGCCCCCACGCCGTACCGGAGGTCAGGCCGAGCACCATCACCAGGGCACCCAGCAGGGCCGTCACCAACCGGTGCCGCTCGCGTCTCCCGCGGTGCCCCGCTCGCACGCTCACCCTCATCGGACCGTCTCCTTCCGCAGCGCCGGCTCGGCCATGTCCTCCGGGCTCGGTGTCGGCTCGCCGCCCTTGTACGTCACGCGCCACAGCGCGGACTTGTCGTCGGAGGTGAAGAACCCGCGCCCGTAGTCGAGGACGTACAGCGCACCGTCGGGTCCGAACTTCCAGTCCATGAGGTTGCGGATGCCGCCCTCACCGACGGGGACGATGCCGTCCAGGCTCTCGGCGTGGTCGGGCTGCGCGCCCACGGTGTCGCCCCTCGGCATCACCAGCGCGTGCCGCGGCTGGTCGCCGTCGTAGAAGTCGCCCACGAACCACTTGCCGTCCCAGTACGAGGGCCACTTTCCCTCCGCCGGGTTGTCCGCGTCGAACCGGTAGAGCGGTCCGTTCATCGCCGCCTGGCCGCCGCCCTTCAGCCAGGGAAGGGTGAGCTGCTGCTCGTCCTCCTGATAGCTGGGGATGCCGTTCTCGTCGCGGGGGAAGTCCGGCCCGCCGCCCTGCGGCGAATACCAGATGTTGTTCCCGCGGGCCGGCGGGATGTTGACCAGACCGTCGTTGTTGGGCGACTCGTTCTTCAGATGGTCGCAGTCGTACCAGCCCAGCGGCTTGCTCGGGTCGGGCAGGTTGCGGTCCCGGTAGGGCTGCTCGTTGCCCATGCAGTACGGCCAGCCCTGGTTGCCCGCACTGGTGATCCTGGCGAAGGTGTCGTACTTGGCCGGGCCCCAGGTCGGGCTCGGGGTCTGCGCGTCCGGGCCGACCCAGCCCGCGTAGAGCGTGTCGGTCTCTTTGTCGACGGCGATCCGCGCCGGATTGCGGACCCCCATCACATAGATCTCGCCCCGGGTCTTGCCGCCGCCCTCGTCGGTCTCCTCACCGGTGAACAGGTTGTCCTCGGGGAGGGTGTAGGTGCCGTCGTCCTCGGGGTGGATGCGCAGGATCTTGCCGTTGAGATTGTTGGTGTTACCCGCCGTACGGCGCGCGTCGGCGAACGAGACGCCCTTGAAGTCCGGCTCCGGATTGTTCCCCGAGTAGCCGTCGCTGTACTGCGAGGAGTTGTTGTCACCCGTGGCGATGTAGAGGTTGTCCTCGGAGTCCCAGGCCATGCCGCCGCCCGCGTGGCAGCAGCTGTGGATCTGCACCGGCCACTCGAGCAGCACCTTCTCCGAACCCAGGTCCAGCCTGTCGGTCTCCTGGTCCAGTGTGAACCGGGAGACGCGCCGCTTCGCCATGTGTGTGTCGCGGTTGATCTCGCTGTGCGGCGTGTAGTGCAGATAGACCCAGCCGTTGCGGGCGAAGTCCGGGTCCAGTTCGATGCCGAGCAGCCCCTCCTCGTTCTTGACCAGTTCGCCGCCGCCGCCCTTGTTGCCGAAGACCGTCAGTTCGCCGGCCAGGGTGACCTGTTCCGTCTTCGGGTCCCAGATGTGCACCTGGCCCTTGCCCTTGCCGATGTCGGGGTCGTCCCAGTCGGTGACCACCGGCTGGGAGGCGTCGCCGCCGCCGCGTCCGATGTAGAAGACCCGGCCGTCCTTCGCGGTGACCACGCCGTGCGGCTCGCCGATCTGGTCGGACTGCCCGGGCTGGTTGGGCTCGGTGAGCCGCTTCGCCTCGTAGTTGGCGGAGATGGCCGCCTGGCAGTCGGCGCGGGCCAGCCGCGTCGTCCACATCAGGGCACCCCGCAGATGAGTGCGGAAGTCGGTCTCCGCGAAGCCGGCAGCGGTCCCGCCCATGGACGTGTAGAAGGAGCGTCCGCCGTCGTAGTCGCGGCACCAGGAGACCGGGTGGTCCCAGCCGCCGGCGTCCGCGCCGCCGTCGTAGGTGGTGGTGCGCAGCCGCGCGACGGTGTGCACCTTTCCGGAGGGATTCTCCCGCCAGTTGAGCCACCGGTCGGGACGTGTCCACTCGACGGGCAGATCCTTGGTCGCCGGGTGCTGCCGGTCGCCGACCTCCACGGTGGCCCGCTGCACCTTCGCCGGGCTGTGCTCGGCCGGACGGGCACCGATCAGGCCGGTGAACCACTCCGAGTACGGCTCGGCACGCGCGGCGTCGTGGACGCCGAGGAAGCCGCCGCCCGCCTCCATGAAGCTCTCCAGGCCGGCCTCCTGTGCCGGGTCGAGCACGTCGCCGTCGCCGGTCAGGAAGACCACGGCGTTGAAGCGGCCGAGCCGCGGCTTGGTGAAGATCGCCGGGTCGTCGGTCGCGCGGATGGTGAAGTGCTCCTGGGCCGGGCCCTGCTGTCCGATCTTCTCGATGGCCTCGATCGCGGCGTCGACGGTGGGGGACTCCTCGCCCGTCGCGCCGTGGAACACCAGGACCCGGACGTCCTCACCGCCCGGCGGACTCGGCAGCGCCAGCTTGGGCGCGGGCGCTCCCGGCGGTGGTGCCGCCAGTGCGGGGGCGCCGAGCAGCCCGGCGGCGAGCGCGCCGGCCAGCAGCGCGGCGATCCTCCTGCGTCGGGGTCTCGCCCGTTTTGGGTGCGGTTGGAGCCGCATGCGTGATCCACCCCTCTTCTGTCACCGAAACGTGGCAGAAGCTAGACCTCTTTCGGCGGTTCGCCAAGGGCTATGACCGCAATTCGACGAACTTTGTCCTGGGTGTGGATAAACACTGTCTCCGGCGCTACCGTCCCCTGCAACTCGCATCGCGCGGCGCACCGTTCAGCACTCCATTGGCCACACGCCCCCGGGGGAGATCGAGAGCGATGACCCGAGAAACCCGAAACTCCAGCACCCACACCCGCCGCTCCTTCAGCAGAGGTCTGCTGGCCTCGGGCACGGTCGCCGCGGTCGGCGGGAGCGCGCTGACGGCGGCCGCCCCCTCGGCGCAGGCGGCACCGGCCCGCTCCGCAGCCATCCGCCGCGCGGGCAAGGGCGGTGCGACCCGGCGGATGAAGATGTACGTGGAGAAGCTCCCCGACGGCAGGATGGGCTACGGCCTGGAGAAGGGGAAGGCCACCGTTCCCGGACCGCTGATCGAACTGATCGAGGGCGACACCCTGCACGTCGAGTTCGAGAACACCATGGACGTCGCGGCCAGCCTCCACCCGCACGGCGTGGACTACGACATCGCCAGCGACGGCACCAGGATGAACAAGAGCCACGTCGAGCCGGGCGGCAAGCGCACCTACACCTGGCGCACCCACGCCCCCGGCCGCCGCAAGGACGGCACCTGGCGCCCCGGCAGCGCCGGCTACTGGCACTACCACGACCACGTCGTCGGTACCGACCACGGCACGGGAGGGATCCGCAACGGCCTCTACGGCCCGGTCGTCGTGCGCCGCGAGGGCGACATCCTGCCCGACCCGGACCGGCAGTTCACCATCGTCTTCAACGACATGACCATCAACAACCTCGACGAGGGGCCCGACTTCGAGGCCACCGTGGGCGACCGCGTCGAGATCATCATGATCACGCACGGTGAGTACTACCACACCTTCCACATGCACGCCCACCGCTGGGCCGACAACCGCACCGGCATGCTGGCGGGCCCGGACGACACCACCCCGGTCATCGACAACAGGATCACCGGCCCCGGGGACTCCTTCGGCTTCCAGATCCTGGCCGGGGAGGGATCCGGAGCGGGCGCGTGGATGTACCACTGCCACGTCCAGAGTCACTCCGACATGGGGATGGCGGGGCTGCTGCTCGTCGCCAAACCCGACGGCACCGTGCCCGGTCACGAGGGTCACGGGTGACGGCGCCGACCCCGGCCGTGGTACTGTGAAGACGTTGCAGTTTTGGTACCCATACGTGTGCGCGCCTGAGCTTTGTGGCTCGGGCGCGTTCTGTTTTCCGGAGCTTCTCTGGATGGGGGTCATTGCGGCGACGCGGAGCGCACGAGGTGTGCGACTCCCAGCCACCCTGAAGGAGAAGAACATGGCATCCGGCACCGTGAAGTGGTTCAACTCGGAAAAGGGCTTCGGGTTCATCGAGCAGGACGGCGGCGGCGCCGACGTCTTCGCGCACTACTCGAACATCAACGCCCAGGGCTTCCGTGAGCTCCAGGAAGGCCAGAAGGTGAACTTCGACGTCACCCAGGGCCAGAAGGGCCCCCAGGCGGAGAACATCACCCCCGCCTGACACCCTGCCGCGCAGGATGGGCGCAGGGCCCGCACCGACGAGGTGCGGGCCCTGCGCCGCTTTTGTGGCCCCTCGGGTGCGGACCAGCGCGCTGGTTCCGGCCCCCGAGGGGGCGGCACCGCATCGCCGGACCCCGCGGCGCCGGCCGTGCCGCGTCAGGGCAGCAGCCAGGCCCCGACGCCGGACTGGAGCAGCACCAGCAGGCAGACCGCCAGCAGAAGCAGCAGGCTCCAGGCCACGACCTTGCGGAAGAGGACCGCCTCCTTGCCGAGCAGCCCCACGGCGGTCGCCGCGATCGTCAGATTCTGCGGGCTGATCATCTTGCCGACCACGCCGCCGGAGGTGTTCGCGGCCACCAGCAGCGTCGGATCCAGTCCCGCCCGGTCGGCCGCGGTCTGCTGCAGCGTGGCGAACAAGGCGTTGGCCGAGGTGTCCGAGCCCGTCACGGCCGTACCCAGCCAGCCCAGCAGCGGTGAGAGGAACGCGAAGGCGGCGCCCGCGCCCGCGATCCAGGTGCCGATGGTGATCGTCTGGCCGGAGAGGTTCATCACATACGCCAGGGCCAGCACCGACCCCACCGTGAGCAGCGCCCAGCGCAGCGTCACCACCGTCCGGACGAACTCGCGTACCGCGTCCCGTGGCCGCACCCGGTGCACGGCGGCCACCAGCACCCCGCACAACACGAGCAGCGAGCCGGGCGAGGAGAGCCAGGGGAAGACATGGACGGTGGCCGAGGACTGCTGGCCGGAGGCCGTCAGCACCTCCCCGTCCAGCCCCGGCCACGGCACCCGCACATCGCTGTCCGCGAGGAACGTCTCGACGGGGTCCCACAGCTTGGCGACGGAGAAGACCGCGATGACGACGAGGTAGGGCAGGAAGGCGAGCCCGATCCGGGCCGCAGACAGCTCCTCGTCGGGCTGCTCCGCCGTGCCATGGGATCCCGCGGCGCCGGGTGGCTGCTCGCCGCCGCCCGCTTCGCGGTGCTCGCGGGCGGCTGCCGACCGCAGGTCCTCCCGGACCCGTGCGCCCTCGGCAGGACGCCAGAAGCGGAGGAAGCCGACCACGGCTCCGAGCGCCACCAGCGCGGCGACGATGTCCGTCAGCTCCACCGAGAGGTAGTTGGAGCTCGCGAACTGCGCCACGGCGAACGCGCCTCCGCACACCAGGGCGGCCGGCCAGGTCTGCCGCACACCCCGCACCCCGTCCACCAGCGCCACCAGCAGCAGGGGCACGAACAGCGCCAGCAGCGGTGTCTGGCGGCCGACATAGGCCCCGATGTCAGCGGGGTCGATGCCGGTGAGGGAACCCGCCGTGATGATCGGCGTCCCGATCGCCCCGAACGCCACCGGCGCGGTGTTGGCCACCAGCACCGTGACGGCGGCCCGCACCGGCGAGAAGCCCAGTGCCATCAGCATCACACCGGTGATCGCCACCGGCGCGCCGAACCCGGCCAGCGCCTCCAGCAGCGCGCCGAAGCAGAACGCGATGATGAGCGCCTGGATCCGCGGATCGTCACTGACCAGGTTGAACGCGCGGCGCAGATCCGTGAACCGGCCGCTGGTGACAGTGAGCTGGTGCACCCACAGGGCGGCCAGCACGATCCACATGATCGGGAACAGCCCGAAGGCGGCACCCTCGGTGCCGGCGAGCAGCGCCAGGTGCACCGGCATGCCGTAGGCCCACACGGCCACCACCAGCGACACGCCCAGCGCGGCCGGCCCCGACCAGTGGGCCTTCAGCCGCAGGCCGCCCAGCAGGGCGAACAGGATGAGCAGGGGCAACGCTCCCACCAGTGCGGACAGCGCGAGGCTGTCGGCCACGGGGGAGAGATCGGGCCGGTACATCTCTCACCTTCGCCCTCGCACGTATGCGTTCCGGGACCGCGGACCAACCGTGTCGAACTGATCGTTCCGCAAGGTTGGTTCCGGAACAGCCCGCTGTCCAGAGGTCCGGCATGATGAACACATGCCCCGACGCAAACCCGCCCGTCCAGCACACCGCGCGGCCGCCACCGACCGCTCGGGTCCCGGCCGCCACGCGCCCACCGCCTGCCCCTGCGGAGCAGCCCGCTACGCGGAGTGCTGCGGCCGCTTCCACCGCGACGAGACGGTGCCCGCCACCGCGGAGGAGCTGATGCGCTCCCGCTACGCCGCCTTCGCCCTGGCGGACATCGGCTATCTGCTGCTCACCTGGCACCCGGACACCCGTCCCGCGCACCTCGACCTGTCCGGCGCGCCGCGCTGGACGGGTCTGGAGATCCTCGCCACCTCCGGCGGCAGCGCCTTCCACCAGGAGGGGACGGTCTCCTTCCGCGCCCACCACCGGGGGGCGGACGGCACTCCCGGAAGCCAGCAGGAGCGCAGCCGGTTCGTCCGGGTGGACGGCGCCTGGCGCTATCTGGACGGTGCCGTGGACTGAACCCGGACGGTGCCGCGGGCCCGCGCGCCTGCCCGGGGGCCGGGGCGCCGAGGAGACCCCCCGGCCCGCCGTGGGCCCCGGGCTCAGCCCTGCCCCTCGGCACCCTCCTCGTCCTGCGGGTACCAGCGCAGCTCGACCGTGTTGCCGTCCGGACCCCGCACGTAGATCGACTGCGCCGTGCCCCGGGCGCCGAAGCGGCTGACCGGGCCCTCCAGCACCTGGAACTCGCCCGAGTCGAGCACCGCCCGCCAGTCCAGCGGCTCGACGACCAGGCAGATGTGGTCGACGTTCGTCCCGTCCCCGCCGCCCACGGCGGCCTCCCCGGACCGGTCGAGCAGATCGATGATCGTGACCGGGCTGACCCGCACCGACGGGAACGGGACCGCACCCGCCCGCCACTCCTCGACCCGGACCGGTTCCAGGCCCAGCGGCCCGCAGTAGAACGCCAGCGCCCGCTCGACATCCGCCACCTTGAGCACGAGGTGGTCGAAATCCTTGACTCGCATGGAAGCCTCCCGGGCAGTTCAGTGCGGTGCGTTCGCGGCGGACTCGGTGTCCTCGGAGTCCTCCAGGACCCGGAACTCCACTCCGGCGCGGATCAGCCGGGCGGTCAGCGCCTCGCCCATCGCGACGGCGGTCGTCACCTGGCCCGAGGTGGGCGGCAGGTCGTCGTGGGCGAGGCAGAGCGCCGCCTCCGCGAACATCTTGGCCGTCTCGTCGTAGCCGGGGTCGCCGCCCGCGACCTCGGTGACCACCCGGCGTCCGCCGCCCCGGCCCAGGAAGCGCACCGAGAACCAGCTCCGTGCCCGGCGGCGCTCGTCCGGCCCCTCACCCGGGACAAGCCTGGAGGTCAGGAACCGTCGCAGCGGCGGCAGCTGCGCCGCGGCGAACAGGCCGCCCGCGCCCGCGATCCCGCCCAGCGCGACCGGCAGCCGCCGGACACCCGCGTAATGGCGGTAGGTGAACTGCGGGCCGTAGCGCTCCAGCGCGGCCGCCGAACGCCCCACGATCTGCCCGTCGATGGTCGGCAGCGGCACGGCCCACAGCCCCAGCTCGTCCTCGTGCCGCACCCGGCCCGTGGGCGTCCGGACCGAACGGTCCGCCGGGCGCGGATCGGCGGCCCTGCGGGCCTTGGCGGTCCGGGCCATCCGGTCGGCGCGCGAGAAGGACAGCAGCGCGCTGGCGAACGTGCCGCCGGAGATGGCCGCGTTGGAACGGACGAAGCCGTCGACGCTCAGCGGTACCCCCTCCGGCAGCTGCTGCACGGTGAAGTGGGCACCCAGGTCGTGCGGTACCGAGTCGAACCCGCAGGCGTGCACGAGCCGGGCCCCCGTCCGCCGTGCCCGGGAGTGGTGCCGCAGGTACATCAGATCCACGAACTCCGGCTCGCCCGAGAGGTCGAGGTAGTCCGTCCCCGCGTCGGCGCACGCGGCCACCAGGCGGATGCCGTACCGCAGATAGGGCCCGACCGTGCTCGCCACCACCCGGGAGCGTTCCGCGAGGTCGGCCGCCGCGTGCGGGTCGTCGGCATCCGCGGTGATCAGCGGCACCTCGCCCGCGTCCGGGTACGCGGCGGCCAGCCGCTCGCGCAGTTCCTTCAACTTCCGTTCGCTGCGCCCGGCCAGCGCCCAGCGGCAGCCCCCGGGCGCGTTGGCCGCCAGGTATCGCGCGGTCAGTTCGCCGACGAAGCCGGTCGCCCCGAACAGGACGACGTCGAACTCCCTTGCCTGGCGTTCCGGTGCGGCGGTCTTCTCCGCCGCGGCTCCGGTCTCTTCAGCGTCCACAGCAACCTCTCCGGGCCCCATGAGCCCTTACCGACGGGTAGTGCTGATGCCGCCCTCATTTCAGCAGACGCGACAGCCGCCGGTCCGCAAGGGGCTTACCGCCGGTCTGGCAGGTGGGGCAGTACTCCAGTGCGGAGTCGCTGAAGGAGACCGAACGCAGGGTGTCCCCGCACACCGGGCACGGCTCGCCCGCGCGGCCGTGCACCCGCAGCCCGAGGCGCTTGCCCGCCTTCAGATCGGCGGCCGACAGCCCCCGGGCCCGCTCGACGGCAGCGGTGAGGACCTCCCGCAGTGCCGTGTGCAGGAAGCCGATCTCCTCTTCGGAGAGATCGGCGGCGAGCCGGAACGGTGACATCCTCGCCGCGTGCAGGATCTCGTCCGAATAGGCGTTCCCGATGCCGGAGACCACCGACTGATCCCGCAACAGGCCCTTGACGCGGTGCCGCTGCCCGCTGAGCAGAGCGGCGAGGGCCGCGCGGTCGAAGGAGGGGTCGAGCGGGTCGGGCCCGAGCCGTGCGATTCCCGGCACCCGGCCTGGGTCCCGTACCAGGTACACGGCGAGCCGCTTGTGGGTGCCCGCCTCGGTGAGGTCGAACCCCTCGGTCGGCTCGCCCGCCAGCACCACCCGCAGTGCGAGCGGCCCCTTGCCCGGGCGGGGCGGAGCGGCGGGCAGTGAGTCCTGCCACCGCAGCCACCCGGCCCTGGCGAGATGGACGATCAGGTGCAGGCCCTCCCCGTCCGGCGTGCGCCCCTCTTCGGGCGTCCCGCCCAGCACCAGGTCGAGGAACTTGCCGTGCCGGGCGACGCCGGTGAAGGCCCGGCCCTCCAGCGCGTCCAGCGGCGGATCGTAGGTCTTGAGCACACTGATCGCGACCGGCAGCACACGCCGGACGGTGCGCCCGGTCAGCCGCTCGGCCAGGAAGTGCCGCAGAGCCTCGACTTCGGGGAGTTCCGGCATGGTTCCTCGTCTCCGGAGGGCGGGGCGGGGCCGCGCGGTGGGTGGGGCGGTTCAGGCCAGTTCGGCCTCGTGGGTGATCGGAGTGGCCTGCAGTGCCTGGCTGACGGGGCAGTTCCGGGCGGCTTCCGCCGCCGCGGCCGCGAACGCGGCCTGATCGATGCCGGGCACCTCGCCCCGCACGGTCAGATGGATCCCCGTGATGCCCGTGCCCGGCTGGAAGTCGACGGCCGCCTTCGTGGTGAGCGTGGTGGGCGGGGTGCCCGCGCTGTTGAGGCCGTTGGAGAGCGCCATCGAGAAGCAACTGGAGTGCGCGGCGGCGATGAGTTCCTCGGGGCTGGTCCTGCCGCCGGGCTCCTCCGCGCGCGATGCCCAGGAGACCGGGTACTGGCCGATACCGGAGGAGTCGAGGCTGACGGTGCCCGACCCTTCGGTGAGGTTCCCGTTCCAGACGGTGTGAGCGGTACGTGTGGTGGCCATGATGCTCTCTCTCCGTATCGTTTTCGCCGTGCGCAGGGCGGGTGGCCGCGGCCGCTGGGCGGCCGGAGCGGTACCCGCGGGCAAGTGTCGCAGTACCCGATCGTGCGCCCTTGTCACGCGCGCCGCACTCCATGACGCGCCGGGCGCGGGGATGGCGGAGCGCGTGCGGCGACTGCCGGCAGGAGACGGGACTGCACGGGGTACGGTGTGACGCTCAGCGGGTATCGAAGAGTAATCAGCGGCGTGCGCAGAGTGAAAAGAGCGAAGAGAGAGTGGGTGGCGCACAGTTATGATCAAAGGGATCGATGTCGCTTCGTACCAGCCCGAGGACTACAGCACCCGGGGGGTCGAGTTCGTCTTCATCAAGCTCACCGAGGGGACGTCCTACACCAACCCCAAGTGGGTCGAGCAGCGCCGGACCGGTCGGGACGCCGGACTGGTCACCGGCTTCTACCACTTCGTCAGGCCGGGCAGTATGAAGGCCCAGGCCGACTACTTCCTCTCGAAGATCGACCTCGTCGCCGGCGACATGCTGGCGCTCGACTGGGAGGACTCCGCGGTCGGCAACGACGAGAAGGACGAGTGGATCAAGTACGTGCAGGACAAGACGTCCGGACACAAGGTCCTGCTGTACTGCAACGTCGACTTCTGGCTGAATCGCGACAAGACCTCGTTCGCGGGCGACGGCCTCTGGATCGCGCACTACAACGGCAAACCGGGCGCCCCCGGCGTCAAGCACCGCTGGCGCTTCCACCAGTACACCAGTGATCCGATCGACACCAACCTCGGCGAGTTCGACAGCCGTGACGCGCTGCGCGCCTGGGCGGGCGGCACCAAGGATGCCCCGGACGAGCAGTGAGGCATCCGCGCGGCGGGCACGGCCGTGGGCCGAGGGTCCCACCCGGTAGCCGGGAGGGATACGCTCCCGTGCATGTCGGAAGCCAATTCCCCCTCCTCTCCCTCCCCCTCAGCCCGCGTCCGCACCGAAGACCGAGCCCCTGCCGAGGGCCGCGATCGCGCCGACGACCGCGACCTTGCGAGTGCCGACCCCGGGTCCGGGGAACGGCCCGCGACCGAGGGCCCTGCCGCGACCGAGCAGGACGGGGGGTCCTCGCCCACCGGTCCGGCAGGTGAGGCGCGGCGGGACGGGCCACCGGAGGCGCACGAGCCCGGAGAGCCGGAGGGAACCACGGTGGAACGGCCGGCGCTGACGCCGCGCCAGGCGCGGCGCATACGCATAGCCCTCTCGGCTGTCGTCATGCTCGCGGTGGCCGTCGCGCTGGCCGTCCGGCTGCGTTCGGCGCCCTCGGTGCTCACCGTCGGCTTCTACGGCCTCGCACTGATCCTCTCCGGCACCGCCATCGTGCTCAGCCGCCGGGGCCGCACCCGAGTGGCCACGGCGGTCCTCGGCCTCGGCTTCGTCCTCGTCGTCTTCGGCGAGTGGCTGCTCGGCGCGTCCGGCAGTCCCTGACCCGCGGACCGGCCCGCTGCGGTGCGCGCCCCAGGCGGCCCGCACGGCGGCGGACGGTACGGCGGGGCGGCGCAGCCCCGATGGCGCGGCGGACGCCGGATTGGCCGTGCCGCCGATCTCGGCGCAGCCCTGGGGCGGCTCCCTGGCAGCCCCGGGGCCGGCTTCAGGACAGCCACGCTGCCGGGTCACCGCCGGCCTGGCCGGTCACCCGTGCCCAGTCGCGGGGGCTGCGCGCGGCGTCGAGCGGGTCCTCCCCGCCCCCGGAGCCGGTCGCCGCGGACCCTGCGGAGTCCGCCGGGCCGAAGCCGACCGGGGAGAGCGCGTAGCGCAACCGCCCCAGCGGACTGTCCGCCGTCGTCAGCCAGGGCGTGTCGTCGGGCGCCGGACGCTCGGCCCCGGATGCCTCGCGTGCCGCTCCGCCCGGATCAGCGGGCAGGTCATGCAGCAGCCAGTGTGCGGTGCGGGCGAGGGAGAGCCGTACCAGCCGGGATCCGGCGGCACCGGTGCGCTGTTCGGTGAGGGCCCGGAGCAGCCCCGCGGCCAGCAGGTACCCGGTACCGTGGTCGAGAGCCTGGACGGGCAGTGCGCCCGGTGCCAGACCCGCCGACCCGGCGCCCGCGGCCGCTCGGCCGGCGGCACCCGCCGCCTCCAGGAAGCCGATACCGGTCGCGGCCTGCACCAGGCTGTCGAAGCCGCGCCTGCGCTGCCACGGCCCGGTAGCGCCCCACGCGCTGAGCTGGCCCACCACGAGGCCGGGCCGACGGTCCATCAGGGACTCGGGGGCCAGCCCGAACCGGTCCAGCGCACCCGGCCGGTATCCGGTCACCACCACATGCGCCGACGCCAGCAACTCCTCGAAGGCGGCCTGCCCGGCCCTACTGGAGAGGTCGAGCAGCGTCGAGCGCTTGCCCAGGTCGGTGTCCGCATGGGTGTCCAGGAACTCCGGCCGTTCCGGCGCGTCGATCCGCAGCACGTCCGCGCCGAGGAGCGCGAGTGTGCGGGTGGCGACCGGGCCCGCCAGCACGCGGGTGAGGTCCAGCACCCGCAGACCGCGCAGTCCTCCCGGGCCCGGTGGCCCCTCCAGTGGCAGGGTCGGTGCCCCGTCCAGCCTGCTGAGTGCGACCAGCGGCGTGGGCGCGACCGCTGCGCGCTGCGGATGGGCCGCCCACTCCTCGGGGGTGCGGGCGGCGATGGCCACGCCCCCTTCGCCGTACACCGCCTCCTCCACGTCCCGGGCCTGACGCCCCGCCAGCTCGGTGGCGATCCGGCCCGCCGCCGCCTCGTCGTCCGCCGGGCCGTGGTCCGGCATGCCCAGCGCCGACAGCAGCCGAGCGCGGTGGTGCGGGTAGTTGGCGTGGGTGCGCACCCAGCCGTCCGCGGTGCGCCAGAAGCGTGACAGCGGAGCGAAGGTGACCGGTGCTCTGCCGTCGATCCGCACCAGCCGGTCGCTCCGGAAGGCGGCGGCCACGGCACCGTCGTCCACCCGGACGGGGGGCAGCAGCGCGCTGCGGGCCCGTACACACGAGAACTCGGCCGCTGCCAGCGAGCAGGCCGTCACCGCGGCCGAGGCGAGTTCCTGGACGGGCAGCGCGGACGGCAGCAGGCCCGGGCGGCGTTCTCGGCCGGCGCGGGCCAGCAGCGCCGGATCCCCGCCGAGCGCGGCCCAGGCCTGTGCCGTACCCGACTGGGGGACGGCGCGCCCGGCGGCGGCCGTGCCCTCGGGCCCCCGGGGTTCCTCCTCGGCGGCGGTGGCTGCCGCCGGACCCGTGGAGCGGGCTGCTCCGCCGGGGGTGCTGTCGCGCTCGAACTCGCCGGGCACGAACTCGGTGTCGAACTTCGATGTGCCGACGGAGTCGCGGGCGGCCACGTCCCGAGCCTCTGGTGGCCTATCAGCCGCAGAAAACTGATCCATAACGAACATTTTGGCACTCGAGGGCGCGAGAGCGGGTGACGGCAGGGCGGAAGGCGGTCCACCGGCGTCAGTCGAACAGCACCGGATCCGAGACGGGTGGGGACGATCAGGCGGATACGGTCTGTGCTGCTGGTGGGGGCAGTCGGGTGAGCACCGCTCCGGTGCGGCGGCGAGAGTGGCAGGCTTGTCCGGCTCCGTGGACGCGTGCACTCCGGGGGGAGAGAGATAGCGGTGCCCCTCTCACGGTGCTGCTGACAGCGCGTCACTACGGTGTCACCCCGTTCTTGCGCCTCGTACACGCCGGCCTCCCGTCACGGGTTCCGGTTCCGCCGCCCGGGGCGACCGAGCACCCTTCGGCAGGGTGGCGTCAGATGCACGGTGCCGCACGGGGTAGGCGGCGTGCCGTTGTGCACCGGGAGTTGGAGCATCGCTGGTGGCGCTCCAGAGGCAGAGCACCACCCAGGGCCGCAGTCCCACCGCTCGCCGCCGACCCGGACGCACTCGGAGAGGCAGACCCCATGAACTCGCCGAGCATCTCCACCGCCGTGCCCGGTACCGTCCTCCCGTCCGCTCCGGCGACATCGGTTCCGGCGCCCGCACCCGTCCGGCGTGCCTTCGCACTGTGGATGATCGCGGTGGCCGCCGGGGTGTTCGAGACGGTGCTCGCCGTCGGCGAGACGGCCGCCGACGGTTCGGGTTCGGCAGGCGAGATCGGGGTGGGTCTCACCATCCGGCTGACCGTCTTCACCTCTGCATGGTGGTGCGCCGTATGCATGCGCCGTGGACACGGCTGGGCCCGCCTCGCCCTCGCTCTCGGTCTGGGCATCGGAGGAACGGCGTCGATGGTGACCGAGCCCCTCCGGCGCCTCGCCGACGGAGCGTCGGTCGGAGCGCTGCTCTCCGACATCGGCGCGCTGGACCTCGCCTTCGCCGCGAGCCGCACCCTTCATGTACTGGCAGTTCTCACCGCGGTGATTCTGATGTTCCTCCCTGCGGCGAACGCGTACTTCACCTCTGCTTGTAGGAGTTGTACCTCCGCCTACCGCTCCACGGATCGGTAGGCGAACGGCGGTGCAGACCGCCAGCCGGACCCCCGGACCCCCGGGGCCTGGGGCATCTGGTCCCTTTGGTCATTGCCTGGACCGAGCGGACCAGGTCACCCCCTCGTCAATCCTCCGGATCCGGCTCCGCCACCACTGTGCGCAGGCCCCGCTCCTCGAACTCGCGGCGCGCGGAGTCCGGGATCCCGCTGTCGGTGAGGAAGGTGTGGAAGATCCCGGGGCCGCCGATCCTGGCGAAGCAGCGCACGCCGACCTTCGAGGAGTCGGTGACCACCACGGCCTGCTCGGCGCGGCGGGCCATCAGCCCGTTGATGCGCCCCTCCGACTCGTCGTGCACGGTCGCCCCCTCCGCGGGATCCATGCCGTTGGCGCCGATGAAGGCGATGTCGACCGTGAGTTCGTCCAGGACCAGTTCGCTGTAGGGGCCGGTCAGCTCGAAGGTGCGGGAGTGCGCCACACCCCCCGTCAGCACGGTCTTGATCTGCGGCCGCACTGCCAGCTCGTAGGCGATGTTCAGGGCGTTCGTGACGATCGTCAGATGCTGCTGCGGACCCGACTCGGCCAGGTCGGGGCGGGTGGCCAGGGAGCGGGCGATCTCCGTGGTCGTCGTACCGCCGCTCAGCCCGACGACGTCGCCGCGCTCCACCATCGCAGCGGCGGCCCGGGCCAGTGACTGCTTCGTCCCCACGTGGTGTCCGCGCTTGTAGCGGATCGGCAGATCGTAGGTGACCGCGCTGAGCACCGCGCCGCCTCTGGTGCGGGTGAGCAACTGCTGCTCGGCCAGCGCGTCCATGTCGCGCCGCATCGTCGCCGCGGAGACCTCCAGTGTGGTGGCGGCCTCCTCGACTTCCATGCTGCCGCGCTCGCCCAGCAGTTCGAGCAGCGCGTTCATCCGCTCATGGCGCTTCACCTGAGGTCTTCTCCTTCATCCGCCCCGTGTCCCCGAGTACGTGCAGAAGCCGTGCCGCCTCGCTCCGGACCGCCTCCCGTGCCGGGGCTACATACTTGCGCGAGTCGATCAGCGCGGGGTCGGTCTCCAGCACCTTACGCACGCGCCCGGTGAAGACCGAGACGAGATGCGTCGATATATTGATCTTGGTCATCCCCGCGCCGATGGCCGCCCGCAGCTCTTCGTCGGGAACACCCGAGGAACCGTGCAGCACCAGCGGGACCGCCAGTTTCTCCCGCAGCCGGGCGATCAACTCCAGATCCAGCTTCGCGGTGCGTTCCCGCATGGCGTGGGAGGAGCCCACCGCGACCGCCAGCGCGTCCACTCCGGTGGCCGCGACGAACGCGAGCGCCTCTTCGGGATCGGTTCGCACTCCCGGCGCGTGCACCCCGTCCTTGCCGCCCACCTCGCCCAGCTCCGCCTCGACGAAGACCTCCCGCTCGTGGCACCAGGAGGTCAGCTGCGCGGTGGTCGCCACGTTCTGCGTGTACGGCAACGTGGAGGCGTCGATCATCACCGAGCCGACTCCGGCCGCGACACCCTGGCGGATCAGATCCGGCTCGGTGATGTGGTCCAGGTGTACCGAGACATCGGTCCGCGCGGCCTCCGCGAGCGCGAGGGCGGCGCGGGTGATCGGCAGCATACTGCCGTGGTAGCGCACACAGTTCTCACTGATCTGCAGGATGAGCGGCAGGCCGGTCTCGTCGGCGGCCGCCACCAGCGCTTCGGCGGTCTCCAGATGGATGACGTTGAACGCGGCCGCACCGGTACCCCTCGCCCGGGCGGCGGCGAGGATCGAGGCGGTGGGAACAAGAGGCATCGGGGACTCCTGGTGCGGGTGGAGCGGGCTGGGGTGGGGATGCGTCGGTCGGCGCCCCGCGCGGGCCGGGGCTGGACGGGCGTCGGAGACCTGGGTACAGGCGGAAGACGCGCCCGCACCCGGCCCATCCCGGCGCTCGCCGCCGGATCAGCCCTCCAGCATCACCGAGCGGGTGAGGCTGCGCGGGTTGTCCGGGTCGAGTCCCCGCACCCGGGCCCGTTCCAGCGCGACCCGGTGGACGAGAACCAGGTCCGCGAGCGGATCCCGGCCGTGGCACACGAACCGGGCACCCGTCGCGACCACTTCGCTCTCCAGCCCTTCCGGCGCCTGGCCGAAGAGCCAGGTGACCCGTCCGGGCGCGGCGATGGCTATCGGCCCGTGCCGGTACTCCATGGCGGGGTAGGACTCCGTCCAGCTCTGGGACGCCTCCCGCATCTTGAGGGCCGCCTCGTTGGCCAGACCGAAGGTCCAGCCCCGGCCGAGGAAGGTGAACTGCTCGGCATCCAGCCACTCCTGCTCCACCGGGCAGGTGAGAGCCTCCTCGGCGTCGGCGACCGGACCCGCCAGATCCTCGCCCAGGTGGGCCCGCAGCAACGCCAGCGCCGAGGTGGCGAAACGGGTCTGCACCACGGACTTCTCGTCCGCGAACGACAGCGCGACCGTCTCGTCCGACAGCGCCGTCGCCGGAGTGTCCGGGTCGCCCAGCACCGTCACGGTGGGGATCCGGCCGCGCACCGCGTCCAGTACACGCAGGACCTCCGTCGTGGTGCCGGAGCGGGTGAGGGCGACCACCGCGTCGTACCCCCGGGCCGCGCCGAGGAAGGACTCCGAGGCGGCGAAGGCGTCTGTCACCCCCAGGCCGGCCGCCTCGCGCAGCGAAGCGTACGACTGCGCCATGAACCACGAGGTGCCGCAGCCGATCACCGCGATCCGGGCCCCCGCAGCCGGAAGGGGGGTGTCACCGGAACCGATCTCCGCCGCTGCCCGCCAGGTCTCCGGCTGGCTGGACAGCTCCTGCTCCATGTATGCCGACTCGCCCATGTGCGGGACCCCCTCCTGGCCTGGATCCCTCCCGGCCGATGCGTGAAGCTGCGTGAAAACTCTGACTTTTCTGCAACTTTACGCAGTGCCCGCTCGACTGTCCATCCCACTCCCGGGTGACCGGGCGGGTCCTCCGGAGGCGGAAGCCGGGATCCGGGCACTTCCGCCGAGACCCGGGCGGCGGCCCGGGGCCGGCGAGTGCGGAGTGCCGGAGCGACGGGTGTCGGAGCGCGGAGTCCGGAATGCCGGTCCGGCTCCCCGCCGCTCACTCCGTGCCGCACCTCCGCGTCTCCACCTGGAAGCAGCCGAACTCCACCGCGCGCACGTGCACCGCCGCCACGAGCGGGTCGGCGTAGAGCTGCTCCAGTCCCTCCTCCACGGTCGGCGCTCCCTGCCGGGTACGGTCGAGCAGCAGGCCACCGAGGATGTTCCCCTGCGCCGAGTAGGCGCGCAGTGTGCGGCGTTCGCCGCGCATGGCTTCCGGGAAGCCGCCGTCCGCGGCGCCCGCCCAGCCGCCGCAGTCGTGCGGATGGATGAAGACCGGCCCGACCTCGTCGTACGCGCCCGGGTCGGCGTTCGTCTCGCGTGCCCAGCGGCGCAGTGGCGCGTAGGAGACGAGCGCGAGAGTCTCGCCCGGTCTGCTCCGCTCCAGGCAGCAGCGGAGCGGGTTGCCGCCCTCCTCGTCCACCACTGTGCGCGGCGGAGCGCCCGCGTCGTCGCGTGCGCGCAGTTCCTGCAGCGTTCCGGGCGGGATCGCCCGGACCTCGTATCCCGTGCGTGCCGTCCGGCGGCTCGCTCGCGTGCGTCCTGCTCTGGTGTCCATGCGTCCAGGCTGCGTTCGCGCGCACCCGGCTGCTGGCGGGAATCGGCCGTGGCGCTCGGCCGGTGCCCGGTGCGCGGCACGAGGTGCTCGCTGGAGGCATTGCCCGACGCTGCGGCTCCGGGCGGTTCAGTGGCTCGGCGGGGCTTGTGGATTGCCGGTGCGGTCCATAGCATCATCGGTGTTACATCAGTTGTGTCACAGTGCTGGGGGCCCGATGGCAGCAGCGGAGGAACGCGAGCGAGCCGCCGGCCGGGGCCCGCTGGCCGGAGTGCGGGTGGTCGAACTGGCCGGGATCGGGCCGGGGCCGTTCGCCGCCATGACGCTGGCCGACCTCGGGGCCGACGTCGTCCGCGTGGACCGGCCGGGGGGCGGTGCCCTCGGGGTCGCGCCCGAGTACGACGTCACCAACCGCAACAAGCGCTCCGTGCTGCTGGACCTCAAACAGCAGGCCGGAGCCGCCGCCGCGCTCTCCCTGATCGAGCGCGCCGACGTGCTCGTGGAGGGGTTCCGGCCCGGAGTCGCCGAACGCCTCGGTGTCGGACCGGACGTCTGCCTCGCCCGCAACCCGCGCCTGGTCTACGGACGGATGACCGGCTGGGGGCAGGAGGGGCCGCTGGCTCCGCGGGCCGGGCACGACCTCGGCTACATCGCCGTCACCGGGGTCCTCGGGATGACCGGACCCGCCGAGGGGCCGCCGGTCGCGCCGGCCAACCTGCTGGGCGACTACGCGGGAGGCTCCCTCTACCTCGTCGTCGGCGTCCTGGCCGCGCTGCACCACGCGCGCGGCCCGCAGGGCGCCGGACAGGTGGTGGACGCGGCGATCGTGGACGGAACCAGTCACCTCACGGCGATGATCCAGGGTCTGCTCGCCGCGGGCGGCTGGCAGGACCGCCGCGCCGCGAACCTGCTGGACGGCGGCTGCCCCTTCTACGGCACCTATGCCACCGCCGACGGCGGCTTCATGGCCGTCGGAGCGCTGGAGCCCGCGTTCTACGCGGAGTTCACCCACCTCCTCGGAATCGCCGAGGAGGCACCGCCCCGCGAGGACCTCGCCGCGTGGGCACGGCTGCGGGAGCTGATCGCCGCCCGGTTCGCCTCCCGTACCCGCGCGGAGTGGACGGAGGTCTTCGAGGACAGCGACGCCTGTGTGGCCCCGGTGCTCTCGCTGACCGAGGCGCCGTCCCATCCGCATCTGGCCGCCCGCGGCACCTATCTGGAGCACTCCGGCATCACCCAGCCCGCGCCCGCCCCCCGGTTCTCCGCGACACCCACCCGCGTCGCCTCCGCGCCGGCCCGGCCCGGTGCGCACACCGCGCAGGTGGCCCGCGACTGGGGCGTTCCGGCCCTGACCGCACCCGCAGCGGCGGGTGGAGGAGAGGCATGAAGCAGCAGCAGATGCAGCGGCAGATCTTCACCGCGGAACACGAAGCCTTCCGGCAGACCGTACGCACCTTCCTGGCCAGGGAGGTGACGCCGCACTACGCGCAGTGGGAGCAGGACGGCGTCGTCTCCCGGGACGTGTGGCGGGCCGCCGGCCGGCAGGGGCTGCTCGGACTCGCGGTGCCCGAGGAGTACGGCGGCGGGGGAGAGCCGGACTTCCGCTACGCCGCGGTACTCGCCGAGGAGTTCACCCGTGCGGGCGCGCCCGGCCTGGCGGTCGGGCTGCACAACGACATCGTCGGCCCCTACCTCACCGGGCTGGCGACCCCGGAGCAGAAGCGCCGCTGGCTGCCCGGCTTCTGCACCGGCGAGACCATCACCGCCATCGCCATGACCGAGCCCGGCGCGGGCTCCGATCTGCAGGGCATCCGCACCACGGCCCAGGACCGGGGCGACCACTGGCTGCTGAACGGCTCGAAGACGTTCATCTCCAATGGCATCCTCGCCGACCTGGTCGTCGTCGTGGCCCGGACCACGCCCGAGGGCGGCGCGCACGGGCTGAGCCTGCTCGTCGTCGAGCGCGGTGCCGAGGGCTTCGAGCGCGGCCGCAACCTGGACAAGATCGGGCAGAAGGCGCAGGACACCGCCGAGCTGTTCTTCACCGATGTGCGCGTCCCCAAGGAGAACCTGCTCGGGGAGCTCAACGGCGCCTTCCTGCACCTGATGACCAACCTGGCGCAGGAGCGGATGGCCATCGCCGTCGCGGGCATCGCCGCCGCCGAGCATCTGCTGGAGCTGACCACCGCGTACGTCAAGGAGCGCACCGCGTTCGGCCGGCCGCTGGCCAAGCTGCAGCACATCCGCTTCGAGATCGCCGAGCTGGCCACCGAGTGCGCCGTCACCCGGGCCTTCCTGGACCGCTGCATCGAGGACCACGCCGCGGGCCGGCTGGACGCGGTGCACGCCTCCATGGCGAAGTGGTGGGCCACCGAACTGCAGAAACGCGCCGCCGACCGCTGCCTGCAACTGCACGGCGGCTACGGGTACATGACCGAGTATCCGGTCGCCAAAGCCTTCACCGACGGCCGCATCCAGACCATCTACGGCGGGACCACCGAGATCATGAAGGAGATCATCGGACGGTCGCTGCTGAACTGACTCCGCGCCGGACCCGCCCGGCCGCCTCCGCGCGGCTCCCCTCCGCCCCCGTACGAAAGGCACCCCTCGTGAGCTCAGAAGCGTTCGTGTACGAGGCAATCCGCACCCCGCGCGGCCGCGGCAAGGCCGACGGCGCCCTGCACGGCACCAAGCCCGTCGACCTGGTCGTCGGCCTCATCGACGAGCTGCGCCGCCGCATGCCCGACCTGGACCCGCAGGCGGTCGACGACATCGTGCTCGGCGTCGTCAGCCCGGTCGGCGACCAGGGCTCGGACATCGCCAAGATCGCCGCCATCGCCGCGGGGCTGCCCGACACCGTCGCCGGGGTCCAGGAGAACCGCTTCTGCGCCTCCGGTCTGGAAGCGGTCAACATGGCTGCCGCCAAGGTCCGCTCCGGCTGGGAGGACCTCGTCCTGGCCGGCGGGGTGGAGTCCATGTCCCGGGTGAAGATGGGCTCGGACGGCGGCGCCTGGTTCAACGACCCGCTGACCAGCTTCGAGACCGGCTTCGTACCCCAGGGCGTCGGCGCGGACCTGATCGCCACCCTGGAGGGCTTCAGCCGCCGGGACGTGGACGAGTATGCCGCCCGCTCCCAGGAGCTGGCCGCGCACGCCTGGAAGGACGGCCGGTTCGCCCGCTCGGTGGTGCCGGTACGGGACCGCAACGGACTCACCGTCCTCGACCACGACGAGCACATCCGCCCCGGCACCACCGCCGACACCCTCGCGGGCCTCAAGCCGTCGTTCGCCGCCATCGGGGAGATGGGCGGATTCGACGCCGTCGCGCTGCAGAAGTACCACGCGGTCGAAGCGATCGACCACGTGCACCACGCGGGCAACTCCTCCGGCATGGTCGATGGTTCGGCCCTGGTCGCGGTCGGCAACCAGGAGGTCGGGGAGCGTTACGGGCTGCGTCCCCGGGCGCGGATCGTCTCGGCCGCCGTCTCCGGAGCCGACCCCACCATCATGCTGACCGGGCCGGCCCCTGCCTGCCGCAAGGCCCTGGCCAAAGCGGGGTTGTCGGTGGAGGACATCGCGGTCGCCGAGATGAACGAGGCGTTCGCCGCGGTGGTGCTGCGGTTCGCCAAGGACATGGGGCTCCCCTTGGAGAAGGTGAACGTCAACGGCGGCGCCATCGCCATGGGACACCCGCTGGGGGCCACCGGCGCGATGCTGCTCGGGACGTGCATCGACGAACTGGAGCGCACGGACCAGCGGTACGGGCTGGTGACGTTGTGCGTGGGAGGCGGAATGGGGGTCGCCACCGTGGTCGAGCGGCTGTAGCCGCGGCCGCCGCCCGCCCGATCCTTCCCCCCGCGCCGACGCCGGGGGGCCGCACCGTCCGCTCAGGGAGTCCGAACCATGCCCGAATCCACCTCCACCACCATCCGCTGGGACCAGGACAGCACCGGGATCGTCACACTGACCTTCGACGACCCGGACCAGTCCGCGAACACCATGAACGCGGCCTTCCAGACGTCCCTCACCGCGGTCGCCGACCGGCTCGAGGCCGAACGGGAGAGCGTGCGGGGCGTCATCATGACCTCCGCCAAGAAGACCTTCTTCGCCGGCGGCGACCTGCGGCTGCTCATCCGGGCGCGGCCCGAGAACGCGCAGGAGGTCTTCGACAACGGCATGCGCATCAAGCGAGACCTGCGCCGAATCGAGACCCTGGGCATCCCGGTCGTGGCCGCCCTCAACGGCGCGGCGCTCGGCGGCGGCCTGGAGATCGCGCTGGCCTGCCACCACCGGGTCGCCCTCGATGCCCGCGGCTCGAGGATCGGCTGCCCGGAGGCCACGCTGGGGCTGCTCCCGGCGGGCGGCGGCGTCACGCGTGCGGTGCGGCTGCTGGGCATCACCGACGCGCTGCTGAACGTGCTGCTCCAGGGCCAGCAGTACCGTCCTGCCAAGGCCAAGGAGGTCGGCCTGGTCCACGAGGTGGTCGGGACACCGGAGGAGATGCTGGCCGCCGCCCGCGCCTTCATCGAGGCCAACCCGGCCGCACAGCAGCCCTGGGACGTCAAGGGGTACCGGATCCCCGGCGGGACGCCCGCGCATCCGAAGTTCGCGGAGAATCTGCCGGCCTTCCCCGCCAACCTCAAGAAGCAGACCGGCGGCGCGCCCTATCCGGCTCAGCGCAACATCCTCGCGGCCGCCGTCGAGGGCGCCCAGGTGGACTTCGAGACCGCGCAGGTCATCGAGGCCCGCTATTTCGTGGAGCTGGCCTGCGGACAGATCTCCACCAATATGATCCAGGCGTTCTTCTTCGACCTCCAGGCCGTCAACGCGGGCCGCAGCAGGCCCCAGGGGATCGCCGAGCGCGAGGTGGCCAAGGTGGCCGTGCTGGGTGCGGGGATGATGGGCGCCGGAATCGCGTACTCGTGCGCGAGGGCGGGCATCGAGGTCGTGCTCAAGGACGTCACCGTGGAGGCGGCCGAGAAGGGCAAGGCGTACTCGGCGGGGCTGCTGGAGAAGGCGCTCTCCCGCGGGAAGACCACCGAGGCCGACCGCGACGCGCTGCTGGCACGGATCACCCCCACCGCGGATCCGCAGGCGGTGGCGGGCTGCGACGTCGTGATCGAGGCGGTGTTCGAGGATCCCGCGCTCAAGCACAAGGTGTTCCAGGAGATCGAGCACCTCGTCGCGCCGGACGCGCTGCTGTGCTCGAACACCTCCACGCTGCCGATCACCTCGCTCGCCGAAGGCGTCGAGCGCCGCGCGGACTTCATCGGGCTGCACTTCTTCTCCCCGGTGGACAAGATGCCGCTGGTCGAGATCATCAAGGGGCGCGAGACCGGGGACGAGGCGCTGGCCCGCGCGTTCGACCTCGTACGGCGGATCCGCAAGACCCCGATCGTGGTCAACGACTCGCGCGGCTTCTTCACCTCGCGAGTCATCGGCCACTTCATCAATGAGGGCGTCGCCCTGCTGGCCGAGGGCGTCGACCCGGCCACGGTGGAGCAGGCCGCCGCGCAGGCGGGCTACCCGGCCAAGGTGCTCTCCCTGATGGACGAACTCACCCTCACCCTGCCGCGCCGGATCCGGGACGAGACCCGGCAGGCGCTGCGGGCCGAGGGCGGGGAACTGCCCGTCCACCCGGCCGACGCCGTACTCGACCGGATGGTCGAGGAGTTCGGCCGCACCGGCCGCAGCGGCGGTGCGGGCTTCTACGACTACGACGAGAACGGCAAGCGGGCCGGGCTGTGGCCGGGACTGCGGGAGCACTTCGCCGCCGAGGGGGATCCCGGGATCCCCCTCGAGGACATGAAGGAGCGCATGCTCTTCTCCGAGGCACTGGACACTGTGCGGCTGTTCGAGGAAGGCGTGCTCACCACCGTCGCCGACGCCAACATCGGATCCATCATGGGCATCGGCTTCCCGGCCTGGACGGGCGGCGTGATCCAGTACATCAACGGATACGAGGGCGGACCGGCCGGCTTCGTGACTCGCGCCCGGGAACTGGGCGAGCGCTACGGCGAGCGGTTCGCGGTCCCCGCACTGCTGGCTCAGAAGGCCGAGCGGGGGGAGACCTTCGCCGACCGGCCGGCCGGCGACTGATCCGGCCGGACCGGCCGCCCCCGACCGGCCCGGGCAGCCGGGCGGCTCCGGCCGCCCGGACTGCCGGGTCACTCGGGGGCGGGGCCGGCGGCCGTGCGCGGGACGCTCTCCAGCGGGAAGACCTCCCGCAGCTCCTCCTTCATGGACCGCTGGAAGGCCGTCACCAGGGCCTGCACCACCATCGGCTGCATGTGCGCGGACAGCGACTTCATCCGCTCCAGCCGTTCGGGGTCCGGCTCCAGCTCCCGGTAGGGGTCCCACACCTCCTGCTTGAAGAGCCGGCTCAGTTCCCGCGCGGCGGAGCGGGCGTGCTCCAGCATCACCGAGCGCGCGGCCAGGATGGCCTCCTGCGAGATCGGCACGTCCAACAGCCGCACCCCGAGCTGCACGAGCGCGGGATCGACGCGGAAGACGTCCGGGTCGTCCGTACGGGCCAGCACGCTCATCGCCGCGAGGCGCTCGAGGTCGTCGTCGGTCAGCTCCCGCCCGACCCGGCCCTCCAGTTGGGAACGCGTCGTCTCGTCCACGGTGTCCGGCAGCCAGGAGGCCACGACCGCGCGGTGGATGGCCAGATCGTGGGCGCTGATGTCGTCGGGGAGCCGTTGCAGATAGCGTTCGATCGCAGCCAGGGTCATGCCCTGGTGCTGGAGCTCCTCGATGAGCGCCAGCCGGGAGAGGTGCTCGGGGCCGTAGCGGCCCACCCGGCGGGGACCGATGGTGGGCGGCGGCAGCAGGCCGCGGGTGCTGTAGAAGCGGAGCGTGCGCACCGTCACGCCCGCCCGCGCCGCGAGCTGGTCGACGGTGAGCTGGTCGAGGGGCTCGCCCGTCGTCCCGTTCTGCCGCTCCATCTGCCGCGCCCCTCTCACCGCGGCACCACCGGGGTGCCGTGCGTACCGATCGTGTTCAACAGTATTGCTGTCTCACCACTCATGTGAAACCTCGCCGGGTGTACCGCTCCGCTCTCCCCGGCCCCGTCGACGCGGCCGGGACGCCGCGCTAGGCTCGCGGCAGGACGGCGGGGGCGTACTGCCTGCCGGTGGCGCGAGCCCCCTCCCGCCGCCGCGATCGGCACCACTCATCGGCCACCTCACCTCCGGAGGCGCCATGACGACGATCCTGCGACTTCCCGGCGACGCGTCCGAACTGACCGTTCCCGACCTGTTATTACGCAACGAGCGCGACCACGGGGACCTCCCGGCGCTCTCCTGGGCCACCGGGGAGGGCGGACGCACCACGCTCAGCTGGGCCGAGGTCCGCCGGCGGGTCGCCGAGACAGCAGCCGGACTCGACGCGCTGGGCGTCACGCGCGGCGAGCACGTCCTGCTGATGATGGGCAACCGCTCCGAGCACTGGCTCACCGACCTGGCCCTGGTTCATCTGGGCGCGGTGCCCGTCTCCGTCTACGGCACCGCCTCGCCCGAGCAGATCGCCCATGTCGTCCGGCACTCCCGGGCCCGGCTGGCCGTCGTCGGCGGAGCTGAGGAGCGGGCCCGCTGGGAACAGCTGCCGGCCTGCGCGCAGCAGGGTCCCGGACGGTTCCGGCTCGTGGTGGCCGACACGGACGCCGCCGGCCCGCACACCGCCTGGAGCACCCTGCGGCAGCGGTACGACTCCGCCGCCTTCGAACGCGCCTGGCGCAGGGTGCGCCCCGACGACCCGGTGACCGTCGTCTACACCTCCGGCACCACCGGCGACCCCAAGGGCGTGGTGATCAACCACCGGAACGTGCTCCTCAACGGCATCGCACTCGACGGGATCGCCGAACTGCCCGACCACGTCGACCACATCTGCTACCTGCCCTTCGCGCACATCGCCGAGCGGATGCTCGGCATCTACCTGCCGGTGCTGCGCGCCGGGCATGTCCACCTGTGCCCCGATCCCGGCCGGGTCGCCGCCCTGGTACGGGAACTGCGACCGGCACAGTTCTTCGGGGTGCCGCGGGTGTGGGAGAAGCTGGCCGCGGCCGTCCGCGCGGCGCTGGAGGCGCTGCCCGCGGAGCGGCGGGCCGCCGTTCAGGACGCGGCACGGGTGGCCCGCGCCCAGGTGCGCTGCCGCGAGCGAGGCCACGCCCCCGACCCGCAGTTGGCGGCGGCCTACGAGAAGGCCCAGCACGAGGTCCTGCGGCCGCTGCTGGCGGCGGTGGGGTTCGACCGGCTGGTCTGGACGGCCAGCGCCTCCGCCCCACTGCCGCCGGATCTGCAGGACTTCTGGGCGGGCCTGGGAGTGGTGATCATGGACGCCTGGGGGCTGACGGAGACCACCGGAGCGCTCACCCTCAACGGGCCCGCGGCCTTCCGCGTCGGCTCGGTGGGCCGACCCCTGGTCGGCACGGAGGTCCGCACCGCCGCGGACGGCGAGATCATGGTGCGCGGCAGCACCCTCTTCGCGGGCTACCTACGCGCCGACGGTTCGGTCCGGCCCGGCACCGGCGCGGACGGCTGGTTCGCCACCGGGGACATCGGGCGCCTCGATGAGGACGGCTTCCTGTGGCTGACCGATCGCAAGAAGGAGATGATCGTCACCTCGACGGGCAAGAACGTCTCCCCGACCCTGGTGGAGAACGCGCTCAAAGAGCATCCGCTGGTGGGCCAGGCGATGGTGCACGGGGACGGCCGGTCGTATCTGGTCGCGCTCCTGGTCCTGGACACCGAGGCGCTCCCCGCCTGGGCGGCCCGCACCGGTGTCGAGGTGCCTCCGGGCCGGGCGGCCGCACTCCCCGCCGTCCGCGCCGAGATCGACCGTGCCGTGGCCGCCGCCAACGCCCGGCTCAACCGCACCGAACAGGTCAAGCGCTACCACCTGCTGGAGCGGGAGTGGACCCCGCAGACCGGGGAGCTGACCCCCTCGCTCAAGCTGCGGCGGCAGGTCGTACGCGACCGATTCCGGCAGGTCATCGACGGGTTGTACGAAGATCGTGTGTGAGAATCCGCCATGTGGCGTGCCTCTCCGCGCAGCCGGTTTCAGCGTAGCCGTACCGGCAGTTCGTGGAGCTCGTTCTGGGTGATCGCAGGCTTGTTGCGCAGCTCCGCCGGGTCGACGGCCAGCCGCAGCGCGGGGAAGCGGTCGAAGAGGGCGGGCAGGGCGACGAGCGCCTCCAGCCGGGACAGCGGCGCCCCGGGGCAGACATGGGGCCCGTGCCCGAAGGAGAGGTGACGGGTGGGCGCACGGGTGATGTCGAACCGCTCCGCGTCCGGTCCGTGCTGCTCCTCGTCCCGTCCGATGGCGCCGTAGGAGATGATCACCGCATCGCCCCGCGCCACCGCGGTGCCGCCGACCTCCAGGTCCTCGGTGGCGAAGCGGATCAGCACATGCGTGGTCGGCGCGTCCCAGCGCAGCGTCTCCTCGACGGCGGCCTCCCAGCTCACTTCGCCCGACCGGAGCAGGGCGAGCTGTCCGGGACGGGTGAGCAGCGCCCGTACCGCGCTCACCAGCAGGCTGATCGTGGTCTCGTGCCCCGCGGTGATCAGCACCTGGACGGTGGCGACCACCTCCTCGTCGCTGAGCGAGTCGCCTCCCTCCGCGGCCGCCAGCAGGGCACTGGTCAGATCGTCACCGGGCGACTCGCGCTTCCGGGCGACCTCGGCGCCGAAGAGCGAACCCAGCTCGGCGATGATGGCCGGGACCTCCTCGGCCGGGGTGACGCTGCTGAAGAAGCCGTCGAACAGGGTGCGCAGCCGCGGGATCCGCGTGGTGTCGATGCCCAGCAGGTCGCCGATCACCGCCATCGGCAGCGGGTAGGCGAAGGCGGACTTGAGATCGACCCGGCCCTCCGCGTCGGCCGCCGCCTCCAGGCCGTCCAGCAGCGTGCGGGTGATCTCCTCGATACGGGGCCGCAGCGCCTCCACCCGGCGCGGGGTGAGGGCCTGCGCGGTCAGCGCGCGCAGCCTGCGGTGCTCGGGGCCGTCGAAGGTGAGCATGCTGGGGCCCGGGTCCGCCAGCCCGATCAGCGGCCAGGTCGGCGGGATCTCCCCGCGCCGGTAGGCGGCCCAGTGGTCGATGTTCTTCACCAGCCTGCTGTCCGTCAACAGCTTGCGGGCCTCCGCGTGCCGGGTGACCGCCCACACCCGCACCCCGCCGGGCAGCTCGACGGGAGCCAGCGGTCCCGCGGCACGCAGCCTGGCGCCCTCGCCGGACAGGTCGCCGACCAGCGGGTCGAGCACGATCACCGGGTCGGCGGCCGTGTCCGAACCGGTTCCGGTGACGGGACACGAAGTCATCCATGGCCTCCTGCGGCGCTGGTGGGAGTCGGGGTGAAGCGGTGGCCGGCAGCGCGGCCAGCCCGCGCAGGAAAGGCGAAGCACGCCAGACCAGGGCCTGCGGGCTGACCGCCAGATCCAGGTCCGGCAGCCGGTCCAGCAGCACCTCGATCCCGGTGCGCGCGATGCCCTCGGCGAGGTCCTGTGCCGGATGGGGGCAGCGGTGCTCGCCGTGCCCGAAGGAGAGGAACGCGCTGTTGCCGCCGGTGAAGACGGTGCGGTCGGGGCGGATCCGGGGGTCCCCGTTGGCGGCGGCGAAGCTGAGCATCAGCAGATCGCCCGCCGGGATGTCCCGACCGGCCAGCCGGGTGTCGCGGGTCGTCCAGCGGCCCGCGATGTTCTGGGTGGGGGTGTCCTCCCACAGCACCTCGTTCATGGCCTCGGCGACGCTGTGCCGGCCGCCGGAGAGCGAGGCGGCGAACCGCTCGTCGGCGAGCATCAGCCGCAGGGAGTTGCCGATCCAGTCCGCGGTCGGCTGGTGGCCCGCCACGATGTTCACCACCATGTCCTCGAGGATCTCCTCGAAGGTGAACTCGGGCGCGTGGTCGTGGCGCAGCATCCGGGAGGCGACCCCGGCGCCCGGTGCGGCGCGCCGGGCGGCCAGCAGGGTGTGCATGGCCGCCTGCACGCGGTCCCGGCCGCGCAGCGCGTCCGGGCCGCGCAGCGCGTCCGGGCCGCCGTCGACCAGCGCGTTGATGCTGGGCACCAGTTCGGCACCGGCCTCGTCGGAGAAGCCGTAGAGCTGGGCGAGCACCAGCGCGGGCAGTACCTTGGCGTACTCGGCGATCAGGTCGGCCGAGCCGCGTCCGCAGATGCCGTCGATCAGCCGGCCGGCGAACCGCTCGGCGTGGTTGCGCAGTTCGAAGGGGTCGACCGCGGCCAGCGCGTCGCCGACCAGAGCCGCGCGGCGCCGGTGCCGTTCGCCGACGGTGTAGAGGATGGACGGCTGCTTGCCGACCATCGGCAGCAGCGGCCAGTCCGGGGGAATGTTCGGCCACTGGTCCCACAGCCCCGAGTCCCGGCTGAAGAGGGTCGGTTCCGAGGTGACCCGGTGCAGTTCACGGTAGCCGAGCACCAGCCAGCAGGGGACATCCCCCGGCAGCAGGACCGGGGCGAGGGGCCCGTGCTGCTCGTACATCTCGCGGTAGAGCCGCGCCCGGTCGTCGTTCTGGGAGCGCTGCCCCAGCAGCGGGACGGCGCCGGAGTCCGGATGGGCGGGACAGCCGGGCGGGGGCGCGGAGGCGGCGCCGGGGGGCTGGGGCGGTGTCACGGGGTGTTCTCCGGGGCGGAACGCGCGGTGGACAGGTCGTAGAGGTGGTTCACGAGAGCGAGCAGCACGTTCTTGCTGGACTCGCGGGACCGTGCGTCGCAGTCGAGGAGCGGGATCCCGGCGGGCAGGTCGAGGGCTCCGCGCACCTGCGCCGTCGTGTGCGGGGGGCCGCCGAAGTCGTTCCGCGCGACGACGAACGGGGTGCCGTGCGCCTCCAGCCGGTCGATGGCGTACCAGGAGTCCTCCAGCCGCCGGGTGTCCACCAGGACGACGGCGCCCAGGGTGCCGGCGAAGAGGCGGTCCCACAGGAACCAGAACCGCTCCTGCCCCGGCGCTCCGAACAGGTAGAGCACCGTCTCGTCGTCCAGGCTGATGCGGCCGAAGTCGAAGGCGATCGTGGTGGTCGTCTTGCCCTGTACGGCGGAGAGGTCGTCGACGCCCTCCCCGGCGCGGGTCATCGTCTCCTCGGTGTTCAGCGGCCGGATGTCGCTGACGGCTCGCACCATGGTGGTCTTGCCCACGCCGAAGCCGCCGACGACCACGATCTTCAGCCCCTGGGCCGCGGTGCTGAGCAGCGGCGGACGGGCCTCGGCGCCCGCTGCCGGCGCCGGGTTCGCTTCAGAGATTGCGGAGTCCAACGAGCACCTGCTTCAGAATCTCGGGGTCGGGCAGTGCGTCGGAGGTGCGGGCGCGCCGCGGATGGCGTGCGGTGATCCTCCCCTGGGCGAGGAGGTCGCCCAGCAGGATGCGGACGACACTCACCGGCAGGGCCAGATCGGCGGCCAGCTCCACGACCGCCGTGGGGAAGCGGCAGATGCGCAGGATCGCGGCGTGCTCCGACTGCATGCCGCGCACCGGGGCGCTCTCGCCGACCACGAGCGTCACCAGGTCGAAGGTCTCGGCTCCGGCCGCCGAGCGGCTGCGCCCGCCGGTCACGGTGTAGAGCCGGTCCGGGTCCTCGTCCCGGCCCGGCCGGTTCATACGTCTCCGCCTCCGCGGCCGTGGTCCTCCTCGTCCGGCAGGCGCGGCGGAGCACTGAGGTATTCGCTGAGCTGTTCGATCAGTTCGTTCATGTTGTGGCCGATGAGTCCGACATCGGAGTCCTCCTCGGCGACCACCGCCAGATGGGCGCCGTCGCCCGCCTCCACGACGAACAGGATGCCGCCGTAGAACTCGGCCATCGCCTGCCGCACCCCGCCGCGGCCGTCGCCGAATTCGACGGAGGCACCGTGCGACAGGCTCTGGATACCGGCCGAGATGGCCGCGAGCTGGTCGGCCTGGTCGACGGAGAGCTCCGGAGTGCGGCACAGCTTGAGTCCGTCGCGGGAGAGTACGAGGGCGTGCCGGGCGCCCGGTGTGCGCTCCAGGAGGCTTTCCAGCAGCCAGTCGAGCTTGCTGTCAGTGATCATTCGGTGTCGTCCTCCGAGAGGGAAGAGGAGCGGGTGGGGGAGGAGTCGGACGGCCGGGAGCGCCGACCGGTGTCTTCGGTGCCGGCACCCTGGACGGCCCGGCGGAAGTCGCCGAACCGGGCGCCGGAGGGCCGTCTGGTGCCACGGGCCGCGGCGGGGCCGTCCGCGGTCCGATCGGCGGCGGCCGGGTCCCGTCGCTCCGTGTCGGGGGCGGATTCCGAGAGCCGCGAGGAGGTGGCCGAGGCACGGGCGACGGCGGCCAAAGTCTGCCCGCGCCGCCGCTTGGGCAGTCCGCTCTCGCCGAACTCCTGGGGCGGCGGTTCCGGAGTCGCCCGGGCGGTGTCCTCCTGCCGGCCGTGGCCCGGGGAGCGTTGCGCGTCGGGGCCGGCCGGTTCCGGCTGCCGGGAGTGGACTGCTGTCGTGCCGCCCTCCGGCCGGGGTGCCGGCCGGGCGGGGCGCTGCCGGGAGTTCCGCTCCGCGCGGGGCGCGGGCGGGACCGTGGCGGCCGGGGCTGACACCGGGCTGCGCTCCTCGTGGCGCGGTTCGGTCACCAACTCGCGCGGGACGCGCAGGAGTACGCCCGTGCCGCCGTGCGCTGAGGGCCGGAAGGAGACCTGCAGACCGTGCTTGCGCGCCAGCCGTCCGACCACGGCCAGTCCGAGCCGGGTGCCGGAGAGCGCGCTCAGGTCGCCCTGCTCGCCGGAGACGGCCTGCTCGGCGCGGCGGAGTGCGACGTCGCCCATCACCAGGCCGCCGTCCTCCACGGTGATGACGATCCCCGCGGCCACCTCCTCGACATAGACGTGCACTTCGGAGGTGGGCGGCGAGAAGTTCGCCGCGTTGTCCGTCAGTTCGGCCAGCGCGTGCATGACTCCCTCGGCCGCGTGGCCCGCGACTGCGGCCTCGCTCGTGGAGTGCAGCCGCACCCGCTGGTGGCCGCTGATCCGGCCCATCGCGCCGCGCAGCACGGACTCCATCACGATCGGCTTGGCCCAGCGGCGGCCGGACCGCGCGCCGGTCAGAACGGCGAGCGAGTCGGTGATCCAGCCCGTCTGCGCGTTCCGGTGGTCGAGGTGCAGCAGGTCGCCCAGCACGTCCTCGTCCGCGTGCCGGTGCTCCATCTCCCGCAGGTCGGCGGCCATGCCGGTGGCCAGTGCCTGCACCCGGCCGGCGGCGTTGGCACACGCTGACATCGCCGCCGCACGCAGGGTCTCGCCCCGGTGGACCTCGTGGGTCAGGGCCGCCAGCACCCGGCGCTGTGTCTCGGAGTCCACCGGGGGCGCCTCGGCCAGCGCGGTCTCGGCCGAGGCGCCGTGGCGCAGCCGCTCCACGACCCCGGGGACCGTCGTGTCCGCGAAGCGGGCTTCGGCCGCGTCCCGTTCGGCGGCCCCGGCCTGAGCGGCGGCCACCTGAGCGCGCAGCGCGCGGCTGGTGAGCCGGGCGTGCACCGCGACCACGACCGCCGCGCACAGCACCGTCCCCGCCGCGCCGGTACCCCAGGCGACCGCGGTACGCGCGGAGTCGGCGCAGGTCTGGACGGTGATCAGGCAGGCGGCGCCGACGACCGCGACGGTGACCAGCAGCGCCAGTGCCGTGCCCTTGGCGGCCCCGCGCTCGGCCCGGACCGGCCGACAGCCGTTCCCTCCGTGCCGGAGGCCGGAGGCGGTGGTTTCTCGGGGGAGGTCATCAATCAGGTCCTGGGGAACGGAACCGGGCAGAGGCGAGAGCTGAGCCGCAGCCCTCCGATCAACGGAGCACCAATATAAGTCAGTTAGTGATCAGTAGGTAACACTGGGGCGTTCTGCGGCGGAAGATCCGCGACCGGTTCCGCTCCGCCGTACCGTCCGTCGCACCCGCGTTCCGCGCCTCCGCGCGCCGCGCCGGAACCGGTGCCACAGAGCATCATGCGGGCCTCGGAGGCATCATGAGAAGCGTGCATACGAGCGAAGGACGACAGTCAGTGCGCGCCGGACCGGAGCCTCCGCCCCCGGACGGCATCCTGTGGGACGTGGTCGGTGAGGTCCGCCAGCTCCTGATGCTGCCCGCCGCGCTCACCCTGCAGGTCGCCCACCCCGCCGTCGGCGCCGGAGTGGACGAGTACTCCGTCTTCCGTACCGACCCCTGGGGCCGCGGGGAACGCTCGGTGGGCAGCTTCCTGCTGTGGGTCTACGGCGGTGAGGAGGGTCTTGCGGAAGGGCGCAGACTGCGTGAGCTGCACAAACACATCCAGGGCGTCGACGCGCACGGCCGTCGCTACCATGCGCTGACTCCCGCCTACTACGCGTGGGTGCACGCCACCGGCTTCCCCACCTACCGGCACGCGCAGCGCTACCTCGGCCGCCGTCCCTACACCGACGCCGAGGAGCGGCAGCTGTACGCCGAGTGGCTCCGGGTCGGCCGGGTGCTGGGCATCCACGAGCGGGACATGCCGCAGACGCGCGAGGAGTTCTGGCCCTACTGGCACCGGATGCTGGCCGAGGAGATCGAACCCACCCGGGTGGTCCGCGAGCTGACCTCGCTGAACACCGACGTCCCGCCGCCGCCCTGGGGGCCGCGGCCCGTACGGTGGGCCGTCCGTGCGCTGTGGCCGCTGGTCGTTCCCGGGTTCGCCCGGCTCCGCCGCTTCCTGACCGTGGGGCTGATGCCGCCCGAGGCACGCCAGGTCCTGGGACTGCCCTGGACCTCGCGTCAGGAGCGGCGGCTGCGCCGCCTCGGCCGGGTGCTCGCCCATACCCTCCCGCTCCTCCCGGAACGCCTCCGCTACCTGCCCTACGCCCGCCGCGCCCGCGCGGAGCGCCGCTGACCTCGTGCCGGGGGCGGCCCGGTCGAGGGACGGCCCGGTCAGGGCGGAGCCCGGCCCTCCCGCCCGCGCCGGCGCGGGCGGGAGGGCCGGGCGCTCCGTCGGGGACCGGCCGCGCGGAGCACCGGCGGAACGCGCCGGGTCAGCGGCGCGGGTGGTCCCCGGTGTGGATCTGCTTCCAGGAGCGGGGGCGCTCCGGGGTGCGGCCGGTGGTGAAGGCCGACGCGTGCGCGGCAGGCTTCGAAGGCTGGTACAGCCAGGTGTCGAAGAGCCCGGCCAGCGGCTTGCCGGACACCTTCTCCGCGTAGGCGACGAAGTCTCCCACCTCGGCGTTCCCGCCCCGGTGCGCCTTCGGCCACCCCTTCAGCAAGGCGAAGAAGTCCTTGTCGCCGATCCTGTTGCGCAGTGCCTGCAGGGCCATGGCGCCGCGGTCGTAGACCGCCCGGTGGAACTGGTTGTCAGGACCGGGGTCGCCCGGCGCGACCTTCCAGAACGCGTCGTCGGCCGGATGCGAGGCGTACGCGTAGTCGGCCAACTCCTGTGCGGTGCCCTCGCCCTGGTCCTCGGACCACAGCCACTGCGCGTACCGCGCGAACCCCTCGTTGAGCCAGATGTCCTTCCAGCCCTCCACCGAGACGCTGTCCCCGTACCACTGGTGGGCCATCTCGTGCACGACCACGGAGGTGTTGGAGCCGTCCGCGAAGTCGTCGGGGCTGTAGAAGGGGCGGGTCTGGGTCTCCAGTGCGAAGGTCGTGTCGGTGTTGGGCACATAGCCGCCCAGCGCGTCGAACGGGTAGCTGCCGAAGTACCCCTCCAGCCACTCGGTCAGTTCGGCGGTCCGCTCCACGCTGGCCCGTGCCGCGCCCTCGTGCTCGCCCAGATCTTCGCTGTAGGCGTTGATGACGGGCAGCCCGGAGTCGGTCTCGGATGTCGTGATGTCGAACCTGCCGACCGCCAGAGTGGCCAGATAGGTGGCCTGCGGGGCGCGGGAGCGCCAGTTGAAGCGTGTCCAGCCGGCCCGGGTGCGCTGCGACTGGAGGGTGCCGTTGCTGAGGGCCTGGGTGCCTTCGGGTACGGCGACGCTGACGTCGTAGCCGGCCTTGTCGGTGGGGTGGTCGTTGCTGGGGAACCACCACCAGGCGGACTCGGGCTCGTTGGCCGCGACCCCGCCGTCCGGAGTGCGGTGCCAGGAGGTGAAGCCGTCCACCTTCACCTCAGAGGGCGTCCCGTGGTAGCGCACGACGACGGTCGCCTTCTCGCCCTCGGCGAGCGGCTCGGCCGGGGTGATGCGCAGTTCGTGCGCCCCGGAGGTGCCGAAGCGGGCCCTTTTCCCGTTCACCCGCACCTCGGTGACGTCCAGCGCGAAGTCCAGGTTGAAGCGGGACAGCTCCTGCTCGGCGGTGGCCAGCAGGGTGGCGGTGCCCGCCAGTTCGTCCGTCTCCGGCCGGTAGGTGAGCCGAAGGTCGTAGTGGGAGACGTCGTAGCCGCCGTTCCCGTAGTCCGGGTAGTAGGGGTCGCCCGCGCCCGGTGCTCCCGGAGTCGGTTCGGCCGCCGAGGCCGGGGCCGCGAGCAGCAGCAGGGCCGCCGCTGCCGCACCCGGGACGATCAATCTGTGGCGCACGAGTCCTCCAACTCATCTGCGACAGGGATCACTTCTTCCGGAACGTGTGTACTCCCGTGTCACATTGCATGTCCACAGCAACCAGCGTCATCCGGCCGCGCCCAGGAACACCGTTCGGCGGCGGCCCACCGCTCCGGCGCGGGTATGTCATCCGCGCGCTTGGGGCGTTCCCACCAGCCGGGCGGCGTCCACCGCGCACCCCCACGAGACGGTGACGCCCGCGCCGCCGTGCCCATAGTTGTGCACGCACAGCGCGGTGCCTCCCCGCCCGTCGGGAATCCGCTCCGCCGCCAGCCGGACCCGGGGCCGGAACGGCCGCAGCCCCACCCGGTGTTCGAGCACCCTGGCCTCCGCCACCTCCGGATGGACCGCGGCACACCGGCGTACGATCGCCGCAGCCGTCGCCGAATCCGGCTCCCGCTCCTCGACGCCGTCCTCGGCCGTCCCGCCGAGCACCAGACCGTAGGGCTGCGGCAGGAGGTACGTCGTCTCCCGGGCGCCGTCACCCGCGGCGACGTACCACTCCTCGACACCCGGGTTCGCCACGACGAGGAGCTGGCCGCGTACCGCTCGCATCTCTGGGTCCGGTACCAGTTCGCGGGCTCCGAGCCCGCTGCAGTTCACCACCGTGGCCGCTTCGCCCGCCGCCTCGGTCAGTGAACCGGCCGCGCGCTGCTCCCAGCGTGCGCCCGCGGCCTCCAGACGGCCCCTCAGATAGCCCAGATAGCTCCGCATGTCGACCAGCGGCGCGCGCGGCGGCGTACCGGTCAGCGCACTCCACTCCGCGGGCGGCGTACTGCCCGGCATGCGCCCGCGTACCAGCCGCACCCCGGTGGCCGGCGGCTGCTCGGCGAGCCAGGAGAAGTGCCGGAAGGAGCGGACCGCCCAGTCCAGGGCCTGCCGCTCCGGTGCGATCCGGTACGGCCAGATCAGGCCGCCGGCCACCGCCGAGGTCGTCCCGTCCGGCGGGCGCGGACTCCACACGCGCACGTCCGTTCCGCGCTCTGCCAGGACCACCGCCGTGGTCAGCCCGATGACTCCGCCGCCGAGGACGACCACGCCCCCGGTCCGCCGTGCGCTGCCCGCTGCCGTCCCCGTCACCTCGGTCATGCCGCGACACTACGGTGCCGGACACCGGGCAGTCACCGGCTCAGCGCCGTCAGCAGGGCCAGCGGAGCGGCCGCCGCCCAGGCGCGCGGCACACCTCCGTGCGGAGAGGGCACCGGCTCCGGAACGTCCCCACGGGGGTAGCCGGCCAGCACCTGCGGCAACCGGTCGCCGCTCCGCCCGGCGGCGGCCAGCAGCCCGTCCGCGAGGCGGGCCGCCTCGGCCCGCAGGCTGTAGCGGGCCAGACCGAGCGCGATCAGCGCGTTGTCCTGCGGCTGGACACCGCCGCGGTGACAGGAGAGCGGATGGTAGGCGGCCTGCCCGGCGGCGAGGGTGCGCACCCCCCACCCGGAGAAGAAGTCCGGTTCCAGCAGCCGCCGCCCCACCGTCTCACCCCGGCGCTGCCCCAGGATGCCCGACCAGAGCAGATGCCCCGCGTCGGAGGCGAGCGCATCCAGCTTCCGGCCCGACTCCTCCAGCGCGAGCGGCGGGAAGCCGCGCTCGGGCAGCCAGAAGTCGGCGCCGAAGCGCTCCCGCAGCCCCGCTGCGGTCCGCTCCAGCGTGCCCGCGTAGCCCGGGTCGGCCCAGACCGTACGGGCGAGCTCGGCGGTGCGGCACAGCGCGTCGTACGCGTAGCCCTGCACCTCGGCCACCAGCACGGTGCCGGTCGGCAGGGCGCCGTCGGCCGCGCAGATCGCGCCGGGCGAGTCCTTCCAGCTCCGGTCGCCCCCTCCCACCTCGCCCGCCCGGCAGGCCAGATAGCCCAGGTCCGTCAGTCCGCCCCGGTCGAACATCCACCGCACCGCGGCCCGCGCCTGCGGCTCCAGACGGCGGGCGAGCCGCACTCCCGCGGCCCCCCGCTGCTCCGCGTAGGCCCCGAGGAGGACGAGGAAGAGCGGGGTGGCGTCGACGGAGCCGTAGGAGCGCTCGTGCGGCAGCTGCCCGAAGGCGGTCAGCTCACCGTGCCGCAGCTCGTGGAGGATCTTCCCCGGCTCGGCGATCCGCCCCGGTTCCGCCTCGCCGTCCTGGGTGGCCGCCAGCGCGAGCAGCGTGGCCTCGGCGAGCAGCGGCCGGTAGGGCAGCGTGAAGAAGGACGTCAGGAGCGAGTCCCGGCCGAACAGAGTCAGATACCAGGGCGCTCCGGCACCCGGCACGCGCAGCGCGGCGCCGTCCGATCCGGGGACGGTGACGCAGAGTCCGGCCAGGTCCGCGAGGCCCTGTTCGCAGGCGCGGGCCAGATCCGGCCGACCGGTGCGGAGGCCGGGGCGGGGCTCGGCGGTGGCGAACGTATGCCGTGCGGCCGCCAGTTCGGACCGCACAGTGGCCGGGTCCGGCGCCTCGGCCGGGCCGGGGACTGCCGCGTCCGGAGAACCGTGCGGCAGTGTCCGTACGCACAGCCGCAGCTCGACCGCCGCGTGCGGGGCCGGTTCCAGGAGCCAGCTCAGCCTGCGGGCCGTCCGGTCGGGCCCGCCCGGAGTGCCCTCGGGGTCTTCCGCGTCGGCCGTCTCGCAGGGCGCGGGATCGGCGGTGACGACCGTGCGGGTGTGCCAGCTCATGCCCCGCCGGTAGTGGAACTCGACGCCGTCCGGGCGGGCGACGGTGCTCCGCGCACTGTGCGGCCTGGTGAACTCCCGCCGTGGCGTGCGCAGTTCCCTCTGGTCGGCGAAGTCGGCGTCCACGGTCAGGCTCACCCGTATCGGGGCCGCCGTACCCTGGTTGCTGACCACGCGTATCCGCTCGGTCAACGCACCGTCCACCACGGCCTGCTCGCGGAAGACCGTGCAGGCGGGCGGGGCCTCGCGGGTCCCGTGCGGGGTGAGGACGACCGCGCCGTGACCGGTGCTGCCGTCCGGTTCGGCGAGTCCGTCCGCCGCGGCGGACGGAAGGCGGTCGCCGTCGTCCCGCGCCGGCACCAGCACGGTGGGGGCGGCGCCGTCCAGCGTCAGCTGCCAGCGGCTCAGATGGCGGGTGTCCCGGCGGAAGAGCCCGTCCGCCGGCAGCGTCCCCATGGGCCCGGCGATGTCCCCGGAAGCCGTCAGCACCGCGAAGGTCCCGTCGTGCACGAGCAGCCGGTGCTCGATCGCCGCCGTCATGCGGTCACGGTCCCTTCTCGGACGGGGGCACCGGCGACGGGGCGGGTACGGGCGCGGAGGCAGCGACGCCCGGTCCCGGGGCGGTGCCCTCGGCACTCGCGTCGTCCGCGGCCGCTGCGGTCTCCGCGCCCCGCTCGAGCAGGTCCAGGGCGAGTGCGGCCGTCCAGCTGAAGTCCCGGGCGCCGTGCCCCTGCCCGGTGTACGGGTCGAGGTATTCCGCGAAACCGCTGGCCGCCGCGGCGTGCAGCACCTCTGCGCGCAGCACCTCGGCCCACGTGTGCTCGCCGTGCTCCCGGAGCCCGCGCTCCAGCAGCCAGTTGACGTTGAACCAGGCCGGACCCCGCCAGTAGCGGTTCCGGTCGAAGCCGGCGCCGCGCAGATCGTAGCTGGGCAGCAGCCTCACCCGGGTGCCCAGGCCGAAGTGGTCACCCTCGGCGGTGCTCAGCAGCGTCTCGACCAGCGGCCGGGGCAGTTCGGGCGCCACCAGCGGCAGCAGGCCCGCTGCGCTGCGCTCGGGCAGCAGCGCGCCGCCGTGGCCGTCGCCGCCCGAAGCCGCCCCGGCCCGCAGGTCGCGGCAGTGGAACTGTCCGGTCCGGGGCGACCACAGGCGCCGCACCAGCGCCTCGGTGCGGGACGCGGCGCGCCCGCGGTGGAGCGCGGCGTCGCCGTGCAGCTCCTCCGCGATCCGGGCCAGTGCGTAGTCGGAGGCGATGAGCAGGGCGTTGAACCCCGGGTCCTCCACGGCGAAGGGGTGGGCGGCTGCCGTGTCGCGGTAGCCGTGCTCCCGGTACTCGGCGGCCAGCCGGACATAGCGTCCGTAGTCCAGGTCGGTGGGCCGGTCTCCCGCCGAGCCGTGCGCGAGGTCGGCGCGGCGGAACGACGCCGGGTCCGCCGGTTCGATCCGTGCCAGCGGCCCGTCCCAGCACGGGCTGTTGTCCATACCCGGTTCCCAGGGGTGCACCGAGGCGGCCAGCCCGCCGCCGCCCAGGTCCCGGTGCTCGGCGAGGTAGCGGTGCCAGGCCGCGAGCCGCGGGTACACCCGGGCCAGGAAGGCCCGCCGGGCCGAGGCGTGCGGGTCGGCGTGGTGCACCAGCCAGGCGGCCAGTGCGTGCACGGGCGGCTGCACCACACCGGAGGTCTCGACCGTGTGCGGCGCCCCGGCGGCGGTGCCCGCCGAGGAGGAGCGCCAGAAGTCGGGGCCGGGGAAGTAGGCGTCGAGCGGTACCGCGGGATTGAAGACGATGTGTGGGACGCGGCCGTCACCCCACTGCGCCGACAGCAGCGTCTCCAACTCCTGCTGCGCCCGTACCGGGGAGAGGTGGCGCAGCCCGATGGCGATGAACGCCGAGTCCCAGCTCCACTGGTGCGGATAGAGCTCACGGGAGGGCACGGTGGAGGTGCCGGCCCGGTTGGCGAGCAGTACCCGGTAGGCGGAGCGGCGCAGTCCGCGGTGGTGCGGGTGCGGCGGCGGGGCGGTGGTGCGGGGGTGTGCAGCGGCGGGGCCGACACCGGCCGACGGCAGTGGAGGGGTCACCGCGCCACCCCGCCGGGCCGGGCGTCGCCTGCCGGGGTGCGTCCGCCCGGCGTCCTCCGCCGGCCGGGAAGCACCTCCCGCTCGTCGCCCGGCAGCGTTCGCTCCCGGCAGGCCGTCCTGACCATGCTCCGCCCTTCGCGTTCTCTCGGCCGCCGCCTACAGGGCATACGTCCGGTAGTCGGGCCCCGCGCGCTCCTGCCTTCGCCGCTGCCACGGCGTGCGCCGCGGGGGTCCCGTGAGTTTCGTCGAAGATACCTCGCAGTTACGTCTTGTGAACAGGCATAACTGACGATGAGATGCGTCACTCGCCGACGGAACCAGGAGTCGGGGCCGCTGAGCGGCGCTGATGGCAGGATGCGGTGGTACCCGACCGTCCCCGTCGTCCTGCCGTTCCCGCCACCGGGCCGCCGCTGACCGCGGGCCGGTGATGCGGACGAGAGCTGAGGAGAGCATGACCGGCACCACCGGCAACCAGTCGAGCGCGGGCCACCTGCTGCGGCTCATCCGGGACGGCCGGGCCACCACCCGCGGCGCCCTGCAGCAGGTCACCGGGCTGTCCAGATCCACCGTCGGCCACCGGCTCGACCAGCTCTTCGCCGCGGGCTGGCTGCGGGAGGGCGAGCCGGCGCCCGAGCCCGGCTCCACCGGGGGGCGGCCCTCGACGCGGCTGGAGTTCGACTCCGGGCATGCCGTGGTCCTCGCAGCCGACCTCGGTACCCGGCACGCCACCGCCGGCCTGCTCGACCTCGCCGGGAACGTGCTGGCCCATACATCCGGCACGATGCTCGTCGGCGACGGCCCCGAGACGGTGCTCGACCGGCTGGCGCAGTGGTTCGCCGGGCTGTTGGCCGAGCACGGCACGGACCCGGCCCGCGTCTGCGGCATCGGCCTGTCGGTACCCGGCCCGGTCGACGTCGCCTCCGGAATGGTCGTCCAGCCGCCGATCATGCCCGGCTGGGACGGCTGCCCGCTGCCCGACCGGATGCGGGCCGCCTACGCCGCGCACGTGCGGTCCGAGGCGCCTCCGGCCGTCCTCGTCGACAACGACGCCAACCTCATGGCCTACGCCGAACAGCGCGCCGGCTACCCCGACTGCGCGGCCTTCCTGCTGGTCAAGGTCGCCACCGGGATCGGTGCCGGCGTCGTCGTCGACGGGCAGCCCTACCGAGGGACGGACGGTGGCGCAGGCGACATCGGGCACATCCGGCTGCACGACTTTCCCGAGGCGCTGTGCATGTGCGGCAACCACGGCTGCCTCGCCGCCGTCGCCAGCGGCCGGGCCCTGGCCCAACAGCTCACCGCCGCCGGCGTGCCCACCACCTCCGGCTCCGGCGTCCGCCACCACCTCGCCGCCGGCCGGCCGGAGGCGGTGCGGCTGGCCCGGGACGCCGGACGGCTGGTGGGGGAGGTGCTGGTCACGGTGGTCACCCTGCTCAACCCCGGGGTGCTGATGATCGCCGGTGACCTGGCGAGCACCCCGTTCGTGACCGGCGTACGGGAACTGCTCTACCAGCGCGCCATGCCCCGTACGACCGCGCACCTGAACGTGGTCACCTCCCGGCTGGGTGAGCGCGCGGGCCTGAGCGGTGCCGCGGCGCTGGTCGTCGAGGACCGCTACGCCCCCGCCCGCGCCGACGCCCGGCTGGCCGCCCTCGCCGGATGAGACCGCCGGTCAGTCGTCCCCCGCGGGGAGGAGACCGAGTTCCTGTGGAGCGGCCTCCAGCAGCGTGCCGTCCCGCAGCCCCAGCCAGCGGGTGATACTCAGCTCCCGCAGGAACGGCAGATCGTGGCTGGCGATCAGCAGGGCGCCCTCGTACGCCGTCAGCGCCTCCCGCAACTGCCGCACGCTGGACTCGTCCAGGTTGTTGGTCGGCTCGTCCAGCATCAGCAACTGGGGCGCCGGATCGGCCAGCAGGACGGCGGCCAGCGCGGCCCGGAATCGCTCGCCGCCCGAGAGCGTGCCCACCGCACGGTCGGCCCGCTTGCCGCGCAGCAGGAACCGGGCGAGTCGGGCGCGGATCTGCTGGTTGGTGGCCTGCGGGGCCGAGTGGGCGACGTTCTCCACGACGGAGAGCCGGTCGTCGAGCACGGTCAGCCGCTGCGGCAGATAGCGCAGCGGCACATGCGTGTGCACCTCACCCGCGGCGGCCGGGAGCTGCCCGGCCAGGGTCCGCAGCAGCGTCGTCTTGCCCGCACCGTTCGGGCCGACGAGCGCGATCCGGTCCGGCCCGTGCACATCGAGGTCGATCCGGGGGCCGTGCCGCAGCTCCACCTCCCGCATCTCGAGGACCCGCCGTCCGCGCGGCACCGCGGTCGAGGGCAGGTCGACCCGGATCACCGAGTCGTCCCGCACCCGCTCGGACGCCTCCTCCAACTGCTGACGCGCCTCGTCCAGCCGCTGCTCGTGCAGCAGGCGGTGCCTTCCCGCCGTCTCCTGCGCCTGACGCTTGCGGGCGCCCAGCAGGATCTTCGGTTCGCTCCCGGCAGCGGCCTGCCTGCTGCCGTACTGCGCCCGCCGGGCCAGCTTCATCCGCGCCTCGGCCAGCTCCCGCCGCTGGCGGCGCACATCGGTCTCGGCCGCGCGCACCATCCGCTCGGCCGCCTGTTGTTCGGCGGAAACCGCCGCCTCGTACGCCTCCAGATCGCCGCCGTACCAGGTCACCTCACCGCCGCGCAGGTCGGCGATCCGGTCGACCAGCGCCAGCAGTTCGCGGTCGTGGCTGACCACGACGAGCACGCCCCGGAACGAGGAGACCGCCTCGTGCAGCCGGCGGCGGGCCGTCCGGTCGAGGTTGTTGGTCGGCTCGTCCAGCAGCAGTACGTCCGGCCGGGCCAGCAGCAGAGCGGCCAGCCGCAGCAGTACCGACTCGCCGCCGGACATCTCACCGATGGTGTGGTCGAGCCCGATGTGACTGAGGCCGAGATGGTCCAGCGTCACGCGGGCACGCTCCTCCACGTCCCAGTCGTCGCCGACGGCGGTGAACTGCTCCTCGCTCACGTCTCCCGCCTCGATGGCGTGCAGCGCGGCCCGGGTGCGGGCGACCCCCAGCGCCTCGTCCACCCGCAGGGAGGTGTCCAGGGTGAGGTTCTGCGGCAGATAGCCCACCTCGCCCCGGACCGTGACGCTTCCCGCGTCCGGCCGCAGCTCGCCTGCCAGCAGCCGCAGCAAGGTGGACTTCCCGGTGCCGTTGAGTCCGATCAGGCCGGTGCGGCCGGGGCCGACGGACAGGTCGAAATCGGTCAGCAGCCGGGTGCCGTCCGGCCAGGAGAAGGTCAGCCGGGAGCAGCTGAGGGAAGGTGCGGAAGTGGTCACAGGGGCCTCCAGGACGCATCGCGGTGGGATGAGCAACACGGAGACACCGGGCCCGGACGGCTACGCCGGGACGGGGATCAGAAGAGGAGAGGGGCAGCAGTCGGCCGACTCGCTTCCGAGGTCGCACTCGTGGCACACAGACAGGGCACACGGTGTCTCAGACCTCAGATACGCAACGGCCTCTCCTCACAGCGGCAACAGAACCGCCGAAGACGTTACGTTCCCGCTTCCGGTGCCGCAAGCCTTTTTCCGCGCGTCGCGATGTGCTGTGCTGCGGGCATGGTCCGTACCAGTGAGTCCAGCCCCGCTTCCGATCCGAGCCGGCTTCCCACGGTTCCGCTCCGGCCGCTGGACGTCCCCGCCCCGCAGGCGGAGGAGCGTGCCAGGTCCTTCCACGAGGTCATGGCGCGCCGCCGCACCGTCCGCGACTTCGACGACCGCCCGGTGCCCGACGGAGTCCTCGAGTGGGCGGTCCGCACCGCCGCCACCGCACCCAGTGGGGCACACGTCCAGCCCTGGCGGTTCGTCGTCCTCACCGACCCCGAGCGCAAGCGGCGGCTGCGCGCCGCCGCCGAGGAGGAGGAGCGCGCCTTCTACGGGCGCCGCGCCTCGGACGAATGGCTCGAGGCGCTCGCCCCGCTCGGAACCGACGAGCACAAGCCGTTCCTGGAGACCGCGCCCGCCGTCCTCGTCGTCTTCGAGGTGCACAAGGGACCGCACACCCCGCGCCCCTACTACACCAAGGAGTCGGTCGGTATCGCCGTCGGCTTCCTGCTCGCCTCCCTCCACCAGGCGGGGCTGGCCACGCTCACCCACACACCCAGCCCGATGCGCTTCCTCAACGAGATCTGCGACCGCCCGCCCGAGGAGCGCGGCGGCTACGTCATCCCCGTCGGCTATCCGGCCCCCGGCGCCCGGGTCCCGGACCTGGAGCGCAAGCAGTTGGACGAGGTGCTGGTGCGGTTGTGAGTACCCCGCCGCCGAGGGGCAGTTGACCCGACATACTCCCAGCGCACAACAGTGACAACGGGAGCGTGCGATGAAGAATGCGGTACGGGGGATCTCGGGCATGGCCTGCGCGAGCACTCTGATCCTCATGGTGGCGGGGTGCGGCGGCGGTTCCGGGACGGATTCGGCAGCATCCTCGGCCGAGCCGGCGGACAAGGAAGAGCACAAGCCCGCGGTCGGCGTCGTCACCCGGGCGCAGGCCGACAAGCTCGTCGACCACTACGAGAAGGTGAACAACAAGGCCAACAAGAACTCCGATCCCCGGCTGCTCTCCACGGTGGAGGGCGGAGCGGTCCTCGAGCAGAGCAAGGCCACCTACAAGATGCAGAAGAACTGGACGGCAGCGGAACGGGCCGACTACCGCAAGCCGTTCCACTACGTCGACCGGAAGTTCTACCTGCCCCGCAAGGGGACCGCCGACTGGTTCGCCATGGTGGCGTACTCCAAGAACGCGGGGGAGAAGAAGGGCAAGTACCCGGGCATCCTGATCATGGAGAAGCAGGGCGGCGACTGGAAGATGGTCGCCGGCAGCTACAGCGAATCCACCTGGCTGCCGCGGCTCGCCAAGGACGAGAAGGGGTTCGTCGAGCCCGTCTCGGACACGGCGAAGAAGGCCGGGGCGCTTTCCCCCGACGCACTGTCCGACGAACTGCTCGACCTTTACACCGAGCAGGGCTCCACCCGGGACGGGTTCCGCACCTCGAAGACCACCGAATCGCTCCGCAAGATCCCCGGGCGACAGAACAAGCTGCTCAACCCGCACGGCGAGGCGGTCTTCAACCGTGGCGAGCCGACACACGAGAAGTTCCACGCGCTCCGCACCGAGGACGGCGGTGTGTTCGCCGTCTTCAGCACCGAGGTCCGCGAACACGACCGGGGCACGCAGGTGACAGCCACCATCCACCCGTCCGACTCGATGAAGGTCTACGTGGGCGACACCTCGGCGCCCTCCTTCTTCGTGAACTGGCTGCACCTCTCCAGTGCCTACCTGCCCAGCAAGGGCCGACCCAAGCTCCTCGGCACCGAATACGAGATGACGGACGCCGCCGCCGACTCCGACCGGAACGGCCGCATGCCCGGCACCGGCACCTGAGCCGCGCCCGCTCCGGTGGGGTGCCCGCCGCCCGCCGGAGCGCCCGTGCTCCCGCCGCACCTGCGGGAGCACGGGGCACCGGACAGGTCAGGTCAGGCCAGGCCCGCGCGGCGGAGTGCCTCGGCCATCTCGCTGTTGTTCGGCGCCGGAGCCGGCGCACCCTGGCCCCGGCGCTTGCCACCGGAGCCGCCCTTGGGCGCACTCTGCCGCTGCCGCGGGGCACCCGCGGGGGCCTTGCCGGAGCCGTCGCGGCGCCGGTCCCGGCCACCGCGCCGCGCACCTCCGCCCCCGCCCGTCCCGGGCTCGTCATCCAGCCGCAGGGTGAGCGAGATCCGTTTCCGCGCCTCGTCGATCTCCAGCACCCGCACCCGGACGATGTCGCCGGGCTTGACCACGTCCCGCGGGTCCTTCACGAACGTCTTCGACATCGCCGAGACATGCACCAGGCCGTCCTGGTGCACACCGATGTCCACGAAGGCGCCGAACGCCGCGACGTTGGTGACCACACCCTCCAGCACCATGCCGGCGGAGAGGTCGCCGAGCTTCTCGACCCCCTCCTTGAAGCTCGCGGTGCGGAACGCGGGCCGCGGGTCGCGGCCCGGCTTCTCCAGCTCGCGCAGGATGTCGGTGACGGTGGGCAGCCCGAACGAGCCGTCCACGAACTCCTGCGGGTCGAGCGCCCGCAACGCCTTCGCGTTGCCGATCAGCGACGGCACGTCGGTGCCCGCTCTGGCGACCATTCCGCGGACCACCGGGTAGGCCTCCGGGTGCACGGCGGAGGCGTCCAGCGGGTCGCCGCCGCGGATGCGCAGGAAGCCCGCGCACTGCTCGAACGCCTTGGGGCCGAGCCGGGAGACGTCCTTGAGCTCCTGGCGGCCCTTGAACGGGCCGTGCGCGTCCCGGTGCGCCACGATGTTCTCCGCCAGCACCGAGCCGATTCCCGACACCCGGGAGAGCAGCGGAGCGGAAGCCGTGTTGACGTCCACTCCGACGCCGTTCACGCAGTCCTCCACCACGGCATCCAGCGAGCGCGACAGCTTCACCTCGGAGAGGTCGTGCTGGTACTGGCCCACGCCGATGGACTTCGGGTCGATCTTCACCAGTTCGGCCAGCGGATCCTGCAGGCGCCGGGCGATGGAGACCGCGCCGCGCAGCGACACATCCAGCTCGGGCAGCTCCTGCGAAGCGTAGGCCGAGGCGGAGTAGACCGAGGCACCCGCCTCCGAGACCATCACCTTCGTCAGCTTCAACTCCGGCTTCGCGGCGACCAGCTCACCGGCCAGCTTGTCCGTCTCGCGGGAGGCCGTGCCGTTCCCGATCGCGACCAGCTCCACCTGGTGTGCCTCGGCGAGCGCGGCCAGCTTCGCCAGCGCCTCGTTCCACTGCTTCTGCGGTGCGTGCGGATAGACCGTGTCCGTGGCGGCGACCTTGCCCGTCGCGTCGATCACGGCCACCTTCACGCCCGTCCGCAGCCCCGGGTCCAGGCCGAGGGTGGCACGAGTCCCCGCGGGAGCGGCCAGCAGCAGATCGCGCAGGTTGGTCGCGAAGACCCGCACCGCCTCGTCCTCCGCCGCAGCCCGCAGCCGGGTGCGCAGATCGATGCCCAGGTGCACCTGGATCCCGGTACGCCACGCCCAGCGCACCGTCTCGGCCAGCCACGGGTCCGCCGGCCGACCCTCGTCGCGCACCCCGAAGCGGTGTGCGACCGAACGCTCGTAGGAGCTCGGGCCCTCCTGCTCCGCTCCGGCCGCGTCGGCCGGCTCGGGCTCCATCGTGAGGTCGAGCACCTCCTCCTTCTCGGCCCGCAGCAGCGCCAGGATCCGGTGCGAGGGCAGCTCGGTGAAGCTCTCGGAGAAGTCGAAGTAGTCGGCGAACTTCGCGCCCTCTTCCTCCTTGCCCTCCCGGACCCGGGCGGCCAGCCGGCCCCGCTCCCACATGCGCTCGCGCAGCTCGCCGATCAGGTCGGCGTCCTCACTGAAGCGCTCGGCGAGGATGGCGCGCGCACCCTCCAGGGCCGCGGCGGTGTCCGCGACGCCCTTGTCGGCGTCGACGAAGGCGGCGGCAGCGGCCGGCGGCTCCACGGACGGGTCCGCGAGCAGCCCCTCGGCGAGCGGTTCGAGGCCCGCCTCCCGGGCGATCTGCGCCTTGGTGCGCCGCTTGGGCTTGTAGGGCAGGTAGATGTCCTCCAGGCGCGCTTTGGAGTCGGCGGCCCGGATCTGCTCCGCGAGCTCGTCGGTGAGCTTTCCCTGGCCGCGCACGGACTCCAGGATCGACGCGCGCCGCTCCTCCAGCTCCCGCAGATAGCGCAGCCGCTCCTCCAGGGAGCGCAACTGCGCGTCGTCGAGCATCTCGGTCGCTTCCTTGCGGTAGCGCGCGATGAACGGCACGGTCGACCCGCCGTCGAGCAGCTCGACTGCGGCGCGGACCTGCCGCTCGCGTACGCCGAGTTCCTCGGCGATCCTGCCTTCGATCGTCGTCGTCACGATGGTTCGTTCCGCCTTCTCGGTGCTGTTGTCCCCCGGTAGGCATGCATTGTGGCAGGCGTGTCCGACAGGCCCGTGCAGGCGGGCGGGACGGCGGGCCCCGCGGGCGGGCGCCGCCCGCGCCGCGACGCCGTGCTTCAGCCCTTGCCGAGCAGGTCGGCGGGGAATGCGCCCGCCTCGATCGCGGTGTGTGTGAACCCGCCCGCCAGCTCGGTCAGCCGGGCCACGCCCTCGGCGCCCAGCAGTTCGTAGGGGCGGCGGTCCAGCCGGTCGGTCTCCTCCTCGAGGTGCTTGCGCAGCTCGGCGCCCCGCTCGGTCAGCTCGCCGTCGCCGTCCAGCAGCCCGCGTCCGGTCAGCCGCTGCTGCGCGGCGGTCCAGTCCTGCTCGTTGTAGCCGCGAGTGCTCATCACCCACGCGGGGTTCATCCCGTGTCCGCTGGCGGTGTGGCTGACCAGCGCTTCCAGCGCGTCGAGTTCGGCGTTCTGCAGTGCGGCGATGTGCCCGTCCCCGCGGTGCTCGCGCAGCAGCGTCGCCGCGTGCCACAGCGCCAGGTGCGGCGAGTGGTCGATCGGGGGGACCGGAAGGTCCGCGTTGGCGGCGTGCAGCGGGCGTCCCGAGCGGGTGCATCCCTCGGTGGCGCGCAGCGCCAGCCGGGCGGCCTCGGTCATCTCCGCCGAGCGGACGGCTTCCTCGCCCAGCAGATGCCGCAGCATCGTGTCGGCCGCGCGCAGCCGTGCGGCCAGCACCGTCTCGGGGGAGGCGGCGTCCCACACCGCGGGCACGAAGTTCGCGACCAGCGCGTGGCTGTAGTTGTAGAAGGTGGCTGTCACGGCGCCCGCGCCCACCGCGCCCAGCGGCGCGGAACGCGAGGACAGGTTGATCGCGCGCGGGTCGTCGATGCCGTAGGGCGAGAGTTCCTTCCCCAGCGCGGGTGAGAAGTAGAGCGCGGAGTGCAGGGCGTTCAGGGCGTTGTGGCAGCGCCGCCCGGCGCGTGCGGGAAGTGGCGTCATGCCCGTACGCTACCGGTCGGTACGGGTGACTTGAAGGGCGGGGAACCGGCGGCTCCGGATCCACCGGGTGCCGTTCGGACGCCGCACCCGGCGGGCCGGGGCCCCGGGTGCCGGGCCGGCCGGCGGCGCGGCGTACCCTGCGCGGTCCCGGGTGCCCGGTTGCGGCGCTGTCGCCCGCGGCGGTCCGGTGCGGCGCCGGTCCCGCTTCAGCGCCGCGGGGCGCCGAAGCGCGGAGCGCGCCGCTCCAGGAAGGCGGCCACGCCCTCGGCCGCGTCCCCGCCTGCCGCCGCCTCGCGCTGCCAGTGTTCGACCCGGTCGGGGCCGGTGCGCCTGTCCGCGAAGTCCTTGGCGGCCGCCTGGGTCAGCGCGGAGCGTGCGGTGAGGGTCCGGGCGAACTCGGCGACTCTTTTGTCGAGTGCCTCCCCGTGGTGCACCTCGTCCACCAGCCCGGTGCGCAGCGCCCGCTCCGCGTCGATCAGCTCCCCCGAGTAGAGCAGGAACTTGGCGGTGGCCGGTCCCACCAGGCGCACCAGGCGCTCGGTCGAGGAGGCCGGATAGACGATGCCCAGCTTGGCCGGGGTGATGCCGAAGAGCGCGTCGTGCGCGGCGAACCGCAGGTCGCAGGCGGCGGCGAGCTGGCAGCCGCCGCCGACGCAGTGCCCGTGCACGGCCGCCAGTGTGGGCTTGGGGAAGGCGGCCAGTGCCTCCTCCGCGGCGACGGCGAGTGTCTGCTGCTCCCGGGCCGCGCCGCCGGGTCCGTCGCTCTCCGGCCGTCCCGCCTCGGGGTCTCCGGCGCGGGCCGCGTCCTGCAGGGCGCCGATGTCCGCTCCCGCGCAGAAGGTGCGCTGCGCTCCGGTCAGCACCAGGACCCGTACGTCCGGGTCGGCTGCGAGTTCGGCCAGCAGTTCGGGCAGCCCGCGCCACATGGCGGGGGTCATCGCGTTGCGCTTGGCCGGGCGGTCGATGGTGACGGTCGCGACGCCCTCTTCGTGGGCGGTGCGCAGGGTCGGCTCCATGAGCGCGATCGTATCCAGGAAGCGTCAGGTTCTATCGCCGAGGTGCCAAGCGGCGTAAGTCTTCTGTCAAATGCCATCGATACATGCCAAGTTACGGTCACCCGCTCAGGTCTGCACCGCGCGGTACCACCATGCAATGCAAGTACATCTGCAAGTACACCAGGTACCGAGCAGGAGAGTGGGTGCGGAGATGGAGAGCCGCGGCGGGCAGCTGTCCGGAGTTGTCGACGAGGCTCCACGAGCCGGGGAGGCGCTCGGCCCCCTGAGCGCGGTACGCGGTGCTGCGGCGGGGGCGGTGCCCGCGGCTGCCGCCGTGCTGCCCCCGCGGCCGCGCCCGGCCGAGCCCGGGACCCTCGGATGTGTCCGCGGGACCCCGTCGGTGTCCGGACGCCTCGGCGTCTCCGGACCGTCTGGGGAGGGGAGCTGGCGGTTCACGGCGCCGACGACCGCGCCCTCGGTGCCCGGGCTGCGGCATGCTGTGCGCGAGCTGCTGGAGCGCCGGCCGGCCCCGGTACCGGAGGACGTGCTCCAGGGCGCGCTGCTGATCCTCTCGGAGCTGGTCACCAATGCCGTGCAGCACGCGGCGCTGCTCTCGCCCGAGATCACCGTCGAGGTCGCACTGGGCGGCGGATGGCTCCGGCTGGCGGTGGAGGACGGCCATCCCTACCGGCCCAAGGCGCTGGCGGCCGAGCCGTTCCGGGAGCACACGGGCGGGCGCGGCCTGCTGCTGGTCAAGGCACTCACCGCGGAGGCGGGCGGCCGCTGCGACGTGGAGCAGACGGACGCCGGTGGCAAGGTCATCTGGGCCGCTCTGCCGCTGCGCCCCTCGGCGGCGGACGCCGGGGAGCCCGGCTCCCGCTGAGGAGACCGCCGTGCGGCGGCCGCGGGCCGGGTCTCCCGCCGGGGACTCCGCCACGGCCGGTCGGCGGGCCGCGGCTCGCGGCGGTCCGGGCGCCGGATCTCTCGTGGCCGGGCCGTGCGGCCCGGCGCGCCGGGTCACCACCCCCCGGCGCCGCCCGTCACCACGCGGATCGCCGGACGCGCCGCGTCCAGCACGGTCATGAACCAGGTGGAGAAGGTGTCGACGGCGTGCCGCTTCTCCAACTCGTCCCACGTCACGAAAGCCGTTTCGGAGATCTCCGCCGGATCCGGCCGGGGCTCCTCCCGCAGCAGTCCGACGAACAGGTGGTTGAACTCCTGCTCCACCAGTCCCGACGCGGGGTCCGGGTGGTTGTAGCGGACGGTACCCGCCTCCCGCAGCAGCGCGGGCGCCACTCCCAGCTCCTCGCCGACCCGCCGGGCGGCGGCGGCGAACGGCGGCTCGCCGGGATAGGGGTGCCCGCAGCAGGTGTTGGACCACACGCCGGGGGAGTGGTACTTGCCCAGTGCCCGCCGCTGGAGCAGCAGCCGGCCCTCCTCGTCGAAGAGGAAGACGGAGAAGGCGCGGTGCAGCCGCCCGGGGGCCACATGGGCGGAGAGCTTCTCCGCGGTGCCGATCGTCGTCCCGTCCTCGTCTACCAGTTCGAGCATGATCGGGGCGGCTGAGCTGTTCGCCATGGTGATCCTTCGGGGTGGGCCGGTGGGCAGCGGGTCCAGTGTGCCGCAGTCGACGCGGTAATTCCGCATTCTGCGGGACAGTGACTGCAACGTGCGCGTTTATGCCCATCAATGCTGATCGGTGACGATCTGACCGTCAGGTCGTCGTCGGATGTGCCTCCGGGTGGCGCAGCAGCCAGCCCTCCCACGCCGAGACGACCATCTCGCGCACCCCGTGGCGGGGCTCCCAGCCCAGTTCCTCGCGGATCCGCTCCGCCGAGGCCACCACCCGCGCCGGGTCACCGGGGCGGCGCGGCACCACCCGGGGCGCCGGACCCCGTCCGCCGGTGACCTCGGCGACGAGATCGGCCATCTCCCGCACCGAGACCCCCGAGCCGGTGCCGACGTTCAGTGTCAGATCGCCGTCCCCGCCCCGCGGGCCGTCACCCGCCGTCGCACGCGCCGCTGCGACATGGGCCTCGGCCAGATCCTGCACATGGATGTAGTCCCGCACACAGGTGCCGTCCGGGGTCGGATAGTCGTCGCCGAAGATCCGGGGCGGTTCCTGGCGGGTCAGCGCGTCGAAGAACATCGGGACGATGTTGAAGACACCGGTGTCGGAGAGTTCGGGCTGCGCGGCCCCGGCGACGTTGAAGTAGCGCAGGCAGGCGGTCGACAGCCCGTGGGCCCGTCCCGTCGCCCGCACCAGCCACTCGCCGGCCAGCTTGGTCTCGCCGTAGGGGTTCATCGGCACCGTGGGGGTCTGCTCGGTGACCAGGTCCACGTCCGGCATCCCGTAGACGGCCGCGGAGGAGGAGAAGACGAAGCCGCGCACCCCCGCCTCGACCACGGCGCCCAGCAGCGTGACGAGGCCGTGCAGATTCTCCTCGTAGTAGGTGAGCGGCTGCTCGACCGACTCGCCCACCTGCTTCCTGGCCGCGAGATGGATCACACCGCGCACACCGTGCTCGGCCAGGACCCGGTCCAGCAGCCGACGGTCCAGTACCGAGCCGCGCACCAGCGGCACCTCGGCGGGCAGCCGCTCGGCCAGCCCGGTGGACAGGTCGTCCAGTGCGACGACTCGCTCACCGGCGGCCGTCAGGGCCCGTGCGACGTGCGCGCCGATGTAGCCCGCACCGCCTGTGATCAACCACGTCATGCCCGAACCCTATCGGCCCCGGTTGTGGCGGGAACCCATGATCCACCATGCTGGGGGCGCGCGGGCGCCCGCCGGACAACACCGGGGCGATGAACGCTCGGTGAAGGCTCCCCCCGGCGATCCGATACTCTCTGCCGACGTGCCGCCGACCCCTCCCGGGTGACGGCGCACGCTGCCCGCTGCCCCGGTTGTCCCTTTCCCGCGCGGGCCTGCCAGCTTCCAAGGAGTGAGTTCGTTCTGTCGACCGCCATCCTCACCGGTCCGCCGGTTGCCGGATCGTCGCTCGAGGCCGACCTGCGCTCGCTCGGCTTCGAGGTGCGCGCGGCCTCCGGTCCGACCGCAGTCGGCACGGAACTGGCCGCGACCGCCGCGGACGAGCGGGTCGCCCTGATCGACCCCCGCTTCGTCGGCCACACCCACGCGCTGCGGCTGGCCCTGCGGGACCCGCGCTTCGCGGCGGGGGCCCTGCCCGGAGTGCTCGCCGTCGGCCCCGAGGCGCGGCACGCGCTGCCCCGGGACCCGGGTGGCGGACCGCAGGCGGCGACCGAGGCGCTGGAGGCGGCCGGAGTCCAGGTGCACCGGCCCGAACTGGGCACGCTCGTGGCGACCGTGCCCGCCGACGACGCGGCCCGCGCCGAGGCCGAAGGGGCCGTCGCCGCGGTCGACGGCGAGGCGGTCCGGCTGCGTTCCGCGGTCAAGTCCCGCGACGGCTTCTTCACCACCTTCTGCATCAGCCCGTACTCGCGCTACCTGGCGCGCTGGTGCGCCCGCCGCGGGCTGACTCCCAACCAGGTCACCACGGCCTCGCTGATCACCGCGCTGATCGCCGCCGGGTGCGCCGCCGGCGGGGAGCGCTGGGGCTTCGTGGCGGCCGGAGTGCTGCTCATCGCCTCGTTCGTCCTGGACGCGACGGACGGCCAGCTCGCCCGCTACGACCTGCAGTACTCCACGCTCGGGGCCTGGCTGGACGCCACCTTCGACCGGGCCAAGGAGTACGCGTACTACGCGGGCCTGGCTCTCGGCGCCGCGCGCGGCGGCGACGACGTGTGGGCCCTGGCGCTCGGGGCCATGCTGCTGATGACCGCGCGGCACACGGTCGACTTCTCCTTCAACGAGGCCGGCCACGACGTCACGGGCAACACCAGCCGGACCGCGGCGCTCTCCAGCAGGCTGGACAGCGCGGGCTGGACCGTGTGGGCCCGGCGGATGATCGTGCTGCCCATCGGGGAGCGGTGGGCCCTCATCGCCGTGCTGACCGCGACGACCACGCCCCGCATCACCTTCGTCGTGCTGTTGGTCGCGGGCACGCTCGCCGCCTGCTACACCACCTCGGGCCGGCTGCTGCGCTCCCTGCACCGCAGGGCCCGCACCGACCGCGCGGCCGAGGGAGTGCGCGCGCTCACCGACAGCGGTCCGCTCGCCGAGCTCTCCGGCCGGCTGCTGCGGGTGCTGCCGCTGCCCCGGCTCGGAGTGCCGGCCGTCGCACTCCTGGGCGCCGCGGTGATCCTCGCCACCGCGTGGGCCGCGCCGCTGGGCAGCGTCTGGCCGGTGGCGGCCGCGGCCTGCTACGCGCTGTGCGCGGGGGTCGCCCTCGCCCGGCGGCTCAAGGGCCCGCTGGACTGGCTGCTCCCCCCAGTTTTCCGTATCGCGGAATACGGCACGATCCTGGTGCTCGCCGCCCGCGCCGACACCGACCGCACGCTCCCCGCGGCGTTCGGGCTGGTGGCGGCTCTCGCCTACCATCACTACGACACGGTGTACCGCATCCGCGGTGGCACCGGAGCGCCACCGCACTGGCTGGTGCGGGCGGTCGGGGGGCACGAGGGACGGACCCTGCTGGTCACCGTCGCCGCGGCCCTCCAGCTCGGCGACGGCGGTCGCACCCAAGGTTTCACCTTCGCGCTGGCCACGCTCGCCGTGGTCATCGCGGCCGTGGTGCTCGTCGAGAGCATCCGATTCTGGGTGTCGTCGCAAGCACCCGCAGTACACGACGAAACAGGAGAACCCGCATGATCGGCCTCGTGCTGGCTGCCGGCGCCGGACGGCGTCTGCGCCCCTACACCGACACCCTGCCCAAGGCCCTGGTGCCCGTGGACGGCGACACCACCGTGCTCGACATCGCCCTGGCCAACTTCGCCCAGGTCGGTCTCACCGACGTCGCGGTCGTGGTGGGCTACCGCAAGGAGGCCGTCTACGAGCGGCAGGCCGAGCTGGAGGCCAAGCACGGCGTCACGCTCCGCCTGATCGACAACGACAAGGCCGAGGAGTGGAACAACGCCTACTCCCTCTACTGCGCCCGTGAGGTCTTCAAGGAGGGCGTGCTGCTCGCCAACGGCGACACCGTGCACCCCGTCTCCGTCGAGAAGACGCTGCTGGAGGCGCGCGGCGACGGGAAGAGGATCATCCTCGCCCTGGACACGGTCAAGGACCTGGCCGACGAGGAGATGAAGGTCGTCGTCGACCCGGCGAAGGGCGTCCAGCGCATCACCAAGCTGATGGACCCCGCCGAGGCCACCGGTGAGTACATCGGCCTCACCCTGATCGAGCCGGAGGCGGGCGCCGAGCTGGCCGACGCGCTGAAGGCCACCTTCGAGCGCGACCCGCAGCTCTACTACGAGGACGGCTACCAGGAGCTGGTCAACCGCGGCTTCAAGGTCGACATCGCCCCGATCGGCGACGTCAAGTGGGTCGAGATCGACAACCACGACGACCTCGCCAAGGGCCGGGAGATCGCATGCCAGTACTGACCCGCCTCATTCCGTCGCCGGTCGTCGTGGACATCAGCCGCGGCGCACTGGACGACCTGGCGGGCCTGTTGGCCGATCAGCGGATCTCCACCAACGGGAAGCTCGCCTTCGCCATCAGCGGCGGCTCCGGGGCCGCGCTGCGCGAGAGGTTCGCCCCGCTGCTGCCGAACGCCTCCTGGTACGAGGTGGGCGGCGGCACCATCGACGACGCGGTCGAGCTGGCCGACGCCATGAAGTCCTCCGGCCGCTACGACGCGGTCGTCGGGCTCGGCGGCGGCAAGATCATCGACTGCGCGAAGTACGCGGCGGCCCGCATCGGGCTGCCGCTGGTGGCGGTCGCGACCAACCTGTCGCACGACGGCCTGTGCTCCCCGGTCGCCACCCTCGACAACGACGCGGGCCGCGGCTCCTACGGGGTGCCCAACCCGATCGCCGTCGTCATCGACCTCGACGTGATCCGTGAGGCACCCGAGCGCTACATCCGCTCCGGTATCGGCGACGTCATCTCCAACATCTCGGCCGTCAAGGACTGGGAGCTGGGGCACGAGGTCCGCGGTGAGGACATCGACGGACTGGCCGCGGCCATGGCCCGGCAGGCCGGCGAGGCGATCCTGCACCACCCGGGGGACGTCAGCGACGACGGTTTCCTCCAGGTGCTGGCCGAGGGCCTGGTGCTCACCGGCATCTCGATGTCGGTCGCCGGGGACAGCCGCCCCGCTTCCGGCGCCTGCCACGAGATCAACCACGCCTTCGATCTGCTGTACCCGCGGCGGGCCGCCCCGCACGGTGAGCAGTGCGGCCTGGGTGCGGCCTTCGCGACCTACCTGCGCGGGGACAAGGACACGGCCAAGCTGATGGTCGAGGTGCTGCGGCGGCACGAGCTGCCGGTGCTGCCCGCCGACATCGGCTTCGACCCCGACGAGTTCGTCGAGGCCGTCGCGTACGCGCCGCAGACCCGCCCCGGGCGGTACACGATCCTGGAACACCTCGACCTGTCCACCGACCAGATCAGGGACGCGTACGCGGACTATGCACAAACCATCGGTAGCTGAGCTCCGGCCGGTCGTTCACCCCGCCGGGGTGAAGGACCGGCGGAGCGGCGAGCACTGGGCGGGCCGGCTCTACATGCGCGAGCTCTCGCTGCGCATCGACCGGCACCTGGTGAACACCCGGATCACCCCCAACCAGCTCACCTACGTGATGACCCTCGCCGGGGTGCTGGCGCTGCCCGCCCTGCTGGTCCCGGGCGTCGCCGGCGCGGTCCTGGGCGTGGTGATGGTCCAGCTCTACCTGCTGCTGGACTGCGTCGACGGGGAGGTGGCCCGCTGGAAGCAGCAGTTCTCGCTGGGCGGGGTGTACCTGGACCGGGTCGGTGCCTATCTGTGCGACGCCGCGGTGCTGGTCGGTTTCGGGTTGCGTGCCGCCGACCTGTGGGGCGGCGGCCGGATCGACTGGCTGTGGGCCTTCCTGGGCACGCTGGCCGCGCTCGGCGCCATCCTGATCAAGGCGGAGTCCGACCTGGTCGGGGTCGCCCGGCATCAGGGCGGGCTGCCGCCGGTCCAGGAGTCGGCCGCCGAGCCGCGCTCCTCGGGGCTCGCGCTGGCGCGCCGGGCGGCGGCCGCGCTCAAGTTCCACCGGCTGGTGCTGGGGATCGAGGCGTCGCTGCTGATCCTGGTGGTCGCGATCGTGGACCAGATCCGGGGTGACCTGTTCTTCACCCGGCTCGGTGTCGCGGTCCTCGCCGCCATCGCGGTGCTCCAGACGCTGCTGCACCTGGTGTCCATCCTGGCCTCGAGCAGGCTGAAGTGACGGGGGGCGGGAAGGCGATGCGTCTGGGTGCCGTCGTGCTCACGATGGGCAACCGTCCCGAGGAGCTGCGCGCGCTGCTGCGGTCGGTCGCCGATCAGGAGGGCGAACCGGTCGAGGTCGTCGTGGTGGGTAACGGTGCTCCGTTGCCCGCGCTGCCGGACGGTGTACGGAAGGTCGAGCTTCCGGAAAATCTCGGCATCCCCGGTGGGCGGAATGTCGGTATCGAGGCTTTCGGGTCGTCGGGTGGCGAGGTGGACGCGCTGCTCTTCCTGGACGACGACGGGCTGCTGCCCTCCACCGACACGGCCGAACTGGTGCGCGAGGCGTTCGAGGCCGACCCGGGACTGGGCATCATCACCTTCCGCATCGCCGACCCGGACACCGGCGTCACCCAGCGCCGGCACGTGCCCCGGCTGCGCGCCTCCGACCCGCTGCGCTCCTCCAAGGTCACCACCTTCCTGGGCGGCGCCAACGCCGTGCGCACCCGGGTGCTGGCGGAAGTCGGCGGACTGCCGGACGAGTTCTTCTACGCCCACGAGGAGACCGACCTGGCTTGGCGCGCCCTGGACGCCGGCTGGGGCATCGAGTACCGCGCCGACATGGTGCTGCACCACCCGACCACGGCCCCCAGCAGGCACGCGGTCTACCACCGGATGGTGGCCCGTAACCGCGTCTGGCTCGCGCGCCGCAACCTGCCCGCGCTGCTGGTCCCCGTGTACCTGACCGTATGGCTGCTGCTGACGCTCGCCCGCCGCCCCTCCATGCCCGCGCTGCGCGCCTGGCTGGGCGGATTCAAGGAGGGCTGGACCACACCCGCGGGCAGCCGCAGGCCGATGCGGTGGCGTACGGTATGGCGTCTGACGCGGCTGGGACGCCCACCCGTGATCTGACAAGCTCTTCCTGCGAGTATCAGCCCCGGATCCACTTGCGCAGTGTGAGGACGAAAGTTTCCAACGTGAGCGAGAAAACCCACGACAGTGCCGACAAGTCGGTCGGCGTACTGCCTCCGCCGTCTCTGGACGACCGGCTGGCTCCGGCCGAACTCGCGGCCAAGTACGGGCTGTCGGTCAGCGGAGCGCGCCCTTCGCTGCCCGACTACGTACGGCAGCTCTGGGCACGGCGGCACTTCATTCTCGCCTTCTCCCGGGCGAAGCTGACGGCACAGTACAGCCAGGCGAAGCTGGGCCAGTTGTGGCAGGTCGCCACGCCGCTGCTGAACGCGGCCGTCTACTACTTCATCTTCGGCGTGCTGCTGGGGGGCCGGGACGGCACCCCGGGCGGCAAGGAGAACTACGTCCCGTTCCTGATCACCGGGGTGTTCGTCTTCACCTTCACCCAGACCTCGGTGCTCAACGGAGTGCGGGCGATCTCCTCGAACCTCGGGCTGGTGCGCGCGCTGCACTTCCCGCGCGCCGCGCTGCCGATCTCGGTGGCGCTGCAGCAGCTGCAGCAGCTCCTGTACTCGATGATCGTGCTGGTCGTCATCCTGATCGGGTTCGGTGAGCTGCCACGGTTGTCCTGGCTGCTGATCATTCCGACGCTGGCCTTCCAGTTCGTCTTCAATACCGGTCTCGCGCTCGTCCTGGCCCGGCTCGGCAGCAAGACCCCCGACCTCGCGCAGCTCATGCCCTTCATCACCCGGACGTGGATGTACGCGTCCGGAGTGATGTTCCCGCTCAAGTACATGCTGGACAAGCGGGCCGACGCCCCGCTCTGGCTGACCGATCTGCTGCAGGCCAACCCGGCCGCCGTCTACATGGACCTGATGCGGTTCGCCTTCATCGAGGAGTACCCCGGAGCTCAGCTGCCGCCACACGTCTGGGCGCTCGCGCTGGGCTGGGCAGTGGTAGCGGGCATCGGTGGATTTGTTTTCTTCTGGAAGGCGGAGGAGCGTTATGGCCGTGGCTGAGCAGACCGAGCAGAGCGGAGCATCCGTCGACACCAAGACCGAGGTCGAGGCGGAGCAGACGCCCGGCCCCTGGGTGCCGACCGTCATCGCCGAGGACCTGCACATCGTCTACCGCGTCTACGGCGGCTCCAAGGGGAAGGGCAGCGCCACCGCGGCCCTCAACCGCATCGTGCGCCGCAAGCCGGGCGGTGGGATGCGCGAGGTGCACGCGGTGCGGGGCGTCAGCTTCACCGCCTACCGGGGCCAGGCCATCGGCCTCATCGGCTCCAACGGCTCGGGCAAGTCCACGCTGCTCAAGGCCATCGCGGGGCTGCTGCCCGCGGAGAGCGGCAAGGTCTACACCGACGGCCAGCCCTCGCTGCTGGGGGTCAACGCGGCCATGATGAACGACCTGACCGGGGAGCGGAACGTCGTCCTCGGCGGCCTGGCGATGGGGATGTCGCGGGAGGAGATCCACCGCCGCTACCAGGGCATCGTCGACTTCTCCGGGATCAATGAGAAGGGCGACTTCATCACCCTCCCGATGCGGACCTACTCCTCCGGCATGGCCGCGCGGCTGCGCTTCTCCATCGCGGCGGCCAAGAACCACGACGTCCTCATGATCGACGAGGCGCTGGCCACCGGCGACAAGAGGTTCCAGAAGCGCTCCGAGGCCCGTATCCGTGAGCTGCGCAAGGACGCCGGCACGGTCTTCCTCGTCAGCCACAACAACAAGTCCATCCGCGACACGTGCGAGCGGGTGCTGTGGCTGGAGAAGGGCGAACTGCTGCTCGACGGCCCCACCGAAGAGGTCCTCAAGGAGTACGAGAAGTTCACCAGCAAGTAGGCGGAGCACTGCCCGGCGGGCCTCCGCCCCGCCGGGCGCCGGCTCCCGCAGCAGCGGCCCCCGTACCCGGTGCCTACCGGGTACGGGGGCTGCCGCTGCGCTGTGCTCAGCCGCGGGTCACCCCCCGGTGCGGGTCGGCTCCGGCTGCCGCCCGCCGGGCTCCTCGTGGTGCGGTACGGCCGCTTCGGGCTCGTCCGCGGCCTCGCTCAGGCCCACCTTGGCGTGCAGCCGCCGCAGCGGGCCCGGCGCGTACCAGGCCGAGCGCCCCAGCAGCCGCATCGCGGCGGGCACCAGCACGCCGCGCACCGCGACCGCGTCGATCAGGATGGCCAGGCCGCTGCCGAGGCCGAACATCTGGATGAAGGAGACCTTGCTGGTGGCGAAGGCGAAGAAGCTGACCGCCAGCAGCCCCGCCGCCATGGTCACGATCCGCCCGGTGCGCGAGAGGCCGCCGGTCACCGCCTCGCGGTGGTCGGCGCCGGCATCGTGCAGTTCCTTGATGCGGCTGGTGACGAAGACCTCGTAGTCCATGGAGAGGCCGAAGACGATGCAGAACATCAGCACCGTCATGGAGGTGTCCATCGGCATCGCGGTGAAGCCCAGCAGCGAGGAGAGGTGGCCGTCCTGGAAGATCCACACCATCGCCCCGATCGAGGCGGTCAGGCTGACCGCGTTGAGCAGCAGGGCGCGCAACGGCTGCAGGACACTGCCGGTGAACAGGAACAGCAGGACGAAGGTGGAGCCGATCACCCAGGCCACGGCGGCGGGCAGCTTGTCGGCGATGGCGGCCTTGGAGTCGATCAGCTGTGCGTCCTGGCCACCCACCAGCGTCTCCGTGCCGCCCGGCCCGGCCGTTCCGCGGATCTCCCGCACCAGGTCCTGCGCAGGTCCCGAGGCCGGGGTCAGGCGCGAGGTGACGGACAGCCGGTGGACGCCGTCCTGCGCGAAGGCGGGGCCCGCCTGTCCGGGACCGCGCACCGCGCGGCCCTGTGCGTAGGTGCCCGTCGCCGCCTGGACGCGGGTGACGCCCTCCAGCCGGGAGAGGCGTGCGGCATACGCGTCCACGGCCTGCGCGTCGGCGCGGCCCCGGGTGACCACCGAGATGCCCGCCGCGTCGTTGCCCGCGAAGTCCTGCTGCAGGGCTGTGGAGACCTGGCGGCTCTCCGCGCTCTCGGGCAGCACCCGAGTGTCCGGCGTACCGAAGGTGGCGCCCAGCAGCGGGCTCGCGGCCAGCAGCAGCACGGCCAGCACCGGCAGTGCGGTCAGCGCCGGCCGCCGCATCACGGTGCGGGCCATCCGGCCCCACAGCGGAGCCTCCGGCTTGCGTACCGCGTCCGCCCACGGCAGCCGCCCGTTGTTCACGCGGTGCCCGAGCACCGCCAGCAGCGCCGGGACCAGGAACAGCGCGGCGATCGCGGCGATCGCCACCACTCCGATGCCCGCGTAGGCGAAGGAGCGCAGGAAGAACGGCGGGAAGAGCAGCAGGGCGGCGAGGGCCGCCACGACGGTCGAGGCGGAGAAGAGCACGGTACGCCCCGCCGTGCGGACGGTGGTGCGAAGTGCCTGCGCCGTGTCGTCACCGGCACCGAGCCGCTCGCGGAAGCGGCTGACGAGCAGCAGCCCGTAGTCGATGCCCAGGCCGAGTCCGAGTGCGGTGGTGAGGTTGACCGCGAAGACCGAGACGTCCGTGACGCTGCCGAGGACGTACAGCTCCGCGAACGTGCCCAGGATCGCCACCAGTCCGATGGCCAGCGGCAGCAGCGCTGCGACGACGCTGCCGAAGGCGAGGATGAGCAGGACCAGGGTCACGGGTACGGCGATCCCCTCGGCCAGCGCGAGGTCCTCGGAGACCTGCGCATTGACCTGCTCGTTCAGGGCGGCCCCGCCGCCCGCGCGGACCGTGACCGCGCCGCGGTCGCCGCTCCACGCTTCGGTCACCTCGGTGATCCGCTCGGTGTCGTTCTCGTCCATGTGCGCGAGGACCAGGGCCTGTGCGCCGTCGCGGGAGGTGAGCGCCGCCCCGCCGGGTGCCCAGTAGGAGGCCACCTGCGAGACGCCGGGCTCGTCGCGCAGTCCGCGGGTCAGCTTCCGGCCCGCCTGCTCGGCGGCGGGCGCGTCGAGGTCGCCGCCCTTGGCGCGGACGAGGAGGACCAGGTTGTCCTCGCCGTGGAACTTCTCGTCGATCAGCGCGGCGGCGCGCGAGGAGGGCGAGTCGGGGTCGTCGAATCCGCCGCCCTGGAGTTTGCCGAAGGCGCCGAAGCCGACGGCGGCCAGGGCCACCACGGCCGGCAGGGCGAGCAGGAGCACGGTCCGTGCTCTGCGGTAGGTCAGGTCTGCTATGCGGTCGAGCACGTCGTCCCCCGGGGAGCGCAGTGGAAGAGGAAGTCGGCGCCGCAGAGATGTTCACGGCGTCAACATAGAGGATGCCAGGAATGTTATTCCTGTCAACATCGGGCAGGATGGGAGTATGCGAGCGAACACCGAAGCGGCGGGCGGAGGAACAAAGGGCGGCCCCGCGGTATCCGGCAGGGCGGCGGGCGGCCGCGGCAAGGACCGGTACCACCACGGGGACCTGCGTAACGCGCTGATCCAGGCCGCCATCGAACTGGCGGGCGAGGGTGGTCCGGACGCCGTGGTGCTGCGCGCGGCCGCCCGCAAGGTCGGCGTCTCGGCCACCGCCGCCTACCGGCACTTCGACAGCCACGGGGACCTGCTGGGCGCGGTCAAGGACTACGGCCAGCAGCGCCTGGTCGCCTGCATGGAGGCGGGCGGGCGCGAGACGCACGGCGAGGGGCAGGAGGGCACCAGGCAGCGGATGATGGCACTGGGCCGCGGCTACATCCGCTTCGCCAGACAGGAGCCCGGCCTCTTCCGTACGGCCTTCTGTCGCAAGGCCCTGGGCGAGGTCGGCATCACCGAGGACGGCTCCGTCGTCGAGACCGGCAGTGCGTCGGGCTGGGACACCCGCTCGTTCGACATGCTCACCGAGACCCTGGACGAGGCGGTCGCGGTCGGCCTGATCACCCCCGACCGCCGGCCCGGTGCCGAGCTGAGTGCCTGGGCCATGGTCCACGGCACGGCCATGCTCTTTCTCGACGGCCCCCTGGACACCCTCACCGAGGAGGAGTCCGGCTACGTCATCGACCGGGTGCTGTACGACATCCTCGCCGGACTGGCCGCCTCCTGAAGGGTGGCCGTGCCGCAGCCGCACGGCGGACTGCCCGGCCTCCGGAGCCGGGCCGGTGCCGCGGCCACGTGCGGCTGCGCCCGCATCCTCCGCTCCAGGCCGGGCCTGCCCCGGCGGCAGCCCGGAGCCCGTCCGCGCGCCGTCACCCCTCGCACGCATGGTCGATGTACGGCGTAAGCTGTTTCGGTGCTGATGCGCGGTAAGTCCGGCGAACGGAGCATCGGCCCACCTGTACCGACGGCCGCTTCCGCAGGCCAGCGCGTGCGGCGTGTCCGAAATAGGATCTTCTGGTGCAGCGGTGTAGAAACGGAGATGTGACGGCAATGGCCATGGGCAGCACGTGGTGACCCCGGAGGAGGACGCGCACGCGAGCGCGGTGCTCTCCAAGGCCGAAGCGGAGAACTTCCCGGTGGCGCCCCGCTTCCTGCCCCGCGCCTGGCGGAACGACCTGATGGCCGTCTACGGGTACGCGCGCCTCGTCGACGACATCGGCGACGGCGACCTGGGCGCCGCCGCGCCCGCACACGCCTCCTCGCTCGGCCTGGCACCCGAACGGGCCGACGACGCGCTCGCCATGCTCGACGCCTTCGAGGCCGACGTGCACCGGGTGTTCGACGGCATGCCCTGGGGCGGGACGACGGCGCACGCGCGGCCCGCGGACCGCAGCCGCTCCCGTGCCCCGGGGCCGGGCCACCCACTGCTGCGCGCCCTGGTGCCCACCGTCCGGCGCCACGGCCTGACCCCCGAGCCGTTCCTCGCCCTGATCGAGGCCAACAGGCAGGACCAGAAGGTCCGCCGCTACAGCACCTACGGCGAGCTGCTCGGCTACTGCGAGCTGTCCGCCAACCCGGTGGGCCGCCTCGTCCTCGCCCTCACCGGCACCACGACACCCGAACGGGTGCGCCACTCGGACGCGGTCTGCACCGGACTCCAGCTCATCGAGCACCTCCAGGACGTCGCCGAGGACCTGGCCCGCGACCGGATCTACCTCCCGGCCGAGGACATGGCCCGCTTCCGGGTCACCGAGGCCGACCTCGCGGCCCCGACCGCGAACGCCTCCGTGCGTGCCCTGATCGCCTACGAGACCGAGCGGGCCCTGGACCTGTTGGACGAGGGCACGCCGCTGGTGCGCAGCGTGCGCGGCAGGCTCCGGCTGCTGCTCGCGGGCTTCACCGGCGGCGGGCGCGCGGCGGCCGCCGCGCTGCGCTCCGCGCGCTACGACGTACTGGCAGGGGCTCCCCGGGCCGGTACCGCCGGCGTCCTGCGCGAGTCCTGGGCGAGCCTGCGAGGAGAGGGGTGACCGGAACGGTGGGAACGAACGCGAGGACCACCGGAGCGGACCCGGCCCCGGCCGGGCCGGTGCAGCACCTCCACCCGCAGGTGATCGCCGCCTACCGCTACTGCGAGGCCGTCACCGGACAGCAGGCCCGCAACTTCGCCTACGGCATCCGGCTGCTCCCGGCGGCCGAACGGCAGGCAATGTCGGCGCTGTACGCCTTCTCCCGGCGGGTCGACGACATCGGCGACGGCGACCTCTCCCCGGAGGCCAAACAGCAGCGCCTGGAGGGGACCCGGGAGCTGCTCGCGCGGATCAGGGACCAGGGGATCGCCCGGGACGACACCGACCCGGTCGCCGTCGCGCTCAGCCACGCAGCCAGGCGGTTCCCGATCCCCCTCGACGCGCTCGACGAACTGATCGACGGCGTCCTGATGGACGTCCGGGGCGCCTCCTACGAGACCTGGGACGACCTGAGGGCCTACTGCCGCTGTGTGGCGGGCGCCATCGGACGGCTCTCGCTCGGCGTCTTCGGAACCGTCCCCGGCGCACGCGAATCCGCCCGCGCCTCCGAGTACGCCGACACCCTGGGGCTCGCCCTCCAGCTGACCAATATTCTCCGCGACGTACGGGAAGACGCCGAGGGCGGACGCACGTACCTGCCGGCGGAGGATCTCGAGAAATTTGGCTGTACCACCGGATTTACCACCGACACGGTGCCGCCCGGTGCCGACTTCACCGGGCTGGTCCACTTCGAGGTACGGCGTGCACGCGCGCTGTTCGCCGAGGGCTACCGGCTGCTGCCGATGCTCGACCGGCGCTCGGGCGCCTGCGTCGCGGCCATGGCCGGGATCTACCACCGCCTGCTGGACCGCATCGCGGCGGACCCCGCCGCCGTGCTGCGCGGGCGCGTCTCGCTGCCGGGGCACGAGAAGGCGTACGTGGCGGTACGCGGCCTGTCCGGCTTCGACGCCCGACTGGTCTCCCGCCGGACGTCCCGGTGGACCGCCTGATGCCGCTGGGCCCGGGGCGCCGGACAACCCCCGGCCCCGGTGGGGCGTCCCAGCGGATGCGGGCCGTGCCCAGTGTGCCGCGCCCGGGGGAGGAGCGTCCATGACCGCGGACGAGCTGCGGTCCGGTGCCGCGCGGCGTGCGGTGGTCCTCGGCGGCGGCCTCGCCGGGATGACGGCCGCGCTGCGGCTCGTCGAGGCCGGAGTGGAGACCACCCTGGTGGAGACCCGGCCCCGGCTGGGCGGACTCGCCTTCTCCTTCCGGCGCGACTCCCCCGCCGGGCCGCTGACGGTCGACAACGGCCAGCACGTCTACCTGCGCTGCTGCACCGCCTACCGCTGGTTCCTGGACCGGGTCGGGGCCGGCGGGCTGGCCCCGCTGCAGGACCGGCTGGACGTGCCGGTCCTCGACGTCGGCGGGACCCGGCCGCGGCTCGCACGGCTGCGCCGCGCAGCGCTGCCCGTTCCGCTGCACCTGGGCGCGAGCCTGGCCGGGTACCGGCACCTCTCGGCCGCCGAACGCGGGGCGGTCGCCCGTGCGGCACTCGCCCTCAAGGGACTCGACCCGGAGGACCCCGCCCTGGACGCCGTCGACTTCGGCACCTGGCTGCACCGGCACGGCCAGTCCGCGCGTGCCGTCGAGGCGCTCTGGGACCTGGTGGGTACCGCCACCCTCAACGCCCGCGCGCCGCAGGCGTCGCTGGGGCTCGCGGCGAAGGTCTTCCGCACCGGCCTGCTCTCCGAATCCGGCGCCGCCGACATCGGCTGGGCGCACGTGCCGCTCGGTGACATCCACGACGACCAGGCGCGCGCGGCCCTGGAGGCGGCAGGCGTGCGCACCCTACTGCGCACCCGGGCGCGCGCCGTCGACCCCGCCCCCACCGAGGACGGCGGCTGGCGGATCACCGTGGACCGGGGCGGCAGCGGAGCATCGGAGCTGACCGCGGGCACGGTGGTGTTCGCCGTGCCCCAGCGTGAGGCCTACCGGCTGCTGCCGGCCGGGGCACTCGCCGACCCCGGGCGACTGCTGGACATCGGGACCGCGCCGATTCTCAACGTCCACGTGGTCTACGACCGTACGGTGCTGCGCAGGCCGTTCTTCGCCGCGCTCGGCACCCCGGTCCAGTGGGTCTTCGACCGTACCGCCGCCTCCGGGCTCACCGGCGGCGGCCAGTACCTCGCGCTCTCCCAGTCGGTCGCGCAGGGGGAGATCGACCTGCCGGTCGCCGCGCTCCGCGAGCGGTACCTCCCGGAACTGGAGCGGCTGTTGCCGGCGGCCGCGGGAGCCGGAGTACGGGACTTCTTCGTCACCCGGGAGCGCACCGCCACCTTCGACCCCGTGCCCGGCGTGGGGCGGCTGCGCCCGCCGGCGCGCACCCTGGCCCCGGGCATCCTCCTCGCCGGCGCGTGGACCGCCACGGGCTGGCCCGCGACCATGGAGAGCGCGGTACGCAGTGGAGCGAACGCCGCGCACGAGGCCCTTGCCTCACTGGGCCGCCCGCACAGCGCGGAACCGGTCCCCGGCACCGAAGGAAGGGCCCATGAGCACCACTGACGCAGCAGATCCGGCCGGCCCGGCCGGCCGGATCCGTACAGCCAGCACGACAGCACCGCACAGAGGAGACCCTGTGACCCCGCCGAACCGACAACTCGTGAACGAGCGCGTGCAGGGAGAAGAGGCCGGGCCCGGGGACGTGAGCGCGATGCTCGAGCGGGGGCGGACACTCGCCACCCCGGAGCTGCGTGCGGCAGTCGAGCGGCTCGCCCCGCCGATGGACGCCGTCGCCGCCTACCACTTCGGCTGGATCGACGCCGAGGGCCGCCCCTCCGACTCCGGGGGAGGCAAGGCGGTACGTCCGGCCCTGGCCCTGCTGTCCGCCGAGGTCACCGGCGGCGCGCCGGAGACCGGCCTGCCCGGCGCGGTCGCCGTCGAGCTGGTGCACAACTTCTCCCTGCTGCACGACGACCTGATGGACGGCGACGAGCAGCGCCGTCACCGCGACACCGTCTGGAAGGTGCACGGACCCGCACAGGCCATCCTGGTCGGTGACGCGCTGTTCGCGCTGGCCGGGGAGATACTGCTGGAGCTGGGCACCCCGGAGGCCGGGCGCGCAACGCGGCGCCTGACGATGGCGACCCGGAAGCTCATCGACGGGCAGGCGCAGGACATCTCCTACGAGCACCGCGACCGGGTGACGGTGCAGGAGTGCCTGGAGATGGAGGGCAACAAGACCGGTGCGCTGCTGGCCTGCGCGGCCTCCATCGGCGCGGTCCTCGGCGGCGCCGACGACCGTACGGCGGACGCGATGGAGGCCTACGGCCACCACCTCGGCCTCGCCTTCCAGGCCGTCGACGACCTGCTCGGCATCTGGGGCGACCCGCAGGCCACCGGCAAGCAGACCTGGAGCGACCTGCGGCAGCGCAAGAAGTCGCTGCCGGTGGCCGCCGCGCTCGGCGCCGACGGGCCCGCCGCGGCGCGCCTCGCGAAGCTGATGGCCGAGGACGCGAAGAAGAGCCAGGCGGAATTCGAGGACTTCCACGAGGCGGAGTTCGCCGAGCGCGCCGCGCTGATCGAGGAGGCCGGCGGGCGCGAGTGGACCGCCCAGGAGGCTCAGCGCCAGCACGCCACGGCGCTTGCGGCACTGGATTCGGTGGCGATGCCCGGCAGGGTGCGCGACCAGTTCGCCGCGCTCGCCGACTTCGTCGTCGTACGGCGGGGGTGAGCCGCCCGCTCCCGCAGCTCCGAGCACTCGGACACTTCGGAAGGAGAAGGGATGACAGCCACGACGGACGGCCCCGCTGGACCCGGCGTCTCCGGAACGAAGCAGCACAGGCGCGACTCCGCTGTCCTTGACCCCGCCCGGAGCGGCGGCGCCACCGCGGCGGCCGAGCGCGCCGCGGCCCGCGCAGTGGACCATCTGCTCGCCCGCCAGGACGAGGCCGGATGGTGGAAGGGGGACCTGGAGACCAACGTCACCATGGATGCCGAGGACCTGCTGCTGCGCGAGTTCCTCGGCATCGGCGACGACAGGACCTACACGGCAGCCGCCCGGTTCATCCGCTCCCGGCAGCACGCGGACGGGGCCTGGTCCACCTTCCACGGCGGACCGGGTGACCTGTCCACCACCGTCGAGGGGTACGTCGCGCTCAAGCTGGCCGGTGACCACCCCGAGGCCCCCCACATGGTCCGCGCGGCGGAGTGGGTGCGCGCACACGGCGGGGTGGCCAAGGCCAGGGTCTTCACCCGGATCTGGCTGGCGCTGTTCGGCTGGTGGCGCTGGGAGGACCTGCCGGAGCTGCCACCCGAGATCATCTACCTCCCCAAGTGGGTCCCGCTCAACATCTACGACTTCGGCTGCTGGGCCCGGCAGACCATCGTGCCCCTCACCGTCGTCTCCGCCTTCCGCCCCGTGCGCCCCGCCCCCTTCGACCTGGATGAGTTGCACCGGGACCCGGCCCACCCGCTGCCGCACGCCCCGATGGCGCCGCCGAACAGTTGGGACGGCGCGTTCCAGCGCATCGACCGGGTCCTGCACGCCTACCGCAGGGTGGCGCCCCGTCGACTGCGCCGGGCGGCGCTCAAGGACGCCTCGCGCTGGATCATCGAGCGTCAGGAGAACGACGGCTGCTGGGGCGGTATCCAGCCGCCCGCCGTCTACTCGCTGATCGCACTGCGGCTGCTCGGCTACGACCTCGACCACCCCGTGATGCGGGCCGGACTGGAGTCGCTGGACCGCTTCGCCGTCTGGACCGACGAGCGGACCCGGATGGTGGAGGCGTGCCAGTCCCCGGTCTGGGACACCTGTCTGGCCGCCATCGCGCTGGCGGACGCCGGACTGCCCCGCGACCATCCGGCGCTGGTCAAGGCAGCCGACTGGATGCTGGGCGAGCAGGTCGTCCGCCCCGGCGACTGGTCGGTGCGCCGCCCCCGGCTGACATCCGGCGGCTGGGCGTTCGAGTTCCACAACGACAACTACCCCGACACCGACGACACCGCCGAGGTCGCACTCGCGCTGCGCCGCATCCGGCACCCCGACCCCGAGCGGGTCGAACGCGCCATCGGTCGCGCCGTGTGCTGGAGCCTGGGCATGCAGTCCGGCAACGGCGCGTGGGGCGCCTTCGACGTCGACAACACCAGCAGGTTCCCCAACCGGCTGCCGTTCTGCGACTTCGGCGAGGTCATCGACCCGCCGTCGGCCGATGTGACAGCGCACGTGGTCGAGATGCTGGCCGCCGAGGGCCGGCAGGACGATCCGCGGACCCGCAGGGCCGTCTCCTGGCTGCTGGCGGAGCAGGAGGCCGACGGCTCCTGGTTCGGCCGCTGGGGAGTCAACTACCTCTACGGCACCGGCTCGGCCGTCCCGGCTCTGATCGCCGCCGGTCTTCCCACCTCACACCCCGCCGTGCGGCGCGCCGTCGACTGGCTGAAGCGCGTGCAGAACACCGACGGCGGCTGGGGCGAGGACCTGCGCTCCTACATCGACCCGGGATGGAGCGGCACCGGCACCTCCACGGCCTCGCAGACCGGATGGGCGCTGATGTCGCTGCTGGCCGCGGGGGAGCGGGAGAGCGACACCGTCGAACGCGGCATCGACTGGCTGGCCGGCACCCAGCGCGAGGACGGCTACTGGGACGAGCCGTACTTCACCGGAACCGGATTCCCCTGGGACTTCTCGATCAACTACCACCTCTACCGGATGGTCTTTCCGCTCACGGCACTGGGTCGCTATCTGCACGGTGACGGCCTGGAGCGGGCCGTGCGGCGGGGAGCCTGATGGAGAGCCCGGCGGCCCCGGGCCCACTGCTGCTGACGTGTGCGCTCGGCATCGAGCACCTCGCGCTGCGCCGGGGCCTGGAGCATCCGGGCGGCCAAGAGCCGGACGGGGGACCCGGAGCCGGGGACGTGCGGCTCGTGCGCAGCGGCATGGGCGCGCAGGCCGCGCGGCGCGCCCTGGCCGGGGCGCTCGCCCGGGAGACCGTGCCCGGCGCCACCGCGGTGCTGGCCACCGGCTTCTGCGCCGGGCTCGCGCCCGGGATGCGTCCGGGCGACCTGGTGGTGGCGGCGCAGACCCGGGACGCCCGGGGCCACACGCCGTGCACCGGGACCGAACTGCTGGCCGCCGCCGCGGCCCGGTACGGAACCGTCCATGTGGGCCCGCTGGTGGGAACCGACCATGTGGTGCGGGGCCGGGCCAGGGCGGTCCTGCACGAGACCGGAGCCATCGCGGCGGACATGGAGTCCGCCGCGGCTCTGGACACCGCTGCGGCGGGCACGGCCCGGCGTCCGGTTGCGGCCGTACGGGTGGTGGTGGACGCTCCCGGCCATGAGCTGATCCGCATCGGGACACTGCGGGGTGGAATATCGGCATTCCGCGTGCTTCGCGGAGTCCTGCCCGCCTTTCTCGAATGGCACCGATCCCTGCTGCTCCCCTGGAGGTGAGCCAGAAATGGCCATGCCGCTCCGCCAGACGCTCCGTATCGGGACGTATCTCTTCCAGCAGAAGCTCCGCAGGCGGGAGAGATTCCCGCTCATCGTGGAGCTGGAACCGCTCTTCGCGTGCAACCTCAAGTGCGAGGGATGCGGGAAGATCCAGCACCCCGCCGGAGTGCTCAAGCAGCGGATGCCGGTGGCCCAGGCGGTGGGGGCGGTGCTGGAGTCCGGGGCGCCGATGGTCTCCATCGCGGGCGGCGAGCCGCTGATGCACCCGCAGATCGGGGAGATCGTGCGGCAGCTGGTGGCCCGGCGCAAGTATGTCTTCCTCTGCACCAACGCCATGCTGCTGCGCAAGAAGATGGACGAGTTCACGCCCTCGCCCTATTTCGCGTTCGCCGTGCACATCGACGGGCTGCGGGAGCGGCACGACGAATCCGTCGCCAAGGAGGGCGTGTTCGACGAGGCGGTGGCCGCGATGAAGGAGGCCAAGCGCCGCGGATTCCGGGTCACCACCAACTCCACGTTCTTCAACACCGACACTCCGCAGACCGTCGTCGAGGTGCTGAACTACCTCAACGACGAGCTGCAGGTGGACGAGATGATGGTCTCGCCCGCCTACGCCTATGAGAAGGCGCCCGACCAGGAGCACTTCCTGGGTGTCGAGCAGACCAGGGAGCTGTTCAAGAAGGCGTTCGCGCAGGGCAACAGGGACCGGTGGCGGCTCAACCACAGTCCGCTCTTCCTCGACTTCCTGGAGGGCAAGGCCGACTTCGACTGCACGGCCTGGGCCATCCCCAACTACTCCCTCTTCGGCTGGCAGCGGCCCTGCTACCTGATGAGCGACGGCTATGTGGCCACCTACCGGGAGCTGGTCGAGGAGACCGACTGGGAGAAGTACGGGCGCGGCAAGGACCCCCGGTGTGCGAACTGCATGGCGCACTGCGGATACGAGCCGACCGCCGTGCTGGCCACCATGGGCTCCCTCAAGGAGTCGCTGCGTGCCGCCCGCGAGGCGGCGAGCAGCAAGGCGGGGTAGGCACCGCCGGGCGCCGCCCCTCGCCCGGCTCACCGGGCCGAGGGGCGGGCCACGGGACCGATCGTCAGAGCAGGGGGCCGACATGTCGTTGCCGGAGTCCGCCGGCCTGCCGCACGGGGAGCAGACCCGGGGCGGGGGGCGGGAACGGGAGAGCCATCGGCGGGGCGCCGCGCACGCGGGTGCGGCCCGCACGGGTGAGGGGAGTACGGCGTGACCGGCTTCGACCTGACAAAGCTGCTGGCCGAACGGAGCGGCGAGCGCTACGAACTGCACATGCGCCACCTCAATCACCAGCTTCCGCGCATGCTGCACACCATCGGCTTCGACAAGGTCTATGACCGCGCCGAGGGCGCCTACTTCTACGACGCCGAGGACAACGCGTACCTCGACATGCTGGCCGGCTTCGGCGTCATGGGCGTGGGGCGGCATCATCCGGTCGTACGGCGGGCGCTGCACGACGTCCTGGACGCGCAGCTCGCCGACCTCACCCGCTTCGACTGCCAGCCGCTGCCGGGGCTGCTGGCCGAGCAGCTGCTGGCCCGCGCTCCCGGACTCGACCGGGTCTTCTTCGGCAACAGCGGTACCGAGGCCGTGGAGACGGCGCTCAAGTTCGCCCGGTACGCCACCGGCAGACCCAGGGTGCTGTACTGCGACCACGCCTTCCACGGCCTGACCACCGGTTCGCTGTCCGTCAACGGTGAGGACGGCTTCCGCGACGGATTCGCACCGCTGCTGCCCGACACCCCCGTCCCGCTGGGCGACACGGCCGCGCTGGAGCGCGAGCTGCGGAAGAAGGACGTGGCCGCGCTGGTCGTGGAGCCCGTCCAGGGCAAGGGCGTGCACGCGGCGCCGCCGGGCTATCTGCGTGCCGCGCGGGAGTTGCTGCACCGGCACGGGGCGCTGCTCATCGCGGACGAGGTGCAGACCGGGCTGGGCCGCACCGGCGACTTCTTCGCCTACCAGCACGAGCCGGACGTCGATCCCGACCTGGTGTGCGTGGCGAAGTCGCTCTCGGGCGGCTACGTCCCGGTCGGCGCGACCCTCGGCAAGGAGTGGATCTTCAAGAAGGTCTACTCGTCCATGGACCGGGTGCTGGTGCACTCCGCCAGCTTCGGGTCCAATGCCCAGGCCATGGCGGCCGGGCTGGCCACCCTCGCCGTCATGGACGACGAGCGGCTCACCGAGAACGCCCGCCGCACGGGGGATCTGCTCCGCTCCCGGCTCGCGGCGCTGGTGGACGAGTACGAGCTGCTGCACGAGGTGCGCGGCCGGGGTCTGATGATCGGCATCGAGTTCGGCAGGCCCAGGTCACTGAAGCTGCGGAGTCGCTGGACGATGCTCCAGGCGGCGCGCAAGGGGCTGTTCGCGCAGATGGTGGTCGTTCCGCTGCTGCAGAAGCACCGGATCCTCACGCAGGTCTCCGGGGACCATCTGGAAGTGATCAAGTTGATCCCGCCGCTGGTGGTCGGGGAAGCCGAGGTGGACCGCTTCGTGGCCGCCTTCACCCAGGTCATGGACGACGCGCACCGTGGCGGCGGACTCATGTGGGACTTCGGGCGCACCCTGATCAGGCAGGCGGTGGCCAACCGCTGACGGGTGCCCGGCCGTATCCGCCCAGCGGCGCTGCGGCGGTTCCGCGGGGACGGCCCGGCCTCAGGGCTCCAGCAGACGCGACTTGAGCCGGGTGCGGGTCGCCTCGGAGAGTCGCAGCCCCTCGGCCAGATAGGCGTCCACGCCGCCCCAGGTCTCGTCGATGGCGGCGAACGCCGCGTGGAGGTAGCCGGCCCGGGCCTCGAAGAGCGGCGCGAGCAGTTCCAGGACCTCCGGGGACATCCCCGCCCGGGACTTGCCGCTGCGGTGGATCCGGTAGCGCCGGTGCGGGTGGTTGGACTGCAGGTAGTCCTCCTCCACGGCGTCCCGGTCGACGCCGAGCGCCAGCAGGGCGATGGCGATCGAGAGGCCCGCCCGGTCCTTGCCCGCGGCGCAGTGCAGCAGCGCGGGCAGGCTGTCCTCGGCGAGCGCGTGCAGGATCCGGCTGTGCTCGGCCGTCCGCTCGCGGATCATGGTGCGGTAGGAGTCGGTCATCCGCCGGACGGCGAGACCGTCGCCGAGGATCGTCTGGAGTTGGTCGAGCTCGCCGTCCCGCACCAGTCGCCAGAACTCGGCTCCGTCGGCCGGGTCGGAGAGCGGCAGACTGACGTTGCGCACGCCCGGCAGCTCGATGTCGGGGCCGTCGAGCGCCCGGTCGGCGGAGTTGCGGAAGTCGAAGACGGTGTGCAGCGCGAGTGCGCCCAGCGCGGTGGCGTCCTCGGGCGTCGCGTGTGCCAGGTGTCCGCTGCGGAAGAGTACGCCGCTGCGCACCCGGCGCCCGTCGGCCGTCGGCAGCCCGCCGACGTCCCGGAAGTTCCGCACCCCGGTCAGTACCATCCCGGTGGAATCCACACTCACGCGCGCGCTCCTCGCCTCCGAGTCCTGTCGTCCGACCATACGGCATGGATTCCTGAGGCGATCAGTCCCTGCGCAGTGATCTGCCCGACGGCTGTCTCCCGCCCGCTCACACACCGCGGGCAGGTGACCGCCGGCGCCGTAGGGTGGTCCGGGTGAGTGCGGAGCTGTTCCCCCGGCCCGCGGAGGAGGTCGCCGCGGGCGCCGTCCTGCTGCCCGGGCGGCTGGCGGAGAGTGCCCAGCGGGACCTGCTGGCCGCGTGCCGGGACTGGGCGCTGCCGCCCGCGGGGCTGCGGACCGTGCGGATGCCGGGCGGCGGTGAGATGTCGGTGCGCCAGCTGAGCCTGGGGCGGCACTGGTACCCGTACGGGTACGCGCCGACGGTGGTGGACGGCGGCGGGGAGCCCGTCAAGCCGTTCCCCGGCTGGCTGGGGGAGTGGGCCAGGGCCGCGGTGGACGCGGCTGCCGAGGCGGCCGGGGAACCGCGGTACGGCCCGGGGCCGTGCACCGTCCGGTACGACGTGGCGCTGGTGAACTTCTACGGCGCCGGTGCGCGGATGGGCATGCACCGGGACAGTGACGAGCCCTCCGAGGCGCCCGTCGTCTCCTTCAGTCTGGGGGACTCCTGCGTCTTCCGCTTCGGGAACACCGAGGGGCGCGGTCGGCCCTGGCGGGACGTGCTGCTCCGCAGCGGCGACGCGTTCGTCTTCGGCGGCCCGGCGCGCCGGGCCTACCACGGGGTTCCCCGCACCGAGCCGGGGTCCGCGCCGCCCGGACTGGGCCTGCGGGGGCGGGTGAACGTCACCGTCAGGGCGTACTGACCGGCTGACGTGGACGCCCTGTCAAGCGAAAGCCAGGTGGGTTCACTCGTTGGGAGCTGGCGAACCCTGGCGAATCTCTTGTACGGGCCAGGGGGAGCCGATCCCCGGGGCTAGCGTGACCACGGCGCCGACACCTTTCTCCCGACTGTCCCGCGCTGTCTGTTCGACTTCTCACCTGCCTCAACTCTGCCGAGGAACCCATGGCCGAATCCCTGAGCTACGCGACCCTGAATGGAAGGGGAGTATCCGCTTCCGCTTCGCCCGCGGTCCCACCGGCCGCGCCGCGCGGCACAAACGTCCCCGCACGGCGGCGGCACGGCAGGCCGCGGGCGCAGACCCGGGCCCGGGAGAACGTGGGGGACGCCGCCGTACGGCGGCGCCTGGTCCGGCTCGCGCTGCTGCCCTCGGGGGCGGTAGCGGTCACCGGAACCCTTGTCGTCGGCTGTGTGCTGGGAGCCCGCGAGGGAGCCGAACCGATCGGCGCCGGGCTGTGGACCCTGCTGGTGCTCGCTGCACTGCTCGCCGGTGCCGCCCTGGGCTCCGCCTGGCTGCTGGCCGAGGCCGAGGCGCGCGGCAGCGCCGCACGCTGCGCGGCGCTGCGGCGGAACCTGGTGCGGGGGCAGGCCGAACTCCGCTCGATGCTCTGGGCGCTGCGGCACGGCGAGCGCCCGGTGACCCGCACCCGGGCCCCGGAGGCCGAACCCGTCGGCGACGCGCTGGACCTGCTCGGCCACGAGGCGGCACTCGCCCAGTGCGCCGCGGAGTCCGCCCTCGTCGAGGCGGTCGTGCTGACGGCGGAGGCGCGCGACGGCGGCGAGGAGCGGACCGAGGTCTTCGTCGGACTCGCCCGCCGGCTCCAGTCCCTGGTGCACCGGGAGATCGAGCTCATCGACCGGCTGGAGAACCAGATCGAGGACCCCGACCTGCTCAAAGGCGTCTTCCGCGTCGACCACGTCGCCACCCGCACCCGGCGGCACGCGGAGAACCTGGCGGTACTCGGCGGCGCGACGGCGCACCGCCGGTGGACCCGCCCCGTCTCCCTCTCCGAGGCACTCCGCTCCGCCGTCGCCGAGGTCGAGCACTACACGAGGGTGCAGTTGGTGCCTCCGATCGAGGGCACGGTGCACGGACAGGCCGTCGCGGACGTCGTCCACCTGCTGGCCGAACTCATCGAGAACGCCACGGTCTTCTCCCCGCCGGAGGCCCACGTGCTGGTGCGCACCCAGCGTGTCGCCGCCGGACTCGCGGTCGAGGTCGAGGACCGGGGGCCGGGCATGGACCCCGCCGCACAGCAGCGCCTCAACGCGGTGCTCGCCGAGCCCGGCCGGACCGACGCCACCGAACTGGTGCGGGACGGCCGCATCGGCCTCTACGTCGTCGCCGCCCTGGCCCGGCGGCACGGCATCGTCGTCCGGCTGCAGAACAACATCTACGGCGGGGTGCAGGCCGTCGCCGTCCTGCCGCAGCGTCTGCTGGGCCGCACCGGCGAACCCGCCCCCGGCGCCCCTCCGGAGAGCGCATCCGGCCGAACCGCAGCGCCCACGGGTCCCGGCCGGCGGCGCGGGCCGGTCGCGGGCGCCGCTCGGGGGGCCGCCGCCGGGCCGGGAGCGGGCACGCGGCGGTCGGAACCGGGGCCGGGGGCGGACTCGGCTGCCGGGCCCGGGAGCCCGGCCCGGGGAGCGCGTTCCGGCACGGGCACCCGCGGTCGGCCCGCCGCGCCACCGACCCCGGCGCCGGCGACTGTTCCGGCCCCGGCCGACGTCGCCGCCCGCGCGCCGGGGGTGCGGCCCACCGCCGACCCGGAAGGGGCCGGGGCCGACGCGCCGACCGGCACGCGTGACACCGCGGATCCGCGGCCGCGGGCCCGGGCACGCGGCACGGAACGCGGGCCCGCCACGCCGCTGCCCTTCGCGCCGTCCGCACCGGCCGAGGACCCTGGGGACGCCCAGGGCGCGCCGGGGCGCCACCCGCTGCCCCGGCGCGACGGGCAGGAGCGCACCGCCGCCGAGCGCGACCCCGCGGTCCGGCCCCGGGACGAGGGCGATCCCGCCGACCGGGAGAGCGAACAGGGAGGGGCGGCCCGGGCACCTCGTGAATGAAAGAAGTTGTGCGAAAGCGTTGATAGGGATGTCGCTCTGTGGTGTCTTGTGAGTCATGAATCCGAAGCCATGGGCACGACGGAGCTTTCTCGCAACGACCGGTGGCACTCTGGCGGGCTGGGCCGCCTTCCAGGAACAGAAGGCGGCCTTCGCCGCCGCGGGGCGGGCCGAACCGACCGGGCGGGAAGTCGGGCGGGAGTGGGACGCCGACCCCACCGTCTTCCAGGTGAACCGCGAACCGGCGCGCGCGACCCTCATCCCCTACCGCGACCGCACATCCGCCCTCAGGGGCACGCCCGGAGACTCCCCGTACCACCGGTCGCTGAACGGCGACTGGCGCTTCCACTGGTGCGAGAACCCGGAGAAGCGCCCGGAGGGGTTCCACCGCACCGACTTCGACGACAGGGGCTGGGACCGGTTGCCCGTCCCGTCCAACTGGGAGATGCACGGCTACCGGGAGCCGGTCTACCTGAACATCAAGTACCCGTGGACGGGCTACGAGCAGCCGGAACCCCCCGACGTCCCGGCGAAGTTCAACCCGGTCGGCTCCTACCGGCGGACCTTCCGGGTGCCCCGCGGCTGGCACGGCAGGCGCACCCTCCTGTCCTTCCAGGGGGTGAAGTCGGCCTTCTTCGTCTGGGTGAACGGCAAGCGGGTCGGCTACAGCGAGGACAGCTACACCCCGGCCGAGTTCGACATCGGCGAGCAACTCCAGGACGGCGAGAACACCCTGGCCGTGCAGGTCTACCGCTGGTCCGACGGCAGTTGGCTGGAGGACCAGGACATGATCGACCTGTCCGGGATCTTCCGCGACGTGTACCTGTACTCGGTGCCCCGCGTCCACCTCCACGACGCCGAGGTCCGCACCGCACTCGACGACGCGCGCAACAGCGCCGAGCTCACGGTCCGCGCCCGGATACGCGACACCACCGGCGGCACGGCCGGGAAGTACACCGTCTCCGGGGTCCTCTACGACGCGGACGGCCACCGGGTGCGGACCGGCCCCCTCAAAGGCAGCGCCCAGCCCCCGGCGGGCGGCATCGCCGACCTGGAGCTGACCGGCACGGTGCGGGCGCCCCGGTTGTGGTCGGCGGAGAGCCCCAGCCTCTACACGCTGGTACTGACCGTGCGGGATCAGGGCGGCGACCGCAGCGAGGTGCAGCGGGTGCGCTTCGGATTCCGCGAGCTGACGTTCGGGCCCGGGAGACTGCACCTCAACGGCCGTCCGCTGCTCTTCGCCGGCACCAACCGGCACGAGACGGATCCCGTGCACGGCCAGGCGGTGCCGGAGGAGACCATGCTGCGCGACATCGAACTGATGAAGCAGCACAACATCAACGCCGTCCGCACCTCGCACTACCCCGACTCGCCCCGCTGGCTGGAGCTCTGCGACGAGTACGGTCTCTACGTCATCGGCGAGACCAACCTGGAGACCCACGGGGTCCGCGACTCCGTGCCCGGCTCCCTCCCGGAGTGGACCGAGGCGTGCCTGGACCGGGCCCGCAGCATGGTCGAACGGGACAAGAACCACCCGTGCGTGGTGCTGTGGTCGCTCGGCAACGAGGCGGGCAGCGGCGAGAACTTCCGCACCATGGCCGACTGGTTCCACCGGCGCGACCCGACCCGGCCCGTGCACTACGAGGGCATGAGTTCCGTCGCCGATGTCGAGAGCCGCATGTACGCCAAACCCGACGAGGTCGAGGAGTACGGCAGGTCGGGCGACACCAAGCCGTTCATGCTGTGCGAGTACGCCCACTCCATGGGCAACAGCACCGGCAATCTCCAGGAGTACTGGGACCTCTTCGAGAAGTACCCCAACCTGCACGGCGGGTTCATCTGGGACTGGGTGGACCAGACCATCCGGAAGCCGGTGCCCGGCGATCCCTCGCGCAGCTACCAGTCCTACGGCGGCGACTGGGTCTCCGGCTATCCGAGCGACGGCAACTTCTGCTGCAACGGCGTCGTCCGCTCCGACCGCCGGGTCAACCCCGCGATGGCCGAGGTCAAACGGGTCTACCAGCGGGTCGCCTTCTCCGGTGGGAAGGCCGCGCGGGGCGAGGTCGGGATCGCCAACAAGTACACGTTCACCGGATTGGACGCCTACGAACTGCGCTGGGAGGTCACCCGCGACGGCGAGCGCACCGGGCACGGCACCGTACGGCCGCCCCGTACCGGGCCCGGTGCGACGAGCACCCTCCGGCTGCCCCTCGAGCGCCCCTCCCGCCCGGTACCGGGCGCCGAGTACTGGCTGAACCTCTCCCTCGTGCTGCGGCGGCGCAGCCCCTGGGCCGAGGCCGGGCACGAGGTCGCGGGCGCGCAGTTCCCCCTCACCGAGTGGCAGAAGGCCGCCGCCCAGCCGCGGGAGACCGGACTGCCGCCCGTCGAGTACGAGGAGACCGGCGAGCAGGTCACCGTCACCGGCCGGGACTTCTCCCTCACCCTCGACAAGGACCGCGGCACCCTGACCGACTTCCGGCACCGGGGCGTGGTGCTGCTCACGGAAGGCCCGGTGCCCAACTTCTGGCGCGCGCCCACCGACAACGACCGCGGCCGCGGGTTCCAGAAGACGGCCGGGACATGGAAGGAGGCGGGCGCCCGCCGCACCACCGACAGCGTGCAGGTCACCCGGGACAGCCGCTCGCAGATCGCCGTCGAGGTCCGCAGCACCCTGCCGACCTCGCCCGCGAGCAGCGCCCACACCACCGTCCTCACCGTGCGCGGCGACGGGGAGGTGCGGGTGGCGCACACCCTGGAGCCCGGCTCAGGACTGCCCGACCTGCCGCTGGTCGGGGCGCTGTTCACCCTCCCCGGGGAGCTCTCCACCTTCGGCTGGTACGGCCGCGGACCGCACGAGAACTACCGGGACCGCGCGACCGGTGCTCCCGTGGGCCGCTACCGCTCCGAGGTGGCGGACCGGTACACGCCGTACGTACGCCCGCAGGAGTGCGGCAACGTCACCGGTGTGCGCTGGGGTGAGCTGACCGGAAAACACAGGGCCGGTCTGCGGGTCACCACCGAGGACGGAGACTATCTGGAACTCAGCGCCCTCCGGTACACCCCGGCCGACCTGGACGGTCCGGGCCACCCCTACGAACTCGCCCCCGGGAAGGAGACCGTGCTCGGAGTCAACCACCGGCAGATGGGGGTCGGCGGCAACGACTCGTGGGGAGCCCCGCCGCTGGAGAAGTACCTTCTTCACGCGGATCGCACCTACCGCTACGGTTACCGCCTGCGCGCGGTGCGGTGACCCGCGCGCCGGTGCGCGACGAGGGCCCGGCGGACGTCCGGGTGGAAAGGGGCCGAGCGTGGCGGAACGGCGGGACGAGGTCACGGCCGCGGCGGACGGGACGCCGGTGGCGAGCTACACCTGGTGGCCGGAGGGCGAGGTGCGCGCGCTGGTCCAGATCGCGCACGGTGCCGCCGAACACGCGCTGCGCTACGAACGGTTCGCGCGCCGGCTGACTGCGAGCGGCTACGCGGTGGTGGCCTCGGACCACCGGGGTCACGGCCGCACGGCCGCCGGCACCGGCGGCTACGGAGCGGCGGGCGCGGAGGGCTGGCGGTCCACGGTCGCCGATCTCAAGGAGGTCGGCGACCGGGCCCGGGCCCGGCTGCCCGCCGGTGCCCCGCTGTTCCTGCTGGGCCACAGCATGGGCTCGCAGCTCGCCCGCGACTACGCACAGGAATACGGCGGCGGCCTCTCCGGGCTGGTGCTCTCCGGTACGTTCCGCTCGCTGCCCGGCTGCGATCCCGAGGCGGCCGTGCGGCGGCTGGAACGGCAGGTCGCCGAGGAGGGCAGGAACGCCCCGTCGGACTTCACCACGCTGCTCTTCGGCTCCTTCAACGACCCCTTCACACACCGCACGGGCTTCGAGTGGCTCTCCCGCGACCCGGACGAGGTCGAGGTCTACGTCGGGGACGAGCGCTGCGGCTTCCCCTTCGGCGCGGGGCTGTCCCTGGACTGGGTGCGCGGCTCCCGCAAGATCAACGATCCGGAGCAGTTCGCCCGGATCCCGCGCGAGCTGCCGGTCCATATCGCCGTCGGCGACCAGGACCCCTGCCATCAGGGGCTGACGCTCGTCCACGAGCTGCTGGAGGACTTCCGCCACCGCGGTACGCGCGATCTGGGCTGGCGCGCCTACCCGGGCGCCCGGCACGAGATCCTCAACGAGACCAACCGGAACGAGGTCGAGGCCGACCTGCTGGCCTGGTTCGACCGCCGGCTGGACGCGGCCCCCGGCGCCTAGGGTCTGCCCGGAGGTTCCTGTGCGGGAGGCGCGGGCGGACAACCGTTCCGCGGCGCGCCACAACGATCGGTTGTCTGCCTCTAGGGTGCAGCGGTGGACACCGAGGCATTGCGAGCATTCGTCCGGGCGGCCGAGCTCGGACAGTTCCGGCACACGGCCGACGAGCTGGGCGTCACCCAGCAGGCGGTCTCCAAACGGATCGCAGCGCTGGAGCGCGAACTGGGAGTACGGCTGTTCTCGCGTACTCCCCGGGGAGTCGCGCTCTCGCTCGACGGGCAGGCGTTCCTCCCGCACGCGAGGGGCATCGTCGCAGGCGCCGAGCGGGGCGTGAGCGCGGTCAGGCCGGGCTCCCGCGCCCTGCGGATCGACGTTCTCGGCCTGCGCAGCGCGCAGGCCGTCGTGCTGCACGACTACTGGCGCTCGCACCCCGGGGCCGAACTCGACGTGGTGACGCTGAGAGCCGCCGACCCCCGCGCGGCGGTCGCCGCCGTCGCCGCCGGGGAGATCGACGCCTCGTTCCGCACCGTCACCTATCCGGCCGTGCTGCCGCCCGAGGTGCGGATGACCCCCGCGTTCCACTCCCCACTGGAACTCCTGGTCGGCCCGGCGCACCCGCTCGCCTCCGCGCGGCGGCTGTCGCCGCAGCAGTTGCGCGGGCACCGGATCTGGGTGCCCGGTATCGCACCCCGCAGCGAGTGGGGGGAGTTCTACGATCAGCTGGCGGCCGACTTCGATCTGCGCATCGACGCGGCGGGCCCGCACTTCGGGGACGAGGTCCTCCTGGACGTCCTCGCGGACTCGGCCGAGGTGGCCACGCTCGTCGGGGCACGCGACCGGTATCTCTGGCCCGCGGGCCACGACCTGCGCCGCATTCCCGTGGCGGAGCCGGCCCTCGCCTACCCGATCTCGCTCCTGCTGCCCGCGACGGAGCCGCATCCGGGCCTGCGCGGCATCCTCACCCACCTGGAGGGCCTGCCGGGGCTCCCCGAGGCGGTCTGGCTGCCCTCCTGGGCGGCGCGGCAGCCGCCGCGGTCCGGGGCCTGAGCGGGCCTCACCCGGTCGGCACCCAGTCCTTGGCGAACTCGCCCGGTGAGGACGGACGCGCGTAGTACCAGCCCTGTGCCGTGTCGCAGCCCAGGTCGCGCAGTTGATCGGCCTGGCTCTCGGTCTCCACCCCCTCGACTGTCACGGCCAGCCCGAGTGCGTGCGCCAGCGAGACGATGCCCTCCACGAAGGTGAGGTCCACCGGGTCGGCCGGGTGCCGCTGGAGGCCCTGGGTGAAGGAACGGTCCAGCTTGAGGGTGGTGGCGGGGAGCCTGCGCAGGTTGGCGAGGTTGGAGTAGCCGGTGCCGAAGTCGTCCAGCGCGATGTCGACGCCCAGCTCGGCGAGCTGCCACAGTGGTTTGAGCTCGTCCTCGTCCGCACTGATCAGGGCGCTCTCGGTGACTTCCAGGCAAAGCGACGAGGGCGCCACGCCCGCGGACTCCAGCACCGCGACGGTGTCCGGCACCAGATCCGGATGGTGGAGCTGGCGCGGGGAGAGGTTGACGTTGACCCGCAGCGGCTGCCCGCCCGCCCAGGCGCAGCTCTGCGCGACGGCCTGCTCCAGCACCCAGCGGCCCAACGGCACGATCAGCCCCGTGTGTTCGGCCAGCGGGATGAACCGGTCCGGGCCGAGCCTCCCGTGCACCGGGTGCTTCCAGCGCACCAGCGCCTCGGCGCCGTCCACCCGGCCGTCGCTCATCCGGATCAGCGGCTGGTACTCCAGGAAGAACTCGTCCCGCTCCAGCGCCGCGGGCAGCCGGTTGGTGAGGCTGTGCCGGTCTATCGCCCGCGCCTCGGAGTCCGGGTCGGCCAGCTCGTAGCGGTTGCCGCCCGCGTCCTTGGCCCGGTACATGGTGATGTCGGCGCTGCGCAGCACCTCGGCGGGTTCGAGCACTCCGGCGGCACCCTCCACGATGCCGATGCTGGCCCGGACCGACAGCTCCCGCCCGTCCAGCGAGACGGGGGTGGCCAGCGCGGCGAGCAGGGCCCGTGCCATGCCGGTGATCTCCTCCGCGCCCTGCGGGTCGGACATCAGCACGGCGAACTCGTCGCCCCCGATCCGGGCCACGAGGTGCGCGGGGGCGGTCGTGCAGGACTGGAGGCGTTCCCCGACCGCGACGAGGAGCTGGTCGCCCACGGCGTGCCCCAGACTGTCGTTGACCGTCTTGAAGCCGTCGATGTCCAGATAGCACAGTCCGAACCGGGCGACCCCGTTGCCGGGTGTCAGGATGCGGTCCAGCCGCTCGGCGAACAGGGTGCGGTTCGGCAGCCCGGTCAGCTCGTCGTGGGTGGCCTCGTAGCGGAGCCGCAGATGGAGCAGCCGGCGCTCGGTGATGTCCTCCATGAGGGCGAGTTGGTAGCGGGGTTCGCCGTCGGCGTCCCGCAGCAGGGAGACCGTCAGATTGGTCCACAGCACGGTGCCGTCGGGGCGCTGGTAGGGCTTCTCCACCCGGAAGTGGTCGCGCCGCCCGGCGGCCAGCTCGCGGTGCAGCCGCCACACGTCGGGGGCGTCGTCGGGGTGCACCCAGTCGTTGATGTTGCGGCGCCGCATCTCCTCCTCGGAGTGCCCGAACATCCGGGCCAGGGCGCCGTTGGCGTCGCGCAGCCGGCCGTTCATGTCGGCGATCCCGATGCCGAGGGTGGCGTCCTTGAAGACGGCCCGGAACCGGGTCTCGGACGCGTGCAAGGCCTCCTCGACCGCGGTCTGCGCGGCCAGCGCGGCGCGGGAGAGGGCTTCCTGCTCGGCCAGGGTCCGCTCCCGCACCGCGAGCGTGAACCCGGCCGCGAGGGCGTGCTGGAGGCGTGCGCAGCGCGACCGTGCCTCGTCCACGCCCAGGCCGCGCGGGGTGCCCGCGTAGAGGACGAGGTAGGACTCGATCACCCCGAGGATGTGCGGCAGTGCGTCGGGACTGGTGCAGTGCGCCTGGTTCACCAGCACTTCGCCGACCTCCCGGCCCGGCGCGGGGCTGAACGGGAAGGTGTGCAGTGCCTCGCCCAGCCGCACGGCCAACGGGTGCAGGAAGTCCTCCAGTTCGGCCCGGGTGAGGGAGGTCTGGGTGGCCGGGTAGACCGTCCGGCTCCAGATCCGCGCGAAGCGGCGCAGCCCGTCCTCGCCTCCCTGGTCGGTGCCGTCCTCCGCCGGACCGGACGCCGGCCGGGTGTGCCCCTGGTGTTCTCCGGGACCGCCTTGAGAAGTCACTCGGCGAGTCCCACCTTGCGGCCCACTCCGGCGAACCCGCCCAGCACGACCGGGTCCTCCAGCTCCTGCGGGCTGTCGGGGCGCCAGTGCGGCAGCGCGACCAGGCCCGGTTCCACGAGCTCGAACTCCTCGAAGAACTGCGCGATCTCGTTCTTGGACCGGGTCACGAGCGGGGCGTTCGCGGTGCTGTACACCTCACGGAGGGCGGCGCCGCCGTCCCGCACGGGGCCGCCCTCACCGGACCCGTGGGAGATCACCAGCAGACTGCCCGGCGCCAGGTGGCGGGCCAGTTCCGCCACGCACTTGCGCGGCTCGTCGCGGTCCTCGACGAAGTGCAGCAGTGCGACGAGCATCACCACCACCGGCTCGTCCAGCTCCAGCAGCTCTTCCACCTCGGGGCTCTCGATGATGTCCTGGGGGGAGCGGAAGTCCGCCGAGACGATGCCCACTCTGCTGTCGTCTCCCAGCACGGCGCGGCTGTGCGCGACGGCCACCGGGTCGTTGTCGACGTAGACGGTGCGCGCCCCGCGGTCCAGCGCGTGGGCCACCTCATGGACGTTGCCGAAGGTCGGGATGCCCGAACCGATGTCGAGGAACTGGGTGATCCCCTCCCGGACGGCGAAGCGGATGGCGCGGCGCATGAACGCCCGGTTCGCCTGCATGATCTTGGGCAGTCCCGGCCATGCCCTGATCGCCTGCCGGGCCGTCTCCCGGTCGACCTCGAAGTTGTGCGAACCGCCCAGGTAGTAGTCGTACATCCGCGACACGCTCGGCACGGTGAGATCGATGCCCTGCGGGGCCCAGGCGGGACGTTCCATCGAAGGGTCTCCAGCTCGCTTTGTTCACCGGGGAGTTCCGGTCGGGCCCACGAGGCTACTGACCGAGAAGCGGCGCGTGGAAGGAAACAGCGTTACTGGGGCTGGATCTTGCCCGGGCGCCGAGCGCCCCGTCGGGAGGTATCGGGGCATAGCGCACCATGCCGCCGTGATTTAATCGCACCCAATTGCGAAAGGTTTGCAAAAACTGCCGACATCGAACAGGGAGTGTGCCACGGATGTCTGCCCGGACGGTACGGACAGCCACCGCTGCGGCGACCGCCGCGGTGGTCCTCGTGGGGGCCGCGGCCTGCTCCGCGCCCGGCGGCGGTGACGGTTCGGGCGGCGGCACCGACACGCTCACGGTCGGCGTCGCCCAGGAGCCGGAGACCCTCAGCCCCCTGCTCGGCTACGGCAAGGAGGGCAACTCGAAGATATTCGACGGGCTGCTGACCCACGACGCCAAGATGAACCTGCGGCCCGCACTCGCCACCCGGCTGCCGCAGGTGAGCAAGGACGGCCGCACCTACACCTACGACCTGCGCAAGGGCGTCACCTTCAGCGACGGCAAGCCCTTCACCGCCGAGGACGTCGTCTACACCTACGAGACGATTCTCGACGAGAGGACCAACAACCCCTCCAAGAGCGAGCTGGACGCGGTCAAGAACGTCACCGCCGAGGGGAAGCACCGGGTCGTCTTCCGGCTGTCCTACCCGTACGCGGCGTTCGCCGAGCGCACCGTGCTGCCCATCGCCTCCCGGGCGGTGGCCTCGCGCACCGACGTCAACACCGGGTCGTACAACACCGAGCCGGTGGGCACCGGCCCCTACATCCTCACCCGCTGGCGCAAGGGCGAGAAGCTCAGCTTCAAGGCGAACCCGCACTACTGGGGCGGCAAGCCGAAGGTCGAGCGGTTCACCGTGGCCGTCATCGAGGACGACGACGTACGGGCCACCCGACTGCGCTCCGGCGACCTGGACGGCGCCGTCCTCCCGCCCGACCTCGCCGAGACCTTCGAGAAGGACGAGGACAGGCGCACCTTCAGCGCCAAGACCGCCGACTACCGTGCCGTCACCCTCCCCAGCGGCAATCCCGTCACCAAGGACAGAGCCGTCCGCCGCGCCCTCGACCTCGCCGTCGACCGCAAGGCCATGGTCGACTCCGTCCTCAACGGCGCGGGCAGGCCCGCCTACGGTCCGCTGCCCACCGACAGCCCCTGGTTCGCCGAGGGGACCCGGCGGGCGCGTGACCTGCCCCGGGCCCGGAAACTGCTGGACGACGCGGGCTGGAAGCCGGGCAGGGACGGCATCCGCACGAAGCACGGCAGGCGCGCCGCCTTCACCCTCTGGTACTTCTCCGGGGAGAAACTGCGCCAGGACCTCGCCCTCGCCTACGCCGCCGACGCCGAGAAGGCCGGAATCGACGTCACCGTCCGGGCCGGCAGCCGCGAGGTCGTCCGCCCCCGGCTCGACCACGACGCCCTGCTGACGGGCAACGGCTTCCCCGCGGATCCCGACTTCGACCTCTACCCCACGCTGCACTCGTCGCAGGCCGGCGACGGCTGGAACAATCTCGCCCACTACCACGACAAGACCGTCGACGAGCAGCTCGACACCGCCCGCCGCAGCCGCGACCCCGAAGTGCGCAAGACCGCCTACGACAAGGTTCAGCGTGCGTTGGAGAAGGACCCCGGCTACACCTTCCTCACCCACATCGACCACGTCTACGTCATCGACGACGAGTGGCGCGGGCTGACCACCCAGGTCGAGTCGCACGACCACGCCATCGGCGCCGGACCCTGGTGGGACCTGCAGGACTGGCAGCCGGAGGAGTGAGCGGCGCAGTCACACCCGGGACTGCGCGCCTGGTGGCACGGCGGCTGCCGGCCGACGTGCCGGTGCCGGCGGCGGTGACGTTCGGGGTCTTCGCACTGCCGCCTCCCCGTTCGCCTCCGTGCAGAAGTACGCGGGCGCGGCCGGACTCAGCGCCGCGCAGGAGACGCTCGACCGACTGCGCGCCGACCCCGGCCGCGGGCGGTGCCCGGCGGGTGCGTCTGCTCACGAGGCGTCCTTGGTCAGGCGGGGCCAGGCGGCTTCGCGCAGCAGGCGCAGACCGTTGAGGCCGACGATGACGGTGGAGCCCTCGTGGCCGGCGACACCGAGCGGCAGGGGCAGGGTGCCGATCAGGTCCCAGGTGACGAGGGCGGCGATGAACGTCCCGGCGATGGCCAGGTTCTGGATGACCAGGCGGCGTGCGGTGCGCGAGAGCCGCACGATCGAGGGGATGGCGGCGAGCTCGTCGCGTACGACGACAGCGTCGGCCGTCTCCAGCGCGAGGTCGGAGCCGGCCTTGCCCATCGCGATTCCGGAGTGCGCGGCGGCCAGGGCGGGGGCGTCGTTGACGCCGTCACCGACCACCAGCACCCGGCGCCCTTCCGCCTCCCACTCCTCGACCGCGGCGACCTTGTCCTGCGGGAGCAGCCCGGCGAGGACATGGGTGATGCCGACCTCGGCGGCCAGACGCCTCGCGGCATGTTCGTTGTCACCGGTCAGGAGAACCGGGGTGCGGCCGGTCAGTTCGGAGAGCGCGGCCACGGTCGCCCTCGCATCCGGCCGCGGCCGGTCGGCGATGCCGAGGACCCCCACCAACTGGCCGTTCCGCAGGACGGCGACGGCGGTGCGCCCGGCCTTCTCCAGCTCAGCCACCGTTCCCTCGTACGGCGTTCGGGCGGCGGTGCCGGTGAACAGGCGGGAGGGGGAGCCGATCTGGACCGTGTGCCCGTCGACCGTGGCGGTGACGCCCAGGCCGGGGGCGGAGGTGAAGTCGGCGGCCCCGGGCATGGTGAGGCCCGCCGTGCGGGCGGCGTCGACTACCGCACGGGCCAAGGGATGCTCGCTCGGGTGCTCGGCCGCTGCCGCCATGGTGAGCAGCGCGCCCTCGTCCAAGCCGGTCCCGGGAAGGGGGCGGACATCGGTGACGCGGGGCGTGCCCTCGGTGAGGGTGCCGGTCTTGTCCAGGGCCACCATGTCGACCTGGCCGAGGCGCTCCATGACGACGGCGGACTTGGCGAGCACGCCGCGCCGGCCCGCGTTGGCGACAGCGGACAGCAGCGGCGGCATCGTGGAGAGCACCACGGCGCACGGAGAGGCGACGATCATGAACGTCATCGCCCGCAGCAGCGCCGAGCGCGGCTCGTCGCCGAGTGCGAGCGGGACGAGGAAGACGGCGAGGGTCGCCAGGACCATGCCGATCGAATAGCGCTGCTCGATCTTCTCGATGAACAGCTGGGTGGGGGCCTTGGTCGCGGAGGCTTCCTCGACCATCTTCACGATCCGGGCGATCACCGAGTCCGACGGGTCCCGCTGGACGCGCACGCGCAGGGCCCCAGCGCCGTTGACGGTGCCGGCGAACACCTCGTCGCCCGCCTGCTTGGCGATGGGGAGCGGTTCGCCGGTGATGGTGGCCTGGTCGACGTCGCTGGTGCCGTCGATCACCTGGCCGTCGGCGCCGACCCGCTCACCGGGGCGGACCAGGATGGTGTCGCCGACCGAGAGGGTCCGGGCGTCGACGCTTTCCTCGGCTTCGCCGGGCAGCAGGCGGGTTGCGGTGTCGGGAGCGAGGTCGAGCAGTCCGCGCACCGAGTCGGCGGTCCGCGCGGTCGCGACGGCTTCCAGGGCGCCGGAAGTGGCGAAGATGACGATCAGCAGCGCACCGTCGAGGGCCTGGCCGATCGCCGCGGCGCCGAGCGCCGCGACGACCATCAGCAGGTCCACGTCCAGGGTCTTGTCCTTGAGGGCCTTACAGCCCTCCCATCCGGGCTCCCATCCGCCGGTGATGTAGGTGGCGGCGAACAAGGTGCCCCACAGCCACGCCGGGCCGCCCAGCAGATATGCGGGCAGAGCGAGGAGGAACAGCGCCAGGGCCGCGAATGCCCAGCGGACCTCGGGAAGCGCCGGCAGCCGCGTTCGTCGGCGTGGAGCCGCCTGACGCTGCACGTCGGGGGGCGGCGCCGGCCGCTGATCCAGGACAGAAGACATGACAAAGCAACCCTTCACGGGTGAACCGGGGGGACGGCACCACCGTACAGGAATATTTGAACAGGTCTTCATGTGTAGTCGGTATGATGGGAGTCATGGGTCACGGAACCGGCACCAGCAGCAACGCCACCACTCGCGAGCGACTCGACGCGGTCGGCACCGCCGACGTCGCCGCCACCCTCCAGGCCCTGGCCACCCCGTCCCGCCTGTACATCCTGGCCCGCCTGCAGGAAGGCCCCTGCTCGGTGAGCGATCTGGCCGAAGCGGTCGGTATGGAAGCCTCCGCCTGCTCCCACCAGCTGCGCCTGCTGCGCAACCTCGGACTCGTCGCCGGGGAGCGCCACGGGCGGTCCATCGTTTACGCCCTGTACGACAACCACGTCGCCGAACTCCTCGACCAGGCCCTCTTCCACGTCGAACACCTGCGCCTGGGTGTCCATGACAGCCCTGCCGTCACCGAGCCCGCGGTCGCCCCTAGCCGCGCTCGCTGAGGGGCCGAGACGTCACGGCCGACGTCGGGCGGATCTGCGTCATACCGCAGTTGCGGTTCGAGCAGGGCTCGGCTGTCGCCGGTCAGAGCGACCGCACCGTCGAGCCGGCCGCGGCCCCCGGCGGGCGGGAGGACGAGGAGATCAGATCCGCACCCCGCGCCCCCGCAGATACGCCAGCGGATTGATGTCGCTGCCGTAGCCGGGTCCGGTACGGACCTCGAAGTGCAGGTGCGGACCGGTCGCGTTGCCCGTCGCGCCGGAGCGGCCGAGCCGCTGCCCGGTGCGCACCGCCTGTCCGGAGCGCACCGAGATGGCGGAGAGATGGCCGTACTGGCTGTACTTGCCGTCCCGGTGCCGGAGCACCACCTGGTATCCGTAGGCGCCGCCCCAGCCCGCCGAGACGACCGTGCCGCTGGTGACCGCCTCGACGCTGGTGCCGGTGCCGACGGGGAAGTCGACCCCGGTGTGGTGCCCCGAGGACCAACTGCCGCCCGTCGCACGGTAGGCGGTGCTGGGGGCCACGCCGGAGACGGGTGCGGTGGCGGAGGGTGAGTCCCGGTGTGCGGGGGCCTGCTTCGCCACCTGCTCCCGGGTGTCCTTGCGTGGGTGCTTCTCCGGGGGCTGCTGCTTCTTCTTCGCAGCGGACCGCTTCTCGGCCCGCTGCCGCGGTGCCTTCGGCGCGGCAGCGTCCTCGGAGCCGCGGGCCCGGGAGGGCGGGCGCTCGGTACGCCGCGGACTGCCGGTCAGGCTCAGCCGCTGGCCGGGCAGGATCAGGTCGGGGTCGTCGCCGATGGTGGAGCGGTTGCTCTCGTACAGGGTGTGCCAGCCGCCCGCCACCTCGTTCTCCTGGGCGATCCCGGAGAGCGTGTCGCCGCCCACCACCTGGTAGGTCGTCAGCTTCTTGCCGCGCTCGGCTCTGGCCCGGTCCGCCTTGGCCTGCGCGGCCTGCTCGGCGCGCGCCGGGCCGGCCGCATCCGCCTGCCCCCCGGAGTCGTCCCGGGCGGCGGCCGGAGCCGCGTCGCCGCGTACGAGGCCCGCGCGCGGCCCGCAGGTGGGCCAGGCGCCGGGGCCCTGGCCTTCGAGCACCTTCTCGGCGACCGCGATCTGCTGGTCCTTGGTGGCCTGGTCGGCCCCGGCGGCGTAGGCGGTACCGCCGTACGCCTCCCAGGTGCTGCTGGAGAACTGGAGGCCTCCGTAATAGCCGTTGCCGGTGGCGGTGTTCCAGTTGCCGCTGCTCTCGCACGCGGCCACCTTCTCCCACACATCCCTTGCCGCGGCGTCCGCGGCCTGCGCCCCGACCAGGGGCAGTGCGATCCCCGCCCCGCCGGCCGTCACCCGTAACGAGACGCGGGAGACGGCGCGTGGCTGATGGCGGCGGTGGCGTCCGTGAGCGGACATGGCCGTTCCTCCGATGCTCGGCGGTCCACGGGCGACCGTGGCCGGGATCTACAGGTCCAAGCCCCGCTCCCGGGCGAGGCGGTGTGCTGCCTGGCCGGCCACGGACTCGTCCGGGTACACCTCGCACGCCAGCCGGCCGCTGCCCGTCATGTTGTGCTCCAGCTCGTAGAGGCTGATCTCGCTGCCGTCGGCGAGCAGGAAGGCGTGCTCGTAGACCGAGCACCACACCTGGCAGTCCCCGGCCCGTACGCGGGGCCCGGGAACATGCAGGATGTGGTGGCCCAGCGCGGAGGAGAGCAGCCGCAGCGTCTCCTCGCCCGGCCGGTCCTGGTTCTCGGCCCGGCGCAGCAGCCTGCGGGCGTGGTCGGCCGAGTCGCCCTCGGAGTACTCGCGCCGCGGGCAGGCCGTGCCCGGGGCCCCGGGCAGGAAGTCGAACACCGCGGCCGTCCGGCCCGGGCGGTCCGGTTCGCCCTTCTCGCCCATCCGGCGGTGCGCCCGGCGCTCGGCACGGCGCAGCGCTTCCGTGTCGTCGTACACCTCGTGCAGTTCGCCCGCGCCGTCCGGGCTGTCGTAGCGCAGTTCCCACAGCAGCACGCTGCTGCCGTCGGCGAGCAGGAAGACATGGCGGAAACTGCTGCACCGCAGAGCGGGCGCCGGGACGTTGCGGTGCCGCCAGCCGTACAACTCCACCTGGCACATCACAGCGCTGCGTAGTCGGTCCAGGACCGTGTCGCGGACGTCGAACGGGTTCTGGGCGCGGGCCAGCAGCTCTTCGAGGTGGTGAGCAGGCGTCCGGTGCCCTTTGTCGCTCATCGCGGAACCCTCCCGGCGTGCAGCAAACAACCGACCGTCCCCGCGCGCACACACCGTAGCGCTGTCACCGCACCGTGCGGGAGGAGTTGGCGGAATTTCGCTGTGCGAAACCTCGCAGGGAAGCGCTTTTTCGGCCGAATCCAGGTGATATGCGGGTGGCCGGTGGGGGTGAGCGGCGTACCAGCGGGAACCACAGGGAGGACGACCCCGGGGGCCGAAGGGAGGCGGCGGTGACCACACTGCCCGTCGGATACGAGTCCTACTGGATGCTCTCGGCGGCGGGGGAGGTCCGCCCCCAACTGCCGCCCGACAGCCGGATCGAGGTGGACGCGGCCGTGGTGGGCAGCGGTATCGCCGGCCTCTCGGTGGCCTGGGAGCTGGCCCGCGCCGGGCGCAGCGTCGCCGTGCTGGAGTCGGACCGGCTGGCGGCCGGGGTCACCGGGCACACCACGGCCAAGCTCTCCGCGCTGCACGGACTGACCTACAGCCGGCTCCGCGCCGACCGCGGCGCCGAGGACGCGCGGCACTACGCGCTCTCGCAGCAGGGCGCTGTCGACCGGCTGGCCGCCGTCGCCGCGCGGTTGGGCGTCGACTGCGAACTGGAGCGTGTCCCGGCGCACCTGTACGTGGAGTCGGCCGAGCACGTGGACGAGGTACGGGCCGAGGCGGAGGCGGCCGCCGAGGCCGGGCTGGACGCCTCCTTCGTCACCGACACCGGACTGCCCTTCCGGGTACGGGCCGCCGTCCGGGTCGAGGACCAGGCGCAGTTCCACCCGCGCAAGTATCTGCTGGCGCTGGCCGACGACATCCGGCTGCACGGCGGCCTGCTGTTCGAGCGCACCCGCGTCGTGGCGCTCGACGAGGGGGAGCCCTGCCTGCTGCGGGCCGAGAACGGGGGAGAGGTGCGTGCGCGGGACGTGGTGGTGGCCACCCACTATCCGGTCTTCGACCGGGCGCTGATGTTCTCCCGGCTGCAACCCCGCCGGGAACTGGTCATCTCCGCGCTGCTGCCCGAAGAAGAAGACCCGGGCGGCACCTACGTCTCCCCGGAACGGGGCAGCCGTTCGGTGCGCACCGCGCCCTACCCGTTCGGCGACGGACGGCGGCTGCTGATCGTCACGGGGGAGACGTTCGCCCCCGGGACACCCGGCACCGGCTCCGTCGGCGCCCGCTACGAACGGCTGGCCGCCTGGACCTACGAGCGATTCCCCAGCGCCCGGCTCGCCCACCGCTGGGCCACCCAGGACAACGAGACCACCGACCGGGTGCCGTACATCGGGCGACTCCACGCCGGGACCCGGCACACCTATGTCGCCGCGGGCTTCGGCGGCTGGGGGATGAGTTCGGGGGTGCTGGCCGGGCAGTTGCTCGCCGCCCAGCTCACCGGCGAGCCGCTGCCGCCGTGGGCGCAGCTCTACGACCCGGTGCGGCTGCGGGCCGGCGAGGCACCCGCGCTGCTGCGCCTGCAGTCGGCGGTCGCCCGGCGGTTCGTCGCCGACCGGCTGCGCCCCAGCCATGTCGACTCGGTGGACGAGATCCTGCCGGGCGACGGCGCCATCGTGCGGGTGCGCGGGCGGCGCTGCGCGGTGCACCGGACGACCGAGGGCGAACTGCGTGTCCTCTCGCCGCGCTGCCCGCACCTGGGCTGCCTGGTCCGGTTCAACGACGCCGAGACCGCCTGGGAGTGTCCCTGCCACGGCTCGCGGTTCGCCACGGACGGCACCGTGCTCCAGGGCCCGGCCACCCGGCCCCTGGACCGGCGCGACCTGGGTGAGGGCTGAGCCGCGCCGGCCGGGCTCAGAGCCAGTCGGGATCGGTGTCGGCCGCGACGGTGTCCAGCGCGGCCAGCAGGTCGAACTGCGGGCCGGTTCGGGGCAGTTCGGCGCGGAAGAAGTACCGGGCCGCCTGCTGCTTGCCGCGCAGGAACGCCTCGGCTCCCGCGTCCGCGCGGTCGGCGGACAGCGTGGCCAGGAACTGGCCCAGCCAGATCCACGCCACCACCACGTGCCCGACTGCCTCCAGATAGACCGAGGAGTTGGCCAGCGCCGTCCTCGGGTCGCCGCTCTCCCACAGCCGGGCCGTCACGCCGATGGCCCGCTCCCAGTAGCCGCTCAGCGTCCCGGCCAGCACGGCTGCCTCGCCCCCGGCCGCCTCGGCACGCCGCAGCGTCTCCCGCACCGCACCGTCCAGCGCGTGCAGTCCGGCGCCGCCGTGCTGCACCACCTTGCGGCCCAGCAGATCGAGGCCCTGGATGCCGTGCGTGCCCTCGTGGATGGGGTTGAGGCGGTTGTCGCGGTAGTGCTGCTCGACGTCGTACTCGCGGGTGTAGCCGTAGCCGCCGTGCACCTGGATGGCCAGGCTGTTGGCCTCCAGGCACCACTGCGAGGGCCAGCTCTTCGCGATCGGCGTCAGGACGTCCAGCAGCAGTTCGGCGCGGCCCCGGTCCTCCTCGACCGGGGCCGAGCGCTGCTCGTCCACCAGCATGGAGCAGTACAGGAGCAGCCCCAGCGCGCCCTCCACATAGGACTTCTGCGCCAGCAGCATCCGCCGCACGTCCGGGTGCTGCACGATCGGAACCTGCGGGGCCGCCGCGTCCTTGCCGCTCGCCGCGAGCGCGCGCCCCTGCGGCCGCTCGCGCGCGTAGGCGAGGGACTTGAGATAGCCGGTGTATCCCAGCGCCATCGCGCCCGCGCCGACACCGATGCGGGCGCCGTTCATCATGTGGAACATGTACGCCAGCCCGCGGTGCTCCTCGCCCACCAGGTGCCCGACGGCTCCCGGCTCCCCGCCGGGCCGGTGGCGGGCGCCCTCGCCGAAGTTGAGCAGCGTGTTGGTGGTGCCCCGGTAGCCCATCTTGTGGTTGAGCCCGGCCGGCACCACGTCGTTGCGCTCTCCCGGGCCGCCGTCCGGCGCGGCCAGGTACTTGGGGACGATGAACAGGGACAGCCCCTTGACGCCCGCCGGCCCGCCGGGCACCCGGGCGAGCACCAGGTGGACGATGTTCTCGGACAGCTCGTGGTCGCCGCCGGAGATCCACATCTTGGTGCCGAAGAGCCGGTAGGTGCCGTCCGGCTGCGGCTCGGCGCGGGTGGTGACGTCCGCGAGGGAGGAGCCGGCCTGCGGTTCGGACAGGCACATGGTGCCGAAGTAGCGCCCTTCGAGCATCGGCCGTACATAGGTGTCGATCTGCTCGCGGGTTCCGTGGGCGCACAGCAGGCGCGCGTTGCCCAGGGTGAGGAACGGGTAGGCGGAGGTGCCGACGTTGGCCGCCTGGAAGTAGGAGAAGCACGCGGTGGCGATCGTGTGCGGCATGCCCATGCCGCCGAACTCCTCGTCCATGGCCGCCGCCAGCAGCCCGGACTCGGCGAACACTCCGAGCGCCTCGGAGGCCTCTTCGACGGTGTGCACCCGCTCGCCGTCGAACCAGGGCTCCTCCTGGTCGTTCTTCTTGTTGTGCGGGGCGAAGTGCCGGGTGGCGATCCGCTCGCTCAGCTCCAGGGCGTCGTCGAAGGTCTCGCGGGAGTGCTCGGCGTAGCGGGCCCGCCGGGTCAGCGCCTCGACGTCCAGCCAGTCGTGGAGCTGGAAGTCCAGGTCGCGGCGGGAGAGCAGCAGCGAGGGTGAGGGCATGGGGCGGTCCGATCCCGGAGGCGGTGAGCAGGCGGCAGTGACGTGCGGTGCTCAGTTTCTAAGCGCTTGCTTATGGTCACGTCGATGGCCGGACCTGTCAACGCCTCCGGCTCCGTGCCTGCACGCTCACCGCTTGCGGCCCACCCCCGCGTACAGGGTCAAGGTGCCCTTGGGCAGCCCGCCGTCGGGGCCGTTGTCGGGGCGCCACAGATGCGTCATGGTCAGCCCCGGGTCCAGCAGCTCCCATCCGTCGAAGAACCGGGCGACCTGCTCCCGGCTCCGGGGCACGAGCACCGTGCCGCTGCGCCGGTAGATGTCGACCACGTGGTCGATCCGCTCGGAGCCCTCCCGGTCGGGCACATCGGCGATCCCGTGGCTCAGCGACAGGAAACTGCCCGGAGCGAGCCGGTCGAGCAGCGTGCGCAGCATTCCCTCCGGTGCCCGTTCGTCCGGGATGAAGTGGACGAGCGCGTTCACCGAGACGGCCACCGGGCGGTCCAGGTCGAGGGTCTGGCCCAGCTCGGGCGAGTCCAGCACGGTCTCCGGCCGGGTCGCGTCCGCGTGCAGATAGGTGGTGCGGCCCTCGGGTGTGCTGTGCAGCAGCGCCTGCGCGTACTGCAGCACGATCGGATCGTTGTCGGTGTAGACGACCCGTGCGTCGGGGGCGACCGACTGGGCCACCTGGTGGAGGTTGGGTTCGGTCGGGATGCCGCTGCCGATGTCCAGGAACTGCCGCACGCCGTACTCCGCCGCCAGGGTGCGGGTGACGCGGATCATGAAGTCGCGATTGGTGCGCGCCGCCGTGACGATCTCCGGCAGCTTGGCGACCACCGCCTCGGCCGCCCGCACATCCGCCTCGTAGTGGGTCTTCCCCCCGAGGTAGTAGTCGTACATCCGCGCGGAGTGCGGTATGGCCGTGTCGACCGGCGGTGGTCCGTCCTGCTCGGACATGCGGTCTCCCCCTCAGTAGTGCCTGTCGTGGTGCCTCGTGGTTCAGGGTTTGCGGGCCAGGCCCGCGAGCATGCTGGGCTGTCCTTCTTCGAGCTCCTCCGTCCGGCCGGGCTCCGGGCGCCAGTCGTGCGCCATCACGATGCCCGGCTCGACCAGTTCGAGCCCCTCGAAGAACCTGCCGACCTCGCTGCGGTCCCGCAGTCGGAGTGCGGTGCCACCCTTGGCGTAGATCTCCTCGACCTCGCGGCCCAGTGCGGCCAGGGCCGGGTCGTCGATGTCCGCGGTGGCGTGCGAGAGACACAGGTAGCTGCCGGAGGGCAGCCTGTCCAGCAGCCCGGTGAGGATCTCGTAGGGCCCCCACTCGTCCGGGACGAAGTGGAAGAGCGCGTTGACCGAGAGGGCCACCGGGCTGCTCAGGTCGAGCGTGGCGTGCAGTTCGTCGGAGTCGGCGATGGACTCCGGCTTGGCCGCGTCGGCCTGCAGGTAGGTGGTGCGGCCCTCGGGTGTGCTGTGCAGCAGCGCCTGCGCGTACTGCAGCACGATGGGATCGCTGTCGGTGTAGACGACCCGTGCCTCGGGGGCGACCGACTGGGCCACCTGGTGGAGGTTGGGCTCGGTGGGGATGCCGCTGCCGATGTCCAGGAACTGCCGTACGCCGGCCTCGGAGGCCACCCAGCGGGTCGCGCGGATCATGAAGTCGCGGTTGGCGCGGGCCATCGCACCGGCGAACGGAACGGTCGCGATGACCGCCTCGGCCGCCTGGACGTCCACCTCGTAGTGGGTCTTGCCGCCGAGGTAGTAGTCGTACATCCGGGCCGAGTGGGGCTTGGTGGTGTCTATGCCGGGAGGGTTGCCCTCTGCGGTCATGCGGCCTCTCCGTTCTCCGGGTTCCGGGGTGATGGCGGTGCGGTCAGTCGGATGCCAGCAGGAAGTCGGCAACGCCCTGCTTGGCGCCCCTGAGGAAGGTCTCGAACTCGTGGGTGGTGTAGATCAGCGCCGGACCTTCCGGGTCGGTCGACTGCCGCAGAGCCACCCGGCCGTCGCCGAGCTTCATCGCCTCGACGCAGCTGCCGCCGTTGGTGCCGCTCCACGGCTTCTGCCAGCCCTCGGTGCCGAGGTGTTTCGCGGGCATGCCGTTGTATATGTGTGGGGGGTGGCCGGAATGACCCATGGTTCAGAACTCCTTGCGGATCTCACCGAGTACAGCCTCGGTGTGTGGTACTGGCGCGGCCTGCGCGCCCATGCGGTCCAGCACCTCCAGGTAGGCAGCGGTGTCCGGACGCTCGTCCAGGTACGTGGCGCCTGTCAGGCTCTCGGTGTAGACGATGTCCGGGAGCTCCGGAATCTCGAACCGGAAGAGCTGGAAGGGCCCGAACATGCCGGGGTGGGCACCCGCGGTGAACGGGATGATCTGCAGCGTGATGTTCTGCTGCCGGGACAGCTCGATCAGCCGGTCGATCTGGCCCCGCATCACGGAGGGTGAGCCCACGTGGCGGCGCAGCACCTGCTCGTCCAGCACGGCCCACAGCACCGGCGCCTCGGGGTCCTGGAGGAGCCGCTGGCGGCCCATGCGCAACTGCACCCGGCGGTCCAGCTCGTCCTCCTCGGCGGAGGGGAATCCGGTGCGCAGCAGGGCTCGCGCGTACTCCTCCGTCTGGAGCAGTCCCGGTACGCAGTGCGGCTCGTACGCCCTGATGAGGCTGGCCTCGCCCTCCAGGCTCACGTAGAGGCTGAACCAGGGCGGCAGCACATCACGGAAGCTGTGCCACCAGCCGGGCCGGTTCGCCTCGTCCACCAGGGCCAGGAACGAGGCCGTCTCCTCGTCGGAGAGGCCGTACATCCGCAGCAGCTTCTCCACGTAGGGCGGCTTGAGGCCCACCTCGGCCTTCTCCATGCGACGCACCGTCGTGGTGTTGACACTGAGCGCGTACGCGGCGTCGGTGAAGGAGTGTCCGGCACGCTCGCGGAGGTCGCGAAGGCGTAGGCCGAGCACTATCTGCCCCACAGTCGGCGCGGAACGAGCCTCGGCCACTACTGCCTCCCTGACTGCCTCCCCTGGCGGACCCTGGCGTCAAGCAGTGTGCCATGGCTGGTGTGCAGCAGCCATACTGCCCATGCGATTCTGCGAATTGCAGAACTCCTCTTGCCATCTGTGAAAGAAGCTGGGCATAGTGAAGAGCGTGACCCAGCTCATGAGACTGCGGCACCGGAGCCGCACAGCACCGCTGCCGCCGGAGTGGCCCGCGGCGGCCCGTCCGGCCGATGCCTGCGCGGGCCCGCTCGCGCCCGGCGCGGACTGCTCCCCGGTAGCCGTCCCCTCCCCTCACAGGTAGACGGAAGGCGTTCCCCCGTGGCCTCCTCGTATCCCCTCACGCAGCTCCCCCTGCCCGCACCGTCGGCCGCGCCGGCCGAGGTGGCGCGCCAGGAGGGATTCGAGCTCCCCGCTCACACCTCGTCGGTCGCCCGCGCCCGCGCCCGGCTCCGCGGGAAGCTGCAGCACTGGGGCTTTCCCGAGGAGCTCGCCCACACGGCGCAACTGGTGATCTCCGAGTTCGTCACCAACGCCGTCCTGCACACGGACACCGTCCGGATAGCGTGCCGCATCCACCTGGACGACGAACGTCTGCGGATAGAGGTCACCGACGAGGGCACCCAGCACTGTGCGCCGCAGCCGCGCAGCGCGGCCCCCGAAGAGGTGAACGGCCGGGGACTGCAGCTCGTCGGCGCCCTCGCGCAGCGCTGGGGCGTCTCCGCGCACGGCGGCCGGTGCGGCCGCGTGGTGTGGGCCGAACTGGGTACCGCCGACGGCGTGCTGTAGGGCCTCCGGTGGCGCCCCCGGTGCGGGAACGGCGGCCCCCGCGTCGCGACCCTCCCGGGGTGCCGCGACCCTCCCGGCTCCTCCCGTTCTGTCCCGGTCACCTGGTCAAATTCCGCTGGGCTGAGGTCACTTGACGTTGGTCCGGACCGCACCGGCGTGACATGCTTCCCGCCAGGGCAGGTGCCCGCGCGGTCGGTGCGCGGTGTGCCGGTGAACACACTGGGGCGCGTATGCGGGACGAGACGACCGGAGCCGGGCAGCACGCGGTGGACATCAACATCCCGAGTGTGGCCCGGATGTACGACCACTACCTCGGCGGCAAGGACAACTACGCCGTGGACCGGGAAGCCGTCGCGGTGCTGGACGAGAAGGTGCCGCGCACCCGCCACCTCGCCCGCAACAACCGCCGCTTCCTGCAGCGGGTCGTGCGCATCCTGGTGGGCGAGTACGGCATCCGCCAGTTCCTCGACCACGGTTCCGGGCTGCCCACCCAGGACAACGTCCATCAGGTCGCCCAGCGCGCGGCCCCCGGAGCCCGCGCGGTCTATGTGGACAACGACCCCATCGTGCTCGCCCACGGCCGGGCGCTGCTGGAGGAGAACGCCGACACCGCGGTGATCCAGGCCGACCTGCGCGACACCGATGCGATCTTCGACAGCCCCGAGGTGAAGCGCCTGATCGACCTCTCCCGGCCGGTGGCGCTGCTCTTCGTCTCGGTGATGCACTGCATCCCCGACCACTCCGACCCCGCCGCCGTGGTGCGCCGTGCCCTGGAGCGCGTGCCCTCCGGCAGCTTCGTCGTCCTCAACCAACTCGTCAGCCACGACCGGGAGACCCGCGACTTCGTCACCGGGTTCATGGACCGCAGCACCAACGGCCAGTGGGGCCGGGTCCGCGAACCGCACGACGTCGAGGCGTACTTCGCCGGTCTCGACGTGCTGGAACCCGGCCTGGTCGAGGTCAACGACTGGCGGCCCGACTCCGACCTGTGCGCACGCCAGTTGGAGGACGAGACCTGGTTCGAGTTCGGCGGCGTGGCGCGAAAGCCGTAGCCCCGCGCCGACTCCGGCCGCCGAGCGCGGAACACCGGATGAGCCCCGTGGCTGATGAGCGGCCGTCCTGCCGACCCGGCTTCACTGCCCTCTCCGGACCCGGGCCGGCAGCAGTGGTCCGCTACCCGTGTCAGCCGCGCGGCGGCCCCAGCGGGCGGAGCACCTCCAGCCGTACCGCCTCCGCACCCTTCTCCAGGGCGGCACGGCACTCCTGGGCCGACTCCGCGACGGCGGTGACCAGCCCGTACCGGCCCGCGACCGCGCCGTGCGGCGGCAGCCGCAGCTCCTGCCCCGGCAGGGCGATCGCTCGTGCCTCGGTCACCTCCGGTGGCAGCGCCGCCATGTCCACCCGCACCGCGCGGGCCAGGCAGTCCTCCTCCGGATAGCGGAACCGGACTCCCGCCGCTCGCCGGGGGCCGGGACGGAGACCGGGCGGCTCCGCGCCGCAGGCCAGTCGAGCGGCCGCCAGCGCCGCGTCGGTGCCCAGCGCCAGCCGCCCGAGATCAGGGATGCGGTCACCGCCGATCCGGGCGTTGATCTCGACCACCTTCGGGCCCTCGGCAGTCAGTCGCAGCTCGGTATGGGTCCACCCGGTGCAGAATCCGACAGCGGCGTGCGCCCGTGCCACCACCTCCAGCACGTCCGCGTCGTCCTGCAGCGGGTCGCGGCCGTCGACCAGATGGCCGACCTCCTCGAAGCAGGGCGCGAACCCGCACTCCTTGCGGGCCACGAACCCGGGCGTCATCCGGCCCTCCGCCACGGTCCGGCCCGGCGTCGCGGAGAAGACCACCCGCTGCTCCGCGTCCACCCCCACCCCCACCTCGGAGGTCCCGGTGCAGCGGGCGAGGACCAGCCCGAGCGCCGCCCGCAGCGAGACCGGGTCCGCCGCCCGCCCGCGGGCCGGGACGGTGAAGCGGCGGTGCCCCACGGTCGGGGCCCCGGCCTCGCCCAGGCCCCACTCCGGTACCGGGCGGCGGTCGAGGTCCCGCAGCGCCGACCGCAGGCGCGCCTCCCGTTCGGCTGCCGCATCGCCGGCCGGGACCGCCAAGTCCACCTCCTCGCCCAGCAGGGCCCGGGCCAGGTCGCAGGGTTGGGCCAGCACCGCCCGGTGGGCGACCACGACCAGGTCCGCCGCCCCGTCCGCGTACCGCAGCAGCACCGCCCGCAGCCCCGGCCCGGTGCGCGGGTCGGCGGGCCGGGAGAGTTCGCGCTCCCGCCGTACCGCCGCGATCTCCGTATCCGCGCCGCCGGGCACGTCCTGCACCCACAGCCGCACCCCGCCCGCCGCGCGGGCCGGCGCGCGCTCCGTCGGCCCGGTGCCGGCGTCCGCGTGCAGGCGTACGGCGAGCGCCTGGCACAGCCGGCCTGTGTCGTCCATCGTCCTTCTCTCCCCGCTGTCGCTGTGCTGCCCGAGGTGACCTGTGCCGCCGCTCATCGGCTGGTGAACCCGCCGTCGACGGTGACGGTGGAACCCGTCACCTGCCGGGAGCCGTCGGAGCCGAGCCACAGCGCGGTCCCCGCCACGTCCTCGGGCTCGATCAGGCGGTTCATCGGCTGCGCGGCCACGAAGGTCTCCTCGTGCTCGGCCACCGGCACCTCCAGCGAGCGGGCGATCTCGCTGAGCATCCGGCCCTCCGCGGCGCCGTCGTCCCGTACCGAGCCGGGGCACAGCGCGTTCACCCGGACCCCGAACGGGGCGAAGTCCAGCGCCGCGGACTTGGTCAGCCCGATCAGCGCATGCTTCGCGGTGACGTACCCGGCGAAGTGCCGGTAGCCCACCAGCCCGGCCGTCGAGGAGACGTTGATGACGCTGCCCGACCGCTGCGCGGCCATCGCGGGGCCCGCGGCGCGGATCATCCGCCAGGCCCCCGAGACGTCGACGTCCAGCATCAGCTCCCACTCGGAAGGCGTGATGTCCTGCACCGTCTTGCCCGACGGCGCCGCGATGCCGGCGTTGTTGAGCAGGATGTCGATCCGGCCGAACCGGTCCAGTGCCCCGTCCACGACTTCCCGTACGGCGTCCAGGTCGCGTACGTCCGCCTCGGCGCTGACCACGGTGGCGGCCGGGGACAGCTCCTGGCACAGCCGCGCGGTGTGCGCCAACTGGTCCGCGTTGCCCAGCGGGTAGGGCACTCCCGTCAGGTCGTGGCCGATGTCGGTGAGGAGCAGTTCCGCTCCGGCACGGGCGTACGCCAGCGCGCAGGCCCGTCCGATGCCGCGGGCCGCACCCGTGATGACCGCCGTCTTGCCCGCCAGCTGCCCGGCAGTCGTGTCCCCGGCTCCGACAGCGGCCGCCGGGGCGGGCGGAGGAGCGACGAGTACCCCGTTCCCCGTGCCACCCCCTGCCAGGAGAGCTCCGCGTCGAGCAGCCGCACCAGAGCGGCGGGCTCGTCCACCAGATACATGTGCCCGCCCGGCAGTTCGACCTGCCGGCAGCCCGCGGTGGTGGCCGATTCCCACTCGACCGCCTCCGCGCGGGGGAGACCAGTTCGTCCTCCGCGCCGCGGACCGAGACGACCGGGATCGCCAGCGGCTTCTCAGAGGGAGCCAGGTAGTTCTCGTGCATCTCGACGTCCGCACGCAGCGGCGGCAGCAGCATCTCCCGCAGCTCCGGATGCTCGAGGGCCGGATGGGTGTATCCGGCGAACTCCCGCACCCGCTCCAGGAACAGTGCGTCGGACAGCCCCGTGGCGCGGATCCGGCGCCGTTTCCACGGCCCGGGGGAGCCGCTCACGAACAGCTTGACCACCTCGGGGTGGCCCAGTGCCGCGATCCGGTGAGCCGTCTCGTAGGCCAGCACGGCTCCGATACTGTGCCCGAACAGCGCCACGTACGGTTCCCCGGCGAGCTGATCCAGGATCTCGGGCAGCAGCCCGTCCGCCGCCGCCGCGACGTCGGTGTGGAGCGATTCTCCGAACCGCTCCTCACGGCCCGGCAGTTGCACCGGGCAGATCCGTACGGTGTCGCTGCCGTACTCCTGGCAGCGGCGGAAGGCGGACGCCCCCGCTCCCGCGAACGGGAAGCACAGCACGGGGATCGGTCCGGGCACGGGAACCGGCATCTCAGTCCTCCCTCTCGGCCGCGGACACCCATGCCCGCTCGATCAGTTCGGCCGTTCCGGCGGGGTTGCCCCGGACGAAGTAGTGGCCGCCGGAGCCGAGCCGGTGGAAGTCCACCTCCCGCGCCACCCGCTCCCAGCACCGGTATTCCTCGGCGGCGTGCGCCAGGCCCTTGTCGTCCTCGGCGACGACCACGGTGAACGGGGCTTCGATCCGCCACCCCGGGTCCCGCTCGGTCAGCCCGATGAAGGGTGGGCGGGGATCATGTGGCCGGGCAGCGTCCGCGCGACGCCGCCTGCCGCATACGGCGCGAAATCATCCCTCGCGGGTCGGGCGGGGCAGTTCCGGGAGCGCCCAGGGCGCCGGGATCGCCGTCCACGCTCGCTTCTGGACGCTGGCGGCCTGCCTGCCCCCGTCGGTCGCCCAGGGCCACGGCCCGGGCGTCGGCGAGTGGCCGAGGCGGCGGGCTCGGCGGTCCGGGCGTGAAGCGGCTGGAGTGGCTCCCCACCTCCGAGTCAGCCGAGGGCGCGCCCGCGGAGTGCCGCGATCGCCAAGCACCTGGCCGCCGCGTCGTGCGGGGTCAGGCGGTGGGGGCGGGGTCGCGAAACTGGTCGCGGCGGTCGGGCCCGCCCGCCGCGTCACGCGACGCGCGAGGGGCAGCGTGCCGCACTTCGAGGGATGTCCCGGTACGGAGCGGCGGTGCGGAGCCCGGTCAGTACTCGCTCAGCAGCTTCTCCAGGAACGCCACGGTTCGGTTCGGGGGTTCGGCCATCGCGCACAGTCGGTCCATGACCACCAGGTAGCCCTCCACCTCGTCCCGCTTCTCCAGGTAGAGCGACGAGGTGAGCTGTTCGAGGTAGACGATGTCCGGGAGATCGGGCTCCAGGAAGCGCAGGATCGTGACCGGGCCGCCCGCGGCGGCGAGTCCGCCCATGCTGAACGGGGCGATCTGCAGCGTGACGTTGGGCCGCTGGGCGACGTCGATGAGGTGCTCGAGCTGGGCGCGCATCACCTCGCGGGTCCCCAGCGGGCGGCGCAGCGCGGCCTCGTCCATCACGGCCCACAGCCGAGGGGAGTGCGGCTGGTCGAGGATCGACTGGCGTTCCATGCGCAGCTCGATACGGCGCTCGCTGCGCCGGCTGTCGTCGCGGGGGTGGCCGAGCCGGATGACCTCGCGGGCGTAGTCGCGGGTCTGCAGGAGTCCGGGTACGAACTGCACCTCGTAGGCGCGGATGACGGACGCGGCCTCCTCCAGGCCGAGCAGCCGGTCGAACCACGGAGACATCACGTCGCTGTACTTCTGCCACCAGCCCGGTGAGCCGGCCTGCCGGGCCAGCTCCAGATACTCCTCGCGCTGCTGCTGGTCCCACACCTCGTACAGCGTGAGCAGGTCGGCGACGTCCCGCTCCTTGCAGCCGACCCGCCCCAGCTCCAGGCGGCTGATCTTGGCGTGCGAACCGCGGATCGCCTCCCCCGCGGCCTCCCGGGAGATGCCCTGCTCCTCGCGCAGCCGCCGCAGTTGGGTGCCCAGGACGATACGCAGGATCGTCGGTCCGCCCCTGGGGTGGTCCAGGATGCGTCCGGGCGACGTCTCGCGTCGCGGCTGTGCCTCCATCGCGCCCGCCTAGCTTCCCTGAGTGACTGCTCGGATGCTCAGTGTCCCATTCCTCCGACTGAGCGTACAGCCATACAGGTTGTACGGCCGGATTTGACGGCCCGGTGGCGGGGACCCGCTGCGGGCGGGCGGAGGCACTCCGTGTGCCGCAGCCGGCGGGCCGGGTGCCGGCGTTCCGGTGTGGCGGCGTCATCGGAGGCGAACCGCCGCCACACGTCCGTGTCGTGTGGCGGCGGTGTCCGTGGTGCTGTTCGGTTGTGATCGGCGGTCAGTCGTGGGCGGCGGCTCGGCGGTCGGTCGTCGCGGGCCCGGTCCGGGGCGGGGTCCGCGGATGCGGAGGATGCCGACCCCGCCGGGCCCGGTGCGCACGCGCCCGGTCCCGATCCCCGGTCCGGGCGGAAGGACCTAGGCGTCCAGCAGGTCGTCGAAGTCGCCGTCCTTGGCGCCCTGGACGAATGCCGCGATCTCGGCGGGGGTGTAGACCAGGGCGGGTCCGGAGGGGAACCGGGAGTTGCGGACGGCGACTCCCTGTCCGGGAAGCGCTGCCACCTCCACGCAGTTGCCGTTCGGGTTGCTGCGGCGGCTCTTGCGCCAGGCGGCACCCTCGATCTTCGTGGCCTCGATGCCGTTCTCGATCTGCATGTACGACTCTCCCTACGTCACTTGCGTCCCCCGTGGCGGTTGCGACGTCCGGAAGCGTCTCACAACTGGGCGTGCTTACAGATGTAATTGCAGATGTACTTGCAGAAGTAAGTGCGGATCCTCGACAATGCCCGTCATACCCGAGCCCGTGTTCTCCATGGGCTCAACTCCGCCACCGGACAATGGAGTTCATGATCTTCCGTCCGTCCACAGGAGCCTCCGTGACCACACCAGGCGCTGAATCCACCACCCCTGACGGCCCGGCGGGCGACGGTCCAGGCTGCGACCATCCGCTCACCCGGCTGCTCCTCCTGCTGGAGATCGCCGATCAGCCGGACTGGCTCCGCGACCTGGCCGCCCCCGCCCGATCAGTCCCGCAGAGCTTCCGGTAGTCCGGCGGCGTGCACGATCTCCAGCCGGGACACCGCGCGGGTCAGCGCGACGTAGAGGTGCCGTAGCCCCAGCAGGCCGCGGCCCGCCAGTTCGGCCGGTTCCACCAGCACCACATGGTCGTACTCCAGGCCCTTGGCGAGTTCCGCCTCCACCACCGCGACCCGCCGTGGCTCTCCTCCCGGTGCGCCGGTCGTGATCCCCGCCGCCTCCAGCGCCGCGCGCACAGATGCGGCCCGCGCCCCGGACGTGATCACCCCGACCGAGCCCTCGCGCGCCAGAGCCGCGGCGACCCGCTCCGGCACGGCTCGGACCAGCTCGGCAGCCGTCGCCACCCGGACCGTACGCAGTTCGCCCCCGGTGCGCAGCGAACGGGCGGGCGGTACCGACACCTCCAGCGCTTCCAGCAGCCGGTTGGCCGGCCTGAGCAGTTCGGACGGCACCCGGAAGCCGGTGGTCAGCGCAGTGACAGCCGCTCCGGGCGCGCCCAGATGCGCCAACTGCCCCGGCCAGTCGCGCGCCGCCCAGGGCGTCGTTCCCTGCGCCAGGTCGCCCAGTACGGTCAGGGAACCGAAACGGCTCCGGCGTGCCAGGACGCGGCACTGCATGGGGGAGAGGTCCTGTGCCTCGTCCACCACCACGTGCCGGAAACTCTCCTCGGGATGTGCGATCAGTCCCGCCGCCTCGTCCAGCAGCAGCAGATCCGCCTCCGACCAGTGGGCCGTGCGCGGCGACCGCGGGCGGCGCCCCTGCCACAGCAGCACCCGCTGCTCCTCCGCGCCCAGCAGCCCGTCGGCGGCCCGGGCCAGCGCTTCCGCGTCGCCCAGCAACCCGGCGACGACCTCCTCCGGCTTGGTCCGGGGCCACACCGCGTCGAGGAACCCGGTGAGCGCCCTGGTCCGGCCCATCCGCCGCAGCCAGGCGCCGCCGGGCGGCCCGGCACGGCGCTCGGCCTGCTCCCGCAGCAGCGCCGCCGTACGGGCCCGCACCCGCTCCCTCCCCACCTCATAGGGCGGCTGCTGTGCCAGTGTCTCCTCGACGAGCGCACGCAGTTCGGACTCGTCCAGCCGCCAGCGGTAGGAGCCGTCCGGTACCGCCAGCGGGCTGTCCGGCAGTCGTACCCGCCCGAGGAGGGCCCGTCGCAGCACCTCGGCCATCCGGGCGCTGTGCTTCAACTCCACCACCCGCGGGGGGTCCTCGGCCCGCACCGGGAGCCCCGGCAGCAGGTCCCGCACGGTGCACTGGCGTACCCCGCCCTCGCCGAGCGCGGGCAGCACGGCCGAGATGTAGGCCAGGAAAGCCGGGTTGGGGCCGACGACGAGCATGCCGCCGCGCTCGATCCGCCGGGGATGGGTGTAGAGCAGATACGCGGCACGGTGCAGCCCGACCGCGGTCTTCCCCGTGCCCGGCGCACCCTGGACGCACATCGAACTGTCGGGGCCCGAGCGCACCAGGTCGTCCTGCTCGGGCTGGATGGTGGCGACGATGTCGCGCATCGGCCCGACCCGCGGACGTTCGATCTCTCCGGCGACGATCCGGGAGGCGAGGGCGGGTCCGGCCACCGCGTCCGGGGGCCGGGGCTCCTCGCCGGCGCCCTCTGGCAGCGGGTCCGTGAGCCGTTCGTCCTCCAGCCCGGTCAGATCCGCTGCGGTGCCGGTGCCCTCCGGCGCCCAGCCGAACCGGCGCCGGGAGCCCACTCCCCGCGGGTGCGCGGCGGTCGCCTGGTAGAAGGCCCGGGAGACCGGGGCGCGCCAGTCCAGCACCAGCGGGGGTGCCGAAGGGTGTTCGCTGACGCGCCGCCGGCCGATGTAGTAGCGCTGCCCGCGGTGCTCGCCGGCCTCCTCGCCGCCGCTCCCCGTGTCGAGGAAGTCGAGCCGTCCGAAGAACGGCGGCCCGTCCGGTTCCCTGCGCAGTTCCGCGGCCCGGCTGCGCAGATGGCGGCCCAGCGCCTCCGCGCTCGCCCCGTCACCCGCCACGCCCTCCGCGGCCGCCTCGCCGGAGTGCTGCCCGGTCAGTACTCCGGCGCCCTCTCGGACCCGGTCCCGGGCGGCGGCGTCCGCGGTGCCGAGCGCGGCGCGGCACAGATCGGTATAGGCGCGCTCGGCGGCCAGTTCGGCCCGGAGCGGGTTCTCCTCCGTGGTGTCTTGCCCCGGCATGGTGCGGTGCTCCTCACTGCCCGATCTGCTGCCCGATCGGGCTCGGTCGTGGTGTCGTCCGTGCTGCTCGGTGTCCGGTGCTCGGGTTGTGCTCGGCGTGCCACGCGGTGCGGCGGCCCGTAGCTACGGCTTCGGCGGGCGGGCCCGCCGGCGGTGGCGGGTGCCGGTGCGGGCGCGTTTCCTGTGCCGGTATGAACCCGCCGCCGGTGTGGCCCGCCGCTCCGCCCGGGTCAGGCGAACGGCGTCAGCCCGGTGCGCAGCAGTGCGAAGGCGCGGCGGGCGTCCTCCTGGGCCACCGCGGAGACGCTGTCCGCGCTCGCGCCGCCCGCGATGCGCCGCCAGTTGGCGGTCGCGAGCACGCGCTGGGACGTCACGAGCTGCCCGGCCGCCAGCCGCGCCGTCAGTCCGGGTGTGGCGCCCGCGTCCGCGGCGCCGTCGGCCGGATCGTCTGCGCCTGTCGCCAGCGCGTCCGCCAGCGCTTCTTCGGACCGCGCGGTGTAGGAGTGCAGCCGTGCGACCAGTTCGGGTGTGCCGTAGAGCAGCCGGTGGAAGGCGAGCACCTCCGGCTCGTCGCACAGTCCGGTGACCGGGTCGCGGGCTCGGAGCCCTGCCAGGAAGTGGTTCTCCAGCGCGGTGAGCGGCGACTCCCGGGCCGGGCGCCCCGCCACCACGCGTGCGGCTTCGTCCTCGTGGTCGGCGAAGCGGTGCAGCGCCATGTCCTCCTTGGTGGGGAAGTGGCGGAAGAGGGTCGGTTTGGAGACCTCGGCGGCCTCGGCGATCTCGGACACCGAGACGGTGTCGAAGCCCTTCTCCAGGAAGAGGGAGACGGCCGCGTCGGAGATCGCCCGGTAGGTGCGTTGTCGCTTGCGTGCGCGCAGTCCGGTGCCGTTCTCGCTCATGGGGCGACCGTATCAGGAAAATGTAACTGAGTTAAATTTGTATCCTGGTTGTGGCTGGGTGCAGGTGGCTGCGGTCCGCCGCGGAGGGGTGGAGCCGCGGGCGGCAGCCGTGCCGGCGGGAACCGCCCGGCGGCGGGCCGGAGCGGTGGAGAGGAGCGGAGTCGGAACGCCGAAGAGGGCCGGCGGAGGGGAGCGTTCCGGAAGCCGGTGCCGACTCGCCGGAGCGCGGGTCGCGGACCCAACTGCCGCCGCACACAAGCCGGTTCCGAGGCAGGCCAGGGCGGAGGCCCGGGCGGGCGCCGGAAGGCGGGTACGACCGGTTGCCGAAGCTTCTACCGCATCCGTCCCGTGTGCACCACACTGGCGGGGTACCCACGCATCGAGGCGAGGACGCGAGGAGAGGACGGACATGTCGGAGAGCAACGAGCGCCCCGCAGGAATATCCGCGCCCGCCGACGGAGTCGGCCGTGTCGTGGTCGGGGTCGACGGTTCCCCGCACTCGCTGCGCGCGCTGGACCGGGCTGCCGACGAGGCCGAACGGCGGGGCGCCGAACTGGAGGTGCTCTGCGGAGGGGTGTCCGCGCGGCGCGGTGCCTACCCCGAGACGGAGGCCGACCGGGAGCGGATGCGCCAGGCGACCCGCGAGGTCGCCGACAGCGCAGCAGAGCGGGCCCGCGAGCGCGTACCGGGGCTCACGGTCGTGGCGACCGGCGTGAGTGAAGCCGCGGCCGACGCCCTGGTGGGCCGCAGCCGTACCGCGGAGCTGACCGTCGTGGGGACCCGCGGGCACGGCGGCTTCCGCGGGCTGCTGCTCGGTTCCGTCAGCCTGCGCCTGGCCGCGCACGCCGCGGGGCCGTTGATGGTCGTGCGCGGCGCTCTCCCCGAGCCCGGCTCGGCCCCCGGCGACGTGGTCGTGGGAGTGAAGTCGGAGAGTGCGACGCAGCCGGTGGAGTACGGTCTCCAGGCGGCACAGCGGTCCGGTTCGGCGGTGCGGGTGGCGCACTGCTGGATCTATCCGATGCTGCCCGGGGTGGCCCTGCGGCTGTCTCCGCAGGAGCCCTCCACGGAGACCAAGCGTGCCGAGCAGTTCGTGGCGGACACTCTCCGGCCGTTCCGGAAGCGGTACTCCCAGGTGCCGCTGAGCGCCGAGCAGCACCAGGGGCAGCCGGCCGAGCATCTGATCAAGCTGAGCGAGGGCGCGGACGTGGTCGTGCTGGGGGTGCGGCGCCAGGCCCGGCGCCTCAGCCTCCAGGTGGGCCCGGTGGTGCACGCGGTGCTGCACCACGCCAAGTGCTCGGTGGTACTGGTGCCCGTGCCGTGACGCTGTGACGCCGCGACCGTTGTCGGCGCCTCCGGAGGCTCCGTCCCCGGAGGCGCCGCACGACTGTCCGACCCGGGTGTGTGATGTCCCGCACTCCCGGCAGCGAAGCCCGGCCCCTTGCGTGGCGGATCCCGCCGCCGCGCGGTGGTCCGCGCCCCGGACGCCGGCCGCGCGGCGGCCCGCGCCCGGCCCCGCCGTGGACGGGCCGCGGAACTCTGCCCCGTGCGTCCGCTCCGGCGCCGGGGCCGCTCGGACGGGTGAGCCGGAGCCGGATCCGCGATCCCGGGTCCGTTGGAGGATCACCCGAGGTCAAAGGGGTCGATCGTGGCACTCTGTACGATGGAGGGCCCCGTGCAACGCGCGTAGAGTCCCTTCCCAGTCCTGGTCAGGACTCTGCAATGACGCACGTCGCACCAGAGAATCACGCACGGAGCCCCACCCATGGCAGTCTCCCCCGGCGTCACCGGCGCCGACGGCGCCGCCTCGGCGCCCTCCTCAGCATCCGCTTCCCCGGCCGCCGCCGAGACGACCGGCGCGCTCGACGAGACCGTCGAGAGCCGCGGCATCGAGCCCGTCCCCGACCACGAGCGGAGCGGCCGGGTCCGCGAACTCTTCCCCACCTGGGTGGCCGCCAACATCAGTGTCCTGCTGCTGACCATGGGCGCCGGCCTGGTGGTCTTCAACGGCCTCAACTTCTGGCAGGTCCTGCTCGCGGCCGCCATCGCGGGCGGCATCTCCTTCGGCCTGGTCGGACTGCTGTCCGTCTCCGGCAAGTGGGGCGGCGCACCGGGGGCCATGCTCTCCAGGGCCACCTTCGGCGTCCGGGGCAACTACTTCCCGGGCATGATCCTGTGGGTGGCCCGTTTCGGCTGGGAGACCATCAACGCGGTCACCGGCGCCTACGCTGTCCTCACGGTGCTCCGCCTGCTCTTCGGTGTCCGCAGCAGCACCCCGCTGATCGCCGTCACACTGCTGCTGTTCGTCGGGGTGACCTTCGTGGTCAGCGGTATGGGCCGCAAGGTCCTCAACCTCTGCAACACCTGGTCGACCTACCTCTTCGGGCTCTTCACGGTGCTGGTCCTGGGCTACCTGGTCACCACCATGGACTGGGGAGCGGTCTTCTCCCGGCCCGCCGGGGGCACCGCCATGTTCATCGCGGGGATCGGCACCATCGCGGCCGGGGGGATCAGCTGGATCCCCACGGGACCCGACTTCGCCCGGTACCTGCCGCACAGCGCCGAAGGACGGAAGATCTTCGGCACCACCCTCTCCGGCGCCCTGCTGGTGCTGGTTCCGATGGTGCTGATGGGCGGCGTGATGTCGGTCAAGGACCCGGCACTGGCCAAGACCGACGACCCCGTCTCCTTCCTCGGCGAGGCGCTGCCGATGTGGCTGGCCGTGCCGTACCTGATCATCGCGCTCATCGGGATGGTGCTGATCAACAGCCTCTCGATGTACTCGGCCGGCTTCACCGCGCAGACGATGGGCGTGAAGCTGCCGCGCGCCTGGGCCGTGAGCATCAACGCGGGTATCAGCCTGGCCGGCGGGCTGCTGCTGATGCTGGTGGCCAAGAGCTTCTACGGCTCGTTCATCTCCTTCCTGTCGCTGCTCGCCGTCTCCTTCTCCGCCTGGGTCGGCGTCTACGGGGTCGACATGCTGCGGCGCCGCAACCGGACCGTCCGCTACGACCCCGCCGGGCTGCTCGACACCTCGCGCAGCAGCCGCTACTGGTATGTCGGCGGCTACTGCTGGCAGGCCATGACGGCCTGGGGGGTCGCGTTGCTGCTGGGCCTGGGCTTCACCAAATGTGACTGGTTCACCGGGCCCCTCGTCTCCACCTGGATCGGCGAGAACGGGCTCGGCTGGGCCGCCACCGCCCTGCTGGCCGCGGTGCTCTACGCGGTGCTGCCCGTGCCCCGCGAGGGCGCGGACCCCGCGCCGGTCCCCGCACCCCGCACGCAGGAGGCGACCGCCGGGACGCGCCGGGACTGAACTCGGCGCCGGGCGGTCCGCGCCCGGCGCCGGGCGGTCCGAGCACACCGGGACCCGGACGGCGCGGCACCGGGCTCGCGGGGCGCGGGAAGCCCCGCGAGCCCGGTGCGGTATGCGTGAATGGAGCGGGCCGGAGCGGAAACCCCGATCCGGGGCGGCACCCGACCGCCGCCCGCGAAGCCCTCTCCGAGGAAGCCGAGGTCCACAGTGAGCAGCACCCAGGTCCCCACGGTCCCCACCCTCCTGCTGAACAGCGGAACGGAGATGCCGCAGCTCGGGTTCGGCGTGTACCAGGTGCCGGACGACGAGGCGACGGACACCGTCTCCACCGCGCTGGAGGCCGGATACCGCAGCGTGGACACCGCCGCCCTCTACGGGAACGAGGGCGGCACCGGCAAGGCGCTCCGCGAGTCCGGCATCCCCCGCGAGGAACTGTTCGTCACGACCAAGCTCTGGAACACCGACCAGGGCCATGACACCGCGCTGCGCGCCTTCGACGACTCGCTGGAGCGGCTGGGGCTCGACTACGTCGACCTGTACCTCATCCACTGGCCCGCGCCCGCCCGGGACCGCTACGTGCAGACCTGGCGGGCGCTGGCCGAGATCCACGACAGCGGCCGGGCACGCGCCGTCGGCGTCTCCAACTTCGAGACCGACCACCTCCAGCGGCTCCTGGACGAGACGGGAGTCGCCCCCGCGGTCAACCAGATCGAGCTGCACCCCCGGCTCCAGCAGCCGGAGCTGCGCCGCTTCGGCGCGGAGCAGCGGATCGCCACCGAGGCATGGTCCCCACTGGGCCGCGGCAACGGCGTCCTGGACGACCCCGCCGTCCGCCGGGCCGCCGCCAAGCACGGCAAGACGCCGGCCCAGGTGGTCCTGCGCTGGCACATCCAGCTCGGCAACGTCGTCATCCCGAAGTCCGTCACCCCCTCGCGGATCAAGGAGAACATCGACGTCTTCGACTTCGAACTGGACGGGGAGGATCTGCGCGAGATCCAGCGGCTGGAGACCGGCACCCGTGTCGGCCCCGACCCCCGCACGATGGACTGACGCGTGTCCGCCGACCCCGCCGACGGCAGCGGGTGCGTCTTCTGCCGGATCGTCGACGGCGAACTGCCCGCCTTCCGCGTCCACGAGGACGGTGCCGTGGTCGCCTTCCTCGACCGGCGTCCGCTCTTTCCCGGCCACACCCTGGTGGTGCCGCGCAGCCATGTGGAGACGCTGACCGACCTGCCCGAGGAGTCGGTCGGCCCCTATTTCGGTGCCGTGCGCCGCGTCACCGGCGCGGTGGAGCGGGCCATGGAGGCCGAGGGCTCGTTCGTCGCGGGGAACAACCGGGTCAGCCAGTCGGTGCCGCACCTGCACATGCACGTCGTGCCGCGCAGGCGCAAGGACGGGTTGCGCGGGTTCTTCTGGCCGCGCGGCAGCTACCCCGACGAGTCCGAGGCCCGGCGCGTGGCCGCACGCGTCCGTGCGGAGTTGTGACCCGGTGCCGGTGCCGGTGCCGGTGCCGGTGCCGGGGTCCGTGTCCGCTCGGTGGGGAAGGACCGCTCAGCGCAGCAGCGCCGTGACCGCCCCGACCGTGTCGGCCTCCTCCGGGCGTTTGTCCTCCCGGTAGCCCACCACCCGGGCGAACCGCAGCGTGACGCCCTCCGGATAGCGGGTCGAGCGCTGCACACCGTCGAAGGCGATCTCGACCACCAGTTCGGGCGCCACCAGTACCCCCCAGGACTCCTCCCGGACGGCCAGCTCCCGCAGCCGCCCGGTCTGCCAGGCCAGCAGTGTGTCGGTCAGGCCCTTGAAGGTCTTGCCGAGCATCGCGAAGCCGCCGTCCGGACGACGCGCCCCCAGATGCAGATTCGACAGCAGGCCGGTGCGCCGCCCGTGCCCCCACTCGGCACCGAGCACCACCAGATCGAGGGTGTGCACCGGCTTCACCTTCAGCCAGGAGGCCCCGCGCCGCCCGGCGGAGTACCCCGCATCGAGCGCCTTGACGACCACTCCCTCGTGCCCCCGTGCCAGCACCTCCTCGGCGAATCCGCGCGCGGCGGCACGCGATTGCGGCGAGGCCGGATCGGGCACCGGCAGCCGTCGCACCCGCAGCTCCTCCGGCAGCACCCGGGCCAGTGCCGCGTGCCGCTGTATGGCCGGCTGGTCGAGCAGGTCCCGGCCGTCCAGGAGCAGCACGTCGAAGAAGACCGGGTGCAGCGGCAGTTCACTGCTGGCCCCGGGGACGTCCAGCCGGGAGGCGACCCGCCCGGACACGTCCTGGAAGGGGTGCGGCCAACCGTCCGGGCGCAGGGCGATCACCTCGCCGTCGAGGACCGCCTGCGCGGCGTCGATCCTGCGTGCCGCCTCGGCGGCCTCCGGCAGCCGGTCGGTGATCTCCTCCAGCGTCCGGGTGTAGACGCGGACGACGCCGCCGTCCTTGTGCACCTGCACCCGGATGCCGTCCAGCTTCTCCTCGACCGCGCACGGCCCGAGCCGGCCCAGCGCCTCCTCGACGTCCTTCGCGGACTGCGCCAGCATCGGCAGCACCGGCCTGCCGACCTCCAGCGTGAACCGGGTCAGCGCCTCCGGGCCCTCGGTCAGCAGCGCCCGGGCGACCGCGCCGAGCGAGCCGCCGAGCATCACCGCGCGCCGCACCGCTCCCGGATCGGCGCCCGCGGCCGCGGCCAGCCCCTCCACCGCGAACGCGTCCAGCGCACCCTGCCGCAGTTCGCCGCCGACCAGCCGGACGAGGAACTGCTGCTCCTCCTCCGTGGCCGCGGCCAGCAACCCGTCGAGCAGCCGTTTGCGCTCGGCCTGTGCGCCTTTCCCGCTGACCTGTGCGATCCGGTCGAAGGCGGTGTGTGCGGCCGTGATGGTCAGCGACGCCTCGGCCGCGGGCGGCGGCGGTTCGCGCAGGGTGCGCCATCCGATGCCGGTACGGCGCTGCGGAAGGCGCCCCGCGAGGTAGGTGACGACGAGGGGCGCCTCGGACGGCTCGGTCCGTCCGAACAGTTCCGCGAGCAGCGTCACCTTCTCGTTGCGGCCCGCCGCCCGGGTGATCCGCGCGGAGGTCCGCGCGATGTCTGAGAGCCACATGGCACACCTCGCGAGAAGGGCCGGACGAGGGCCGTGGAGGATCCGGCCGGAGACGGTACTGCGGGCCTCCAGGCTAGCCGCGGGGACCCGTGCGGGACCCGCAGCCGGCGCCGTTACGGCGAGGCCCGGCCGCCCGGCCGCCGAGCGGAGCCGCGGGTGTGCGCGTGCCCGGCGGGGTGTGGCGGCTCGGTTCCGTACCGGGGCGTTCACCGGCGCTGTGCGGGCGCGGTGTGTTCACCGGCACCCGCGCGGCGCTCACCGGGAAGGATCACCTGGCGCGCGGGAACCGACACCGGTCCGCACAGTCGGAGGTATGCGACTGCCTGTCATGCCTCCGGTACGCCCGATGCTCGCCAAGGCCGTGTCCGCCGTCCCGGAGGGCATGCAGTACGAGGCCAAGTGGGACGGCTTCCGCTGCCTGGTCTTCCGGGACGGCGAGGAGGTCGAGCTGCTCAGCCGGACCGGCAAGTCCCTGGTCCGCTACTTCCCCGAACTCGTCGCGGTGCTGCGGGAGCGGCTGCAGGAGCGCTGCGTGCTGGACGGCGAGATCGTCCTGCCGGTGGGCGGGCGGCTGGATTTCGAGGCGCTCCAGCAGCGCATCCACCCGGCCGCCTCCCGGGTGCGGCTGCTCGCCGAGCGGACGCCCGTCTCCTACGTCGCCTTCGACCTGCTGGCCCTGGGCGACACCGACGCCATGGCCGAGTCCCTCTCCGAGCGCCGCCGGATGCTGGAGTCCGCGCTGGAGGGGTGCCGCCCGCCGCTGCACCTGGCGCCGGTGACCCACGACAGCGCGGTGGCGCGAGAGTGGTTCGCGCAGTACGAGGGCGCCGGACTCGACGGCGTGGTGGCCAAACGGACGGATCTGCCCTACCGGCCGGGGGAGCGGGTGATGCTCAAGGTCAAACACGAGCGCACGGCCGACTGCGTGCTGGCGGGACTGCGCCCCCACAAGAGCGGCCCCGAGGCGCTCGGGTCCCTGCTGCTCGGTCTGCACGACGTCTCGGGCGTGCTCCAGTACGTCGGTGCCTCCTCCTCGTTCCCGGCGGTGCGCAGGCGCGAGCTGATGCGGGAGCTGGCTCCGCTGCGGACGGACCGCCCGGAGGAGCACCCGTGGGCTCGTTGGGCGGAGGAGGAAGCACAGCAGGAGGGCAGGATGCCGGGCGCGCCCAGCAGGTGGAGCGGCGGCAAGGACTCCTCCTGGGTGCCGCTGCGACCCGAGCGGGTGTGCGAGGTGGCCTACGACCACATGGAGGGCGAGCGCTTCCGGCACACGGTGCTCTTCCGCCGCTGGCGCCCGGACCGCGAGCCGCGCTCGTGCACGTACGAGCAACTGGAGCAGCCGGTGCACTACGACCTGGAGGCGGCGCTGGGCGGCCGCTGACACCCGGGGCCGCTTCTCGGTCGCTCCGGCGGCCGGTCCTCCGGCCGCGAGGCGGCATCGGCCGGCGTCGGGAAGGGGTGTGCCGGGGCCTCGCGTCCGCGGGCGCGGCGGTGCGTCAGCGCGCCGAGCGCACCGGGTCGTCGCCCTCGGGGCACGGGAGTCCGGCGGCCAGCGAGGCGAAGCAGGAGTCGAGCACGGCCAGCAGGTCCTCGGCCGAGGACTCCGGGTCCCAGGCCCGGATCGAGGAGCGCAGCACCGTCAGTCCGGCGCCGGCCAGCAGGCGGGGGTAGAGGGCGTCCGGCGGCAGTCCGGTGCGCTCGGCGACCGCCTCGGCCAGAGCCTCCGCCAGATGGCTGTTGCTGTGCAGCAGTTTGGGGACCAGCTCCGGATACCTGCCCAGCAGCCGTCGGCGCTCCCGCCAGCCGGCGTCGGCGACCAGGGCCGGAAGGGCGGTGCGGAGTGTCCGGTGCACGGCCTCCAGCGGGGGCTCGCCCGCGGGGCGGGCGGTGAGCAGTTCCGCGAGCTGCCGGGCCAGCCGGCGGTCCCAGTCGAAGACCGCGTCGTCCTTGGTCTCGAAGTAGTTGAAGAAGGTGCGCTGCGAGACTCCCGCGGCCTCGCAGATGTCCTGCACGGTGACGGCTGCCGGCCCGCGCTCGAGGTACATCCGCACCGCTGTGGCGCGCAGTGCCGAGCGGGTCTCCAGCTTCTTGCGTTCCCGGAGCCCTCGGGCGTCTGCTCCGGCGGACTGGGCGGCCATCTGTGCTCCCCGTGCTGATTCCGGTCACTGTCCGTGCTGCGGCGCTTTCTACAGTAGTGCATTTTTGCAGCACTGCAGCTTTCTGTTAGCCTCTCTAATCATTGGCCATGCCACTTATTTTCCCGCGCCGTACGCACCGAGGAGGCGGACCCTGTCCATGGCGGAACACAAGGCGGACCCGGAGCGCACGGGCGGCAGCCCTTCGGCGCTCGGCGCGACCGTACGCACCCTGGCGGAGACGCTCTGGTTCCCGGCGTTCTTCTTCACCGGCTTCCTCGTCTGCTACCTGCTGCCCTTCCACAACCCGGTGCCGCACCACGTGGACGTGGCCGTCGCCGGGCCGACGGCCCACCAGCTCGGACAGGCCCTCGAACAGCAGAGCCCCGGAGCGTTCGACGTCCACCAGGTCGCCGACGCGCAGGCAGCACACGACGCGGTCACCGACCGGGCGGCCACGGCGGGCTTCGTCCCCGACGCCGAGCACCCCCGGCTCTACGTCGCCAAGGCGGACGGCTACTCGCTCGAAGCAGTCCTCCAGAAGACCTTCACCGGCGTGGCGCAGCACAGCGGCGGCACGCTGCAGGTCCACGAGGCGGCCCCCACCGCACCCGGCGACGGCATGGGCACCGGACTCTTCTACCTCGTCCTCGCCTGCACCATCCCGTCCTACATCAGCGTCATGATGTTGCTGCGCGCCACCGTCCTGGGGCGCGGCAAGAAGGTCCTCACCCTGGTGTCCATCGGAGTGGTGGAGAGCGTCGCCGCCTTCCTCGTGGCGCGCTCCATGGACGTGATACCGAACGACCCCCTCGCCGTGCCGCTGGTCTTCCTGATGACCCAGGCCGTCGCCCTCACCTCCTACGGGCTCGTCCCGTTCTGCAAGCAGTTCTTCCCCGGCGTGGCGATGGGCCTGTTCGTCCTGCTCAGCATGCCCTCCAGCGGCGGCGCGATCCCCGTCCAGATGGTGCCCGGCTTCTTCCGGGCCCTGCACCCGGTCATGCCGATGGGCAACCTGATCGAGGCGCTCCGCGGGCTGTTCTACTTCGACGGGAAGGACGTCTGGCCGCACACCCTGGTCATCTGCGCATGGGTCGCCGCCGGGTCCGCCCTCATCGCCCTCGGCGCGTGGAAGGAGCGCCGCGCGGCCCGCAAGGAGGCGCGGGAGGCCGCCGAGGAGGAGCCCACCGAGCCGCCGGTCGAGGACCCGGCCTTCGAACTGCCGCAGCCCAGCGCCGTCGCCCCGCACCACCACCGGCTGGGCCTGCCGGACCCCGGGCTGACCGGGCAGGTCACCGACGAGGGTGGGCGGCCGCTGGCCGGCGTCGCCATCACGGTCACCGGAGCCCACGGCAGGGAACTGGTGCGCGCGATCACCGACGGGTGCGGTGAGTACGCGGCGGCCGGCCTCGCCGACCAGTACGTGAACGTCATCGCCAGCAGCCCCGACCGGCTCGCCGCCGTCGCCCGGCTACGCGTCCGCGACGGCCACCCGGTCCGCCACGACGTCCGGCTGGCCGCCCGGCACGTGCCCGCCTGACACTCCCCGCCGCTCACCGCCCCCGGGACCCACCGTCCCGCGGGCGGTGAGCGGCCGGGTGCTCCGAATCGGACGAGGACGGCCGCCCGGCGATCGCCGGGCGGCCGTCCTCACATGCTGTCGCGTCGGTGGCTCAGGCGCCGGGGCGCTCCCCGCCCTCCGCGGCCTGGGCCTCGGCCTCGGCGGCACGCCGCACCTCTTCCATGTCCAGCTCACGGGCCTGGCCGATCAGATCCTCCAGCGCGGCCTCGGGCAGCGCGCCGGGCTGCGAGAACACCAGGGTGCGGTCCCGGATGATCGCGAGAGTCGGGATCGACTGCACCTCGAAGGCGGCGGCGATCTCCTGCTGTGCCTCCGTGTCCACCTTGGCGAACGTCAGGTCGGAGTGCCGTTCCGCGGCGGCCTCGTAGACCGGTGCGAAGCTTCGGCACGGGCCGCACCAGGACGCCCAGAAGTCGATCAGGACGAAGTCGTTCCCGGAGACCGTCTCCTCGAAGTTTTCCTTGGTCAGCTCGATGGTGCTCATGCTGTCTCCTGCGGTGGGGGCATCAGGGCGGGCCGCGCCCTGGCACCGGACAACGGTCTGTGCCGGGGTCCACATTCCCCGAGACCGTTTCCGGCACCGCCATCGCACCACACCCCGGCCGGTTGTGGCGCGGCCGGGTGTGTGACCGGCGGGTATTTCTCCGGCGGCGCCCGCGGATCGGCAAGGTTCCCGTGGGAGTCGGCGACATCGCAGCGTCTGCGGAGAGTGCTACGGCATATGCGCGGCGGAGCGGCACGGGCACCCGCCCGGCGACCGGAGGCCGACCGGGCCCGGCCGGCTGCGGACCGGTCCGCAGCCGGCCGGCCCACGCACCGGAGAATCCGCTCCCGGCGGGATGCCCCGGCCCCGGAGGGACCTATGGCACCGCGTCGGACGCCCCGACGGACCAGCCCGCGGTCGGCCCGCCGCGGGGCCGCTGGAGCGGTGCCCCGGGAGCGGGAGTTTCCGCCAACTCTGTGCACCGGCAGGGGACTCGGTGCCGCGGGTACTGCCGGACCCCGCACCCTCGCACTCCGTCGGCGTCCGGCACCGCCGGCGGCGCGGGCACGACCGGTTGCGGCCCGGCCGGATTCGTGCGGTGGGGCGGTCGCGCAGGTGTTTCCCCGGACGGGAATGGGGACCGGCTCTGATGGAGGCGGGCAGTTCGCGTTCCGCCTCGCAGACCATCGGCGTGACGAGGGGTGGCGGATGACCGGCGACAGGCAGGCGTACCTGGGCGAACCGCTCAGTGAGGCGGCGGCGCTCGCCTACGTACACGGCATCTGCTTCAAGACCGGGCCGCCGCGCCGGGTCGGGGTCGAACTCGAATGGCTCGTCCGCCCGCTGGCGCCCGCTTCCGGCAGCGCCCCCGGGCCCCGCCCGCCGCACCCCCCACCACCCGGGGCCGAGAGCCCCGCACCCCCCCACCGGTCCGGGGCACCGCAGCCCCCGCACCCCCGTCGGCCCCCGCAGGCCGAGCCGCCGAACCGGCCGGCCGCCCGGGTCGGGGCAACCGCCCTCCGCGCCGCCGCCACCGCGCTGCGCGAGGCGCCGCTCTCCTCGGCGATCTCCGTCGAGCCCGGTGGGCAGCTGGAATTCAGTTCCCGGCCCGCGCCCTCACTTGCCGCCTGTGTCCGCGCGGTCTCGGCGGACCTGACCGCCGCCCGGGCCCGGCTGCACCGGCACGGCATCGCGCTGGTGGGCCGGGGACTCGACCCCCACCCCCCGCTCCGGCTGCTGGAGGACCGGCGGTATCGCGCCATGGAGGCGTACTTCGACCGCACCGGCCCCGCCGGTCGGACGATGATGTGCTCCACCGCGTCCGTGCAGGTCTGCCTGGACGCCGGTACGGCCGAGCCGGGACCGTTCGGGATGGGCCGCCGCTGGCTGCTCGCGCACCTGCTGGGTGCCGTGCTCACGGCGGCGTTCGCCAACTCCCCGGCCGACGAGGGGCCCTGGGCCGGGTGGCGCTCCGCGCGGCAGGGCGTCTGGGCCGCGCTCGACGGATACCGCAACCTCGCCCCGCCCGCGGGCGGACACAGTCCCCGGCAGGCCTGGGCGCGGTACGTGCTGGACGCGCCGCTGCTCTGCGTCCGCTCCGCGCAGGGCCCGTGGACGGTCCCGGCGGACGGGATGACGTTCCGTCAGTGGATCCGGCGCGGCAGCCGCCCCGGAACGGGTCCCGGCGCCCTCCGTCCGCCTCTGCTCGACGACCTCGTCTACCACCTGACCACCCTCTTTCCCCCCGTGCGCCCCCGGGGCCATCTGGAGCTGCGGATGATCGACGCGCAGCCGGGCCCGGACGGCTGGATCGTCCCGCTCGCGGTGACCACGGCCCTGTTCGACGACGCGGAGGCGAGCGAGAGCGCCTACCGGGTGGTCAAGCCGCTGGCCGAGCTCACGGCCGGGGGGCCGGCGCCCCGCAACGCGCTGTGGGAACGCGCGGCCAGGGCGGGACTGGCCGACCCCGAACTGCACGCCGCGGCCCGCGACTGCTTCGGCCTCGCCCGCCGGGCACTGCCCCGACTCGGTGCGGGGCGGCGGGTGCGGGCCGCGGTGGCGGACTTCGAAGCCCGCTACATCGGCCCCGGCCGCTGCCCCGCCGACGACCGTGCGGGCAGCGACGACCGTGTGTGCACCGAGCGACGTACGGGCACCGACGACCGTGCGCACACCCGCCACCGGTCCGACACCTCCGAGACCGCCCCCCGCCGGCAGGGAGAACCATGGTGACCGCCGATCAGGAGCGCGCCGCGCTGCGCGCCCGCGCCCACGACGCCCTCACCCGGGCCCGCACCCGCACCCTGGCGCTCTCCGACTGCGTCGAGGACGCCGAACTGACCGCCCAGCACTCGCCGCTGATGTCCCCGCTGGTATGGGACATGGCGCACATCGGCAACCAGGAGGAGCAGTGGCTGCTCCGTGCCGTGGGCGGAGAGGCGCCGCTGCGGCCCGAGATCGACTCGCTCTACGACGCGTTCGAGCACCCGCGCGCCGAGCGCCCCGCGCTGCCTTTGCTGCCGCCGGACGAGGCCCGCTCGTACCTGGCCACGGTGCGCGGGCACGCGTTCCGGGTGCTGGAGCGCGCGGAACTGGCCGGGCGCCCGCTGGAGGCGGACGGCTTCGCGTTCGGCATGATCGCCCAGCATGAGCAGCAGCACGCCGAGACCATGCTCATCACCCACCAGCTCCGGCGCGGCCCGGCCGCGCTGAGCGCACCGCCGCCGCCCGCCCCTCCCGACGGTTCCGGCCCGCTCCGCAGCGAAGTGCTGGTGCCGGCAGGAGCGTTCACCATGGGGACCGATGACGATCCCTGGGCGCTGGACAACGAACGGCCCGCGCACCGCCGGGAGGTACCGGCCTTCTGCATCGACACCGTTCCGGTCAGCAACGCCGCCTACCTCCGGTTCGTCGAGGACGGCGGCTACGCCGACCCGCGCTGGTGGTCGGCGGCGGGCTGGGACCACGTACGGCGCAACGGGCTGCGGGCGCCGCTGTTCTGGAAGCGGGAGCACGGCGGCTGGTGGCGGCGCCGCTTCGGGATTCGCGAACCCGTGCCGGAAGCGGAGCCCGTGATGCACGTCAGCTGGTACGAGGCCGACGCCTACGCCCGCTGGGCGGGGCGGCGGCTGCCCACCGAGGCCGAATGGGAGAAGGCGGCCCGCCACGACCCGCGCACCGGCGGCGACCTGCGCTTCCCCTGGGGCGAGGGGGAGCCCGGGGCCGACCGCGCGAACCTGGGGCAGCGGCACCTGGGCCCGGCGCCGGTCGGCGCCTGCCCCCGGGGAGCCTCCCCGCTCGGGGTGCGGCAGCTCATGGGCGACGTCTGGGAGTGGACCTCCAGCGACTTCGCCCCCTACCCGGGCTTCACCGCGTTCCCGTACCGGGAGTACTCGGAGGTCTTCTTCGGTCCCGGCTACAAGGTGCTGCGCGGCGGGTGCTTCGGCACCGACCCGGTGGTGGCGCGCGCGACGTTCCGCAACTGGGACCATCCGGTGCGCCGGCAGATCTTCGCCGGGTTCCGCACCGCCCGCACCCCGGCGCCGGAGGAGACGACGTGAGCGCCGCCGACCCGCCGGCCCGCACCCCGGAGCACCGCTGATGTGCCGGCACCTGGCCCACCTGGGCCCCGCCCGCACGGTGGGTGAGCTGCTGCTGGCGCCGCCGTACTCACTGCACCGCCAGTCGTGGGCACCACGCCGCCAGGAGCACGGCACCGTCAACGCCGACGGCTTCGGCGTGGGCTGGTACGCCGACGGTGACCCGGTGCCGGCCCGCTACCGCAGATCCGGGCCGATCTGGGCGGACGGCTTCTTCCCCGACCTGTGCCGGGTGGTGCGCACCCGCGCGCTGCTCGCCGCCGTACGCGACGCGACCAGCGGCTGCGCCGCGGGAGAGGCGGCCGCCGCTCCCTACGCCGCCGGGCCGTGGCTCTTCAGTCACAACGGCGCGCTGACCGGCTGGCCCGCCTCCCTGGCGCCGCTGGCTGCCGGGCTGCCGCCGGAGGAGCTGCTGGGCCTGGAGGCCCGCTGCGACTCGGCGCTGGCCTGGGCACTGGTCGGGCACCGGCTGCGGGCGGGCACGGGGTCCGGCGCCGCGCTGGCCGCGACCGCGGTCGAACTCGCCGACGCGGCGCCCGGCTCGCGGCTCAACTTCCTGCTGACCGACGGCCGTACCCTGGCCGCAACCGCCTCCGGCGACACCCTCTGGTATCTGCTGGAGCCCGGTACGTCCCTCACCGTCGCCTCCGAACCGCACGACGCGGATCCGGGATGGCGGCCGGTTCCCGACACCCATCTGCTCACCGGCGACCCGGGCGGCATCGAGCTGACCGCCCTGAAGGAGTTCCGCGCGTGACCCCGTCCCGGTTCACCCTCACCCGTACCCTGCCCGCGAACGCGACCGCGGCCGCGTTGGCGGCGGATGTCACCCACGGGCTCACCCGCACCCCGAAGAGCCTGCCGCCCAAGTGGTTCTACGACGCCCGGGGCAGCGAGCTCTTCGAGCAGATCACCAAGCTGTCCGCCTACTACCCCACCCGCGCCGAGGCCGGGATCCTGCGGGACGCGGCACCGCGGATCGCGGAACTCACCGGGGCCCGCACACTGGTCGAACTCGGCTCCGGCTCCTCGTACAAGACCCGGCTGCTGCTGACCGCGCTCGGCGCCCCGCTGACCTATGTGCCCGTCGACGTCAGCGAGTCCGCGCTGGCCGAGGCCGGACACGCGCTGCTCGCCGACCACCCCGGGGTGGCCGTGCACGCGCTGGTCGCGGACTTCCAGCAGGAGCTGCCGCTGCCCGAGTGCCCGGAGCCGAAGGTCGTCGCCTTCCTCGGCGGCACGATCGGCAATCTGCTGCCCGCCGACCGGGCCCGCTTCCTGGCCTCCCTGCGGTCCCGGCTCGGGCCGCAAGACGCCCTGCTGCTGGGGACCGACCTGGTCAAGGACCCCGCCGTACTCGTCGCCGCCTACGACGACGCGGAGGGGGTCACCGCACAGTTCAACAAGAACGTCCTGCACGTCCTCAACCGCGAACTGGGCGCTGACTTCGACCCCGAAGACTTCACCCACGTGGCCGCCTGGGACGGCGAGAACGAGTGGATCGAGATGAGGCTGCGGGCCCGCAGGGCGCTGAGCGCCAAGCTCCCCGCCGTCGACCTGAGCGTCGACTTCCGGTCGGGGGAGGAGTTGCGGACCGAGATCTCGGCGAAGTTCCGCCGGGCGTCCATCCGTGCCGAGCTGGCCGCTGCCGGGATGCGGCTGTGCCAGTGGTGGACCGATTCCGGGGACCGCTTCGCGCTCAGCCTCGCCGTGCCGGAGCCGGACGCGCGCGTGCGGCACGCCGCCGGCTGAGCGGGCCGGGCACGACGAAAGGCGTGGAGGGGCCCGGTCCTTGGAGGTTCGCGGGTGGGCCTCTCCACGCCGTCACGGGTGCGACCGGTCTGCTGCGGACCGGCCTTCAGCCGTCAGTCGTTCTGCATCGGGCCGAAGACGAAGCCCACGGAGTTGCTGACGATGTGGTCGTCGTCCGAGATGTTGACGTGGACCTTCTTGCAGTGGATCTCCTTGTGAACCCAGTTGTGCCCGTGGCCCCCGGCCACCGCCGAGGCGGTGCCGGCAGCGGCCAGGCCGAAGGTGGCCAGGCCGACGGCGAGGGAGCGCGTGAGGGTGCGCGTGCGCATGAAAGCCTCCGAGAAGGTCCGAAAGAACAAGTACCGGTCCATCGTCGCCACGCATCCGGGCATTACAGCGCAATATATGAAAGACACGGCATAACCGACCCGAATGGCTCAGGGTGCCGCCGTGGCCGCTGATCCGCGCGGGCCGCGCCCGGGAAACACCTCTGAGGCGGCACACCTCCGAGGCGGCCCACTTCTGAGGCCGGGGCCGCCGAAGCCGTGCACGGCAGCCGCCCCCGCCACCGGACTCCCGGTGACGGGGGACGGCCGGGTCACGCGACGTACCGGACTCGTCTGCCCCGCGCCGGGAGAATGAGCGCTCCCGGTGGCGCGGAGGTACCGCGGCAGCGGAGAATCCGATCCGTCATACCGACGAGGCGGTTCGGGGCGGGGCGAGGGGCCCGGCCGCGCGGGGACGTCGCGAAGCGGACCGCTGCGGCGGAGTCCGGAGGCCCCGGAGGCACATCCGGCGCCGCCGGACCGGACGGAGGAGCCCAGTTGTTGCACCTGCACGCGGTGAGCAAGCGCTACGGCCGTGGCGGTTGGCTTCTTCGCGACATCGAAGTGGCCGTCCCCGCGGGAGAGATCGCAGCGCTCACCGGCGGAAACGGCTCGGGCAAGTCCACCCTGCTGCGCATCGTCGTGGGCCTGACCCGGCCGACACGCGGCCGGGTGGCGGCGCGGCCGGCGGTCGTGGGGTATGTGCCCGACCGGTTCTCTCCCGGCGAGCGGATGTCGGCAGTCGGCTACCCGACGCATCTGGGCCGGGTGCGCGGGCTGCCCACCCAGGTGGCCTCCTCGCGCGCGTACGAACTGCTGGAGAGGCTGGCCCTGGTGGGCGGGGAACAGGCCCCGCTGCGCGAGCTGTCGAAGGGCAACGCGCGGAAGGTCGCGCTGGCCCAGGCGCTGCTGGTGGAGCCCGGGCTGCTCGTCCTCGACGAGCCGTGGTCGGGGCTGGACGCGGCCGCCCACGCGGTCGTCGCCGACATCATCGCGGAGGTCGCCGACGGCGGCGGCACGGTGCTCTTCACCGATCACCGGGAGTCGGTGACGCGAGCCCGCGCCACGCGGACCTACGCCCTCGGGGACGGACGCGTCTCGCTGCGCGGGCCGGAATCCGCCCCGAACGACCCCCGGCCTGCCTGCGAAGTGGTGCTGACCGGATACCCGGGGCGCGGCACGCCCCGGTATCTGGTCTGGGAGGAATTGGCGGGTGTGCTGGCGGTGCGCCGTGGGGCCTCGGAGATCACGGTGCGAGTGGCCGGCGAGGCCGTCGACGCGCTGTTGCTCACCGCACTGCGGCACGGCTGGTCCGTGGCACGGGTGACAGGCGGCGCGTCCGGTTCCGGGGAGCCGGACGCGGCCGTGCGGGGAGGCGCCCGGTGATCGCCCTGATCCGCTACACGTTCGCCTCCGTGCTGCACACCCAGCGCTATGTCGCCCCGCTGCTCCTGTTCGCGGGCCTGCTGGGCGTACTGACCGTCAACGGCAGTGGCGCGCTGTCTTTCGCCTACGCGTCGTCCGCCGGTGCGCTGTTCATCTGCTCGACGTGGCTGAGCGTCGCGCTGATGAGCCTGGACGAGCCGGCGCAGCGGGCGATCGTCGTCGTCGCCTCCGGTGGCCGCCCGCTCAAAGTCCTCCTCGCGTCGATCGGCACCGCACTGCTGAGCTGCGGGGCGCTGATGGTCGTCGGACTGGTCCTCCCGCTGTGGCTGGGTCGCTACGACGTGACCCTGAGGGGTCTGGTGCTGGGATTGGAAGCCCAGCTCACCTGTGCGCTCGTCGGCACCGCGATCGGGGTGCTGTGCTCCCGGGCGGTCTTCGCGCGGCAGGGGTACGCGCTGGTGAGCGCTGTCGCGCTGGTGATGCTCGCCCTCCTCTCCAAGGGGATGCCGCCGGTCAACCGGCTGTTCACCCTGATGTCGACGACCCCCGACCCGGCGGGGCTGCTGGCCCCGGCGGGCGGCATGCTCGCGCTCGCGGCCGTGCTCCTCGTCGCGGCCGCCGCGCTCACCCACTTCGTCGCCGTCCGCAGGGGGTGACCCTGGGGTGGCGGCACGCTGTCACCGAGGGCGGGTCGTCCGCTGCCGGGCCCATGGCGAAGGCGGTGGTGCGCCGTTGGTCCGCGAGCTCGTCTGATCGAGTGGGCGCCCGTTCCGTGGGCGTGGCGACGGAATGCCCGGTTCATACCCGGGTGCACTCTTGTCCGCGTCCGGCACATCGAACACAGGGAGGATCACCATGCGCATCCGTACCGCGGTTGTCGCCTTCGGTCTCGCCGCCACCGCCGTGCTCGGCGGGGCCACGGCCGCGTCCGCCGACGCGGGCGCCCAGGGCGGCGCGGCGAAGTCGCCGGGAGTGCTGTCCGGCAACGTCGTGCAGATCCCGGTGCACATTCCGGTCCAACTGTGCGGCAACACCGTCGACATCATCGCGCTGCTCAACCCCGCCTTCGGCAACGCCTGCGTCAGCGACTGACGCGGTACCGTCCGACGCGCGGCCGGGGCCTTCCCGTTCCCGCGCGGGTCCTCGGCAGCACACAGGAACGCCCCGCCGACGGCGGGGCGTTCCTGTGTGCGGTGGCGCAGGGCGCGGACCGGCGCGGAAGCGCTACTCGCGCAGCCCCGGAACGGCGCCGGGCGGGGGCTCCTTGCGCAGGAAGGCCCGGCGCAGCGCGTGGTGCGGGGCCGCCGGATCGAACAACACCCGGTGCATCGCTGCCAGCTCCCGGTCGCGGTAGGCGGCCAGCGGCTCGGTCGCCTCGTCCCGCGCGCGGTTGCTCTTCTTGACCGCCAGCCGCTGGTGCGTGGCCGGGTCCTCGGCCAGCGCCGCCGCCAACTCCGCCACCCGGGGCGCGAATCCGCTCGGCGAGGTCGGCAGCACCCGGTCCACCAGTCCGATCCGGCGCGCCGTGGCGGCGCTCATCGGTTCGGCGTCCCGCATCAGCGCCTCGGTGATCTCCGGCCCGACGCGGCGCGGCAGCGTGTACGTCCAGAACTCCGACCCGGGCAGGCCCATGAGCCGGTAGTGCGGGTTGAGCACCGCTCCCGCCCTGCACCACACCTCGTCGGCCGCGGCGGCCAGCATCGCGCCCCCGGCCGCCGCGTTGCCGCCCAGCGCGGCGACGACCAGCCGGTCGGTGGTGGTCAGTACCGCCTCCACCACGTCGTCGAGGGCCTGGATGTTGGCCCAGCCCTCCGCGGCCGGATCGGAGGCGGCCTCGATGACCCCCAGATGGATACCGTTGGAGAAGAAGTCCCGGGTGCCGCCCAGCACCACCACCCGCGTCGGTCGGGTGCACGCGTACCGGTAGGCGGCGAGCAGCCGGCGGCACTGCACCGTGCTCATCGCCCCGCCGGGGAAGGAGAAGCGGACGAACCCGACGCCGTTCCGTTCCCGGTATCGGATCTCGGTGTGGGTGTGCCGTTCGGGCGCGAGCTCCAAGGGCGCCGGGCGCTCCGGTACGTCCGGCAGCCGCTCGCCCAGCGCCAGAGTCGCGGGCAGCCGGAAGGCCCGCGGCCTGCCCGCGGCGCGGCGCGGCCGCAGCTGCGGAATCCACACCGCGCCGTCGACCGTCGCGCGGCAGATCGCGCCGGCGCGGGTGGCGAGGATCTCGCCGGGTGTCCCGTACAGCTGGTCCTCGGCGTGTCCGCCGTGCAGGAACCACTCCGCGCCCAGCAGTTCGTCCAGCACGCCGGGCTGCGAGTCGGCGGCCCGCAGGGTGCGCAGCACGTCGAGCGTCCGGAAGGTCTGCCAGTCGATCCGCCGCTCGGCCTGGCGCATCCGCGGACTCGCCGACGGCTCGATCCCGTCCTGGGGGCGTGGACGGTGGCTGCCGGAGGCGAACCGGGCCACCGCGCTCCTGAGCGCCTCGAGCGCCGCGTCGGCCACCTCCCCCCGGTACAGGTCACTCTTGCTGATCCCCTCCGGCAGGGTGCACTCCGCCGAGGCCCAGACGGGGCCCGCGTCCAGTTCCGCCTCGGCCTGCAGCACCGTCACCCCCCAGCGGGTGCGGCCCGCGTGGACCGCCCGGTCCAGTGAGGAGGGCCCGCGGTCTCCCGGCGGGCCCGGATGCACGATCAGGCAGGTGAGCCGCGACCACACGTCCGCGGGCACCGCGGTGCGCAGCATCGGCGCGACCACCAGCTCGGGGCTGTGCCGGTCCACCGCGCGCCGCACGTCGTCGCCGTCGCCGACCACCTCGGTCGCGACGGTGTGGCGGGCGTCCCGCAGCTCGGCCTGAACACGCTGGGTCAGACTGTTGAAGGCGCTCGCGATGAGCAGGATCCGCACCACGACCTCCTGGTGATGGCTCGTTGGGGTGCTTCGGGGTCCGGCCCGGCGGATCCGTCCGGACGGATCCGCCGAGCACGGCGGGGCTGAGCGGACACGGCTCAGCAGATACGCGGGAGTTGTTCGCCCAGGGGCTGATCGACGACCCGGGTGCCGCCCAGTCCGGTGCGGGCGACGACCATCCCGGGATGGTCCTCGACACACTCGCCGATCACGGCAGCCTGCGCTCCCAGCGGATGCGCGCGCATCGCGGCGAGCACCGCGTCCGCCTCCGCGCGGGGCACGAACGCCAGCAGCTTGCCCTCGTTCGCCACGTACAGCGGGTCCAGGCCCAGCATCGAGCAGGCGGCGGCGACCTGTTCGGGCACCGGCACCGCCCGCTCCCTCAGGACGACGCCGACCGAGGCGGCCGCCGCGATCTCGTTGAGCGCCGCGGCGACGCCGCCGCGGGTCGGGTCGCGGAGGACGTGCAGCTCGGAGGTGATCGCCAGCATGTCCGCCACCAGGGTGTGCAGAGCCGCGCAGTCGCTCTCGATGCCGACCTCGAACTCCAGCCCCGCACGCCGGCTCAGCACCGCGACCCCGTGCTCTCCGACCGCGCCGCTGACGATGACCACGTCGCCGGGTGCCGCCCGCTGCGGGCGGATGTCCACCCCGTCCGGGATCAGTCCGATACCGGCGGTGTTGAGATAGACGCCGTCGCCGCGCCCCGCCTCCACGACCTTGGTGTCCCCGGTGGCCACCTCGACACCGGCCGTCCGGGCCGCCGCTCCCAGCGCCCCGGCGATCCGTGCCACCAGGCCGAGCTCCACCCCCTCCTCCAGGATGAACCCGCAGGAGAGGTAGGCGGGCCGGGCGCCGCTCATCGCCAGATCGTTGACCGTGCCGTTGACGGCCAGGTCGCCGATGCTGCCGCCGGGGAAGAACAGCGGCCGCACCACGAAGGAGTCGGTGGAGAACGCCAGCCGGGCACCGCCGACCTCCAGCGCCGCGGAGTCGGCGAGCGCCGAGAGCGCGGGACCGCCGAACGCGGGCGCGAAGATCTGCTCCACCAACTCCGCCGAGAGCGCTCCGCCCCCGCCGTGGCCCATCACGATCCGCTCGTGGCCGCGCAGCGGCGCCGGGCACGTCCAGCCGGACGGGTCCGGCGCGGCGCGGTCGCCGGCGGGGGCCCCGGGGTCCCCGGGGGCCGTCTGTCCGACGGCCTCGATGCTAGTCAACGGTGCTCGCCTCCAGGGGTGCGGTCGTGGTCCCGCCGAGCCGGCGGTAGAGGTAGTAGGCGGCGCAGGCACCCTCGCTGGAGACCATCGTGGCGCCCAGCGGGGTACGCGGGGTGCAGGTGGTGCCGAATGCCTCGCACTCGTGCGGCTTCAGCAGCCCCTGCAGCACCTCGCCGCTGCGGCAGGCGGCCGGCTCCCGGGTGGTGATGCCCTCCACGCTGAACCGGTGCTCCGCGTCGAATTCCTCGAAGCGCGGCGCCAGCCGCCAGCCGCTGTCCGGGATGACGCCGATGCCGCGCCAGCCGCGGTCGGTCGTCGTGAACACCTCGGCCAGCATGGCCCGCGCCGCCGGGTTTCCCTGCGGCACGACGGCCCGCTGGTAGGCGTTCTCCACCGTCGCCCGACCCGCCTCGAGTTGCCGTACCGCCCGGCGGACGCCCTCCAGGATGTCCAGCGGTTCGAAACCGGTGACGACGATCGGCACCCGATGGCGCTCGGCCAGCTCCGGGTACTCCTCGGTGCCCATGACGCTGCACACGTGCCCGGCCGCCAGGAACGCACGCACCCGGCAGTGCGGCGCGTTCATGATGGCCTCGATCGCGGGCGGTACCCGTACGTGGGAGACGAGCAGACTGAAGTTGCGCAGCCCCTCCCGCGCCGCCAGATGCACGGCCATGGCGTTGGGCGGGGCCGTCGTCTCGAAGCCGATGCCGAAGAAGACCACCTCGCGGTCCGGGTTCTCGCGAGCCAGCGCGAGCGCGTCCAGCGGTGAGTAGACGACGCGCACGTCGCCACCCTCCGCGCGGACCTGGAACAGGTCCCGGCCGGTGCCCGGCACCCGCAGCATGTCGCCGAACGAGCAGAAGATCACCCCGGGCCGGGAGGCGATCTCCAGTGCCTTGTCGATCAGTTCGAGCGGGGTCACGCACACCGGGCAGCCGGGCCCGTGGATCAGCTCGAGCTCCTCGGGCAGCAACTGGTCGATACCGTGCCGGATGATGGAGTGCGTCTGCCCGCCGCACACCTCCATCAGCGCCCAGGGCCGGGTGACGGTCGCGTGGATGTCGTCCAGCAGCTTCCCGGCCAGCTCCGGGTCCTGGAACTCCTCGATGTACTTCACAGCCGCACCTCCCGCGGCGCGTCGCCGGGCTGCGGGACGCCGTCGGCGCGCTGCTCCGCCTCCGCTGCCCGCCACGGATCGCCGAACTCCTCCTCCAGCAGTCCGAGATTCTCGAACAGCTCGAGGGTCCTGCGCGCCGAGTCCTCGTCCAGCCGCTGCAGTGCGAAGCCGACGTGGACGATCGTGTACTCACCGACCCGCAGATCCGGCACGTACTCCAGGCACACCTCCTTGACCACTCCGCCGAAGTCGACGGACGCCATCCGGGTGCCGTCCCGCTCCTCGATCCGCAAAACCTTTCCGGGTACCGCCAGACACATGGCCTCTCCTCGTTCGACGGTGGTCAGTGCGCCGCGCAACCGGTCAGCGGCGGGGTATGTGCCTCGGCCGCGCGGGCCGCGACCACGAGCTGGCCCAGTGCCAGCCCGCCGTCCCCGGGCGGGACGAGCCGGTGCCGCAGCACCGTGAATCCGTCGGCGCGCAGCGCGCCGGCGCAGGTGCGGGAGAGCACCGCGTTGGCGAACACCCCCCCGGTCAGGGCCACGGTCTCCACCCCGTACCGCTCGCGTGCCGCCGCGCAGGTGCGCCGGACCAGTGCGGCGACAGCCGTGTGGAACCGCGCGGCGATCACCTCCCGCGGTACCCCCGTCCGCAAGTCCTCGACCACGGCCGCCAGCAGCGGCGTCGGATCGGCGAGCCGGGGCGGCTCGCCGGTGCCGTCGCCCGGGTCCGCCGCGGCCGGGCGCAGCGGGAAGTCGTAGCCCCCCGGATCCCGCTCCGGGCAGGCCGCCGCGGCCGCCTCCAGCTCGATCGCCGCCTGCGCCTCGTATCCGGCCCGCTGGCACACCCCGGCCAGCGAGGACACCGCGTCGAAGAGCCGTCCCATGCTGGAGGTCGGCACACAGCCCAGGTTCTGCTCCAACTGCCGCTCCAGCACTCGCCGCTCGGTGTCCGTGCAGGCCGCGGTGGGTGGCAGCGCGGCGTCCCAGGACAGCCCGGCGGCCCACAGGTGGGCCAGGGCCGTCCTGGAGGGGTGCCGGATCGCCGCGTCGCCGCCGGGCAGCGGCGCGTACCGCAGATGTGCGTACCGGATGAATCCGTCGTAGTCGGCCAGGAGGAACTCGCCACCCCACACGGCGCCGTCGTCGCCGTACCCGGTGCCGTCGAAGGCGACGCCCAGGACCGGTGAGGAGCCGTCCAGCCCGTGCTCGGCCAGCGCGGAGGCCACATGGGCGTGGTGGTGCTGGACGCGGCGCAGCGGGCGGCCCGCAGTGTTCCGCTCGGCCCACCCCGTCGACCGGTACCCGGGGTGGCGGTCGGCGGCCAGCACCTGGGGTGCGACGCCGGTGATGTCCTCGAGCTGCTGCTCGGCGCGGGCGAACGCGCGCAGCGTCGCGAGGTCGTCCATGTCCCCTACGTGCGCGGAGAGCCAGGCCTGCCGGCCCGTGCCGAGGCAGCAGGTGTTCTTCAGGTCGCCGCCGACCGCGAGTGCCGGCCGGACCGGCACCGGCAAGGTCAGCGGCAGCGGCGCGTACCCGCGGGAGCGGCGCACCGGCAACTCCTCGCCGCCGCACACCCGCACCACCGAGTCCTCGCAGGGCACATGGATGGGCCGGTCGTGGGTCAGAAAGGCGTCGGCGAGGTGCGCCAGCCGCTCAACAGCCTCCTCCTCGCCGGTGGCGATCGGCTCCCCACCGAGGTTGCCGCTGGTCAGGACCAGCAGCCGCGGTCCGGGCGGGTCCCCGGGCAGGCCCAGGAGCAGGTGGTGCAGCGGGGTGTAGGCCAGCAGCACCCCCAGGTCGGGGCTGCCGGGTGCGACCGAGGGAGCGGGAGCCGGACCGGCCGCCGCCGCGTCGGTGCGGCGGCGCAGCAGCACGATGGGGCGGCGGCTGCCGGTGAGCAGCGCCCGCTCGACCGGGCCGATGTGGGCGAGGTGTTCGACGTCGGTCACCTCGCGGGCCAGCAGTGCGAACGGCTTGTCCCCGCGGGCCTTGCGGCGGCGCAGCAGCGCCACCGCCCGCTCGTCGGCCGCGTCGCAGGCCAGGTGGTAGCCGCCCAGGCCCTTCACCGCGACGACCGCGCCCTCGGCCAGCAGCCGCCGGGCCGCGGCCACCGGCTCGCCGGGGATTTCGGCCGGGCCCGACGCCGCGGTGGCGGGCCCCAGCAGGCGGACGCGGGGCCCGCAGTCGTGGCAGGCGACGGGCTGCGCGTGGAAGCGCCGGTCGCCCGGATCCCGGTATTCGCGCGCGCAGCGCTCGCACATCGGGAACCGCGCCATCGTGGTGTTGGCACGGTCGTAGGGCAGCCCGGTGACGATGGTGAAGCGCGGTCCGCAGTCCGTGCAGGTGATGAACGGGTGCCGGTAGCGGCGGTCCGCCGGGTCGGTCATCTCGCGCAGGCAGGCGTCGCAGGTCGCGGTGTCCGGGGCCACCAGAGTGCGGCGCCCCGCGGCCGGGCGGGAGGCGAGGATGCGGAAGCCGGACCCGCCCGCGGGGGGCAGCGGCTGGTGGCTGACCGACTCGATCACGGCAAGCGGCGGAGCCTCGGCCCCGATCCGCTCCCGGAAGGCGGCGACCGCCTCCCCGGCGCCCTCCACCTCGGCCACCACTCCCTCGCCCGTGTTGGTGACGTGGCCGGAGAGCCCCAGTCGGCCGGCGAGCGCGTACACGTGCGGGCGGAAGCCCACGCCCTGGACCACGCCGCGGACCAGCACGCGGCTGCGCTCGGCCCCGGAGAGGTCAGCCTCCGACATGGGCGTGCGGTCCGTCGTGCGTGTGCGGCCTGTGCGCGTGTCCGGCGGGGTGGGCCATCACCGGCCGGTGCGCGGCGGCTCCGGCCCCCACCGCCAGCGCGCGCTCCAGCAGCACACCGAGGTTCAGCCCGTCGCGCACCGAGGTGTCGAGGACCTCCACGCCCGGATTGACCTGCCGGACGTTGGCCAGGAACGCCTCCCGGTCGAAGCCGGCGGCCTGCGCCAGGTCCTGTTTGGTGACGACCACGAGCTGCGCGAGCCCGAAGGCGGTGGGGTACTTCAGCGGCTTGTCCTCGCCCTCGGTGACCGAGGCGAGCACCACACGCAGCGACTCGCCGAGGTCGTAGGAGGCGGGACAGACCAGGTTGCCCACGTTCTCGACGAACAGCAGCCTGGTGGCCTCGGGCAGCCACCCGGTCAGATGCCCGGCGAGCATGTCGGCCTCCAGATGGCACAGGCCGTCGGTCAGCACCTGCTTGACCGGCACCCCGGACCGGGCGAGCCGTCGGGCGTCGTTCTCGGTGGCCAGGTCCGCGGTCAGGGCCGCCGCCGCGACGCCCCGCTCCCGCGCCAGCCGCAGCTCGGTCTCCAGCAGCGCGGTCTTGCCGCTGCCCGGGCTGGAGAGCAGGTTGACGACGGTTGTGCCGCGCGCGGCCAGTTCGGCGCGCAGCCGTTCGGCGCGGGTGTCGTTGCGCTCCAGCACGGCCTGTCGCAGATCGGAGACACGGCACATGGCTTCACAGCTCCTCAAGGGCTCGGGTGCGCTGCGGGTCCTCGGCCCACCGCACGGTGGCGATCTGTAGCTCACGGCCGGACAGCAGCTCGGTGCGCGAGTCCGCGCACCGCGGGCAGCCCAACCGCGGGGGCAGCCCCGTATCCCACTCCCGTGCGCAGCACGTGCACCGGGCGCGTCCCGCCACCTGGTCGGTCACCAACTCGGCGCCGGACAGGACGGTGCCCTCGCAGGCGAGCGCGAAGGAGAAGCGCAGTGCGTCGGGGACGACCCCGGCGAGTTCGCCCACCTGCAGGGTCACCGTCTCGACGCCCGCGGCGCCGTGGGTGCGCGCTGCCTCCTCGACCTGGCAGACCACTGCCATGGCGATGGACATCTCGTGCATCGGTCACTTCCCCTGCGCGGTACGGACCAGGCTGCGGCCCGCACCATTACAGGGGGCACCGCCGGTCACCCCCGGGCCGCCACGCCGCTTTCCCGGGCGGCCGTCCGCCGTTCGGCGGCTTGTGCCCGCTCTGCCGATCCCGGCTGCCCGGCCGCCGCGGGGCGGTCGGCCGGAGCCGGGGCCTCCGGGGGCACGGGGGCGGGCCCGTCCGCCAGCAGCCGCTCCACCACCGTCACCGCCTCGTCCACGGCGGCGGCCACCGGGGTGCTCAGCCCGATGCCCTCCGCCAGGTCCGCGGGCTCGCAGCCGACGAGGAACACCCGTCGGGGCGCGCTGCCTCCGGTACCTTCCCGCAGGGTCTCCAGCAGGGCGAGGACGGCGTCCGGAGACATGTGGTGCCCGTCGACGGCCGGCACCCCGGCCGGGCAGGACCGGTCCTCCTCGGCCACCTCGATCAGCCGCACCGTCCCGGGGGCGCCCCCGCGGTGCACGGCGTCCACCAGGATCAGCGTGTCGCAGCCGTCCAGCACCTGGTAGGCCAGGTGCACGCCGCGTACGCCGATGTCGAGGACTTCCACATCGCCGGGCAGCGGGCGCCGGGCCAGCCGCTGTACGACCTCGACGCCGAAGCCGTCGTCACCCAGGAAGATGTTGCCGATCCCCGCGACGAGGGTGCGGCCGGTCGGTTCGGTCATACGGACTCCGCGGGTGGGGTGGTCCGGCACGGCCCCTGCGCCGCACCGGACCGCGTGGGAGGGGTGGAAGGGAACGGGCCCGGGAACCTCAGGCGCCCTGCGGCACCCGGGACCGGTCCGGTGTGCCGTGCCGCCCGTCGCCCGCCTCCGCTGCGCCCTCGGTGACCGGGCGCCAGCGGCCGGGGCCGTGCTGCTCGGCGAGCCCGTGCTCGGCCAGTCCCAGCAGGTGCTTGAGCACGGTGCGTTCCTGGTATCCCACGCTGGCGGACAGCTCCTCGACTGTCGTGCCCGACGCGCCCGCGGCCCGCACCCGTTCCCACGTACGGCCCGCGCTCTGCCCGAGCCCTCCGTCGCGGGCGGGGGTGCGGAAGAGCTCTTCCGCCGCCTCGGAGCCGGCCGCCGGCTGCGGAGCGCTCTCCGGCCCCTGCTCCGGCTTCCCCGGTCCTTTCTCCGGCGTGGTCTCGGGGGTGCCGCGCGGGGTGCCGCCGGGTGCGGGCAGGGGCCGGGCCGCCGGAGCTTCGGCGCGGCCGGCCGGGCCGTGCGCCGCTGCCGTCCCGGCTGCCGCTGTCCGGTCGGGGACTGTCTTGTCCGCCCCTGTCCGGTCCGCTGCTGTCGCCCGGACGGACCTCGCCCGGACGGCGGGACCGACCGGGCGTGGAGTGCGGTTGACCGTGCGGTGCTTGCGTCCCTTCTGCCGCTTGCTCATCGTGCGCCCGCCTCTGCTCGGTGCTGCGGCGGGGTCTCCAGGGCCGGGAGGGTGTGTCGTTGTGCAGTGATCATGTGGGGGTTAACGAACGACTCCGCTTCGCGTGGATCGGCCGATCGGGGCACCCGGGCCGGGCGGGGCGCCCGAGCCCGTCGGAACGCCCGGCGGTCAGGGCAGCAGGCCGTGCCGGCGGGCGGCCGCCACCGCGTGGTGGCGGCTGTGGACGCCCAGCTTGCGGGTCGCGCTGCGCAGGTAGGCCTTGACCGTCTCCGCCTCCAGCCCCAGATACTGGGCCGCTTCGGCGTTGGTGCAGCCCAGCGCCACATAGGAGAGCACGTCGAGCTCGCGCGGGGAGAGCCGCGGCCGGTCGGCGGCCGGGGCGTCCGGCCGGCTCCCGGGGTCGGCGTCCGGAGGGCCGTCGCCGGAGCCGGATTCGACCCCGGCCCGCAGGAAGCGGTCGCACGCCTGGCGCAGTCTGTCGCGCAGCGCCGTGTCCTCGATCTCCTGGGCGATACCGCGCAGCTCCGCGTGCAGGTCGCGCAACGCGTCGAGGCCGGGCGCGGCCGGCTCCGGTGCCGGGGCTCCGGCGGCGGCCTCCAGCAGCCGGACGCGCCGGTCCACCTCGTCGCGCACGGTCAGCTCGCTCGCCAGGCGGCGCGCCGCGTCCATGAGCGCCGCGGTCGCGCGATCGCCCAGCGGCGCCGTGTCGCGGGCCGCGGCGTAGAGCACGCCACGCACCCCGCCCTGCACGGTGACCGGGGCGGCCACTATCGCGCGGATGCCCTCGCGGCGCACGGGGCTGTCGTAGTCGTGGGTGATGGTGGTCGCCGGTACGTAGTCGTTGACCGCGTAGGGGCGCTGGTGCGTCAGGACGTAGCCGCCCAGCCCTCGGCCGGGGACCACCCGCAGACCGCGCATGGAGTCGGTCAGGGTGCCGTTGAACTCCGTCAGCCGCAGCGCCCCGTCGGCGACCTCCCCGCCGAAGACCGTGCGCACACCGGTGCGCTGCCGCGCCAGCCGGAGGGCGTGCCGGTAGGCGTCGGTGTCGCCCTGCCGCAGCGGAGCGCGGGAGAAGGGCCCCGCGCCGCCGGGAGCGCGGGGGTGGGAACGGGAACGGTCGGGTGAAGGCAACCTCGACTCCTCCGCTGCGCTGGTCAATTCGACGGGGTGTTCGACTGCGGGGCGGCTCGGTGTCCGGCTCCGGCTCCGGCTCCGGCTCCGTCTCCGGAGCCGGGATGCCGGGCCGTGGCCAGCAGTTCGATCGACCGCTCGCGCATCTCGACCTTGCGGATCTTGCCTGTCACGGTCATCGGGAACGCGTCGACCACATGGACGTAGCGCGGAATCTTGTAGTGGGCGAGCCTGCCGGAGCAGAACGCGCGGACGTCGTCCGCCGAGAGCGGTGCCGCGCCGTCCCGCATTCTTATCCACGCCATCAGTTCCTCACCGTAGCGCTCGTCGGGCACCCCGACGAGCTGCGCGTCGAGGACGTCGGGATGGGTGTGCAGGAACTCCTCGACCTCCCGCGGATAGATGTTCTCGCCGCCGCGGATGACCATGTCCTTGATCCGGCCCGTGACGCTGACATACCCGTCCGCGTCCATCACCGCCAGGTCCCCGGTGTGCATCCAGCGGGCGGCGTCGACGGCCTTCGCGGTCTCCTGCGGCTGCTCCCAGTAGCCGAGCATCACCGAGTAGCCGCGGGTGCACAGTTCGCCCGGCTCGCCGCGCGGCAGGCACCGGCCGGTGTCCGGGTCGACGACCTTGACCTCCAGGTGCGGTCCGACCCGGCCCACGGTCGACACCCGGCGCTCGACCGAGTCGTCGGCCCGGGTCTGGGTGGAGACCGGCGAGGTCTCCGTCATGCCGTAGCAGATCGACACCTCGGCCATCCCCATGCGCTCGATGACCTGTCTCATCACCTCCACCGGGCACGGTGAGCCGGCCATGATGCCGGTGCGCAGGCTGGTCAGGTCGAAGGAGTCGAAGTCCGGTTCGGCCAGCTCGGCGATGAACATCGTCGGCACACCGTACAGCGCGGTGCAGCGCTCCTGCTGGACCGCCCGCAGCGCCGCCGCCGGCTCGAAGGCGGCGGACGGGATCACCATGCACGCGCCGTGGCTGGTGGCGGCCAGATTGCCCATCACCATCCCGAAGCAGTGGTAGAAGGGCACCGGCAGGCAGATGCGGTCGGCTTCGGTGTAGCGGCACAGCTCGCCGACGAAGTAGCCGTTGTTGAGGATGTTGTGGTGGGAGAGGGTGGCGCCCTTCGGGAAACCGGTGGTGCCGGAGGTGTACTGGATGTTGATCGGGTCGTCCGCGGAGAGCGTGGCCGCGATGCCGTCCAGCACGTTGCGGGCTGGCTCGGGCCGGCGCGCCCGGCCGTCGTCCAGCAGCCCGGCCCACCCCTCCTCGCCGAGTAGGACGACGTCCTCCAGTGCCGGGCACTCGCCGCGCACCTGCGCGATCATCGCCGCATAGTCGGAGTCCTTGTGACTGCGGGCCGCCAGCAGGGTGCGGATCCCCGCCCGCGCGAGCACGTACGCCAGTTCGTGTGCGCGGTAGGCGGGGTTGATGTTGACGAGGACGGCGCCGAGCTTGGCCGTCGCGTACTGCGTGAGCGTCCATTCGGGGCAGTTGGGCGCCCAGATGCCCACCCGGTCGCCCTTGCGGACGCCCAGTTCGTGCAGCCCCAGCGCGAGGGCCTCCACCTCGGCGCCGAACTCGCGGTAGCTCCAGCGCCGTCCGCTGCTGACGTCCACCAGCGCGTCCCGCTCCCCGTGGGCGGCGACGGTCCGGTCCAGGTTCTCTCCGATGGTGTCGCCCAGCAGCGGGGTCGTCGAAGGCCCGGAGGCGTAGCTGCGCGCGGCCGGGTGCGCGGGGTGGGGTACGGGCGCGGGCACGGCAGCCTCCACAGGGGTCCATCGGGTGTCGTGCGTCACACTTACCTGCCCCGCGGAGCGGCCCGCTACCCCTTGTCGGGGGTAGCGGCCGCCGGCCGCACGGTGCGCCCTGACCCCGAGTCGCTTCAGTGCGACGAGGGGTGCCCTGCCGGTCCCGCCGCGACCACGGCCCCGGTGCCGCGGCCTGTACCCGTGCCGGGTCGGGGCGCTTGCCGGGGGCGGGTGCGGCTCGCGGGCCGAACGGGTGAATCCGGCCGCCGGGTGGCCCGTGCGGGCCGGGCCGTCGGCGGTTCCGCTGTCCTCTTCCGTGGGTCCCCGGCCGTGAAAACGATGCAGAAATATACGCAAATGGGAGAATCGGCGGGACAGGGAATCGACTCCGTCCGCGCGTCGGACCGACAGGAACAGGGAGGGCCGGGTGGGCGGGCCCGCGGATGGACTGGGCAGAGTGCCGTACGCGGCACCGCCGCTGCTGCTGCTCGGCGGCGTGGCGGCCGACGTGTTCTCGCCCGAGCCGTACTACGGGCTGCCGCTGCTGGCCTGCACCTCGATGGTGGCCGGCCTGAGCTATTCCTTCCGGACCAGTGTGCTGTTCGCGCTCGCGGCGGGCCTGGCGGCCGCAGGATCGGCGGGATCCGCCGGCCGTGCGGGTTCGGCCCTGCTCATCGACGTGGCGGCGGTGCTGTTCGTCAGTGTGGTGGGGCTCTGGATCAAGTGGCTCGTCGACCGGCAGGGCCGCAATCTGGCCCTCGCGCTGACGGTCGCCGAGGCCGCGCAGCGGGCCGTGCTGCCGGCGCCGCCCGCCGACGTGGGCCCGCTCGCGGTCGCCGACCGCTATGTGGCGGCCCAGCAGGGGGCGGCGATCGGCGGCGACCTCTACGCCCTGCAGGAGACGCCGTTCGGCATTCGCGCCGTGATCGGCGATGTGCGCGGCAAGGGCCTGCCCGCCGTCTCCGCTGTCTCGGTGGCCGTCGGGGCCTTCCGTGAGGCCGCCGAGCACGCCCCGACCCTGCACGAGCTGGCCGACCGGCTCGATCGCGCCCTGGACCGGGAGGGGGAGCGCCGCCGGGGTTCGGAGGACGACGTCGAAGGGTTCGTCACGGCGCTCTTCGTCCAGATCCCGCCCAGCGGCGACACGGTCACCGTGCTCAACCGCGGGCATCCGCCGCCCTATCTGCTGCACGACGGCAACGCCGTCTGCCTGGAGCCCACCCATCCGGAGCTGCCGCTCTCCACCGGGCTCGGCTCCGCGACCGGGGCCCCGGTGGAGGAGACCTTCCCGCTGGCGCCGAACGATTCCCTGGTGCTGGTCACCGACGGGGTCACCGAGGCCCGTAACGCGCAGGGCGATTTCTTCGACGTCCGGTGGGGGCTGTGCTCAGCGGGCCTGAGCCGCGCGGACGAACTGGCAGACGCGCTGGTCAAGGCGGTCACGGAGTGGACGGACGGCCGGCGGCAGGACGACATGGCACTGCTGGTGCTCACCCGCGGCACGTGAGGCCGCGGGTCGCCCGCGGTGCTGTGACCGCGTGGTGTCCGATGTCTTGACCGTGTGCGGTCACTTGCTTAAGTCTAGACCAATCGGATGACCCCCCACCGGGTTCCGGAGCGCCGCGCCCTGTGCCGCGCTCGGCGGTGACGCCGGGTGCGGCCGGCGGCTCGCCGGTCCCGCTGCCCGAAGGAGTTTGTCATGCACAAGAAAAGGAAGCTGGCCGCGCTCGTCGGTGCCGGGCTCTCGCCTCTGCTCGTCCTCGGTCTGTCCGTGACCCCCGCCAGCGCCCACGGCTACATCAGCGACCCCGCCAGCAGGCAGGCGCAGTGTGCCGCCGGAGTCGTCGAGTGCGGCTCCATCAAGTACGAGCCGCAGAGCGTCGAAGGTCCCAAGGGGCTCCAGGACTGCGCCGGCGGCCACGACGAGTGGGCCGAACTGCGCGACGACGACCACGGCTGGAACGTGGCCGACGTCGGCAGCTCCGCGACCTTCAACTGGACGCTGACCGCGGCGCACCGCACGACCACCTGGCAGTACTTCATCGACGGCCGGCAGATCGCCGAGTTCGACCAGGGCGGGGAGCAGCCGCCCTCCCAGCTCTCGCACGACGTCGACTTCGGTGGGTTCTCCGGGAGGCAGACCGTGCTGGCGGTCTGGAACGTCGCCGACACCGCCAACGCGTTCTACGCCTGTGTCGACGTGAACATCGGCTGAGCAGTCGTCCACGGGGAGCCTCCCGCCGCCGTTCCGCGGCCGCGGGAAGCTCTTCGATTCCTCTCCGGGACTCCTGCGCCGGCGGGTGAGCCCGTGTCCCCTCCCGGCGGGACGTGAACGGATTCGGACGACCTGCCGCCTCGGCCGCTCACAGACCGTAGAGCCGTCGGGCCGTACCGCCCGCGACCATGAGGGTCACCCGTTCCGCGTCGGAATGCGACCACGCGCCCCGGCGCACCCACTCCCGCGTCAGCTCCGTCATCGCCTCCCGGAAGAGCCCGGCGCCGACCAGGAAGAGCTCCGGGATGCCGAAGGCGTCGGTGGAGAAGAGGAGCTTGCCGAACGGGGTCAGTTCCAGCAGCTGGGCCAGGACCTCGCGGGCACGGGCCCCGGTATGGCTCAGTGCGAGCCCGAAGTCGGCGTAGACATGCGGGAAGACGGCCGCCAGATAGCCCGCGCCGCGCTGATAGGGGTAGCAGTGCAACAGGATCAGCGGGGCGCCGTAGGGGGCCACCGCGCGGATGAAGTCGGTCAGCAGCAGCGGATCGCAGCGGTCCAGACGCAGATCCGGGTCGCCGAAGCCGGTGTGCAGTTGCAGCGGCAGCCCCGTCCGCACGGCAGACCACAGCAGGTGCCGCTCCAGGACGGGGTCGGAGAGCCGGCCGCCGGGTACCCGGGACGCCAGCCACCGGTCGGCTGCCGCGTAGATCTCCGAGGTGCCGGGCGGAGCGGGCGCCAGCTCCAGCCCGCAGCGGTAGGCGACCACGGACTTGAAACCCCGGGCGGTGCGGGCCGACTCGCGGATCGCGTCCGAGACCTCCGCCAGGAAGCTGTGCGTGTCGCGCGCGGCATCGGCGGCCCGCTCGGCCAGCCGCTCGAGCCGGACGATCTCATGGGCCTCGGCGGCCGCCGCCTCGGCCAGTTCGCCCGGCGTCAGCAGCCGGCCGGGCAGCCCGGTGTCGACGAGGAAGGTGGTGATCCCGCTGGCCCGCAGCATGCGGCCGGTCACCTCCGCGGTGCCCAGTTCGGCACGCCGCGCGAGGTAGCTCTCGGGCGGGCAGTGCGGATCCAGGCCGAGCACGGGAGCGCACCAGCGTCGTACCGCGAAGCCGAGCTGGGTGTCGAAACAGCTGAACGGGACGCCGGCCTCCTCCGGCGGAGAGCCGGACCGGGGAGTGCCGCGGGGTGCGGGGCGGGCCTCCGTCAGCCAGCCCCCGAAGGCGTCCGGTTCGGGTCCGCTTCGCAGCACTCCGTGGCAGTGCTGGTCGACCAGTGCCGGGAAGGCGGAGAACGTCCCGGGCCCGGATTCCGGAGACGCCGGAGGCACAGCCATTCAGTACCTCCCCCGGGTCGCGGCGGCGATCTCCCGCTCGCTCGCCCCCTCGAACAGTGCGATCTCACCCGCCCGTACCGCGCGGACCGCGTCGAAGAGCGGACCGCCCAGCGCTTCGCGGAGTACCGCGGACCGCTCGAACTGCTCCAGCACGGCGCCGAGCGAGCCGGGCAGCCTGGGCTGGTCGCCGCGCAGCGCCGGGTCCCCGGAGACCGGCGCGGGCAACCCGGTGCCCCGGCCACCGGCCGCCAGGCCGGCCAGTCCCGCCAATCCGGCCGCGAGGACGCCTCCCACCAGCAGATACGGGTTGGCCGCCGCGTCCACGCACTTGAGCTCCGCGTTGGCGCCGCCCGATGCCCCGGACCGGCCCGCGACGAACCGGAGCGCCGCCTCCCGGTTCTCCAGGCCCCAGCACCGGAAGGCGCCCGCCCAGCGGGACGGACGCAGCCGCAGATAGCTGGCGGGGGAGGGGGCGCCGAGAGCGAGCAGGGCGGGCAGCTCGCGCAGCACCCCGGACAGGAACGCCTCGCACTCCCGCGTCATGCCGAACGGCCCCTCGCCGTCCGCGCACAGGTTGCGCCCGTCCCGCCAGAGGCTCAGATGCAGGTGCCCGCCGTTGCCCACCCCGGCCGGGTCCACGACAGGGGCGAACGAGGCCGTCAGTCCGTGCCGCAGCGAGACCGCCCGCACCGTCTCCCGGACCAGTACCGCCAGATCGGCCGCGCCCACCGGGTCCGACGGCGCGACCGAGACCTCGAACTGGCCTGCCGCGTACTCGGGATGGATCTGCAGCACTTCCACGCCCTGCGCGGACAGCGCCGCCAGGACGTCGCGCAGATAGTCCGCGTTCTCCACCAGCCGGGCCATGCCGTAGGCGGGGCCGGCCGTCGGGTACGCGGGCTCGCCCTCCGCGTCCGGCAGCGGGCCGCGCACCGCCACCCACTCGGTCTCGAACCCCATCCGCAGCTCGATGCCGTGCTCGGCCAGCGCCCGGGCGGCCGTCCGGCGGGCGAAGCCGCGCTGGCAGGCCGCGTAGGGCGTCCCGTCCTGCTCGTGGCGGTCCACCGGGGCCCATGACCAGCCGGGTTGGGCGGCGAGCACCGTGAGCCGGTCCAGGTCCGGCACCAGGCGCAGATCCCCGTCGGGGCCGCCGATGTACTCGCTCGCCGTCATCGAGTCGTCGACGAGGTAGACGTCGAAACACGGGGACATGCCGACGCCGGTAGCGGCCGCCTGCGCCAGCCTGTCGGCCGGTACCGCCTTGACCCGGGTGAGGCCCGCGTTGTCGACCCAGGTGAGCGCGGTGCCGTGCACTCCGGCGTGGGCGAGCCGCGCGGCTGCGGCGCGGGCCCGCTCCTGCCCGTGGTCGGGTGTCGGCCGCCGGTCCGCGGGCCGTGCCGCGTCCGCTGTCGTCCCCGCTGCCGCCCCGGATGCCGGCGTCCGCCGTGTCGTTCCCATGCCCGCAGCGTTTACTCGCCTCCGGCGATCAGAGCAAGGCGCCGTGCGCCGGGCCACCGGATCGGCCGCCGCTCGTTCGGGGCCGCACCGGACCGGGACCGCTTCCGATTCGGTTCCGCTTCGAAACCGTGCAGACGGCGCCGTGGGATGTGCCAGGGGCAAGAAGCCTTGACACGGTGTGCCTGACTGCACGGCTAGTTGGGCAGGTACCCCCATGAGGCCACATCGGAGCGGGGAGGGAAACTTGGAAGGTGGCGAGACCCATGCGGCTACGGTACGGGAGCAGCGGTATGCGCATCACTGACGTCACTGGCGGTGAAGCGGCCGCCAGAGACGCCGTGTCGGACAGTTCGAGAGAAGGAGGCGGAGCGTCCCCGGCAGTGCCCAGGCTGGTGCTGGGCACCAGGCTGCGGAGGCTGCGGGAGGCGCAGTACATATCCCGGCGGGAGGCCGCGGAGGCGATCCGGGTCACCCATCAGCGGATCCGCGACCTGGAGCAGGGCCGTACCGGCTGCGCGCTGCGCGACATCGCGGACCTGCTGACGATCTACGGCGTCTGCGACGAGAGCGAGCGCGCGGTGCTGACCGCGCTCGCCGAGCAGGCCAACACCCCCGGCTGGTGGCAGTCCTTCCAGGGCGTCGTCCCGCACTGGCTGCACACCTACCTGGGGCTGGAGCAGGCGGCCAGCGTGATCCGCACCTACGAGGTGCAGTTCGTGCCCGGTCTCCTCCAGACCAGCCGCTACGCACGCGCCGTCGTGGAACTGATCCACGACGAGGAGCCCGAGGCGGGCATCCAGCGGCGGGTGGACCTGCGGATGCGCCGCCAGCAGATCCTCTACGGCCCGCGGGCCCCCCACGTGTGGGCCGTCATCGACGAGGCCGCGCTGCGCCGCCCCGTCGGGGGTGCGGCCACGATGCGCGCCCAACTGCGGCACCTGTGCGCGATGAGCGAACTGCCGCATGTCACGGTGCAGATCATGCCCTTCAGCGCGGGCGGACACGCGGCGGCCGGCGGCCCGGTCACGCTGCTGCGACTGCCCGAGAGCGAACTGCCCGACATCGTGTACCTGGAGCAGCTGCACAGCGCCCGCTATCTCGAGGACGATGTCGACATCGAGGCCTACCGCCGTGTCACCGACCGCCTGGTGACCTGCTCGATGCCGCCGTCCGAGACCCGCGACATGCTCCGGCGGATCGCCGACGAACTGCCGGACGAGGAGCCCGCCGAGCCGCCGACGAGGCCCTTCTCCCGCGGCTAGGCCGCCTCTTCACGGTCCGGCGCGCCGTCGGCGCCCGGCGCTCGCTCGGCGTCGCCGTCCGGGAGCGGGCCGCCCCCGCGCGGCCGCTCAGCCCGCCTCCGATACGCGTTCGAAGACCGCGGTGAGTCCCTGGCCGCCTCCGATGCACATCGTCTCCAGGCCGTAGCGGGCGCCGCCGCGCCGCATCTCGTGCGCCAGGGTCGTCAGGACGCGGGCGCCCGTGGCACCGACCGGGTGGCCCAGCGAGATGCCCGAGCCGTTCACGTTGACGCGCTGTTCGAGGTCGCGCTCGGTCAGGCCGAGGGCGCGGGTGCAGGCCAGAACCTGCGCGGCGAACGCCTCGTTCAGTTCGATCAGATCGATGTCGGCCAGGTCGAGCCGGGCCTTGGCGAGCGCGTCCCGGGTGGCGCCGACCGGCCCCAGGCCCATCGTCTCGGCAGGAACTCCGGCGCGGGCGAAGGAGACCAGCCGGACCAGGGGCCGCAATCCCAGCCGTTCGGCGGTCTCCGCGGCGGTGACCAGGCAGGCCGCCGCCGCGTCGTTCTGACCGCTGGCGTTGCCCGCCGTCACCGTCGCCGCCGGGTCCTGCGCGAGCCGTACCGGCCGCAGCGCCGCGAGCTGGTCGGCGGTGGTCTCGGGACGGGGGTGCTCGTCGGTGCCGACCTCGGTCTCGCCCTTGCGGGTGCGCACGGTCACCGGCACCGTCTCCGCCGCGAACCGGCCCTCGGCGAGGGCCGCTCCGGCGCGCTGCTGGGAGCGGAGCGCCAGCGCGTCCTGGTCCGCCCGGCTGATGGCGAACTCGCGGCGCAGGTTCTCGGCCGTCTCGATCATGCCGCCGGGCACCGGGTGGTGCGCGCCGCCCGCCGTGATCCGACCGCGGGCCAGGGAGTCGTGCAGGGTCAGGCCCGGCCCCTTGATGCCCCAGCGCCCCTCGTGGGTGTAGTGGGGTGCGGCGCTCATCACCTCCGCTCCGCCCGCGATCACGACCTGGCTGAACCCGGCCCGGATCTGCATCGCGGCGTCCAGCACCGCCTGCAGGCCCGAGCCGCAGCGCCGGTCGATCTGGGTGCCGGTCACCGAGGCGGGCAGCCCCGCGTCGAGCGCGGCGACCCGTCCCAGCGCCGGCGCCTCCGCACTGGGGTAGGCGTGCCCGAGGATCACCTCGTCGATCCGTTCCGGGGCGATACCGGTACGCGAGAGGATCTCCGAGATCAGCAGGGCCGCCAGCGACTGGGGCCGCTGCCCGGCCAGTACTCCGCCGAACCGGCCGATCGGGGTGCGCAGGGGTTCGCAGATGACGATGTCGGTGCGCTCGGACATGCGGTTGCCTTCCAGGAGCGGTTCGGTCGAAGGGCGGTCCCGGGCGTCGGCTCGGGTGCCGGCGTCGGTCACGCCGGCCCCGCCGCGGGGGCGGGCGGCGGGGCGGGCAGCACCTCGCGGGCCACCTCCAGCACGCTGCGCAGGGCCGGGGAGGGGTTGTCGGCCCGCCAGGCGAGCGCCGAGCGGAGTACGACCGGCGTGCCGTCGAGCGGGCGGTAGACCAGTCCCGTCTGCTGGATGTGGGTGCAGGAGGTGAGCGTGAGGGTGATCCCGACCCCCATCGCCACCAGCGCGAGGATCGTGTACGAGTCCGGGGCCTCCTGGACGACGCGGGGAATGTGGCCCGCCCGCTCGCAGGTCCGGAACGTCACGTCGCGGAGGCTGGAGCCGGCGCCGGCGGGGAAGCTGACGAACGGTTCCCCGGCCAGCTCCGCGACGTCGACCCGCTCCTGGCGGGCCAGCGGATGGTCCGAGGCGAGGGCGCACACCAGCGCCTCCTCGGCGATCACCCGGGTCTCCACGCCGGGCCGGTCCACGGGCAGCCGTACGAAGCCGAGGTCGAGGGAGCCCTCGGCGACTCGGTCGAGGGCGCGGTTCGCGTAGTTCTGCCCCTGCATCACCAGCTCGATACCGGGGTGCGCGGTGCGGACGCCACGGGTGAGCAAGGGAAGCGCCGTGTGACTGGAGGCGCCCGCGAACCCCACGCTCACCCGACCGTATTCACCGCGCCCGGCGGCCCGGGCGGCCCGGGTGGCGGCCTCCAGATCGGCGAGCACCTCGCGGACCGGCTCCAGAAAGGACTCGCCCGCGCCGGTCAGCCGCACCGACCGGGTACTGCGCTCGAACAACTGCACCCCCAGTTCCCGCTCCAACTGGCGGATCTGCTGGCTCAGCGGGGGCTGGGCCATGTGCAGCCGCTTGGCGGCGCGGCCGAAGTGCAGCTCCTCGGCCACGGCCACGAATGCGGCGAGGTACCGCAGTTCCACGGCGGGCTCACTTCCGGGAGGGCCCGCGGGGATTCCGGGGTGCGGCGTCGGAGAGCCCTCCGGGCGGGATGCGGATCGGCCCCGCGAGGGGGCGACTGATCTGTTGCTCGTCTTAAAAAGACTCTAATTTGGTATTGGACTCAGATCAATGGTCGCTGACAGCGTAGGCCCCGCGCGGGGTGCGCAGAGGGAGCGTTCATGCGGATCAGGATTGTGGGAGCCGGCACCATGGGGCGCGGCATCGCCCAGTGGGCCGTCACGGCCGGCCACACCGTCGAACTGGCCGACGCACGGCCCCAGGCGGTGCCGGAGGCGGTGTCCTTCGTCCGCGCCATGCTGGAGCGAGCCGCCGAGAAGGGGCGGATGGGCCGCGCGGACGCCGACCGCGCCGCTGCCGCCCTGGTCGAGCTGGAGTCGCCGTACACCGCAGGCACCGCCGAAGCTCCGGGGCTGGTGATCGAGGCGGTGCTGGAAGACCTCGACACCAAGACCGAGCTGTTCACCGGCCTGGAGCGGGCGCTGCCGGCCTCGACGGTCTTCGCGACCAACACCTCCTCGCTCTCCGTCACCCGGATCGGTGCGCGGCTCGCCGACCCGGGCCGACTGGCCGGGCTGCACTTCTTCAACCCGGTCCCGCTGATGCGGCTCGTCGAGGTGGTGCCCGGGGCCGCCACCCGCGAGGACGTGCCGGAGTTCCTCGCGGCGCTGGTCGCCGAGTCCGGGCACCATCCGGTGACCGTTGCCGACACCCCGGGCTTCCTGGTAAACCACGCCGGGCGCGGGCTGGTGACCGAGGCGTTCGCGCTGCTGGAGGAGTCCGTCGCCGGGCATCCGGTGATCGACCGCATCGCCCGCGACGTGCTCGGGCTGCGGATGGGCCCGTTCGAACTCATGGATCTGACGGGCCTGGACGTATCGGCCTCGGTGATGGACACCGTCTGGGACGGCTTCCGGCACGCCGACCGGCTGCGGCCCTCCTACCTCCCGGCCAACCGGGTCGCGGCCGGGCTGTACGGGCGCAAGTCGGCGCGCGGCTTCTACTCCTACGGCGAGGGCGAGCCGGGGCCCGGACTGCCCGAGCCCCGGCTCGAGGGCGGCGACCCCGCGCGGGCAGTACGGCTGGTCGGGGACGGACTCGCCGGGCTGGGTACGCCGCGGGAACCCGCGGCCGACGCGCTGGTGCTGGTGCCGACCTGGGGCACCTCGGTCTCGGCCGCGGTCGCCGCGGACGGCCTGCCCGCCGAGCGCACCCTGGGCGTCGACCCGCTCTCGCTGGGCACTCCGCGCCGGGTGCTGGCCGTGACTCCCGCGACCGACGGCGAGGCGGTACGGGACGCGGTGGCCGTACTGGCCCGGGACGGGCACGCGGTGAGCGTCGTACGGGACACCGCCGGTTCGGTCGCGCAGCGGCTGCTCGCCTCGATCGTCAACGTCGCCACCGGCATCGCCGAGCGCGGCATCGCCGCCCCGGACGACATCGACACCGCCGTCACTCTCGGACTCGGCTACCCGCACGGGCCGTTGGCCTGGGCCGACACCGTGGGCTCGGCCCGGACCCTGTCCCTGCTCCGAGCGCTCGCGCAGGAGACCGGCGACCCCCGCTACCGCCCCACCCCCTGGCTCACCCACCGGGCGAACCTGGGACTGCCGCTGCGCACCCCCATGCCGGATCTGCCGGAATGACCGGCCCCGGCAGGCGCGGCTGCGAGAGGGCACGGCGGGGGGTCGGGCGCTCCGCGGGAGCGGTTCGCAGCCGGAGTTGGCAGCAGAGAGGGAGAGCATGGACCAGCGGGACTTCGGGCTGAGTGAGGAACAGCGGGATGTCCGCGCGCTGGCGCGGGACTTCGTCGACCGGGAGGTGGTACCGCACGCGCGGGAATGGGACCGGGTGGAAGCCGTGGACCCCGGGATACCGCGGCGGCTGGGCGAACTCGGATTCCTCGGTCTCACCCTGCCCGAGGCGTACGGCGGAGTCCCGGCCGACATGCTGTGCTACACGGCGGTGACCGAGGAACTGGGCCGCGGGGACTCCTCGGTCCGCGGCATCGTCTCCGTCTCGCTCGGTCTCGTCGCCAAGACGATCGCCGCCCACGGCAGCGAGGAGCAGAAGCAGCAGTGGCTGCCGCGGCTGGCCGCCGGGACGGCGCTCGGCTGTTTCGCACTCACGGAGCCGGAGACCGGCTCGGACGCGGGGGCGCTGCGCACCCGCGCCCGCCGGGCCACGGGCGGCCCGGCCGGTACCGGGCCGGGCGGCGACTGGATCATCGACGGTGCCAAGATGTTCATCACCAACGGCACCGTCGCCGATGTGGCCCTGACCTTCGCGCGGACCGCCGAGGACGGCATCACCGCGTTCCTCGTCCCCACCGACGTGCCGGGCTTCACCGCTACCGCGATCCACGGCAAGCTCGGCCTGCGCGGCCAGGCCACGGCCGAACTCTCCTACGAGGGCGTGCGGGTGCCGGACTCCGCGCGCCTGGGCGGCATCGGCAGGGGACTGGGTATCGCACTCGGCTCGCTCTCCCGCGGGCGGATCTCGGTGGCGGCCGGTGCGGTCGGCCTGGCGCAGGGCGCGCTGGACGCGGCCCTCGGCTACGCCATCGAGCGGGAGCAGTTCGGCAGGCCGATCGCCTCCTTCCAACTGGTGCAGGAGCTGCTGGCCGAGTCGGAGGTGGCGATCCGCGCCGCCCGGTTGCTGACCCGGCAGGTGGCGCACCTGGCGGATGCGGGTGCCACGCCCAAGGAGTACGCGACCGAGGCGTCGGTGGCCAAGTACCACGCCTCCGAGACGGCCGTGCAGGTCAGCGCCGATTGTCTGCAGACCTTCGGCGGTTACGGCTTCATCGACGAGTACCCCGCGGGCAGGTACCTGCGGGACGCCCGGGTGCTCACCCTGTACGAGGGCACCAGCCAGGTGCAGAAGCTGCTCATCGGCCGCGCGTTGACCGGGATCGACGCCATGGCGTGACTCGTGCCGGCAGCTTTCGGGCCCGGGTGGTCCGGGGCCCGCCGGGCCGGGCCGCCGGCGAGCGGCACCCCCGGGTCCGGCACCCGGCACCCGGCGGTCGGTGCGGTCACCGGGCGCGGGGGAGGTCAGCGCCCGATGTCAGCGGCCCGGGCCGTCCTGGGCATAGAGGGCGTCGATGTCGGCGGCGTACGCTTCCGCCACGGCCGCGCGCTTGACCTTCAGCGAAGGGGTCAGCAGGCCGTTCTCCTCGGTGAACTCGCCCTCGACGATCCGGAACCGGCGGATCGACTCGGCTGTCGAGACGGCTTCGTTCGCGTGGTCCACGGCCCGCTGTACGGCGGCGACCAGTTCGGGGTCCTTCCGCAGTGCGGCGAGGGGGGTGCCCGACGGCCGCTTGCGCACCCGGAGCCAGTGGGCGACCGCTTCCGGGTCGAGGGTGACCAGCGCCCCCACGTAGCGGCGGCCGTCGCCGACGACCATGCACTGCGCGATGGGCGGCCGGCTGCGCAGCCGGTCCTCCAGCGGCGCGGGAGAGACGTTCTTGCCTCCGCTGGTGACGAGGATGTCCTTCTTGCGGCCGACGATGGTCAGATAGCCGTCCTCGTCCAGGGTCCCCAGGTCGCCGGTCGCGAACCAGCCGTCGTCCAGCACCTCGTCGGTCTCCCGGGGGCGATTGCGGTACCCGCCGAAGACGATGCCGCCCTTGACGAGGATCTCGCCGTCGTCCGCGATGCGCACGGTGGTGCCGGGGACCGGGCGGCCGACGGTCCCGGGACGCGGGGCGAGCGGCGGGGTGATGGTGGCGGCCGCCGAGGTCTCCGTGAGCCCGTACCCCTCGTAGACGGTGATACCGGCCGCCCGGAAGAACAGGTTCAGCCGGCGGTCCAGGGGGGAACCCCCGCTGATGGCGTGCCGGAGGCGGCCGCCCAACTCCTTGCGGATCCGCCGGTAGACCAGCAGGTCGTACACGCCTCGGGCCAGCCGCAGACCCGGCCCCGGGCCCTTTCCGGTGCCCAGGAAGCGCGCCAGGTCCGCCTCGCCGAAGCGCACCGCGATCCGGTCCGCACGCTCGAAGGAGGAACCCCTGCCCAGCCGCTCGGCCGTCTCCCGGCCGGTGTCGTGGATCTTCTCGAAGAGATAGGGCACGCCCACGATGAACGTCGGCCGGAAGGAGCGCATCTCGGGGCGCAGTTCCGCGGGCTTGATGCTGGGCCAGTGTCCGAACTCGATCCGCGCGGTCAGGCACGCGATCTGCAGGGTCCGGCCGAGGATGTGGGCCAGGGGCAGGAAGAGCAGGGTGGCCGCGGTCTGCCCGGTGACCTCCTTGAAGATCGGGTGCAGCAGTTCGACGGTGTTGGCCGCCTCGGCGTGCAGATTGCCGTGGCTGAGCATGCAGCCTTTGGGTCTGCCGGTGGTGCCCGAGGTGTAGCAGAGGGTCGCGACGGTGTCGGGGCCGAGCGCCGCGCGGCGGCGGGTGAGTTCGCCGTCGGGGATCTCCCGGCCCAGCTCGGCGAGCTGCTCCAGCGCCGGGCGGCCGTCCCCCGCCGGGTCGATCCGCCACAGCCGGGGCCGGTGCTCCTGTGCCGCGAGCGCGGGTTCGACCGTGGTGGCGTGCTCGGCCGTCTCCACGAAGAGGTGGGCCGCGCCCGAGTCGCGCAGGATCCACTCGACCTGCTCGGCGGAGGAGGTGGCGTACACGGGGACGGTCTGGCCGCCGGCGGCCCAGACGGCGAAGTCCAGGACGCACCACTCGTAGCGGGTACGGCACATCACACCCACCCGGGCCCCGGGCTCCAGCCCCGCCGCGACCAGCCCCTTGGCCGCATCGGAGACCTCGCGGGCGAAGGCGGCCGCGGACACCGGCTGCCAGGCGTCAGCGGTCCTGCGGCGCATGACGGTCGCCTCGGGCTCCTCCGCGGCGTTGGTGAAGGGCAGGTCGGCGAGGCTTCCGGTGACCGGCGGCGGGGCCAGCGCCTCGGCCCGGGCCGCCCGGATCCGGCCGCTCTCCTCGAGTACCTCGACCGGGCCGCGGGCTGCCAGGTCGCTGCGGCGTTTCGCGGTCGTGAGGATCTTCCGGACGCCCATCTCTTCGGCTCCTGTTCGCGGGTGCGGGGGTGGTGCCCGGGCCGGTGCGCGCTGATGACAGGACTGTCAACTTACTCATGCGTAGGGAGAATGCAATGCCCCGGACGCACTGGGCACCGACTCGGCCCGCGACCCCCTGGCGGCCCAGCCGCCGCGACCCGGTCCGCCGGGCCGTCCCGCTGCTCAGTCGCCGATGAAGACCGACGCGACATTGCGTCGGCACAGACAAGAAATGACCCCTGCCGTCAGGCCGCGAAAGAAATCAAGGAATGACTGTTGCGTGCTCAGTTACCCGCTCGTAACGTTCCATTCCACCGGGGCGCCGCCATTCCGTCGGCGCCATGGCTCGCGAGTCATATTCGGCCGCATTCCGCGGCCCGGACCCCGTGGTCCGCCCCGAGTCGGCCACGGGGTCCACCCATGCGCGTAAGTGCGTTCCTCGACCTTCAGGAGCTGATATGAGACGCACGCTGTCCGCATCTCCCCGCCGCCCGGCCGCCCGCCGCGCGACCGTGGCCGTCGCGGCCGTCCTCGGCTGTGTCGCCCCGGCCCTGGCCGCCGGTGCCGCGCACGCGGAGTCCGGAGCCGCCGCGGCACCCGTCCGCCTCGACTACCCGATCACCGGCACCACCCACCTCGCCGGCACCGACAGCGACCTTGCCCTGGGCCCCGGCACCCTGAAGACCTCGACGGACATGACCACCGGCGCGCTCACCGCGCAGACCCGGCTCCCGGACGCACCCGGCTCCTTCAAGGCGCTGGGCATCCCGGTCACCGTCACCACGGAATTCATCGAGGAAGAGCCCACCACCGGAACGCTGGACGTGCGGACCGGCGAGGTCAGCACCACCTCGCACCTCACCCTGCGACTGAAGCACCTCAAGATCGGCGGCATCCCCACCCCGGTCGGGCCGTACTGCAAGACGAAGAGCCCCGCGGTCATCGACCTGGACTCCGAGCCCGGATTCAACGTCTTCAAGGGCGGCAAGCTGAGCGGGACCTACACCATCCCCAAGTTCGAGCACTGCCTGCTGGCCACCCCCGTCATCAACAGCATGGTGCCGGGCGACGGCAACACCCTCACGCTCACCCTGGACCAGGCGTCCGCGCCCACCGACCCCGCCACCTCCTGATCCCACGCCTCGCGCGGGATCCGAGTCCGCCGCTGCCCCGGGGCGTCAGCCGCCCTCGTGCCCCCGGGGCAGCTCCGGCTCCCGGCCCTGCGCGTGCGCGGCCCCCGGGTACCGCCCGCTCGCCCGGCGCCGCAGATGCTGGGCACGCAACGCCAGTTCGGTGGCGAACCGCTGGTCGGGGTCGCCGAGCTGGGTGCCCAGGACGCGCTTGAGCGCCCGCATCCGGTAGCGCACCGTCTGCGGGTGCAGATGCAGGATCTCCGCCATCTGGGCCGCCGTCCCCCGCGTCGTCAGCCAGGTGCGCAATGTGTCGACCAGCCGCTCCCGCTGCCCCGCGGTCAGCCCGGAGAGCGGAGCCAACTGCCGTACGGCCAGCCGCTCGGCCAGCGCCGGGTCGCCCATCAGCCACAGCGTCACCAGATGGTCCTCACAGCGGGTGAGCCCCGCCTGGGGAAGGGCGCCCGACTCCACGAGGGAGAGCGCCTGCCGCGCCCAGCGCAGCGAGTCGGCGGCGTCACCCAGCTCCACCGTCACCCCGAGCACCGCGCGGCGGCCCGCCAGCGCCCCCTCCAGCATGGCCGTGCGCGGCCCGTCGACCTCGCCGGGCACCAGCAGGTGCGGCCGCTGGTCGCCCAGTTCGGCCAGGATGTCCTCATCCAGCCGGCCCGGCAGCCGTAACCCGTTGCGCCCGGCATCCGGGCTCAGCGCCACCAGGGTCACCCGCTGTGGGATACGCCAGCCGACCCGGCGGGCCAGTTCGGCCAGTGGGGAGGGCGGCGCGGGGCCCGGATCGGCCGTGGCGTGCTGACCGGCGGCCGGGTCGGAGCCGCGGCGTGTGCCGCCGACATCCGCCACTCCGGCCAGGATCAGCCGCAGCAGCCGTCCCCGCTGCGACTCCCACACGTCCTCCCCGCCGCCCTTCGCGGCCACATAGCCCTCGCGGCACAGGGACTCGATCACGTCCGTGTAGGCGAACACCGCGTCGGCGAAGGCGACGATCAGGGAAGCGGGCAGGTTGTGGCGGGTGCCCACCGTGGTCGCGCGGCGCAGCCCCACCCGGGCCCCGATCCGCAGCGCCGACTGGAGACAGTGCAGCCCCCGGCCCTCATGTGCTTCGAACTGGCCTAATCTCCGGCAGAGTTGATCCCGTTCGGCGGTGGAGGCCGACGGGTCGGCGACCAGTTCGACGAAACTGGTGAGGTTCTGGCGCACGCAGTGCAGCAGCACCGTCCGGTACGACCCCTCCAGCAGGGGCCGGTACTCGGGCACGGCGCGGCCGATCTCCTGCAACATCTCCTCGGCCACGACCGGGAGTTCGGGCCACATCACGGAGGCCAGTTCCTGGGGGAGCGCTCCCGGCGCCTGCGTGCGGGCCCGAGCGGCTGCTGCTGACTGCACCATGGACGTACCTTCCACTGTCGGCCTCGGAGCGGGACGAAAGCCAACCGGCCAAGGTGGGGGACGAGTCCGGGTGTGCACACGGCCGGTGCGGCCGGCGGGCGCTCCGACGGGATGCGTACCGCCTTCCGGAGCCGCGCGGGCCGTGACCCGAGCCGGTGGGGGTGCGGCCTCGGCGCTCGCGCACCGCAGACCATAGACCAGCCGACGCGTGGGCGCAGCCCCCTCGCAACGCGGAAGATCGCGGGGTGCACGCGGGAGTCACCACGCTGCCACCGTGCGCGGTGCGCGTCACCGGGCGGGGTCGACAACGCGCACCCGTTGATGAATCCAGGGCGGCCGGAACGGCCCGCATGCTCTGTTGTTGACAAGAAAACCAGCGGCCGGAAATCGCCCTGCCGCATCTTGGACCGAACTATTGCACCGCCGCATTACCAGTGCGTAACGTCCTGTTCTGCCGCCGCCCAGCAGGGCATACGGAAATGGCGGGCGCAGCGCTACGTGCGATGAGTAATTGCTGTGCTGAAATGGCGCTCCGGTGCGGAGTACAGCTCTTCAGGATCCCATATCCAACGGAGGGAATGTCACGTGCGCAAATTCACCAGACGAGTAGCGGTCGCGGCCGTCGCCGCAACCGCCGCCCTCGGATTCTCCGCCGCCTCCGCCGCCGCCACGTCCGCGGCGACCTGGACGGTGACACCGGGCGGGTCGTTCTCGGCGAACGCCGCCAATCCCACCCTGTCCGTACCCAACGCCGATCTCTTCTGCGACTCGTCCGACGCGTCGGGCAGCCTGAAGACCGGATCCGGCAACGCCGGCGCCGGACTCGGCAGCATCAACTCGCTGACCTTCTCCGGCTGCTCCCTGGCCGGGATCAGCTTCGACGTGACCGTCTCCAGCCCGCTGAGCATCAACGCGGAATCGGTCGACTCGGCCGACCCGGACCGGGTGGTCGGCTCGATCTCGGGCATCACCGCCTCCATCTCGGACCCGGACGGGCTGTGCACGGCCTCCTTCGCGGGCCCGGGCGGCGCCGACGCCACCGTGACCGGCTACTTCGACAACTCCACCCACCAGCTCGTGATCAACGGCGGCAACCTCGAGGCCACCAGCGCCAACTGCCTCGGGCTGATCAACACCGGTGATTCCGCCACCTTCAACGCCGCCTACGACACCGACCCGGCGCAGACGATCACCGCCGACTGACCGCTCGCCGTCCGCCGCACCCGCCCCGGCAAGGGGCGGGTGCTGCCCTCTCCGAGGAGTCCCGTGAAGCCCAGCGCGACATCCCGCCGCCGCACCGTGCGGGCCTCAGCCGTGGGGGCTCTCGCACTGGTCGCCGGGGTGCTGCCCGGCGCCGGGTCGCAGGCGCAGGAACAGCGGACGCGCCTCACGGCCGACTACGCGTGCGCCTTCCCCTCCGGCACCCGGCAGATCGAGGTCGAGCTCTCCGGGCGGTTCCCCGAGGCGGCCACGGCCGGGCAGCCCGTTCGGATCGGTGAGATCCACGCCGACGTCACCCTTCCGCAGCGGGCGCTGGAGAAGCTGCTGCCCGCCGGGACCGAGTCGGTGACCTCGGAGGCGGAACTGACCGTTCAGGTGGCGCAGGGGGGCAGTTCGGCCGACGCGCGATGGGACGGGCTGGCGGCCGACGCCACCCCGGTCCCCGCCCAGCAGGACCTCTCCCTCGCACACCGCGGCAGCGTGCCGCCGGTGACGGCCGCCCGCGGGGGAGAACTCGGCTTCACCGCCGGAGCGCTCGCGCTCGACGTCACGCCCGCCGCGGAGAAGCCCGGCGGCGAGCAGCCCACCGGGGGAGAGCCCGGAGAGAAGCCCGCCACGACGCTGCCGGCCACCGCGCCGGTACGGCTCGGCTGTCGCCCCGCCGATGGGCAGGAACTGCTGCTGGCCACGGTACGGATCGGCGGTCCGACCGACGGAGCCGACCCCTCGGCGCCACCCGGCCCGTCCGGGTCGCCCGGCCCGTCCGCCTCGCACGAGCGGCCCGAGGACGAGCAGGACGCCGCGCGCCGCAGGAGCGGCCTCGATGTCGGCGCGGCGCAGCTCCCGCCCGCCAAGCCCTGCGAACAGGAGCGGCCCACCGGCGAGCTGGACCGCTCCAAGCTGCCGGAGCCTCCCCCCGGCATCCCCGTACGGGAGAGTCCGATCGGAGGAATCCATTGGTGTGCCGTTCCGGTGGCCGTGTCCAACGTGTACAAACTCCGGGGCGCCATGGTGATCAACGATCCGCGGGACGGCGCCACCACGGCCAACCTGCTCATCCAGAAGGAGTGGGCGGTCGGTCCGGGCTACAACCAGCTGCGCCACCTGGGCGAGCTCGACCTGCCGGACGCCAGGGCGACCTTCCTGGACTTCGACTTCATGCCGGTGTCCGCCGAGATCGAGTTCACCAGCTCGCCGATGACCATCGTCACGGTGCAGCGCGGCTCCTCCTCGCCGAACTACACCACCATCTACCTGAGCCAGACCCTGCGGATGCACGACGTGGAGGTCAACGGGGTGCCGTTGGACGTGGGGCCCCGCTGCCGCACCTCCCGGCCCATCGAACTGGAGCTCAAGGGCAAGCAGCCCGAGTACGAGGTGCTCAAGGGCGGCATCCTGCGGGCGAAGTTCGAGATCCCGCCCTTCACCGGCTGCGGAACCGGTGGCGAGGACCTCGATCCGCTCTTCACCGCCTCCCTTTCCGGCGGCGGCAACTACCTCAAGCTGGTCCAGGGACCGCCCTGCCTGATGCGCCCCGGCGGCCTGGGCTGTGTCGCCCCGCCGAAGGTCCCGGAGCTGCCGAAGTGACGCCGGGGAGAGGACCGCACCGGAAGGGGGATCGGGGATGGGCATCGAAGTAGCCGTCCGGGGGCTGACCAAGTCCTACGGCACCAAGAACATCTGGCAGGACATCACGCTCACCCTGCCGGCCGGGGAGGTCAGCGTCATGCTGGGACCCTCCGGCACGGGCAAGACCGTCTTCCTCAAGTCGCTGATCGGACTGGTGGAACCCGAGCAGGGCAGCGTGCTGGTCGACGGCGTCGACATGGTGCGCGGCCGGGAGCGCGACGTGTACGAGGCGCGGAAGACGTTCGGGCTGATGTTCCAGGACGGGGCGCTGTTCGGCTCGATGAACCTGTTCGACAACATCGCCTTCCCGCTGCGCGAGCACACCAGGAAGAAGGAGTCCGAGATCCGCCGCATCGTCATGGAGCGGCTGGAGATGGTGGGGCTGATCGGCGACGAGGGCAAGCTGCCCGGCGAGATATCCGGCGGGATGCGCAAGCGCGCCGGCCTCGCCCGGGCCCTGGTGCTCGACCCGCAGATCATCCTCTGCGACGAGCCCGACTCCGGGCTCGACCCCGTCCGCACCGCCTTCACCTCGCAGCTGCTGATCGACCTCAACGCGCAGATCGACGCGACGATGCTGATCGTCACCCACAACCTCGACATCGCCGCGACCGTCCCCGACAACATGGGGATGCTCTTCCGTCGCCGCCTGGTCACCTTCGGGCCCCGGGAGGTGTTGCTGACCAGCGAGGAACCCGTCGTCGCACAGTTCCTCAGCGGCAGCCGGAGCGGCCCCATCGGAATGTCCGAGGAGAAGGACGCGGCCGCCCTCGCCCGGGAGGCCGACGCGCCGGCGCCGGGACCGCTGAACGCCGTGCCGCGGAAGCTCGTCCCGCAGCTGCAACCCACCCCCGGGCTCCCCGAGCGGCAGGCCGTGCGGCGCCGCCGGGAACGGGTGGCGGGCCTGCTCGACGAGCTGCAGCCGGCCGCCCGCCGCGCGATCGAGGCCGACCTGGTGCAGGACCTGGCGCCACTGCCGCGGCGCACCAGCACCGTACGCCGGGACTCCGCCGCCGATCCGCACGCGCCGACCCTCTCCGCCGGCCTCGTGCCCCCGGCGGGGGCCGAGCCGGATCCGAAGGAGCGGTCATGACGGCGACCGAGCACACTCCGCAGCCCGCCGGTGAAAGACCCGGGGAGTCGCCGTCCGCGACTCCACCCGCCGCCGGGACCCCCGTACCCGGCCTCGGCTTCCTGCGGGAGCCCGGCAAGCTGTTCGCGCTGTCCCTCACGGTGCTCCGCGCGGTCTTCCGACGGCCCTTCCAGTTCCGCGAGTTCATCGAGCAGTTCTGGTTCATCGCGAGCGTCACCATTCTGCCCGCCGCACTGGTCTCGATCCCGTTCGGCGCCGTCATCGCCCTCCAGGTCGGCTCGCTGACCAGCCAGATCAGCGCCCAGTCCTTCACCGGCGCGGCCAGCGTGCTCGTCAACATCCAGCAGGCCAGCCCGCTGATCGTCGCCCTGCTGATCTCCGGAGCGGCCGGCTCGGCGATCTGCGCCGACCTCGGCTCCCGCACCATCCGCGAGGAGCTGGACGCGATGGAGGTGATGGGCGTCTCGCCCGTCCAGCGGCTGGTGGTGCCCCGCGTCCTGGCCACCGTCTGCGTGGCGGTCCTGCTCAACGGCATGGTCTCGGTGGTCGGCACCCTCGGCGGCTACTTCTTCAACGTCGTCCTGCAGGACGGCACCCCGGGCGCCTACCTCGCCAGCTTCTCGGCGCTCGCGCAGCTGCCGGACCTCTACATCAGCGAGATCAAGGCCCTGGTCTTCGGCTTCATCGCCGGGATCGTCGCCTCCTACCGGGGGCTCAACCCGCGCGGCGGCCCCAAGGGCGTCGGGGACGCCGTCAACCAGTCCGTCGTCATCACCTTCCTCCTCCTCTTCTTCGTCAACATGGTTCTCACCGGCATCTACCTCCAGCTCGTCCCGCCGAAGGGGGCGTGAGCCATGGCCCGTCCCGTGACCGGACGCCTCTTCGGCTGGCTCGACGAACCCGGCGACCAGCTGCTCTTCTACCTCCGCGCGCTGTTGTGGGTCCCCAGGACCCTCGCGCGGTACCTGCGGGAGGTCCAGCGCCTGCTCGCCCAAGTGGCCTTCGGCAGTGGGGGGCTGGGCGTCATCGGCGGCACCGTCGGTGTGATGATCGCGATGACCCTCTTCACCGGCACCGTGGTCGGCCTGCAGGGCTATGCGGCGCTCAACCAGATCGGCACCGAAGCCTTCACCGGCTTCATCTCCGCCTACTTCAACACCCGGGAGATCGCCCCCCTGGTCGCGGGCCTGGCGCTGTCGGCCACCCTGGGAGCCGGGTTCACCGCGCAACTGGGCGCCATGCGCATCAACGAGGAGATCGACGCGCTCGACAGCATGGGCATCCGCTCCATGCCCTACCTCGTCACGACCCGCATCATCGCCGGCGTCGTCGGCATCATCCCGCTCTACGGCATCGGCCTGCTCAGCTCCTACCTCTCCTCCCGGTTCATCACCGTCTTCTACAACGGCCAGTCGGCGGGCACCTACGACCACTACTTCGGGCTCTTCCTCTCCCCGACCGACGTATTGCTGTCCTTCCTGAAGGTCTTCGTCTTCAGCGTCATGGTGATCCTCACCCACTGCTACTACGGCTACCGCGCCACCGGCGGTCCCGCGGGTGTCGGCATCGCGGTGGGCCGCTCGGTACGCAATGCGATCGTGCTGATCAGCGTCACCGACTTCTTCCTCAGCCTCGCCCTGTGGGGCGCCACCACCACCGTGAAGGTGGCCGGATGAGCGCCGCACCGCGCCGCAGACTGGCAGGGGTGGCCCTGCTGCTCGTCCCCGCGCTGCTGATCTGGCTCTCGGTGGCCGTCTACGACAAGCAGTTCACCGACGCGGCCGAGATCACCGTGGAGACCTCGCACGCGGGCCACGAGATGCACGTCAACACCGATGTGAAGCTGCGCGGCGTGGTCGTCGGGCAGGTGCGGGAGATCACCTCCGACGGCAAGGGCGCCCGGCTGCGGGTCGCGCTGCAGCCGGACAAGCTCGCGCACATCCCCGCCGACGTACGCGCCCAGATGCTGCCCACCACCGTCTTCGGACAGCGCTACGTGGCCCTCGTCCCGCCCCGGGACCCGGCCCCCCGGCCGATCGCGGCCGGAGCCACCGTCCCGCAGGACCGCAGCCGCAACGCCATCGAACTGGAGCAGGTGCTGGACCACCTGCTGCCCACCCTCACCGCCGTGCAGCCGCAGAAGCTCGCGGCCACCCTCACCGCCGTCTCCCAGGCGCTGGAGGGCCGCGGCACCGAGCTCGGGGACAACCTCGTCGCGCTGGACCGCTACCTGAAGAAGCTCAACCCCCACCTCCCGGCCCTCAACCAGGACGTCAAGGAACTGGTGAAGGTCAGCCACCTGTACGCCGACACCGCGCCCGGGATTCTCGACGCGCTCTCCGACTTCGCCACCACCAGCAGCACCCTGGTGGAGAAGGCCGACGACCTGGCCACCGCATACGGCACCACCACCGGCACCGCCCGTGAACTGACCGGGTTCCTGCGGGCGAACCGGGAGAACATCATCCGGCTCGCCGGAGCGAGTCGTCCCACGCTGCGGATCCTGGCCGCCCGGTCCCCGTCCTTCCCCTGCACGCTGCGCACCCTCGCCAACTTCGTGCCTGTGATGGACCAGGCGCTGGGCAAGGGCAGCGACCGCCCGGGGCTGCACGTCGACCTGGAAGTCACCCGCTCCCGCGGCGCCTACCGGCCAGGCGAGGACGCCCCCGCCTACGGCGGAGAGGCCGGGCGGGGCCCCCGCTGCTACTCGGCCCCCTACCTCGGCCCGGCGGACGGTACGGCCGCCGGGGAGAAGCGCACCGGACCGGCCGGTGAGGGCGCCACCATCGCCGATGCCCGGGGCGGAACCGGGATGCCCAACTCACCACAGGAGAACCAGCTCATCAACGAGGTGCTGGCGCCGTCGAAGAACCTGCCGGACTGGAGCAGCGTCCTGGTCGGGCCGACCCTGCGCGGTACGGAGGTGAGACTCAAGTGAAACGCGCCTCACTCGCCGGGCCGCTCGTCAAATCGCTCGTCTTCATCCTGGTGACCTCCCTCGCCACCGCCGTGCTCGCACTCAGCATCTCCGACACGGGGGTGGGCGAGACCGACTCCTACCGTGCCCGGTTCACCGATGTGACCGGCCTGGTCGAGGGCGACAGCGTACGGATCGCCGGGGTGCGGGTGGGCAGGGTCGAGGAGATCGGCGTCGTCGACCACCGGGTCGCCGAAGTGCGGTTCTCCGTGCAGAAAGGCCGTGCCCTGCCCGCCTCGGCACACGCCTCGGTGAAGTACCTCAACATGGTCGGGCAGCGGTACGTGGACCTGAAGCGCGGCAGCGGAATCGTCGGGCGCACCCTGGCCGCGGGCGGCACCATTCCGCTCAGCCGCACCACACCGGCGCTCGACCTCACCCAGCTCTTCAACGGGTTCAAGCCGCTCTTCCAGGGGCTCTCGCCCGAGGACACCAACCAGCTCGCCGGAGAGATCATCAGCGTCCTCCAGGGCGAGGGCGGCACCGTCACCTCGCTGGTCGGCCACATCAGCTCACTGACCACCACGCTCGCCCGGCGCGACAAGGTCATCGGCTCCCTGATCAAGAACCTGAACTCGGTACTCAAGACGGTCAACACCAGGGAGAAGGGCTTCAACGAGCTCATCACCAGCCTGCGCGACCTGGTGTCGGGCTTCGCCGAGGACCGCGAACCGCTGGGCGACGCGGTCACCGCCATGGGCGGGCTGGCCACCACCACGGCCGGACTGCTGGAGGACGGCCGGGCGCCGCTGAAGAAGGACATCCGCCAGTTGGGCCGGCTCTCCGAACAACTCGACAAAGGGACCCCCCAGTTCGAGTCGTTCCTGCGCACCTCGCCGAAGAAGATGAGGACGCTCGCGCGGCTCGCGTCCTACGGCTCCTGGTTCAACACCTACCTGTGCGAAGCGAGGACGAGCGGACTGACCATGGCCGACGGCAGCGAACCACCCACCGGCATCGCCGTCACCCAGCCGAGGTGCCGGTCATGAGCGGCCGCACGGGACGCGGGGTGCCCCGCCTCAAGCCGATGTCGCAGCGCAACCCGATCGCCGTCTGCCTGGTCGGGTTCCTGTTCCTCGCCCTGCTGGGCACCGCCGTCTACCGCGTCGACGACCTGCCCCTCATCGGTGGCGGGACCACCTACACCGCCGAGTTCACCGAGGCGGCCGGGCTGCGGGCCGGCAACGAGGTACGGGTCGCCGGCGTCAAGGTCGGTGAGGTCTCCGCCGTCGTGCTCGACGGCGCCGAAGTCGCCGTCGAATTCGAGGTCGAGGACACCTGGGTGGGCAACGCCAGCCGTGCCGCCATCAGTATCCGCACCCTGCTCGGGGAGAAGTTCCTGGCCCTCGATCCGCTCGGCAGCGGCCGCCAGGACCCCGCCCGGCGCATCCCCACCAGCCGTACCACCTCCCCCTACGACGTCACCCAGGCGTTCACCGGGCTGGGCCGCACCTTCGAGGAGATCGACTCCGAGAAACTCGCCAAGAGCTTCCAGGCCGTCTCCGACACCTTCGAGAACACCCCCGAGGACGTACGCGGCGCCGCCAAGGGGCTCTCCGCGCTCTCCCGCACCATCTCGTCGCGGGACACCGAACTCGCCCAACTGCTGCGCGGCAGCAAGAAGCTGACCCGCACCCTCAAACAGCGGCGCGCGGACTTCAGCACGCTGCTGCGGGACGGCAACCAACTGCTGGCCGAGGTCCGCGCCCGCCGCTCCGCCATCCACCGGCTCTTCACCGGAACCCGCGACCTGGGAACCGAACTGACCGGACTGGTCGACGACAACAACAAGCAACTGGGCCCCACCCTGCGCGCCCTGGACCGGGTCACCGACGTCCTGCACAAGAACCGCAACCGGCTGGACGCGGCGCTGAAGGTCGCGGGCCCCTACTACCGCCTCATCGGCAACACCCTCGGCAACGGCCACTGGTTCGACAGCTATCTGTGCGGCCTCGTCCCCGCACGGTACCTGCCTCCCGGTACCCCGCCCGAGAACGACTGCCGGCCGCCGAAACCGGGAGGCAAGAGCTGATGCGCGCTTCGACCACCACCGGCGGCCGCCCGCTGCGGGCCCGCACACTCGTGCTGGGGACCGTCCTCACCCTGCTGATCGGCGTCGCGGCAGCCGGGGCGACCGTGCTCGGCGGTTCGCACGGCATGCGCGTCACCGCCTGGTTCGACCGGGCCGTGGGCGTCTACGAGGGCTCCGACCTGCGGGTGCTGGGCGTACGCGTCGGACGGGTCGAGGCGGTCGAGCCGCACGGAAAGCGGGTCGAGGTCACCCTCCTCGTGGACGAGGGCGTGCGGCTGCCCGCCGACGCGCGCGCTGTCGTCATCGCACCCAGCCTGGTCTCCGACCGCTACGTGCAGCTCACCCCCGCCTACACGAAGGGGCCCCGGCTCGCGGACGCCGCGGTCCTGCCCTCGGGCCGCAACTCCGTACCGCTGGAAGTCGACGAGCTGTACGCGAGCATCACCGAACTCAGCGACGCGCTCGGGCCCGAAGGCGCCAACTCCGACGGCGCCCTCTCCGCTCTCCTCACGGTCGGCGCGGAGAACCTGGACGGCAACGGGAAGGCGCTCGGCACATCCGTCGAGGAGTTCGGCAAGGCCGCCAAGACCCTCAACGGGAACAGCGGCGACCTCTTCAGCACCGTCAGCTACCTGAAGTCCTTCACCTCCATGCTCAAGCGCAACGACAAGCGGGTGCGCCAGGCGGAACGCCAGTTGGGCGACGTCACCACCTTCCTCGCCGAGGACAAGGAGAACCTCGCCCAGGCGCTGTCCCAACTCGGCACGGCACTGGGCAAGGTGAAGAAGTTCATCAAGGACAACCGCGGCGATCTGAAGAAGAACGTCAAGAAACTCGCGCCGATCACCCGCACCCTCGTCGAGCAGCGTGCCTCCCTCGCCGAGGCACTCGACACCGCGCCGCTGGCCGCGGACAACTTCCTGCGGGCCTACAACCCGAGCCGGGGCACCCTCGACAACCGCGCCGACATCAACGAGATCAGCATCGGCGGGCCCCTCACCCCGGCCGCCGGGGCGGCCTCCGGCGGAACCGCCGGACTGGTGCCCGTCACGCCCGAGGAGCGCGAGGCCCTGCCCGCCGTGCCACTGCCACCGACCGGCACCGTCTACGGCACCCCCGACGGCGAACGGCGGGACGCCGCCGGTGAGGAGGCCGGCGAATGAGCCCCGTCCGCGGCAGGAGCGGCTCCCGAGCCGCACGCGTCGGCACCGGCGTCACCGCGGCCGCCGTCGCCGCGGCCCTCGGCCTCACCCTGCTGGGCGGCGGGGTCGACCTGCCGCGCTTCACCGGAATCGAGGACCTGCCGCTGCCCGGCGGCGCCGATCTGGGCGACCACCCCTACGAGGTCACCGCCGAGTTCGGCGACGTGCTCAGCCTGGTCCCGCAGTCCGCGGTCAAGGTCAACGACGTCACCGTCGGGAAGGTCACCGACATCTCCCTCTCCGGGAAGGGCTGGACGGCCGAGGTCACCATGCGGATCAACGGAGACGTCCGGCTCCCCGGCACGCCGTACGCGCGCATCGAGCAGTCCAGCCTGCTCGGCGAGAAGTACGTGCAACTCCTCGCCCCGCCGCAGGAGAAGGACACCACGTCCCCCGCGGCGGCCCGACCGGCCGCGGCGCACGGCTCGGGCCGGGACACCCGCATCCCGCTCTCCCGCACCAACCGCAACCCCGAGGTCGAAGAGGTACTCGGCGCGCTGTCGATGCTGCTCAACGGGGGCGGCGTCAACCAGCTCAAGACCATCACCACCGAACTGAACAAGGCCCTGGAAGGCAATGAGGAGGAGGTCCGATCCGTGCTCGGCCGCGTCGACAAGCTGGTGGGGAACCTCGACCGGCACAAGGGCGACATCACCCGGGCCCTGGACGGCGTCAACCGGCTCTCGGCGACCCTCGCCGCCCGGAAGAAGAGCATCGGCACCGTACTGACCGACGTCAGCCCGGGCCTGACGACGCTGGAGGACCAGCGGGGCCAGCTCATGACGATGCTGCGCTCCCTCGACACCCTCTCCGAGGTCGCCGTGGACACCGTCGACCGCAGCAAGGACGACATCGTCGCCGATCTCAAGGAACTCGCGCCCACGCTGCGGCGCCTCGCCGACTCCGGCCAGGACCTGCCCGACTCCCTCCAGGTGCTGTTCACCTACCCGTTCACCGACGAGGTGCTGCGCGGCGTCAAGGGCGACTACCTCAACCTGTACCTGAACGTGGCCGCGCCGCCCGGCACCACGCTGACCCCACCGCTGGAGGAGGAGCCCATCCCGCAGGACCCGGGCGCCGCCGGGGGCGACGGCGCGGCGCCGCTCCCGCTCCCCGCCGTCACCGCCACCGGGAGTGAGGGCTGATGCTGACCCGCGCCACCGTCCTGAAGAACATCGCCTTCCTGGCGCTCGCCGCGCTCGTACTCGGCGTCATCGGAGTGCGCTACGCGGACGTGGGCCGGTATGTGGGCCTCCGCGACTACTTCACCGTCCGCGTCGAACTGGCCCGCACCGGTGGCCTCTACGAGCACGCCGACGTCACCTACCGCGGGGTCTCCGTCGGCCGGGTGGGCGACCTCGACCTGACCGACAGCGGGGTCTCCGCCGAACTGAAGATCAGAAAGTCGGCTCCACGGATCCCCGCCGGTCTCACGGCGCACGTCGCCAACCTCTCCGCGGTCGGGGAGCAGTACCTCGACCTGCGGCCCGACACGGGCGAGGGCCCCTTCCTGCACGAGGGATCCGTCATCCGGCAGCCCGACACGACCGTGCCGGCACCTCCCACCAAGGTGCTGGCCAGCGTGGACAACCTCGTCGCCAACCTGCCGCGCAGCTCCCTGCGCACCGTCGTCGACGAACTGGGCGAGACCTTCGAGGGGCGGGGCGACGATCTGGAGGTCCTGCTCGACACCGGCAGCGAGTTCCTGGACGCCGCCGACGCCGCGGCGCCCGAGACCACCGGACTCATCGTCGACTCGACGACCGTGCTGCGCACCCAGCGCGAGGAGGGCCGCGCCCTGCGCGACTTCGCCGACGGCGCCGAGGAACTGCTCGGACAGCTCAAGAAGTCCGACCCCGACCTGCGCCGGCTCATCACCGCGACGCCGGGCGCCGCCACCCAGGTGACCGGCCTGCTGCGGGACCTCGACCCCAGCCTCAGCGTGCTGCTCGCCAACCTCACCACGACCGCCGAACTGACCGTCACCCGGGCGCGCGGTCTGGAGGAACTGCTCGTCAAGCTGCCCCGGGTGGCGGCCGCCGGATCCACGGCCGTCACCCGCGACGGCGCGTCCTTCAGCATGGCCCTGGCCTTCTTCGACCCGCTGCCCTGCACGGCAGGCTACGGCGACACCCCCTACCGGAGCGGGCTGGAGACGGGGGAGGCACCGCCCCTCAACGACCGTGCCCACTGTGCCTCCCCGCCCTCCAGCGGCAAGAACGTCCGCGGCTCGGCCAACGCACCCACCGGGGGGCCGCTGCCCGAACCGGCCCGTCCGCATGCGTACGCCGCCGGCGCCGCCACCGCCCCCGTCGGTGAGGGCGACCCGGGGCCCCGCGACATGGCCGGCCTGCTCGGGCTGAAGGAGGCGCGATGACGACCGAGGTGAGCGAAGAGGAGACCACCCGCCGACCGGATGCGGCTGAAGACGCGGCCGGGGAAGCGGCCGGGGAAGCGGACCGCCCGGTCGGCCCCGCCGGGCGGGGACCGGTCTGGCTGGCCGCGCTCCTGGTCGCGGCGCTGCTCTTCGGCGCGTCCTCCGGGTGGATCTACTGGCGGGCGCACACCGACGACGACCTCGCCTACTCCCGTGCCCGCGATCGGGCCCTGGCGGCAGGCCGCGCCCATCTGGCCACCCTCAACTCGGTCGACACCGCGCACATCGAGGTCGATCTGCGCGAGTGGCGCCGGGCCGCCACCGGCCCCTTGCGCGACGAGCTCCGCCGTTCGGAGAAGAAGAACGCGAAGGCCCTGCGGGAGCGCGGCAGCACGGCCCGGGCCGAAGTCACCGACGCGGCCCTGACCGGTCTGGACGACACGGCGGGTACCGCGACGCTCATCGCGACGCTGCGGATCCGCACCACCACCCGCTCCGGCACCCCCGCGACGGACCGCAAACGGATGCAGGCGGGGCTCGAACGGACGGAACAGGGCTGGAAGCTCACCTCGGTGACGCCGGTCGCCGTGGGGGAGGGGAGCTGAGATGCGCTGGAGACGTGGAACAGGGGAGAGCGCCGGGGCAGGACGCCGGGCATCCACGCTCCGGGCCGCCGCCTGGCTGCCGGACCTGCTGGCCCGGCGCCGGGCCCGCTGGTGCGCGGTGCTGGTGCTCGTGGCGGCACTCGCCGCCGGGACCGGATTCCTGGTGCGGGCGGCCGAGCTGACGGGCGGTCCGGCCGCACGGAACGCGGCCCTCACCGACCGGGCGGCGACCAGCAGGGTCTCCGGTGAGGTCCAGGACGCGCTCGCACGCGTCTTCTCCTACACCCCCGAGGGCCTGTCGGGAACGGAGAAGGCGGCCGACGAGGTGCTGGCGGGAAAGGCGGCGCAGCAGTACGAGTCGCTGTTCGGCCAGGTCCGAAAGCGCGCGGGAAAGCAGAAGCTGACCCTCGCCACCCGCGTGGTGAGCGTGGGGGTGACCCGGTTGCACGGTGACCGCGCCCACCTCCTCGTCTTCCTCGACCAGACCACACACCGCGCGGGCCGCGACCCCGCGCACGCCGGCGCCCAGCTCTCCGTCTCGGCCCGGCGGCAGCACGGCGACTGGCGGATCGTCGGCATCACGGCGCGCTGAGGGCGGACGCGGATCGCGGAGCACCCTTGCGGCAGCAGGGAAACGGGAAGAGGAAGGAGAGGCGAGACGTGGCAGAGGCGACACAGGCGGATGGGGAGGGGCAGCGCACCCGGTGGTCCCCGGCGGGCGGGCCGGTGCGGGTGGCTGCCGTGGCCCTGATGGTGGTGGCACTGTCCTGTGCGGCCTGGACGGGCTTCTCCTGGTACGGCGCCGCGCACGACGACACGCTCGATTACGCCGCCACACGCGACGAGGTGCGCGCGGCGGGCGAGCAGGCGGTGCAGAACCTCAACACGCTCGACCACCGCAAGCTGGAGAGCGGGCTGGACTCCTGGGAGCAGTCGACCACCGGCGAGCTGCGCGGCCAGCTCAAGAAGGGCCGCGAGGAGTTCGAGAAGCAGATCCGCGAGGCCAAGACCGTCACCTCGGCCCGCATCCTCTCCAGCGCCGTGGCGGAGCTGGACGAGCGCGCGGGACGGGCCGGAATGCTCATCGCCGTCCGCACCACGGTCAAGGCACCCGACGAGAAACCCGCCACCAAGCAGACCCGGATGCGGGGCGAGCTCACCCGCACCGGCGAGGGGTGGAAGCTCAGCGCCCTCGAACAGGTGCCGGTCGGCTACACCGCCGCCGAGCCGGACGAGAGCGACTGACCGGAGAGCCGGAGGAAACCCATGTCGACCACCCGCCACCTCGTCAACCGCCGACGCCGCCTCGAGGCCCGGCCGCGCACCGGGGCGGAGCGCTCCGCCCCCGCGGCAGAAGAACAGCAGCCGGTCCACAAGTCCGGCTCCGGGACCGCGCAGACCGACGCCGGGAACGGCGCGCGGACCGCCTCCGGGGCGGGCGCCGAGCCCGGTGCCCGCCCCGGTGCGAAGTCCGGCCGGAAGCCGTCCGGTGCCGGGGCCGGAAGCAGCCCCGCCGCCCGCGCCTCCGTCCGGCCGGGGCGCAGGCCGCGGACCGAGCCGTCCGCTGCCGCGGCCGTCGCCGAGGTCGCGGTGGGGAAGCGCACCTCGCGTGGCCGGTTCCCCGCTGCTGTCCTCTCGCGGCTCGTGCGGGCTCCCCGTACGCTTCCGGTGGTCTGCGCGGTGCTGACCCTCGTCTTCGGAGGCTTCGCCGGCTGGGCGGCGAGCGAGGCCCGCGAAGTGCGGAACACCGCCTCGGCCCGCAACTCGGCACTTGCCGACGCGGCCCGCACCAGCGAGGTCAAGGGCGAGGTCAGCAGCGCGGTCAACGCGCTCTTCTCCTACGACCACACGCATCCGGAGAAGAACGAGCGCGCGGCCGACCGGCTGCTGACCGGACGCGCCGTCGATCAGCACCGCGCGCTGCTGGCCCGCGTCCGGGCGCAGGACCGGGCGCAGAAGCTGGTCCTGACGACGACGGTCACCGACAGCGCGGTCACCGAACTGGAGGGCGACCGCGCGCGGGTGCTCCTCTTCGCCGACCAGCACAGCGCCCGCACCGCGGGGAAGGCCGGCTCCGCGGACGGTTCGGGAGGCAAGTCCGAAGGCGAATCGAAGGACAAGGCCAAGGACAAGGCCAAGGACAAGGCGGACGACGGAAACGCCACCTACGCGGGCGCCATGCTCGCCGTCAACGCCGTGCACAAGGACGGCGCGTGGCGGATCACCGCGATCGACACCCTCGACTGACCGGCCCGGGCTCCGGGCCGGTACCGGTCCCGCCCCGTATCGACCGGCACGCACCGGGAGGAGAGCGAGCAGATGACGCAGCAGGAGGGAACCCGCCCCGGCCGGGGCGGCCGGCACACCGCCGTCGGCGCCCGGAGCGCTCCGGGCCGCCCCGCCGGCGGCAGGCACGTCCGGCTGCGCCGGCGCGCGGCGGGCACCGCGCTCGCCGCGCTGGCCGTCGCCGCGCTGACGGCCTCCCAGGCACCCGGAGCGGTCGGTCCCCCGGAGGCCCGGGAACCGTGGAAGCCGGTGCGCACGGGCACCCCGTATCCACAAGGCGCCGCCGACGACGGTTCCTACCACGTCGAACTCCCGCCCCTGGCGGGCCCCGACGGCCTCCGGTCCGCCCGCAGCCCCGGCCTGCGAGCCAGGGCCGAGGCCGAATCCGGCATACCGGCGACCGTGCTGCGCGCCTACCGGAACGCCGAGCGGCGGCTGCGCTCCCAGGCCCCCGGATGCGGACTGCGCTGGGAACTGCTGGCGGCGCTGGGGAAGGTGGAGTCCGGTCAGGCGCGGGGTGGCGATCTGCGGTCCGACGGCACCACCCGGAGGCCGATCCTGGGACCGGTGCTGGACGGCGGCGGGTTCGCCCGCATCACGGACACCGACGGCGGCGCCTGGGACGGGGACACGCGGTTCGACCGGGCGGTCGGCCCCATGCAGTTCATCCCCGGTACCTGGCGGAGCTGGGGCGCGGACGGCAACGGCGACGGCAGGAAGGACCCGCACAACATCCACGACGCCGCGCTGGCCGCGGGCCGCTACCTGTGCGCCGGGGACCGGGACCTGACCAGCTCCGCCCAACTGCGCGCGGCGGTCCTGAGCTACAACCACTCGGGCGCCTATCTGCGCACCGTGCTCGCCTGGTTCGACTTCTACCGCAAGGGCACCCACGCCGTGCCGGACCGCGAGGGGGTGCTGCCCACCAGCCCGGGCGCGGGCGGCGCGGGTGAGCAGAAGGACGAGAGAGGCAAGAAGCAGGACAAGAGCGACAAGGGCGAGGGCAAGGACCAGGGCGGGGGCGCCACCTCCGGTGGCCGGACTCCCGGATCCGGAAGCACCGACGGCGGTGGCGGTGCGGAACCCGGCGGCGGACCGACCCCCCGCCCCACCGGTTCCGCTTCCGGCTCCCCCGATCCGGACGACTCCGGGACTCCGGGCGGTGGTTCCGGCGAGTCGCCGGGCTGCCCGCAGGACTCCGGATCGCCGTCGCCCGGCCCGACGAAGTCCCCGTCACCGTCCCCCACGCCGACTCCCACCGGCAGCGGTGCCCCGTGCCGGAGCGGGGAGGCCGGCTGAGCCGAGGACCTCCACGGAAGCGCGGGGAGGCCGGTTGGTCGGAGTGCTTCCTCGCGACCCCGAGCCGGCGCACGCCCCCGTGCGTGTGTGCTGCCCCGCGAGGCAGCGCGCAGGCACGGGTCCAGCACGCTGACGCCGCTTCGTGGGGCCGCCGGGCCGCGCACGACCGCTCAGCGATGGCGTGGCCCGGCGCTGCCCGGCAGGGCCGGGCGGCCCTTCCCGGCCCGGCGGGCGCCCTCAGCCGAGGTGCACCGGGCCGTGCGGGGTCTCGCAGTGGCCCGCCGCGGACCCCGCCGGAGTGCGGCCGCCGCCGTCGGCCGACCGGTCCGCGTGGTCGATCTGCAGGGTGGTGTGGGTCAGTCCGTGCCGCTCGGCCAGCATCCGGTCCAGGGCGCGGCGGACACGGTGGCAGTCGCCGCCGGGCTCCACCAGGACATGGGCCGACAGCGCGGGCTCGCCCGAGGTGATCGTCCAGATGTGCAGGTCGTGCACCTCGGTGACCGCGTCGGTCGCGGCCAGCTCGGCGCCGACCTCGTCCGGGTCGAGCCCGACCGGTGCGGCTTCGAGGAAGATGCGGCCGGAGTCGCGTAGCAGTCCCCAGCCCGCCTTCAGCATCAGGACGGTGACCAGCAGCGTGGCCAGAGCGTCGGCTCGTGCGAACCCGGTGGTCAGGACGATGAGACCGGCCACGGCCGTGCCGATGAAGGCGAACAGGTCGTTGAGGATGTGCTGGTAGGCGCCCTCGACGTTGAGCGAGGAGCGGTTCGCCCGGGACAGGCACCAGGTGGCCAGCAGATTGACCACGATGCCCACCAGCGCCGTGCTCAGCACCATCCAGCCGGTCACCTCGGGCGGATCGATCAGCCTGCGTACGGCCTCGTAGCCCAGCCAGAGGGCGGCCAGTATCAGCGTCAGCCCGTTCGCGTGGGCCGAAAGGATCTCCGCACGCTTGAGCCCGAAGGTGAAGCCGCCACGGGCGGGTCGCGCCGACAGTCGCATCGCCACCAGTGCCAGCACGATCGAGAACGCGTCGGTCAGCATGTGCGCCGCGTCCGACAGCAGGGCCAGCGAGCCCGCCAGCACCGCGATGGCTGTCTCGACGACGATGAAGACGGTGATCAGCGCCAGCGCCGCCGACAGCCAGCGCCGGTCGGCCCCGGCCGAGACACCATGCGTGTGCCCCGAGTGATCGTGCCCCGGTCCGTGCTCCCGCTCGGGTTCCCGTCCGTGCCCGTGGCCGGGCTTCCGGCGTCCGTGCTCGTCCCTGGTGCCCACGTCGGTCCTCCCCGTCGATGCTCCTCGGCTACCCGTGGCCGTGTTGCCGGCACCGTCGGCCGACACCCCCGCGCCCCCGGGTCCACAGCAGTGAAACCCATGGCGTCGCGTAGCTGCAAAGACTGCACCGGTGACCGTTGTCAGTACCGATAACACCGCTGTGAACTGCGGTTTCTTCATGAATTCCGTTGTCGCTCCGGCCCGGACCCGAGCGCATGCCACGGGCTGCGGGCGCTCGGCGGCCCGTCCTGCAACGTGATGACTTCACCCGGATTCCCGCGTCCGAGCACCGCCGGATCTGAGAAGCTGGCCGCAACCGGCGATCGACAAAGAGCGATATGGGCGGTGTGGGCCGTAGATGGACGACAGCTCCCGGTACGACGCTGACCGCGGTCCCGGCGCACATCCCGGTGACGGGGGACGTCCGGCGGCGGGCGAGCGGGAGCGGGCAGCCCGGGCCGAGGCGGTGCTGGCCGGACTGGACCTGCCGGGCAAGGTGGCACTCCTCGCCGGGACGGACATGTGGTCGGTCGGCCCGTACGACGGCCCATCGGCGGCCGGGTTCGGCCGACTCGTCCTCTCGGACGGCCCCGCGGGGGTGCGGGGCGAGAGCTGGACGCCCGAGGATCCCAGCGTCGCCCTGCCGTGCCCCACCGCGATCGGCGCCACCTGGGACACCGCGGCAGCCCGCGCCGCCGGACTGCTGCTGGCTCAGGAGGCCCGCCGCAAGGGCGCGCACGCCGTACTGGCGCCGACCGTCAACCTGCACCGCACCCCCTACAGCGGGCGGCATTTCGAGGCGTACGCGGAGGACCCCAGACTGACCGGCGTCCTGGGCGCCGCGCTCGTCGCGGGGCTGCAGGAGGGGGGCGTCGCCGCCACGCCCAAGCACTACGTGGCAAACGACGCGGAGACCGACCGCTACACCGTCGATGTCCGCGCGGACGCACGCACTCTGCGCGAGCTCTACCTCGAGCCTTTCGAGTACATCGTGCGCACCGCCGATCCTTGGCTGCTGATGGCGGCGTACAACAGCGTCAACGGCGTGACGATGAGCGAGCACGACGTGCTCAACAACCACGTGCTGCGCGGCGAATGGGGCTTCGACGGGGCCCTGGTCTCGGACTGGACCGGCGCCCGCTCCACCCTCGGCTGTGTACGCGGTGGCCTCGACCTGGCCATGCCCGGCCCCGACACCGTCTACGGCGAACACCTGGTCGCCGCCGTCCGGCAGGGCCGGGTGTCCGAGGAAGCGGTGGACGCGCTCGCCCGCCGGGTCCTGCTGCTCGCCGCCCGTGTCGGAGTCCTGGACGGCGCGCCGCCGGCCGTGCCCTCCGCCGCGCTGCCGGCGGCGCTCGACGGCCCGGCCGTCGCCCGGGACCTCGCCGTGCGGTCCTGCGTCCTGCTGCGCAACGAGCCCGCGGGGCCGGGCCGGGGCGCCGGGCCCGACGCTGCCGCGCTGCCGCTGGACCTCGCGGGGCGCACCGGCGGCAGCGTGCGCCGGATCGCCGTCAGCGGACTGCACGCCCGGGCGCCCCGGTTCGGTGGCGGCGGCAGCTCCCAGGTCTTCCCCGAGCGGGTCAGCAGCCCGCTGGAGGCGCTGCGCGCCCTGCTCCCGTCCGGGGCGGAGGTCTCCTACGAGCCGGGACCAGACCCGCGCTCCCGGCTGGCCCCCGCGAGCGGCGACGACGGATTCCGGCTGACCGCAGTCCTGCACGGCCTGGACGACGCCGAGCTGGCCCGGGTGGAGCAGCGGGACGGCAGCGTGCGGTGGATGGGAAATCTGCCCGGCGGAGTCCCGTCCGCCGATCTGGGCCGGGTCGAGCTGGTCGGTACCTTCACGCCGACGGCCGGCGGTACCCACCGGCTCGCGGTGCGCGGTGTCGGGCACTTCCGCCTGGAGGCCGGAGAGCGGGTGCTCTACGACGCCGAGCTGCAGGCCGAGAGCGAGGACCCGGCCGCCGCGTTCCTCAACCCGCCACAGCGCACCTTCCTGCTGGACGCCGAAGCCGGTACGCCGCTGCCGGTACGCCTCCTGCACACGGTGCCCGCCTACGGGGTCGGCGGGCTCTTCGGCCTGATCTCCTTCGAACTCGGCTACGGCGCGCCGGCCGTCCCCGAGCAGGCGCTGATCGAGCGCGCGGCCCGCGCCGCGGCCGGGGCGGACTGTGCGGTGGTCTGCGTCGGCACCACGGACGAGTCCGAGACCGAGGGCGTCGACCGGGACACCCTCGCCCTGCCGGGTCGTCAGGACGACCTGGTCAGGAGCGTCGCGGCGGCCAATCCGCGCACCGTCGCGGTGGTCAACGCGGGTGCGCCGGTGCTGATGCCGTGGCGGAAGGAGGTCGCCGCGGTGCTGCTGTGCTGGTTCCCCGGCGAGGCGGGCGGCGAAGCCCTCGCCGAGGTGCTGCTGGGCGCTGCCGAGCCGGGCGGGCGGCTGCCCACCACCTGGCCGGACGCGACCGACGACCTGCCGGTACACCAGGTGACTCCGGACGGCGACGGCCGACTGCCGTACGCCGAGGGACCTCGCATCGGCTACCGCGCCTGGCGTGCGGCCGGTGCCGAGCCCGCCTACTGGTTCGGGCACGGGCTCGGCTACACCCGGTGGGAGTACGAGTCGATGAACATCACCGTCCGGGACGCCGGCGGCGACGACCCCTACGCGACGGTCGCCCGGGTCACCGTGCGGGTGCGCAACAGCGGGCACCGGCCGGGCCGTGAGGTCGTCCAGCTCTATCTCGGCCCCGAGGGCGCGGACCGTTCGCTGGCGGCCTTCGCCGTGGTGGAGGCCGCGGCGGGCGACTCGGTGCAGGCGCAGCTGGAGGTGCCGCAGCGCGCCGTGCGGGCCTGGGACGACGCGCTTGCCGGCTGGCGGCCGTGTCCCGGCCCCTACCGGTTCGCCGCGGGCCGCAGTGCGGCCGACATCCGCCTGGTGGCCGACTTGGAGCTGCCGTAGCGGTCAGCTCCGTACCGAGGTCCGGAAGGCTCCGGGGGTGGCGCCGGTGCGCTGGTGGAAGAACTTGGCGAAGTTGGTCGCGTCGGCGAAGCCGAGAGCGGTCCCGATCCGGGCGGCGGAGCGGTCGGTGTGCGCCAGGAGGCGCTTGGCCTCCAGCACGACACGGCGGTCCACGAACTCCTTGGCCCCCAGTCCGACCGCCGCACGGGTGGCGCGGGAGAGGGTGCGGGGTGAGTAGCCGAGGGCGCGGGCGTAGTCGGCGACGCGGCGGGTGCGGGCGAAGTCGGCCTCGACGGCGGCCCGGAAGCGGCGGAAGGCATCCGGCGGCGGGAGCGCCTCCGTGCCGTTCGCGCCGGGTGTGCCGAGGAGCCGCCGCAGCAGCACCGCCAGCAGGTGCCGCAGCACGTCCTCGTGCGTGCCCCGTGCGGGTGGGTGCCACTCGGCGGCGAACTCGAAACGCAGGTGGTCGAGGGCGAACCGGACCGCGCGGGCGTTCTGGTCGCGGGGCTGCCGCGCGACCGCGTCCGCTGCCTCGTCCAGGCCCACGGCCGCCGCCGTCGCCGGATCGGGGAAGGCGGGCCGGAAGAGGATCAGCGCACCTTCGGCGCCGTGCAGGCCGGTGTACTGCTGCACCTGCCCGGGCCGCACCCACAGCCAGCCGCCGGGCCCGGTGGCGTGCTCGGTGAAGTCGACGGACTGCCGCAGCGTCCCGGACTCCACGGCGAAGAGCTGGTGGAAGTCCGGCCGCTGCGGATCGGCCGGCCGCAGGCCCCCGCGGGCGCCGCGGGCGCGCAGTTCGGAGAGCGTCAGCACTTCCAGACCCGCGGCGGCGACGCCCGGCGGCGGGGCGTACGGCAGCTCGGGGATCGCGGCGGACGCGGAAGCGGTCGTGTGTCCGGTTCTCACCATGGCTGGTCGTGACCCTACCTCGCGGGGCGGCCGGCGCCCGGTTAGCTTCGAGGTGTCGTCCCCCTGGCGGGGGACCCGGCGGGAACGGTGGCGAGGCGCCACGCGTTCGGCGCCCCCATTCCTCATCCGCTCGGCGCTACAGGAGTACCACCATGGCGAGAATCGCCGTCTTCGGGGCCAACGGCAACATCGGCAGCAGGATCGTGCGCGAGGCACTCGACCGCGGCCACCAGGTCCTCGCGGTCGTGCGGGATCCCGGCACATTCGTCGCCTCCGGTGAGGCCGTCACGGTCGTCACCGGCGACGTCCTCTCCGCCGAGTCCGTCGCGGCGGTCGCCGGGAGCGCGGACGTCGTCGTCAGCGCGGTAGGCGGCAAGGACGGCCCGGGCCATCTGGCCACCATCGAACCGGCCGCCGAGTCGCTGGTCGCCGGAGTGCGCGCACTCGGTGCCGGGGCGCCGCCACTGGTGTTCGTCGGCGGTGCCGGCTCGCTGCGCAGGCCGGACGGCTCCCGGGTGTGGGACACGGAGGGACTCCCGGAGGCGATCCTGCAGATCATGCACGCCCACGGGGACGCACTCGCATACCTGCGCGGCGTCCAGGACGTGCGCTGGACCAACATCAGCCCCGCCGCGACGATCGAGCCCGGAGAGCGTTCGGGGACGTACCGCACCGGCAAGGACGACCTGGTCGTGGATGACGACGGAGTCAGCCGCATCTCGATGGAGGACTACGCCGTCGCCGTCCTCGACGAGATCGAGAACCCGCGGCACGTGCGGGAGCGGTTCACCGTCGCCGACTGAGCGCCGTCGCCGGGCCGGGGCGGTCGCCCCGGCGCCGGGCACCGGCCCGGCGCCCCGGCAAGCGTCGTCACGGCCGTTCGGGCTCGGGCAGCACCAGCACCTGCCGAAGCGAGGACGGGGCTCGTGCCGGTCAGGGCAGGCGGCGCTCCAGCGCGGCCCGCCGGTCAGGGCAGGCGGCGCTCCAACGCGGCCCGGCCCTCTGCCGCGATGCGTTCGCGGGCCCACTGGAGGTTCTCCTCCGACAGGTCGCGGCCGGAGGCGAGGACCAGGTCCTCGGGTGTGGGGTCGCTCTCGGGAGCGGCGTGCAGGATCTCGTCCGGCGTCGTCCCCTCGTAGCGCTGGCGGAATTTGGCGATCTGTCCCTCGGAATCCACGGCACGTGCCCTTCCGGTGTAGAACGGATGGCTCTCGGAGGAGATCTCCACGTCGACGACCGGGTAGGTGCGTCCGTCGTCCCACTCGATCACGGTGTCGCTGGTGGCCGTGGAACGCGTCAGGAACGCGTATCCGGCCGACCGGTCGCGGAAGACCACCTCGCGGTAGTCGGGGTGGGTATCTGACTTCACAAGCCGCTCCTTCCCCCGCGTGCAGGGCGCCCTCTCCAGGCTACGTCCCCGCCGCGGGCCCGGCATCCCGCCGGTGCCGCCCCCGCGGGCGGCCGCCCGCCATCCGGCCCCCGGCTCCGAGGTGCGGAGCCGGGGGCCGCGCGTGATGCTGGGGAGAGGTCGTCCTCCCCTTTCGGAACGAGGTAGCGATGCGCACCAACGACCTGACCGACGAGGTCCTCGCCGAACTGCGGAAGCCGCGCCCCTACCCGGCGGTCACCCTGGTGCTGCCCACCCACCGCACCAAGCCGGACAAGCTGCAGGATCCGGTGCGGCTGCGCAATCTCATCGCGGAGGCCGGCCGGCGGCTCTCCGCGGACCCGCAGGTGCCGGCGTCGGTGCGGGCCGACGTGCTCAAACAGCTCGAACAGGCTGAGAACGAGCTGGATCTGGTGTACACACTCGACACCCTGGTCGTCCTCGCGGCCCAGGGCGAGCACCAGTTCTGGCATCTGACCCGGCGTGCCGGTACCGAACGCATCGTCGTCAACCACACGTTCCTCACCCGCAACCTCGTCGCCGCCCGGGCGCAGAACCGGCCCTACTGGGTGCTCACCTTCGACGAGGAGCGGGCCAGGCTGTGGAGCGGGGTGGGCGAGCAGCTCACCGAGGAGCGCCGATTCGGATTCCCGGTCGCGCACGAGACCGACCTCTCCGAGCGCGAGCGCGCCTCCCGCACCGGCGATGTCACCTCCGGCTACCGGGACGAGGCCGCCCTCCAGCACCTGCGGGACGTGGACGCCGACCTCGCCAAGGTGCTGGAGGTCGAACCCAGGCCGCTGCTGGTGGCCGGATTGCAGCACGGGCTGAGCGCACTGGCCGACGTCGGCACGCATACGGCACGCGGCGCGCTGGCCACCGTGCCCAAGGGCGGACTCGTCGACGCGCGGGCCTCCGTCGTCCAGGAGGCCATCGCACCCGCCCGCGCCGAACTGCTGCGGACCCGGGCCGAGACCGCGCTCCGCCGGCTCGACGACGCCAAGGGACGCAAGGAGTTCGTCTCGGGGATCGACGAGGTGTGGCGGGCCGCGAGGGAGGGCCGGCTCGCGCTGCTGGTGGTCGAGGAGTCCTACCGGCAGAAGGTCCGGCTGACCGGCGGTCATCTGGCGTCGGTCACCGACGACGCGGTCAGCGACGCGTCCGGGGAGGTACGCGACGACATCGTGGACGAGACGGTGGAGGCCGCGCTGGACACCGAGACCGATGTGGTCTTCGTGGCCGAGGACGTGCTGGCCGGGCACGGCAGGATCGCGGGCGCGGTCCGCTACACCTGGGCCGGGTAGTCGCTCCTTGGAGCGCCGGGGAGCGCGCTCCGGAGGGCCGGCCGGCGCCGCGCACCCCACCGCGGCGGGCGGCCCCGCCGAGGACGCCGAGGACGGCACCGCCGGGCGCGGCCCGCTGCGGTACGCGGCGGCGGCCTTCGTCTTCGCCGTCGGCATGGCCGGCACCACGCTGCCGACCCCGCTCTACGGCCTCTACCGGCAGGAGTTGGGCTTCGGCGAACTGATGGTGACGGTCGTCTTCGCCGTCTACGCGGTGGGCGTGATCGCCGCGCTGCTGGTGGCCGGGGACTACTCGGACAAGCTGGGCCGGCGGCCGGTGCTGCTGGCCGCGCTGCTCCTCTCGGCGGCCAGCGCCGGGTGCTTCCTGCTGGAGGGCGGGCTGCCGCTGCTGTTCTGCGGGCGGCTGCTGTCCGGGTTCGCCGCCGGGCTCCTCTCCGGCGCCGCGACCGCGGCCGTCCTCGAACTGGCGCCCGGTGGCAGCCGGGGCTTCGCAGCGACCGCCGCGAACATGGGTGGGCTCGGCTGCGGACCGCTGCTGGCGGGAGTTCTCGCGCAGTACGCGCCGCGCCCGCTGACCCTGCCGTTCGCCACCCACCTGGTGCTGCTCGCCGCCGCGGGCGCGCTGACGCTGGCGCTGCCGGAGACCGCGCGCCCGCCCCGCCCGCGGCCCCGGCTGCGGCCGCGCGGGATGACGGTGCCGCGCCAGGTGCGACCGGTGTTCGTTCCGGCGGCGCTGGCCTGCTTCACGGGGTTCGCCGTCTTCGGGCTGTTCACCGCCGTCTCGCCGGGCTTCATGAGCGGAACCCTGCACATCGGCAATCTGGCGGTCTCCGGTGCGGTCGTCTTCTCGGTCTTCTGCGCTTCGCTCCTGGGACAGTCGCTGTCCGCTCGTCTCGGCGCCCCGGCGGCGCTTCCGCTGGGCTGTCTGGGGTTGGTCGTCGGCATGGTGCAGGTGGGGCTCTCGCTGGTACTCGGTTCGCTGGTGCTGCTGGTGACCGGTGCGGTGACCGGGGGCATCGGTCAGGGGCTGGCGTTTCGATCGGCCATGGCGACGGTCAGCGGCCGGGCGCCGAAGGAGCACCGCGGGGGCACCATCTCGGCGCTGTTCGTGGTCGCGTATCTGGGGATCTCGCTGCCGGTCGTCGGGGTGGGCGCGCTCAGCACCGGGCTGGGGCTGCGCAACGCGGGGCTGGTCTTCTCCGCCTGCGTCGTGGTGCTCGCTTCCGGGGTCGGTTCCTGGCTGTGGCGGGCCCGGGAGGCCGCGGCCGTCGCGCCCGACCCGGCCGACTGAACCCCGCGACCGCCTGCCCGTCGGCCCCACGCAGGCGCCCCGCGGAGCCGAGGAGCGCGGCGGGCGGTGGACGCGTGGCGTCACTGCGCCGCGTACCCGCCGTCCACCAGGTGATAGCTGCCCTGGACGAAGGAGGCGCGGTCGGAGAGCAGGAACGCCGTCAGCTCCGCGACCTCCTCCGCGGTGCCCAGGCGGCCTTGCGGATGCAGCGAGACGAGGCGCTCCCGCATCGGGTTGTCCGTCTCGCGGAGCAGGGGCGTGTCGATGAAGCCGGGCCCGACGGCGTTGATCCGCACGCCCTTGTCGGCGTATTCGAGGGCCGCCGTCTTGGTCAGGCCCACCACGCCGTGCTTGGCGGCCACGTAGGCGGGGCTGCCCGCGAAACCGTTGGTGCCCAGGATGGAGGCCATGTTGACGACGGCCCCGCGGCCCGCGGCGGCCATCACCGGAAGCTGGTACCGCAGCCCGTAGAAGACTCCACTGAGATCGGTGGCGATGACGCGGTCCCAGGCGGTGATCTCGTACTCGCCGGTGGGCATCGAGGGACCGCCCACGCCCGCGTTGTTCACCACGAGATCGAGCGCGCCGAAGGTTCCGGTCGTGAACCGCACCGCCTCCCGCGCGGAATCCGGGTCGGTGACGTCGACGACCAGCGCCTCGGCGGTCGCTCCCGTCGTCTCCAGCTCGCCCGCCGCGAGTTGCGCGCCGTCCTCGTCGTGGTCCGCGACGACGACCCGGGCGCCCTCCCGTGCGAGCCGGCGGGCCACGGCCAACCCGATCCCGGAGGCGGCGCCGGTGACCAGCGCGGCCCTGCCGTCGAACTCGCCGCTCATCCGCACGACCTCCTGCTCGGTGCCCGTTGCGGCCACCCTCCGCCCCGGCGCGGTGGACCGCACCGCCTCCGCAGCCGTCCGGGTGAGCGGCAGCGGGCCCGGCACCGCGGGGCCGGGGCGTGCCGTGCACCGGACGGCGGGCTCCGGGTTGCGGGCCGGCCGGTGGGCGCGTGCCATGGCGGTGACGGCACCCCGCCATCCGCTCCGGCCGCCCGCGCACCCGAGGACCTCGTATGACGCCACTGCAACTGGTCTCCCGCCCCCTTCTGGGCGTGTTCTTCGTCAACGCGGGAGTGGGGACGCTGAGCCGGCCCGGGCCGCCGGCCGAGCTGGCGGCACCCTTCCTGGAGCGGCTGCGCGAGAAGGTTCCGCTGCCGGGTGACGACGTGACGCTGGTGCGGGTGAACGCCGCGGTCCAGGTGGTGGCGGGTGCGCTGCTGGCCACCGGACGGGTGCCGCGGACGGCGGCGCTGGCACTGGCCGGCTCGCTGCTGCCCACGACGCTGGCCGGGCACCCGTTCTGGGAGCAGGACGACCCCGGGCAGCGGGCCGCCCACCGGATCCACTTCGGAAAGAACACCGCCATCGTGGGCGGCCTGCTGGCCGTCGTCAGCGATGCCGACCATCATGCGCGCGCCCGGGCGCTGCGGGCCCGGGCCAAGAAGCACAGGGCACAGCACTGCCCCGCGCACGCCCGCCGCGCGGCGGCCCGGCCTCCCTCGGGCGCCGCACGCGTGGCGCGCTGCCCCTCGGGCCGCGGCCGCGCGGCCCGCACCGGTTAGCGGCCCGCCGACCGGCGGCCCCGGTCACCGGCCGCCGGTCGACGGACCCCTCAGGAGCCCTTGAGCGTGTACTTGCAGCCCTGTGAGCTCTCGCCGCCGGCGTTCTTGTCGACGGTCTTGCCGTCGACCTCCACGACGCAGGCCGGGAAGACGAAACGGCCGTCGGTGCCCTTGACGGCCTGCGGTGTGACATAGAGCTGCACGCCGTTCTTCAGCTCGGCTCCCTCGAGGGTGACCTGGTCCTCGTGTTTCCAGGGCAGCGTCGCGGTCTCGAAGTGGCTGTCGCCCGCCGCCCAGCCGATCTGCGAGGATCCCGAGCCCTCCACCCGGAGGGTGACCCGGTGGGTCTCCGGCGGACCCCACGTCTGCTTCGGTTCCGCCGCGGCCGAGGCGCCGCCGCTGTCCGCCTCCCCGTCGTCCGAGCCCCCGCCGCAGCCCGTCACCAACGCGCACACCATGACTAAGGTCGCTCCCGCGACTGTCCCGCGCACCTTCTGCTCCTCTGTGTCGACGGCTGAACATCCCCCCCCGGACCCCGGCCGTGAGCCTAGTGGGCCGGGAGCTGTTCGGTGGGTGGAACAGGAGAGGAGAGACTGCGGAGGACCCGGGGACGCGCCGAACCGCCGGCGCGCCCGGTCGGCGGCTCACCGGTGCGCGGACTCGCTTCGCCCACCCCGGGGACTGGCTCCGCTCACCCCGCGGAGCCTTCCGGCGCCGCCAGCGGGCGCGCCGTCTCCAGGACGCGCTCGGCCGCGTGGACCGAGTCCACCAGCGGGTGGAGGGCCAGGGCGCGCAGCGCGGCACGGTGTGAGCCGCGGGTCGCGGCCTCGACGGTGGCGCGCTCGACGGCCTTGAGCTGGAGCATCAGCCCCAACTGGTCGGCGGCGACCGGTCCGGTGGCCAGCGGGCGGGCACCGCCGGAGTCGACCAGGCACGGCACCTCGACCACGGCGTCGGAGTCGAGGCCGGGTACGGCACCGCGGTTGCGGACGTTGAGGATCAGCGTGGTGCGCCTGTTCCGCGAGATGGCCCGCATCAGGGCCAGTGCGACCCGGTCGTAGCCGCCGCCGTCCAGGTCGCAGCTGTCGCGCTGCCAGCCGCCGGACGCCTCGCGGCTCTCGGCCATGTAGGTCTCCTCGCGTTCGCGGCGCGTCTCCTCCCATGCCCGGAAGGCCCCCTCGCCGCCGCCGGAGAGTTCGGCGTAGAAGCCTTCCTGCTGCCGGGCGAGGAACTCCCCCCGGGTGGCGTCCGCGGCGCGGATCGCGGTGAGGGCCTCCCGGTGGTGGTAGTAGTAGTGCAGGTACTCGTTGGGCAGCGCGCCCAGGGCCTGCAGCCACTCGGTGCCGAAGAGCTTGCCCTCCTCGAACGACTCCAGCGCCGGGGCGTTGTCCAGCAGCGCGGGCATCCGGTCGGTGCCGTCGACCACGATGCGGCGCAGCCAGCCGAGATGGTTGAGGCCCACGTAGTCGAAGTCGGCGCGGTCGGGGTCGGCACCGGCGGCCCGTGCGGCGCGGCGGCAGAGCCCGACGGGGGAGTCGCAGATGCCGATGACGCGGTCTCCCAGCACCCGGCTCATCGCCTCGGTGACCATGCCCGCCGGGTTGGTGAAGTTGATGACCCATGCCTGCGGGGCGAGCGCGGCCACCCGTTCGGCGATGTGGGTGGCCACCGGGACCGTGCGCAGTCCGTAGAGCACCCCGCCCGCGCCGACGGTCTCCTGGCCCAGCAGCCCCTCGGCCAGCGGATGCTGCTCGTCCCGCACCCGTCCGGCCAGACCGCCGACGCGGATGGCGCTGAAGACGAAGTCGGCGCCGCGCAGGGCCTCGTCGAGGTCGGTCGTGGTGCGTACGGCGGGTGCCGGTCCGGGATGCCCGGCCGCCTGCTCGGCCAGCACGGCGCTGATGGCGCGCAGCCGGCCGGGGTCGGTGTCGTGGAGGACGAGTTCGGTGCAGCGCCCGGCCGCGTCGGGGTCCTGCGCGTCGTCCAGCAGCGCGCGGTGGACCAGCGGGACCCGGAATCCGCCCCCGCCGAGCACGGTGAGCCGCAGTCCGGCGGCGCCGGTGGGGTCCGGCGGTGCTGTCATTCCCGTCATACCTCTACTACCTCCACTTCGGCCTCGCGGAACGCGGCGAGGGTGGCCGGATCGGACTCCCGGCCGGTGATCAGCATGTCGATGTCGCCTGCCTGGCAGACGCGGGCGCTGCCGGTGCCGGGGAACTTGCGCGGGGTGGCCAGCAGCACCGCTTGGCGGGCCGAGCCCAGCATGGCCCGTTTGACGGGCACCTCGATCTCGGTCGTGTCCAGTACCCGGCCGTCGGCCAGTACTCCGCTGGTGCCGAGGAATACCCGGTCGGCGTAGATCTCGCGGAGCGCGGCCCGGGTGATCTGGCCGACCAGCGAGCGGTAGTTGCGCCGCACCTCGCCGCCGAGCAGCACGAGTGTCACCTCCGGGTCGGAGCGCAGCTCCTCGTAGACCGCGAGGTTGGAGGTGACCACGGTGATCTTCCGGCCGTGCAGCAGCCGTGCCAGCTGCAGGGTGGTGGTGCCGATGTCGAGCAGCACCGTCTCCCCGTTGCTGATCAGCTCCGCGGCGTGGGCGGCGACGGCTTCCTTGGCGGGGAGGTCGTCCACCTCCTCCTCCGCGAAGGGGCGTTCGACCGGTTCCCGGGCGATGGCGCCGCCGTAGACCCGCCGCAGCCGTCCGGAATCGGAGAGGTCGGACACGTCCCGGCGTGCCGTGGCCTCGCTGACCTGGAGCCGCCGGGCGATCTCGACGACGGGCAGTACCCCCTCCTCGCGGAGGATCCGCAGCAGCTTCTCGTGCCGGGTTTCGCGCAACATGCGCAGCACCCTAGCGCGACTGAGTGTCTTTGCGCGACTGTGACCGACCTATTGCATTCTGCCGAAGGTGCGTGCAAGGTGTCGCTCAAATCAGTCACGTAAACGCTGCGTTTTGGCCATAGCTGAGAGGGGCGAGCGGCCTTGAGTACCACTGGGAGTGCCCAACCGGCACCGACCGGGAGCTGGTTGGACCCGCTGGCCGGCCTCCGCACGGAGGAGGGCCCGCAGACCGACGTGTTCCTCACCGGCACGGTCTTCCTCGACATCGTCCTCACCGGCCTCGACCACGCCCCCGTGCGCGGCACCGAGACCTGGGCCGGCGGCATGGGCTCCAGCCCGGGCGGAGTCGCCAACATGGCCACCGCGCTGCGCAGGCTCGGACTGCGCACCGCACTGGCCGCGGCCTTCGGCGACGACATGTACGGCGACTACTGCTGGGAGGCGCTCTCCGAGAGCGAGGGCATCGACCTGGCCCCCTCGCACCGCGCCAAGGGCTGGCACTCCCCGGTCACCGTCTCCATGGCCTACGAGGGTGAACGCACCATGGTCAGCCACGGCCACGAGGCGCCCAGACCGTGTGTCAGCGTCGCCGCCCGCCCGGCGTCCCGGGCCTGCGTCACCTCGCTGTCACCGGGCCGGGTGGGGGACTGGGTGCGGCAGGCCCACACCGAGGGCAGCCTGATCTTCGCCGACACCGGCTGGGACGAGACCGGCGCCTGGGACCCGGACACCCTGGCCGACCTGTCGCTGTGCCACGCGTTCCTGCCCAACGCCACCGAGGCCCTGCACTACACCCGCACCGACACCCCGGAGGCGGCCGTGCGCACGCTGGCCGAACTGGTGCCCGTCGCGGTGGTCACCAAGGGGCCCGGCGGTGCGGTGGCCGTCGACGGGACCACCGGCGAATACGCCGACGTGCCCGCGCTGAGCGTCGAGGCGCTCGACCCCACCGGCGCCGGGGACGTGTTCATGGCCGGCTTCACCACCGCGACGCTGGCCGGCTGGCCGCTCGCCGACCGGCTGGCCTTCGCCAACCTGACCGCCGCCCTCTCCGTCCAGCACTTCGGCGGCTCCCTCTCGGCACCGGGGTGGAGCGAGGTCGCGGCCTGGTGGCAGTACGCGCGGCGGATCGGCGGCCAGACCCAGGAAGTGATGCGGCGCTACGCCTTCCTGGACGACCTGCTCCCCGGCGGCAACGGCGAATGCCCGCTGCTGCGTGCCACCCCCACCATCGGCTTCCGCTCGTGAACCGGAACAGCACGGGCCCGCGCGGCCGGAACCGCGCGCAGCACCAAGGAGGGCGTACGACCATGAACGCGCACCGGCACCACGGACGAGGACGGCTGCGCCGGCCCCGCACCGCCCTCGGCGCGCTGGCCGGCCTGCTGCTTGCCGCCGCCTGCGTACCCGGCACCGACGGATCGGGAGCGGCGGGTGCCGGTGGCGCCGCGGTGACCGCGACACCCGACCCGGGCAAGGCCGGAAAGGTCACCCTCACGGTGTGGGACCAGCAGACCCGGGGCGGCACCAATGCCGAGATCGAGCGCCTCAACAAGGAGTTCGAGAAGAAGTACCCCAACGTCACCATCAAGCGGGTGGCCCGCAGCTTCAACGATCTGAAGAAGACCCTCAAACTCGCCCTGAGCGGCGACAACCCGCCCGACGTCGTCCAGGCCAACCAGGGCTACGCGGACATGGTCGCCTTCGCCCGCGCCGGGATGCTCACCCCGCTGGACGGTTACGCGGGCCTCTACAGCTGGAACACCCGCTTCCCGCAGACGCTGCTCAACCTCAACCGGGTGGCCCCCGACGGCAAGCGGTTCGGCACCGGTCAGCTGTACGGGATCTCCCAGGAAGGCGAGTACATCGGGGTCTACTACAACAAGAAGGTGCTCCGGAAGGCGGACCTCGAGCCGCCGAGGACCTGGCAGGACCTCACCGCCGCACTGCCGAAGCTCAAGCAGGCCGGCGAGCTGCCGGTGCAGTTCGGCAACCTCGACAAGTATCCCGCGATCCATACCTTCGGCGTCCTCCAGGGACAGGCCGCCGGGGGCGCCGAGCCGGTCCGCGAGACGGTCTTCGGACGGGGCGGCGGCTTCGACACCGACGCCACCCGCACGGCCGCCCGCACCCTCGCCGACTGGGCGAAGAAGGGCTACTTCCCCAAGGGCGCCAACGGCAAGGGATACGACGACGCGGCCAAGCAGTTCGCCGACGGCAAGGGCGCCTTCCTGATCACCGGCACCTGGCAACTGGCCGACCTGCGCGGGCCCATGGGCGACGACCTCGGCTTCATGCCACCGCCGCCGGCGTCCGGGAAGCAGCCGGTCACCACCGGGGGCGAGGGGCTGCCGTGGTCCATCACCTCCAAGTCCGATCATCCCCAGGTCGCCGCCGCATACCTCGACTTCCTCACCGATGCACACGCCTCGAAGGTGATGACCGAGGAGGGCGTGCTGCCGGTGGTCCCCGGAAAAGCAGCCGGAAAGCTCGACCCGGACACCCCGAACGGCCAGATGGTCGCCGGCTGGGAGAAGCTGAACGCCGCCGACGGGCTGGTGCCCTACCTCGACTACACCACCCCCACCTTCTACGACACGCTCTCCGCCGACCTCCAGGGGGTCCTCAGCGGCGACCTGGCTCCCGGCGAGTTCGCCGAGCGGACGCAGCAGGAGTACGCGGAATTCCGCGCCCGGCAGCGCACCGACGGCGGGGACGGCGGTGACACAGAATGAGTGCTCTCACCGGCCGGGAGGCCGGCGCCCGGCGGGCCGCCGCGGTGCCGGGCTCCCGCACGGCCCGCTACCGCCGCCGGGCACCCGGCGAGCCGCGAGCCGTGGGCTACCTCTACGTCCTGCCCGCACTCGCCGTCTTCGGCGTGTTCCTGCTCTGGCCCCTCGCCCAGACCGGCTGGCTGTCGCTGCTGCACTGGGACGGGCTGACCCGCGCGAGCTGGGCGGGGCTGGACAACTACCGGGATCTGCTCACCGACCCCGAACTGCGCGCCCCCTTCGCCCACGCCGCGGTGCTGCTGCTCTTCTACGCGGCACTCCCGGTGGCCATCGGACTGCTGCTGACGGCCGCACTCACCCGCTTCCGGATCCGCGGCATGACCTTCTTCCGCACCGTGCTGTTCCTGCCGCAGGTGCTGGCGATGGTCGTCGTCGGCGTCGCCTGGCGTGCGGTGCTGGCACCCGACGGGCTGCTCAACGACACGCTCGGAGCGCTGGGTCTGGACGGTCTGGCCCGGTCCTGGCTCGGCGACGACACCTGGGCACTGCCCGCCGTCGGCACCATCGGCACCTGGGTGGAGACCGGGCTGTGCCTGGTGCTCTTCCTCGCCGGGGCCCAGCGCATACCGCGGGAGCTGTACGAGGCCGCCCGGATCGACGGCGCCGGACCGGTACGGGAGTTCCTCACCGTCACCCTGCCCGGGCTGCGCGCCGAGCTGGCCGTCGCGCTCACGCTCACCCTGGTGGCGGCGCTGCGCAACTTCGACCTGATCTACATCACCACCAGTGGCGGCCCGGGCAACGCCACCTCCGTGCCCTCCTACGAGGTCTACCGCCGCGCCTTCGAGAGCGGCGAGGTCGGCTCGGCCTCGGCCATGGGCATCACTCTCACCGCCGTGATCTTCGCGTTGACCATGGTGGTCACCAGGTTCGTGGAGGGCCGGAGCCGATGAACACTTCCCGCACCGAACGCGGCGTCACCTACGGCATCCTCGCGCTGTTCGCACTGATCGCGCTGACCCCCGTCGCCGGCATCCTCTCCACGGCGCTGGCCCGCCAGGACTCGCTGAAGACCGGTTTCGCCCTGCCGGACGGCCTCAACTGGCACAACTTCGCCGACGCCTGGACCCGTGGCCACTTCGGCAGCTACCTGTTCAACTCCGTCCTGGTGGCCGTCGCCGTGGTGGCCGCCACCACCGTGCTGGCCACCCTCGCGGCCTACGCCTTCGGCACCATGCGCTTCCCCGGCTCCAACGGGCTGTTCTACCTCTTCGTCGTGGGGCTCACCCTGCCGCAGGAAGCAGTGATCGTGCCCCTCTACTTCGACCTGCGGCACTGGGGCCTGACCGACACCTACTGGGGGCTGATCCTGCCGCAGACCGCGCAGTCCCTCGCCTTCGGCGTCTTCTGGATGCGGACCTACTTCCGCAACACGCCGCGCTCGCTGCTGGAAGCCGCGCGGATCGACGGCGCCACCCACTGGTCGACCCTGACCCGCGTTCTGGTCCCCATGGGACGGCCCGCCTTCTCCACGCTGACCGTCATCGTGTTCATGTGGACCTGGAACGAGTTCCTCATGGCCCTGGTGATGGTGAGCGACGAGGCGCACCGCACGGTGCCGCTGGGCCTCGCCTTCTTCCAGGGGCAGCACTCCTCGGACACCGCGCTGCTGGCCGCCGCGGCGACCCTGATCGCGCTGCCCGTCGTCGCCGTCTATCTGCTGCTGCAACGCCGCTTCATCCAGGGCATGCTGACGGGCTCCGCGAAGGAGTGACGGGCGGGTGGCCCGCCGGTCAGCGTGCGGACTGATTCACCGCACCGACGAACGTGGTGGGGGGGCGGGTGCCAGGACTGCGAATGGTTCCGGACGATGATCAGTCGGGCGCGGGGAGCATGCGACGACAGGAGTGCCGCAGATCTGGAGGCGTTGCGGGGTGCGCATCTGCATCTGAAGCACGATCCTGACGCCCGGCCTGGACTGCGCGGCCTTCCGGGCGGGTTGTGACATGTGGCAGGTCGGCGACACCGTGAGGGACGTGAAGAGTGGCCGCACCGGGGAGATCGTCCAGGTGACCGGCCCGGCCCCGTACATCTACCGGTTGAGGGTCGTCACGGGTCCCGACGAACCCCCGATCATGCTCTATCGCTATGCCCCCGAACTTCCCCGCGCAGCGACCTCCGTCTCCTGGACCACTTGAGTCAGTCAGTTCAAAGCCGCGCCGGCCGGGGAGAGGACCAGACGTTGCACCGTCTCCGCCTCCACTCGGGGGCGCGAGTAGACAAGGGGGAAGGCCCCATCGGTGGCCCACTCCTCGAAGAGGTCCGCGTAGTGCGGTGAGCGGGGGTCGCCGGACTGGCCGGGGGAGTTCATGGCGAGGGAGTTGTCCCAGGCACCGACGTCCACCACCATCCGGAAGCTCGCCCCGGCGTTCTGCCGGAAGTCCGGCAGGTACGCGGCGGCACCCACCGTGTCGCCGCTCCCGCCACGAGGGAGAGGGCCGAGGCCGCACCAGCCGGGAGCCTCCGTCACCCCTTTCCGGGCCAGCAGTCCGGCCACCGGATGGCGGAGTTCGGCCCGGTGCAGATCCCCCCAGGACCAGCGGTCCGGGTCCTCGCCCAGCAGCTCGGCTACGGCCGCCACGGCCGTAGCGAGGCTCGCCAGGAGCAACTGCGCGCGCTCGCCGTCCAGATCGGGCGCACCCAACAGCCGCAGCTCCACACGCGGGTCGCCCGAGTCGCTCTCCACCGGCAGTACCCGGGCCAGCGCCTCCTCCAGCCGCGCGGCCGGCACCAGATCGCGCAGTGCCCGCCGCAGCAGCGCGGGCCGCAGATGTCGGCGGAACCACACCTCGAACAGAGCGGCGGCCGCTGACTCGGCACGCAGGGCGCCGTCCCAGCCGCGCAGCAGCTCGAGACCCGTCCGTACGCGGGGGTCCGTGCTCTCCAGCCCGGACAGCAGCGGCAGCACTCGCCGTGCGGGCAGGCTGACACAGTCGGTCTGGAGCTCCACACAGGCGGCGGCTGTCCAGTCGTGGCGTGCCGCGAGGGCCTCGGCGCACCGCTGGTGGCGAAAGGGCGCGTACCAGTCGTGGGTGACGGGCCGCTCGGTGTGCGGGTAGTCGGGCGGCAGATTGTGCTGGTTGGCGGTGGCGAACCAGCCCTGTTCGGGGTCGCGTTCGGCGGGCAGCTCGTCGGCGTCCAGGAAGCCGTCCCACTCGTAGCGCCCGTCGCCCGGTACCGGCAGCGTGCCGTCCCAGCCGCGCCGCCGGGGGACGCGGCCGGCCGGACGCCAGCCGATCGTGCCGTCGGGTGCCGCGTACACCTGGTTCTCGCCCGGCGCGCCCCAGCGGCGCATGGCCGCCATGAACGCGTCGGGGCTCTCGGCGCCCATATAGCTCGCGCTGCCCAGGTATGGTGCCGTCCCGGGCCCCAGCCAGGCCGCCCGTACGGCGAACGCCGCCTGCCTGCCGGGGTGTTCGTGGACGACGGGTCCGTGCCGGGTGAACCACAGCCGGGTGTGCACCGGCTCGGAGTCCTTGACCGGGATCTGCTCGGTCATTGATGTCATCCGCTCCCAGCCGTCCCCGTAGGCGTAGGAGTGCGGGTCGGCCGGGTCGGTGCGGTAGACGTACAGGTCCTCCTGGTCGATCGGGAAGATCGTCAATCCGAATGCGATATTGCCGTTGTTCCCGATGGAGATCCCCGGCAGCGCCGGTTCGCCCGCGCCGATCACGTCGAGGCCCGGCGCGGACAGATGGGCCAGGTAGCGGAGCGAGGGGAGGCCGAGGGCGCGGTGCGGGTCGTTGGCCAGCAGCGGCCGCCCGGTGGCGGTGCGGGAGGGGGCCAGCACCCAGTTGTTGCTGCCGTCCAGGCCCTGGCGGGGCGGGGTGTCGGTGGCCCAGGGCGGGACGGTGGCCAGGTCGTGGACGCGGAGGACGTCGTCGGGGATGACATCCAGGTCCAGGCCCTTCCGAGGCGCTTAGCGAGAGTGCCCCGTCCTTCAGGGCGGGGGTGAGTCGCCCCACGGCGGCGGCCCGCTCAGTCGGGCCGCTTCTGTTGTTCGATGTAGTCCTTGACCACCTGGAGCGGTGCGCCGCCGACCGATCCGGCGAAGTATGAGGGCGACCAGAAGTGTCCGTGCGTGACGGCGCGGTTGACCCGGCCGGTGAATTCGGCGCGCAGACGCCGGGCAGAGACGCCCTTGAGTGAGTTCACCAGTCCGGACAGGGTGGTCTTCGGTGGGTAGTGCACGAGGAGGTGCACGTGGTCGGCTTCGCCGTTGAACTCGGTGAGCGTGGCGCCGAAGTCGTCGCACACCTTGCGCATGGTCTCTTCGCAGCGTGTCAGCATCTCGTCGTCCATGGCGCCCCGCCGGTACCTCGTGACGAACACCAAGTGTGCGTGCAGGTTGTGGACGACCGTACGGCCCCTGCGGATATCGGGGTTTGGTTCCCATCGAGGTGACATAGACCAATGGTATGGTAGGGGTCATGCAGCTGCGGTACAGCTTCCGCCTGTACCCGGGCGCCGGTCAGCGCATGGCGTTGGCGAGGGCGTTCGGGTGTGCGCGGGTCGTCTTCAACGACGCATTGCGCGTCCGAGAGGAGGCCCGCACAGCGGGGCTGCCGTTCGTCTCCTCGGGCGAGCTGTCCAAGCGGCTCACCGCGTCGAAGAAGACACCGGAGCGGGCCTGGCTCGGCGAGGTGTCCTCGGTGATCCTCCAGCAGTCCCTCCGGGACCTGGACACCGCGTACAAGAACTTCTTCGACGGCCTCAAGGGCAAGCGCCCCAAGATGGGGCCGCCCCGGTACAAGTCCCGCAAGGACAACCGGCAGACCGTCCGCTTCACCGCGAACGCGTCGTGGCGGATCACGGCGGGCGGGAAGCTGCGCCTGCCGAAGGTCGGCGACGTGCCCGTTCGCTGGTCCCGCGCCCTGCCGTCCACGCCGTCCACCGTGACGGTCTTGAAGGACGCCACAGGCCGGTACTTCGCGAGCTTCGTCGTCGAGACGGACGCCTCTGAGGTGCTGCCGGAGACGACGCCTGAAGTCGGCATCGACCTCGGGCTCGGGCACTTCGCGATCCTCTCCGACGGCACGAAGGTCGACAGCCCGCGCTTCCTGCGCCGGGCCGAGAAGCGGCTGAAGAAGGCACAGCGGGACCTGTCCCGCAAGCAGAAGGGCTCCGCGAACCGGGGCAAGGCCAGAGTGAAGGTCGCTCGCGCTCACGCGCGGGTCGCCGACGCGCGCCGCGAGTTCCACCACCAGCTCTCCACCAAGCTGATCCGCGAGAACCAAGCGGTCGCAGTGGAAGACCTGGCGGTGAAGGGACTCGCCCGTACGCGCCTGGCCAAGTCCGTGCACGACGCCGGATGGTCGGCGTTCGTGAACATGCTGGAGTACAAGGCCGCACGGTACGGGCGCACCTTCGTGAGGATCGGACGGTTCGAGCCCACCAGTCAGGTGTGCTCGCAGTGCGGTGTCAAGGACGCCCCCAAGCCCCTGCACGTCCGGGAGTGGACGTGCAGGGAGTGCTGGGCCGTCCTCGACCGAGACGTGAACGCGGCGGTCAACGTCGCGAAGGCGGCCGGACTGGCCGTTACGGCCTGTGGAGCGCAGGTAAGACCGGTACCCGTACCGGCGCAGCGCGTTGAAGCAGGAACCCACCGAGGCCCGCAGACGCGGGCAGTAGGAATCCCGGTCCTTCAGGGCCGGGAGGATGTCAAACCGGTTCCTGCTCGGGCGACGGGCGCGGACGCGCCGGCGCCGCCCCGGCGGCGGACGGCCGGGCGTAGGTGAGGGCGGCGGCCACCAGCAGATTGGCCGCCAGCCCCAGGAGCCCGCCGTTGATCCCGTGCCACGGGTCGTTGTCCGTCCACCACAGCAGCAGTACCACCCCGAGCCCCACCAGCGTGCCGGCGACTCCCGCCGCCGCGGTCAGCCGCCGCCAGAACAGCGAGAGCAGAGCCAGCGGCACCAGCTGAGCCAGCCCCTCGTAGGAGAGGACCGACAACTGCACCAGGGTGTTCGGGAAGAAGAGCGCGCCCAGCAGGGCCACGAGCCCGGCCAGGAAGCACACCAGCTGGGACAGCCGCTTGATCCGTACGTCCTGCGCTCCGCCCGGCGCGGCGCCCGGCCCGCCCGCAGTCCGGTTCCGGTAGGCGCGGCTGCGCGGGTCCGAGCCGTTGCCGCCGCCGAGCAGGGTGCGCCCGCACAGGGTGCCGATCGCCAGCATGAACACGCTCATCGGCACGATGGCCGACAGCGCCCCCGCCACCCCGATCACCGCGACGACCGGCGCCGGAAGCGAGTCGGTCACCAGCCGGAACAACGCCAGGTCCGGGTTGTCGAGCGTGGGAAGCGCGAACAGCGCGACGGCGCCGACCATCATCGGGATGAACAGCAGCAGTTGGTACCACGGCAGCAGCAGGGCGTTGCGGCGCAGCGCGTTCGGGCTTTTGGCACTGAGATAGCCGGCGACGGTGGTGGGGAAGATGGAGATCGTCACCGCGTTGAGCAGCAGGGTGGAGACGAACCAGGTGCCGTTCAGCCCGCCCGACGCATGTCCGGGAAACGTCAGCCACTCCGGCTTCTCCTGCACCATCCGCGACATGAAGTCGCCGTATCCGTCCAGGTAGTGCAGCGGTACCCACACCGCGAGGAAGACCACGGCCACGATGACGAGCACATCCTTGAGCACGCTCACCCACGCGGAACCGCGCAGCCCCGAGACGAGGATGAACGCCTCCGCGACGACGAAGGAGACCACGGCGGCGACGTGCAGATCGACGCTGCCGTAGGTCATCGCGTTCACCACCACACCCATGCCCTGGATCTGCACCTGCACGTAGGGAACGATGAAGACGGTCGCGGTGACCGCCACCAGTATCCCCACGGGCCGGGAGCGGAAACGGTGTTCGGCCATATCGGCTATGGACAGCAGCCGGTGCCGGCTGGCGTACGTCCACAGCGCCGGGCCCACGACGTACGCCACGGCGAAGCCGGTGGTCAGATAGGCGACCAGGTAGAGGATCGGCACACCGAACGAGTAGGACCAGCCGGCAGTGCCGAGAAAGGAGAAGCTGGTGTAGGTCTCGCCGGCCATCAGCAGCCAGATGAACAACACGCCCAGGCCCCGGCTGGAGACCGACCACTCGGCCATCCCCTTGTCCCGCCCCCGGGCGCTGAGCACGCCGATCGCCAGGGTCGCGGCCATGGCGAGGCCGAAGAGCGTCGTGGCGATCGCGGCTGATCCGCTCATCGTGACCGTCCTCCCTCGTCGTCGACCGGCAGGGGCTCGGCCGCACCCTTGGCGAAGGCGGGGTCGAGCCGCGAGACCACCCAGATCACCAGGGGGCTGACCACCGTGGCCGCGACGATCCAGAACAGCAGGAACGGCAGCCCCGCCACGCGGGGTTCGATGCGGTTCGCCACCAGCGGGGCGGCGCAGTAGAGGACGGCGGGGATCAGCAGCAGCCACAGCGCCGGGCGCCTGGCTCCGGTGCGGGGGAGGCCCGCGAAGGGGTCGTCCTCGTCGGGGACGGGGTGGTGCTCGGACATCGTGGGGTGCTCCTCGGGGGACGGCTGGTAACGGCATGGGGGTCACACTGCCGGGTCGTACCGTCCGTCGACGGCGGTCCACCCGCCGTCGACGGTCAGCACGCTGCCGGTCACGAACGTGGCGGCGTCCGAGAGCAGGTAGACCACGGCGCCCGCGATCTCGTCGGCCCGCGCCCACCGCTGCAGCGCGGAGGCCCGCGCATAGGCGTCGAACCACTCGGCGTCGGCGGCGATCTGGTCGGTCAGCGGGGTGCGCACCACGCCGGGTGCCACCGCGTTGAACCGCACACCTTGCGGGCCCCACTCCGCGGCAGCCGTCCGCAGCAGTTGGACGAGCCCCGCTTTGGAGGCCGCGTACACCCCCTGGCCGGGTTCCACCTGGAAGGCCCGCATGGAGGCGAGCGAGACGACCGAACCGCAGCCGCGCTCGGCCATCGCCGGAGCGCAGGCCCGCACCAGCGAGAAGTGCGCCCGCAGATTGAGCGCGACCACCCGCTCGAACTCGGGCACCGTGTAGTCGGCGATCCGCTTGCGCACATTGACGCCCACCGTCACCACGAGCCCGTCCAGCGGGCCCCACGCGGCCGCCGCCCGGGTGAGCGCCTCCTCGTCCAGGACGTCGAGCGGATACGGGCGGGCGCCGGCCCCGGCCAGTCGGGCTGTCGCCTCGGCGCCGGCCTCGTCCCGGTCGGCCACCACGACCTCGGCGCCGTGCGCCACCAGGGCGCGTACCGCCTCCCGGCCGATGCCGCTCGCGCCGCCGACCACGGCGACCCGCCGCCCGTCGAGCCGGAACAGCCGCCCGTAGTCCACCTCGGCACCCCCGGCGCTGTCCGAGCGGGCGCTCACGGCCTGATCACCGCCATCTTCGTCACCGTCAGCTCCTCGATCGCGAACCGCGGGCCCTCACGCCCGATGCCGGAGTCCTTGACGCCGCCGTAGGGCGCCACGTCGCAGCGGTACCCGGGCACCTCGTTGACCACCACGCCGCCGACGTCCAGCTCGTCCAACGCGCGGAAGGCGACATCGAGGCGGTGGGTGAAGACCGCGGCGTGCAGTCCGTAGCGGCTCGCGTCCACCGCGGCGAAGGCCGCGTCCAGATCGGGAACCGACCGCAGGCAGACGGCGGGGCCGAAGATCTCCTCGTCCCAGGCGGGCTGCCCGTCCGGCACCTCGGCCAGCAGCGCCGGAGTCAGACAGCGGCCCACCCGCTCGCCGCCCGCGACCAGCCGCGCACCCGCCTCGCACGCGTCCGCCAGCCATGCCAGCACTCGTTCGGTCGCGGCCTCGTCGATCAGCGCGGCCACCCGGGTGTCCTCCGCACGCGGATCGCCTACGGGCACGGACGCCAGCCGCGCCGCGATCCGCCGCTCCAGTTCGGCCGCCACCGGTGCTTCGGCGATCACCCGCTGGACAGCGATGCACGCCTGCCCGGAGGCGTAGCAGCCGCCGCGCACCACCGCTTCGGCGGCCGCGTCGAGGTCGGCGTCCGCCGCCACGACCAGCGCGGCGTTGGAACCGAGTTCGAGCACGACCTTGCGGGGCGCCGCGTCCTTCGCGATGCGGTGGCCGACGGCCGCCGAGCCGGTGAAGGAGACCGCGGCGACGGCCTCGTCCGTCGTGAGGGCACGCCCCACGGCCGCGTCTCCGGTGACCGACTGCACGGCGCCCGCCGGGGCGCCCTCGGCCAGCAGCCGCTCACGTACCAGGTTCACCAGCCACAGCGTGGCCAGCGGGGTCGCCGGTGCCGGCTTGACGATCACCGGGCAGCCGGCGGCCAGCGCGGGCGCGATCTTGTGGGTGGCCAGCATCATCGGGTAGTTGAACCCGGCGATCCCGACGACCACCCCGATCGGCCGCCGTGTCCAGAAGCCCGTCATCCCGTCTCCGGACGGCAGCCCGTCCAGCGGCACCGTCTCGCCGTGGATGTGCACCACCTCGTCGGCCGCCGCCCGCCAGGTGGCCACCGCCCGGGTCACCTCGGTACGGCAGTCGGCGCGCGGCTTGCCGGTCTCCAGGACCAGCAGGTCCTCCATGCCCTGTGCGACCGCTTCGAGGCTGTCTGCCACCTGGCCGAGCACCGCCCGGCGGGTGCGGGTGGGGAGCTTGGCGACCTCGCGGCGCAGCGCGGCGGCGTGCCCGACGGCTTGCCCGGCCTGGGCCACGGAGCCGACCGGGGCCTGTGCCACCGGACTTCCGTCGTACGGGAACGTCACCACCTGCTGGTCGGCGGTGGCCACCCAGCTCCCGCCGATCGGCAGCCCGTCGGGGAACTCCTTGGTCTGCCACAGCGTCACGCCGCCGCACCCCCCTCCGGCGCGGGTGTGGTGCGGTGGGTGAGAAAGTGGTGGGCGGCCTCGGCGTAGACGCGTGCGTACTCGCCGATCTCCCGCACCTCCACGAACTCGTCCTTCTGGTGCGCGATCCACTTGCCGCCCGGTCCGTAGACCACGGTGGGCAGCCCGGCATCGCGGGTGAGGATCGTGCCGTCGGTGGTGCCGGGCACCGCGCCGATGGCCGGTGCGCTGCCGTGCACCCGGGTGTGCGCCGCGACCAGCCCCCGGACGACGGGATGGTCCTCGGATACCTCGACCGCGGGCCGGTCGTCGACGACGGTCGGCTCCACCGTCACGCCGAAGGCTTCCGCCGCCCGCTCCGCCGTCGTGCGCACCCGCTCGATCAGTTCCGCGTGGTCGGTGCCGGGGATCGTCCGCACATCGACGCCGACCACACCGTGCGCCGGGATGACGTTGAGCTGGTCCGGGTCGCCGCCCAGCAGCACGGTCGGCGTGACGGTCACCGAACCGGCGTGCGGATGGCTGCCGAAGCGTACAGCGGCCCACTCCCGCACCGTGCCGAGCGCCTCCACGATCCGGGCCCCGGCCTCGATCGGGCTGCGGCCCTCCTGCGGCATCGCACCGTGCGCCATCACGCCCGTCAGGTCGAGGCGCAGCCGGATGCCGCCGCGGGCCGAGGTGCACACCTCATACCCTTCCGGCTCGCAGACGATGACGCCGTCCACCTCGCCGGCCGCCGGGGAGGCCGCGAACGCCTTGGCGCCGAGCATCATGCCCTCCTCGTCGGCCATGACACCCAGCACGACCCGGCCCGGGAAGGGGCCCGCCTGCTGGAGCGCGCGCACCCCGTAGATCATCGCCGCCACGCCGGACTTCATGTCGGCCGTACCGCGGCCCCACATCCGGCCGTCGCGGATCTCGGCGCCAAAGGGGTCCACGCTCCAGTCGGCGGGGTCGCCCTCGGTCACCACGTCGGTGTGCCCCTCGAACATCAGGGTGGGTCCCGGGCCTCCGCCGCCCTCGACGGTCGCGATCACGTTCGGGCGGCCCGGGGCCACCTCCGTGACGGTGTGCTCCCAGCCGAACCGCGTGAACAGTTCGGCGACCAGTTCGGCGGCCGGTCTCTCGACGACCTCCGCGTCCTCGGAGTTGACGGTGCGCAGCCGCACCAGTTCCTGGGTGAAGGCGACGGCCGCCTCGGTGTCGAGCAGGGAATCCCACGGCTGTTCGCCGGGACCGGATTGCATGGAACCTCCAAGTCCCTGTCCCCGCCGCCCGATCCCGTCCACGGGGACCAGGCGACTGGTCAGACCAGTTGATCGTCCGTACTCTGCTCGGGTGTCCCGGCTGCGGTCAAGGGGGCGGCCGGGACGGCACAGGATCAGCACACGGGAAACGCGAGCAGCCGCAAGCAGCCCGCCACCAGCCCGCAGGAGCGTGAGAAAGGGTGCCGATGTCGGTCGATCCCCCTGGCCGGACCGGATTCCAGCCGGTGCGCCCGGTGCGCGCCTACCAGCGCGTCGCCGAGCAGATCGAGGAGCGCATTCTCGCCGGGCAGCTCCCGCCCGGCTCCCGGCTGCCCGCGGAGCGCGAACTGGTGCGCCAGTTCGAGGTGGGCCGGTCCACCATCCGCGAAGCCCTGCGGGTCCTCCAGTCCGCGGGGCTGATCCGCTCCCGACCCGGCGATCCGCTGGGCGCCGAGGTGCTGGGCGTCTCGCCCGACACCCTCAGCCACGCCCTGGGGCGGCTCGCCCGGTCCCATCTGTCCGGACCCGCCGAACTGATCCAGTTCCGGATGGTGCTGGACGCGGAGAGCTACCGTCTCGCGGCGCGGCTGCACACCGACGACGACCTGCGGCGGCTGACGGAACTGGTGGACCGGATGGCCGACTGCGCGCAGGCCGCCGGCAGCGGCGGCACGCCGCCCGACACGCACGCCTTCAGCCAGGCGGACGCCGGGTTCCACCGGGTCGTCGCCGAAGCCAGCGGCAACGCGCTGCTCGCCCTGTGTGCCCGTGCCGTCCACGACGCCGTCGTGGACGCCATCGAGCGCACGCTGCAGCACGCCCGGGACGCAGGGGGCGCCGCCGAACGGATGCACCACTCGACCCGCCACCACCGCCTCGTCGTCGAGGCCCTCGGCAGCCGGGACGGTGCCCGCGCCGCACGCCTGGGCCGCCAGGCGCTCTTCGACAGCTACAGCCCGCACATGTCGCCGCAGGACCGGGCCCGGCTGCGCGCGGCGCTGGACTGAGGGGCCTCAGCCCGGGTAGCCGGACAGCGTTGGTCCGGCCTGCGCAGTCCGCCCGACCGAATCAAGCCCGCCGACCGCTGCGGTGCCGGGGGAGCGGTGCGGGAAGGGCTTTTTCGCCGTGGTCAGGGGAGTTGGAAGGTGTCGGCCAGGATCGCCGTCTGGATCCCGAGCATGGTTGCGGGGTCGTGTCCCATGCCGGTGAACTGGCCTGTGATCTCCAGGCTGACAGTGCCGTGCATCTGGGGCCAGGTCATCACGGCCCCGGTCAGCGCGACATCCGCGACGGCACCGGTGCCGGGCTGCCCCGTCCACTGCTCGACCCAGACCGCCACCTCGGGCTGCTCGCGCAGCCAGGTCCGAAGCTGCGCCACGAGCGGGTCCACGCGGACCAGTGGCCGGCCCTGGGCGAAGACGGACAGGAAGGGACCCAGGACGGAGCGTGCCTTCAGTATGGTTTCGGTCGGCGCGGTGAAGCCCGCCACCGGGGTGCCCTGGATGAGCAGGTACAGGTGCGGCTGCGCCACGGCCCATTCCCGGTAGGCGTAGGTCAGGGCGTGCAGGGCGGCCCGCCCGCCGTCTCCGGTGTCCACGGCGTGGACGGCCGCGGCCGCGCCCTCGTAGGCGTCGAGCACCAGCTCCGCCAGCAGTTCGTCACGGCTGGCGAAGTAGCGGTAGAGCGCCGGGCCGGACAGCCCGATCTCCTTCGCGATCCGTAGGAGCGCCACGCCCTCGATGCCTCCGGCGGCGAGTTGTCGTACGGCCGCATCCTTGATCTCCGAGCGGGTCTGCTCCCGGTACCGCGCACGCGGGCTGTTCGCACGGACTGTCATGCCCCGCCTCCTGTCATGCCCCGCTTCCTGCTGCCGACCGCGCAGGGCCGCAGTGTATGCGTCACTGTATCGCTGACGAGACAGGGCAAAGCCCTCCCCCGGTCGAGGATGGGTGAGGGCCGCGGAATGGGCATGGGGCTCGTCGGTCAGCCCTTCGCTCGGGCAGCGAGGAAGCCCCGGTACCACGCCAGTGTCTCCCTCAGGGTGGTCTCGATCGGGGTGGATTCGATATCGAACTCCTGCTGGAAGGCGGTGGAATCCATGATCTGTGGCTCGGTGTGCTGGTAGAACATCTCGGCGTAGGAATTCATGAACGTTTCGTCGAACGGCCCGAAGGGGCGCGCCTCGTTCACCGTGACGGTCCGCAGCGGACGGCCCACCAGGTCGCCCAGTGCGGTGAGGATCTCGCGCGTCGTGCGGGCGGGGGCGGTGGGCAGGTGCCAGACCCGGCCGTCTCCTGAGGGGTTCTCGCCGAGTACGGCCAGGCCACGGGCCACGTCGAGGATGTTGGTGTAGCTGTGCCGGAGGTCGATGTCACCGAGTGCCAGGACCTCGCCGTCCATGAGTGCGGCCGGGAAGACGGCCCCGCCCAGCGTGGAATTCAGCACGCGGGGTCCGACGAAGTCCGCCGAGCGGCCCAGCACGACCTTCGCTCGGCCTTCCGCATGTGCGGCCAGGTAGTTCTCGTCCAGCGCGGCCCGCATCCGGCCCTTGGCCGAGGCGGCCCGCCAGGGGGTGTCCTCGGTCATGACCTCGCCGTGCGTCTCGCCGTAGGGGTACAGCGTGTCCAGGACCACCAGGCGCGCACCGGTGCGCGCCACCGCGCCCAGGACCGCCCCTTGGATGCCGGGCATGACGTCGACCTGGAGGTGGTAGGCGACGTTGACGCAGTGGTAGACCACGTCGGCGCCTTCGACCGCGGCGAGCGCTCCGTCCACCGTGCCGACATCCCCCTTGAGCCGTTCGGCGCCTCCCAGGGGCTCACCGGAGCCTGCGCGGTCGACCAGCCGGACAGCGTGTCCGCGGCGCGCGAGTTCCAGGGCGACGGAGGTGCCCGCGGGACCGGCCCCCAGAACGGTGTGAAGTGAGCCTGTTGCTGCGGTCATGAGGCGGTCCCTTCGGCAGAGGGCGAGGAGCCCTTGGAGCGATTGGCGAACGCTTCAGTTATAGCATGTAACTCTACTGATTGGCTATCGCAGTCATGGTGTAGTGGGTGCCGTGGTGCTCGGTCTCGCGCAGCGGGTGGAAAACACGTTGGCCGGTCTGTCTCCGAGCTGCGACGATGTCGCTGTTTCCGGGCGGAGGACGGTTGTTCGTTTTCTTGTGTGCCGGCTGTGGAGCCGGGCTGACCATCCCGCTGTCCCAGGTCATGCTGCCGGTCCATGCTCATCAGCAGTACGGGAACGGGGTGCAGCTCCCGGTGCTCATGGAGTCGGGCACGTTCGCCGTGGACCCGGAGCCCTGGGGGCCACCGTGGCGGAGGTGGGAGGAGATCCATCCGGACGAAGCGGCAGCCCGCGGTGTCTACGCGCCGGTGTACGCCCTCTCCGACGGCTCGCCCGGCGCAATCGTCATCGCGCCGGGCGACGCCATCGGCACGATGCTGATCCCGGAGAACCGCGGAGGCGGCTACTGCTGCGGACTCGACGGTGCCGACGGCCCCGACGTGACCTGCATGGAGTGCGCCCTGCCCGTGGCGACCCGCATCGACGACTGCTCGCTCTGGCAGGCGATGTGGCTCGAACCGAACGCCGTGCGCCGCCTTTCCGTCGACGCCGACGCCGCGCCGCTCTCCTGGCCGGAGCTGATGGCGGAAGGGAAGGGCACACCCCCGTTCGAGCCCATCGCCGCATGGGGATCACGGACGGCGGTGGGCCACTGGTCGAACTACTCGTGGTTGTGGAGCCCGCAGTGGGAGGCGGCGGCCGGCCATGCGCTCGCCCACCTGCTGGCGGCATCGGAGCGCCACCCCGTGATCGTCCCGGCCGGCTCGGTCGGGCAGGTCTTCCAACGCGCACTCGACGCCCTGCTGCCCACCGGTCCCCAGGCGCGGCGCGCCGACCTGGCCGGACCGGGACTGCCGGCTCCCGGCCCAGACGTCTCCATCCTTCTCGTTCCGTCCCATCCTCAGACGGGGAGGACCTGGACCTCAGCCGATCCGGCACCGCACCTGGTGCCGCTGCCGTTCGGAGTGTGGCTGTGGATGGCCTTCCCCAGGCCGGACCTGTCCGTCCCCGCTCCGGGCGCCCTGCCCGTCGGCGCACTGCGTGACGACTTCGACCCGCCCGCACCACACCCTGGGCACCTGTTCCGAGCCGACTCGAATGTGCTCCGGCACACCCTGGCCCGGCTGCCGGCCGTCCGAGACCCGTGGCTGCGTGAGCTCCTCGAGAACCTCTCGGACCACGTGCGCACCGGCCTCTTCTAGATGATCAATTCCAGGGGGCAGTGGTCGTACGAGGTGAGCGAGCGGAGGGTGGCTTGCCGGGTCTCCCCGTTTCGATCAGTCCGGTACGGCGCCTACGCGTCGGCCCCGTATGTCCCGTACTCCGGAAGGCCCGTCGACTCGTAGATGTGGACCGCCAGCCCGTGCGGCGTCGTCTCGTTGCTCAGGAGGCGCAGGCCGGCCGGGGCGCCGCCGTCCGGGAACAGGCGTCGGCCGCTGCCCACGACCACAGGGGCGATCACGAGCCGCAACTCGTCGATCAGTCCGGCGGCCAGCAGGGACTGGCCAAGCCGGGCGCTGCCGTGGATCTGCAGTTCGCGGCCGGGCTGCTGTTTCAGTTCGGCGACTTGGGCGGGGACGTCGCCGGACAGAATCGTCGTCGGGTTCCACTCGGCCTTGGTCAGGCTCTGGGAAGCCACATATTTCGGCAGCCCGTTCAGGATGCGGGCGTTCGGGTGCTCGGTCATCTTCGGCCAGTCCCGCGCGAAGTTCTCGTACGTACGACGGCCGAAGAGGAACGCGTCCGCCTCACCGAGCCAGGTGCCGGACAGCCGGTCGAACTCTTCATCCAGGTGGGGCACGAACCAGCCGCCCTGGGTGAACCCGTCGCTGGTGTCCTCGTCCGGGGACCCGGGCCCCTGGGAAACGCCGTCCAGCGAAAGGAACTCCTGAAGTACCAACTTCATCGCGCATCACTCTTCTCTCTCTCAGGCAGGGAGACGTCGATCCCCACCCTTCAGACTTCGTGGCGAACCGAAACTCATCGGCCCCCTCGGTGAATCCCCCAATGACCAATTTCAAGGGGGGTCTGTGGAGACGTGACCGAGGGCATCCAAGATCATTTTGTGGCGAACGTCCTGGCTTGCCCTCGCGCGACAGCACTCTATGTGACGACCGACGATCGCCTGAAGGAACGTCCGGACCTGGTACCACGGCAGCCAGCCGTGCAACCGTGCCGCAGCTTGCCGACGCCGAACCGGTCACCCCGGCGATGATGCTGGCCATGCTCGGTTTTCCTCCGAGGCCAGGTGGCTCCGCCATGCCCGGGCCCACCTGCGGCACCTGTTCCCGTACCTGCCCCAGCAGCCCGGCTGCAACAAGCCGCTGCGCACCTCGTACGACCACTGACCCCCTGGAATCGATCCCTCCGCAGCCTCGAGCCACGGCACCTGAGGTGCCCTTGCCCGAGTGCTGAACGTCGGCCCCGGGGCGGGGCCGTCCCCGGCGGAGAGCGGGACCGGCGGCCGCCCCGGCGACGGCGGCCGCCGGCGGCGGTGCGCCGTCAGTAGTCGCGCAGCGCGAAGCCGTCCGTGACGGCGTAGTAGTCGTCACTCAGGTCGAGCACCTCGGAGGCGACTTTCGGAGCCCCGGCCGCCTCCTGCGGGGCTCCGTGTTCGCCGCTCGCGGCCGACCGGTGCGCCAGCGCCTGGTTGGCGGTGACCCAGTCGCGCAACTCGCGCTCGTACGCGGCGAAGGCCGTGCGGTGATCGCCGTCCGCGGCCTTCAGCTCCCCCGCCAGCACATACGCGCCGACCATCGCCATACTGGTGCCCTGCCCGGAGGCGGGCGAGCCGCAGTAGCCGGCGTCGCCCAGCAGCACCACCCGGCCCCTGGACCAGGAGTCCAGATGGACCTGGGCGCCCCCGTCGAAGTGGAAGTCGGGCGCCTCCCACATGTACTCCAGCAGACGCGGCATCTCCCAGCCCACGTGCGCGAACCGCTCGGCGATCAGCTGCTTCTGGGCCTGCGGGTCGCGCAGCTCCCGGTCCGCGCGATCCACGCCGCTCAGCCCGACGTAGACGCGCAGTTCGGCGTTCTTGCGCACGCTCATCGTCAGACAGCCCCACGCGTCCGGGTCGCCGGTCAGATAGGCGAGCTGCCAGCGGTCCAGGTCCAGGACGTTCGGGGCAGTCCAGACGCCCAGATGCCCCGCCATGGGGCGCAGGTGGCGCTCCTCCGGGCCGAAGACCAGGGAGCGGGTGTGCGAGTGGATGCCGTCGGCGCCGACGACGAGGTCGAAAGCGCGCTCATGGCCACCGGCGAAGCGCACCCGGATCTCCTCCGGGCGCTCGTCGAGCGCGGCTATCGAGTCGTCGAAGAGGTACTCGACTCCAGGGCCACCGGCCCGCACCAGGATGCCGGCGAGGTCGTCGCGGAGGATCTCGACGTCGTCGCGGTCCAGCCGACCGCCGCTGGCGGTGGCCTCGGTGGTGCTGTACGTCTCGTTGCCGTCCACGTCCAGCACGGACATGCCGCGCAGGTCGGTCGCGTGCTCTCGCAGTTCGTCCAGGACGCCCATCCGCGCGGCCACCTCGATCGCGGTCCCGCGGACGTCGATCGCCTGGCCGCCGGGGCGCAGCCCGGCAGCGCGTTCGACCACCGTGACGTGGAAGCCGTAGCGGTTCAGCCAGTGGGCCAGCGCGGGCCCTGCCACGCTCGCACCGGAGATCAGGACGCGCTTGCCCGCCGGGGTGTCGGATGCCATGGGGTTCTCCTTCCGTACCGGGCCCGGGAGTTCCTCCTCCCGGCGCTCCGGGGCACCCCCAGCCTCCGCACCGCGGCCGACAGACCTCCGACACCGGACCGACAGCCGGCCGGGCACGCCTGCACGACGCCTACACCCGGTCGGTGCGCAGGAGTTCCCGCAGGTCGGTGACGGTCCCGGCATCCGCGTCCGCGAGCCAGTCGGCCGGAGTGGGCCCGCCCGTGTAGCCCAGCACCGGCATGCCGGCCGCGCGTGCCGCGCAGACCCCCGCCGGGCTGTCCTCGATCACCAGGCACTCCGCGGCCGGGACGCCGCAGGCCGTGGCCGCGTGCCGGAACAGGTCGGGAGCGGGCTTGCCCTCGCGCACGTCGTCCGCGCTGAAGACCCGGCCCGCGAAACGGCCCCACAGCCCGGTCGCGGTCAAGGAGTGGCGGATCCGAGGATGGCTGCCGCTGCTGGCCACGCAGTACGGCAGGCCCCTCGCGTCCAGCGCGTCCAGCACATCCCCGACGCCCGGCATCGTGTGCGGTGCCGCCTCGAACGCGGCGGCCACCCGGGCCCGGTACTCCACGAGCCAGCCGTCGTCCACGGGCCCGGTGGCGTGCGCGCGCACCTGCGCCAGCAGGTACGGCTCGGGGGTGCCCAGGAACTTCTCCAGCACGTCGGCGGGCGTCAGCGGCCACCCCGCCTCGGTCGCCATGGTCGCCACGACCTCCGGCCCGATCCGCTCGGTGTCCACCAGCACCCCGTCGCAGTCGAAGACGACGAGCCGTGCGCCGGCCAGGGCACGGGCGGGGGAGGGGTGGGGCGCGCTGTCCATGCGCCCCACCTCATCACGCTTGCCGCCCGTGACTCAGCCGGGGTCGGCGAGCTGCCCGGTCACCCAGGTGTGGAAGTCCCCGATGTGGTGCTCGCTGGGGACCAGCACCCCGCCCTTCCGGTAGGCGCGGGAGGCCATGGCGGGCTGGGTGCGTTCGCAGGCGTCGAAGTCCTGGAGATTGACCCGGTGGAAGAGTTCGGCCGAGTGCGAGACGTCCGCGCCGCCCGCGACCACCTCCGGCGCGTACAGCCAGTCGCACTCGACGACCGTGCGGTCCTGCGCCAGCGGGAACATCCGGTGCACGATCACATGGTCGGGCACCAGGTTGACGAACACCTGCGGCCGGATCGTGAGCGCGTAGTAGCGGCGGTCGTGCGCGTCCGGTACGCCCGGCAGCCGCGGGAAGCCGGCGCCGCCGTCCACGGTGAACCCCTCGGCCCCGTCCGCGAACGCGGGGCCGTGCCCGGTGTAGTACTGGGCTGCGAACCCGTCGGCGAACTCGGGGAGCACCTCGGTCAGTTCCGGATGGATGGTGGCGCAGTGGTAGCACTCCATGAAGTTCTCGACGATCAGCTTCCAGTTGGCCGCGACGTCGTAGGTGTGGCGGTGGCCCAGGGCCAGCGAGTCGATGCCGTAGTGCCCGATCACCTCGTCGCCGCCCAGCCGCTCGGCGACCCCGTCCACGACCGTCTCCTCGAACGACGGCGGCTCGGCGGCCAGGCACACCCAGGCGTACCCCAGCCATTCGCGCAGCTCCACCGTGTGCAACCCGTAGGAGGCACGGTCCACGTCCGGCATCCGGGTCAGATTGGGTGCCGCCGTCAGCGCACCGTCCAGATCGTAAGTCCAGGCGTGGTACGGGCACTGCAGGCTGCGCCGCACCTGGCCTGCCTGCTCCGTGCACAGCCGTGCCCCGCGGTGCCGGCAGACGTTGAGGAAGGCCCGCAGCCCGCCCCGGCGGTTCCGGGTGATCAGCACGCTCTCCCGGCCCACCTGGACGGTGCGGTAGGCGCCGGGTTTGTCGAGGTCGGCCGAGCGGACCGCGCAGAACCACGCGGTCTCGAAGATGCGCTCCTGCTCGCGCCGGAAGTTCTCCGGATCGGTGTAGCGGTCCCCTGGCAGGGTGGCCAGCAGGCTGCCGGCAGCGGTCGTCATGGCGTGGTCTCTCCCTCGGGAGTGGCGAGGCGGCGGTGCGGGGCCCGCAGGGCTTCCCTGCGCGGGTCGAACAGCGTGATCGGGTGCTCGGTGGTGCCGTTGAGCGCCAGGTCGGCGACGATCTCGCCGATGACGGGGACGAACTTGAAGCCGTGTCCGGAGAATCCGCAGGCGACCGTCACCGCCTCCGGGTGCAGCGGGTGCCGGGCCAGGACGAAATGCTCGTCGGGAGTGGTGGTGTACATGCAGGTGACGGCCTTGCGCAGGGAGCCGGGCAGCTGGGGGAGGCGGGGCCGCAACTGCGCCGCCATGGCCGCGCTCTCCGCCTCGGTCACGGTGCGCTCGACGGTCTCCGGGTCGCACGGCGAGCCCTTGCGGAAGAACGCGGCCTTCGCCCCGCCCTCCGGGCCCTCGAGCGCGGGGAACCCGTAGATCTGCACCCCCTGGGTGTCCTCCCACACATAGACGGGGTGCCGCTCCGGGGTGAACGGCGCGCTGCTGCCGCGCGGCCGGAACCAGTACATGACCTGCCGCTCGACGGTGAAGTGCGCCCCGAGGCCGGCCAGCAGGCGGGGCGCCCACGCGCCGGGGCACACCACCAGGTGCCCGGCGCTGTAGACGTCGTCCGTCGTATGGACGCGTACGCCCCTGCCGCCCGGGAGTACTTCCCAGCGGGTGACCGGCTCCTCGAACCGCAGGTCGGCTCCGGCCTGCTGGGCGAGCTGGAGGTGCCCCGCGACGGTCGCCTCGGGGCGGACGAACCCGGCGCGCGCCTCGTACAGCGCGACCTCGTCGTCCGCCGGTGTCAGGGTCGGGAAGCGGCGCCGCACCTCGGCGGCGTCCAGCATCTCGTGCGGGAGGTCCCACTGCCGGGCCGAGCGCAGGCTTCCGGAGACCGTGCGGCTCTCGGGGCGGCCGACCATCACGCCGCCGCACAGGGTGGCGATGCTGCGGCCGGTGTCGTGCTCCAGCTTCGCGAACAGTTCGTAGGAGCGCAGCAGCAGCGGGACGTAGGCGGGGTCCTCGAAGTAGGACTGCCGCACGATGCGGGAACCGCCGTGGCTGGAGCCGCGGTGGTGCGCGGGGCCGAAGCGCTCCAGCCCCAGGACGCGGTGGCCGCGGGCGGCCAGGTGGTAGGCGGCGGCACTGCCCATGCCGCCGAGACCGAGGACGATGACATCGCGGGAATGCGGCATTGCGGGTCTCCTTCGGGTGCCGGGTCCCGCCCGCTCCCCGCACCGGGCGGGATCCGGCCTCCCGGCGCCGCCTCCGCACCCGGCACGAGGCATGCCTCGCCCGCGGCGCGGACGAACGGGGAGCGGAGCGGCGGACCGGGGCCGGAGAGGAGGAGCGGGGGCGGGCGGTACCGTGGGCTAGCGGCGGATCCGGGCCATCTCGGGGTCGAACAGGGGCTCGGCGGCGACCGTGGCCGCGACCTTGTCGCCGAAGTACTCGACGGCGACGGAGGTGCCCGGCACGGCGGTGCGGGCCGGCACCCAGGCGTAGGCGACGCAGCGCCCCACGCTGTAGCCGTACGACGCGCTGGTCACGTATCCGTCGACGACCCCGTCGACATGGACCGGCTCGCTGCCCATGACGACCGCGGCCGGATCGTCCAGGGTGAGGCACACCAGCTTCCGCTCCGGTGCGCTCCGCGCGGCCAGCGCGTCCCGCCCGAGGAAGTCGCCCTTGGCGGGGCGTACGGCGAAGCCGACACCGGCCTCTTCCGGGGTGTGCTCGGCGGTCATGTCGGCACCCCAGGCGCGGTACCCCTTCTCCAGCCGCAGGCTGTTGAAGGCGCTGCGGCCCGCGGCGACGACGCCGAGCCGCTGTCCGGCCTCCCAGAGGGTGTCCCACAGCCGCAGCCCGACATCGGCGTCCGCGTACAGTTCCCAGCCCAGCTCGCCCACGTAGCTCACCCGCAGCGCCGTCACCGGGACGTCGCCCAGGTAGGTCTCGCGTGCCTTGAAGTAGCCGAAGGCCTCGTGGGAGAAGTCGGCGGGGGTCAGCGGCTGCACCAGTTCCCGGGCGAGCGGGCCCCACACCCCGATGCAGCAGGTGCCGGAGGTGATGTCCCGGATGTGGACGTCGTCGGGCGCGTGCCGGACGAGCCAGTCCAGATCGGCCGGGGTGTTGGCGCCCAGCTGCCAGCGTTCGGGTCCCAGCCGCGCGGCGGTCAGGTCGCTGCGGATGCCGCCGCTCTCGTCCAGCAGCAGCGTGTAGGTGACCGAACCCGGGCGCTTCTTGAGGTTGTTGCTGGTCATCCGCTGCAGGAAGGGGAGCGAGCCGGGCCCGGTGACCTCCAGCCGCCGCAGCGGTGTCATGTCGTAGAGCGCCACCCGCTCGCGGGTCAGCTTCGCCTCGGCCGCGGCGATCGGTGACCAGTGCCGCGCCGACCACGGGTCGCGCTCGGGCGGACGCAGGCCGAGCTGTTCCACCAGCGGGGCGTTGGCCTCGTACCAGTGCGGGCGCTCCCAGCCGCCCGACTCCAGGAAGTGGGCGCCCAGTTCCCGCTGCCGCGGATAGAAGGGGCTGGTGCGCAGCGGGCGGGCCGTGGCGGGTGGTTGGAGCGGGTGGATCACGTCGTACACCTCGACGAAGCTGCGCTCCCCGCGCTCGCGCACATAGGCAGGGGAGCGCTGGGCCCGCTCGAAGCGGTGCGGATCGCACTCGTGGGCGTCGACCGTGGTGCGGCCCTCGGTCATCAGCTCGGCGACGGCGCGTGCGGCGCCCGCGGAGTGGGTGACCCAGACTGCCTCGGCGAACCAGAAACCGCGCACCGCACCGGACTCGCCCAGCAGCGGCATCCCGTCCGGGGTGAAGGAGAAGACGCCGTTGAAGCCCCTGTCCACCCGGGAGGCGGCCAGGCGGGGCAGCAGGCGGCCGGTCTCCGTCCAGCTCGGGGCGAAGTCCTCCGCGGTGAAGGGCAGCGAGGAGGGCATCTCGGGTGCCTGGTCGTAGGGCAGTACCGCGTACGGGTCGACGGGCAGCGGACGGTGCGCGTAGGTGCCGATGCCGACCCGGCCGTCACCGCCCGCCGGATCGAGGTGCTCGCGGTAGTACAGGTCGTGGTCCTGGTGGCGCAGGATCGGCCGCACGGCCTCGTCGCCACCGGTCGCGGCGCCGGTCAGCTCCCGCAGCGGCGCCGTGGTCGCGTACTGGTGCGCGAGCGGCAGCAGCGGTACCTCCACTCCGGCCATGGCACCGATCACCGGGCCCCAGAACCCGGCAGCCGAGACCACATGGTCGGCCGGGAAGCTGCCGCGGTCGGTGACGACGCCGGTGACCCGGCCTGCTTCCCGCTCCACGCCGGTGACCGTGTGCCGCTCCAGGAAGCGGGCCCCGCGCCGGGAAGCGCGCTCGATCTGTGCCTGGCAGGCGTCCACGGCGCGGGCCAGCCCGTCACCGGGGGTGTGGAATCCGCCGAGCACGGAGTCGGGGTCGAGCATCGGGAACAGCTCGGCACACCGCGCGGGGCCGACGAGTTCGCCCTCCACGCCCCAGGCGGCCGCGAGCCCGGCCTTGCGGTACAGGTCCAGCCGGCGGGCCTCGGTGGTGGCCACCTCCAGCCCGCCCACCGGCAGGAAGCAGGGGCGCCCGGCCTGCCGCAGCCCGGTGAACTTCTCCACGGTGTAGCGCGCGTACTGGGTGAGGGTCCGCGAGGGGCTGGTGCGGAACACCAGGCCGGGCGCGTGCGAGGTGGAGCCGCCGGGGGAGGCCAGTGGGCCCTGTTCGAGCACGGTGACGTCGCGCCAGCCGCGTGCCGTCAACTCGTCGGCCAGCGAGCAGCCGACGATTCCGGCACCGACGATGACGACGCGGGCGCTCCGGGAGCCGGCCTGCGGACCGGAGGCCGGGGCGGGTGGGGCGGAGGGAGACCCGCGGGCGGGCTCCGGGGCAGGAGTGTTCACAGGACCACCACCGATCGCAGCACCTTGCCGCGCTGCATCCGTTCGAAGGCGACCTCGACCTCGTCCAGCGCGACCGTCTCGGTGACGAAGGCGCCCAGGTCGAGTTTGCCGCTGAGATAGAGGTCGATCAGGACGGGGAAGTCCCGGCTGGGCAGACAGTCCCCGTACCAGGACGAGGCCAGGGCGCCGCCCCGCGCGAAGAGTTCCTGGAACGGGAGTTCGATCGTCACGTCCGGGGCGGGGACCCCCGCCAGGACGAGCACACCCGCCAGGTCGCGCATGGCGAACCCCTGCAGATAGGTCTCCGGGCGGCCGACGGCCTCGACGACGAGGTCCGCACCGTGGCCGCCGGTCAGTTCGCGGACGGCCGCGACGGGATCGGTGCCGCGCGAGTTGACGCTGTGGGTGGCACCGAACCGGGTGGCGGTGTCCAGTTTGCCGTCGTCGATGTCGACGGCGATGACGCGGCGCGCCCCGGCCAGGGAGGCGGCCGCTACGGCGGCGTTGCCCACTCCGCCGCAGCCGATGACGGCCACGGTGTCGCCGTGGGTCACGCCTCCGGTGTGCACGGCGGCTCCCCAGCCTGCCATCACCCCGCAGCCGACGAGACCGGCTGCCTCGGGGCGTGCGGCCGGGTCGACCTTGACGGCCTGGCCCGCGTCGACCAGCGTCTTGTCGGCGAACGCGCCGATACCGAGCGCGGGGGTCAGAGGAGTGCCGTCCAGCAGCGTCATCGGCTGCCGGGCGTTGCGCGAGTCGAAGCAGTACCAGGGCCGCCCCTTGCGGCAGGAGCGGCAGCTTCCGCACGGTGCGCGCCAGGCGAGTACGACGAAGTCGCCGGGGCGCAGTTCGGTGACGCCGGGGCCCGTCGCTTCGACGATGCCCGCGGCCTCGTGGCCCAGCAGGAAGGGGAAGCCGTCGCTGTCGACGGCGCCCTCCCGGTAGTGCAGATCGGTGTGGCAGACACCGCATGCCTGGATCGAGACGAGGACTTCGCCCGGGCCGGGATCCGGTACCAGGACCGGCTGCACCTCGACCGGGGCGTCCTTCTTCATCGCGATGACAGCGCGGACCTCGTGTGGCATTCCCAGACCTCGCAGTTGTTGCGTAGTGCACGACTGGTTGCGCTATGGGAGACATAGTGAGAACGCCGAACCTCGCCCGTCAAGAGATGTGGATCAGCTGTTGGTGACGAGGCGTCAGAAAAACGCACTGCGGGCCCGGCCGGTGCCGGACCCGCAGTTATGGGAGGTCGGGGCGCTGCTGTAACTGATGCCCCATCAGAAATTGCCCGTTCTCGCGCGCGGTGCGGCGCCACCCGTGCCGCCGCTCCCGCCGTCGGTCAGTAGGCGTAGCCCATCCGCCGGGAGAGGTCCTGCGCCGCCGCCATGGTGCGCTTGGCCACCTCCTGGAGCTGTTCCTCCTCGAGTCGATAGGACGGTCCCGAGACGCTGATCGCGCCGATCACCTTGCCGTCGTGGGCGCGCACCGGCGCCGCCACCGCGTGCAGACCGAGCTCCAGCTCGTCCCGTGCCATCGCGAAACCGGAGGTGGCCACCGCCTTCAGTTCCGCGCGCAGCTCCGCCGCGGAGACCACGGTCGACTCCGTCAGTCGCGGCAGCTTGCGCGAGAGCACGCTCTCCTGCACCGACTTGGGCTGGTGTGCCAGCAGCGCCTTGCCGCTGGAGGTGGCGTGCAGAGGAGTGCGTCTGCCCAGCCAGTTCTGCGCGGTAACCGACGACGAGCCGCGGGCCTGCATGATGTTGACCGCCGCGTCGTCGTCCAGCACCGCGATGTTCGCCGTCTCCCCGGCCTCCTCGGCCAGTTCGCGGCAGACCGGCGCACCCTCCTGCGAGATGTCCAGGCGGGAGGCCGCGGCCCCGGCCAGTCGCAGCACGCCCGGGCCCAGGTAGTACTTGCCCCGCTCCTGTTCCTGGGAGACCAGGCCCCTGGCCTCCAGGACGCCGAGCAGCCGGAACGCCGTCGACTTGTGGACCCCCAGCTCCTCCGCGATCTCGGTCACTCCCGCGTCACCGTGCCGGGCCAGGATCTCCAGCACGCTCACCGCGCGGTCGACCGACTGGACCGAGGCAGCCGCGCCTCTGGACTGCTTACCGGTCCCGATGTCCTCCGCTTTTCCACTCATCTGCTCAACGTCACCGCCTGCTGGCCTGGTTGTGGTTCCCGGGCGCCGGTACGCGGAAGCGCACCGTTCTTCCCGGAGGGCGTCGGCGAGTGCTTGACGTGAAGCCTCCCCGCTTGGATTCTGTTGCGCATCACGCTCCATCGTGCGCGATACGGAACTCGGATAGTAGCGAAGCGTCTGCCCCGCACCTCCCCGGACCTGCCGTACCGGGATCGGTCGAATCTGTCTACTCGAACGTGCTCGCGAGGTGAATCACAGTGATACCCGTCTGTCGGCTTGAGGACCTGCCCGCAGGTGAGTCCGTCCGTCTCGACCTCGAACCTCCCATCGCCGTCTTCAACGCCGACGGCGAGCTCTACGCCATCGACGACACCTGCACCCACCAGGACGCGTCCCTGGCCGAAGGTTGGCTCGAGGGCTGTCTGGTCGAATGCCCACTGCACGCAGCTTCATTCGACCTGCGCACCGGCCGTCCCACCTGCCTCCCGGCCCGCAAGGCCGTGCGCACCCATCCGGTGAGCGTGCTGGACGGCACCGTGTGGGTACATGTCGAGTCCGCCCAGCCCGTACCCGCAACCGCACCGCACGCCACCGCAGCCGGACAAGGGAGCGCCGCATGAGGACCATCACCGTGATCGGCGCGTCCCTGGCAGGACTCCACGCCGCGTTGGCCCTGCGTACGCAGGGCTACGACGGCCGACTGGTGATCGTGGGCGAGGAGCACCACCGCCCCTACGACCGCCCGCCGCTCTCCAAGGAGTTCCTGACCGGGGCGCTGACCGCCGACCGCCTCTCGCTCGCCGACGCGGAGGAGATCGCCGAACTGGACGCGGACTGGCTGCTGGGCACCCGCGCCGAAGGCCTGGATCCGCCCTCCCGTACCGTCGCCCTCGCGGACGGCCGCAAGCTGTCCACGGACGGGGTCGTGCTGGCCACCGGCGCGGTCCCGCGCACCCTGCCGGGCGAGCCGCTGGCGGGGGTGCACACCCTGCGCACCCTGGACGACGCCGCCGCCCTCCGCGAGGAGCTGAGCCGGGGGCAGGTGCGGGTCGTCGTCATCGGAGCCGGCTTCATCGGTGCGGAGGTCGCCTCCTCCTGCGCCACCCTCGGACACAGCGTCACCGTGGTCGAGGCCGCCGCGCAGCCGCTGCTGCCCCAACTCGGGGCACGGATGGCCGCGTTCTGCGCCGACCTGCACACCGACCACGGCGTCACCCTGCTCACCGGGACCGGCGTGCGCGCGTTGCATCCCGAGCCGGGGCGGTCGGCCGCGGCCGACGGAGGGCGCGGACGGGTCGGCTGGGTGGAGCTGGCCGACGGCAGGTTCCTGCCGGCCGACGTGGTCGTCGTCGGTATCGGTGTCCAGCCCGCCACCGGCTGGCTGCAGGGGTCCGGGCTGGTACTGGACGACGGAGTGGTGTGCGACGCGGGCGGTGCCACTCCGGTGCCGGGCGTGGTGGCCGTGGGCGACGTGGCCCGTCGCGCCGGGCACCGGGCCGAGCACTGGACCAGCGCCATGGAGGCCCCCGCCGTCGCGGTGCGCAATCTGCTGGCCGGAACCACGGTGGAGACCTACTCGGCCGTACCGTACTTCTGGTCGGACCAGTACGGCATCCGCCTCCAGCTCGCGGGCACCACGAGCGCGGCCGACACCGTGCGGGTGGTGGAGGGCTCGCCGGAGGACCGCAGCTTCCTCGCCCGTTATGAGCGCGACGGTGCCACCACCGCGGTGCTCGCGGCCAATCGCCCCCGCCCCTTCACCCGGGCCCGCCGCGAGCTCAGCCGCGAGGGAGGGCTGGCCCCCGTCTGACCGGAACCGCCCTCCGGGCGGGCGGGGTGCGCACCGGCCCCGCCCGCCTCCTGCCGGGGTGCGTCAGTTGCCCGCGGTGGCCGGCTGCTTCTCGCTGGGCCGCACGATGACGAAGCCCTCACCGTCCAGCCGCAACTGCACCGCCTCGCCCGAACCGCCCCGGATCATCGAGCCGAAGCTCTGCGAGCGGTGCAGCGAGGTCTGCAGCTGGGCGCTCCAGCCCACCACCGCGTCGGTGTCGACGAACACCGGCGCCTGCTGGGAGACGGGGATGACGATCGGCGTGCCCTCGCAGATGACGCCGAGCCTGCCCTGGCCCGAGAAGATGCTGTTGAACAGTCCGCCACCGGCCATTCCCGCGCCCTTGACCACACCGATCTCGTAGTGCAGACCGGCGTCGAAGACCAGCACGTTGCGGCCGTTGACGGTGAGCGAGTCCCCGGGCGCTATGTCGATGATGAAGCAGTTCTCCGCCTCGTGCGCGAACCACGCCTCGCCCTGTCCGCTGACCGACATCACGGCCAGCCCTTCGCCGGTGACCTGGCGCTTGAGGAAGTTGCCGACTCCCTGGCCCTTCTTCTCGAACTTCAGATTCCCCCGGAAGGCCACCATCGCCCCCTGCCGCGCGTAGCACTCCCCGTTCACGGTGTACTTCACGCATTTGTCGTTCTGCAGCTCCATCCCCGCCGTCGGGCTGGGCTGCGCCATGTTCTTCGTCGCGAAGAGATCACTCTGCATGGCGCCATGTTCCCCCGGAATCCGCCGCTCCATCCAGACATGCCCGGCCGGCGGTTCCGCTGACCTGCACGGAAGCCGGCCGCCTTCCGGCTGCGCCGGCGTGCCCGCGGAGCGGTCCGGCTGATCCGCGGAAGAACCATGATTTGAGGGTTTCCGCTCCGCAGTTCCTGCGATGGAGCTTGAGGGCCGTCACAAGTCCCAATCAGCACTTCAATGAAACGATGGAAGGTGCCAGGGGGCGCGGCTCCCGGGGGCGCGCGCCCCGTGGCAGGAGAGCGGAGGAGATCCGAGATGAAGTTCGTACTCCAGGTGGACATCAGCGGCATGCGCGGCGAGGGGGAAGCCGTGGCCGAATTGGGCCGGGCACTGCGGTACTGGGGCGGCAACCTGCGCCACTACGCGCTGGAGCCGGGCGACGGCTCGGAGATCTACGACTCGCAGTACCGCCAGGTCGGGACCTGGCACATCGCCGCGGACTCGTGACCGGCCGGCCGTAGCATCGCGGCCGAGGGCACAACCGGGCCCGGGGCGACGGAGAGGAAGACCGATGGCGATCGAGGGTGTGGACCCCCAGCGGATCGGACGGGAACTGGGCGGAGCCGCCGTCACCGTCGACCCCGCCCTGCCCGAGCCGGTGCGCGCGGGCATCGGGGAACTCGTCCGGCGCCCGCTGGGCCCCGGCGCCGAACCGCGGATCCATGTGGGCCCCACCCTGCCCGAACTCGGCCCCGGCGAGCGGCTGCTGTGGATGCACAGCACCAACGCCGGGGTCGACACGCTGCTGGCGGCGTCCGCCGGCTGGCCGACCGGGACGCTGCTGACCCGCACGGTCGGGCGGATGGGGGAGCGGATCGGCCAGTACGTGCTGGCCTGGGCGCTGGCCGAACTGCAGAACATCCCCGCCTTCCTGGACCAGCACGTCTCCCGCACCTGGAACCGGCTGCCCACGGAACTGGCCGACGGCACCCTCGCCGTCGTCCTCGGGACCGGCGGGATCGGTGCGGGAATCGCCGCCGCACTGCGCCCCAGCGGGGTACGCACCGTCGGGGCGGCCCGCACCGCCCGCCCGGTGCCCGACTTCGACGAGGTCTTCGCACTCGGTGCGCCGGACGGCTCCGGTGCGCCGTCGCCGGAGCTGGCCGCGGCCCTGGGGGCGGCTCGCTGGGTGATCGACGCGCTGCCGCTCACCCCTGCCACGGCCGGGCTGCTGGGCTCCGGATTCTTCGGCGCCATGGACGGTGCGACCTTCCTCAACGTGGGCCGGGGTGCGACTGTGCGCACCGAGGCGCTCGGCCGGGCACTGGAGGAGGGCCGGGTGGCGCACGCGGTGCTGGACGTCCTGCCGGAGGAGCCCGTCGGGCCCGGATCCCCGGCCTGGGAGCTGCCCCGCACCACTCTCACCTCCCACTCCGCCGGGCCCACCACCGCCGCCGACGTCCTCACCGACTTCCGCGCGGCATGGCACGCGCTGGATGCGGGGCGGCTGCCCGATCTGGCCGTCCACCTCGCGCGGGGCTACTGACCGCGGGCGGGACGCCGCCCCGGCGTCCCGGGGTGGGCGCCACCGCCGCTCGCCGGGCGCGCGCCGCCGGGGGCATGCGCTGAGCCGAACGGCCGTACCGATGCGTACGGCGCCGTGCGGAGGGGAACTCGCGCACAGTCCGCCGTTACGGCTCCGAGAGAGAGGGGGCGTCATGCACTGCTACGACTGCTTCAAGGAGGGCACCGAGACCTCGGCCCTGGCGGTCTGCGTCGACTGCGGGGCAGCTGTGTGCGACCGCCATCTGCACAGCGACCCCGAGCCGGTGCGCCGCTCGATGAGCGTCGGCCAGGTCTGGTCCTCGAGCGACTCCCGCCGGATGATCTGTCTCGTCTGCCACGACGTGCTGCAGCAGAACCAGAAGGGCTGAGGCCCGGCTCCGCACGTCAGGAGCCCAGCAGGCGGAAGAGGCCGCCGTCCGGGTCGCGGACGGTGGCGATCCGGCCGTGCGGGGCCTGCTGGACGGGCGAGACCACGGAGCCGCCCGTCCGCTCCGCGGCACCGAGCGCCGCGTCGATGTCGGACGCGCGGAAGTACACGTCCCAGCGGGTGCGCACCTGGGGGTCGGAAGCGGCCTCCACGCCGCCTCCGCGAAGCCCGGCGACGGTCTCGCCGTCCACCAGGATGTGCACCTCGTCGCTCTGCTCCTCGTAACTCACCCCGTGGCTGGGGTTCTTCGTCCAGTCGAGCACGGCACCGTAGAAGAGTGCCGCGGCGAAGGCGTCACCGGTGCGCAGCTCCAGCCAGGCCGGCGCGTGCCCCGCACCGACCGCCCAGCCGCGGGGCAGGTCCCCCTGCCAGACCCCGAACGCCGCACCGTAGGGGTCGGCGGCCATGGCCGCACGGCCCTCGCCGACCCGCAGCGGTCCGACGGCGACGGTGGCGCCCCGCTCGCGGACCCGCTCGCAGACGAGGTCGGCGTCGTCCACGGAGAAGAACACCGTCCACCGGACGGGAAGCTGCCAGGAGACGGCCGCCTCGTTGAAGCCCGCCACCGGATCGCCGTCCCGGGTGGCCGTGCGGAAGCCGGGGCCCAGAGAGCTGTCGGTGAAGGACCAGCCCAGCACCGAGCCGTAGAAGTCCTCGGTGGCCTGCCGGTCACGGACGGTCAGACTGACCCAGCAGGGTACTCCGGGTACGGAATCCATCACGTCAGCTCAAGCCTCCTGCCGGTTCCTTTCGCACCTCGGCGGGCATCTTCCGTCCCCGGACGCCGGAGTGCCCACCAGGTGCGGCGGCAAACGGGCAGCGGACAGGAATGAGAGCCTCATGTCGGCTTTTACGTGTTTTGTCCGGCTGGTGGCGGGTACTGGCCCTGTGCACAGCCTTCGCCGCCCGCAGGACGCGGGCGGCAGCCGTGTCCCCCCGCCGCGCGCCGCAGCACGCCCCCGAGGAGTTGCCATGATCGCTCACCCCGACACGCTCCGAGAGCTGCTCAGCCGCTATGAGGCCCTCCGCGGGCGGCCCGAGGACCGGCAGGAGCTGGACGACGTCTCGTACACGCTCTGCGTCTCCACGGGGACCCGCGACATCCGCGACGCGGTGCGGGCGGCCCGGGCCCATATCGCGGGGGCCCGCGCGGCCTGAGCGGGGCGGCGCGCGGCCGGGGCCGCGCCGCGGGCGACGCGACCCGCGCCGGGCGACCCCGGGCGGTGCGCAGGCCCACCCGTGGCCGCCCTCCGCAGCGGGCGCGCTACCGGCTCAGTTCGTGTCCCGTCGTGGCGTCGACGTGTGCGGGCACCTCCTCGTGCCGGTCCCCGACGGTGGAGGTGCCGGTGGGCTCGAACAGCAGCAGGGCGGCGCCCCCGGGCGAGGCGGGCTTGTGCTCCACTCCGCGCGGCACCGTGAAGACCGCCCCCGTCCCGAGCCGGACCGTCCGCTCGCCGGCCGGCTCGCGCAGCCCGATCTCCAGCTCTCCGTCCAGGACGAGGAAGAACTCGTCCGTGTCCTCGTGCGCGTGCCACAAGTGTTCGCCGCGGACCTTGGCGACGCGTACGTCGTAGTCGTTGACGCGGGTGACGATGCGGGGGCTCCACAGGGCGTCGAAGGAGGCCAGAGCCCGGTTCAGGTCGATGGGGTCGCTGTTCATGGCTTCATCCTGGGGCGTGACGTCGTCCGCCGCGACTGCTAGGAATCGCATATGCCGCAAGATTCCTCGCACGGACGGCCGACGGGTCTCCACCGGGTCGTCGTGCTCGTCGACGAGAACTCCAACCCCTTCGAACTCGGCTGCGCGACAGAGGTCTTCGGACTGCGCAGGCCCGAGCTCGGCCGGGAGCTGTACGACTTCACGCTCTGCTCACCCGAGCCCCGCACCGTGCTGCGCGACGGATTCTTCACCCTCACCGGCGTCGCGGACCTGGCCGCGGCCGAGCACGCGGACACCCTGATCGTGCCCAACCGGCCCGACATCGAGGTGCCCCGGCGCCCGGCCGTGCTGGCGGCCGTCCGCCGCGCCCACGCGCGCGGCACCCGCCTCCTGGGTCTGTGCAGCGGAGCGTTCACCCTCGCCGAGGCGGGTGTGCTCAGCGGGCGGCGCGCCACCGCGCACTGGCAGTGGGCGGACCGGTTCCGGGCCCGCTTCCCGGACGTGGACCTGGAGCCGGACGTCCTCTTCGTCGACGACGGTGACATCCTCACCGCCGCGGGCAGCGCGGCCGCGCTGGACCTGGGACTGCACGTGGTGCGCCGCGACCACGGCGCCGAGGTCGCCAACGCGGTGAGCCGCCGCCTGGTCTTCGCCGCGCACCGGGACGGCGGCCAGCGGCAGTTCGTCGAGCGGCCGCTGCCGCGCACCCCGGAGGAGTCCTTGGCACCCCTGCTGGCGTGGGCCCGGGAGCGGCTGGAGGCACCCCTCACCGTGGCCGATCTGGCGGCCCGGGAAGCGGTCAGCGCCGCCACCCTGCACCGCCGCTTCCGCGCCCAGCTCGGCACCACCCCGCTCGCCTGGCTAGTCGGCGAGCGGGTCGCGCTGGCCTGCCGGCTGATCGAGCGCGGTGAGGAGCGGCTGGAGGTCGTCGCCCGCGAGAGCGGGCTCGGCACCGCAGCGAACCTGCGGTCCCGGCTTCGCCGGGAGACCGGACTGAGCCCCTCGGCGTACCGCAGGCGCTTCGGCCGGGTCGAACTCCCGGCCGCCACCGGGGCGTGATCCCTCCCGTCCCCCGCCTCGGGCGATCAGCGGCCCTGGGCGGTCACCGCCGGGGCGGCGCCTCGCGGGCGCTCTGCGAGAGTGTGCCCATGGGTGAGAACAAGCAGCGGATGCTGGCGGGGGACTGGTATCTCCCGGACGACGAGGAACTGCTGGCCGACACGGTGCGGCGGGCCGAGCTGTGCGAGGCCTACAACGCGTCCGGCACCGCCCCGCCCCAGGAGCGGCGCCGGATACTGGAGCGGCTGGTCGGGGACCTGGGCGAGGGCGTCCGTATCCGCCCGCCGTTCCACTGCGACTTCGGCAGCCGGCTGTCGATCGGCGCCGGCACGTTCGTGAACTTCGGTGCCGTCTTCCTGGACGTGGCGCCCATCGCCGTCGGCCGTGACGTGCAGATCGGTCCCTATGTGCAGCTGCTGACCCCGACGCACGGAATGGATGCCGAACGGCGCCGCGCGGGCTGGGAGAAGGGACTGCCCATCACGATCGGTGACAACGTGTGGCTCGGGGGCGGTGTGATCGTCTGCCCCGGCGTCACGATCGGCGCGGACACCGTCGTGGGGGCCGGTGCGGTCGTCACCGCGGACCTTCCGGGCGGCGTGCTGGCCGTGGGCAACCCGGCGCGGATCGTACGCGAGCTCTAGCCGGGTCCGGGAGGCCGTACCGCCTCGGGGCGGACGGTCTCCCGGACCGGTTCCGTCGCGCCGCGTCGCCGTCCGGGCGCGTGAGGTGTGCGCCCGGACGTGCGACCGGCACGCGGGGCGCGCATGCTGGAAGGGGCCCGGTGGAGTCACTGCTCGAGTGAGGAGAAGCCCCATGCAGCACGACGAGTTCATCGGTCAGGTACAGGCGCGGGCCCACCTCGACAGCCGGGGTGCGGCCGAGGCGTGCACCCGCGCCACCCTGGAGACACTGGCCGAGCGCATTCCGGCCCCGCTGGCCGACCATCTGGCCGCGCAGCTTCCGACGGAGCTGGGAGAACACCTGCGCCGCATCGAGTACGCGCCGGACATCCCGCAGACCGGGGTGCGGATGACCCGGCAGGAGTTCTTCGACCGCGTCGCGCGGCGGGCCGGGGCGCAGCCGCCGAAGGCCGTGCACGAGGCCAGGACGGTGGTCGAGCTGCTGGGGGAGGCCACCCAGGGTGCGCTGACCGAGCGCATCCGGCAGTCGATGGACGACGAGCTCGCCTCGGTCCTCTTCGCGGGGAGCACCGGTTCGGCCCACGCACACTGACGCACGGCCTCGTAGCCCCCTCGTCCCCGCGCGACCCGATGGGCCGCTCGACGTCCGGCCCGGTCCGGACGCCGACAACGGCACGTACGTCACCTCGACGCCTTCACCTCCCGGCCGGGCGCCTGCGCTTCCTCGGCGGCGAGTGCCCGGGTGGCCGAGCGGGGCACCGCCACCCGCGGGGAGCGCCCGGTGCCGCCGGTGGCGCGGGTCGCCTCCGCCGCCCGACGCGCGGCCACGTGCCGGCACACGCCCGCGACCAGACGTGGCGCCGTGAAGCCGGCACCGTGCACGAAGCGCATCGCGGGACCGAACGAGGGTGCTGTCAACAGCCCCGCGAAGAACAGGCCCGGGTGCGAGGACTCGAAGTCGTGGCCGAGCCAGGGGCCGTCGCTGTCCCCCACCCGGCGCAGGGTCTCCCGCAGGGTGGAGTCCAGCAGCCCGAGCCGGAACAGCTCCGGGGCGAATCCGGTCGCGGCCACCACGTGGTCGGTCTCCAGCGTCCGTGCCGTGCCGTCCGCCGCTCTCAGCCACAGCCGCACCCGGGAGCCCGGGCCGTTCCCCACGCGCCGGATCCCGCCCGCCGTGCGGTCGGCCGCCGTGATGGTGTGCCCCAGCAGAGTCGGCACGACGGGCTCGAACCGTTCCCGCAGCCACCAGGCCCCCGCCGGGCCGAGGGCGTTCCGGGCGATGTGCAGCCGCAGGGCGGCGGGCAGCCGCCGGACCGCGTCCGGGCGCCGCGACCACACCCAGGTCGGCCAGCCGGTCCCCAGGGCGCTGTGCGGGTCGAGCAGGGCGCCCAGCCGGCTGCGGTCGAGCGGCTTGGGAGGGGTGTTCCAGTTCAGGCGGGGCGCCCGGGCCACCACCCGTGGTTCGGCGCCCTCCTCGGCGAGCAGCGCCGCGGTCTCCAGTGCCGCCTGCCCGGCGCCGACCACCGTCACGTCCTGGCCCCGGAACCGGCTCAGGTCACGGTGGTGGGTGCTGTGGGAGGCCAGGTCGGCGGGCAGGCCGCGGAGCGCGGCGGGCCGGTGCGCGAACGGCAGCACTCCGATGGCGAGTGCCACCGCCCGGGTGGTGAGCTGCTCACCCTCCGCGGTACGGATCCGGAAGCCGGACTGGTGCGGAGCGACCCGGGTGACGGTCAGGTCCTCGACCGGGGGTGTGGCCCGGTTGCCGAACCAGGTGCCGTACTCGGTGAAGGTGTCCAGCGGCAGCGGGCGGCCGTGGCCCACCTCGATGCCGCGGTCCGCGCAGTAGGCGGTGAGCGTGTGGGCGCTCTCCGGGTCGGAGAGCGCGGAGGCGCCGGGCTCGGACTTGAGGAACATGCCGCGCGGCATGTGGTCCCGCCAGGAGGCCATCGGCTTGCCGAGGACCCGCAGGCGCAGTCCCGCCGCCGCCGCGTGTGAGGCGATGGACAGTCCGTAGGGGCCGGCGCCCACCACTACGAGGTCGTACATGGATTCCTTCTCTCTGTGTACGGTGTCGGCTCTGTGTGCTGCGGGCCTTCCGGTCCGGGCGCGGGGTGCGCCGGGCCCGCGGTGGGGCGTGCCACGCGCGCGGCGCGCCCCGGGGCGGATCTCGTGTTGCCGGTGCGCAACCGCTCGCGCAGGGCGTCCGGGCGCGCTCCCCTGGCCAGGCAGCGGCCCAGCCAGCCCGCCGCCATCGCGGCGAAGGGCAGCGGGTCGTCGGCGGCGAACCAGGCGCGCTCGACCGGACCGTGTGAGGCAGCCGCGGGTGCGCGCCCGCGTGCCCGCGGGCCCAGCAGCGCGGACAGCAGCGCGTAGTTCTCCACGACGAATACCCGGCCCGGCCCTCCGCGCGGTTCGGGCACGTCACGCCCGGTCAGATGCAGGTGCTGGGCCCTGACCACGTCCAGACCGGTGTGGTCGGTGAAGAGCCGGAACTGCGCACCGGGGCGCGGGTTGAAATCCACCAGGTGGTGGACGCCGGTGACCGGGTCGAGCCGGAAGTCGAGGTCGAGGATGCCGCGGTAGTCCAGGGCCGCCGCGAGGCGGGCAGCGGCCTTCTCCACGGCGGGGCACGGCAGCCAGGTGCCCACCGCGGTCAGTCCGGTGCGGGGCGGCCAGGAGCGCTCCTTGCGCCCGGCGCCGCCGACCAGGAACCGCCCGCCCTCGGCGGCGTACCCGTGGAAGAACCAGTCGGCTCCCGGCGCGTCCGGCAGCCTGCGCTGCAGCAGCAGGGCGCTGCCCGCCTCCGCGGTCCGCTCGTACAACCGCGCCGCCTCGTCCGGGCTCCGGACCAGCGCCGTGCTGCGCAGGCCGGGTGGCAGCAGCCAGGGGCGGCTCCATTTGGCCACCGCCGGCAGCCCGAGCTCCGCGGCGGCGCGCGCTGCCTCGCGCGCACTGTCGGGCAGCATCGTCGGGGGGTGCGCGACCTCGGCGCGGGCGCAGACGGCGGACAGTTCGGCCTTGTCCGCCAGCCGGGCCGGAAGCGGCGGCGCCACCGGGGGCAGCAGGTACCGTCCGGCGAGCCGGGGCGCGAGCCGGGCGGCGCCGATCGCGCCCCGGTCGTCCAGCGGAACGAGCACGACGGGCCTGCCGATCGCCTCGGACGCCTCCAGCAGCGCGCCTTCCAGTTCGGCGTCGGTCGGCGCGCCCCTCGGCCCGGCGGCTGCCGCGGTCCGCGGTGTGTGCACCCGGTGCAGGTAGCGGGTCCGGCCCACCGGGCCGATCCGTGAGCCGACGAGCGCGTGCACCTCCACCCCGGCGCGCCCCAGCGACCGGGCGGCTCCCAGGGTGCCGTGGTGGTACGGGTTCGGATCGAGTCGCAGCAGCAGTGCGGGGACGTCCGTGGCGAACGACGGCATGATGCATGTCCTTCAGGCGTGGGGTGGGCGGGCGGGGCGAGAATCCTGCTGACGGATCATCAGGATTTGGGACCGGCGGATGACCGGACCGCGGGCCGAGGGCGCACAGCGGCCCGGAGGCGACCAGGAGGAGCCATGCGGAGCCACAGACGTCAGCGGATCAGAGCGGTGCTGTGCGGAGGGATCCTCGCCGCGGGACTGCTGGCCTCCTGCACCGTGCTGCCGAACGGCAGGCCGGAAACCGAGCCGGGCGAGCGACCGCTGCGCAGCCCGCAGCCCTCCGCATCCCCGGCCCCGAGCCGGCCGGCCTCCCCCTCCCCGTCCGCCTCCCCCTCCGCTCCCTCCGCGCCGGTCGCCGCCGCCGACCCGGCGGTGGGTGCGTTCCTGGGCTCCGGACCCGAGGGGGTGCGCCGCATCCGCGCGATGGAGCGCTGGCTGGGCGGCACCCGGCTGCGCGTCGGGCACACCTACCTGCCCGGCCGCCTGTGGTCCGACATCGAGGGCCCGCCTCGCTTCCTGGAGCCGTGGGCCCGCTGGCGGCACGCCGACCCGGACCGGCTGCTGGTGCTCAACGTGCCGATGGCGGCCCGCAACGAGGCCGGCCTGTCCGACGCGCGGGTGCGCACCCTGCTGCGTGAGGGCGCGGCCGGACACTTCGACAGCCACTACCGGAAGCTGGCCGAGCGGCTGGTGCGGCAGCGCCTCGCGGACACCGTCCTGGTACTGGGCTGGGAGATGAACGGCACCACCTACACACACCGCTGTGGCCCCGACCCCAAGGCGTGGAAGGCGTACTGGCGCCGCATCGTGACCGCCATGCGCGCGGTGGCAGGCCAGCGGTTCCGCTTCGACTTCGCGCCCAGCCGGGGCCGGGACGCGATTCCCTGGCCCCGCTGCTACCCGGGCGACGACGTGGTGGACGTGCTCGGCATGGACGCCTACGACCAGCCGCGCGGCCTGCGCTTCGAGGAACAGGTGCGCGAACCGTACGGACTCCAGGCGCACGTCGACTTCGCGGCGCGGCACCGCAAACCCGTCTCCTACCCGGAATGGGGGCTGTTCCGCAACGGCGACAACACCGAATACACCCGCCGCATGCTGGAGTGGATGGACCGGTACAAGCCGCTCTACCAGACCATCAGCGACTACTGCCCGCACGGCGTGTGGCGCTGTTCGCGCAACCCCGCCTCCGCCGCCGTCTACCGGGCGGCGCTGGGCCCCGGGACACAGCCGCCCCGGCAGTCCGGGCAGACGCAGGCCCCGGGCCACTCGCGCCCGGTGCCGCCCCCCTCCACCCCCCGTCCCTGGTGGGACCGGTGCTGGGGGCCGGGCCGCTACTGCGTGCGGCTCGACTGGCTGCGTGCCCTGGGCGGATAGCCGCCGCCCGGACCCGGCCCACCGCGATACCGCGCTCACGCCGTCACTGCCGGGTCCGCAGGCCGCGGCGGACTCGGCCCGGCAGGACGCGGACCACGGCGTTCAGCGGCCGTCTGCGCAGCAGCCCGGCCGCCAGCTCCCGGGCCGCCGCCTGCGCGGCCAGCAGCCCCAGGGCGGGCGCCAGCTCCCGCCGGGCCAGCAGATAGCGGCGGTTGACGGCGGTCACCGGGCGCCAGCGCAACTTGTAGGGCTCGGTGCCGCGCAGCATGCTCAGCGTGCCCCGGCCGCTGGCGGCCGCGTAGTGGGCGTCGTGCTGCAGCAGCATCGTCGCGATGTCCACCCGCTGCTCGCGCAGCGTCGGATCGGCACCGTACAGATAGCCGCACACCAGGTCCCGCGAGGTGAAGGCGACATCGCAGGCGGCCACCCGGCCGCCGATCCGGTACTCGGTCACCGCCGCGTCCCCGCAGGCCACCAACGCGGTCGTGGCACGCACCAGATGCGCGCCGAACCGGGAGCGCAGATGCTCGGGTGTGACGCCCCTGCCGCGCCACTGCCGCTCGTGCAGCCGCAGCATCGTGCGCACCGCGTCGGCCACCCGCTCCCCGGTCACGTCGTGCGCCTCGACACCGAGTTCGGCGATACGGCGGACCTTGCGCCGGGTGCGCTTGGCGCTGGCGGGTGCCAGTCGCCGCAGCATCTCCTCCATCGGAATGCCGGGAAGCTCCAGACAGGAGGAGTCGGCCAGGCACCGGCTGGCCCCCGGCCAGGCCGCGTACAGGCGCTCCGCGGCCCCGCCCGGCCGCACTTCGCGCAGGTCCAGCACGGCGCTGCGGGAAGCGGAGTGCAGGGCCCGGGCCAGCGCCCCGGCGGCCCGCGGGCAGCTGTCGTCCAGCAGCACGTCCTGGTAGTCGGAGATGCTGCCGCCGAGCGTGACCAGCGCCGGCAGCGGACGGTGCACGAGCATCAGCGGGGCGGCGGCGACCAGACGTCCGTTCTCCCGCACCAGGACCACCCGCAGCCTGCCGCGGCGCCCGTAGGACCGCCACCACGACCACAGCCAGACGTGGCTCTGGAACGGCGTCGCCGACCTGTTCCGGGCGCGCAGCGCCTCCCACTCGTCGGTCAGCGCGGCGAACTGCTCCTCCGCGCGGCACAGCGTCGCCGTCAGCCGCACCGGTGGCTGCCCGGAGGCGTCGCCCCGTGCGCTGCGCCACGGGGAGAGGACGGGCCCGGCCAGTCTGCGGCGGGTGGGCGGCGGCAGCGGTGAGGTCATCGAGCTCTACCTTCTTCCTGGGTCTGCCCCAGCCATTCGTAGGGTTGTGGCACCCAGGGGAGCCGGGTGTGGCTTTCATCGGGCTGCCGATCATGGTTCAGGAGGCTTGGCCGCCCGGTTCCCCACGACGACTCGGCCGCCGATTGGGAAGTGCGAGAAGGTCGCTGTGTAGAGCAATGCCGGCGAGGTCGTCCGTGGTACGAACTGCACCGACGATCTGACGGAGTGCGATGAGCCGGATATGGGCCGGGACCGACTGCGGCAAGACCCACCACCACACGCTGGTCCTGGACGCTGAGGGCGGCACGCTGCTGTCGCGCCGCGTGGCCAACGACGAGCCCGAGCTGCTGCGGCTGATCGCCGATGTCCTGGGCCTCGCGGACGGCCGGGCAGTGACCTGGGCGATGGACATGACCGGCGGCGAGCCGGGCCTGCTGATCAACCTCCTGGCCAACCACGCCCAGGAACTCCTCTACATCCCCGGCGTCGCGGTCAACCGGGCTACCGACAGCTACCGCGGCCAGGGCAAGACCGACGCCCGCGACGCCCGGGTCATCGCTGACCAGGCCCGCATGCGCCGCGACCTGCTGCCCATCCGGCTCGACGATGAGGCAGTCGTCGAACTGAGGCTGCTGACCGACCGCCGCACGGACCTCGTGGCCGAGCGGACTCGCGTCATCAACCGGCTCCGTTCCCTGCTGAACAGCATGTTCCCTGCGCTTGAGCGAGCCCTGGACCTCGACAACACCGGGCCGCTGCGGCTCCTGAGCGGCTACCAGACCCCCACCGCGATCCGGCGGGCCGGCACCAAACGCCTCACGACGTGGCTTCGCAACCGGAAGGTCCGCAGTGCCCAGGCCCTTGCCGAGAAGGTCGTTGAGGCCGCCGAGCGACAGCACACCGCCGTCGCCGGGGAAAACGCCATTGCCACGATGGTCCACACCCTGGCCGGGGAGGTGATGACCCTCAACGAGAAGATCGCCGGGACCGACAAGCTCATCGAGGGCCGGTTTCGTGAGCACGATCTCGCTGAAGTGATCACCTCGATGCCAGGCATCGGAGCCACTCTCGGCGCGGAGTTCCTCGCCGCCGTCGGCGGCACACTGGACGCCTTCCCCACCCCGGACCGCCTCGCGGCCTTCGCCGGAGTCACCCCGGCCCCGAGGGACTCCGGGAAAATCAGTGACAACCTCCACCGGCCAACGCGCTACCACCGACGCCTGCAACGCGTCTTCTACACCTCCGCACTGATCAGCATCCAGTCCGACCCCAACTCCCGCGCCTTCTACGACCGGAAGCGCGCAGAAGGAAAACGCCACGTCCAGGCAGTCCTCGCTCTGGCCCGGCGCCGCGTCAACGTGCTCTGGGCCCTGATTCGTGACCGACGGTGTTACCAGGTGACACCACCCGTTACCACAGCGGCTTGACATCAGCATTGGGAAGCCCCCTCCGGCTCCGCGGCCGGGCGCCCGGCGGGCGCCGTGCCGTCCCGGCCGGGCGCGGGCGCCGGTACGGCCGCGCCGTCCGCCGCCCGGCGCCGTTGCGGCCGGGCCAGCAGCACCAGCGCGCCGAGCAGTCCGCCCGCACTCGTGCCCACCGCGACCGCGATCGGCATCGAGGGGGAGACGGGCCCGGCCGAAGGCGCCGCGTGCGCGACGACCGTCAGCCGCACCCCCGTCCGCTTGGCCGACTTCTTCGCCGTGCCGGTCAGCGAGCGGGCCACCGCGTCCGCGTAGTCGGCGGCACGGCCGGGCCGCGGCGCGCTGCCGGTGATCCGCACCATCGGCGCGTCGGGCGAGGCGGCCGCCCGCACCCGGGAGCGGAGCGCCCCGCGCGGCAGCCCCGCGTCGGCCTCCGCGGCGCCGAGCACGAAGGCGTCCGTGGCCACCTTCCCGTACGCCTGCGCGTAGCCCAGCGCCGAAGCCGCCTCGGCGTGCGGGCCGGGGGAGACCAGCACATAGCTGGTGGCTTCGTACCGGGGCTCCGAGAGATTCGCGTACCCGCCCCCGCCGAGCGCCCCGAGTGCCACGCACACCGGCAGCGGCCACCAACCCGGGCCCCGCGAGCGGCGCCTGCGGCGGCTGCGGCGCGCGGCGGGCCGGGCCTCGCCGCGTTCGCGCCCCGCGTCCGGGGCGGCCGTCTCGTCGGTCTCCGCGGTGCTCTCGGCGGACGACTCCGCCGTTGCCGGAGCGGCCTTGGACATGGAACTCACCTCGTTGTCAGGGGGCGTTCGGGGGAGAGGGACGGCACCGGGTAAGCCGCCCCCGGGGCGCGGACGCGTGCGGTCCCGCCGTCCGGGGGCGCGCCCAGCGCGGAGCGGTAGACCAGCGCCAGGCGCTCGGCGCAGTGCGCGATGTCGTAGCGGTGCACCGCCGGCGGCACCGGCAGCCTGGCCGGGCGCGGGGCCCGCGCGGAGTCCGCCGCGTGCCGCGCCAGCGACCCGCGCAGCGCCTCCACCGGGCCGTGCGGGGAGGCGGTGAACCGGTGTGCCCCCGGCGCCTGCCCGGGCGGGAGGTCCTCGATCGCCGGGCACGCGGCGTAGAGCACGGGCAGTCCGGCGGCGAGCGCTTCGATGGCCGCCAGCCCGAAGGACTCCTCGGGTGACGGCGCGGCGAACACGTCGGCCGCGGCCAGCACCTGCGGTACGTCCGGTCCCGTACCGCGGGGCGCCTGCCGGGTGCCGGGTCCGCCCGCGCACTCGCCCAGCAGGCGCACCCGGTCCTCCGCCCCCAGCGCCGCGGCGCGGGCGCGCAGCGCGGGGAGTTCGGGGCCGTCCCCGGCCAGCAGCAGATGCGCACCGGGCAGCGCGGCCACGGCGTCCACCAGGGTGTCGAACCGTTTGCCCGGCACCAGGCGGCCCACCCCGGCCACCACGAAGGCGTCCGGCGCCAGCCCCAGGCCGTTCCGCACGGCGGCGCGGGCGGCGGGATCGAAGCGGAAGCGTGCGGCGTCGATGCCGTTGGGCACGGTGCACAGCCGGGCGGTGGGAACGCCCCAGCGGCGCAACCGCTGCTCGACCGTCGCGGAGACGGCCACGGTGGTGGTGCCGAGCCGTTCGGTGGCCAGATAGAGGGCGCGCACACCGGCGGTGAGAGGGCGGCCCTCCAACGCGCGGTCACCCAGCGAGTGCTCGGTCGCCACCACCGGGCGCACCCCGGCCAGCCGGGCGGCGATCCTGCCGTACACGCAGGCCCGGTACAGATGGGTGTGCACCAGGTCGTAGCCCCCGGAGCGCACCAGCCGCACCAGCCGGGGCAGCGCGGCCAGATCGCGGTTCCCCGCCATGCCCAGGTGGGCGACGGGGGTGCCGTCGGCGCGGATGCCCTCGGCGACGGAGCCCGGCGAGGTGAGGGCGAGCACTTCGCCCCGCACGGAATGGTCCGGCAGATGGCGCAGCAGCAGCCGCAGTTGCTCCTCGGCGCCGCCGACGTCCAGGCCGGTGATGATGTGCAGCACCCTCATCGGCGCACCGCCTCCCGCCGGGCGGCTTCCGCGGGGGCGGACGCCGCGGGCAGCGGCCTGCGCCGCAGTGGGTGCAGCACCTTCTTGAGATACATCCGCACGGAGGTGTCCCGGGCGCCGACGTGGGCGCGCGGCAGGGCGTGCACACCGGTCAGCGGTCCCGGATCGATGCCGCACGCGTAGCTGTAGCCGGCCGCGCGCACGGCTGCGACGGCCCGGTGGTCGAGCGTGCCGTAGGGGTAGCAGAACCCGGCGGGTGCCGATCCGGTGAGCTCGCCCAGCAGCGTCCGGCTGTGCGCCGTCTCGCGCACCAGGGTCGTGTCGTCGGCGCCGGCCAGGTCGGTGTGGGCCAGCCCGTGTGAGCCGATCTCCATTCCCGCGGCGGCCGCCTTCCGGATACCGTCGGCGTCCAGCAGCGCCTTGCGCGGCCCGAGTTCGTCCCAGGCGTTGTCGCCGCCCAGCCGTCCCGGCAGCACGAACGCGGTGGCCGTGCACCCGTACCGGTGCAGCAGCGGCACGGCGGCGGTCAGGAAGTCGGCGTAGCCGTCGTCGAAGGTGAGCCCCACCAGCCCGGCGTCCCGCCCCGCCGCACGGGCCCGCAGCAGCCGGCCGGCGCTCACGCCGGTCAGCCCCCGGTCGCGCAGCCAGCGCAACTGCCGCTCCAGCCTCGAGGGCGAGACGGTGATGCCGTACGGATCGTCGGGGCAGTCGGAGACCGAGTGGTACATCAGCAGCCAGGGGGCCCGGTTACGGGTGTCGGCGGGCATGCGGGAACCTCCGTTTGACGGCGGTGGACAGATACGACAGCTCCGGGGCCCCCACCAGCAGTCCGACGCAGAGGAAGACGAACAGCACGGCGCACCCGCCGGCGAGCGCCCCGGCCAGGGGCGTGGCGCAGAGCCCGGCCACCGTCCAGCCCGCACCTGCCGCCGCGGCGGCGGCCACCAGCAACCGCAGCAGCCCGGCCGCCACGCCGGACACGTCGACGGCCACCACCCGGGCGCCCAGCCCGTGCAGCAGCAGGGCGGCGGTGGTGGTGATGCCCAGCGCGTTCGCCGCCGCGATGCCCAGGACACCCCAACCGCCCGCCAGCGGAGCGCCGGTGCCCACTGTCACGGCCAGCCCGGCCCCCATCGCGGCGGCCGGGAACCAGGGCGGACGGCCGCCGGAGAAGAAGGGCCGCACCAGGGCGCCGACCATGCTGTGCCCCAGCAATCCGCAGCAGTAGACCCGCATCACCGCGGCCGTCGCGGCAGTGTCGTGCGCGTCGAAGGCGCCGCGTTCGAAGAGCAGACCGATGATCTGGGGTGCGCAGGCCACCACGTACGCGGCGCCCAGCAGCACCACCGTCCCGGCCGTCGCCAGGTCCCGCTCCACCCGCCGCCGGGCCGCCACCGCGTCGCCGTCGGCCATGGCTCGGGCCACGACGGGGAAGGTGACCGTGCACACCATCAGCGAGAGCACCATCGGCAGCTGGGCCACCTTCTGCGCGTAGTTGAGATGCGAGATGGCGCCCGCGGGCAGCGAGGAGGCCATGAAGCGTTCGAAGAAGACCTGCGCCTGGCGGCTCACCGCGAAGGTGACGACCGGTGCGAGCACCCCGAGGCCGACGAGCGTCCCCGCGTGCGCGCTCGGCCGCCCGCCGCGCGCCGCGCTCCGGGCACGGCGGCCCCGAGCCGGGTGCTGCTGCCGCAGCGGCAGGCGGCGCAGCAGCGGGGGCAGTTGGATGAGCACCATCAGCGCGCCGCCCACCGCGACGCCCAGCGCGGCGGCCCGCACTCCCCAGGCGCGGTGCGCGGCGAACATCACCGCGATGGTGGCGGAGTTGTAGGCGAGGTAGATCGCGGCGGGTGCCGTGAAGTGCCGGTGCGCGCGCAGCGCGGCGCTGAAGTACCCGGCGAGGCCGAAGGTGACCACGGTCAGCGCGGTCAGCCGCAGGCAGTCCACCGCGGTGCCGATGTCGGGCAGGCCCGGTGCGAGCACCCGCACCACGTACGGCGCGGCCAGCATCAGCAGCCCGGCGGTGCAGGCGAGCAGCAGCGAGAGCCGGGTGAGGGTGGCCGCCACCAGCGTCCGCACCGGGTCGGCCTGTGCCGTGGTTCCCTCCGTACGGGCCGCCCGGCGGGAGAGGGCGAGACTGAAGGCGGGCACCAGGACGAGCGCCATGGCGTCCTCGATGAGCAGGGTGGCGGCCAGTTCGGGCACCGTCCAGGCGACGAGGAACGCGTCGGTGTCGGAGTCCGCGCCGAAGAGCTGGGCGATGGCCTGGTCCCGCATCAGCCCGAACAGCGAGCCCGCTGCCGTGAGTCCCGCGGTGACGGCGGCCGCCCGGGCCAGGAACCGCCCGAGCCGGGGTGACTCCTCGCCCGCGGGCGCCGTCGCGGGCCGCGGGTCCGACTGCGGCATCTCCTGCTGGGGCATCTCCCGTTGCGGTACGGTCATACGGCGCGGCTCCCGCCCGCTCGCCGGCTCTCCGCGTGCTCCTCGGCCGCGGGCGACAGAGCCCACCAGGTGCCCAGCCCCAGTACCAGAGCGGTCAGTACCGTCGACGGGCCGCCGATGTCGCCGTAGAGGAAGTCCACGCTCTGCCACACCAGCAGCGCCGTGGCCGCGGCGCCGCAGTCGCGTACCCCGCAGGCGGCTCCGCGGCTGCGCGCGGCACCCAGCCGGCGCAGCGCGCACACCAGCAGCGCCCCCCAGGCACCGAGCAGCGCCACCGTGCCCACCAGGCCCTGTTCGCTCAGGACCAGCAGATACATGTTGTGCGGCGAGAGCAGCGGCTCCCGCTGGAAGGGGACCCCGGCGCCCGCCGCGTCGCTGCCCGAGGACAGCTCCAGCGCGGCGTGCGTGTCCCGGTATGCGGGGAAGCCCTTGGGTCCCACACCGGTTGCCGGGGCCTGCTGCCAGATGTCCGTCGCCGCGCTCCAGAGGGTGTAGCGGTCCGTCACCGAGCGGTCCGGGGACGCCGAGACCTCGGTGATGCTGCCGACCCGCTGGGCCAGCTCCTGCGTGGCCACCCCGAATCCGCCGACCAGCAGCACGCCGACCGCGGTCACGGCGGCGAGGGCGCACACGGTCGTGCGGAGGCCGCGCAGCGCGAGGAGCAGCAGGCAGGCCGGCACCGTCGCGAGCCAGGCACCTCTGCTGTAGGAGAGGGCCAGCGGCAGCACCAGCACGGCGGCCGAGCCCAGCGCGCAGGGGCGCAGCCAGCGCGGCGCGCCGGCCGCCGGCACGAGCCCGCACGCCAGCGCGATCACCAGCCCGTAGGCCACGGCGGTGGCCATGCCCATCACGTCCAGCGCGCCGAAGGTGCCCACGGCGCGGACCTCTTCGCCTTGGTAGGAGGCGCCGGTGCCGGTGGCGGCCTGGACGACGCCGAACCCGCCCTCGACGAGTGCCAGCAGCACCACCGCGCCGCACAGCAGCCGGGCGTCCCGCGCGTCGCGCAGTGCCAGCAGCACCGCACCCGGCACCAGGACGAAGAGCTGCAGGTACCGCACGAAGCCGGGCAGGCTCGCTGCGGGATCGGCCGAGGCGATCGTGGTCACGGCGAACGCCGCGGTCGGCGCGCCCAGCACCAGCGCGGCCGTCGGGGTCAGGGACCGGCGCCGGAGCCGCTGCCCGGCCCGCTGCTGGACCCGGTCCCGCAGCAGCCCGATGGCGCACCACACCACCAGCACACCCGAGCTCAGGTCGGCGGGGGTCACTCCGCTGCGGCCGCCCGGCCCCGCGGTGTCCGGCGGTGCGCACAGCAGTCCCACCGTCACCAGCACCGGTACCACCGGCCGGTCCAGACCGTAGCGCCGTACGGCGCGGCTCAGCGTGCTCCGCCCGTCCCGGGTGGCGGGCGGAGCGCTGTCCGCCACCGCGCTCACCGGCCCTCCAGACGGAAGAGGGAGGCCGCGGTACGGCAGATGATCCGTACGTCCTGCCACAGCGACCAGGTCTCGATGTAGTGATTGTCGAAGCGCGCCCGGTCCGCGATGGAGGTGTCGCCGCGCAGTCCGTGCACCTGGGCCAGCCCGGTGATGCCGACCGGGGCGCGGTGCCGCTGCGCGTAGCCGGGGTGCAGGCGGCTGAAGTGGCCCACGAAGTAGGGTCGCTCGGGCCGCGGCCCCACCAGGCTCATGTCGCCCCGCAGCACGTTCCACAGCTGCGGCAACTCGTCCAGCGACGTGCGGCGCAGGAGCCGGCCGACGGGGCTGGTGCGCGTGTCCCCGGCGACCGACCAGCACGTCGCCGCCTCGTGGTCGTCGGTGGGCCGCACGCTGCGGAACTTCAGCAGGGTGAAAGGGCGTCCGTCCTGTCCGATGCGCTCCTGCCGGAACAGCACGCCCGGCCCGTCCAGCACCCGGACCGCCAGCGCGCAGCCGGCCATCACCGGCGCCGCCAGCAGCAGGGCGGGGGCGACCAGTGCGATGTCCAGCAGCCGCTTGCGGAGACCGGTACGCGGCCGGGGGCACTCGAGCGTCAGGCGCCGGCAGGAGAATCCCCACAGGTGCGCCTCGTCGGGCCGCCGGTGGCAGGAGAGCGCGTGCCCGCCGTGCGCCCCCAGCGCGCAACCGGGCCGGACCAGCCAGCCGTCGACCCCGCGGGCGCCGAGCAAGCGGGCCAGCGCCGCGGAGTGCGGATCCTCCCAGGGGGACCGCAGGAAGACCGCGTCCCGCACGGCGTTCCGCGCCACCTCGCGCGCCAGCTCCTCGGGGGTGGAGACGACGGGCAGTGGCGGGTGTGCGGCGTTGCCGTCCGCCGCTTCCGTGCGGCCGGCGTCGGGCAGCCCGCCGTCGGGGCCGCCCGAGGGCGCGTCGTCGTCGGGCCCGACCTCCACCAGCGCCGTCGGCCGCAGTCCGTACCGGGGCCGCTCGGCGAGCGCCGCGCTCACCGTCCGGGCGGTTTCGCCGCGCCCGACGACCAGGGCGCTCCGCGGGCGGCGGCGGCCGCGGCGGCGGCGCACCCCGTGGACCAGGGCGCGGAGTGCGCACACCAGCGCCGTGTTGGCGGCGACGCCCGCGAGCAGACCGGCCGCTCCCAGCGCCCCGGTCCGGTCGCACGCCGCGAGTACCGTGGCGCCGACGCACCAGGCCACGGCCGCGCGCTTGCCGACGGCGGGGAGTTCGTCGAGTGCCTGCGGGTCGAGACCGGGCCGGTAGAGGCCCCTTCGGGTGCACAGCACCGGCAGGCTCGCGCAGACCGGGGCCAGCAGCACAGGCGCCGCCTGCGGGCCCGCGCAGGCGAGTACGGCGGCAACGGTCCCGGCCAGGTCGGCGGCTACCAGCGCCGGCGCGGCGACGCGCCGGCGCCGGGCGGGGCCGGTGGACGGCAGGGCGACGGGTTCGCGGGCCGACGGCAGCGGCAGAGGCGCCGACCGCCCCTCCTGCGGAGCCGGTTCGCCTTCGGTGCCGGACACCGGCCGGGGGAGGACGGGGCTGGTGGCCACGGTGCCTTCGGCGGTCGCCGACCCCGGTCCCGTCGCGGTCCGTGAATTCCGGGAGTCGTCAGTGTTGTCGGTGCTCATCTGCTGCCCGCTCCTTCCGCGGCGGGAACCGCTGCCGTCGCCGTCCGGTGCCGCAGCACGTCCCGGTACAGCTCCAGTACGGCGGTGGTGGTCGTCGTGATGTCGAACCGCTCGCGTACGTGTGCGTGCGCGGCGTCGGCCAGCTCCGCACGGAGCCGGGGGGCGAGAGCGAGGCGGGCCACCGCCTGTGCGAGCGCGTCCGGGTCGGCGGGCGGTACCAGGCAGTCGGCCTGCTGTCCCGGGGGCAGCAGTTCGCGGGACCCGGCCACGTCGCTGACCAGTACGGGCCGGCGAGAGGCCATCGCCTCCAGCGGAGTCAGGGCCATGCCCTCCCACAGCGAGGGCAGCACGACCAGGTCGGCTGCGGCGTACCAGTCGGCCACCGCGCCGCTGGCACCGGCGAACACCACACCGGCGGGGGCTGCTCGGCGCAGTTCCTCCCGGTCGGGCCCGTCGCCGACGAGCACCAGGCGGGCGTCCGGGACCCGGGCCGCCACCTGTGGCCAGGCGCGCAACAGAGTGCGCTGGCCCTTCTGTTCGCACAACCGCCCGACGCACACCACCAGTACCGCCGAGGGCGGCAGCTCCGCCACCGCAGCGAGCGCCGGTGTCCACGGCTCCGGGCCCGGCGCGGTCCAGCGTCCGGTCCGCGGGGCCGCGGACGCCGTGAAGCGCGCGGTGTCGACGCCGTTGTGCACCACGGCCCACCGGGCCTCGATGCCGACGGCCGTGCCGGTCGCCCGCTCCGCCTCGCTCACGCACAGCACGCGGTCGGACCACCGGGCGGCGTACCGCTCCCAGGCACGGGCCAGGTGTGCGGTGCGTCCTGTCGCGGCCTCGAAGGACCAGGCGTGCGGCTGGTAGACGGTGGGCATCCGGCCGCGCACCGCCAGTCGTGCGGCGAGGCCCGCCTTGGCGCTGTGGGCGTGCACGAGATCGGGACGTACGGCGCGCAACAGCCGTTGTACGGTGTAGACCTCCACCGCGATCCGGGCCCCCGGCTCTCGTACGGCCGGCCAGTGCAGGGTCCGGGCTCCCGCCGCCGCCGCGGCGTCCGCCAGTTCGCCGCCCGCGGGGCAGGCCACGACGACGTGCAGTCCCGCTTCGACCTGCGCCCGTGCGAGGTCGGCGACGACGCGTGCGACACCGCCCTCGACGGGCTGCGCGAGATGCAGGACGGTCAGCCCCTCGTGCGGCGGGCCGCCGCGAGGTGCGGTGCGCTGTGTCGGCAATTCCGGCATGGACGACTCCGCCTCCTGTGATGAAGCAGAGTGACCTTGACAAAATCCGACTGTCGAACCTGAGCGGCGCGCCGGATATCGTCTGGTTTTCACCGACTGATCCCACGCGTGGCGGGTGCGACGTCCGCACATCCCCCTGAGCGCTCCGGCCATGGGGCTCCGGCCGCCACCCCGGTTGACTGGCCGCACGGCCCGCTCGAACGGCGCGGGCACCGCCGAGAGCCGCCCGGCGCGGCCGAGAGGGGACGGACGTGCGTGTACTGCAGGGAGTTTCACTGCTGGGGGCCGTGCTGCTCACCGGCCTGAGCGCGGGCCTCTACTACGGGTTCGCGGTGGCGGTCTCACCGGGCCTGCGGCGGGCCGGGGACCGGACCTTCGTGGAGGGTATGCAGCGCATCAACACCGCCATCCTCAACGGCTGGTTCATGCTGGTGTTCGCCGGTTCGCTGCTGCTGATCGCCGCGGCCGGGGCGCTGCACCTGTGGGGCGGCGGCAGCAGGGCCGCGGTCCCGTGGATCGCGGCGGCGGGTGCGCTGTACGTGGCGGTCCTGGTGGTCACCATGGCGTTCAACGTGCCGCTCAACGACGCGCTCGACGCCGGTGGCATCCCGGACGGCGCGGAGCGGCTGGCCGCGCTGCGGGAGCGCTTCGAGAGCGGCTGGCACCGGTGGAACGTCGTCCGCACGGTCTGCAACACCGCCGCCTTCGGGTGCCTGGCCTGGGCGTTGGTGCGCTACGGGAACGGAGGCTCACCGAGGTGATGATCCTATGTACCCTTCGCCTGATATACGCAATGGCGGAGCCGTAGTCGATCGGATGTTCCTACCGTCCTACTGGCCTCCGCGGCCGAACCGCAGTGCCCGGGCCAGCACGTCCAGCGCCTCGTCGGCCCAGCCGATCGCGTGCAGGCCCGAGGTGACGTTGGCGGGCGGGCGGTTGATGAGAGTGTCGTGGCGCACCAGCCGCGTGAAGTCGACCCGCACCGACTCCGTGCGCGGCCGCCCGCCGTAGGGGGTGCGGAACTCCACGCCCGCCTGCCGCATCACGTCGATCAGCTCCTGGGCCAGAATCCCGTAGGCGACCGTCGTCGGATGGACGCCGTCCAACGAGAACAGCCCCCCGTCGCTGCGCCGGTCGCCGTCGCTCAGCAGGAACCGCGAGTTGGGCACCGGATCGAGTGCGCGCAGCTCCCGGGGCAGCGGATACGGCTTCCACCAGTCGGGCCGGGCTGCTTCGTCCTCGAAGTAGCGGCGGCAGGCCAGCCGGTCCAGCAGGCCGGCCGCGTCCAGCAGGAACCAATCCCGCCCGGCCCGCCGCGCCGCACGCACGGTCTCCGCCATGGCGTCGTTGTACTGGTCGATCGCCGCATCCACGGCGGCGGCCTGCTCACCGGTCAGATGCGGGTCGCGCTCCGCGTCGAAGGCGGCGTCGTCGATCCAGGGGCGTGTGTAGTACGGGAAATAGCGCGACCCGGGCTCCAGCTTCCCGTGCACGCCGCGGGCGACCGGGGCGATCGTGACGTGCGGGACGGTGCACCAGATCACGTGCCGGGCCCGGATCCGCCCCACCGCGTGCGCCAGTTGCTGCAGCTCGGCCTCGAAGTGCTCCGGCCGCCAGACCGTGAACCGCTTCTTCACGTCCAGGTCGTCGTAGCCCTCCTCGCTCCAGGCCACCTTCAGCTCGATGACGGAGGAGAGCGCGTTGTTCGCGCCGAGAAAGACGATCAGCGTCTCGATGCCGTGCTCCGGATCCGGCTCCCGCTCCCCGGCACCCGCGGCGCCCTGCTCGGCGCCTCCGGTCTGCTCGCCCAGCGCCGCCGCCGCACTCAGCTGGGTGTGCGCTCCGGCGGCCGGCGGGCGGGTGGGGAGGGTGCGCAGCGCCGCGCGCTCGCCCGGGTTGCCGACCAGCTGGCGCACCAGGTCGTCGCTCGGGGCGTCGATCATCCTGCGGCACACGTCGGCCGACTTGTCCAGCGCGTCCCGCAGATCCCAGCCGAAGACGGCCAGGTTGTGGTTGATGGCGGTGCCCGCCGCCGGAGCGCACCCTCCGCCGCGTTCCCAGTAGTCCTCCACCTCGTCCATGAAGCGGCGGGCCCGGAAGAGCGCCGCGGGCGCGTCCCACCAGTCGACGGCCGGACCGCAGTGGTCCTCCAGATCGCGCAGCAGCATCTCGAGGTTGAGCGGGAGCCCGCCGCGGCCCTCGAAGGAGGGGTGGCGGAACTGCTCGGCCCAGCCGAGCTCGTGCGCGATGATCGCCGGGTACGAGAGATCGGTGCGGAAGACGGCACAGCTCTGGAAGCCCTGGGTGAGCGAGTCCCCGACGGTCACCAGCCGGTTGCGGGGCTCGCCGCGCCAGGAGGTGGCGACGGGGACGCCCAGGGTCGGGTCCGTGTACGGTGCCCCGGGCTCCGCGCGCCCGGAGGCACCGGTGGCGGGGTCGGGTGCGGGTACGGGGTCCGGTGCGGTCATGTCACGCCCCTTGCCTGCCTGTCGGTGCCGTCCGGTTCGGCAGCCGGTCCACTGAGCCGGGTCGACGACTCGCCGAGGAGTACGTGGCCTGCACAGCTGTGGTACCCGCGGGGCCCGCCCGGCAACCGCGCCGGGTGCGACGCAGCGCAGCGGCGTGATCCCGGAGCGTGTGGACGCTCCGGGTGAGCAGGGGTTCCGCGGCGCTGCCGACAGCCCTCGGTCCCGGATCATGCCGCACCCGCCGGGTGCCCCCGCGCAGTCCCGCCGGGGCTCGCGAAGCGGCTGCGGAGCAGCCACCGGGCGACGGGCGGCCCGACCCGAGGAGAAGGAGTCGTCCGTGCGGACCGTGACGGTACGCCGGGTGATCGCGCGCCGACAGCCGAGGTTCTCGACGCTCCAGCGGTGCGCAGCTCGCCGAGTCGGGCCGCCTGCTCGACCCGGGGCCGGTCCGGGTGGCGGTCGAGAGCACCCTCGAGCTCGCCGATTCCCGGGGCGGCGCACGAACGAGCCGCTCGGGGCCGTCTCCGGGGCGAGATCGCACTCACCACCCCGACGGTGCAGCCGGTATGCAGCGGGCTCTTCCGCTTCACTCCTGGGCCGTCAGTTGTTCCGGGTCGTTCCCTCAGCCGGGGGTCCGTGAACTCCCCGGCGGGCCAACGCGGTTGAGGACTGTCGGCCGGCGTGTGCCGGGCTATGGGGGCACTGCGGCGCGGCGGGCCACATACGCCACAACAGCGGGGTCGAACACCAGCAGACACTCCGTCAACTTGCTTCCCTGGAGGGGGACTCTGCGGGATCATCGCTCGCGGCAGTCAGGACCGGACCACCTCCGCCACCCGGAAGTGGCCCCCGCACGGGGATTGGGTGAACGCATGACCGAGATCCAGGAAAAGTCGGACAGCAGCGATCCCACCGCGGCCCGCCTCGCGGTCGCCGTCCACGTCGAGGCCGAAATCCTCCGACTCGGTCTGCGGGCCATGCTGCCCGGCCTGGCATCCGTGGAGCACGCCGAGGAGTTCACCCACCCCGCCGCGCTGGAGCAGGCCCTGACCGGCAACAGGTTCCACGTGCTCATCCTCTCCAGCTCCACCGACGCCTCCGCCTCCCTCGGGCGCCTGCGCCACACCCACCCGGGACTGCGCACCCTGCTCCTCCTCGACCCGGCGGACGCCGCATCCGACTCGGCGCTCGCCCGGCTGCCCGCCGACGGCTATCTGCTGCGCGAGGAACTGACCGCGGCGGCCCTGGAGCGGGCGCTGCGGCAGCTGGCGGCCGACGAGATGCCGATGCCGCTCCGGCTGGGACGCCGACTGCTCAGCCAAGCGGGCGAGTCGGCCCACCTGCTGCCCGCGCGCAGGGTGCGGCTGACCGCGCGCGAGTACGACGTGCTGTCCCACCTGGTGGCCGGGCTCAGCAACAAGCAGATCGCCCGCCGTCTGCGGATCTCCGAGCACGGCGTCAAGCGGCTGGTGAGCAGCGTGCTGCTCAAGCTGGGTGCCGCCAACCGGACGGCCGCCGTCGTCACGGCGATCAAACTCGGTCTGATCGACTGAGCATCGGGCTCTCCCGGGCGGGCCGTGCCCCGCCCGAGCCGCCCTGCCCCCGGCCCTGGTGGAGCAGGGCACCTTCCGGCCCTGCCCGAGTGGGCGTTCCGCGATGCCCTGACCACCGGGGCTACCCGATCGGCTACCCCCGTTCGCCCGGCCCGGTCCGGGTGCCCGTCCGGGGCTGTCGGCGGGCGTGCGGCGGACCGCAGGATGACCGAAGCGGCTCCACCGGCCCCCGGTCGCGGCCGTCCACCCCCGCTTGCCGAGAGGACCGCCAGATGAGCTGGAGGCATCAGGACCCCGCCGTCCTCGCGGATGCCGCCGTCAGCAGTGTCGCCCTCACCGCCGACCCGTCCGCGCAGTCGGCCGCCCCCGGCTTCTGGGACTGGTCCGAGGACGCGCACCGCGCGGTCGCCGACGCCGTGCTCGCCCACCCGGACGACCGCGTCCGGGTCCTCGCCGAAGCGGTCGTCGCCGACCCCGCGGACACCGCCGCCTGCCGCGGACTGACCGCGCTGCTGGCCGACAGGCTCGCCGACGACTCCCCGGATCGGGACACCGCACACCTGGCGGTCGCCGTCTGGGAAGCCGAGACCCGCTCCCGGCTGCGGATGCAGACCGGTACCGGGCGGCCCGCCGGACTCGCCGCCCCCGGCGCCTCGGAGATCCTGCGCACCGCGCGACCCGCCGCCGGGCCCACCGGCGAGGTGGACGCGGCGCTGGTCATCCCCTTCCGGGAGCGTGGCGAGGAAGGCGAGCGCACCCGCAACCTGGCGGCCGTACTGCATGCGCTCAACGACCAGAGCCATCCGCGCGACCGCTACCGCGTGGTCGTGGTCGAGGCGGACTCCCGGCCGCGCTGGGATCATCTGTACGGCGCCTACTGCGACACCTATCTGTTCGCGGAGAACGCCGGCCCCTTCAACTACTCCTGGACGATCAACGCAGGCGTGGTGCACGGCGCCCGGCCCGCGGAGCTGATCTGTGTGCTCGAGGCCGACATCCTGGTCGACCGCGGCTTCGTGGCGCGGGCCGTCGAACGGTTCCGCACCCCGGGCACCCAGGCGCACTGGCCGTTCGAGGACATGCTCTACCTGGACGCCGCCTCCAGCCACCAGGCCGTCGGCGAACGCTGTCTGGAGGGAGCCGCAGCCGTGCGCCGGGACGCGCTGCGCGGGGTCTTCCTGCGCCGCACCCCCGGCGCCTGCGTCTGGCTCCGGGAGAGCCTCTTCTCCCGGATCGGCGGCTACGACGAGCGGTTCACCGCCGGATGGGGCGGCGCCGACAACGACTTCACCTGGCGGGCCGACCTGCACGGCGGCCTCGACCGGTACCGCGACGACCACCTGGTGCACCTGCACCACGGACGCGCCGCCGACTGGTTCGACGCGGAGAACACCGGACCCGGCGCCTACGAGACCTTCCCCTGGTGCACCTGGCCGCCCGACTCCGACATCGGCGACCTGGCGAAGTTCTCCACCCACCGGTCGCGCTGAGCGCAGCCACCCTCGACAGTCAGGGGAAACACCCATGGAACCAGTGGTCGGCATCGGCCCGGTCTCGCGCTGCACCGTCGACGCGGCCCTCACCGTCGCCCGGCGCACCCGCACTCCGCTCATGCTCATCCCCAGCCGCCGCCAGGTGGACGCGGCCGAGTTCGGCGGCGGCTACCTGGGCTGGACCACCGCGGAGTTCGCCGCCCACGTCCAGGAGCGCGACCCGGACGGGCTGCTGCTCCTGTGCCGGGACCACGGCGGCCCCTGGATGCACACGGCCGAAGCCGGTATCGCCGAACCCGCCGAGGCACTGGATTCGTGCACCCGTTCCTTCACCGCCGACCTGGACGCCGGGTTCGGACTGCTGCACATCGACACCTCCGAGGGCCGTCCCGGCACCGGCCCCGTCCCGGCGGCGACCGCCGCCGCGCGGCTCGTCGAGCTGTACGCGCGCTGCCACGCCGAGGCCGCCGCCCGCGGTGCCGACATCGCCTACGAGATCGGGTTCGAGCCGCAGGGCGTCTCCACCAACGATCCGGACGAGTTCAAAGCGGCCCTCCGGCTCGTACTCGAGGGCATCGAGGCGGCCGGTGCGCCGCGGCCCCGCTACGTCGTCGCGCAGACCGGCACCAAGGTCGCCGAACTGCGCAACGTGGGCCGCTTCCACGACCCGGCGGCGCGTGAGGAGACGCTGCGTCAGGTCTCCACCCTGGCCGCCACCTGCCACCAGGAAGGCGTCCTCCTGAAGGCGCACAACTGCGACTACCTCACCACGGAGGAGACGGCACTGCTGCTGCGCGCCGGGGTGGACGCGTTCAACGTCGCACCCGAGTACGGCGTCGCCGAGACCCGCGCCCTGCTGCGCGTGCTGGACGAGATGGCGCTGCCCCGGGCCAGGGAGGACTTCCTGCGGCTCGCCCACGACAGCGGCAAGTGGCGCAAGTGGATGCTGGATCCCACGACCGCCACCGACGTCGAGCGCGCAGTCGTCGCCGGTCACTACGTCTTCGGCAGCGACGAGGGCCGGCGGATTCGCACCGAGGCCGCGCACGCCCTCGCCTCGCGCGGCAGAGCGCCGCTGGAGACGGTGCTCCGGGAGGCGGTGGCCGAACGGATCGAGTCCGCGCTGCGCGCGGTGGCGCGCGCGGGCGGGCTGCCGGCCGCGCGGACCGGCGGGGCCGGGCTGTGAGCGCGGCCGTGACCGACGTGTACGCGCCCGGCACGCTCCAGGAGGCCGTCGACCGGGTGCTGCGGGTCCCGGACCGGCACCGCACCTTCACCAAGGACGCCGCCTTCGCGCAGGAGACCTGGGCCATCGGCCCCGCGCTGCTCGAAGCGCTGCTCGACCACGGTCTGCCGCACCGCGGCCCGCCGGAGCGGCGCCGCTTCGAGCGCACCGACCTGCACAACATCAGCACCTGGCTGAACCTGCCCTCGCCCTACTTCCGCGCCCTGGCCCGCAAGGCGCGGGCGCTGGAGGAGGCGGCCCGTGCGGGAGAGCCGCACCGTCACGAACTGGAACTGCGCGCCGACTGCGCCGGGCACCACGCCGGGGAGTGCGCGTTCGTCCCGGTACCCGGGGTGGCCGAACACAGCGAGCCGGGCAGTCTGCGGGAGACCGCGGCCGGTGCGCTCGCGGTGCGGGCCCGGCTGCCCTCCGACACCCGGGTGTTCGACGAGGACCGCTCCGACCTGCTCTCGCTGGTCGCCGACTGGGAGCTGTACGTCCTGCCCGACGGGGTCATCGAGGACGAGGGCTTCGCCCGGGAGACCCGGCTGGCCAACTGTCTGATCCCCACCCGGCTGCTGCTGCGGGAGGCCGAGCGGCGCGGCATCCGGGCCCGGCACGGTGCCGGGCTCCTGATCGCGCCGCCCTTCAGCACGCTGCACCACTGGGTGGAGTTCGCACTGGACGGCACCTGGGTCCCGGCCGACCCCGTGCTGCTGAGCGCGTTCTCCCGCTGGGGGATGACCGACCCCGCGCACTGGCCCTACAACCGCTCGGTGGCCGGCATCGTCTGGCACCTGCTGACCTGGCCTCCCGAGGTGTTCTTCCCCGTCGTACGGGACAACGGCCTGCACGCGCCGCTGCACGTCTCCGCACGCTGACCCCTCTGTCCCGCCCGTACCCGCGCCCGCGCCGGCCGACCGGCCGTCGCGCCCTCTCCCGGAAGGACCGCACATGGCCAGCCCCGCCACCGGAGCCCCCTTCACCTCCATCAGCGAACCCGAGGACGACAGCGGGGCGCACGAGGCGCGTCCGCCCCGCGAGGTCGCCCCCGGCGTGCGGGTCATCGAGTTCGCCGACACCAAGAAGGTCGTCAAGCTGTGGGGCCAGGAGCGCTGGCTGCACGAGGAGGAGCCGGACGGTCCGTACGGGTTCAAGTTCATCCGCATCAAGGCGGGCCACCGCACCTCCCTCCAGTACCACGAGCACAAACGCGAGAGCTACTTCATCCTGGAGGGCGAGGCGGTGATGCACTACCGCGCGACGCGGGACGGGGAGAACCTCCGGCTGCCCATGCCCGCCGGAACCCTGGCGCACGTCGACCCCGGAGCGGTGCACCGGGTCGAAGGCGTCACCGACATCGTGCTGGTGGAGGTCTCCACCTACGACGACGGTTCGGACAACGTGCGTCTGGAGGACGACTACGGGCGCGGCGACGGCCGCCTCGCCGACGAGCACGGCGGGCGCTGATGGGCGGCTCCACCGGTTCCGTCGGCCCCACTTCCGCAACCGTGCCCAAGTACCGCTACCCCGCGCAGTTCGAGGGCGGGGCGCAAGAGCTGCTGGCCCGGATCGGGGACCTGCTGCTGCGCGGCGGCTACGTACTGGGCGAGGAGGTGGCCGAGTTCGAGCAGCGGCTGGCCGGATACCTGGGCAGCGCGCACACCGTGGGGGTCAACTCCGGTACCGACGCGTTGGTCCTCGCTCTCGACGCGCTCGGCGTCGGACCGGGGGACGAGGTGGTCACCGTCGCCAATTCCTTCCACGCCACCGCGCAGGCCATCGCCCGGCGTGGTGCCACTCCCGTGTACGTGGACTGCCGCGAAGACGACTTCCTGATGGACCTCGACCGGCTTCCCGCGGCGTTCACGGAGCGCACCCGTGCCGTCATCCTCGTGCACATGTTCGGCAAAGCGGCGGACGTGCCGCGTGCCCGGCGGCTCGCCCGCGACGCCGGGGTCCTCCTGCTGGAGGACTGCGCCCAGGCCATCGGTGCCCGCAGCCACGGCGTACGGGTCGGCACCGCCTCGGCGGCCGGCTGCTGGAGCTTCGCGCCCTCCAAGAACCTGGCCGCGGCCGGGGACGCCGGGGCCGTCAGCGTCCAGGACGAGGAGCTGGCCGAACGCCTGCGGCTGCTGCGGCACTTCGGGCAGCCGCGGCAGAACCGGCACGAGATCCTCGGCTACAACTCCCGCCTCGACACCCTGCAGGCCCTCGTCCTGCTGCACAAACTCGACCGGCTCGACGCCTGGAACGCCCGCCGCGCCGAGGTGGCCGCCACCTACCGGCGCCGGCTGGCCGGGCTCCCGCTGCGCTTCCAGGAACCGGGCGAGGACGGGGAGCACGTCTACCACCTCTTCCAGGTCCGCACCCGGAGCGAGCACGAACGCGACGGCCTGCTCGCGCATCTGACGGCAGCGGGCGTGGACGCCGTCGTCCGCTATCCCACACCTCTTCCGCACCAGCCGGCGCTCGCCGGGCCCGCAGCCCGGCGCCACCCCTGTCCGGTCGCGGAGGAACTCTCCCGGCAGACCCTCTGTCTGCCCGTCCGCCCCGATCTGGACGCCCGGGAGCTCGGCCAGGTGTGTGACGCGGTCACCGGCTACTTCGCGTCCCGGACGAGCAGCGGATCCGCCGGGTGATCCAGACACCCGGATGAGGGAGGTGCCGAACTGATGGAGACGTGCGTCCGCACGGCCGCCGACGACAGCGAGTTCGAGGGCTACCTGGCCCACACGCGGCACGCCTTCGGCAAGGTCCCCTACGACCACGCCACGCTGCGCGCGCACGGCGTCAGTGCCGTGGCCGTCCGCGGCCCCCAAGTGCTGGGCGGCGGCCTCTTCCTCCCCTTCGAGCAGCACTTCGGCGGCCGTCCGGTGCCGTCCGGGGGAGTGGCGTGGCTGGCCGTCGCTCCCTGGGAGCGCGGTGCCGGACTCGCCCGCCGTGTCACCGAGGAGGGGACCGACCGGCTGCGCGGGGCGCACGGTGCCGTGCTGGCCTGCGCCTGGACCCCGGCACCCGGGCTCTACCGCCGCTGGGGCTGGGAGGCCGCCGCCGTCGCCTCCAGCCACGTGCTCCACCCCGCCGAACTCCCCGCCCCGCGGTCCCGCTTCCAGACCGTCCAGCCCGACGAGGCCGCCTGCGCCCGGCTGCGGAACGCACTGGCGCCCGGCTGGAACGGGACACTGCGCCGGCCCGCCTGGTGGCACGGCTGGAAGCAGCGGACCACCCCCGGCGCGCTGACCCTCGGTGTGGTCCGGCCCGGTGGCGACAGGGCAGGCGGGGCCGGTGGGGCGGACGGGGAACTGGCCGGATACGCGACCGTCACCGTCGAACCGCACCACCCCTGGGGCGTCGCCGCGGTCGTCCACGACCTGTGGCACGCCGAACTCGACGCGCTGCCCGCACTGCTGGCAGCCGTCGGCGCCCACTCGCCACAGGTCCGCGAGATCCGCTTCCGCCGCTCCGTACTGCCCCGCCCCAGCCCCCTGCCGTGGCTGCTCGACCGGTACGCGGTACGCGAGGACGGCTGGTACCCGTGGATGCTGCGGCTGCTCGACGTGCCCGCCGCCCTGCGGGCCCGCGGCTGGGCGCCCGGCCCGCGCGGTGCCGTCGGCCTGGAGGTCGTACCGCCCGAGGGCGGGACGCAGCCGTACGCGCTCACCTTCGAGGCGGGACGGATGCAGGTGCGGCGAGGCAGCAACCCCTCGGCCCGAACCGTGCGGCTGCCCTCCTCCGCACTGGCGGCCTGGTACGCGGGCGGACTGCCGCTGCGGCACGCGGCCCGGCTGGGTACGGCCGCGGGCGACGTGCGCGACCTGGACCTGCTGGACGCGCTGGTCTCCGGGCCCACGCCCTGGCTGCCCGAGAGCTTCTGAGATGACAGCACCCCCGCCCCAGGACCGAGGACGCGTGATGCCGGAGCCCACCACGCTGCTCGTCATCGCCAAGGAGCCGCTGCCGGGCCGGGTCAAGACCCGTCTCGCGCCGGCCTTCACCCCGCACGGCGCGGCAGCTCTCGCCGCCGCCGCGCTCACCGACACCCTGCGCGCCGTACTCGCCGCCCCGGCGCGCCGCCGCATCCTGGTCCTGGACGGCAGCCCGGGCCCCTGGCTGCCGGGACCCGAGGAGGGCGGCGACCGCATCGAGGTCGTACCGCAGGACGGCGGCGGGCTGGACGAACGGCTGGCTGCCGCGTTCGCCCGGTGCGACGGCCCGGCGCTGCTCGTCGGTATGGACACCCCGCAGCTCACCCCGCAACTGCTGGCACCCGCCACCCGGGCTGACGCCTGGCAGCACTACGACGCCTGGTTCGGCCCCGCCGCCGACGGCGGCTTCTGGGCGCTCGGCCTGGCCGAGCCCGACCCCGCGCTGCTGCGCGGCGTGCCCATGTCCACGGCCGCCACCGGCGCGGCGCAGCGCGCCCGGCTGCTCGCCGCCGGGCTGCGCGTCCAGGACCTGCCGGAGCTGCGGGACGTGGACGAGCCGGGCGACGCGGCCACAGTGGCCGGGGAGGCCCCGGCCGGCCTGTTCGCGGCCGAACACGCCCGGCTGCTGCGGCTGCTGGGTCCACCGCCTGCGGGACCCGCGGACCAGGACCGCGCCCCGGGGGCGGCGCGGAGGTGAACGGAGGCACACGAGCCGACGCCGGCTCCTGGACCGAGGACCCCTACACCGAAGCGCTCCTCCTGGGCCGCGGCCCGCTGTATCTGCGCGGACCGGACGGCTGGTCGCACACCCTGGAGGTGGAACGTTGGTGCGCGGCCGCCGACGCCGCCGACCTGACCGTCCTGGACCGCTGCCGGGGCACGGTGCTCGACATCGGCTGCGGTCCGGGCCGCCTGGTGGCCGCCCTGCGCGAGTACGGGCACGCGCCGCTCGGCATCGACCTCAACGCCGCGGCGGTCGAGCGCACCCGGCGGCGCGGCGGACGGGCCCTGCGGCGTTCGGTCTTCGATCCGCTGCCCGCATCCGGCGGCTGGGACACCGCGCTGCTGATCGACGGCAACGTCGGGATCGGCGGCGACCCCCTGTTGCTGCTGCGCCGCATCGCCCAGTTGGTGCGCCCCGGCGGGCTGCTGCTGGTGGAGGTGGCCGGCGAGGACGTGGACGAGCGGCGACAGGTGCGGATGGAGAACGCCCGCGGCGCCGGAACCCCCTTCCCCTGGGCCCGCCTGGGCACCGCGGCCCTGCATCGCACGGCTCGTGCCACCGGGTGGACGCCGGAGGACGCCTGGTCCAAGGACGCCCGCGCGTTCACCGCGCTGCGCCGCGACCGCGCGGAGCACCCCGCATCCGAACCCCGGGCGGGCCCGGCATCCGGGTAGCAACCGGGAGACTCGTCACTCCACCGCAGCAGGAAGCTCGGAGAGCATGCGCTTCGGTGTCGCAACCACACGCTCAGCCGCGGCGCCGCCGGGCCGGCCGCCGAGCAGCACGCCGCGTACCCGGTCGAGCCGTCCACGGCGTGGGCGGCGCCCGGCATCACCGCGACCGTGCACCCTGATGAGGTGCCCATCCCGCGCCGTGCCATGATCCAGGGGTGACCGGAAGCGGCGGACCAGCGGTGCCGCCCGCACCGAGCCCCTCGCGAAAGGACGCCCGTTGAAGGGGAACTGGCCCGGTGGCACGATGCGTGCCGCCCGCATCACCGGCATCGGACGGACCGATCTGGCCACCGTTCCGGTACCCGCGCCCGAGCCGGGCACCGTACTGGTGCGGACGCGGCACGCGGGGATCTGCGGCACGGATCTGGAGATCCTGCACGGCACCTCGGCGTTCCTCCAGGACGGCCGCCTCACCTTCCCGCACGTCTTCGGCCACGAATGGCACGGCGAGGTGGCCGCCTACGCCGGGGAACCGCCCGCGGACGCTCCCGCGGTCGGCTCGTCGGTGGTGGGGCGCACGATGGTGCCCTGCGGCCGCTGCGCCCGCTGCCACGCCGGACGCGCCCAGATGTGCACCGCGCTGCGGGAGACGGGGCTCTACGGGCTGCAGGGCGGCGCCGCGGAGTATGTTCGGGTGCCCGTGCACGCGCTCACACCGCTGCCGTCCGGGCTGCCGGAGGCGGCGGGCGCGCTGATCGAGCCGGCGGTCTCGGTGGTGGAGGCGTTCGAGCGGGCGCGGCTGCGCTTCGACGACCGGGTGGCCGTGGTCGGCACCGGCACCATGGGGCTGCTGGCGGTGCAGTTCGCGCACCGGCAGGCGGCCCGGGTGGACGCGGTCGGCGTGGACCGGGCGGGCCTGGACCTGGCCCTGCGCTGCGGAGCCGACACGGCCCACCACGCCGACGAGGCGCCGCAGGGCGAATACTCCCTGGTCGTGGAGGCGTCGGGGGCCGCGGCCGCCTTCACAGGCGCACTGCGGATGGCGGAGCGGGGCGGACGGGTCGCGCTGGTGGGGGTGGCCAGGGAGCCGGTCTCCTTCGTCCCCGGTGAACTGTCCCTGCAGGGCGTGGACGTGCTCGGTATCCAGCACGGGATCGCGCACTACGACCGCACGGTGGAGCTCTTCGAACGGGGCGTCCTGGAGGCGGAGCCGCTGGTCGCCGAAGTCCTGCCCGCGGTGTCCGGGGAATCGGTGAGCGCGGCCTTCGCCCTCCTGGAGCAAGGCAGGAGCGGACCGCCGAAGGTCCTGTTGGCCTTCGGCGGTCCGCAGCCGCGGATCGGGTCAGCGCGCTGAGCGGGAGGCTCCCGCGAACAGCCGGGCCAGTGCCCGGAAGGGGAGCGTGACGACAGTGGCGATGGCACCGCCGATCGCCCGCAGTACATCGGCCAGGGCGCGGAACATCGTTGCCTCCTGAGGAGCGGTGCTGTCTCGGTCGCGGCACGGGTGGCCGCCGCGCCGAAAAGCAAACCCCTCTCACCACAGCGACGTCGGGTGCCCTCCCCCCTGCGCGGCGAGGGCGCCCCGCTCGAAGTCGAGCAGGTGCCGCTTGCGTTCGATACCGCCGCCGTACCCGGTCAGGCTCCCGGTGGAGCCGACCACCCGGTGGCAGGGCACGACGATGCTGAGCGGGTTGCGTCCGTTGGCCAGCCCGACGGCGCGCGCGGCGCCCGGCCTGCCGATCCGCTCGGCGAGCTGCCCGTAGGAGAGGGTCCGGCCGTAGGGGATGCCGCACAGCGCGTCCCAGACGGTGTGCTGGAACCCGGTCCCCTCGGCGGCGTGGGAGAGCGTGAACTCCGTGCGTTCCCCCGCGAAGTACTCCTCCAGCTGCTCCACCGCCCCGCCGAAGGCGCTCGGGTCGCTCGTGCCGAACGTCTCCTGGGCGGGACGGTGCCGCTGCTTGTCCATGTAGACGGCGGACAGGGTGCCGTCGGTGGCGACCAGGGTCAGCGGACCGACGGGGCTGTCGATGACGGTGTGCTTGCGGTGCATGGCGCGTCCCTTCTGCGTTCCCCTCCAGTCTCGCCGCTCGCGCACCGGGGGACCGGCGGGAAAGCGACATCACTCTGGTCGCTGCGGGGTCAGTCCGCCCAGCGGGCCCGCGCCGCCGCCACCCGCTCACGGTACTCCGCGTAACCCTGTTCGTACCGGGCCCGGTCGGCCTCGTCCGGCTCCACCAGCCGGTACCCGGCGTGCCACTGCTCCTCGTCGACCGGGTCGCCCAGCGCGCTGCGGGCCACCAGGGCGGCACCCTTGGCTCCGACCTCCGGCTCGGCGGGCACCCGCACCGGGCGGCCGAGGATCCCGGCGAAGATCCGCATCCAGCCGGGGGAGCGGGTGCCGCCGCCGCACGCGGCCGGGGTTCGCGACAGGCCCGCGGTCTCCAGGCAGTGCCGTGCCGCGTAGCCGACCGCCTCGCACATGGCCCGCACCAGATCCGCCCGGCCGTGCGTCAGGGACATGCCCTCGAAAGAGGCCCGCGCGGCGGGGGCGACGAACGGTGCCCGCTCGCCCGCCTCGGACAGGAACGGCAGCGCCACCACACCGTGGGCCCCGACGGGGCTGCTGTCCAGCAGGGTCTCCAGGTCGCCGGTGGTCGCGCCGACCATGCCCAGGGCCCAGTCGATCCCGGCCGTGCCGACCATCGCGGGCAGTGCCCGCAGCCAGCGGTCCGGCTGCGGGGTGCACAGGCTCATCCCGGCCGGTTCGCCGTCCGGGTCCCGCTCCACCCGGTCGGTGAGGACCTGGCAGGCCAGTGTCGTGCCCACCGTCAGCAGGCCGTCGCCCACCTCCCGCACCCCGCTGCCGAGGGCGCAGGCGGGCAGGTCGTAAGGGCCGGAGGTGACCGGCAGCCCGGCGGGCAGGCCCAGCAGCGCGGCTCCCCCGTCGTCGAGGGCCAGTACGGTGTGCGGCGCGGCGGGTGCGGGCAGCAGCGCGGCCGCGTCCTCGACACCGCAGGCGGCCAGCGCCGGGCGCGCGTAGGTGCGGGTGACCGGGTCGAGGAAGGGCAGTGTGGCGTCGGAGGCGTCCACCCCGACGGTGCCGGTTAGCCGCTGGGCCACCGCGTCGACGCAGTAGCCGGCGACCGCCGCACGCTCCAGCGCCTCGGGCTCGTGTGCGCGCAGCCAGGCCAGCAGGGGGGCGTGGCAGCCGGGGAACAGGCCGGAGCCGGTGTGCCGGAAGACCTCGGCCACTGTGCCGTCCCGTTGCCAGCGATCGACGAGCGGCGCCGCGCGGCCGTCCATCCAGGAGATCATCCGCCGCACGGCCCGCCCCCGCGCGTCGCGCAGCCACAGCCCGTCGCCCTGTCCGGTCAGAGCGAGCGCCGCGGGCGGTTCCGGCAGCGCACCGCCCACCTCGGCGACGACCTCGGCGACACCGCTCAGCACCTCTTCCAGGTCCTGCTCGACGCGGCCCCCGGAGCTCCGCAGCAGGGTGGAGGGGCGGGCGGCGGCGTGCAGGCGGGTGCCGTCGCGGCCGAATGCCACGGCTTTGGTGACGGAGGTGCCGATGTCGACACCGATGATCGCCCCAGCGGTTTCGGTCATGGCCGTTTGCCCTTCCGGTTGCGGTAGCTCGCACTATCCTCACATCAAACTTGTTATATTTATAGCGCTCCACGTGAAGAAGTCCGACAGGGTGAGACCGTGCGCCGCACCGCACCCGCCCTTCACCCCGAAGTCCGCGAAGTCTCCGAAGTCCCTGGAGGATGTATGACCGCCCGGCTCCTGCTCGTCCGGCACGGCCAGACCGTCTGGCACGCCGAGAACCGGTACGCCGGGATCTCCGACATCGCACTGACCGACGCCGGACGGCAGCAGGCCGAGGAGCTGGCCGGGTGGGTCCTCGCCCGGTCCCGGCGGGACCCGGTCGGCGCCGTGGTCAGCTCGCCGCTGGAGCGGGCCAGGCGGACGGCGCAGCCCGCCGCGCGGGCCCTCGGGCTGCGGCCCGCCGTGCACGAGGGGCTGCGCGAGAGCGACTTCGGCTGGGGCGAGGGCCGCACCCTCGCGGAACTGGCGGCCGACGACCCCGAGCGGGTGCGTGCCTTCGAGCGGGACGCGGAGAGCGGAGCCTTCCCCGGTTCCGAGCCGCCTGCGGCTGTCGCCTCCCGGGTGTCCGGGGCGCTGCGCGAGGTGGCGGCCGCGCACGAGGGGCGCACGGTGCTGGTGGTCGCGCACAACACCGCCTTCCGGATCGCCCTGTGCGCGCTGCTGGGCATCCCGGTCGGACGCTACCGGCAGGTGCTGCCGAGGCTGGAGAACGCGGCCGTCACCGAGATCGACGTGGACGGCGCGTGGACGGCGCTGCGCGCGCTGAACGTCCCCACCGGCACGGGTGCGGCGCTCGGGCCGCCGTCTGCGGCCGGCGGTGACGAGCGGGCCGAGGAGCGGCCGTGAGCGGACCGGGTCCGTCGGGCGGCTCCGCCCGCTCCCGGCAGCGCCGCAGGCAGCGCATCGCCGAGCACGTCGTCCGGCGCGGCACGGTGCCCGTCGGCGAGCTGGCCCAGGCCATGGGTGTCAGTGTGATGACGGTGCACCGGGACCTGGAGGCACTGGCCGCGCGCGGCGTGCTGCGGCGCTTCCGCGGTGGCGTCTCCGCGCTGCCCACCAGCGTCTTCGAGAGCAACCTCGACTACCGGCTCGGTGTCCACGTGGCCGAGAAGGAGGCCGTGGCGCGGGCCGCGGCCGAGTTGGTCGAGCCGGGTATGTCGGTGATGCTGGACGACTCCACCTCGGTGCTGGCGCTGGCCGCGCTGCTGCGCGAGCGGACCCCGTTGACCGTGCTGACCAACGCCCGCCGCGTGCTGGGGGTGTTCGCGGGGTGCGAGGAGGTGCGGCTCGTCGCGCTGGGGGGCGAGTACTCCCGTACCCACGACGCGTTCCTGGGTGTTCCCTGTGTGGAGGCCATCGAGGCGATGTCGGTCGACCTGGCGCTGGTCAGCACCTCGGCGATGAACGCGCACATGACCTTCCACCAGGAGCAGGACGTGGTGCTGGTCAAGCGCGCCATGCTCGCCTCCGGTACGCGTACGGCGCTGCTGATGGACCGCTCCAAGGCCGCCCGCACGGCGCTGCACCGGCTGTGCCCGGTCGCCGATTTCGACTACGTCGTGGTGGACGACGGGGTGGCCGGCGGCCTGCTGGTCGAACTGCGGGAGCACGCCGAGGTACGGGTCGCCGAGGTGAGCGACCAGCAGTGACATCACATTTTGGATGTGAAATTAACATCAAGACTGAAAGGGATGCCATGCACAGCCCAGCCGCGCCTGGAGCCACCGCCCCCGGCCCTCCGGCGGACCCGGTCGTCGCCGGGATCGACGTCGCCACCGCAGCGGTCCGGGTCGTCTGTGTGAACGCCCGCGGGGCAGTGCTCGCCGAGGGCGGCGCTGCGCTGCCGCAACCGGTCCGGGACGGGGGCGGACGCAGTGAGCAGGACGCCACCCGCTGGTGGCCCGCCGCGGCACAGGCGCTGCGCCGGGCCACCGCCGCACTGCCCGCACGCGGTGCCGAGGTACGCGCCGTCGCCGTCTCCGCCACCTCCGGAACCCTCGTGCTGGCGGACGCGGCAGGACGGCCGCTGGGCCCCGCACTGATGTACGACGACCGTCGGGCCGCGGACCTCAACAGCGCGGCGCAGCACAGCGGCGCCGCCCGCTGGCGGGCCCTCGGGCTCACGGTGGGACCCACCGCGGCACTGGGCCGCGCCGCCTGGTACGCCCGGCACACGGCCGACTTCCCGGGCGCCGCGCGGGTGCTCCACACCCCCGAGCTGCTCGGCCGCCGCCTCACCGGGCAGCCGGTCGCCGCCGACTGGAGCCACGCGCTCAAGACCGGCTACGACCCGCGCACGGCCGAGTGGCCGGCGGAGGTCCTGGACGCGCTCGGCATCCCGGCGAGCTGGCTGCCCCCGGTCCGGCCGCCGGGCAGCTGCGCCGGCACCGTCTGCACCGAGGCGGCCGCGGAGACCGGGCTGCCCGCGGGCTGCGAGGTACGGCTCGGGATGACCGACGGCTGCGCGGGACAGCTCGCCACCGGCGCGGTGGCCCCCGGCCAGTTCGTCGGTGTCCTGGGCACCACCTACGTCCTGAAGGGGGTCACCCGCGAGCTGGTCACCGATCCGGCCGGCGCCTTCTACAGCCATCGGCACCCGGAGGGCTGGTGGCTGCCCGGCGGCGCCGCCAACACCGGGGGCGAGGCGCTGGCCCACCGCACCCCCGCACACCTGCCCGGGCTCGACGAGGCGGCGGCCGCACGCGGCCCCGCCTCCTGCGTCAGCTATCCGCTCCGCCGCGAGGGCGAGCGCTTCCCGTTCGTGGCGGCTGCCGCGCGCGGCTTTCTGCTGGGCGCCCCCGCCGACGACGCCGACAGGCACCGTGCGGACCTGGAGGGGGTGGCCTTCCTCGAACGGCTCGCCCTGGAACGGGTCAGGGCCCTCGGGGTGCCCGTCACAGCTCCGCTGTACGCGGCGGGCGGGGGCAGCCGCAGCCCGCTGTGGAACCGGATCCGCGCCACTGTGCTGGACCTGCCGCTCCGGGTGGCCGACCGCGCGGAGACCGCTTTCGGTGCCGCGCTGCTGGCCGCCGTCGGCACCCTGCACCCCTCGCTGGAGCAGGCCGCCGCGGTGATGGCTGGAGAAGGGCGCCTGATCGAGCCGGTCCCGGCGGAGAAGGCGGCCCTGGAAGACTCCTACGCCCGCTTCGCCGAGGAACTGACGGCGCGGGGCTGGCGGTAGAGCCGGCCGTCGCCGGCGGGCCGGGAGCGCGGAAGACCCTGCGGCCCGGACCCGCGCCCGGAGTCAGAACGGATGCCAGCGGACCGCCGGGTCGGAGGCGCGCAGCGAGGCCACCCTGCGCCGGAACTCGCTCAGGGCCGCGGGGTTGCCGGGCGCGTGCTGGGAGACCCATGCGCAACTCGCGGTCTCCCGCGCCCCGCGGAGCACCGCACACCCCTCCCATTCGCGCACGTCCCAGCCGTAGCCGGCGCAGAACGACTCGTACTCCGCGGCCGGCAGCCCGTACCGGTCGCGGCTGAGCGTCATCACGACCAGATCGTGCTCGCGCAGATCGGAGGAGAACGTCTCCAGGTCCACCAGCAGTGGCCCCTGCGGGGTGATGTGGACGTTGCGGGGCAGGGCGTCCCCGTGCAGCGGGCCGGGCGGCAGGTGGGGGACGAGTCCGGGCAGTGCGGCGAGGATGTCGTCCCGGCGCGCCCGCAGGAACGCCGCGTCCTCGCGCGGCACCGCGTCCCCGGCCAGCCGCAGCCAGCGCTCGACGCCGCCCAGCAGTTCCCGGGGCGGCAGCGTGAACGGGGGCTCGGGCAGCGCGTGCACGAGCCGCAGCAGTCCGGCCAGGTCCGCGGGCCCGGCCGGGCGCACCGCGGCGGGCAGCCGCTGCCAGAAGGTGACCGGGTGCCCACCGACCAGGCGGGCCTCCGGCTCCGCTGCGCGGACGGCGGGCACTCCCTCGCTCTCCAGCCAGGTGGCGACTCGCAGCTCGTGCTCGGCGCGGGACAGCAGCTGCGCGTCCCGACCGATCCGTACGACGGTCCCGTCCAGTGCGAAGACGGCGTTCTCGCCGAGGGACAGCAGTTCCGCCGTACCGCCGGCGCCGTCCGTCGCGGCGGCCAGCACCTCCCGCGCCAGGTCCTCGGTGAATGCCACGCTGGTCGCCATCGCCTGTGCTCCCTGCTCTCGTCGGTCCTCCCCTCCAGGCTGTCAGGGTGCCCGGCGTGGCTGTCGTGCAGCCCCGCGCCGAATGCGGCGTATCTCTCACTCCGCGGCTGCAACCGTCGGCCTTCCGGAGGGGTCTGCCTGTATGACAAGCACGGTGAAAACGGGCAGTTGGGAGCAGAAGTGCACAGCAAGCGGGGTGGCAGGCCGGCGACCGTGGCGACGGCCGCCGCGGTGGGAACCGTGGCCGTCGGGCTGCTGACGGCGTTCGTCGGGACGGACACGGGGGCCTCCGCCGCGGGCCGGCATCCGGGCTGGGAGCAGAGCGTGCGTGCCGCGCGCGCGGGCGAGCACGCCGCCGCACCGGCGGAGAAGCGGTCCGGCGCCGGGCGGGCGAAGCCCAAGGCGCCTCCGCGGAAGGTCAGCCGGACGATCAGCCACCACGCGGCGGAGGGCGGACGCGCGGTCTCACTCACCCTGGACGACGGTCCGCATCCGGAGTGGACGCCCAGGACGCTGGACTTGCTGCGGCAGTACCACATCAAGGCGACCTTCTGCCTGATAGGCCCGAACGCGGAGCGCCATCCCGATCTCGTCAAGCGGATCGTCGCGGAGGGGCACCGGTTGTGCGACCACTCCGTGGACCACGACACGGGAATGGACCACAAGCCGGCCGACTACCAGAAGCGGCAGATACTCGACGCGAAACGCATGATCGACAAGGCGTCGGGAGGTGCGCCTGTCCACTACTACCGTGCGCCGGGCGGCGCCTTCACCCCCACCAGCCGACGGGTGGCGGCCGAGCACGGGATGCGGCCGCTTGGCTGGATCGTCGACCCGGGGGACTGGCAGCTCCCGGGGACCGACGCGATAGTGCGGCACGCCAAGGAGCAGGTGGAGGACGGTGCGGTCATCCTCTTCCACGACGGGGGCGGCGACCGGTCCGAGACCTACCAGGCGCTGCGCCGGCTGCTGCCCTGGCTCAAGAGCCAGGGCTACGGCTTCAGCTTCCCGAAGGCTTGACCGTTCCCTGTCAGCCGCTAAAGTCTAGACCAATCCCCACTGTGTGCTCTCCCCCCACCGAAGGAGTTGAGATGCACCGAACATCGCGTACCAGAAGGAAGTTAGCGGCCCTGGCGGGTGCCGGTCTCGCCCCGGTACTGGTTCTCGGTCTCACCGCGACCCCGGCCTCCGCGCACGGCTGGATCACCAACCCGGCCAGCAGGCAGGCCCAGTGTGCCAACGGCACCGTCTCCTGCGGCTCGATCAAGTGGGAGCCGCAGAGCGTCGAGGGCCCCAAGGGGCTCAAGGACTGTGCGGGCGGCAATGAGCGCTTCGCCGAACTGCGCGACGACAGCAAGGGCTGGAAGGTCACCGACGTCGGCAGCTCGGCCACCTTCAACTGGAAGCTGACGGCCCGGCACCGCACGACCACCTGGCAGTACTTCATCGGCAACACCAAGATCGCCGAGTTCGACGACGGGGGAGCGCAGCCTCCGCAGTACGTCTCCCACCACGTCGGATTCCAGGGCTTCACCGGTAAGCAGAAGGTGCTCGCGGTCTGGAACGTCGCGGACACCGCGAACGCCTTCTACGCCTGCGTCGACGTCAACATCGGCGGCTGACGCCTCCTCCCCTCCCGGCCGGACGGCTCCCCACCACTCCCGGCCGGGAGGTGCCCGCCTCCCCCTGCTCACGAGCCCGGCTCGGCCCGGTGGCAGCCGGTGAGATCCCTTCCCGATCCCGCTCGGCGGCGACGGCACCGGTGGAGAGGAGCGTCGCGGCGGCGAGGGTGCCCCAGAGAGCAGCCGGACCGTGCGGGGCGAGAGCGGTCAGGGCCGCGGGGGAGACGGCGAGGCCGAAACCCGTGGAGAGCTGGAAGCGGGCGAGGGCGCGCCCCAGGACATGCGCCGGGGCGAGCGCGGTGACGAGCGCCGTGGCGCTGCCCGCGTAGCCGATCTCGCCGAGGGTGCAGACCACGGACACCGCTGCGACGGCCGGGGCGCCCCAGCCGTGTCCCAGCGACGTGGCCACGAGGAAGCCGAGATAGGACACGGTGAGTACCACGCCGGCGAGGGCCAGCACGGACCGGCGGGAAAAGCGGGACATCAGGACGGTGACCGGTACCTGCAGGGTGACCACCAGCACCGTGTTGGCCACGAAGATGGCGCCCGACCACACCGGGGAGGCGTGCAACTGCGTCACCAGGACAAGGGGGAGCGCGACCTCGGGCACGTTGAGGCAGAAGACATAGATGATGTTGGCGGCCAGGAGCGTGCGCATCCGGGGCGCGGGCTCGCCGCCCCCGTCCTCGGCCTCGGCGGCTGCCGGATGCGCCTGCACATGGACCGACCACGCCAGGGCCGCCGCCGCGAGGTAGGCGAGCCCGGTGACTGCTGCCAGCGCCTGCAACGCGGTGGTGCCGCCCGCCAGGCATGCGGTGGCGAGGAGGGCACCGGTGCCCAGACCGGCGTTGCGCAGGGCGCGGCCCCCCGCGAGGGCGACGTCGCGCTCCCGGCCGTGGGCGACCGTGGCCACGAGGGCGGCGTGAGCGGCCGGCCATGCCTGGTTGCCGATGCCGAGGAAGAGCGCGGCTGTCGCGAACAGCCAGACGTTCCCCGCCGGGGCGGCCAGCAGCAGCGCCACGCCCAGCACCCGCACCAGCATCGAAGCCGCCACGACCGTGCTGCGTGCGCCCCGGTCCAGCCATCGGCCGACCGCGGGCATGCACACCAGACCCACGACGGCGCCGAGCGTCATGGCGATGCCGGTGGCCGGTGCGGAGAGCCTCAGCACGGACACCCCGTAGAGCAGCAGAAGGGGCCGGAGCAGGCCGGTGCCGAGCGCGTCCACGACCAGGGCGACGGCATAGCCGGGGCCTCCGGAGGCACGGACGAGGGCGCGCGGCTGAATCTTGACGGTGGTGGTCATGGCGTCAACGGTGCGTTCGGCCGCCGAGTCCACTGTGCCGCTTGACGGACACCGTCAAGCGGCATGGTCCTCGACCATCCGACCGGCGATGATGCGGGGATGACGGTGAGAATCGACATCGGCGGCCTGCCGGCCGGGGGACTGCGGTTCGCCGCTCCCCGCTGGCCGAGCTGACCGCGATGCTGCACGTGCTGGCCGAACCCGCGCATCATCCACAGCACGCCGGCTGGGCCGCGAACGTGTGGGCCGGGCTCCCGCCCGAGTCGGCCGAGCGGCTCAGAGAAGCGGGGTTCCTCTGGCGATCCTCACGAGCCGACTTCCTGGTTCCCGCTCGTCCCCGGTCCACCCTCGCCGAGGAGTTGGACGATGTGGACCGGATCGACGACGAAACCTATGTGACCGCCGCGCTCATCACCACGTGCGGCAACAACCGGGTCCACTTCGCCGCGCCGTCGCCGCTCGCCGACGCACCGGCGCGTGAGCGGGCCCTGGCCCCGGCGCAGGACGGTACCTGCATCACCGTGGACAAGCTGCAGGACAATGCGACCACCGCCCACGGCACCGGGGTCACCTTCCTGCCCAGCGTCTTCGGCCGGCCCCACCTGGTAGTGATCCACGCGCGCGGGTGGCAGCCGGTGGTGCAGTACCCCGTGGCCGAGACGAGTCCGCCGGAGCCGGTGTCGCTGGAGACGGTCACGCTACGGCTGGAGGCGCTTGCGCACCCGGTACGGCTGCGGCTGCTGCGCACCCTCGCCCGCGGCCCGCACACCACCGGTGAGCCGGCCCACGCCTGGGGACTCTCCCTCCCGGAGGTGTCCCGTCATCTCGCGGTCCTGCGCCGCGCGGACCTGCTCACGACCCGGCGGCACGGTCGTCACGTCCGCTACACCCTCAACCTGTCCGATCTGACGGTGCTGGGGACCGACCTGCTGGCGGCCGTACTGCGCTGAGCAGCTTCGGTCCGCCGGACGGTGACCGCCGCCTCCGCGCGCCGCGCGGCCACCTCCTCGGCGCGGCCGAGGCAGTGACCCGGCCTCTCACGAGTGCGGAATTTTCGGCCGGTTCACCCCGGCAACGCGATCCGCCGCGATCCTTGCCGGTCGAATGTCGTCACCGATACCGCGCGTGAATCTCCCGCGAGTATCCGGAATTCCCGAGCCACAACCGCCGCTCCGGTCACCCGCAACTCTCCCTGCTCTCACCGTAGTCGGTGAAATCTGCGGCGACACGCCGAAACACGCGTGCGGTGCGGACGGCTTCTTGGCCGTTGCGGTTCTCGACTGCCGTGATTTCAGGGCGAGTTCACCGAGTTCCGGGAATCCTAGTATGGGCAGCCTTATGCGGAAACCGTGTGCGTGAATCCGGTGTTGCGGCACGCTTCTTTTCGAGGAACGGCCCGCCGAGGCGAGCCGGGCAGCACAACACCCCACTCCTGCAAGGAGGTCCCCGTTGCCCCTTGCCCTCCTGGCCCTGGCCATTGCAACGTTCGGTGCGGGCACAGCCGAGTTCGTGATGATAGGTCTACTTCCCGAGGCCGCCTCCGACATGGGAGTGAGCATCTCCGAAGCCGGTGGCTACGTCTCCTTCTACTCGCTCGGTGTCGTGATCGGAGCACCGCTTCTCACCGTCGTGGGTATGCGGGTCCAGCGTAAGACAATACTGCTCGCAATGACATGCATGTTCATCTTCGGGAACACAGCGTCAGCCCTTGTCCCGAGCCATGAACTGCTGCTGGCGGCGCGTTTCACCGCGGGGCTCCCGCACGGTGTGTTCTTCGGAATCGGAGCCGTCGTCGCGGCCGGTCTCGTCGCCCCCGAAAAGCGCGGCAGAGCACTCTCCGTGGTGCTGGTCGGCGTACCCATGGCCAATATCGTCGGCTCACCGCTGGGCACCCTGCTCGGCCAGACCGTCGGCTGGCGCTGGACGTTCATCGTGGTCGCCGGTATCGGCGTGCTCGCGTTCGTCTCCCTCGCGGCGCTGCTCCCCGTGCAGCGCGAGACCGGCAGGGGAACCGTGCGCGGCGAACTCGGCATATTCAAAAGACCGCAGGTGTGGCTCGCCTTCGCCGTGGTGGTGTTCGGCTTCGCCGGCACCTCCTCGTTCTACACCTATATCCAGCCGCTGGTGACCGAGGTCAGCGGCTACACCCCCAACGCGGCCACCGCGCTGCTGGCGCTGGCCGGAGCGGGGATGACCGTGGGCACCATGCTCGGCGGACGGCTCGCCGACCGCCCCGTGCGCACGATGTGCGGGGCACTGCTCGCGCTGGCGCTCTCGCTGAGCATGTTCCTGGTGACGGCGCAGAACACCGTCCTGGTCGCCGTCAACGTGTTCCTCACCGGGATCGCGGGCATGGCCGCCATCCCCAGCGTCCAGGCCCGCATCCTCGACCACGGCAGGGACGCGCCCGAACTCGGCTCCGCCAGCGTGCAGTCCGCCTTCAACATCGCCAACTCGCTGGGCGCCTCGCTCGGCGGTGTGGTCATCGCAGCCGGCTTCGGACTCACCTCGCCGAGCTGGCTAGGCGCACTCCTCGCTCTGGCGGGTGCCTGCTTCGGCCTGCTGTCGGGGTGGCTGGACCGCAGCTCCCGGCCCTGGGCGGTCGCCTCCTCCGCCCCCTCCTGGAAGAGCGTGAAGTCGGAGGCGTTATGGGGCCGGGGCGCTCCCAGCGCCCCCGTGCCCGCCCGCGGGCAGCGCCCTCGCGCCGCTGCCGGGCGTCGCGCCGGCCCGCCGGGCGCGCGGCTGCCCGGCCGGGCAGAGTTCACTCCGCGGCGGTCTCCTCCTCCTGACTCCCGTGGGACACGTGGGACCACCGCAGCAGGGCGCCCAGCCCGCCGACCGGAAGCTCTTCCCCGGGCGCGGCGAGCAGCACCTCCGCATCGGTCGCCAGCGCACTGCGCAGCAGCGCGTCGTCGGCCCGCGCGGAGGCGGGCTCAGGCGCTCCGAGATACTGCAGCTCGGAGCGCCGCACCCCTACCTGGTCAGCGCCGTCGCCGACCCACACCTCGGTGTCCCTGTCCGGACCCCCGGGCCGCACGAGCAGCGTCGCCACCCGGTGCTCCCGTGCCGCCTCCACCAGTGAGGGCACCGTCTCGGCCGTGCCCGAGCCCGCGGGAGAGGGGCCGGGCGCGTGCGCGGCCCGCAGCGCGGCCAGCGCCTCGACGGTGTGCCGTTCGACGTACTCCGCACGGGCCCGTGCCGTCTCCCGGTCCAACAGCTCCGAGGAGGCGCCCGCCGCGCGGCCGCCGTGTGAGGTCTCCACGGCCCCGGCCCGCAACCGCTCCGGCAGCTTCTCGTGCACGGCCCGCCGCTCCCGGGGCTCGCCGCTGAACACCAGCACATCGGCGGCCGTCTCCCGGAAGCGGCGCTCGATCGCCTCCGCGATCAGCCCGGCGTTGCTCTCCCAGGTGTTCTCCACCCGCAGCTGGAAGTGCCTCTCCGACAGCTCCCCGGTGGAATTGCGGTGGATGGGCCACTCCTCGCCGGTGGCCTGCCCCGCGCTGTGCGTCCCGTGTGCGTCCACCAGCTCGAAGTCGGCCCCCGTCCGGTCGATGCGTGCCGTCAGACAGCGGGGGTTCTCGGCCAGCAGTTCCGGCAGCGGTGCGAGATGCGGCAGCGTCGACCAGGCGACGTGCTGTCGTTCCGGCGCCACGGTCAGCGGCAGGTCCAGCACCAGGTCCCCGTCCGCCGCGAAGACCGCACTGCCCTGCGGCCGGGTGCGCGGGGAGAGTGCGGCCAGGTGCCCGGTGACGGCCTCGACGGTGGCGGAGTCGGCGCCCTGCCGGAGCAGCTCGTCCCCCGCGGCGCGGGCCGCCAGCCGCCGCTCGTCCCCGGCGCTCTCGGTGGCCTGCGCCGTGCTTGTGCAGACGGTGGCCCACGGTCCGTTCCGGTCGAGAAGAGGTGCGAGGGAATCGAGGCGCATGGTTCCTCCCTGGTGCTCCTGGGCGCGCTGCGATCGCTGCTCCACGGACCCCGGTTGCCCGGAGGCGGCCCGAACCGTCCGCTGGACGGCCGGGTACCCCTGCCGCCGGCAGCGACACAGGCCCGTGGGGCCGGGCCTGCCCGCCGGCCGACAGGAGCGGCGTGCCAGTATCCGGGGCATGGCGTCACTGAGCGAACTGCTGCCCTGTGCGGCGATCCGGCTGGACACCGCCGCGGCCGACTGGCGCTCGGTGGTCCGCGCCGCGGGGGAGCTGCTGGTCACGCAAGGTGTCAGTACCGACGCGTACACGGAAGAAATGATCGGGAACCTCGAGGAGAACGGGCCCTACGTCGTCGTCGCACCCGGCCTCGCCCTCGTACACGCCCGACCCTCGCCCGCGGTGCACCGGACCGGGTTGGCGTGGGTGCGGCCGGCCGGCCCCGTCGTCTTCGGCCATCCGACGAACGATCCGGTCACCCTCGTCGTCGCCCTCGCCGCGGCGGACTCCGGCGCCCACACGGCGGCCATGGCGGCCCTCGCCGGACTGCTGGCCGATCCGGACGCCGAGGCCGCGCTGCGCACCGCACCGACCCCGCAGGCCGTGCACCGGCTGCTCGCCGCGCGCGAGAGCGGCGGTGACCAGCTGCCGCCCAGCGGGCCGGCCGTGCAGCGGATCCTCACCGTCTGCGGGAACGGGGTCGGCACCAGCCTCTTCCTCAAGAACACCCTGGAGCGGGTGCTGGAGCGCTGGGGCTGGGACCGGCACGTCACCGTCGAGGCCACGGACACCGTCTCCGCGAGGGGCAGAGCATCCGAGGCCGCAGCCGTCCTCACCTCGCGCGAGATCGCCGGGCTCCTCGGCGACCTGGGCGTCCCGGTGCGGGTCGTCGCGGACTTCACCAGCGAGAAGGAGGTGGACGCCGTGCTGCGCGACACCTACGACGTCTGACCGCGTCCCGCTTCCCCGCCACACGCCCCCGCAGCTCCCGCACGCCCGCGGGGCACTCTCCCCACCCGCCCGAACACGGCACGCAGCGGAAGGCTCCATGGACTGGCTGGTCACGATCGCGGCATTCCTCGGCACCGAGATTCTGAGCGTCCCCGCGTACCTCATCGGTCTCATCACGGCGGCCGGTCTGACGGCTCTGCGGAAACCCGGAGGGCAGATCGCCGGTGGGGCCGTCAAGGCGACGCTCGGCTTTCTGCTGATCAGCGCCGGAGCCGGACTCGTCGTCAGCGCGCTGGCTCCGCTGGGCGAGATGATCCAGGGCGCCACCGGGGCGCACGGGGTGATCCCGACCAACGAGGCGATCGTCGGTATCGCGCAGGACCGGTTCGGCGCCCGCGTCGCCTGGCTGATGATCGCGGGATTCGCCCTCTCGCTGCTGCTGGCCCGGTTCACGCCGCTGCGCTATGTCTTCCTCACGGGCCACCACATGCTGTTCATGGCGACCCTGCTGACGATGGTGCTGGCGACCGCGGGCCTGCCCGGGTGGCTCGTGGTGACCGTCGGCGGAGCACTGCTGGGCATCCTCCTCGTCTCGATGCCCGCCTTCGCGCACCCGTGGACCAAGCGGATCACCCGCGACAACAGCATCGCCGTCGGCCACTTCGGCACGGCCGGCTACATCACCGCCGGTGCCGTCGGCCGGCTCGTCGGCGGACGCAGCCGCAGCACCGAGGACATGAAGCTGCCGGAAGGAATGCGGTTCCTGCGCGACTCGATGGTGGCCACCGCGCTGTCCATGCTGCTGATCCACCTCGTCATGGCGCTCCTGTACCTGGCCGACGCGGGTGAGGCGAGGGCCTTCCAGGCGTTCGCCGCCGCCGGCGGGACGGCCGCCACCGGCCTGGGAGACTACTTCATGCAGGCCGTGATGCAGGGCCTCCGGTTCGGCATCGCGGTAGCCGTCATCCTCTTCGGCGTCCGGACGATCCTCGGTGAACTCGTCCCCGCCTTCCAGGGGATCGCACACAAGGTCGTCCCCGGTGCCGTGCCCGCGCTGGACGCGCCCATCGTCTTCCCGTACGCGCAGAACGCGGTGCTCGTCGGATTCCTCGCCAGTTTCACCGGCGGCCTGTGCTCGCTCGGGCTGCTGGCCTGGCTGCTCAACCCCGCCCTCGGCCTGGCGCTGGTGCTTCCGGGGCTGGTGCCGCACTTCTTCACCGGCGGCGCGGCCGGTGTCTACGGGAACGCGACCGGCGGCAGACGGGGTGCCGCGCTGGGCGCGTTCTGCAACGGCGTCCTCATCACCCTGCTGCCCGCCGTGCTGTTGAAGGTGCTGGGCACCTTCGGGAAGGAGAACACCACCTTCGGCGACGCCGACTTCGGCTGGTTCGGCACCCTCATCGGCTATGCGGGCAGGGCGGGCTCGGCGGTCGGCATCGCCTTGATGCTCGCCGTCGGGGCCCTGGTGCTGGCCGGAGCCGTCCTGGTGCAGAAGCGTGTCGTCGAGCCCGGCTGGGACCCCGGCGCCCACCGCGACGCGCTGCTGCCGCCCCCGGCTACGGCGGGACCCGCACGCGGTGCGGCACCCGGCACGGAGTCCGCCCCGCCCGGGGCCGCGCGGATCCCGCGGCCCGGCCCGGCGGGGGACACGGCACCGCGCCGCTTGCCCAAGCTGCCTCCGCCGGCCGGCGCCCCCACACCGCCCCCGCCACCGCCGGACTGAGAGGGGAACCGGGCCGCGTCCGGCCGCCGCCGGGCACCGGCTGCTGGTAGAAGTCTCAGCACACCACCGCAGTCAGGAAGGGCCGCCATGACCGTGCGCTTCACCACCTCGCCCGACGGCACCGAGATCGCCCTCGAGCGGTTCGGGGACGGGCCGCCCGTCGTCCTGACCGGTGGCGCGCTCAGCACCCGGCACGAGGGTCTGCCGCTCGCCCGTGAACTGGCCGGCCTCGGGCTCTCCGGGGTGGTCTACGACCGCCGGGGCAGAGGCGAGAGCGGCGACACCCTGCCCTACGCCCCCGCGCGGGAGGCCGAGGACCTGGCCGCCGTCCTCGGAGAAGTCGGCACGGGAGCGGCATGCGCCTACGGCGTGTCCTCCGGTGCTCTGATCGCGCTCGGCGCGGCAGCGGGCGCCGGGGCGGCCCCCGGCAGGCTGGTGCTCTTCGAACCGCCCTTCACCGGCGCGGTGGGACACCCCCAGGATCCGGCGCGGGCGGCCCGGCTCGCCGAGCTCCTCGACCGGGAGCGGCGATCGGACGCCGTCGCGTACTTCCTGGGGGAGATCATCGGGCTGCCACCGGAGTCCGTCGAGGGCGCCCGCCGCTCCCCGGCCTGGTTTGGCCTGACGAGAGTCGCCCACACACTCCGCTACGACACCACGATGCTCGGCGACGCCACCCTCCCGTTCGGAGTCCTGACCGCTGTGCGGGTCCCCGCGCTCGTCCTCTCCAGCGACGCCAGCACGCGGCTGCTCCAGGACGCCGCGCGTGCCGTGGCGGAGGCCCTGCCCCGCGGCGAGCACCGGACGGTGTCCGGAGCCTTCCACCATGCGCCCGCCGGGACGCTGGCCCCGGTGGTGCGGGACTTCCTCGCAGCCGCCTGACAGCCATGCCCAGCGCCCCCGGGCTGCGCCGGGCGCCGGTGCGCGCCGCGTCCGGCGCGTCAAGAATTGTCCATGGCTATTCCAAATCGGCCATGGCCCACTCCCGTTGGGGGAAGCCACTGGCTGACCGGTGAGCGGGGGCGAGCAACTCGGGGGTGCGGGATGGACAGCACGGCGGCGAACGGCGGCCCGCGGTGCGCGGCGGCGGACCGGGCGGATCCGACACCGTGCGAGGGCGGACTCACCGCCGTGACCGTCATCGACCGCAACGGGGCGCAGCACACCGGATGCATCCACCACACGGCCCGGCTGCTGGCCAGCCTCGAAGGCGCCCGGCTGCACCCGTCCGCGGCCTTACTCCCCTTCGCGTGCGAGGTCTACTGCCGGGCCGACCAACTTCTCCCCTTTCCCTGGCAGCTCGGCCGCTGAGCAGGCGCCGACGCCGTCGCGAGCACGTCGAGCACGTCGCGTGGACGGGCGGGGTGCCGCGAGCCGCTCCGGGACGCGCCGACCCCCGGCCGGGGAAGCCCGTCTCCTGCCCCGCACCGCATTCCTCACGCGTCGCTACTCGGCAACGGGACCGCCGGGGTGATGGGATGCGCTCGGGAAGCCGGGGACTCCGCTGCCCCGGACGGACTGCGGGAAGGAGACCGGGATGACTACCGCTGCGGTCGGCGGCGACGCCGGGAACACCGAGTACGGCCGGAAGGCGTTCAAGAGGTCCAGGAGCCACTTCGCCGACCGGATCACGGCCGACGGGAGGGACGGCTGGCCCGTCGAGGCGGGCCGCTACCGGCTCGTGGTCAGCCGTGCGTGTCCCTGGGCGAGCCGCGCCCTGGTCTCGCGCCGACTGCTGGGCCTGGAGAGCGCGCTCCCGCTGGCCGTCGCCGACCCGATCCAGGACGACCGGAGCTGGCGCTTCACCCTCGACCCCGGCGGCCGTGATCCCGTGCTCGGAATCCGCTTCCTGCACGAGGCGTACGACAAGCGCGAGACGGGCTACCCGGGCGGTGTCAGCGTGCCCGCCGTGGTGGACGTGCCCAGCGGCAAGCTGGTGACCAACGACTTCCAGCAGCTCACCCTCGACCTGGCGACCGAGTGGCGCGCGCTGCACCGGCCGGGCGCGCCCGACCTCTACCCGCAGGCACGGCGGGAGGAGATCGACGAGGTGGCCCAGGGGATCTACCGGGACGTCAACAACGGCGTGTACCGGGCCGGGTTCGCCACCACGCAGCAGGAGTACGACTCCGCCTACACGGACGTCTTCCGCCGGCTGGATCTGGTGGCGGAGCGGCTGCGGGACCAGCGCTATCTGGTCGGCGACACGCTCACCGAGGCGGACATCAGGCTGTTCACCACGCTCGTGCGGTTCGACGCCGTCTACCACGGCCACTTCAAGTGCAACCGCAACAAGCTGGAGCAGGATCCGGTGCTGTGGGCGTACGTGCGGGACCTGTACCAGACGCCCGGCTTCGGCGACACGGTCGACTTCGACCACATCAAGCGGCACTACTACGTCGTCCACACCGGCATCAACCCCACCTCGATCGTGCCCGCGGGGCCGGACCTGTCCGGGTGGCTGACCCCGCACCACCGCGAACAGCTCGGCGGCCGCCCCTTCGGCGACGGCACCCCGCCGGGCCCCGTACCGGCGGGGGAGGAGATCCCGGCGGACCACCGGCCCTGAGGCCCGCCCACGCGCCGGGAGGCCGCTGCCCGGGCGGCTCAGCCGCCCAGCGGGAAGCCGAGCCAGGGATGCCAGCGGCCCTCCTCGTGGACGACCAGTTCGACGCGGCTCACCCGTGCGGTCACCGGCAGCCGTGCCGCCAGCTGCGCCGCGATCCGCCGGTGCACGCGGGGGCCGCCGCTGTTGGCGACCGTGACATGCGGCTCCACCGCGCCGAGGAGACCGCCGTAGGGCGGATGCGAGGGCCACCGGGCGGCTGCCGCCGCGGTCAGTGCGCGCAGCGGGGCGGCCGGTTCGGGCACCAGGTGCAGCACGCCGGGGAAGGATCCGCAGCGGCCGAACGTGACCGTGAAGGGCTGGTGCCGGGCGTACAGCGCCGCCAGCGCCGCCCGCTGGGGGCAGCGTATCCGGTCGCGGTGCAGAAAGGGGAACAGCACCGTCAGATGTGCGCTTCCGCCGTTCCGCGCGGCCGTGTCGTAGCGGCCGCGCCAGTCGCGGACCAGCGGGTCCACCTCCGGCAGCAGCACGCTCAGCGCCGTCGTCCCGGCCGCGACGGGCCAGCCCGCGGTGCCGGAATCCTGCGTCCCCGTGTCCATCCGGGCACCGTAGCCCGCCGCCCGGGTGGTCAGGCGCCGGGCACCCGGTCCAGGAAGCCCTTGACCGAGGCGATCCGGCCGTCGTCGGCCAGCGTGAGCACGTCGGACCCCGCCGCCGGAGCGGAGCCGTCGGCCGCGACCACCAGCTCCCAGGAGAACCGGGCGATGTCGTGGTGTCCGTCGACCGCCCCGGTCAGCCGGAACGTGCAGCCGGGGAACTGCTCCTGGGCGGCCCGGATCGTCGCGGTCAGCTCCGGGTGGCCGGTTGCCTGCGCCAGCGGGTCGGTGTAGCTGCCCGCCTCGGTCCACGCCGCGGCCACGGCCGCGGCCAGACTCGCCGCGTCGGGTGCGTTCCAGGCGGCGAAGTAGCGTTCCACAGCGGCTTCGTAGGTGTTCATGGTCTCGTCCTCTCGTCCGGGTGCCACCGCCGGTGTGCTCCGGCGGGGCGGTGCCACGACTGTGCCCCGGCGCGGGCCGGCCGGTCGATTACGCGCGGGGTCATGTGACGGGGGAGGCGGGGCGCTGCGGCACGCGCACCGGCGGGCCGGCCGCGGGCGGCGGCTCGCGGACTCCGCAGCGCCGGAACGCGGTTGACGGACCCCCGGCATACGGGAAGAGTCCCCCGCGTGGAGATCGACGAGCTGACGGGGCCGGAGCGGCGGGTGTGGGAGGCGTTTTCGCGGGGGCGGACCGTGGATCTCTCCGCGGCCGCCGAGCGGTCGGTACGGGCCCGGGTGCTGCGGACCCTGCTGCTGACCTCACCCGGGGAGGACGGCGAGATCCCCGCGCTGCGGCTGCGCGGCGCCCGGATCACCGGCGAGTTCAATCTGCACTCCGGGGCGGTCAGGGCCCCGGTTTCGCTGCGGGAGTGCGTGTTCGAGGAGACACCGGTGCTCTATGGCGCCGAGTTCCGGCAGCTCTCCCTGGGCGGCTGCCGGATGCCGGGGCTGTGGGCGGCGACGCTGCGGGTGGCCGGCGCACTGCGGCTCAACGACTGCCGGATACCGGGCGCGGTGGGCCTGTCCGGAGCGCGGATCGACGGAGCCCTCTTCCTGGACCGCGCGGAGCTGGGCACGCGGGCCACCGTCGGGGAGCCGGAAGCGGCGACGGCCGAGCGCGAGAGCGGCAGCCTCAAGCTGGACCACGCCACTGTCGGGGAGGACTTGCAGGCCACGCGGCTGACAGTGCACGGCCGGACCCGCCTCGACGGGCTGACGGTGGCCGGACTCGTCCGGCTCGACGGAGCCCGGCTGCTGTACCCCGGCGGCGGCAACACCGCGCTCCATGCCGAGACTCTCACGGTCGGTACCGACCTGCACGCCATGCGGCTGCACGCCGAGGGCCGGGTCAATCTGCGCGGGGTCACCGTGCCGGGACAGCTCAACCTCGCCTACGCCCGGCTCTCCAATCCGGGCGGGGTCGCGCTGCGGGCCAGCAGTTGCACGGCGGCCGAGTTCTGGCTCCGCGACGCGCCGCCCGTCCAGGGCACCGTCAACCTGCGCCGGGCCCGGTTCGAACTCCTCCACATCCGCCCCGAGGTGTGGCCCGCGGAGGTGCAGCTGGACGGGCTGACCTACACCGCGCTCACCCCCGTCCTCCCGGCGGCCGACCGGCTCCGGGTGCTCGCCCGCGAGGCGGACGGCTATGTGCCCTTCGCCTACGAGCAGTTGGCCACCGCCTACCGGCACATCGGTGACGACGCCGCGGCACGCACCGTGCAACTCGCCAAGGAGCGCCGCCACCGGGCCACGCGACCGCTCTACGGACGGCTGTGGGGCCATCTGCAGGACGCGACCGTCGGCTACGGTTTCCGCCCCATGCGGGCGGCCGGGTGGCTGGTCGGTCTGCTGCTGGCGGGCGCGCTCACTTACGGGTTGCATCCGCCGCGCCCGCTCAAGGCGGACGAGGCGCCCGAGTTCAACCCGCTCGCCTACGCACTCGACCTGCTGCTGCCCGTTGTCGACTTCGGGCAGGAGAAGTCCTACGCGCCCGAGGGCGGCTACCAGTGGCTGGCCTACCTGCTCGTCGTCGCGGGCTGGGTGTTGGCCACGACGTTCGTGACCGGCGTGAACCGGGCGGTGACGCGGAACTGAGCGCGCCGTCCGCGGCCCCTGCCACGGCGGCCCGCTCCGGGTCAGGGACCGCGCCAGACGGTCGTCGCGTTGCAGAACTCGCGGATCCCGTGCCCGGCCAGCTCCCGGCCGTAGCCGGAGCGCTTCACACCGCCGAACGGCAGTGCCGGATGTGAGGCGGTCATCCCGTTGAAGAAGACCCCACCCGCCTCCAGGTCCTGGACGAAGCGGTCCGCTTCGCACTCGTCCTGCGTCCACACATTCGAGCTGAGGCCGAACGGTGTGTCGTTGGCGAGCGTCACCGCCTCCTCCACGTCCGCCACCCGGTAGAGGGTCGCCACCGGACCGAACGTCTCCTCGCGGTGGATGCGCATCTGCGCGGTGACGCCGGTGAGTACGGTCGGTTCGTAGTAGAAGCCCTGCTCCAGCCCTTGCGGCCGGCGGCCCCCGCACAGTGCCTGCGCCCCCTGCGCGAGCGCGTCGGTGACCAGCTCCTCCAGGTCCTCGCGGCCCTGGGCGCCGGAGAGCGGGCCGACATCCGTGCCCGGCTCCATGGGGTCGCCCACGGTCAGTCCCAGCATGCCCGACGTGAACCGCTCCGCGAACGCGTCGAACACATCGGTGTGGACGAGGAAGCGCTTGGCGGCGATGCACGACTGCCCGTTGTTCTGCGCCCGCGCGGTCACCGCGGTGCGCGCGGCGGCCTCGATGTCGGCCGACGGCAGCACGATGAAGGGGTCGCTGCCCCCGAGTTCGAGGACGGTCTTCTTGATCTCGTCGCCCGCCACCGAGGCGACCGCACGCCCCGCGCCCTCGCTGCCCGTCAGCGTCGCGGCGACCACCCGCGGGTCGCGCAGTACCGCCTCGACGGTGCCGGAGGAGATCAGCAGGGTCTGGAAGCAGCCCCGCGCGAAGCCCGCCCGGTGGAAGAGGTCGCCCAGGTAGAGCGCGGTCTGCGGGACGTTCGAGGCGTGCTTGAGCAGCCCGACGTTGCCCGCCATCAGGGCGGGTGCCGCGAACCTGACGACCTGCCAGAGGGGGAAGTTCCACGGCATGACGGCCAGTACCGGCCCCAGCGGCCGGTAGCGCACCTCGGCCCGCACCGCGCCGGAGTCGGCCACGTCCTCAGGGGCCGGGTACTCGGGAGCCAGCAGCTCCTCGGCGTTCCGTGCGTACCAGCGCATCGCCTTGACGCACTTGGCGGCCTCCGCCCGGGCGGCGACCAGCGGCTTGCCCATCTCCGTCGTCATGACGCGAGCGACGCCGTCCGCCTCCCGCTCCAGCAGGTCCGCGGCCGCGTTCAGCAGCCGGGTCCGCTCCTCGAAGGTGGTGAGGCGGTAGCCGCGGAAGGCGGCGTCCGCGTCCGCGAGACGCTGCTCCACCTCCTCGGCGGAGAGCGGCTCGAACGTCTCGACGGTCGAGCCGTCGGCGGGGTTCACCGTGGCGATGGGCATGGCCACCTCTCAGCCGTGGGCCCGGCGTGGACCGGGCGGCGGGATCCTCAGGGCTCCGTCGCAGGAGGCACGTCCTCGGGGTCGTAGTCGTCGACCCCGGCCTCGACCCGTTCCTGTTCCGTGCGCCGGGCCAGCGCCTCGTCGTCCGGCTTCTCCGGCATTCCGCCGTGCGTCCGGCGCTCCTCCGGCCCGCGGATCTGATCGGGCTCGCTGCCTTCCTGGTCCGGTCGGCGCTTGGACATCTGATGCTCCTCGCCTCGAGCAGGTGTATTCAGCGCATCCCCACTCCAGGGAACACCCTTCCGACGGGTCGCACCAAGCGGGGCCGTACGGTGCGCTCCCGGTGCCGGACCGACCACGCTGAGTGGCCGGTGGTGGCCGCCGACAGGGCGCGCGGATGCCACTGCGCGGCGTGCCGGGCGCCGCTCCGGATCCGGTGTCCGCACCTCTGCGGAGTGTTGCTACGGCCCCCGCGCAACCCGGGCGGACGCCGGTCCTCCGCGACGGCCCGGCCGTGTCCGGCGGACCTCGACGATCCGGGGACGTCCCCTACCGCCGCTGCGGTACCGCCGGAACGGGCCGTACCGGACACGTCCGCCGCCGCCTCCGGTACGGCCGTCTCCCCGCCGGCCGGGAGGTCCGTCCGAAAGCGCGCCCCGCCAGGGCTCCCACCCGCCCGCGACCCGGGCGGCCACCCGGCATCCGCCCCCGCGGCCGGGCAGCCCGCGCGCGATCGACGCCGCACGTACGCGAGTTCGAGCGAGGTTGTGGGGGCCGCACTGCGGCCCGCCCCGGGCGTACCCGGGGCAGCCCGGAGCGCCCGGCTGCTCGCGAGAGTGTTTCTCGCCACTCGCGAGCCTGACTCGTGGCAGCCGAACGTACCCTCGTGACCAGCCTGCCCCGGAGGGCCGGGCGGCCGTGCGAGCGACGAGGATGATGTCCGTGGATGCCAGCAGCCGTGTCGAAGCGGTGTACGCCGAGGTTCTGCGCCGGAACCCCGGAGAGCCCGAGTTCCACCAGGCCGTGCGGGAGGTGCTGCACAGCCTGGAGCCGGTGCTGCGCAAGTGCCCCCAGTATGCGGAAGCGAAGCTGGTGGAGCGGTTGGTGGAGCCTGAGCGGCAGGTCATCTTCCGGGTGCCGTGGACGGACGACGCGGGCGAGGTGCACGTCAACCGGGGCTACCGGGTTCAGTTCAGCAGCGCGCTGGGTCCGTACAAGGGCGGACTGCGCTTCGTGCCGCAGCTGTCCCTGGGCACCGTGAAGTTCCTCGCCTTCGAGCAGATCTTCAAGAACGCGCTGACCGGGCTGGGCATCGGCGCGGGCAAGGGTGGCGCCGACTTCGATCCCAAGGGGCGCAGCGACGCCGAGGTCATGCGCTTCTGCCAGTCCTTCATGACGGAGCTGCACCGGCACCTCGGTGAGCACACCGACGTGCCCGCGGGCGACATCAACGTCGGCGCCCGCGAAATCGGCTACCTGTTCGGCCAGTACAAGCGGCTGGCCAACCGCTACGAGGCGGGGGTGCTCACCGGCAAGGGCATCGGCTGGGGCGGCTCCTACGCCCGCACGGAAGCCACCGGATACGGCACCGTCCACTTCGTCCAGGAGATGCTCGGCACCCGCGGCGAGGAGCTGGACGGCCTCCGGGTCGTCCTCTCCGGCTCCGGCAACGTCTCCCTCTTCGCCGTCGAGAAGGCCCAGGCCCTCGGTGCGCAGGTCGTGGCCTGCTCCGACTCCTCCGGCTACGTGGTGGACGAGGCGGGACTCGACCTCGACCTGCTCAAGGAGATCAAGCTGGAGCGCCGCGGCCGGCTGGACACCTACGCCGAGGCACGCGCCGGGGCCCGGTTCAGCAGCCGCGGCTCGGTCTACGACGTGCCCTGCGATGTCGCCCTGCCGTGCGCCACGCAGAACGAACTCCGCGAGGAGCACGCGGTCGCCCTCGTCAAGAACGGGGTCAAGGTCGTCGCCGAGGGCGCCAACATGCCCTGTACCCCCGACGCGGTCGCGGTCCTGCGCGAGGCGGGTGTCCGGTACGGCCCGGGCAAGGCCGCCAACGCGGGCGGCGTGGCCACCTCCGCGTTGGAGATGCGGCAGAACGCCGCCCGCGAGTCCTGGACGTTCCCGGAGGCCGAGTCGCGGCTCGCCGTGGTGATGCGGGGGATCCACGCCGACTGCGTCACCGCGGCGGAGGAGTTCGGCGCCCCCGACGACTACATGCTGGGCGCCAACGCTGCGGGGTTCCTCCGCGTCGCCGAGGCGATGCGCGATCAAGGCGTGGTGTAGCGGCCGACCGCGGACCGGCCTGGCCCGGACCGGTCCGCGGGCTTGCACCCGGGTTCCGCGGCCGCCGGCCTTCGCGGCGCCGCGCTCCGGAACGGCGCCCGCTCCTGCGGGGCCGACTCACCCGGGGATGCGGTGCCGCGCGATGTGGCGTGCCGGGAACGTGGCCGGATCCTCGCGCAGCCTGTCGAGAGTGCGCTGCGCGAACGTGACACCGGAGGCGGCCACCTCCTGCAGCGGGGTCAGGAACTCCAGGGCTTCGGGACGCTCGGCGCCCTCGTCGATCCGCGCCCGCAGGCCGGCCTCGCTCAGCCGCAGCAACGCGGCCGCCATCTCCCGTACCGGGCGGCCGGCCAACTGGGCGGCCGGTCCGCGGCGGGCGATGTCGCGGACCGCCGCGCGGTGCTCGGCCGCGCCGATCCCGCGCAGCAGTTCCCAGGCCGCGGCCCGGGACGGCGGGTGATAGCACAACCCGGTCCAGAACGCGGGTGCCGCGCAGAGCGCCCCGTAGGGTGGCCCGTCCACCGCGCGCAGCTCCAGAGTCTCGCGCAGGCGTACGTCCGAGAAGATCTGCGACAGATGGGCCCGCCAGTCCTCGGGCCCCGGCCGGCTGCCGTCTCCGAAGCCCTCCCGCAGCAGCGTGCCGAACGGCTCCGGCGGCGCGGCGCACCGGCCACCTTCCGGTGCCTCCCGGTGGATCATCGGAAGGCCCAGTGCCCAGTCGATGAATGCCTCCACGTCCACGTCCTCGCGCAGCAGCGTCGGCACGACCCCGGTGCGTGCCGGATCGGTCCGGCTGAGGTAGTCCATGCGCCGCGACAGCCACCCGCACGGACGGCCCCCCTCCAACGGCGCGTTGACGAACAGGGCCGCCGCAGGAGTGGAGGCCGCCGACAGCACCCGCAGCTTCTCCGCCAGATCCGCGGGCCCGCCGTAGTCGAGCGACACCTGCGTCGAGAGGGCCAGCGACATCACCTGCACCCCGGCGGAACCGGGCGGGCCCAGCCCCTCGAAGTGGCGCCGCATCACCGGGGTACGCGAGTGCGGCACCCAGGGCACCTCGCCGGGCGCGGTGAACGGGTACTGCGCCCCGGGCACCAGCGCGAAGCCGAACCGTCCGGCCGCCGCGCCCAGTTCGCGCAGGGCCCGGTCCGTCACCTCGGCGAGCTCGGCGACGCAGGAGCACGGCGGGGAGGAGTACTCGACCGCGCCTCCGTGCTCCAGCGAGACCGAGCCGCCCTCCGGCAGCCGCACCCCCACCAGCGCCGTGCGGTCGTACTGCGGCACTGCCCCGGGCCGTTCGGCGGCGAGCCGCTCCAGCAGGGCCCGCACCCCACCCGGTCCGGCGTACGGCACCGCGCGGCCGGTGACGGGGTCCAGCGCCGCGGCCTCCACCTCCATCCCGACCAGGCCGCGGCCGGCCGCGCCCACTCCGGTGTCCTGCGCGAAGACCGCCCGCAGCTCCGCTCGGGAGAGGGACGGCGGGGCGGGGGCGGGAGTCATGGCGCACCTCGAAGCGGCTCGTTCCGAATCGGTCCGGGACGCAGGAAACGCAACCATCCCGCCGTCCAGAGCACCGGGTACCCCGGCGTACGGCCGTAGCAGGTGACCCCTTCGGCCCACGTTCGAGCACCGCCGGTACCGGTGCCGCCCGCGGCCCCGCCCGGCGTCCGCCCGCCCTCACAACAGCCAGGCGCCCGCCGTGACCGCGCCGATCGCCGCGCCGGCGGCCGTCTGCGCCACCGTGTGGTACTCCAGCGCGATCCGGGACCAGCACACCGCCACCACCAGCGGGCAGGCCAGCAGCCACCAGGGCGAGTGCACCACGGCCGCCATCGCCACCACCGACGCGGCCACCGCCGAGTCCACGCTGATCTTCCACGTGGTGTTCACGGTCAGCAGGCACACCGTCATCGCCCACAGCGCCACCATCGCGACCAGAATGTCGCGGGGGGCACGCCCAAGGACCATCACCAGCGCGCCCACCCCCACGGAGCCGAGGATCACCACGAAGATCGGCAGCCGCTGGGTGCGGTCCACCACGTGCCGGTCGCCCCAGGTACCCCGTTTGCGCTCCCACTCGATGTAGGAGGCCGGGACGAGGCCCGCGCACACCGCCGCGAACAGCCCCCAGGGCGCGCCCGTCCAGTCCCCCGCAGCGGCCACCCCCAGCCCGGTCAGTCCCACCAGCAGCGCGTTGCGGGGCTGCAGGACATCGGTGACCAGACGTGCGGCTCGCACAGCGGGGCTCCTCGGGGGCGGGGGTGCCGCGGGCGGCGCGGCGGGCGCCACCACCGTAGCGGGGCGCCCGGACAGTGGGCCGGGCGCTACCACCGCAGGGCGGTGAAGTCGACGGGCCGCGGCCGCAGCGTGGCGGCGCGCTCCGCCAACCGTCGCAGGCGCTGCCCCATCTCCTCCGGTGGCAGCCGCTTGCGCCCGCCGTGTCCGGGCAGCAGCCACGTGAAGCGCAGCTCGCCCGCCACCGCGGCCAGCGAGGCGGCGAGTTCCTCGATGGAGTACCAGGTGACACTCTGCGCGACCTCCAGGTCCTCCAGGGTCCGCGCCCAGTAGAAGCTGTCCCCGCTGAAGCAGTAGTGCTCGTCGGCGAGATACAGGACGCTGCCGCGGGTGTGGCCCGGCAGCGGGACGGCGACGACGCCCTCGCCGACCTCGAAGTGCGCCCGGCCGCGCAGCACCCGGTCGGCGTCCGGGGCCGCCTCCAGGTCGCCTTCGTGTATCCACAGACGGGCAGCCAGCCGGTCGGCCCAGCGCCGGCCGTGCGCCGCATGGTCCCGGTGGGTGAGCAGCACGTCCGTGATACGGCGGTCCGCCGTCCAGCGGCGGGCGAGTGGCTCGCTGAAGCGCGGGGTGTCGACCATCATCCAGTTCCCCGAGGGGCGCCGCAGCAGGTAGGAGTTGGCGCCCGCGGTGCGGGGCGAGTTGTGTCCGCACAGCAGCACGTTCTCGTCGAGCGGCAGTGGGAACGGGTCGGGTGCGGCCGGATCGAACCGGCCGCCCGGCGGGCGGATCGACCGGGTGTGACAGGCCAGCGCGGCGGCCCGCAGCTGTGCGGTCTCGTCCGGGTTCCGCGGCTGCCGGACGATCTCGGAGCGGCCCCGTGCGGCGCGGACGAGTCCGGGGGCGAGCTGGCGGGCCACGTCGCAGTCGGTGCAGCGCTCGTCGACGTACCAGCCGGCGGGGCCGGCTTCGGCGGTGGTCTCCATGGGAACTCCCTCCTGGAGGCGCGCGCGCCGGGTGCGGCGCGCCGGGCGTGCCGCGGTTCCCGGCACGTCTCCTCCAGCACAACCCGGGAACGGACGGGTGCGAAAGGGCGCACCTTCCGCCTCCCGCCCGTGTGCGGCGGTTTCGCGCCGCTGACCGCGCCCGGCGGTGCGCTCAGCGCCGGGACATGCGGTCCGCCTTGGGCGGCCCGAGCGGTTCACACGGACGGACAGGTCCGGGTGGCGGGCTTCCGCCCGCCACCCGGACCGATCAAAGCGCCCGCACCGCTCCCTGCCGGGCCGCAGCGCCCGGGTGCCACCCGGAGGAGTGGCACACCGGGCGTGGCGCGCGTATCAGCGGGGCCGCCCCCGGTACGGTCCGGGCCGAGGCTCCTGCCACGGCACCGTGTTGGGCCCTACGCCGGATAGGCCAGGTAGAGAAGGGCTGCCAGGACGGCACCGAGGAGCGGACCGACGACGGGGACCCAGGAGTAGGCCCAGTCGGCCTTGCCTTTGCCCTTTATGGGCAGCACGAACGCGTAGGCGAGCCGCGGACCCAGGTCGCGGGCCGGGTTGATGGCGTAGCCGGTCGGCCCGCCGAGCGAGGTGCCGATCACCAGCACGACGAAGGCGACGCCGGCGTACCCGAGGGCGGAGTTGCCGAAGTCGGGTATGCCTCCCTCACCCGAGCCGGGCTTGAAGGTCGGGGAGAAGAGGATGAAGGCGATCAGGACGAAGGTGCCCAGGACCTCGGTGACGACGTTCCAGAAGCTGTTGCGGATGGTCGGCGCCGTGGAGAACACGCCGAGCGTGCCCGCCGGATCGTCGTGGTGGTCGAACTGCAGCTTGTAGGTGGCCCAGCACAGTACCGCGCCGATGACACCGCCCAGCAGCTGCGCCAGCATGTACACGGGCACATCCGACCAGTCGGTCTTGTCGGCGACGGCGAGGGCGAGTGTGACGGCGGGGTTGAGATGCGCGCCACTGGGCGCCGCGACGCTGGCGCCGGTGAAGACCGCGAACCCCCAGCCGATGTTGATGAACAGTATGCCCCCGCCGTTTCCGTTCGTTCTCCGCAGCGCGTGGTTGGCGACAACCCCGGTGCCCAGCATGACCAGTACTGCGGTCCCCAGCAGCTCCCACAAGAAGATCGAGCCCGCGCTCATCCGCTACCTCCACAACGTCGCGGCTCAACACGCCGCGCTGTCGGCGGCGATGGGCGCGCACCCTACTGGCACAACAGTGCGATGCTCCAGGGCGGCGACGGAGAATTCCCTGCGGAGACGCGGCTTTCCCGCGCCGGGGCCGGGCGGGGCGGAGGTCTCCGGCCGTGATCGCACCCCTCGCCGGGCGCGTCGCCGGGGACTGGACGTCGTTCCGGGGCGCCGGGATTCGGACGGAGCGCCGTGAAGCGGGCGCCCTTCCGACCGGGTCAGTCGCGGCGCGCCACCAGCAGGTCGACCACGTAGACCTCCTCCACCTGCTCGTCCGGGAAGAGCGCGCGCAGCCGGGTGCGTTCGGCGTCCAGGAAGTCGCGGGTGGCCTGCTCGGGCATGACCAGGAACCCCGAGTGGCTGGCCAGATTTCCCAGATGGAGGTCGAGCGGGACGGTGCGGCTCCACCGGGTGTGGCGGTGGGACAGCCGGAGCCCGTCGAGGCCGGCCCTGCGGAGCGCGCCGAGGTCACCGACCTGGTTCAGGGGCGGGGAGGAGACGCCCGTGTGGCGGGTGATGCGCTCCGCCTGCGCACCGATCCACGGCACGTCGTGCGCGGTGAGGTTCCACCAGACGGCGAGCGATCCGCCCGGCCGCAGCACGCGCATCGCCTCGGGGACCGCCCGGTGCGGCTCCGCCCAGTGCCATGCCTGCGCGTAGGTGACCAGGTCGCGGGACCCGTCCGCGAGGGGCAGCGCGTTGGCGTCCCCGCGCACCAGCGGTATGTCCGGCAGGCTCTTGCGGAACCACGCTGCCATGCCCTCGCCGGGCTCCACCGCCACCACGTCGGCACCGCGTTGCACGAGCTGCGTGGCGGAGATGCCGGTGCCGGCCCCGACATCGGCGATCCGGGCTCCCGCCAGGGGTATCCCCGAGAGCTCCTCGACCAGCTCGAACAGCGCGGGTGGGTAGAACGGCCGGAAAGCGGCGTAGCGGTCGGGCGCCGTGTTGAACGACATCGCTCGGGTCAAAGAGGTCACCGACGCATCCTGCCCGTCCCTGTTCCGCCTCATACCGGGTTCCGCGCGGGGCGTGCGATACCACCGCAGCGTGCGGCCTCGGCGCGCAGGGGTTCCGCAGTGGCCCGGCCCGACCGTGGCCGGCCCCGGGGCCCGCACGCCGGTCCGGGTGCCCGGCGCCGGACGGCGGCGTGCGCGGTGGGCCGCCGACGTGCTCACCGCTGCGGCGGCAGCCCCCGCGTGCGGTCCGGCGCGCCGCGGGTCCGGCCGGGCGCGGTGCTCAACAGGCGGGCCTCGTGCGGGGGGAGAAACCGGGCGGCGTCGTCGGGGGTGAGCCAGTGGCCGACGGTGCGGTGAAGTGGGACGAGCGTATGGGCTTCGAACAGGTGGGCCAGCAGGGTGCGGCCGCCTGAGGGGCACAGGGTGCTGTCGACGGCCAGCAGCCGCCCCACGGTGAGTCCCGCCGCATCGCCCAGATGGGTGTTCAGGGCCCGCGCCGCGCTTGCAGCGGGGGTTTCCGTCGCCGTCACCAGGGCCCCGGGCAGTCGGCAGGGGGCGCCCCCGCCCCAGGCGTCCCCCGCTTCCTCGGCGTCGAGCACGAGAATCCGGCCCGCAGCATCCGTGACCAGGGCCGCGGCGGCCACCGCCGGTCCGGGCAGCAGGGCGCGGCGGTCTCCTTCGCCGAGGGGGGCCGGGTGGCCGTCCAGCAGATGCGCCGTGTGAGCGCCGTGCTCGGCGGCGAGGGCGGCGGCCGTGCGGCGCCGCAACCGCTCGGGCAGCCTCGCCAGGGCCTCGTTCGGGGGAAGGAACGCGGCCGCCCGCAACTCGTCCCGCTGCAGTCGCAGGTCGTGCACGCTCACCGGGTGCGGCAGGTGGACGGCGTACACGCAGGCGGTGAGCGCCCTGCCGTAGACCGCGGCGGGCACGTTGTCGACGGCGAGCAGCCGGCCGACGCGCAGTGCGGGGGGCTGCAGTTCCTCCCGGAGTTCCCGTACCAGGCCGTCGACCAGGCCCTCGTCGTCGACCATGCCGCCGGGCAGATCCCAGTCCGCCTTGTAGACCGGGTCGACCACCAGGAGGTCGCCGCGTTCGTCGCGGATCACCGCGTCCACGGCCGCGGCCGGGGCCGGGTGCGCGGCGAGGTAGGCGGCCAGCTCGTCCTGGGGGAGGGATCCCGCCGCGGCGGTGGGTGCCCCGAGGGCCGGGGCGGACGCGGGTGCGCTGGTGGTGGCAGGCGTACGGGGTGTCGACGTCATGCGGCCCTCCTCGTGTCCGGTGGCGGAGGCGGGCCGGAACGGTGCCCGGGCCTCCTGTGAAGTCAACTGACCCGCCGCGGAATTGGGTACGCCGCTCGTTCGGCTCAGCCGCGGTGCCGCCAATCGGGTCTCCGGGCTGCTGAACGGATAAAAGGTGCATATGGTGGCCATTCGGCAGAGGCGGTCGACGAGGCGCCCCGGGCCGCACCGCACCGGTACCGGACGACGAGGGGAAGCGCGACGGTGAGCGAACAACTGAGCGGCGAGCTGGGCGGGAGCGGGGCCGCGGCACCCGGCACGGTCACCCGCGCCCACGTGCGGGTGCGGCAGGGCCCCGGCAGCGTGCGCGAAGCCGCGCCGCGGCCCGTGCACCCCGTCGTGCGGATCTTCGAGGACGCCGCGCGGGCCGTGCCCGGCTATCCGCTCGCCCCGCTGGTGACCGACGAGTTCTGCGTACTGATCGGCCCGGGCAACGCCTCCACCATGATCGCCGTCTACTTCGACGACGTGGCCACGCTCTGGGTGGACCAGTACATGTGGAGCGAGTACGAGTGGTCCGACCTGGACATGGGCGAGCTGGGCTTCCTGGCCGAGGCCGTGGCGGCCGTGCAGCGCGGGGACGGCGCCGTGCATTTCCGGGAGGACGACGGCCGCCTCGTCCACCTCGGCGGTCGGGTGGGCAACCACGTCATCGGCCCCGGCGGCGTCCATCCGCCGCCGCTCACCCTGCCCCTCATCCCGTGGGCGACCCAGCTCGGTCCCGCACCGCGCTGACCGGTTCCGGCTGCGGCCCCGCACCCGCCGCGCCACAGTGGAACCCAGGGCGTCGCGCGCCCCGCTCCGCGGTGGAAGCGGAGCACGGCGGGCACCGGCACGGATTCGAGGACCAGGCATGAGTGGCGAGGACGACGCGCTGCGGACCTACCGCGGCAAGCGGCGCTTCGACCGGACGGCGGAGCCGGCGGGCGGGCCGTCGGAGAGCGGCGGTCGGCCGCGCTACGTGGTGCAGATCCACGACGCGACCCGGCTGCACTTCGACTTCCGGCTGGAGTGGGACGGCGTACTCAAGTCCTGGTCGGTGCCCAAGGGCCCCTCCACGGATCCGCACGACAAACGGCTGGCCATGCCCACCGAGGACCATCCGCTGGAGTACCGCACCTTCGAGGGCGTCATCCCGGCGGGAGAGTACGGTGCCGGGCCGGTCCTGGTCTGGGACGAGGGCACCTACGAGCCGCTCTCCAGTGACTTCGGCAAGGCGCTGGAGAAGGGGCACATCTCCTTCCGCACGCACGACGGCAAGCTGCGGGGCGACTGGGCCCTCTCCCGCTTCCGCGGCGGGGAGGACGGCGAGCGCGAGGCGTGGCTGCTGGTCAAGAAGAACGACCGGCACGCCTCCGCGCGCGGTACGCCCGACCCGTGGCGCGTCCGCTCGGCCCGCAGCGACCGCACCCTCAAGCAGGTCGCCCGGGAAGCGACCGAGGAGTGGACCCGGGAGGACGGCCGGTCGTGAGCGGTCCACCGGCCGCGCTTCCCGAGCAGCGGCGCGGCCTGCTGCGCTCTGGCTCTGCTCCGGCGCGTCCTGGGCACGGCCCCGCGTAGCCGCGGTGCCCCGGGGGTACCCGCCGTGGGTCCCCCACGAGAGGAGGCCGCCATGACGGGAGACGGCAGGGACATTCCCGCGGAGGAGGACGTCACCATCGAGGACGCCGCCGAGTTGCGGCCCGGTCCCGTGGCGGGCCGGGAGCCGGGTGAGCGCCTGGAGCGCGGCCACTGGCAACCGCCCGTGGAGTCCGATCCTCCGCCGCGCGTCGCCGGGGACGAGGGCGGCGGGTTCGACACCTCGTTCCTGACCCCGCAGGCCGAGGCCGAGCAGGAGCACGCGGGCCCCGCCGACCCGGGCGCCGAACCCGAGGACGAGGGCATCCCCGACCTGCAGGACGGAGCGCCGATGCAGCAGCGGTCCAGCGACCCGCAGCAGGAGGCGGTACCCGGCGACACTCCGACCGCCGTGACGCGCGCCGCTCCCACTCCGGCGGAGATGCGTGCGGGCGAGTCGCTGGACGAGCGGCTCGCGGAGGAAGAGCCCGAGGAGTCCGAGGGGAAAGTGGTCTCCGGTCCGCCCGACGATCTCGCGGGAGCGCTCCGCGCCGACCTCGAGGCGGCGCCGCCCCGCCGCCAGGACGTCTATGGCCGGGAGGAGGGGGAGAGCGAGGGGCTCTCTCCCGAGGAGCGCGCTCTGCGGGCGGTGGACGAGGACGAGATGTGAGCCGGGGGAGAAGCGGCTCCCCCCGGGGGGAGCGGACGGAGACGGCACCCGGGGTGGGCACGCGGCAGGAGACGGAGGGGGAGGGGGCGTACGGCCTGCGTCCGCGCGCTGAACGCACCCCTTAACGCGCCCCCATAACACATCGCACACGTTTGATCTCAAGGTGTGGCCAAAACTGTGTGCCTCTTCGCTCCTATGAGCTTGTATGTATGGAGTTGCGCCTGTCATCCGTGAGGCGATCCGGCATCTAGGGGGGACCAAGAGTGATCCGGGTACTGCTGGTGCACGATGTCCGCATACTCCGCTGCGCGTTGGCCGCTCTGGTCGGCCGGGAGCCCGACATGGCCATCGAGGCCGCACCCGCCAAGGACGCGATGCGGCTGGCGCGGACGCTGACCGCCGACGTGTGCGTCGTGGACGCCGATGTGACCAAGCGGTCGCCGCTGGACGAGCTGGCGGGGTACTCCCGGACCGGAGCCGCACGGACCGCCGACGCGACCCAGCGGCTGCTGGTGCTGGTGAGCCAGCACTGCCCTGGAGCCCTGCGGCGCGCGCTGGACGTGGGAGCGCGCGGATTCGTGTGCAAGGACGCGCTGCCCGAGCAACTGGTGACCGGCATACGAAGAGTCGCCGCCGGCGAGCGCTTCGTCGACAACGCGCTCGCCGGCACCTTCTTACGCGCCTCGGAAGCCCCGCTGAGCGAACGGGAACTGACCGTGCTCTCGGCGGCGGCCGAAGGCGCGTCCGTCGGCGAGATCGCCCGGCATCTGGGGCTCTCCACCGGTACCGTTCGCAACTACATGTCCGCCATCACGCGGAAGACGGGCGCACGCAACCGGGTGGACGCCATCCGCATCTCCCAGGGAGCCGGCTGGCTCTGACGGGAGCAGCGGAGCGCGGGGAGCGCCGTCCGCGCCCCGCAGCGGAACGCCGTCCCGGCCGTACCCGAGGGGCCGTGCCGTCACACCCGCGAGGGCGGAGCCCAGCCCGCTGCCAGGTCCCGGTAGAGCCCGGAGCGCTCCAGCAGCTCGGCATGGGTCCCGCAGCAGGTACGCTCGCCGTCCAGCACCAGCACCCGGTCGGCACGGAGGGCCGAGCTGATCCGGTGCGCGATCACCATCAGCGCCCCGCCGCGCCGGATGAAGGCGCGCTCGGCCACCTCCTCGGCAGCGGGGTCCAGATGGCTGCCCGCCTCGTCCAGGACGACCAGCGGGGCCGGCGACAGATAGGAGCGGGCCAGCGCGAGCTGCTGCCGCTCACCCGCCGAGAGCGCCGCCGGGTCCACCGGCCCCTCGATCCCGCCCAACCGCCGCACGAGCGCGTCCGCCCCCACCGCCTCGGCGGCGTCCAGCAGCGCCGGTCCCGGCACGGCAGCGCCGTCCGGCAGCAGGCAGCTCAGGTTTTCCCGCACGCTGCCGGTGAAGACGTAGGACTCCTGGGGGATGAGTACCCGCTGCTCCACCGCTGGGGGCGGCCGGCGGGCCGGCTGCGGAGCCCCCTCCGGCAGCGGCGGCAGGGCCGGTCTGCCGTGCAGCCTGATCTCGCCGCCCGACGGCCGCAGCACTCCGGCCACCAGCAGGGCCAGCGTGGACTTTCCCGCACCGCTGGGGCCGACGACCGCCAGCCGCCCGCCCGCGGGGACCGTCAGATCGAGCCCGGCGAGTACCGGCTCGGCCGCCGGGCCGTAGGCGAAGGTGACCCCCCGCAGCTCCAGCGCGGGAGCCGCGCGGCGCGCTCCGCGGGGGGCGGCCGCCGCTCGGGCCCCGGGTACGCCGGGCGTCTGCGGGCCCGCGGCCGGCGGCCCGTCCGGTGCTCCTTCCCGCAGCCGGCCGATCACCACCGCGAAGCGGGCTCCGGCTCCGCCCAGGCCGTGCACCAGGCTCTGCAGCGCGGGCAGCAGCGCCTGGGTGAGGTAGGTGAGCGCCCCGGCCAGCGCCCCGGCGCTCACGCCCTGCCGCAGCAGCCACGGGGTGAGCACCAGCAGCAGCACCACGGGCAGCCGTCCGCCCAGGCCCAGCGCCAGCGCCCGGGCCACTCCCCAGTGCGCGAGCGCGTCGGCGGTCTGTCGCTCCACCGTCACCTTCTCCATCACGGATCGTCGCACCGGCTCCTGGGCCCCGCAGGCGGTCACGTCCCGCAGCGCCCGCACCGTCGTGCCCGCCTCCCGCGCCAGTTCCTCGTCCGCCACCAGGAAGTCCCGCTGCCGGCGGGCGAGCGGACCCAGCGTCCCCGCGAACACCGCGAGCCCGGCCACCAGAGGCGGTACGACGACCAGCAGCAGTACCGGCGCCAGGGCCAGGAGCCCGGAGACCGCGCCGATCACGGTGAACAGGAACGAGCGCGAGACCATCACCAGCCCCGCGAAGCTGTCCCGGGCGATCTCCACCTGGTGCGTCAACCGGGAGACGAGTCCGGTACCCGCGGCGTCGTCCGCGGCCCGCCCCGGAGCCCCGGCGGCGGCCACGGCCTCGTACAGCCCGCGGCCCACCACGCGGCGCACCAGTTCGTCCCGCAGCGGTTCGGCGAGCGCCGCGACCTGCCGGTAGACCCGTGCCGTGCCCCAGGCCCCCACGACCAGCCCGGCGGCGGCGACGCCCAGCCATCCCAGGCCCACGGCCGGGTGGTCCGCCAGGAAGCCGTCGTCCAGGGCCCGTGCGAGGGCGAATCCCAGTGCGAAGGTGTGCGCCGCCTCCAGCACCGACCAGCCTGCCAGCCCCAGCAGCACCCGCGGGCGCCGCAGCAGGAAACGCATCCCGGCCCGTCCGAGTCCGCGCGGCGCCCGGTGCCGGCCTCGCCGGTGCGGTGCCTGCCGGGCCGCGGCCCCGGTGCCGACCGCCTCCACCGGGGCTGCCCCGGGGTGTGCCGCCGCGGGCTCAGTCATCGTCGCTCCCGCTGCCGAAGAGGGACCGGTAGCCGGGCTGTTCCCACAGTTGCCGGTGCGGAGCCAGCGCACGGATCCGGCCACCGTCCAGCCAGGCGGTCAGGTCCGCGCGGGCGGCGGTCGAGGCGCGGTGCGCGACGACCAGCCGGGTCCGTGCCCCGCCGGGGCCGCCCGCGTCCGCCAGCGCCTGGGTCACCTTCCATTCGGTCACCGTGTCCAGGCTGGAGGTGGCGTCGTCCAGCACGAGCACCCGACTGTCCTGGGCGAGCGCGCGGGCCAGCCCCAGCCGCTGGATCTCGCCGCCGGAGAGCGGGGCCTGCGCGCAGGGCGTGTCATAGCCGTGCGGCAGGGTCCGCACGAACCCGTCGGCGCAGGCCGCGCGGGCCGCCGCGCGGACCCGGGCCTCGCGCCCCTCGCATCCGGCGGGGATCCCGGCCGCGAGCGCGTCGCCGACCGTGGAGCCGAAGAGCACCGGGCGTTCGAAGGCGAAGCCGACGACCTGCCGCAGGGCCGCCGGATCCAGCTCGGCCAGGTCGGTACCGTCCAGCAGCACCTGCCCGGCATCCGGTTCGGCGAGCCGTCCGGCCACGGCCGCCAGCAGCGACTTGCCCGCTCCCGACCGGCCGACCACCGCGACCGTGGCGCCGCCGGGCACCTCCAGGTCCACGCCGTGCAGCACCGGCTCACCCGCGTAGGAGGCGCGCACACCGCGCAGTTCCAGCCGTCCGGGTGCGCCGCCCGCGGCGTGCTCCGGGGCCGCCCGATGCCCTGTCGCCATGGCGGGCACCTCCAGGACCTCCGCCAGCCGCCGTGCCGCGGTACGGCCGCGTACCAGCGCGTTGAGCTGCCCGACGAGGGTTCCGACGCCCGCCGCCAGCACCGCGTACCGGGCGGCGGCCACCAGACCGCCCACGCTCAGCGCCCCCTGGCTCAGCAGCAGTCCGCCGACCGCGACCACTGCGACCTGGAGCAGCGGCACCAGCACGGCGGCCTGCGCGGTCGCCCGGCCCTGGACGTGCCACATCCGGTGGCCGTGCGCGGACAGCCGGGCCAGCGGTTCCAGTACCCGGGCCTGTTCACGTTCGCGCAGACCGCCGGCCGCGATGGTGCGGGCTCCGGTCAGTGCCTCCACGAGCCGACCGGCGAGCTGCGCCTGGGCCTCCTGGTAGCGGGTCACGCAGTCGGTCGAGGAGCGGGAGAACGCGCGCAGCAGCAGCACCAGCAGCGGGGTGCCGGCGACGAAGACGGCGGCCAGCCGCAGGTCGAGCACCGCGAGGGCCGCGAGCGCACCCACCGGGGTGACCAGCGCGGCCAGCGCCGAGGCGACGCTGCCGGGCGCCGTGCCCGCGTGGGCGGCGTTTCCGGTGCAGCGGGTGACCAGGTCCCCGTGGCTGAAGCGGCCCGCACGGTGCGGTCCCATCGCGAGCAGATGGCCGGCCAGCCGGGTGCGCAGCCGAGCCGTGGTGCGGGAGGTGAGAGTTCCGGTCAGCACGGTGTCGGCCGCGTCCAACGCCACCGAGACGGCGGTCAGCGCTGCGCAGCAGGCGAGCCAGCGGCCCGCTTCGGCTTCGTCTGCCACCCCGCCGGCCAGCAGCAGATCGAGGGTGCGGCCGAGGGCCGCGGGCAGTGCGAGCGCGGCGAGCGCAGCGCCGGTCGCCGTGGCGAACAGCGCCAGGGTGCGCCACAGGTGCGGCCGTCCCGCGGCGAGCAGCAGCCGGTCCGCGGGAGTGCGGCGGACCGGGCCGGCCGGCGGCCCGGAGACAGGGGAGTGCCCCCGGGCGGGGGCAGAACCCCGCCCGGGAGCACTGGGTGCGTGAGTCACCCGGTCACAGGCACAGAAGCGCGCTGTGGGAGCTGAGCTTGTCGCACAGGAGGAGGCTGGCGCTGCTGTCGTCGCCGCCGCCGGTGCGCTCCTCGGGCTCCATGGTCTGCAGGTCCAGAAGGGCCATGATGTTTCCTTCCCTATCGGGGTGTTGGGTTGTGTGTTACAGGGACGGTTGTGCTTCGGTACGGCCCCCGCCCCGGAGGCCGGTCTGTGGGCCGCCGGGCGCCGGCGCGTTGTCGCGCGCGGCCGCTCCGGACGGCGGTGTGGCGCTGCGGTGCGCCGGTGGTGCCAGGAACGGCAGGCTCGGCGAGACCCCGCCGGGCCCGGTGCCGACGGCGGCACCCGTGGCGAGCAGGCAGCCCGCGGTGCCCGTCGCCAGGTCCATCGAGAGCCGCATCATCTGGTCGCCGGGGAAGGCGAGTCCCTCCTGATACGTCATCCCGTACCAGCCGAGTCCGGTGAGCTGCGCCGTCCGGTCGGCTTCGGTGACACCGGGCGCGGTGGTCCGGCTGAGGTGCAGCAGCATCCCGGCGCGGCCCTGGAAGAGCCCGGGCTGCGCGTAGTAGCGCATCCGTGCCGCGGGCAGGATGCCCTCCCGCGCGGTCGCGAAGCCCTCGTGGTCCGGCCGGTGGCCGAGGAAGTCGTCGAGCACCATGCCGATGCCCACGCTGCCCGCACCCAGGTACGGCATCACCCGGCTGCCCTCGTCGACCTGCCAGGTCCCCGCGCTGTCCCGGACGCAGTGCGCCAGGTCGCGGGCGAGCGCGCGGTCCGCCAGGTCGAGCAGCGCGGGGTCGCCGTGCCGCTCGTACAGCCGCAGGAACAGCAGCGCGGATCCGGTGGCACCGTGCAGCAGTCCGGCCCGGTTGACTCCGCGGGTGCCGTCGTCGGGTTCGTCCAGCCGCCGCGCCAGCAACCGGGCTGCTTCGACGGCGGCCGAGTGCAGCCGCCGCTCACCGGTGTCGTCCGCGAGCTGCTCCAGCGCGAGACCGAGACCGGCGAGGCCGCCGTGCAGTGAGCTGCCCAGTCGCTGCCACTTCTCGTCCAGCACCCGCTCGGTCAGCTCCAGCGCCCGCTTGGTGTGGCCGAAGCGGGCCAGTACGCAGGCGACTCCGGGCAGTCCGTCGTAGAGCCCCAGCGGGGTGCCGCGCGGCGGCGGGTCGGTGTGCCGCAGCAGCCATTCCTCGCCCTCCGGGAAGCGGGCGGCGCCCGTCTCCGCGAGTGCGTGCAGCACTCCGGCGGCGCCGTGCGCCAGTCCGAGCCCTCCGCCGTCGTTGAACTGCGCGACGTCGCCGGGGAAGAGCCGGTCGTCGCGCTCGGGGGTGGCCGAGGCGAGGATCGCCCGCACCATCGCGTCGCGGGCCGCAGGCCAGTCCTCGGGCGCGGGAGCCGCGGGGGACCGGGTGCCGAAGGGTGCGGCGGGGGTGCTGCCGGTACCGGTGCCTTCGATGGTGGCGACGGCCTCGGCCAGGAACTCCCGCGGGATGCCGGGGAACTGCTCGGCGGCGATCTCGGCCAGGTGCGCCGCCTTGGAGCGGTCGACTGCCAGCAGTGTCGTCATCGGGACGAACAGCGCGAGCCGCAGGCACGCCAGTGCGTAGCGGTCGATCTCGTAGCGTGCGCGGTCGGCCGGGGCGATGAATCCGGGGTGGGCGACGATCTGGCGCGGGTCGTCCTCGGCGGGTGCGGCCGCCTCGAAGTCCAGCAGTGCGACGGACTGCTCGTCGGGCGCCACCATGATGTTGAACATGTGCAGGTCGTTGAAGACGATGCCCCGCTCGTGCACCGCCGCGACGACGTCCTCCACCAGTCGGTGCATGCGCAGCGCCCACTCGGTGTGCCGGGCGAGTGCTTCCGGGTCGGGGTCGGAGCTCAGCAGCGGATGGCGTCTGGCGAAGAAGGAGTTGAGAGTCTGCCCCGCGAGCTCCTCCATCACGAGGAACCGGTGTCCGTCCAGCTCGAACCAGTCCCGGACGGCCGGTACCACCGGCAGCCCGGCGAGCCGGTCGAGCGCGGCCTTCTCGCGCTCCAGCCGCGCCACCGCGTCGGCGCCGTCGGCGGCGAGTCCGGCGTGCGGCCGGGCCTCCTTGAGCACGACCCGGCTCCCGTCCCGGGTGTCGACACCGCCGTACACGCCGCCGCCATTGGAGAAGTGCAGCGCCCGCTCGATCCGGTAGGGCAGGTCCCGCACGGTGGCCGCGTCGCGCGCCGCCAGCTCCGGCTGGAGGAAGGCGGGCAGCGTCACCCCTTCGGGCACCCGGAAGGCGGGGTCCTTGCGGTCCGGGACGAGCCGGCCCTGCGCGTCCTCCACCGCCGGTACGAGCCTGCCCTGGCCGTCGACGCAGAAGCGCGGTGCGAAGCCGCCGTACCGCACGTACAGCGGTCCGGTGCGCCAGCGCAGATCGGTCAGGATGTAGGGCCCCGGCCGGCCCGCCAGGCTCTCGCCCAGCTCACGCAGAATATCCTCGAGTTGTTTCTCGTCGGCCGGGTATATCGTGGCGAATTTGCCGCTCGTGCCGCGTCCGGCGTATTTGGCGTTGCGCAGGTACAGGAGGGTGCGGTGCGGCACGAATTTGAAGGGAATTCCGCGGGGTACGCAGTGGTCCCAGATCGCCGTGCCGATCTCGTCCGCGTTGTCGAGAGTTGCCGAGGCGTGAATCTTCCAGCCCTGCAACGGGAATTCCCCTGCCACCGGGCGCAGCTCCAGCCAGTCGCCGGACCGGGTCTGCCGCCAGCCGGCGGGGACGGGGCGGCACGCTACCGGAAATGCACCCGGATCCGCGGAACGGTCGGCGGCCGACTCGTCGGACCGCCTTCCCGCGTCGTCTGTCGCGGCGCGTGACGCGGAGTCCGACAAGCGGTCGGGTGTTTCGTAGAAATACGGGTCCGCGAGACAGAAAATCTCATACCGCTTGTCCATCGTTCCCCTCCCCTCGGAAGCACGGGATCAAGCGTGCAGCATGTGTGAGGGGAATGTGTAGTCAGTTCTGTCACGAACGTGACGTGAGGAACGCACGGGTAGCTCATGGGCCATCAGAATATGCCCGCAGAAAGCGTCAGAATCGCACGCCGAGTCCCAGGTCGCCGCTCTTCGGCGGCGCGAAGTGCCGCGCCACCTCCTCCTCGGAGACGTCGTCGAGTGCGGCGGGCGACCAGCGCGGGTTGCGGTCCTTGTCGATGATCTGCGCCCGCACGCCCTCGGCGAAGTCGGGCGAGGAGAGTGCGGCGACGGAGGTGCGGTACTCCTGTTCCAGGGCCGCTTCCAGCGAGGAGAGGCCGCGGGCCCGGCGCAGCGCGGCGAGGGTGACCTTGAGGGAGGTCGGGGACTTCGACTCGACGGCCGCGGCCGCCTCCTTGGCCGCCGTCCCGCCGTGGTCGCGCAGCCGCGCCAGGATCTCCGGGACGCTGTCGGAGCGGTAGCAGGCGTCGATCCAGGGCCGGTGCCCGGCCAGTTCGGATTCCGGCGGGGTGGTCGCGTACCGCGCCACCGCGTCCGCGGCCGGAGTGCGGGCCAGCGAGGCGGCGAAGTCCGCGAGCCGGTCCGCGGGCACGAAGTGGTCCGCCAGTCCGCACAGCAGCGCATCCGCCGCACCCACCGCCCCGGCGGTCAGTGCCAGGTGTGTGCCCAGCTCGCCCGGCGCCCGCGACAGCAGCCAGGTGCCGCCCACGTCGGGGACGAAGCCGATGCCCGTCTCCGGCATGGCGACCCGCGACCGCTCGGTGACGACGCGGACGCTGCCGTGCGCGGACACTCCGACACCGCCGCCCATCACGACGCCGTCCATGAGCGCCACGTACGGCTTGGAGTAGCGGGCGATCCGGGCGTTGAGGCGGTACTCCGCCGCCCAGAACCGTGCGGACTCCGCGCCGCCGCCTTGTCGTACGTCCTCGTGGATCCCGCGGATGTCGCCGCCCGCACACAGCCCCCGCTCGCCCGCGCCGCTGAGGACGACGGCGGTGACTGTGTCGTCCCGTTCCCAGGTGTCCAGTGCCTCGGTGAGCCGGTCGACCATCTCCCGGTCGAGGGCGTTGAGCGCGCGCGGGCGGTTGAGCACGAGACGGCCGACGCAGCCGTCCCTCTCGACCAGTACGGGCGGTTCGGTCGGGGTCACGGCGGCGCTCCTCTGTCACGGGGCGGTGGTCCTCCCGGGCGGGAGGGCGTCCCGCCACGGTACGGGTGCGCCGGTGTTCGCTATCTCACAGGTGGGCATACCGCCCCGCCGGGACGGGCAGACATGTGTCACACGACAACAGTTGTCTCCGGAGGCACGATGAATCTCGCCGTGGCGCCACCCCGGGCACGGGGACCGCTCTCCCACTCGCCACGGGGCGGCAGGGCGCGCGCCCGGCTCCGCCTAGGCCGGATCCGGGGCGCTACCGCGCCGGCACCTGGGCCGAACCGGCTCGGATGGAGCTACGGGTGACCAACCAGGGAGCCTTCTACACCTCCCATTCTCCTCCTTCTGACGAGAGGGCCGTCGCCCCTGGTGAAGAGCCCCGGACCGCCGGCCGCGAACCCCTGACTGCCGGTGCGGAGTCCGGGGCCGGCGACCGGGCGGAGGAGGCGTGCCGGCTCGCCGAGCTCCACCGGCTCCGGGAGGAGGTGGCCCAACTCCGGCAGGCACTGGACAGCCGTCCCGTGATCGACCAGGCGCGCGGGGTGATCATGGCTTCGGGGCGCTGCGGCCCCGAGACGGCGTGGCAGGTACTCGTCGACACCTCGCAGCGGACCAACACCAAGCTCCGGGAGGTCGCCCGCCTGCTGACCCGGGCGACCCACCAGGAGCCGCTGCCGGAATGGCTGCGCAGCGCGGTGTCGGCCTCCTGTGCCCGCGCCTCCCGCGCGGCCCGGCGGAACGGGACCGGAGGCTGAAGCGTTCCGGACGACCCACTGCTGCGGGCCCGGCCGGCCGGGCCTGACGGAACGCCCGGGGCGGTACGGGGCGGGCCGCTTCTCTCGTCGCCTTGGCCCGGCAGCCCGGTCTCACCCCCGGCGGACCCGCTCCCGAGCGCCGCGGCCAACTCGGAGGAGGCGAGCGGGAAGGACTTGTCCCGGCGTTTGACCCGCACGGCTGAAGCTGGGCTCGCCGCCGCTGATGGCATGCTCCTCCCGCGCACGGCGCAGCGCCTCGACCGCGTGCCTCCTGCTCCGGCAGGCCCGGGCGGCTGCGCGGATCGGGGACGGGCCGGGGCCCTGAGACGGTCACGGAACTCTCCTCCTGGCACCCCGGTCAGGCGGCCGGCGCGGGGACCCCTGCGCGCATCGTGCCGGAGCGGGGCGAGTGGATCTGCGGTGCTGCGGCCGTCGCGGCGGGAGGCGGAGCAGCCGGTCACGACAGGAGAGAGCCCCGCCGGACGGTGTGTGAACCGTCCGGCGGGGCCCGTGGGCCGGATCAGGCGCGGGGCGGCTTGATCCACCCCTTCTTCACGAGCTTGTCGCACAGGGACCTGGCCGCCTGGTCGGTGCCCTTCGTCTGCCGCTTCGCCTCCTTCACGCAGTCGGCGTACGGGTAGGGCGGTCCACCGGCACGCGTCTGCGCGGGGGACACGGCGGTGGCCGGAACCGCCGCGAACAGCACGCTGCTCACCGCGGCGGCCGCCGCCAGGGCGATGCTCTTCCGTGGCACGAGTCCTCCTCTCTCGCCCCGGAGCCCGATGCCCCGGATGCCCTGCCTCAACGAGCCCATCCGTGATCGGCAACGAGCGCCGGCAGCGGCCCCGCGTTCGGCGGAGCGATCCGCCCTGACGACCTTCTGGTACGTCGAGGCGGTGATCGCACCTGCGGTACCGGACAGGAGTCCGGCGGTATCCGGTCCGACGGTCGTACGGCCGTCACCCGGCCGTCGGCACCGCACGCCCCGCAGGGCGAGGCGCACGCGACGCCGCACCGCACGCCCCCGGGCGGGCTGGAGCGGCACCGCCTCAGGGCACCACCACGATCTTGCGGCCCTTGCCCTCGGCGAACCGGTCCAGCGCCTCCGGATAGGAGTCCAGCGGCATCCGGTCGGAGATGAACACCTCCGGATCCAATATTCCGCCGGCGAACAACTCGGCGGCCCGCTCGTAGCTGTGCAGGACGGCCATCGAACCGGTGATGGTGATCTCCTGGTTGTAGATGCGGTACGGCTCGATGGTGGCCCGTGTCGCATAGTCGGAGACGCCGAACTGGAGGAAGGTGCCCGCCTTCGCGACCCGGCCCAGGCCGTCCTGGATGGCGGCCGCGTTGCCCGTCGCGTCCACCACCAGGTCCCAGCCGCCGGGCCGGTCGAGTTCCTCGGCGGTCGCCGCCGCGCCGCTGCAGCCCAGACCACGGGCCGTCGCCAGCCGTTCGGGGTTCAGGTCGAGGACCTCCACGCTCGCCGCGCCGGTCCGTTTGGCCAGCTCCAGCATCATCAGCCCCATCGTCCCCGAACCGTAGATCAGCACATGGGACCCGAGCTGGCTCTGGAGCACGTCGTAGCCGCGCACCGCGCAGGAGAGCGGCTCGATGAGTGCCGCGTCCTGGGTCCGCACGTGCTCGGGCAGCCGCACGCAGTTGGCCACGGGTGCCACCGCGTATTCGGCGGCGCCGCCCGCCGTGGACACGCCGATCGCGGCCCACCGGTCGCACAGGTTGTTGTGGCCGCGGCGGCAGTAGCGGCACTCGTGGCAGTACAGGGAGGGGTCGACGGCCACCTGGTCGCCCTCGGCCAGCTCGTCGACGCCGCTGCCCAGCGCCACCACTTCCCCGGCGAACTCGTGACCGGGAACCAGGGGCAGCGAGGGGGCGAACTCGCCCTGCTTGATGTGCAGATCCGTGCCGCACAGCCCGCATGCGGCGACCTTCACCACCACCTCGCGGGGGCCCGGGGTCGGGTCGGGAACCTCCGTCAGGGACACCTTGCCCACCGACTCGACGAGTGCGGCCTTCATTTGACAGCTCCTAGCGACAGGCCCTGGACCAGCTTGTCCTGGGCGGCGAACCCCGCGGCGAGCACCGGCAGGGAGATCACGAGAGACGCGGCGCACACCTTGGCCAGGAACAGGCCCTGGCTGGTGATGAAACCGGTCAGGAAGACGGGCGCGGTCTGCGCCACGACCCCCGTCAGGACCCGCGCGAACAGCATCTCGTTCCAGGAGAAGATGAAGCAGATGAGCGCGGTGGCGGCGATCCCGGGCGCGGCGACGGGCGCCACCACCCGGGAGAGGACGGTCGGCAGCCGCGCCCCGTCGATCTGCGCCGCCTCGATCAGCGCGGGCGGCACCTCGGCGAGGAAGGACTGCATCATCCACACCGCGATCGGCAGGTTCATCGAGGTGTAGAGGATGACCAGCAGCCAGATGTTGTCGAGGAACGACGTGTTCTTCGCGAACAGGTAGATCGGCAGCAGTCCGGCGACGATCGGCAGCATCTTCGTCGACAGGAAGAAGAACAGCACGTCGCGCCACTTGCGCACCGGCCGGATCGACAGCGCGTACGCGGCGGGCAGCGCCAGTACCAGTACGAACAGGGTGGAGAAGACCGAGGCCATCAGCGAGTTGGCGAGCGCGGGCCAGGGCCCGGCGCCGCCGCCCGCGTCGAAGAAGGCGCGGTAGCCGTCGAGCGTCAGCGGGGCGGCCAGCGACGGCGGGTTGGTGGCGGCGTCCGACTCCGAGTGCAGCGAGGTCAGCACCATCCAGGCGATCGGCAGCACGAAGAGCAGCCCGCACACCCAGGCCAGCAGGCCCAGCGCGGTGTTCTTGCGGCGGATGCTTCTGGGCGGGGCGGAGCCGGCCTTCGGCCCGGCGGTGGACGACGCCGCCTCGGGTGCGTCTGCGGTCAGGGCGCTCATGCGCGGACCTCCTCGCGGAAGAGGGACGAGACCACCCGCAGCGCGAGGGTGGCGATGACCAGGGAGCCGATGACGACGAGCACGCCGGCGGCCGAGGCGAGGCCGTACTCATGGCCCTGGTAGAAGGTCTGGTAGATGGTGTACGGCAGGTTGGCGGTGCCCAGCCCGCCGGAGGTGATGGTGAAGACGGCGTCGAAGTTCTGCACGATGTAGATCGATCCCAGCAGCGCCCCCAGCTCCAGATACCGGCGCAGGTGCGGCAGCGTCAGGTAGCGGAAGATCTGCCAGGCCCCGGCCCCGTCGATCCGGGCGGCCTCGATCGAGTCGGCGGGCCGGCTCTGCAGCCCGGCGAGCAGGATCAGCATCATGAACGGCGTCCACTGCCAGATCAGCGCCATCTCCACGGCGCCGAGCGGCATCTCGGCCACCCACTCCGGTTGCGGTGCGTCGTCCCCGAACAGCCAGCTCAGCACACCGTTGAAGAGCCCGTACTCGGGGTTGTACAGCACGTGCTTCCACAGCAGCGCCGCGGCCACCGGCACCAGCAGGAACGGTGCGATCAGCAGGGTGCGCACCACGCCGCGCCCGCGGAAGCTGCGGTCGAGCAGCAGCGCCAGCAGCAGCCCGAGCACCAGGCTGACCAGTACGACGACGGCGGTCAGCACCGCGGTCGTCACCACGGAGTCGCGCAGCGCGGGATCGCTGAGCACCTCCTGGTAGTTCGCGAAGCCGCCGAAGGACCGGGCCTCGGGGTAGAGCGCGTTCCAGTCGAAGAACGAGACCACCAGGGTGGCCGCGAACGGCAACTGGGTGACGATGATCAGGAAGACCAGGGCGGGCAGCAGCGGCGCGCGGGTGACCCAGCCGCGCAGCCGGTTGGGCGGACCCTTCGGCGCGGCGGCTGCCTGGGTGGCCGGCGGACGCTTCCGGTCGTGCGCGCCCGGGGCAGTGGTGGTCGGAGTGCTCATCGCCCTCGCCCCTCGTAGTCGTCGGAGACCTCCTGTGCCAGCTTCTGGGCCTTGCGCAGCGCCTCGTCCACCGACTGACGGCCCGCGATGGCAGCGCTGATCTCGTGCGAGACCTTCGTCCCGAGGTCGGCGAACTCGGGGATGTCCACGAACTGGATGCCGATCGTGGGCCGCTTCTGCACACCCGGGTCGCGGGGCCTTGCCTTGGTGATGGCCTCCCGGGTGACCTCGTGGAAGGCGCCGGCGGCCTTCTTGTACTCCGGCAGCTCGTAGGTGGAGGCCCGCTTGCCCGCGGGGACGTTGGCCCAGCCGAACTTCTCACCGACCAACTTCTCGTACTCCTTGCCGGAGGCCCAGGAGATGAACTTCCAGGCCTTGTCCGGGTTCCGGCTCGCCTTCTGGATCCCCCAGGCCCAGCTGTAGAGCCAGCCCGAGCTGCGGGTCTCGACCACCGGCGCCGGGACGTAGCCGATCTTGCCCTTGACCTTGGACTTCGCGCCCTCCAGTGATCCGGCCCCGGCCGTGGCGTCGTACCACATGGCGGTCTTGCCCTGGGTCATGTTGTTGAGGCACTCCGCGTACCCGGACTGGGAGGCTCCGGACTCGCCGTGCTTGCGTACCAGGTCCACGTAGAACTTGGTCGCCTTCCGGAAGGCGGGGTCGTCCAGCCGGGCGTTCCAGTCCTTGTCGAACCAGGTCCCGCCGAAGGTGTTCACCACCGTCGTCAGTGGTGCGACGAGTTCGCCCCAGCCCGGCAGCCCGCGCAGGCAGATGCCCTTCATACCGTGCTGGGCGCCGTCGACCTGCGCGGCGAGCTTCGCCACCTGCGGCCAGGTGGGGTGCTCGGGCATCTTCAGGCCCTCACGTGCGAAGACGTCCTTGCGGTACATCAGGAAGGACGATTCGCCGTAGAACGGCTCGGCGTAGACCTGGCCGTCCTCGCCGCTGAGCGACTCGCGCACCGGAGGGAGGATGTCCTGTTGGTCGAAGCGTTTGTCCTTGCGGGTGTAGGGGGTCAGTGAGCGCAGCCAGTCGTTCTTGGCGAAGATCGGCGTCTCGTAGTTGCTGAGCGTCGCCACGTCGTACTGACCGGCCTGGTTGGCGAAGTCCTGGCTGATCTTGTCCCGTACGTCGTTCTCCGGGAGGACCGTGAACTTGACCTTGATGCCGGTCTCCTCGGTGAAGTGCTCGGCGGTGAGCTTCTGCAGCTCCAGCATCTGCGGGTTGTTCACCATCAGCACGTTGATCGTGTCGCCGCCGGAGCCGAGGCTGCCCGCACCGGCGCAGCCGGACAGCGCGAGCAGCGCACTCGCCGTGGCGGCGGCGGTGGCTGCCCTGAGGGCCTTGGACCGATGTGGTCGGCTGCGTATCCGGCCCTGCGGCCTGCTCTGACAGCGCATATGAACTCCTGGCGAATCGTGATATTCCGGTCGAACGTGGGCGTGCGGTATCGCCGCCCGTACAAGAGCTGAGCAGCGGGCCCGATCAGACCCTGATGACCTGCGGCCCCCGCAACGCGTAGCGGTGTGCTTCCGGAGCGGGCAGGTTCACCGAGGTGACCAGCGCCTCGAAGTCGGCGACCTCCGCGAAGCGGCAGAAGCTCACCGCGCCGAACTTGGTGTGCAGACCGGCGAAGATCCGCCGCCGCGCGGCCCGCATGGCCTGCGCCTTGACCTCGCTGACCGCCGGGTCCGGAGTGGTCAGTCCGTGCTCGCGGGAGATCCCGTTGGCCCCCACGAAGGCCAGATCGATGACGAACCCGGCGAGCATCTTCGTCGTCCAGTGCTCGACGGTGGCCAGAGTGCCGCCCCGTACCCGCCCGCCGAGCAGCAGCACGGTGAACTCCTCCTCGGCCAGCACCCGTGCCACCGGCAGCGAGGCCGTCACCACGGTCAGCCGCCGGTCCCGGGGCAGCGCCTCGGCGATCAGCTGCGGGGTGAACCCCTCGTCGACGAAGACCGTCTCCGCGTCCCCGAGCAGCTCGACAGCGGCCGAGGCGATCCGCCGCTTCTCGGGCACGTGCATAGTGGTGCGGTAGGCCAGAGTCGTCTCGAACCCGGCACTCTCCACCGGATAGGCCCCGCCGTGGGTCCGGCGCAGCAGCCCGTGCTCCTCCAGCACCCGCAGGTCGCGGCGGACCGTCTCCTTGGCCACGCCCAGTTCCGCCGCCAGTGCGGCCACCTCGACGGAGCCCAGCCGCCGCGCCGCGCCGACGATCTGCCGCTGCCGCTCCGCCGCGCTCATGGCCCCGTCGCCCCTCTCCGTTCGGTCACGGACATGCCCGTTCCTGCCCGTGTGGAGAGTTGTACCGGGCCACGCACGGCACGACCAGCCTCCCGGCGGAGAAGATCGTGCCCGTTTCTGCCCGTCGACGCCGTCCGCGAAGTCGCTGCTGAGCAGCGACGACGCATCCGTGCTCGAGAGGGTTTCGACCGTTGGAGGCGAACACTCGCCCGTTCGGTGCCCGTTCCGCTCCACGGGCCGCACGGGCCCGGAGCCGTGCGGCCCGTGGAGCGCGGGCGCGGCTAGCGTTCCGGGAGACCCCACCGCACGCACCCCGGCACGGGGAAGGACACCACGTGGACGACCTGACGCGACTGCCCGCGGGACTCCCCGAACCCGAGGACGACGGTGCCGCCGATCACCTTCCCGGAACGCGGCTGCCCCACCTGGAACTCCCGCACATCGAAGGCCGACTGGTCGCCCTGGACCGGCTGGGCACCGGGCGTACCGTCCTCTATGCCTTTCCCCGCGCCGCACACCCCCGCGAGCTGCCCGACGGCTGGGACTCCGTCCCCGGCGCGGCGGGTTGTCTCCAGGAGACGCGCGGATTCCGGGACCGGCATGCGGAGCTGCTCACCACCGGGGCGTCTCGCGTGCTCGGCCTCTCCGGTCAGGACAGTCCCTGCCAGCGCGAGCTCGCCGAGCGGCTGCGGCTGCCGTTCGGGCTGCTCTCCGACCCGGTGCTGGCCCTCGCGGGAGTGCTGCGGATGCCGCTTCTCGAAGTGGCGGGACGGCTGTTCTACCGGCGACTCACCCTGATCGTCCGCGCCGGTGTGATCGAGCACGTCTTCCACCCCGTCTTCCCCGCTGACCGGCACGCCGCGCAGGTTCTGGACTGGCTCCGGGCCAACCCCGCCTAGGTACCGCCCATCGGGGACGCCGGGTACCTCTGGACGGGTGAAAGATCGGCAAAGCAGAACGGATCGTCGGCCCGGACGGCATCTGACGGAGTTTGCTACGGCCCTGACGGGCTTTCCTCTGACCCCAACAGAGAGCTTCCGGGCTCGACGGTAAGGACTTGATTCAGATGCGTAAGACCAAGATCGCCACCTTCGGCGTCCTCACGGCTGCCGCAGTCGCCGTTCCGGCCGCGCCTGCCTTCGCGCAGGAGGGGCAGTCATCCGACACGCACACGCACACGGAGGCCGCGCAGCGTCAGGACCCCACGACCACCACCTACCAGGTGCGGCCCGGCGACACGCTCTCCGAGGTGGCCCGGAGCCACGGCACCAGATGGCAGGAACTCGCGGAGCGGAACGCGCTTCCCGACCCCGACCGGATCTACCCCGGGCAGCGGCTGACGATCGAAGAGGCCGCACCCGGGCCGGCCCCCGCGGCTCCGGGTAGCGCGACCGGGTCCAGCGCCGGGCAGGACTCGGTGCCGCAGGACCAGCAACCCGCCCCCGAGCAGCACGAATCCGCTCCCGAGCAGCACGAATCCGGTCCTGAGCAGCAGGCGCCGCGGAGCAGCGCTCCCACCGCGCCGAGCGCTTCGACGGCGGAGAGCGCGGCCAAGGCGGAGATCATCCGCCGGGAGTCCAGCGGCAACCCCAACGCGCAGAACGGCAAGTACCACGGCCTGTTCCAGACCGACCAGCCCTGGGGCAAGGGCACGGTCGCCGAACAGCACGCCGGCGCCGAGCGCTATGTAAAGGAGCGGTACGGCTCCTGGCAGGCGGCACTCGCCTTCCACAACGCGCACGGCTGGTACTGACCCGCCCGGGACACCGCCCATCCGGTCCGCCGTCCCCGGTCCGCGCGCCGGCACGGCGGACCGGGGGCGGGCTCCCCGGGCAGCGGGGGCCTCGTACCGGAGTTGTGCTAGCGTTCCGCGCGGCGATCACCGGGGGTCGCCGTACGAGGACGAGGGAGCTGAGCTGATGACTGCCGTGCAGAACACCGCTTCGCGCGGTGTCCGGACAGTTCCCCTCTCCCCGGTTCCGGTTCCGGCCTGAGCACCGGGGCGCCTTCCGGCCGGAGGCCTGGTGCCCTGCGACTGCGCCGGCAGTACCGGGACCCCTCGTACAGAAGGTGTTCCCGTTGTCCCAGCCTTCCGCAGGCTCTTTCACCACCCGACCCGAGCGCTCCGGCTCGGCCGCCGACGCCGCGGCGATCCGCCGGATCCTCCTCGCGGCCTTTCCGACGTCCGAGGAGGCCGGGCTAGTCGACGCGCTGCGCGCCGATCCCGCCGCGTGGCTCGAGGGGCTCTCCCTGCTGGCGGAGACGCCCGACGGCACCCCGGTAGGGCAGGCTCTGCTCACCCGCTGCCACGTGGACGGACATCCCGCGCTCGCGCTGGCCCCGTGCGCGGTGCTGCCCCCTCACCAGCGCACCGGGGCCGGTACGGCAGCGATCCGGGCCGCGTTGGAGGCGGCCCGGCACCGCGGTGAGAACCTGGTGCTCGTCCTCGGGCATCCGGAGTACTACCCGCGGTTCGGGTTCCTTCCGGCCTCCCGGTTCGGGATCCGCGCCCCCGTCGAGGTTCCGGACGAGGCCATGATGGCGCTCGTCCTGGACGCGGCGGCGGGGCCGGTCCCCTCCGGGGTCATCGGCTACCCCGCCGCCTTCGGTATCTGACACCGCCGGCCCCCGTGGCGGCACGTGCCAGGCGTGCCGCCACGCCTCCGGGGGCCGCCCGCAACATCGCGCCGGACCCGGCGTGGGCCGTCGCGGCCGCACCCGCCTCGGTCAGTCCTCGGCCCAGCCGTGGCTCTTTCCGAACTGCACCAGGCGCCGACGGATGTCGAGGATCTGCGCGCCGGTCAGTTCCGGCGCCGTCTCCAGCAGCAGCTCCGTCACCGCCCTGGTGTACTCGGCGACACCGAGCACATCGCACATCGGATCCTCCCCGTCCTCACCGCGGGAGGCTGCCGGACCGTGCGGGACCCGGCCCCCGGCGGGCGAAGCGGTCTCCGGCCCGGGCGCGTCCGAACGGTCCAGAAGCCGGACGGAGGAGGCCTTCAGGCCCCGGTCCCCGTCCTCGATCTCGAACTCCACCGCGACGCCGGAGTGCACGAACGATTCCGGCATCATCAGGTCGTTCGCGTGCAGGAAGACGTCCTCGCCCCCGTGGTCCGGGGCGATGAACCCGTACCCCCGCGCACCGTCGAAACGGACGACTCGACCGACAACTGTATTCACCATTCACCCCAACCGCACTCCCCGGGCCCCGTGCCCGGACATCTGCCCCGGATCCTAGCGAGCGGAAAGCACGAGCGTGACCCGGACGACCGGCTACGACGGGCAACAGGACATACTTGCGCCACGCATGCACCGTCCCCTTCAGGTGGCAGGCCGTCAACTCCGTTGCTGCCGAACGCATTCGGCCCCTGCGGCCGCGGTTCGTGGTTTACCGGCGAGGCATCCGGGAAGCCGGGCAGGTGCCGGGTCCGTGCTCCGCGGCCCGCCCCTCGGTACGGCTCCCGGGTGCTGCCCGCCGGGGGCCGGGGAGAAGGCGCACATGTTCGTCCTGCTGCTCGTCGCCGGTACGGTCGTGATCCTGGCCGGAGCCTTCGTCGTCGCGGTCCGCCTCCGGCGGCGGGCGAGGGCCGTGGAGGCGCAGCTGCTGGAGCGTCGCTTCGGCCCCGAGTACACGCGGGTCCTGGCCCGGCGACATGGCGACACCCGGACCACGCGGCGCGAGCTGGCCGGCCGGCTCGACCGGTACGGCTCCCTCGCGGTGCTCCCTCTCTCCTCCGCCGCGCGGGAGCGCTACCTCGCGCAGTGGAGAGCCGTCCAGGAGGACTTCGTCGACTCCCCGGTCCGGGCACTCGCTGCGGCCGAGACGCTGCTGGAGCGCTTGGCCGAAGAGCGGGGCTACCCCGCCGGGCTGCCGTTGGAGGAACGCCTCGCCGCGCTCTCGGTGCACCACGCCCGGCGGGTCCAGGGGTACCGGAAGCTCCACGACGCGCGACGGACCGGCGGCGGGACGGCCTCGAACGCGGCGGAGGCCGAGGACTTGCGCGCCGCACTGCTGGAGGGGCGGGCCCTCTTCGACTCGCTCCTCAACGCCCGCGCCACGGGCGCGGGCGCCGAACGGGGCCGCTCCTCCCACCCCGGTATCTCCGGCGGGCTCGCCGCCGCTCACCGTCAGCAGCCGCCCGGCACCAGGCCGGGCGTGCACTGACGCCACGACCCCGCGGCGGGAGCTCATCCGCAGTCGGTCCAGGAGCGCGGCGGCCGGCGCCCGGGTCTGCCGCAGCCAGTCGGCGCGGCGTGCCGCGTCGGCGTCGGTGACCGTGCGGAAGACGGTTCGGCATGTCCGTGATGCCGGTGTACGGCAGGACGCAGGCCCTCCAGACGCTGCCCGGCGGGTCGTCGAACTCGCGCTCCTCCCGATCCGCCGGGGCGTCCGAGGTGTTGAGGGCCACGGCGCGGTCCGCGGACAGAGCCCCGACGGTTGGCATGGAGTCTCTCTTCCCCGGTCTTCTCCGGCGGGCCGAGTCCTGCTGTGGGGCAAATCGGTGGAACGGTGTCGGGCGAGCCCGGATCCGGGGCCTGTGGGGCCTCGGGCCTCAGCGACCGCTGTGGCGCAGCACTGCGGCGCCGGCACGGCCCCCAACCTGCTGCGGGGCGCGGACGTGCCGGGCATGACATGGCGGCTGACCGGGCATACGGGGTGCTCAGGGAGAGGCTTGCCGACGACGGGTGCCCCAGGGGACCGGTGGAGGCTGCCCGCCGCGCAGCGGAGCAGCACGGGTCCAGGCGTGCGCGTCCGGCCCCTGGCCCGTGTCGGCACCGCTCCGCAGGCACCGACGCGGGGCCGGGGAGCCGATCCCGATCTGGCCGTGCCGCCGTTAGGGAGTGGTACTGATATGGGCGGGGATCCCTCACTGCCCGGCGGCTGCACCCAGCAGGCCGGACAGCGCGCGGGCGAGTTCATCGAATTGCTGGAAGTGCTCTGGGAGCAGGGCAGGAACGCGACCGCCCGCATGCCGGTGTCCCCTTCTCAGCTGCGCGTCATGTACTGCGTCGACCGCGACGAGGGAATGAACCTGCGGGCGCTGGGGGAGGCGCTGGGTTCCGCGCCGTCGTCCGTCAGCAGGCTCTGCGACCGGCTGGAGGCGATCGGATTCGTCGCGCGCTCCCCGAGCCCCACCAGCGGACGCGAGCTGGAGCTGCGGCTGACCCCGCAGGGCAGGGCGCATCTGCACGATCTGCGCGAGCGGCGCGAAGAGGCCCTGCTCGGCATCCTGGCCGCCATGCCGCCCGCGGATCGCGAGGCGCTCCTCACCGGCCTCCGAGGATTCGCCGACGCGGCGGCGAACAGCTCCCCCGATTGTCCGCACCCGGTCACTCCAGCCACACCCTGATCAAGCCCGGGTTGCAGAGGTGTCACACGGGCTACCCAGCACAGCTCTCACTCCATAGGGTGGCGGCACCGACCCTGGAGGGGGAATTAGTGTCGTACTCAGGACCGCCCAATCAGCCGTACCAGCCAGGCCCGCCGCCTGCGAACGATTCCAACACGCTGAGCATCGTCGGGATCGTGCTCGGTGCCGTGGCCTTCATATTCTGCCCGCCCGGCTTCGGGATAGCGGGCATGATCTGCGGCTTCGTCGCCAAGTCCAAACAGGAGCGACTCGCACCGGTCGCGATCGGGGTGTCCGTCGCCGGGCTCGTCATCGGTATGGTGCTCGGCTTCGTGGTGTTCCGCGGGATGTACGGCGGCTGACCGACAGAAGCGGACGCACATCCCTCGGTTTGGGACCGCGTCGCGCGGTCACCCGCAGCGGTATGGCTGACCCGGTGAAGAACTCCAAGGGACGCAGCGCGAAGAGCGCGGTCGAGACCGTGCCGGCGAACGGAGCCGACCCCGGCGCCCGGAACGCCGCCACGGGCAAGGGTGCGCACTCCGCGGAAGAGAACCCCAGGACGAAGGGAGAGGCCGCCAAGGACACACTGGTGTCCGCGGGGGCCAAGGCCGGCGCGGCTGCCGCCGCCGGTGCGACTGTCGTCAAGGAGCGCAGGAACCTCACCGCCGGCACGGCCGGCGGCCTCCTCGCCCTGCTTGCGGGAGCGTTCGCGCTGGGGCGGAGGACCGCCCGGAACAGCGCGGGCCCCCTGACGCGATGGACCCGTGGCCGAATCTGAACGGCCCGGGTGACGACCTGAGCGGCGCGCAGCAGCGCCGCGCACAGAGCGAGGGCCGGACAGGGTACGCACCTTGTCCGGCCCTCGCTCTGTGCTGCGTTCGGACGTGCGGCGCGGCGGAGTCGGACGCGCACGCCGCCGCGGCGGTCGCCCCGGCGGCCGGCGAACAGGATGCCGGTGACCGGGCCCGCGGGCCGTGTCACCATGGCGCGGAAGTCGGGCCTGTCGGCACCCGGGTCAACCCCCGAACGCGGCGGCCGGTGTGGATTCTGAACGGAAGGCGGGCGCGGTGGCGGCGACAGCATGGGTGGTGCAGAACACCCCGCAGGGCGGGCCGGGACGGTTCGGCGACTGGCTCACCGAAGCGGGCGTCGCTGTCCGGACCGTCCCGGCCCACGAGGGGGCGCCGCTCCCCTCGAGGCTCGCGGGCGGAGCCCTGGTGGTGCTCGGCGGCGGATTCCTGCCCGACGACGACACACGTGCCCCGTGGCTGGCGCCCACCCGCGCCCTGGTGGCCGAGGCGCTCGACACGGGTGCGCCGCTGTTCGGCATCTGCCTCGGAGGGCAGATGCTGGCCCATGTCGCCGGGGGAGAGGTCGCGGCGGAGCACGGTGAGCCCGAGATCGGCAGCACTCCGCTCACCCTGCGGGCCGAGGCGCGGAGCGATCCGCTCTTCCACGACCTGCCCTCGCCGGTGACGGCCGTCGAGCGGCACGTGGACGCCATCACGGCGCTGCCGCCCGGCGCCGCCTGGCTCGCGCGCAGCGAGCGCTGCCCCTACCAGGCGTTCCGGGTGGGGGAGCGGGCCTGGGGCGTCCAGTTCCATCCGGAGGCCTCGCCCGACCAGGTCCTGACCTGGGACCTGTCGGGCCGCGCCGAACGCGGCCTCGACCGCGCGGAGCTGCACCGCCGGGCGACCGAGGACGCCGTCACCTCGACTCCGGTGTGGCGCAAGCTGGCCCACCGGTTCGCGGCGTCGGTTCTGGGAGCGGACCGAGAGCCGGGACGTGGCTGACCGCCGGGGTCAGGGACGCACCTCGATCCGCCCGATTCCGCTGCCCAGTTTGCTGCAGTGCGCGGTGGACTGGCCCGACTGCCCCGGCCGCAGCGTGACATGTTCGCCGTCGATGTCAGGGCTCCAGCCACAGACCAGATGGACCCAGAAGGTCCGCGTCGCCCTGCCGTTGTTCCTGCACAGGGCGTAGCCGGTGTACTCGTCGATGTGGTGCCTGCCGGTGTGGCAGCTCAGGCCCGGCGGGGTGGCGGCGCCGACGGCAGCCACGGTGGCGGCCGAGGGCAGCGACAGCAGCGTCAGCGCGGCGAGGGTGAGGGCGGCGAACCTGGCCGCGGCCCTGCGGGGCCGTACGGTGACCGGTGTCATGCGGTGCTCCTTGGTCGAGGGCGGTCCTTCGAGTGGTTCGCCTGCTGCCTCCCCCGCCGTACGGCCGGAAAACTGCGTATACCTTGACACTTGGTCAACTACCTGCCTGATGCCGTCATCCCGGACATGGCGCCGGCCCGGCCGGACCCACGCTCGCCCCGGGGCGCCGCCCCCGCGCGGGGCCGCCCGCGCGGGGACCCGCCGACCGCGCGCCAACCGGGTCACGCTTCGCTGATCAGGGAATACGTTGACCCTGCTGGTGATCCCTGGAAGCCTGCCGCCATGGCGGTCAACGCAGTCCTGGGTGTGGACATCGGCACGTCCAGCAGCAAGGGCGCACTGGTGGGGCTGGACGGTACGCTGCTGGCCTCGGCCGTACGCGAGCACACCGTCGACCGGCCCGCTCCGGGGCGGGTGGAGATGGACGCCGGTGTCTGGTGGGATGAACTGGCGTCCCTGTCCCAGGAGCTGACGCGGGCCGCCGACGTCAGGATCATCGCCGTCGGGCTCAGCGGCATGGGTCCCTGCGTCCTGCTCACCGACGCCGACGACGCGCCGCTCCGCCCCGCGATCCTCTACGGCGTCGACACCCGATCCGTCGACCAGATCGCCCGCCTCGAAGCGGAGTTGGGCACCGAGGAGATCCGGCGCCGCTGCGGCTCCGACCTGAGCAGCCAGGCCGCCGGTGCCAAGATCGCCTGGATCGCGGACGAGGAACCGGAGCTGTACGCGCGCGCCCGGAGGTTCTACACCTCCAGTTCCTGGCTCGTCCGCAGGCTGACCGGCAGCTACGTGCTCGACCACCACACGGCGAGCCAGACGACCCCGCTCTACGACACCGTCGCGCACCAGTGGTACACGCGCTGGGCCGACCGGGTCGCCCCCGGGCTCGAACTGCCTCCGCTGCGCTGGTCCGGAGAGGCCGCGGGCACCGTCACCGCCGAGGCCGCCCGCCACACCGGACTGCCCCCGGGCGTCCCCGTCATCACCGGCACCGTGGACGCCTGGGCCGAGGCGCTGAGCGTGGGCGCGCACCGGCCCGGCGACCTGATGCTGATGTACGGCACCACCATGTTCCTCATCCACACCGTGCCCGGCCTGCTCACCGACCCGGCGCTGTGGAGCACCGTCGGAGCCCTGCCCGGCACCCGCAGTCTCGCCGGAGGCACGGCCACTTCCGGTGCCGTCACCGGCTGGCTCCGGGAACTGTTCGGCACCCCGGACTACGCGGAGCTGCTCCGGCTCGCCGAAGCCTCGCCTCCCGGCGCGAACGGGCTGCTGATGCTCCCCTACTTCGCGGGCGAGCGCACCCCCGTCATGGACCCACACGCCCGTGGCGTCCTCGTCGGCCTGACCCTGAGCCACACCCGCGGCGACCTCTACCGCGCCGCGCTCGAGGCGACCGCCTACGCCGTACGGCACAACATCGAGGCCATCGAGCAGGCGGGCGGGGACATCCGCCGTATCGTCGCCGTCGGCGGCGGTACCCAGGGTGGGCTGTGGACCCGGATCGTCTCCGATGTCACCGGCAGAGCCCAGGAGTTGCGGACCACCTCGATCGGCGCCTGCTACGGCGGCGCGCTGCTCGCCGCGCAACTGGTGACCGACGCCTCCGCCGACACATGGAACCCCCTCCGCGGGACTGTCGCTCCGCACCCCGGAACCACCGGCAGGTACGAGGAGTTGTACGGCCTCTACCGCGCCCTCTATCCGGCGTCGGCGGACGTGGTACACGCTCTCGCGGCGACTCAGGAGCGCTGACCCGCGGCACCGGCCCCGAGTCGCTCGGCGCGGTACCGTCCGCCGCGTTCCGGGGGCGGGTGGCCGGACGCGTCGAGCGGTGCTGCCGAGGCCCGCGTCCCCGGCGGGCCGCGCGGTCCCCTCAGTCCGTGAGCGGCGACCGCTCCACCTCGGCCGACCCCGCGGTACCTGCCGTCGGCCCGTGCTCCGCCAGCGGACCGATACGCCAGGAGGCAGCCCGGCACAACGCGACCAGACGGGGCAGGGCCGCAAGCGTGACCTGCCAGGAGCCGGGAGCACTGTTGCGGTCGCTGTCGTGCAGGAGGACGGTCGCCCCGCCGCTGAGACGTGCGCGCAGCGCGGTGACCACACTGTCCGGTCCGGCGCCCGCCTGCCAGTCGCGGCCCCAGGCGGTCCACAGCACCGGCCGCAGCCCCAGCCGCCGGGCTGCCCACCAGCGGGTCGCGGTGAGCACCCCGTACGGAGGCCGGTACCACAGCGGCTCCGTCCCGGCGGTCTCGCGCACGGCCGCCAGCGCCCGCTCCAGGTCACGGCGGTCGGCGACCGGGCGGGGAAGCCAGGGCGGCTGGTGCTCCCAGCAGTGCACCGCCGGCTCATGGCCCTCGGCGACCATGGACCGCACGAGAGCGGGGTGGCGCAGCACGGCGGCGCCCTGGAGGAAGAATGTCGCCCGCACCTCCAGCCGGTCCAGCTCCCGCAGGAAGGCCGGGGTGGACCGGGTGTCCGGTCCGTCGTCGAAGGTCAACGCGATGTGGTCGGCCCGGCCGCGCCCGTCCAGCTTCGGGCTGAGCGCGGCCCGCACCGGCGGAAGCCAGGTGGCGGCCGGCGCGATGTTCGCGGCCGCGACAGCTGCCGGGGCGGCCACCAGCGTGGACAGTAGGCGGGACCGGTTCACCAGATCTCCTTCTCGGAGGTACCCGCCACCGCCGGCGACCTGGCCAGTTGCACACTCCCCACACTGATCAACGCCAGTGCGGCCAGTTCGGGCAGCACCCGCCAGCCGAGCGACAGCCGCTCGTCGAACAGGGCGGCGCCCAGCACCACACTGAAGAACGCGTCCCCCAGCGTGAGCGCGGGCTGCGAGGCGACCAGCGTCCCGGCGTGCAGGGTCATCTGCAGCAGCAGAAACCCCGCGGCGCCCGCGACAGCCACCCCGTAGGTCTGCCACGCCGTCAGCAGAGCCACCAGTCCGTCGTCCGCCAGGTAGGAGATGGCGTCCTTCATCAGCGCGGCCGTCACCCCGAACAGGACGGCCGTGGCCGAGCCCAGCACGGTCGCCCGGGGCGCGGAGGGCAGCCGGAAGGCCACCACGACCAGCACCGCCACCAGCGCGACGACCAGCGGCGCCATCACCATCCAGCGGCCTGAGGGTACAGAAGCCGCCCCACCGGAGGGCCACACCAGCCACAGGAACGCCGCCAGCCCCACCACCATTGCCGCGAAGGCCGCCCATGCCCGCCCACCGGGCCGCTGCCGGAACACCAGGCCGCCCAGCACCAGGGTGAACAGCAACTCCGTGGTCATCACCGGCTGCACCACGGCCAGCGGCCCCGTCGCCAACGCACCCGCCTGGCACACCGCCGACAGCACCAGTGTGCCCGCGCCCCACAGCCACACGGGACGGCGCAGCAATCCCGGCAGCCACGACAACCGTCGCCCGGACGGGCCCGGCCGCTCCACCGCAGCCGCCCGCCGCTGCAGCACCGAAGCGGCCGCGTTCCCCATCGCGGCGAGCACCGCCAGCAGGATCGAGAGAGCTGTCCACAGCACGCGGGCGCCTAGCCGAAGCGCTGGGCCAGGCTGCGGAACACCCCCGGGGCGGTCCCGTGCAGCCACGCGGGCATGGCCATCCAGGACGGCACATACGCGTTGGGGCGGCCCGTGTGCAAGGCCCGGCACACCGCCTCGGCCACCCGCGCCGCGGGCACGGGCCGCGGCCGGTCGCGCCGGTAGGGCGCACCGCGACGTTGGAAGAAGGGGGTGTCGACCACTCCGGGCAGCACCATCGAGACCCCCACCCCGCTCGGTGCCAACTCGTAGCGCAGGCTGTCGGCGAACGCGGCGAGCCCGGCCTTCGTCGCCGAGTACACCGCCTCGCCGCGCACCCCGACGCTGCCCGCCATGGAACCGATCAGCACCACCTGCCCGCAGCGCCGGTCCACCATGCCGGGCAGCAGGAGCCGCACCAGGTGCAGCGTCGCGTTCAGGTTCAGGGCCAGCACCTCGTCGATGTCCTCCGGGGGCATCGCGGCGAACGACCCCGCCCAGCCGATGCCCGCGCCCGCCACCAGCGCATCCACCCTGCCGCTGTGCACCAGGGCCTCCTCGGCCAGCTGCGCGCGGGACCGCGCGTCGGCCAGGTCCGCCGCCAGCGGTACCCCGCCGGTCCGGGTCGCCACCTGCCCCAGCCGTCCACCGTCCCGGCCGTTGAGCAGCAGTCGCCAGGCGCCGTCCGCCGCGAGTTCCTCGGCCACGGCTGCGCCGATCCCCGAGGAGGCGCCGGTCACCAGGGCTACCGGGCGGTGCGCCCGGCTTTCGGCTTCCGCGTCCGACGGCGCGCGCCCGAGCCGCCGGGCGCGGGCGGGCACCGACAGCCGACCGGTCGGATGCCGCCGGTAGCGGTGCCGCAGCGAAGGGGCCCGGAGCGGCGGGAGCGTCGTACGGCCGTCGGATCTGCCGAGCCTGTCGAACACGGACGCCTCCGGTGAGCAGTACGGGCCCCGACGGGGCCGGGAACATGTACCGGGGCACAACCGGCCCCGGCTCCAGCATGCTGGCAACCGCGCTCGGTATCCGCCCGGAGCCCTGCCCGGGTCCGCCGAACCACCTGTTCGGCTCCCCAGGCCGGCGACCGGGCCGCTCGGAGGCCCGGGCACGGCGGCGCCCGGCCGGAACGGCTGAGTGTCGCTACGCCGCCGCCGTCGAGCGGACAGCACACTGGTCTACGGATGTGCCGAGGGTCTACGGACGTGTCCAGCCGCCCGCAGAGCCCCGGCGCGCTGTCCCGGCCGAACCCGTCCGGGGCCGCGCCGGTCCGCGCCCGCCGACGACCCTGGAGCCCCATGCCGCACCGCTTCCTGCTGCTGAGTGCCAGCATGGGCGCGGGCCACGACGCGGTCGCGCACGAACTGGCGCACCGGCTGCGGGCCCGCGGTCACCCGGCTGTCGTACATGACATCCTCGGCTTGCTTCCGGCGGGCAGCGGCCGGGCGCTGCGGACCGGCTACCGGGGCACCGTTCGGCACGCGCCGAAGCTCTACGGCGCCGTGTACGCGAGCTTCCTCGCCACGGCCGCCGCGCCCGGACCGCGCCCCAGCAGCGCACCGCTGGCAGCACTCGCCGAGCGCCCGCTCCTGAGGGCCGTCGCGGAGTGGCGTCCCGATGTCGTCGTGCCCACCTTCCATCTGAGCGCACAGGTGACCGGGCGGTTGCGGGCCCGGGGAGCGCTGGAGGTGCCCGCCGCGGTCGTCGTGGTCGACTTCGCCGTCCACCGCGGCTGGCTGCACCCGGGGAACGATCTCCACCTGTGCGTCACCGAGGCCGCCGCCGCACAGGTGCGTTCCGCCCTCGGAGGCCCCGCGCGGAGCACGGGACCGGTGGTGCCCGCACAGTTCTTCCGGCCCCAGGACGGCGACGGCCGCTGGCGGGCTCTGCTGGACCGGCACGTGGCAGCGGCGGCGCAGCACACCCGCCCGCTCTCCACCGAGCGGCCCGCCGTACTGATGTCCACGGGCGCCTGGGGTGTCGGCGCCAGACTGATGGAGACGGCGCGGCAACTCGCGGACCACGGCTGTGTTCCGGTACTGCTGTGCGGGAACGACACCCGGCTGCGGCACCGCGCGACCCGCCACCCCGGCCTGCTGCCGCTCGGCTGGGTGACCGACCTGCCGGGCCTGATGGCGGCGACCCATGTGCTGCTCGACAACGCCGCCGGCCAGACCGCAGCCCAGGGGCTCGCGGCGGGACTGCCCGTCATCAGTCACCGTCCGCTGCCAGGTCACGCCGAGGCGGGGGTGCGGGCCATGGCGCAGGCCGGGCTCTCCCGATACGTCGCCGGTGCGGACGAACCGGCGCGCAGCGCGCATGAGCTGGCATTCCCCGGCCCGGCCCGCGCTCGGCCGGCCGCGGCGGCCCGTGCCGTCTTCCACGGCGATCCGGTCGACGAACTCCTGCGGCTGGCCCGACGAGCGGACACGGCGGGCTCCCGGGCCGGGTGATGTGCCGCTCCTGGCGGCTTCCCGGGTTGTGGCGGTGGGTGTGGGGGTGGTTGCCGGGTGTGGTGGTGAGGGGGTCTGGTGGGGGTGGGGGTTGTGAGGCCGCCCATAGGGTCCACGTCACCTACGACCCACCCTCGTATGTCCGAAATGCCGGTATCGGGGTGGGTGAGGGGGTCACGGCCCCGGATCGGCACGGAGGACGAATACGGGTCGTAGGTCACCTGTTTGCCCGGGTGGGGGGTGCCTCCCGCACGGTGGGCCCCACGCCGCAACCAGACCACCGGCACCCCCACGCCGGAACGCGGCGCCACGTCCCCCCGCGAAAGGTCCCCCGCCCCTCATGCGCACCACTCTCACCGCCCTGAGTACCGTCCGCCCCACCCGCCGCCTGGCCGTCAGCGGCCTGACCGCCCTGGGCGCGGCCGGAATCGCCGCCACCGCCCTGACCGGCACCGCCCACGCCGCCCAGCCCCAGACCCAGACGGCCGGCCCCGCCACCCACCAGGCCGCCGCCACCGCCCAGCACCTGACCGCCCAGGCCGACCACGCCGCCAAGAACACCAAGAGCACCGAGAACGGCAAGGATGGCGGCAAGGGCGAGTACGCCGACAACCTCGACGGCTGGATCCGCGAGGCCCGCGCCATCATGGCCAAGCACGACATCCCCGGCAGCTACGACGGCATCAAGCGCAACATCATCCGCGAATCCGCCGGCGACCCCCACGCCGTCAACGACTGGGACGTCAACGCCAAGAAGGGCACCCCCTCCAAGGGACTCCTCCAGGTCATCCAGCCCACCTTCGACCAGTACCACGTCAAGGGCACCCCCGACGACCTCACCGACCCCGTCGCCAACATCGTCGCCGCCTGCAACTACGCCGCCGACCGCTACGGCACCATGGACAACGTCGACTCCGCCTACTGACACACCCACCCGACAACACACAGCACGCCACGGAGCGGACAGGAAGAACACACCCCCCACCCGTCCCCTCGCATCCTGAAGCGCCCGACCCGGCTCTCCGGCCGGGCGGGGCGGGGCGGGAGTCCGGCCGTACGGGTCGGGCTCCGCTGCGGGGCTTGCGCCCGGCTGGAGAACTCCCCGCCTGCAAGGCGTGAGTTCACGGGTCCCTGCCACCCCATGGGTGCGGTGTCGGGCGGAGGAGCCCGCTCGGACGGTCAGTTGGACGCCCTCTCCAAGCCCGGCCCCTCGAGGCCGGGTCAAGTCGACGTGTGGATCGCCAGCTTGAACTGTGCGTGCACCAGATCCCGGGACCTGGAGTCGTCGTGCGCGACGCGGATGGCCAGCGGGACGTCCGGGTGCACGAAGAGCTCATGGTGTTTGGTGAAGCACTGCATTCCGGGGGAGGGGCGCCGATGGTCCGTCGCCGTGGTGTCCACCGGGTCGTCGGTGAGGCCGAGCGGGTCGCGTACGACCTGGTCGCGCAGCTCGCTGTAGTCGCCGGGCTCCCACTGGATCATGGCGGTGACGACGCCCCACCCGTCGACGGCGGGCCAGATCAGTCCGGACCGGTCGTCGGCGCGCCAGTCGGAGACGTCGTAGCCGTCCGGTTGCCGTACCTGGTGCATGCCCTCGGCGTCGTAGGACTCGCCTCCGCCGAACGGGAAGCGCACCACGTGGTAGGCGCCGTCGGAAGCGACTCTCTGGTTCTCGTTCATGATCAGCGAGCACACGGGTATGGGCATCGGCTCTTTCCCTTCTGGCTCCTGGGGCCCGCCGGCGGCCGAGTGCGGCCCCGGCGTCCAGGCAAGGATGCGCCGCCATCGTGCGCCCGGCGACGGTTTCACCGTGTCGCCGTCGAACCGTTGCAGACCGCCCGCGGCTCCCGATCCGGCCATGCTGAAGCCGCCCGGCCGGTGCGTTCCCGGCCGGAAGGGCTGCGGCAGGTGAATCCGGTCGACGTCCCGGTCCTGTCACCGTGGCGCAGGAGATGGTCCGGCAGTCGGCGCTCGGCCGCGGTGCGCCGGTGAGCAGGCCTGCGGCTGCCGGCCCGGCCGTGGTCGCCGCCGAGCGCCCCACCCGCGCGCGTCGCGTCCGTACAGCTCCGCGGAGGAAGCGCGCTGTCCTGCCGCTCCTCTCGCGCCGGCGGGGCCGGTTACGTCAGGAGTGCGCGGAATTCGTGTGCCGCCCGGGGCGGGTGCGGCGCCGGTGGTAATGCACGGTCACCGCAGCCAGCAGCGGCCCCCAGGCGACCATCGGCACGTAGCACAGGTCGAGCAGCCACTTGCCCCACGGGGTGATGTCCATCTGCGCGTGCGCGGTCGTCCAGAGGAGCAGCACGCCGTAGACGCCGCACGCCAAAGCGCCGAAGGTCGCGGGTCCGACCGCGGCCCACACGGGCACCGGCCGCCCGCCGAGAAGGGGCAACCACCGGGGCCACACCTCTCCCCAGGGTCGCACCAGCCCGAGTGTCAGCCAGGCGAGCCCTTCCTGCAGCAGCGACAGCAGCGGCAGTACCAGCAGGCCCCACCCCGGCACCATCATCGCGTCGTACTCGCTCTGGCCGAGTCCCAGCGGGACGCCCAGCACGGCGGCTACCCGCCACAGCCCGGACGGGAGCGAGACCCACACCACGGCGGCCGCGGTGCGGCGTGCCCACACCGGGACACCCGGCACCGTGGCCGGCGGGCCACCACCGAGCGTGTTCCGTACCCGCGCCGTACGGACAGCGGCCGGGGGATGTTCAGCGGACATCGTGCTCCTCCTGGATCCGGGCGCCCGGGTTCCGGGAAGGGTCCGGGTCGGCCCTGCCGATACTTCCGGTGTCCTGCCACCCGGAGTCCGGCCGTAGAACGAACTCCCGCCGGCCGTAGGGCCCTGCCGCCGGTCGGACCGTGGACGGACACCTCGGTACGGCCAGGGGCGGATACCGGTGCCGCACAGGTCTGGTGACGTGCGCTCGGGTCCGAGTGGAACCCCGTCCTCGGACAACCTGCAACCGGACGGGCGGGGCGACGTCGCCCCGCCGCGGTCCCGTGCCGGGCGCGGGAGCGCTCCGCCTGCGGCCCTGGCAGCAGGGCCCCGCCTTCCGGGTGGCTTCCGTGTCCCCGGAGCCGCCCGGTGGCTCTGCTTCTGCCCGGTCCGCGCCCACGGCAGCGCGTGGTCGCCGGTTGGGTCGGCCGGGGTGTGGCGCGCGGCGGGGTGCGGCGCCGCCCGGCGCCCCGGGCGGGCGGTGTGTCGTGCGTTCGGCCGTGTCAGGGCCGGGGCCAGGGGCGGCCGTCCAGACGTTCGATGTCGGTGTTGAAGCGTTTGAGGTAGGCGGCGAAAGCGGCGATGTCCTCGTCGTCCCAGTCGGCCATGATCCGCTCCAGGCTGCGCACAGTGCCTTCGCGCTCCTCGTCCAGTCGCTGCTCGCCCTCGGCCGTGGTGCGGAACTTGCGGGCCATGCCGCCGTCCGGATCGGGGATGCGTTCCAGGAGTCCGGCGCGCACGGCTGCGGCGGTCTGCCGGTTGAGGGTGGAGGCGTCGAGGCCGAAGGCGTCGCAGAGTTGGCCGATGGACATCGGCCCCTGCATCCGGATCCGGCTGAGCAGGATGTAGGCGCTGCGGTCGAGCGTGCTGTCCTTGCGCCGCCCCTTGGACTTGTGCAGGTGGAGATAGCGGCTGAGCAGCATCTGCTCGTACTCCACCTGGCGCGCGGCCTCGTCCATGTGCCTCCTTCGGGGGCCGCGCGCCGGGCGGCCGAGCGTGCCTCCAGTGGTCCTGTGTATCACGCAGGGTGTATGGCGCATGCGATATGGCCGATGCACATCATATGTATGATGCACATCCCTGTTCACGCGCCACCGCCCCCGCGCCGGTGGAACCCCGAACCCCCACAGAGGAGTCCCGTCATGGACGGTCCCCAGCCGACCTCCCGCACTGGCGGCGTCGTCGCCACGCTCGCGCTGGCCGGCACCGTTGCCGCGGTCATGCAGACCCTGGTGACCCCACTCATCGCCGAGCTGCCGCGGATCCTGCACACCACGCCCGGCGACGCGGCCTGGGTGATCACCGTCACGCTGCTGGTCGCTGGAGTGTGCGTGCCGGTCTCCGGCCGCCTCGGCGACCTCATAGGCAAGCGCCGGATGCTGCTGGTCTGCGCCGTTCCGCTCGTGGTGGGCTCGGTGGTGTGCGCCCTCTCCTCCTCCGTCGTCCCGATGATCGTCGGACGGGGACTGCAAGGCATGGGTATGGGCATGGTGCCGCTGGGGATCGCACTGCTGCGCGACGTGGTCCCGGCCGAGAAGCTCAGCGGCTCCATCGCCCTGGTCAGCGCCTCCATGGGGATCGGCGGCGCCATCGGGCTCCCGGTTGCCGCAGCGGTGGCGGAGTACGCCGACTGGCGGGCCCTGTTCTGGGGCTCGGCTGCACTCGCGCTGCTGATCGGGACGCTGATCTGGTTCCTCGTCCCGGACGTCCCGGCCGGTGCCGAGGGGCAGCGCTTCGACGCCCCCGGCGCACTCGGTCTCGCCGTCGGCCTGGTGTGCCTGCTGCTGGCGATCTCCAAGGGCGCGGACTGGGGCTGGAGTTCGGGCACCACGCTGGCCCTGTTCGCCGTCGCCGTAGCAGCCCTCGCCGCCTGGGGGGCCTGGGAGCTGCGCACCCACGATCCGCTTGTCGACCTGCGCACCACCGCCCGCCCCCCGGTGCTGCTCACCAACGTCGCCTCGGTCCTCGTCGGCGTCGGCATGTACGCCTTCATGCTGATCGCGCCCCAGCTTCTGCAGTTTCCCGAGATCACCGGGTACGGGCTGGGGCAGTCGATGCTGGCCACCGGACTGTGGATGGCACCAGGCGGCGTGATGATGATGATCGTCTCGCCACTCGGCGGGAAGCTGATCAACGCGCGCGGTCCGAAGCTCGCCCTCGTCTGCGGTGCCCTGGTGATCTCCGCGGGGTACGGGCTGTCCCTGGCGCTGATGGGCTCCGCATGGGGGCTGATGGTCGTCGGCATCGTGATCAACAGCGGGGTCGGCCTCGCCTACGGCGCCATGCCCGCCCTCATCATGAGTTCGGTGCCGCTCTCCGAGACGGCTGCCGCCAACGGGTTCAACACGCTCATGCGCTCGCTCGGCACCACCATCGGCTCGGCCGTCATCGGTGTCGTGCTGGCGCAGTCGACCATCACCCTGGGCGGGCACCGCCTCGCCTCGGAGACCGGATTCCGTACCGGGCTGCTGATCGGCTGCGGAGTCGCTCTCGTCGCCGCCGTGGTCGCCGCCGTCATCCCGGCGGTCCGGGGGGTCGGCGGTGCGGAGAAAGGAGGGCGGGCCCCGAAGGGCCAGGTACCGGCGGCTGCCTGAGCCGGAGACGCGTGCGCCCTCCCGTGCGGGGGCCCACCGCGGGGTGCTCACCCCCGGTTCCGTCGCCGGCTGTGGTTCCGCTGCGCTACCAGGTCCCGGCCCCGCCCTTTCGGGCGGACGGTACCCGGGCCCACGCGCCCGGTGATGGACTTGCCCCATGACGACCCTGCCGCACCGGATCCTCGGCGCACTGGACCGCTTCAACGCGGCACATCCCTGGGACCACAACGCGCATTACCACCGCTGGATCCTGCGCCGGCTTCCCCGGCGCTTCGACCGCGCCCTGGACGTCGGCTCCGGCAGCGGCGACCTGGCCAGGCTGCTGGCGACGCGGGCACGCGAGGTACACGCGGTCGACTCCGATCCGGTGCTCACCGCCCGGGCAGTGGCGGCGACCCCCGAGACGGCTCCGGTGACCTTCACGGTGGCGGACGCGCCCGAGGGGCTCCCCGCCGGCCCGTACGACGTCCTCACCTGCGTGGCGGTCCTGCACCATCTGCCGCTCGGCGAGGCACTCCGCGCATTCCGCCGCCGACTGGCGCCCGGGGGCACGCTGGTGGTCGTCGGCTGCGCCCGGGCGCGGAGCGTCGGCGACCACGCGCTCGGCACCGCCGCGGTTCCGCTGAACGCCGCCGTGGGCTGGTACCGCAACAGGGGGCGCACGGGGCAGCCCCCGCTCTCGATGACCGCCGTGACCCGCTCGCCGGAGCGGGACTTCGCCGAGATCGCCCGGGAGGCCCGCCGCACCCTTCCCGGCGCGCACCTGCGCCGTCGCCTCTTCTGGCGCTACACGCTCGTCTGGCGTGCGGAGGGGTGAGCGCCGGGTCGTGGGGGCGGCTCCCGTGCGCGGAGGAGCGTCGTGCCGGCGCCGCACAGGGGGCACCGACGTGCGCCTCGGCCCGGGTCGGGCGTCTGTCGGCGGGTCGCCGGAGCCGGTTCGGGGGCGGGTTCGCGCGGTACCCGGGCCGCCGGGCCGGTGGCCGTCCGATCCGCACGTCCCCGTGGCCGGAGCGACCGGCCACGGGGACCATCCCTTGCCGCGGCTGCGACCGGCGGCGGTACGAACGCGGTCGTGACGAACTTGTCCGTGACGAACATGTTCGTTATCCTCGGAGGGTGACCGCCCAGCATTCCGCCGCGCCCCGCAGCCGCCGGGAGCGGCCCGCCAAGCCCGCTCTGAGCAGAGAGGGCATCGTCGCCACCGCTGTCGCGTTGATGCGCGCCGAAGGTCTGCAGCGTGTGACGATGCGGCGGCTGGCGCGGGAGCTGGACACCGGACCCGCCTCGCTCTACGTCTATGTCCGCAACACCGCCGCACTGCACGCGGCCGTACTGGACGGGCTGCTGGGCGAGGTCGACCTCGATCCCGCCGTGCCCGGTGGCGACTGGCAGGAGAGCGCCGTGGCCGTTCTCGACTCCTACACACGCGTCCTCCTCGCGCATCCGCAACTGGCCCGCGCCGCCCTCGCCGTCCAGCCGTCCGGCCCGCACTACCTCGCCCTGCTGGAGACGCTGCTGAGGTTGCTCCACGAGGGCGGCGTCCCGGACGACCGGGCGGCCTGGGGGGTCGACGTCCTGCTGCAGACCGCCACCGCCACAGCGGCGGAGCACGCCACCGGGGACGAAGCCGGGAGAGCGGGGGCCGCAACACGGTCGCAGGCCGGAACCGCCCTGGCCGACACCCCGGCCGCCACACATCCGCGACTCGCCGCCGTCGGTGCGGATCTGTTCACCGGTACCCCCGAGGAGCGGCTCGGATGGGCCTTCCGTGTGCTGCTGAACGGCATTCGCCACACCCCCCGCGCCTGACTCCGGTCGCGGGCCCTGTTCTCACCATCCAGTGAGGTGACCTCATGCCCCTGCATCATCCTGTAGCCGTCATCGGCGCCGGTCTCGGCGGACTCGTGCTCGCCCGCGTCCTGCATGTGCACGGCATCGAGGCGGCCGTCTTCGATCTGGACGCCTCCCCGCACGCCCGCGCGCAGGGCGGCATGCTCGACATCCATGAGGAGAACGGCCAGTTCGCCCTGGAGGCGGCCGGCCTGACCGCCGAGTTCCGTCGCATCATCCACCCCGGCGGCCAGGAGATGCGCATCGTCGGCAAGGATGCCGCCCTTCGCATGGCCGAGGAGGACGACGGGACCGGCACCCGACCGGAGGTGGACCGCGGCCGGTTGCGGGACCTGCTGCTCGGCGCGCTGCCGGCGGGCACCGTCCGCTGGAACGCCAAGGCCGACACCGTCCGTGCGCTGGACGGCGGCCGCCACGAGGTGACGTTCGCCGACGGCGGCGTCGTCACGACGGACCTGCTGGTCGGCGCCGACGGTGCCTGGTCGCGGGTCCGCCGGCTGCTCTCGCCCGCCCGGCCCGCCTACACCGGCATCTCCTTCGTCGAACTCGACCTGCTCGACGCCGACCTCCGCCACCCCGCGGCCGCGGCGCTGGTGGGCGGGGGGATGTTCTTCGCGCCGGAGGACGGCCGGGGGTTCCTCGCCCACCGGGAGCCCGACGGCAGTCTGCATGTCTATGTCGCCGTGCGGGCCCGCGAATCCTGGCTCGACAGCATCGACTTCACCGACACGCAGGCCGCCAAGCAGTCGGTTCTGGAGCACTTCGCCGACTGGCACCCGAGCCTGCGCGCGCTGCTCGCCGAGGCCGACGGCCGCCTGGTCCCGCGCCGGATCCACGCCCTGCCCGTCGGCCACAGCTGGGACCGGGTGCCGGGCGTCACACTCCTGGGGGACGCCGCCCATCTGATGTCCCCGTTCGCCGGTGAGGGCGCCAACCTCGCAATGCTGGACGGTGCCGAACTCGCGCAGGCCCTCGCAGCCCACCCCGGCGACCGGGAGAAGGCCCTCACCGCCTACGAGGAGGTCCTCTTCCCGCGCAGCGCGGAGCGGGCCGCCGAGTCCGCAGCAGGGCTCGACCTGCTCTTCGGCCCGGACAGCCCCGGGGCTCTGGTCTCCATGATGGCCGCAGGTGCCCCCACGGCGGGCCACCCCTGACATTCGCCGGACGTCCCCGTCCCCGGGCGGCCGGGCGCCGAGGTTCCCCGTGTCAGGTCGCGCACGGGGAACCGGCGGCCACGACGGCCGGTCCGGGGCGCTCAGACGCCCGCGACGGACTGGATCCAGGAACGGTACCGCGTGACATTGGTGTAGGCGGTGCTCGACTGCCGGTCGCTGGTGGAGGCGACACCGACCTGCGTGCCGTTCGCCATCATCGGGCCGCCCGAATCGCCGCCCGCCGTGATGCCGTCACCGCGCCGGGCGCAGATCGCCGAACCGTAGTACGCGTCCCGGCAGCCGCCGGTCACCACGACGTTCGCGTACTTCAGATAGCGGGACTGGCAGTTGATCTCCTGTCCGCAGCGGGACGTGGCGCCCCATCCGTACACCTGCACAGACTGGCCGACCGACACCGAGCCCGGTTGGCCGAGCCGGGCGTAGGTCGCCTGGACGGACCGGTCGAGGCGGACCAGTGCCAGGTCGGCGGAGGGGTGGGTGGAGACCTGGATGCCGTTGGCGGTGATGCCGCCGCTCGTCTGGTCCAGGCTGCCGATCCGGAAGGACAACCGGCCGCCGCTGACGCAGTGCTTGGCGGTGAGGATCCAGGTGGGGGCGATGATCGTCGAGCTGCAGGTCTGTCTTCCGCCGGAGAACAACCGGGCGGCCCACGGCCCGCTTTGGGCGTATCCGCCGCCGATGATCGGCTGTGGGCCGCTGTCCCGGGTGCCGGCCGCGGACGCGCCAGGTGCGCTGGGCGGGCCGGTGGGGGAGTGGTCCTGAGCCGCCGCGGCGGTGCCGAGGCTGACAATGGCCAGCAGGGCGGCTATGAGTGTGGGGAGTATCCTGGTGATTCGCAAGGCTCCTCGTTTCCGAAGACGCGCGATGTCCCGCGCGTGGCGTCCAGGGAAGTACCGGCTTCAGGTTTCCGGAATTCGAGGAGTTCGGGTACTAACATTTTTCTGTTAGCGCGCTGCTATGGCCCACGCCGGGACAGTGCCGGGCCGGCCGTAGGGGTGGCCGCTGCCGCCCGGAACCCCCACCGCCCGGTGGGGATGGGCCGAGGTCCCGGACGCTCGCTCCGGCCCTGCCCGGCACCGGCTGTCCCGGGCCGGCCACGACCGTCAGCGGATGTCCGTGCGGCTCAGGAGGACGGGCACCGCTTCCAGGCGAAGTGGTAGGTCGTGTTGATGTCCCCGTCGGTGGAGTCCATCGTCATGAAGCTGGTCGTGGTCGGATCGGAGCTGCCGACATCGACCCGCACCTCGGTGTTGATGTTGAAGTTGCGCTGCTCACCGCAGGGCTTCCACACCACCTGACCCCAGTCGGTGGAGTCGGTGGCCTGCCAGTTGGCATCCTGCGGGCCGGTGAAGGGATGGCTGGTGGCCGCGGTGTCGGGGGAGCCCTGGAAGTAGTACGACGCCTTCTGCAGGCCGGTCGCGCCGGGCTGCAGATAGGCGTAGCCACGGTAGTCCGCGGAGACGATCGCGTAGGTGAACCCCTGCGGCACGTGCACGATCAGGTTCAGTTGGCAGTTCTTGCGGCGGTCGACGGGCTTCGAGTTCGGTCCCACCTCGGCCAGGTAGTCGCTGTAGGTGACGGTGAAAGCCGTGTTGTCCTCGGCGACCGCCACCTTGGCGGTTCCTTCGCGGCAGCCGGAACCGTTGACCGTGGCGACGTCGATGACGATCCGGTCGTCGGGCGGGTCGGCGATGGCCGCGGATGCGCCCTGGGCGGGCTGTGCGGAGAACGCGCCGGCGGATAACGCCGCCGCCACCGCTGCGGTTCTGAGGGATCTTCGCGACATGGGCATCCCTTGCGGCGTGTGCGGTTTCGGGGGACAGGAGGGAGCCGGGCCCCTGCGCTCCGGGTCGCTCCCTCCGACCCGTATGAAAGAGGGCGGCGTACACCTTGGACAGGCCCGTTTTCGGACGCAGTTTCCCCTACAGTGCTTTTGCGCCAGACGTGGGCGTGACGAGGCGCCGCATCCGAGCCCCGTCCCTCACCCGCGTACGGGCGCCGCCGCTCACCCGCGCAGGGTGAGGGACGGGGCGTGCCCGTAGCGGCGCCGGTACCAGTCCGCGAACCGGCCCAGGTTGGAGAAGCCCCAGCGGAAGGCGATCTCCGCGACGGTGACCGGGCCGTCGGAGTCCGCCGCGAGCAGGTCCTGATGGGCGCGCTCCAGGCGGATCTCGCGCAGGTGGGCCAGCGGCGTCCGGCCCACGTACCGTTGGAACGCCTCCTGCAGGGCGCGGGGGCTCAGCCTGGCCGCCACCGCCAGGTCCGACAGGGAGAGCGGTTGGTCGCTGCGCTCCTCCATGAGCTGGATCGCCCTGCGTACGGCCGGATGGGCGACGTTTCCGACGTGCCGCACCGGTTCCTCGGCGGGCAGCAGGCGATGGGTCGCCATCAGGGTCGCGGCAGCCGTCCGGGTGAGCTGTGCCGCGATGAGCGGGTTGGTGTGGGCCACACCGCCCGACATGACCTCCCGGTGTACCGCCGCCGATACCCCCGACCAACTCTCCGCCGCCGCAGCGGAGACCGGGCCGCCCAGCGCGAACCGGGCCCGGACCGGCTCCTCGCGGCCGAGCGCCTCGCCCGCCGCCCGGTCCACCGCCTCCCGGGAGAGCCGGAGCGTGGTCATCCGGGCCCCGGCACCCCAGAAGACCTTGAACCTCCGGTGCGGGTCGAGGATGTAGGTCTCCCCGGTGTCGACGAACTGCTCCTCGCGCCCCGGCGACTCCACGCGTACCCGGCCCCTGTGCACCTGGCAGATCAGCAGGTATGTCGTCAGCGGTTCGGGCGCCACAAGCGTCTCCGTGCCGTAGCTCAACGCGGAGAGGGTGACCCCGGGGAAGCCGCCCTCCGCGTACCACGCCGAGAAGTCCTGCGGCTTGTTGAGAACGCGCAGGTCGTAAGGGCTGTACGCGGTGCTGATCATCTCGCGTGTCTCGTCCAGATCATCACTGCGGACCAGCGTCCGCATCCGGCTGTCATCGGCAGCGGGCGCGTTCATCGGAGCTTCCTCACTCACCGTCGCGTTATCCGGCCAGGGGCCGCGTTCCGCGGCTAGCCTGCCTTTTCCACAGTGAGTAACGTTCTGCATCCCAGGAGTCAAATGCCGAATGATGCAGTGGAGTCCACACAGATCAGTATCGGCCAAGTCCTGGAGCCGTACCGCGTACGGGGTTCGGGGGACCCGGCGCAGTACGGCAGGGCCCCGAGCCGGTTCTCCGGCTCGGGGCCCTGCTGATGGTTCCGGCGTGATGCGAAGCTGTCAGTCCTGCCGCGCGTCCCGCGCCGCACCTGGCGCCGCGAGACGCCGGAGTATGGAGTGCAGCAACGCGTTGAACTCCGCGGGCTGCTCCACGTGCGGCATGTGGCCCGACTCCTCCATGATGTGCGCCTCGCCGCGCGGGGCGAGGTCCGCGAGCGTCTCGGACACCTCGGCCGGGATCTCGGCGTCGAGCCGCCCGTGGACGAAGAACGCGGGAACCTCCAACTCCCCGATCGTCTCCCGGGGATTGTGCCGCACCGCGTCCGAGAGGATCTCGTCGATGGAGTCCGAGGCGGCCAGGATCTGCCGTACCGTCCACTCCGGCAGTGCCGGGTCCGCCAGCGGGCCGTACCAGTCCACCACCCACTGCCGGACCGTCGCCGCCCGGTCCGTACGCAGCATCCTGCGCAGCTCGATGAGCAGTTCCGCCTTCCGCTCCGCGGGCCAGTATCCGGGGCCGTCGACAGCGACCACCCCGCGCACGGACGACGGGGACCGCCGGGCGGCCTCGAGCACGATCGCCGCTCCGGCCGAGACGCCCACCAGCACCGGACGGTCCAGCTCCAGCGCCTCCGCCAGCGCCAGGACGTCCCGCGCGTGACCCGCGATCGTGTCGCCGCCGCCCGGCCGTGCCGAACGCCCGCATCCGCGCCAGTCCGGTACGACGACCCGGTACGCGCCGGCGAACTCCTCGGCCTGCGCGCGCCACACCTGACCGTTCGTGCCCCAGCCGTGCAGCAGGATCAGCGGCTGCCCGGAGCCGTGATCCTCGTAGAACAACTCGATGCGGTCGACGGTCGTGTAGGGCACAGGTCCTCCTTGCGGCGCGGTACAGGGCGCGGAACGGAATACGTACGAGCAGGGCCCCGAGCCGGAGTGCTGCCGACTCGGGGCCTCGCTGCCCGGCGCTGAGCTCCCCCGAGCCCCCAGCCCCGTAACAGCCCAGGTCGTGGCCGTGTCTGCCCTGCGTGAGCCCTCGTCCCGCAAGAGCTCCACGGCACCGCACGACGTGTGACGCCTGGTGTGCAGAGAAGTTACGCACGGTGGGCGGCGGGTGCTAGCCGTGGAGCGCGGACCCTGGCCGGATTGCGCGCCCGGCCGGGCGGCTTCCGGGCGCCGGTCCGGCCAGGCGGCTTCCGCCGGGATCCCCTCGCCGGAGCCCTGGGGGGGAACACGCCACCCGTCTGGTTCAGGCCGGTGCCCCGGCCCGGTCCGCGGCGCCGACCGGCTCCAGCCGGACGACCAGCGCCTTCGATGTCGGCTGGTTGCTGCCCTCGGCCACGCTGTCCAGCGGCACCAGGACGTTGGTCTCCGGATAGTAGGCGGCCGCGCAGCCCCGGGCACTCGGATAGGGGACCACCTCGAAGCCCGCAGCCCGGCGCTCCTCGCCGCTCGTCCATACGCTGACCAGGTCGACCCGCTGCCCCGCGGCGAGGCCGAGTTCGGCCACGTCCTCCGGGGCGACGAGCACGACCTGGCGGCTTCCGTGGATCCCCCGGTAGCGGTCGTCCGCCGTGTAGGGGATGGTGTTCCACTGGTCGTGGGAGCGCAGGGTCTGCAGCAGCAGATGCCCCTCGGGTGCGAGCGGCATCTGCCAGGTGTTCCGGCTGAAGAGCGCCTTCCCCGTCGAAGTGCGGAAGACACCCTCGTTGACCGGGTTGGGCAGCCTGATGCCGCCCGGGCGGATCACCCGACGGTTGAACTCGTGCAGCCCCGGAATCACACGGGAGATCCGTTCCCGAAGGGCGCCGTAGTCGGCCTCGAACTGCTGCCACGGGATGTCCGGGACGTCGCCGAGAGTGGCGCGGGCGAGCCGGCAGAGGATGGCGACTTCGCTGAGCAGCAGCGTCGAGGCGGGCTGCAGCCGTCCGCGGGAGGTGTGCACCTCGCTCATGGAGTTCTCGACGGTGACGAACTGCTCGCCGCTCGACTGGACATCCCGCTCCGTGCGGCCCAGGGTCGGCAGGATGAGCGCGGTCCGGCCGCATACCGTGTGGGATCTGTTCAGCTTCGTGGAGATGTGTGCGGTCAAGCGGCACTTGCGCATCGCTTCCTCGGTGACCGCGGTGTCCGGAGCGGCCTGCACGAAGTTGCCCGCGACGCCGAGAAAGAGCTTGATCCGCCCGTCCCGCATCGCCTTGATCGAGTTCACCGAGTCCAGCCCGTGCGCGCGAGGGGGCTCGAAGCCGAACTCCTGCTGCAACGCGTCCAGGAAGGCGTCCGGCATCTGTTCCCAGATGCCCATCGTGCGGTCACCCTGGACGTTGCTGTGTCCGCGTACCGGGCAGGCCCCCGAACCGGCCCTGCCCAGGTTCCCGCGCAGCAGCAGGAAGTTGACGATCTCCCTGATGGTCGGAACCCCGTGCTTGTGCTGCGTGACGCCCATGGCCCAGCAGACGATCACCCGCTTGCTGCGCAGTACCTCGTCCCGGACCGCTTCGATCTCCTCGGGCGCGAGTCCGGTCGCGGCGCGGACGTCGTCCCGGCCGATCTCGCGCACATGCCGCGCGAAGTCCTCGAAGCCGCTGGTGCGGGAGCTGATGAAGTCCTGGTCGAGCACGGTACCGGGCGCCGCCTCCTCGGCCTCGACCAGCAGCCTGTTCAGCCCCTGGAACAGCGCCAGGTCGCCGCCGCTGCGGATCTGCAGGAAACGGTCGGCGATCCGGGTACCCCGGCCGAGCACCCCGCTCGGCTGCTGCGGGTTCTTGAACCGCAGCAGTCCGGCTTCGGGCAGGGGATTCACCGCGACGATGCGCGCGCCGTTGCGCTTGGCCTCCTCCAGGGCGGAGAGCTGCCGTGGATGGTTGGTCCCCGGGTTCTGCCCCACCAGGAAGATCAGGTCCGCGTGGTGCAGGTCGTGCAGGGTCACGGTGCCCTTGCCGGTGCCCAGCGTCTCGTGCAGCGCGAAGCCGCTGGACTCGTGGCACATGTTGCTGCAGTCGGGCAGGTTGTTCGTCCCGAACGCCCTGGCGAAGAGCTGCAGCGCGAACGCCGCCTCGTTGCTGACCCGGCCCGAGGTGTAGAACACCGTCTCATCGGGAGAGTCCAGCGCCTTCAGTTCGGCGGCGATCAGCCCCAGGGCCTCGTGCCAGCTGACGGGTTCGTAGTGGTCCGAGTCCGGCCGCTTGACCATCGGTCCGGTCAGCCGGCCCTGCTGGTTCAACCACAGGTCCGAGCGGCGGGCCAGCTCCGAGACCGGGTGTCTGCGGAAGAAGTCGGCGGTGACGCGTCGCGAGGTCGCCTCGTCGTTGATGTGCTTGGCGCCGTTCTCGCAGTACTCGTTCCGGTGCCGGTGGCCGGGGGAGGGGTCGGGCCAGGCGCAACCGGGGCAGTCGATGCCGTCCACCTGGTTCATGGTCAACAGCGTCTTCCCGGCCCGGCGGGGCGACGTCTGCCGGAGGGAGTACTCGACCGCGTGCGCGACCGCGGGCATCCCCGCCGCCCACTCCTCGGGCGGCGTCACCGACAACTGCTCCTCGGGCTCGTCCTCGGGTGGCCTGTGCATCTGGTTCGCGCCTCGCTTCCGCTGCCGATTCCGTTCCGGATCAGCCGACCGGCCAGTGCGGGACCCGGCTCCGGGGAGGTTCCGGCTCGCCCGGAGTCACCCGGCCGCCGCCGATGGTGCCGCGCCAGCCTCCGGACTCCTCCCCGACGGCCTCGATGAACTCCTTGAAGCAGCGCAGCTCACGGCGGACCGCGCCGCGCAGGAGCCCGGACGTGGCCGCGAGGCGGCAGGCGAATCCGGGCGGGTGCATCCGCATCCGTACCGTGACCGCGCTGTGGTCCGCCTCCGTGGACCGGAAGCACACCTCACCGCTGTGCGCGTGTCTGCGTCCCGTGCTCCGCCAGGCCAGATACCTGTCCGGTCGCTGTTCCACGACCTCCGCCTGGAACCTCCCGCGCAGCGGCCCGACCCCGACCACCCAGTGGGTGAGATTGGGCTTGATCTGTTCGACCTCGCGCACCGATGACATGAACCGCGGGAAGTCGGCGAACTGGGTCCACTGGTTGTAGGCGGTATGCACCGGGACCCGGACTTCAACCGTCTCTTCGATGGCGCTCATGGCTCGCCCGTCCTCGGCTGTCGCTCTCCGTCGGTATCGGCACCGTGTTCCGAACCGCCATCGGTCCGGGCCGGACCGGCGTCCCACGGCCCGCCGACCACCAGATCGAAGGGGACAAACTAGCACGAGAGGGGCGCTTCGCCGGGGAGGTGCGCCACCCGCAGCGCGGCGCCTCCCCGGCAGCGCACCGGTGCTTCCGCGGGTGGACGGACCGGACCCGGGGCGCGCCCGGCGCCGTCCCGGCGACCCGGCCGCCGACCGCGGTCGGCCGAGCGCTCGGCCACCCGGACGGCCAACCCCCGGGGTGGCGAAAGCGGAGAGCGGCCGGCAGGTACGGCCTCACCCAGGGGACCCGGCCGCCTTCCCGGACGGCTCGGCCCCCTGCGGAGCCGCGGCACCCGGCGCGTCCGCCGGTGCCTCCGCCACCGGGGGACCGGGCGCGGGGGTCCGGGCGACGGTGCGCCACCACGGGGCGGAGGGGACATCGTCCGCTGCGGGCTCGAACGGCTCGCCCGGAAGGGGGAGAGCGGCCCGGGTGCCGGCCTCCCCGCACGCAGCGAGAGTGCCTTCCCCGGGCTCGTCCCAGGGATGCGGTGCGAGTGTGAAGGTCGCCCAGTGAATCGGCAGCATCACCCCGTGCGGTTCCCCTCCCTGCAGATCCAGATGCGCCCGCACGCCCTCGGCCGGCGTCATGTGGATGTCGGGCCAGTACTCGCTGTACGCCCCGATCTGGATCATGGTCGCGTCGAAGGGTCCGTGCTCGGCGCCGATGTCCCGGAACCCGGGGAAGTAGCCGGTGTCACCGCTGTGGAAAACCCCGTGGCCCGAGGGACCCTCGGCCACCCACGACGCCCAGAGGGTGTGCTGTCGGTTGCGCAGTCCCCGGCCGCAGAAGTGCCGGGCCGGAGTCGCGGTCAGCCGCAGGTCCGCCACCCGCGTCGACTCCCACCAGTCCAACTCGCGCAGCCGGTCGGCCGGAACGCCCCAGCGCTCCAGATGCGCACCCACGCCGAGCGGCACCGCGAAGACCGTGTCCGTCGAGGCCAGCGCGCGGATCGTGGGCAGGTCGAGGTGGTCGTAGTGGTCGTGCGAGATGACGACCACGTCCACCGCACCGAGCGAGGCCAGCGGCAGCGGAACAGCGTGCAGCCGCTTCGGCCCCACGAACGAGAACGGGGAACAGCGCCGCCCCCACACCGGGTCGAACAGCACTCGCCGGCCGTCGATCTCGGCGAGCACGCTGGAGTGGCCCATCCAGGTGAGCCGCAGCCCGCCGGCCGGCGGCCGGGCGAGGTCCTCCGCCGTGGTGGGGTGGAGGGGTATGGGCCCGGCGGGCCGGCGTCGCCTGCGCGCCTCCTTCTCGAAGTACATCTTCGCGAAGTCGAGCCTGGAACCGGAAGGGCGGGCCTCGGGGCCCTCGGGGTTGTCGGGGTTCTGGAAGACTCCGTTCGCGAAGTGCGGAGAGCGGCGGATCCGCGCCAAGCGCTCACCGGTGGGATCGGCTCCGAAGGCGACGGGTCGCAGGGACCGCGCCTGGGTGAGCGGCGGATTCGGGGCGGCTGAGTCGGCCACGGGACCTCCTGGGACCTTCGCTTGCGGCGGCGGGGACATGAACCGGGCGCGTGCAGTGGGTGAGACGGGTGACCGGGCGTCTGCCGTCCGATACGAGCAGCCCCGCCACGACGGCCGCCGCGGTATCCGACGGCGAGATCTCCGGGACGTGGGCGGGGCAGCCGCCACCGAACGGGACACGACCGCCCCCGGCTCGCTGCAAGCCACCGGCGTCCGCACACCCGGAAATCCTACGACCGCTCCCGGCCATCCCGGCCGGTCTGCCGCCCCGGCCGCCGGTGGACGCGGGTGAGCCGTCCGTGGCGGTACCACGTCGGGGAGGGGGCGGTGGTGCTGGCGGCGGCCCGACTCGGCGGCCCGCTGAACGCCTCGCTTTCGGCGAACACTCTCATTGTCGCAGTCCGGGAAGGCGCCTGTCACCGTCCGCCGGAATGATCTTCGCGGGTGCCGTGCGCCCTTAGTGTTCCCGGTGACAGCACAACGCACCCGACCGGACGGGGAGTGGACAGTGGCGCAGGACATGGCCGCGCCGGCGGCGGAACTCACGGCCATGGCCGCGGCCGATCACCGGATGTCGGCCGACGCGAACAGCGACGATCCCGTCCGGCAGTTGGCGTGGCGGAGGCTGACCGCCGTGCACGGCGACCGGCTCGGCGAGATCATGGACGCACACGGTTGGCCGACGGCGGAGCTGGTCGGCGAGGAAGCCGCACGCGCGGCGTGGCTGATCGCCCAACACGCCGACCGGCAGCTCGACATCCAGAGTCGCGCCCTGAAGTTGTTGCAGGGGGCGGTGTCCGCAGGCTCGGCCGGCCCGCGCGAACTGGCATTCCTGCGGGACCGGATGCTGGTCAACGAGGGCGGCAAGCAGATCTGCGGAACCCAGATCGCCGGTGTCCGGGACGGGGTGCCGGTCCGTGGCCCTGCGCGGAGCCGGAGCGCGTGGACGAACTCCGAGCCGAAGCGGGCATCGAGCCCTTCGACGAGTACGTCGCGAAGTTCGCGCCGAGCTGACGCCGCACCTCCGACCGGCCCCTCGGCCCTCGTCCTCCCGGACACGGTCCGCCGGCCGGGCCCCGGGGCCTCCTCGGTGCCGGTGACCGCACGCGCCAAGTCGTCGCGGCGTACCGCCGCGAGACCCCGCTCATGGTGAGCGGGGCCCGGCGCTGCGCGGCGGCAGCGGATCGGACCGTGCCCTTGCTCTCGCAGCGGATCTTTCCGGCCGCTGGAGCCGCGTCCTCCGTCAGCGCACCACAGCGACCGAGCAGTGCGCGTGGTGGAGGACCGCGATGCTGACCGAGCCCAGGCGCAGTCCGGCGAAGCCCCCTTCGCCTCTGCTGCCGACCACGAGCAGCCGGGCCGTACGGCTCGCCTCGATCAGCGCCTGCCGTGGCCGTTCGCGTACCGTGCGGCGCTCGAGAGCGACGTCCGGACAGCGCTCCCCCCACCCGGACAGCAGTTCCGCCAGCAGCCGCTCCTCGCCCGCTTGCAGTTCTCCAGGGGCCTTCGCGTACCGCAGCGCCGGATCGTGCGGCGGCACGGGCGGCACGCTCCACTCCGACCAGGCGTGCAGAGCCACCAGAGGTCCGCCGCAGGCCGCGGCCTCGGCGAAGGCGAAAGCCGTCGCGGCCTCCGCCGCGGGCGAACCGTCGATGCCCACGACGACGGGTCCGCCGGGGGCCGGAGTCCCCCGGACCACGAGCAGGGGTCCCTCGGCCCGGGTCGCCAGATGCCTGGAGACGGACCCGAGCAGACCGCCGGTGATGCCGCTGTTCCCGCTGCTGCCGACGACGGTCATCAGCGCGTCCCGGGACAGTTCCGCGAGCACCCGCCGCGGATCACCGCTCGCCAATGTGGTGCGGACGTCGACCTCCGGCGCGACGGAACGGGCACGCACCGCGGCCTCGGACAGCACGCGCTCCCCGCTCTCCCGCAGCGCCTGCCGACCGGCATCGTCCAGTGCGGTGGCGATCCCGGGAGGCGGCACCCAGTCGACGGAGTGGACGATCCGCAGCCGCGCACTCCGGCACACGGCCTCTCGGGCGGCGTACTCCACCGCGGCCGCGGCCGGAGGCGAACCGTCCGTTCCGACTACTGTCTGCGGCAACCGCACGGGAATGCACCGCCCTGGCTCCGGGACGACATCACGTTCGCTTCTTCGCACAATCCCGCACCGCCCGGGGCCCGGCAACCGGAGCAGCTCCCATGGAGCGGGTCGGAAGAATCCCCCTCGGTGACCTTCCGGGCGACTCTCGCTGCTCTGCCGGGCACCTCTTGCTCCGGTACCGGGCGTCCACCAGGCTCTCCCCGGCTTCCCGCGGTTCCCGGTCATCCCCGGCGTGCGGTACCGGCAGCCCGGCCCCTGACCGCCGTGCGGCGTCGCCGCCGCGAGCGCCGGAGCTCGTCGGCTCCCCAGAGCAGTACGGGGAACGTCAGCAGCAGCGCCACCACGTCCCAGGGCAGCGGGGCGGTGCCGAAGACGCTCTGGAAGGGCGGCACCCAGATCAGCACGGCAGTGAAGGCGAGTTCGAAGACGATGCCGGCCAGCAGCAGTGGATTGACGCCCACCCGACCTCGCGCAGGGACGCCCGGTCGGTCCGGGCCGCCATCGCCGTGCCGACCTGGCACGTGACGATGCCCGCGAAGGTGGCGGTGGTGGCGGTCAGATAGTCCTGGTGCAGTTCGCTGCCCTCGGCGGTTGAGGCACCGGGCGTCCACCCGGCACGCCACAGCACGTAGAAATAGGCTCCCGTCACCAGCACGGTGGAGAGCAGCCCCAGAAAGACCCACGCCCGGAGCAGCATGTCCTTGGTGATCACCCCGGAACCCTGTCCGGAGCGCCTGGGCGGCCTGGTCATCAGCCCGGGCTCGGCCGGTTCCCGGCCCAGCGCCAGTGCGGGCAGTGTCTCGGTGCCCAGGTCGATCGCGAGGATCTGCAGGACAGTCAGGGGCAGCGGAATCGCGCCCCCGCTGAGCGCGTACAACAGGAACGGCACGATCTCCGGGACGGCGTGCGCGAAGATGTAGAGGATGAACTTGCGGACGTTGTCGTAGACCCGACGGCCGGATTCCACCGCCTGGACGACGGCGGCGAAGTTGTCGTCCGCGAGCACCATCGTGGCGGCTTCCCTGGCGACGTCGGTGCCCGACCGGCCCATCGCGACCCCGATGTGCGCCCGGTGCAGCGCGGGCGCGTCGTTGACCCCGTCGCCGGTCATCGCCACGATCTGGCCCTGCTCGCGCAGCGCGTCCGCCACCCGCAGCTTCGTCTCCGGAGAGGCCCGGGCGAAGACCACTTCGGTGGGCGAGGCGAGCAGTTCGTCCAGCCGCTGTTCGCCCACCGACTCCGCATCGGCCAGGACGCTCAGGCCGGGATCGCCGATGCCCACCTCACGTGCCACGGCGGCGGCGGTGGTGCCGTTGTCCCCGGTCACGACATGCACCCGAAGCCCGGCCTGATGGCAGCGGCGCACCGCGTCGGCCACCTCGGGGCGCGGCGGGTCGTAGAGACCGGCGAGACCCAGCAGCTCCAGGTCGCGCTCGACCTCCTCGCGCCGCGTCGGCACGTCGGGGGTCGCGGGTGTCCGCGTGGCGACGGCCAGGACGCGCAGCCCCTCCCGCGCCATGGCGTCCACGGCCGCGCGCACTGCGTCGACGTCGACGGTGCGGCGCAGGCGCGGAAGCAGTGCTTCCGGAGCGCCTTTGACGGTGACCGTCGGCGTGTCCCGCAGGTCGCTGACGACCGACATCATCCGCAGCCGGGGGTCGAAGCGGAACAGGGCCCGTCTGCGCAGGTCCCGGCCGCCCGGGTCGGGAGCGCGGCCCAGGCGCGCGGCTCCCTCGACCAGTGCGACCTCCGTGGGGTCGCCGGTGAACGCCCCGTCCTCGCCGCGGGTGACGGTCGTGCACTCGGCCATCGCGTCCGCGAGCCTGCCGACATCGTCCCCCGGGCTCGGCTGCTCGACGCCGCGCTCACCGCCGAGTGGCGTCCACACCGTCCGCAGGCGCATCCGATTGCGGGTGAGGGTCCCGGTCTTGTCGGTGCAGATGACATGCGTCGAACCCAGCGTTCGACCGCGCTGAGGCGTTTGACGACCGCGCCCTGCCGGGCCAGCAGCCGCACCCCCAGAGCGAGCGCCAGGGTGATGGTCGGCAGCAGCCCCTCGGGGACGTTCGCGACCAGCAGGCCGATCGCGAACGTCAGCGCGTCCCTGACCGGGAGGCCCGACGCCGTCCCGATCAGCAGGAAGACCGCTCCCATGCCGACAGCGACCGCGGCGATCAGCCAGGCCACGCGCTTGACCTGGAGTTCCAGAGGGCTTCCCTCACGCCTGGTGCGCTGGCTGAGTGCCGCGATCCGGTCCAGTTCGGTGTGCCGGCCGGTCGCGAAGACGATGGCTTTCGCCTGCCCCTCGAGGCATGTGGTGCCGCTGAAGGCCAGATTCGGTTCGCGCAGGGTCGGCGCGTCGGCAGCCGCCTGCCCTGCGGCCCGCTCCACCGGGGCGGACTCGCCTGTCAGCAACGACAGGTCGACTTCCACGGCCCCTTCCACCAGCCGCACATCGACGGGAACCTTGTCGCCCTCGTCCAGCAGGATCAGGTCGCCGGGAACGAGTTGCGTCGACTCGACACTCTGCTCCCGGCCGTCCCGTATCACGCGGGAATGTGCCGGGAGGTAGTCGGCCAGTGCTTCGACGGCGCGTTCCGCCTGTCGCTCCTGGAGCAGTGCGAACCCGGCGTTGAGGAGGATGACGGCGACGATCGCCACGCCCAGTACACCGGTACCGGCGACGAAGGCCAGTCCCGCCGCCCCCCACAGCAGCAGCGCGAGCGGATGGACCAGTTGCCGTGCCAGTTCACGCCGCAGCTGTCCGTGATGCTCCCGGCGGACCTCGTTGAGGCCGTACACGGCGGCACGTCTCTCCGCCTCACGCCGGGAGGGCCCCTCCGCCCCGGTCCTCAGATCCTGTCGGAGGCGCGCCAGCGGTTCCCGCGGGTCGACCTCCACCGGGAACAGCGACTGCTCGGTCCTCGAGGCGGCCGGCTGCATGACGGCGGCTCAGCCACCGGTCCGCGATCCGGTCGGATCGGCCGGCACGAGGGTTTCCCCGCGCACCGGCGCACAGCGGCAAACGGGGGGTGCGGGGTGCCGAGGACGGTCCGGCTCCCGGTACCGCCGGCTGCGATGCGGCCCCCGAACCCGGCCCCGTGACCACGCCGCCGGCCCTTCTGGCCGACGGCCCTGCGCCCGGCCTGCCCGAGGGGATGGCGGTGCACGCTCCCGCCAGTCGTACGGGCCTCCGCGTACGGCCTGGGCCGGCCTCCGTGATCACCGCCTGAGACGCCTGGCCGCGGCCCGCCGTCGTGCATCGTCCCTGCCTCCGGTCGCCTTCTGACGCGGTCGTGCCGTGGCCCTCGGCCCGCGATGCGTGAACCGCCTGTTCCAGGTGAGCAGAGGGCCGGCCGGTGGGCCACCGCGGTCCGCCGTTCGGGGGAGAAGCCGGGCCGGTGCCGGCCCGCCGCCCCCGCCTTCGGGGAACCGGCAGGTCAGGCGCGCGCCGCGGACAGTGTCCGGGCGCCACGCTCGGTCACGCGGGCCGGCGCTGTCGGCGTCGTATGGCGGCTGCTTCTCTCGCGTAGGACAGTGGAAGGTACCGGGGGATGTACCGGGGATGAGGTGGATCCTCGATGGCGGGTTCACCGACACTTCGCCGCGTACGGACCGGCGGCAGGATGTAGGTGCGATTCTCGCCCGCGACCGGATCGCTGCCGGTCCCGACAAGGGAATCGAGTGGCGGGGAGCGGACGGGCGCTCCATTGGACAGCTCGGAAAGCCGCAGGTCGCCGTCCGCCGTCGGCTCGTCTGCCGCGTGCCTCGGGTTCTGCGTCCGCGAGAGCGCCTCCCGGCTCCGGCGCCCGGCAGCAGGGGACGGAGCCTCCGCACCGCACTCGCTCGGCACCTGACGCATCGGGTGCCGCACCGGTCCGCACCGGTCCGCACCGGGTGAGGAGAGGACGATGTCACACACCATGGAATGGAAGGTTCGCCTCCAGCTCTTCGAGAACGACGAGGGAGCGACCAGGGCGAACGCGACGCTGGACACCGGCGCCGCGCAGGTCACCGGCCACGGCACGGCCCACCGCCACCCGGCGGACACGGATGTGCCGGAGATCGGCGACGAGCTGGCCGCGGGCAGAGCCATGCGCGACCTCGCCCAGCGACTGCTGAGCATCGCCGAGCACGACGTCGAAGGCATGCAGGTCCCCCGCGCGGAGGCCCGTCCGACGGTCGGGCAGCCCAGGTGACCGCTGTCGGCGAAGCGCTCCGGCCCGCCGCCCGGGTACCGGGAGGCGGGCTGCGGCAGCGAAGGAGGAGATCATGACTGTTCCCGCACGGCACCACACGGCCGGGCCCCCGGCGGCAGGCTTCGGCGAGCTGGAGAACCTCCGCACCCGGGTGGACGAGCTGCTGCACGCCACTCTCCCCGGTGCCGGGTTCCCCGGATTCGGGATGGCCGAGCCGTGGGCCCCGCTGGCCGACGTCGAGGAGGTCGAGGACGCCTACCTGGGGGAACTGGAGCTGCCCGGCGTGCGCAAGGACCAGATCACCGTGGAGGTCGCGGACGGCGAGCTCGATGTCCGCGGCGAGGTGAAGGAGAAGGAACGGACCGGAACGGTCCGCAGGCACACCCGCCGCATCGGACGGTTCGACTACCGCACGACGCTGCCGCCGAACTCCGACGCCGAGCACATCAGTGCGGAGCTGTGCGACGGCGTTCTCACGGTGAACGTCCCCAAGACCGGGAAGGGGAAGGCCCAGCGCATCGAGATCACCGACTGAGCCGGAGCGGCGGCCGACCCTGATGAACGGGGGTCCGCCTCCCATTCGGTCGTCGAAAGGTGCGGCGACCTCGGACCCGGCAAGACGGGGCACGTGCCACGCACGCGGCTCGTCGCGGCTCGGACATCGCACCAGTCATGCCGAGGCAGGGAGACGACCGTGCGTGCAACGTTTCCGCTGGGGCGGGTCGCCGGAGTGCGGATCGGCGTCCACTGGAGCGTCCTGCTCATCTTCGCCCTCATCACATGGGTTCTGGCCCACAGCCGCTTCCCGCAGGTCGAGCCCGGGCGCGCGGAAGCGCTGTACTGGGTGACCGGGCTGGGCACCGCGCTGCTGTTCTTCGGGTCGCTGCTGGCGCACGAACTCGCGCACGCGATCGTCGCCAGACGCAACGGAGTGCTGGTCGAGGACATCACGCTGTGGCTGCTCGGCGGGTTGGCCCGGCTGAAGTCCGAGGCGTCCGAGCCGGGAGCGGAGTTGCGGATCGCCGGAGTCGGCCCCCTGGTCAGTCTGCTGCTCGGCGTGGCCTTCGGGCTGAGCTCCTGGCTCGTCCATCTCCTGGGGGCCCCGCGCCTCTTGGTGGAGGCGGCGGCCTGGCTGGCGGTCATCAATGTGCTGCTCGCTCTCTTCAACACCATTCCCGCCGCTCCTCTGGACGGCGGCCGCCTGCTCCGCGCCCTGCTGTGGCGCCGTAGCGGGGACCGGCTGCGGGCGGCCGTCCGGGCAACCGTGGTGGGGCGGGCTTTCGGCTGGCTGCTCGTCGTCGGGGGCGTTCTGCTCTTCCTCACGGCCCGCGCCTTCGACGGGCTGTGGCTGGCACTGGTCGGCTGGTTCCTGCTCACCGCCGCGACGGCGGAAGGCAGGCAGGCCCAGATCAGAAGCACTCTGGCCGGAGTGCCGGTGCGCCGGGCCATGACGGAGCACCCTGTGACGGCCCCCGCAGGGCTGACGGTGGGGCAGTTGCTCGCCGACCCCCGGTACCGGTATCGCCACTCGGCCTTCCCCGCCGTGGGAGCGGCAGGTGACGCGGCGGGACTGATCACGCTGGAGCGGGCTCAGCAGGTCCATGCCGACCGGTGGGAGACCACGGCGGTCGGTGATGTGATGCTGCCGCTGTCGGAAGTGGTCACCGCCGGCCCGGACGATCCTCTGGCGGACCTGCTGCCGCGGATGGAGCCCGGCGCCGAGCATCGGGTGCTGGTACTGGAGGACGGCCGTGCCGTCGGCATCGTCTCTCCCAGCGACATCGGTCGCACACTGAACTGGCTGATGCCTCCGCAGCAGCAGCCGCGGACCTGGTGACGCGCCACCGCATCCGGAGCCGCGCCCCGGTTGCCGCATCCGCATTCCTCAATGCCGATCCCCTTGGCCGGACCGGGTCAAGCCAACTGTGATATTTTCAGCCCGCCGTGCGCCGCTGCGAACCGAGGAGGTGAGACCGATCAACGCTGTGACAGGTCGGGGCTCCCTCTCCCGCATGGTCCGGGGAGTGCCCGCTCAAGGCATTCCGAAGGGCTCGAGACGCTATGCGCTTCACCTCTCAGACGTCGTGTGACGACGTAACCGAACAGCTTTTCACCTTCGGCGAGATTCCCGGCGTGCTGTGGACACCCGCAGGCGCTGCCGGTACTCGCCCCCTCGTTCTGATGGGACACGGCGGCGGTCAGCACAAGAAGGCTCCGGGGATCGCCGTCCGCGCGCGCCGCTTCGCGGCCGAGTGCGGCTTCGCGGTGGCGGCGGTCGATGTGCCCGGACACGGCGACCGGCCGCAGGAGGACGAGTACGACCGGCTCGCGACCGAGAACCAGGCCCGCGTGGCAGCCGGCGAGGAACTGGCTCCGCTGATCGCGGACTTCCAGGCGATGGTGGCGCGCCGGACCGTCCCGGAGTGGCGCTCGGTTCTGGACGCGCTCCAGGAACTGGAGTACGTCGGCTCCGGCCCGGTGGGCTACTGGGGGGTGTCGCTGGGCTGCGGACTCGGCGTTCCGTTCGTCGCCGTCGAGCCCCGGGTGCGTGCGGCGGTGCTGGGGCTGGGCGGGGTAGTGGCAACTGCCGGGCCTGCCGCGCGGATCACCGTTCCGGTCGAGTTCCTGGTGCAGTGGGACGACGAGCGGGTGCCGCGGGAGCAGTGCCTGGCACTGTTCGACGCCTTGGGATCGGCCGAGAAGACCCTGCACGCCAACCCGGGCGCACACGCGGACATCCCGGCCTTCGAGCTGGACAGCACGCTGCGGTTCTTCGCCCGGCACCTCGCCCCGGAGGCGGCCGGCGCCTCCGCGTGAGTCCCGCGGGCGCCGACCGGGTATCTTCCGGTCGGCGCCCCGCTCCCGCGCTGCTTCGCGGCGGACGGGAACCGCATCCGAACTGAATGAATGACAAGCGTTAAGAATTCTCAATATCGGCACGACAGGTGTGTCTGAGGGGTAACGTGCGGTAGCCGTGCCCAGGTGGTGCCTGCGGGCTGGAGGAGGTCCGCGGCAGGTCCCGGTCGCGGCGCTCGTCCACCGCTCATCCATGCCCAGAGGAGCTGAACGCCCATGCCGAACCCGCAGGAACCGGCGATCCGGAGCGACATCCCGCATTCGGCCCGGATCTGGAACTACTGGATGGGCGGCAAGGACAACTACCAGGTCGACCGTACCGTCGGAGAGGCGTGCCTGGAGATCGACCCTGACATCTCCACCATGGCCGTCCAGTCACGCCAGTTCCTCATCCGCGCCGTGCGCCACCTGGCCGACGAGGCCGGCAGCCGCCAGTTCCTCGACATCGGTACCGGCCTGCCCACCATGCAGAACACGCATGAGGTCGCACAGGGCGCGGCGCCGGAGTCCAGGGTCGTCTACGTCGACAACGATCCACTGGTGCTCGCCCACGCCCGGGCGTTGCTGACCAACACCTCCGACGAGGGAGTCACGAGTTACATCAACTCCGACTTCCACGACCCGGAGCAGATCGTCGCCGACGCCCGGAACGTTCTGAACTTCACCCAGCCGATCACCGTCATGTTCATGGGAGTGCTCGGCCATGCCGCAACCCACGAGGACATGCTGCGCGTCGTGCGCACCGTCATGGAGGCGGTGCCCTCGGGCAGTCACCTGGTCCTGTGGGACGGCTCCGTCGACAGCCCGGCGTATGTGACCCTCTGCGAGGAATACGCGAAGACCGGTGGGGCTCCATACAACCCGCGCACCCAGGAGCAGATCCGCGCCGCCTTCGACGGGTTCGAGTTCGTCGCCCCGGGCTTCGTCCCCATCACCGAGTGGCGGCCGCAGTCCACCGAGATCGGGGAACGGCCGAAGATCGCCGCCTATGGCGGAGTCGCCCGCAAACCGTGAGTGCGCGGGGTCGGCCGTCGCCCCCGTCACTCGGGTCCGGACGCCTTGCCAACCGACGCAGCCGGCCCGGGGCTCTCCGCGGGCGCCGGGTCGTCGGTGTGCTGCGGTGCCCTCAACAGGCACGCGATACTCAGCGCGCACATGGCGACGAGCAGCACGATGACCGGCACGATGCTGCCGGTCGCCTGGAACATCAGCGTCGAGACCACCGGTGAGAGGCCGCCGAACAGCGCGCCGGCCACCTGGTAGGTCACCGAGATGCTGGTGTAGCGCGCCTGGGGGCCGAACATCTGGGCCAGGACCGCGGCCACCGGACCGTATGTCGCCGCCATGACCAGCCGCATCGCTGCGAAGACGAGGAAGATCAGTACCGTCGAGTCCGAGGAGACCACCAGGAACTGCGGTGCGGCCAGCACGGCCACCGCTGCCAGACCCCAGACGACCACACGGACGCGCCCGACCTTGTCGCCCAGCCATGCGACACCCAGTGTCGCGATCAGCTCGACGACAGCCGCGACGCTCAGCGCGTTGAGCACCACCGTCTCCGAGAGCCCCACCGCCGGATCAGTGGCGTACGCGGTGATGAACGTGGTCACCAGGTAGTAGCCGCCCACCGCGATGGGAAGCGTGCCGATGCCCAGCAGGATGGGCTTCCAGTTCGTCTTGAGCGCGTACGTCAGCGGCAGGCCCCCGTCGGGCTCCGGCTCTGCCTCGAAGACCGGTGACTCCTCGATCTTCAGGCGGATGAGGATGCCGATGACGATGAGCACCGCCGACAGCAGGAACGGCACCCGCCACGCCCACTCCTCGAGGGCGTCGTCGCCGAAGGTGGACAGCAGGCTGAACAGGCCGGTGGACAGCAGGGCTCCGGCCGGATTGCCGAGCTGCGCGAAGCCTCCGTAGAAGGTCTTCTTGTCCTCCGGCGCGTGCTCGACGGCCATCAGGACGGCGCCGCCCCATTCGCCGCCGACGGCGATGCCCTGCACGAAGCGGAGAAGGACGAGCAGGAGGGGGGCGAACACCCCGATGCCGGCGTAGGTGGGCAGCAGACCGACGAGGAACGTCGCGGCACCCATCATGGTCAGGGTGATCACCAGTGCGCTGCGTCTGCCGAACCGGTCGCCGATGTGGCCGAAGACGACACCGCCGAGCGGCCGCGCGAAGAATCCGACCGCGTACGTGGCGAACGCCGCGGCGATTCCGGTGAGCCGGTCCGTCCCCTCGGGGAAGAAGATCCGGCCGAAGACCAGGGACGCGGCGGTGGCGTAGACATAGAAGTCGTACCACTCGATGGTGGTGCCGACGAACGCGGCGATACCCGCCTTGCGCGCCCTGCGGGATTGAGCGTGTTCCGTCACGGCTGCCCCTTGGTCGATGTGGCTGAGGTGGAGTGCTGGAGCGTGCCGTCGACCCACGTCTGGAGGACGTCGATCGCGGCGACGGACCCGGGGTCGACGGCGAGCGGATCGGCGTCCAGGACGGTGAAGTCGGCCAGCTTGCCCGGGGTGATGCTGCCGAGTTCGTGCTCGCGGCCCAGAGTGCGGGCCCCGCCGAGCGTGTGCGCGGCGAGTGCCTCGGCCGCCGGGATCCGCAGGGAGGCGTCGCCCAGCCGGTGCCCGCGCCGGGTGACACGGGTGACGGCTGCCTGGATCGCCTCCAGCGGCTTCGGCTCGGCCACGGGCGCGTCCGAGCTGAGTGTCACGGGTACTCCGGCCGCCAGGAACTCGCCGAGCGGGTTGAACCGCTCGCCGGGGGTGCCGATCGCGTCGGTGACGCCTTCGCCCCAGTTGTAGTAGTGCTGGGTCTGGTTGACCGGGTGGATGCCCAACCGGTGCATGCGCTCGATCTGTTCCGCGGTGGGCAGCCCGCAGTGCTCGATCCGGTGCCGCGCATCGGACCGGGGGTGGTGCTCCTGTGCGGCCTCGACGGCGTCGAGCACCATCTCTATCGCGTCGGGCGACTGTGCGTGCGTCGCCGTCTGGAGCCCCACGGAGTGTGCCCTGTCGATGAGTTCCCGGTATGCCCCCGGCTCGTGGTACAGCTGCCCGGTGCGGCAGGGGTCCCCCGCGTAGCCGTCGGGGAAGTAGGCCGTCCAGCCGCCGAGAGTGCCGTCGGCGTAGAACTTGATTCCCGCGAAGGAGAGCCGGGCGTTGCCGAAGGCGCCGTGCATTCCGGTCTCGACCACACGGTCCAGCAGATGGCTCAGCAGGTACATGCCGACGCGGGTGCGCAGCTCGCCGCCGTCGGCCAGTCGCAGATAGGTGTCGAATTCGCGGCGGGTCACCTGGCAGTCCCCGATCGTTGTCACACCGCCCGCGAGGAAGCGCTCCTGTGCGGCCCGGAGTTGCCGCAGATGCTCCTCGGGCTCGTCCTCCAGGTGGAAGTTCGGCCCGTGGCGGCCCACCTTGACGCCCCCGACACCGGTGAGGATGTTGCAGGCGGCATCGGAGATCTCCCCGGTCAGCTCCCCGTCGGTGTCCCGGAAGAAGGTGCCGCCCTCCGGGTCGGGTGTGTCCCGGGTGACGCCGTGCCGGGCCAGTGTGCGGCTGTTGACGACGCCACCGTGACCGCTGGCGTTCATCAGATACACCTCGCGGTCGGTGCTGACCCGGTCCAGCTCCTCCTTGGTGGGGTGGCGGCGCTCGGCGAGGTTGCGGTGCTCGTATCCGTAGCCGCGCACCGGCCGACCGGGCGGCAGGGACTCGGCCGCCGTGCGCAGCAGTGCGATGATGCCCGGGATGTCGGACGCGTTGTCCGGCCCGCAGTCGATCCAGCTCATCATCTGGCCGTACATCAGGGGATGGGCGTGCGGATCGACGAAGCCGGGGACCACGACGGCGCCGCGAAGATCCACCTCCTCGGCCGGCCGGCCGATCCGTGCGGCTTCGGCCCGGCACTCCTCGACGGTGCCGACGGCGCCGAACCGGTTCCCGTGCACGAGGAACGCCTCGGCCCCCTCGGTACCGGGGTCGACGGTGCGCAGGGTGGCGCTGGTGAAAAGGGTGACGGTCGCGTCCAGGACCGATGTCTCCTGGTGGCGCAGTGCGCGCATGTGATTCCTCGTGCGGGGGTCGGGGGCGTTCCAGTGACCGGCACCGTAGATCCGCCCACCGACGGCAGCAATAGCAGGTGCGCTGCAAAGCGAAGGCATGTCAGCGTTTCTGTCGCCCTCTGCCCCCATTCTTCGGCTGATCAGTTCCCAGGGGCCGTGAGAACCGTAAACTTGTCCCTACGGAAGTACGGAATCACTCTGTAAAGATTGGGTCTCGGACAGGCATGAGTGACGGTCTGGACACACAGCTCATCGCCGCGCTCCAGCAGGACGGCAGGGCGAGCTACAGCGACCTGGCCGCCCGGGTGGGAGCGCCGCGGACGGCGGTCTCGGCGCGGGTGCAGGCCCTGCTCGGCTCCGGAGACGTGGAGATCGTCGCGGTGGCACACCCCCAGCTGCTCGGGCTCACCACGCTCGCGCACGTCTCCGTCGCCGTGTCGGGCCCGGCCGACGAGGTGGTCGGCGCGCTGTGCGCCACGGACGCGTCGGTCTTCGTCTCCGCGGTCAGCGGCGCCTACGACCTCGTCGCGGAGCTGCGCGTCCCCAGCGACCGCGAACTGTACGGCGCGCTCGCCCGCCTCCGCGCCCAGCCCCGGGTACGAGAGGTCAACACGCTCCTCTACACCGACGTCGTCACATCGGTCTTCATGCCGCAGGGGCCGCTCCGCAGCGATGTGCACGTCGACGAAACCGATCTGCGGCTCATCGAACTGCTGGAGCGCGACGGCCGCATGCCGTTCGTCGGACTGGCCGCCCGCGTCGGCATGTCGCCGAGCGCCGCCCGCGCCCGGGTCAGCCGGCTCGTCACCAGCCGCGCCCTGCACGTCGCCGCCGTGGTGCGCCGGGGCGCGGGCAGCGGCAGACCGGCACTCGGCGCGGGCCTGAACCTCGGAGGGGACGACGAGCACGTGACCGCCTTCCTCGCCGCGCTGCCCGGAGTGGAGTTCGTCGCCCGCACAGTGGGCCGCTTCGACCTGGTGATCACCCTCGGCGCCGACTCGACGACCCGCCTGCACCGCATCACCGAGCAGCTCAAAGCCCTCGACGAGGTGCGTGGCCTGACCACCTGGGCGCACCTGGAGGTGTTCAAGGAGCACTATTCGCGGGGCATCGCGCGGACCACGCCGTAGGTACGCGCACCCCACGCGGCCTGGACGGCGCCGTCCGGCCCGGACCACCGGCCGCAAGGGGTGTCAGGAGGTCTCCCCGCATCAGCTCGGTGAGCGAAGCGCCTCGGCGACGCGGGACGCCTGGGCGGCGACGCCGGGAATGCTCGAGGTGATGAAGGAGCCGCCGCCCGTCAGGTCTCCGACCACGTGCACGCGCGGGTCGGCGGGGATCAGGCCGCCTGACGGGTGAAGCGTGGCCAGGCCGGTGCCCAGCACGGACTGGACCAGGTCCCGGGCCGGGGCCGGAATCGCGTGCGGTGGCGGGTTCACGGCGTTGACGACGATCTCCGCGGTGAGTTCACCGTGGCCGTGCCGCACCCGGTACCGCCCGTTCACCGGCTCGATCGCGCGGATGGCGGGAGCGACGGTGAGCTGGCCGGAATCCAGCAGCCGCATCAGGATCGACGCGTTCCTCGGGATCATGGGCGAGGCCACGCCGGCGGCCGTACGGAGCCGGCGCCGCAGCCACGCGCGGTCGGACTCGGGCAACAGCCGCCACGCGTACGGGCCGACGCTGTGCACGGTCTGCTGCAGCACACGGCGCCCGATCCGGGGGTCGTCGATGGCGGCGATCTGCCGCCGGAGCCGCTGGAGCGGATTGTCGGTCTTGGCGGCCCGAAGCTCGGCCGTGAGCTCTTCGAAGTCCTCACCCGCCTCCGCCAGTTCCGCACGCAAGAGCCCGATGAGGTCGTCGAGCGTGACGTTCCCTCGTGTCCGGTGCAGCTCCGCCACCCGTTCGGCGGTCACATGCCGTGGGCTCCGGCCGTCCTGACGCTGCCAGACGTGCGGCAGCACTCCGCTGCGCGAGAGGAGCGTGATGCGTCCCGCATGTCCGCGCGCGGCGAGCGACACGACGACGTCCACGGCGGTGAGGCCGCTGCCGATGACCGCCACATCGGTCTCGGCCGGAACGTTGTCGAGCGTGCCGGCCAGCGGGTAGGGGTCGGCCGTGAAGCCCCGGCCACCGGCGAGGCCGTACAGGTCCGGAGGGGTGCCTCCGCCCACACCCAGCGCCACGTGGGTGGCTCGGTGCTCTTGCGCGTCGTCCGTGCGCACCACGATCCCGGCTCCGGAACGGACGACCTCGCTCACGCGGGCGGCCACGACGCGCACCGGCCGGCCCTGCTCGCCCAGCGCCGCTACGGCCTTCTCCCCAGTGTGCTCCAGATATTCGCCGAACAGCGCGCGCGGGACCAGCGGCTGCCCCAGGCGCTCGTCGATGTGGTCGGCACCGCGTTCTCCCAGCCAGGCGGCGTAGTGGCCCAAGTCGCCGTGACGGATCGACATGAGGGCGGGTGGCGCGTTCACCAGGACCGAATCCAGGTCCGGGCCGTACGGTCGTCCCCGCCACAGCTGCGGCGACGGCTCGAAGACCGTGATCGTGCCGGCTCCGGCCGCGATGGCGGCCTCGCCCTCCATGGTGGCAAGCGCGTGCAGCAGGCCGACCGCCGCGGCACCCCCTCCGACAATCGCGATGTCCATGTGCTGCCTCTCTGCTGGTCGTGTGCCACCAACCTGCGCCACCCCCGCCCAGCGGCCCCATCCCGTGAGAAGGGGTGATCCGCTGGGAACACCCCCCTCAATCGAGGGGTTGGTGCCCGGCGCGGGACCGAGCAGGATGAGCGGGGGAGCGGGCAGGATGATCAGTGGAGGGGACACACATGGCTGATCCATGCCGACCGGTGCTGTCGGCCGTCGCACGGGCTACCGACGCGTTCGAGCTGTTCAGCCTGGCTTCAGCCGGTGTGCGGAAGTCCGTGCCGTTCCACTCGGCCGTGTGGACGGCCGTCGACCCGGAGACCGGTCTGATCACAGCGCCGATGCTGGTGGAGAACCTCGGCGACGGGGAGAGGTGTGCCACCTACTGGGAGAGCGAGATCCTGGACGAGAACATCCTGCCGTTCCGCGAGCTGGCCCGTGCGTCCCTGCCGGCGGCCGGGCTGCGTGCGGCCACCGGTGACCTGCCTGCCCGCAGCGCCCGCTTCCGGCGCCTCCTGCTCGGCCAGGGCGTGCACGACGAACTGCGCGCCGTACTGCGGGTCGGCGACCGGCCGTGGGGGCTGGTGAGCCTGTTCCGCAACACCGGTGCGTTCCGTCCGGACGAGATCGCGCTGCTCGCGGACCTGTCCGGCCCGCTGGCCGCGCGGCTGCGCACCTTCACCCAGCCGTCCGAGTCCGCACCCGGTACCGACTCCCCTGCGCCCGGGCTGATCCTCTTCGACGAGTCCGGCGAAGCCACGTCGGTCAACGCGGAGGCACGACATCTCCTCGCGCTGCTGCCGAAGGGGCCGGCCTTCCCCTCACCGCTGGGGCTGAAGCTGCCCATCTGGGTGATCGGCACAGCCCTTCAGGCACGGGCCATCGCCGACGGCCGCGACCACGGCAGAGCCCGGGTGCGCATCCGGACCACTGAGGGCCGCTGGCTGGTCTGCCATGCGTCCTGCCTCACAGGACCCGGCGGCAGGACCGGCCCGGTGGCCCTCGTCATCGAGCCCGCGACACCCGCCGACTTGGCGGTCCTCATCGCCGAGGCGTACGGCCTGACCTCGCGGGAGCTCCAGATCACGCAGCTCGTCGCCCGCGGGATGACCACCGCTGAGATCGCGGCGACGCTCTTCATCTCCCCGCACACGGTCCGCGACCATCTGAAGGCCGTCTTCGCCAAGACCCGCGTCTCCAGCCGAGGCGAGCTGGTCGCCCGGCTGTTCACCGAGCACTACTGGCCCGCCCTTCCGGAACCGGTCCGACTCCGACGCCCCGGCCGGCCCCCCGTCCGGGCCCGGATCCCGTATCGCCCCGCGGTGGCCGGACACCTCGGCCGGAAGGAGACCGTGCAGGGGGAATGACCGCATCCGGTGGACTGCCCTGCGGAGTCTCCCTCGTCGGCCAGGGACAGCGGGGCAGCCGTGCGTCTCGTGATTCCGTTGCGGGCCAGAGGGGAGCAGGCGGCCAAGAGGGAGGCGAGGACGGCAGCCGGCCCGGAGGCGAGGACGATCGGTGCGGGCCGTGAGTCCGCTCGCGCTGTGCCACGTGCGGGCGAGTGCTGGCACATGGAGTACGCCCGCCCGGCAGATGCCCGGCCGGCGCCGGGACCGGACTGCTCCGCCGACCTCGACGAGGTCATTCCGGTCCGGGTCCGGGGGTCGCTCGCGGGTGGCTCGGGCAGCCATTCGCGGGTCGGATCGTACTCCAGCCATCGACTCTGCCCTGCTTCCTCGGCGCAGGCGGCAACGAGGCTGTTCAGGCCAGGGCGCCCGTTGCCGGCACGCCACAGCAGCGACCAGGCATACAGCGGCGTGGGATCGACCAACGGAACGGAGCGCAGCCCGGGGACCTCCGGCAGTGGCACATCGGCAGGCATCAGCGAGAAGCGTCGCGGCTCCTCCGCCACCTCGGCGAGGAAGTGGGCGAGCCCCAGGTTGACGCTCGTGGCCGTATTGTGGATGCCGAATCGGTCGGCGAACCGTTGGAGGAAGTCGAGTCGGTCCAGCGCGCCCGGCGCCCACAGCACGCTGTCGCGCAGCTGGTCCGGCGGCAGCGCCGGTTCGGCTGCGAGCGGGTGGTCCGCGCTCAGTACGGCGTCCACCGGTTCGAGGCGGACGAGGCAGTGTGCCAGCCCCGCGGGAAGCGGGGGGTGGGCCCGGCCCAAGGCAGCGTCGATGTCGCCGTGCAGCAGTGCCGTCGTCACTGCCGGCAGATCGCGCCCGTGCCCCAACTCCAGCTCTCCGGCCCGCCCGGCAACCTGGGCCAGCGTCCGCATCGGCGCGTAGAGGTGTCCCCAGACATCCACGCGCAGCGGACGGTCCTCGCCGACCGCCGCCGCGACCGCGCCGTCGGCGGCAGTCACGGTCTGCCGGGCCGGTGGGAGGAAACGCCGGCCCGCCTCGGTGAGGCGTACGCCGTTGCCACCGCGCTGGAACAGCTCGGTGCCGAGCAGGGATTCCAGCCGCGCGATCCTCTTGGACAGCGCCTGCTGGGAGATGGCGAGCGTCCCGGCCGCCCGGCCGAAGTGCAGTTCCTCGGCGGTGCGCACGAAGGCACGTACCTGCGCCATGTCGAGATCCATGGCTCTCACCATAGGTGACAACCGAAAGTTGTCGGCTTTGCTTGTTCGTTGTTGGATCGCGGGAGGGCCGCGGGGTTTGCATCTCTCCATGCAAAGACTGATTCCCACGGGGGAAGCGGCGCGTCCGGTCACCTTCGCCGAGGTCCCCCGGCCCGTGCCGGAGCCCGGTGAGGCACTGATCAAGGTCGAGGCGTTCGCCCCGAACCGGGGCGAGACATTCCTTCTCGAACACCCCCGGCCGGAGCTGCTTCCCGGCAAGGACATCGCAGGGCTCGTCGTACAGGCGGCGGCCGACGGATCCGGCCCCGGCATCGGTACCCGTGTGGTCGGGCATCCGGCCCAGGGCGGCTGGGCCGAGTACGCAACCGTGCCCACGCACTCGCTCGCGGCACTGCCGGACAGCATCGACAGCGTACGGGCGGCGGCTCTGCCCCTGGCCGGGATCACGGCCCTGCGACTGCTGCGTACGGCCGGTTCCCTGGCCGGCCGAAGGGTGCTTGTGACCGGCGCCTCAGGCGGCGTCGGCCACTACGTCACCGAGATGGCCGTCGGGGCGGGAGCCGAGCTGACCGCGGTGACAGCCACGCCGGTGCGTGGCGAACGGCTCGCAGAGCTGGGCGCGAACGTGGTGCACGAGGTCGACGCGGCCCGGGGACCATTCGATGTCGTGCTGGAATCCACAGGCGGAGCGGCTCTGGCCCTCGCCCTGGCGAAGGTACGCCCGGGCGGCACGCTCGTCTGGTTCGGTCAGGCGAGCCGCACTCCGGCGACCCTTGACTTCTTCCAACTCCTCGGCGGGCCCGAGCGCGTCACGATCCAGCACTTCCACTACGCCGAGGCCCCGTACGGCTCCGATCTCACAGCCCTGGTTCGCCTCGTGCAACAGAGCCGCCTGCACCCGGAGGTCGGCCGCATCACCGGCTGGGCAGAGACCGCCGACACCCTGGTCGACCTCCGCGAACGCCGGATACGCGGCAAGGCAGTCCTGCTGACCGGAGGAGCACGATGAGCGCCACCGACTTCGCCGCCGCCCAGTGGACCCGCGCCACCGGCACCGGCGTGGACCCGCACGAGTACCGGCGCGTCACCGAGGACCTCGCCTCCGTCGCCGACTGGGGCCCCTCCTTCCTGCGCACCGTTCACGGCTACCTACAGTGCGCGGAGGATGCGGGATCGTCCCTCTCCGCGGGTGAGTACCTGCTGATGGCGGCCCGGTGGTTCCACCTGGCCACCTTGGCACCGTACGCGGACGCACCCCGTGCTGCCGTCGAGGCGGACCACGCCCTGAGCCGGGCACTGACGGTGCTGGAGCCCGGTGCGCGGCGGGTGAGCGGCGAGGGATTCACCGGCTGGCTGCGCGGCCCCGCCGATGCGCCGGGGACCGTGGTCGTCGTCCCCGGCCTGGACTCGGCCAAGGAAGAGTTCCTCGATCTGGTGTCCGTGCTGCTGGCCAGGGGTCTTGCGGTGTTCGCGATGGACGGCCCCGGGCAGGGCGTGCTCGCGGCCACCACGACCCTCGTGCCGGACTACGAGCGAGTCGTGGGCCGGGTCGTCGACGCCCTCGGCGTCGCACGCATCGGACTCGTAGGCATGAGCCTGGGCGGCTATTTCGCGGCCCGGACCGCGGCGCTGGAGTCGCGCGTGGCGGCCGTCGCCACCGTCAGCGGTCCGTTCCGCCTCGACTGGGAGGAACTGCCCCCGCCGGTACGAGAGATCATGACCCGACGGGCGGGGGGTTCCGACGCAGCCCGCGAGTTCGTACGTCCGGTGGACCTCGCCGCCCTGGCCCCCCGCATCGCGGATCCGCTGCTGGTCGTGGACGGAGACCTGGACGTCATCCCGCGTGACGAACGGCGAGCCCCTGGCCCGTCTGGCACCCCACGGCAGCTACCTGTCCGTCCCCCACGGCGACCACCTCCTCGGTAACGCGCGGCCCGACTGGCTGCCCCACCTCGGCGATCACCTCGCGCACACCCTGACGGGAACACCGGCATGAACCGCTTCACCGACAAGACCGTCCTCATCACGGGCGGCACCAGTGGCATGGGTCTGGCGACCGCACACCGCCTCGTCGCCGAAGGCGCCCACGTCATCGTCACGGGCCGCACCCGCACGCGGCTGAACTCCGCCGTGCAGAAGCTCGGCCCGGGCGCCTCGGGAGTCGTGGCCGACACCGCCGACCTCGGCGCGGTGGATGCGCTGATGCAGACCGTCCAGGACCGTCACGGCCGCCTGGACAGCCTCTTCGCGAACGCGGGCACCGGCACATTCCTGCCGTTCGAGAACATCACCGAACCGGACTTCGACCACGGCATCGACGTCAACTTCAAGGGGGTGTTCTTCACTGTCCAACAGGCACTCCCACTCCTGACAGACGGAGGTTCGATCGTCGTCAACGCCTCCTGGACCCTTCATCGGGGCAACAGCATCCTGACCCTCTACTCGGCCACCAAAGCCGCGGTGCACAACCTGGCCCGAACCCTCGCCGCCTCTCTCGCCCCGCGCGGTATCCCCGTCAACTCCGTCAGCCCCGGGTACATCGACACCCCGATGTACCCGGCAGACGCGCTGACCGAAGCGGAGACAGCGGCGGTCACCGGCCAGATCGTCGCCGGCCGCTTCGGGCGCCCGGAGGAGGTAGCCGCGGCTGTGGCGTTCCTCGCCTCGTCGGACGCGTCCTACATCAACGGTCAGGATCTCGTCATCGACGGCGGCTTGATCGGTGCCGTCCCTGCTTGATCATGTGGCCGAACACGCTTGTCGAAGCCGGATGACCAGGGCCCGAACTGCTTCGAGTCCGACGCACATGCGCTGTTCCGCCCCCACCAGACGGTCTCGCGGGTGGCGAAAGTGGCGCTCACCAGCTCGGGGACGCAGCCCGCACCGGTTGCGGGCTGCTCCAGAGCGGCCCCCCTTCCCCGTCAGGAGGATGCCGGCTGCGGCCCGCCCGGGCGCGGCGGCAGCCGCGGCCTTAAGCATTCGAGCCGCTCACGGCGGAGAACCGTCGTGCCGACTCGGCTGAGGGCTCGGCCCTTGGCGTGTGTCCTTCTGGAACCCGGCAGGGCAGCCGTTGAACACTGCCGGTGGCCCGCTCCTCGACCATCGGGCGGGGCCTCGGATGTCTTCTTGGGGGAGATCGCGATGGGAACCACAGGCGAGTGTGTGGATGTATCGGTCGAGGAGGTCGGCGAGTGGGCGGAGATCACCGCACTGGCGCTCGTGACGACACGGATCAAGGCTGTCAGCCAGGAGAAGCCGTTCGTGGCGCGGCTGCGGACCATGCCTATGGGCGCATCCCAGATGTCCGAGCTCTCCTACAGCGCGCTGGTTTCGCAGCGCACGCCCAGGCTGATCCGGCAGTCCGACCCGGAGCTCTTCCAACTGGTCGTCATCAACTCCGGCCGCCAGCGGATCGAGCAGGCGCGTAACACCGGTGTGATCGAGAGCGGCCAGATGGTGCTCTACGACAGCTCTCGTCCCTTCGACGCCTCAGCCGAGGAGTCCCCGGTCGGCACGCGGGCGGGAGGAGTGATGTTCCAGTTCCCCAAGTCCACGCTGTGTTTCCCCGCGCGGCGGCTGGACCGTCTCCTGGCCGTTCCGATGACCGCACGCCGGGGGCCGGGCCGCTTGGTCGCGCAGTTCCTCACCGCCGCCGCCGAGTACCGGGCTTGCACACCCTCCGACGCGCTCCGGCTGGGGACCACCGCCGTCGATCTGGTCAGCACGGTCCTTGCACACCACTTGGACCGCATGAGCGATGTCCTGGTCGACTCCCGCAAACGCGCCCTGTACCTGCGCGTCACCTCCTTCGTGCAGGAGCACCTGGGTGACCCCGCACTCACCGTCGACCGCATCGCGGCGGCCCACCACATGTCGGTTCGCTCATTGCACCGGCTGTTCCAGCAGCACGGAAACAGCGTCCGGGCATGGCTGCGCGACCAGAGGCTTGAGCGCTGTCGGCGTGACCTGGCCGACCCCCTGCAGCGGCACCTGTCGGCCTCGGCCATCGCAGCGCGGTGGGGGTACCCGCGCCCGGCGGACTTCAACCGCGCCTTCCGCGCCCGCTACGGCGTCACCCCCGGTGCCTATCGCAACCGGACACACCACGAAACCACTGCGGGTATCTCCCGGCCTGCTGCGAAGCCGTGATCCGGCGGCGGAGCCGGGGCCCCCGCCTCACCGGCGAGACCTCCCTCTTTCCACACGACCCGACGCCTGCGAACCGGCCTCACTCGAGAGGCGGAGGGGCTCTGCGTGACCGCTTCCTGGCTCGCCAAGTCTGAAAGGGGCGCTCGTCGCCAATACCCTGACACGCTGTGCCAACGGCAACCCGCCTGTTGCGACGCAGACTTTCCTGCCGGAAGCGCTGTGCCTTTCCCACCGACGGGACGCAGTACCGCCACGATCGATTGGGAGTCAGAAGTATGAAAACCGCCAAGACGCTCGCCGCCGCCGGCGCCACCGTGGCGCTGGCGCTCGGCTTCGCCGGAACCGCATCCGCAGCAGGGCAGCAAAACACCGGCGTATCGGACACCATCTGCCAGACGACCGGCGTGGGCACCGCGACCGCAGGCGCGTGGTGCGAAGGCGAGACACGTCTTCACAGCCACTACGTCAAAGCATGGTGCAGTGACGGGTCCGTGGTGACCGGCGCGACGGTGGGCGACCGCGAGTGGTCGTACGCCACGTGCCCACACCCGCAGGCCGTGACCAACGCGATAGCTGTGACCGACTGGTAACGCCTGTAGTTGCCCGGCCCCACGCGTCTTCGACGGACTTGCGCTGACGGACACACCCTCGCGCAGACACGGGGCTCTCCGGCTGATGCCCGCCCCCTCCGGGCGGCGGGCATCAGCGCGTGGAAGCAGGAGGGCAACCCGTTACCTGCGTTCGGGGAAGGGAAGCTGCTCACTGAGCAGCCGGGGCCGAGTCCGCCGCATGCTCGCCGGAGTGTCGGCCCGGGCCGTTGTGCCCCGGCACAGCAGCAGCGGGGTGCCGGACAGCGACATCCGCCCCCGGACCAGCACCGAGGGCGGGAGACGAGGTCCCGGTCCGGCACCGGCTCCTCGACCGCTGCGGCCACGTGCGGCGGTGGCGATCCCGTCGACCAGCCCGCGCCTCTCGCCGAAGTACCAGTCGGCACCGACAGGCACGCTGACCGCCTCCTATGCGGCTGTCCTTCGGCCTCGCGGCCCAGGCCGAGGATGCGTCTCCCGGCGAGGCACTGCTCGGCGTCGCGGAGGCAGCGCTCGCCGCCCGGGACACCCTCACGGCGCCCAAGGGCCGGTAGCCGAACGGGCCAGGAGCCCGTCAGCGCTGGTAGAGGCCGACGATGCTGCCGCTGGCCAGCGCGGCGTCGTCCACCGTGCGGTGCACGTCCTCGGCGGAGGCATTGTCGGGGACCCGCACCGGCTCGGGCAGGGCGTACAACCGGAAGAAGTATCGGTGCGCCTTGTCCCCGGCCGGCGGCAGCGGGCCGCCCCAGCCGGTACCGCCGAAGCCGTTGGCGAGCGGGGTGCCGCCCCGTGGCGTCTCCCCGGCCTCCGCGGATCGCGCGTCCGGGTCGATGCCCGTGACCAGCCAGTGCAGAAAGGTGCCCGACGGAGCGTCCGGGTCCTCGCACAGCAGCAACAGTTCGGCGGTGCCGTCCGGCACGCCGGACCACTCCAGAGGCGGGGAGATCTCCTCGCCCTCCCGGGTGTGGCGGCGCGGGATCACCGCGTTGTCGTCGAACGCCGAGGTGCTGAGCTGGATACCGGCCATGCGCGTACGGGTAACCCCGACGCGCTCCCGCGTACCCTGCCGTGGGCCAAGTGGCCGACGAGAAACCACCGGGCGGGTCCTCCCCCCGACGAGGGCGGCTCTCCCTCAACGCCCGTCCGCCTCCTCGTCCGCGCCCCCGCGGCCGGAAGCACCGGCAGCGCCACCGTGCCCCGCCGCCGGCCCCCGGAACCAGCCGCGGTCACCGAGACCACGGTTGACCACGGCCGTGTCGCCCTGCTTCCAGCCGTGTCGCTTCCATGCACCCGAGCGGCCTCGGTCAGTGGGGGGAGTCGAGAAAATGAGGCGGCACGGAAGCGGTCAGCCACACTCCGTTCTCGCTCCGGTGGAAGACGTGGCCCTGCTCGTGCATATGCGCCGCGGCGACCGTCAGCACGACGGCACGTCCCCGGCGGGCCCCCACCCGGGTCGCCGTCTCGCGGTCCGGTGAGAGATGGACCGCATGCCGCGCCATGGGGCGCAGACCCTCCGTCCGGATCGCGGCGAGGAAGCGGGGCACGGTGCCGTGGAAGAGCACGGGCGGCGGCGCCGACACGGGCAGGTCCAACTCGACGGGTACGGTGTGCCCTTGATTGGCCCGGATGCGGGCGCCGTCGGGGGAGAGGGCGTACCGCTGCTTGTCGTTGGTGACGACCACCTCTTCGAGTTCGGCCCGTGTGACGGGGAACCCGTGGGCTGCCGCGGCGGCCAGCAGTTCCCCGGTGTCGGCCCAGCCCCGCGCGTCGAGGCTGAGCCCGATGCGGGCGGGGTCATGGCGCAGATGGCGCGCCAGGTACTTGGAAACGCGGACCTTCCGCTTGTCGTCCATATGGGAAGAGGATGCCGCGTACGCGGCACCGGCCGCACCGGGTTATCCCCCGACGGTGTGCTGGGGGCGCTGGTCGTGTCCGTTCAGGATGCGGACCAGCGTGGAGATGATGACCGCACTGTTCGCGAGCGCGTGGGCAGGAACGAACTACCTGCAGGACATCGACCGCGGCGCGCTGGACCGGATGCTCACCTCGCCGCCGACCGGGGCGCCAGGGTGATCGCGACCATGGCATACCAGGCGATCCAGATGCTCATCCAGAGCCTGATCATCGTCGCCATCGCCCTGGCCGCCCTGGTCGTCCAAGCCCGGTTCCCCCGGGGGGGCGTTTCCGGTCTCGGCATCACAGTGCTCGCCGCGGTGCTGCTGACTCTGATCTTCTCGGCACTGTCCGACGCAGTGGCCCTGCTGACCCGCCGGCAGGCGACGCTCATCGCGATCTCCCAATTCACCACGCTGCCGCTGATGTTCCTCAGCTCGGCCGTGATGGACCTCGGCCTCGTCCCGGGCTGGGTCGGTGTCGCAGCCGACCACAACCCGGTGGAATGGGCAGTCGACGTGGCCCGGGAGGCGATGGGGGCCCACCCCGACCGGAGCACGGTCGGGGCGCGCCTGAGGCTCCTCGCAGCAGCAGCCCTCGTAATGGGCCTGCTGTCCACGCGCGCCTTCCGCACCTACCGGAAGCAGGCGTGAGGTGACGGTCGGGTCCAGTAGGAGATCGGCGGGCCCTCCAAGTACGGCAGGCCCGCCATGCCGTCCGACAGCCACGGCCGACAACGGGAACGGTCGCGGCCGCCAGGACATAATGGGAGCGGGAATGACCGATGAGTTTCTCAGCCGTCCTCGGTCGGAACACATGGCTGGTGCACAGCGACCGTGAATGCGGTCGGCGCCCGCACCGACCGGACCTTCAGCGAACCGCACACGAGACTCGAGGAACCCCAAATGCGTACTCTGATCAGCACTGCGTTCATCTCGCTCGATGGTGTTGTGGAGGCTCCCGGCGGGGAGCCCGGCTACCGGAACTCCGGGTGGACCTTCAAGGAGATCGAGTTCCTTCCCGAGGCGTTCGAGATCAAGGGCCGGGAGCAGAAGGAAGCCACCGCGATGCTGCTGGGCCGGACCAGCTATGAGGCGTTCAGCCCCGTGTGGCCCGACATGGAGGACTTCGCCGACTACAAGCTGATGCCGAAGTACGTCGTCTCCACCACCCTCACCGAGGAGCAGCTGGTTTCGAACTGGGGCGAGACGAGGATCCTGCGCTCCCTCGACGACGTCGCCGCGCTGAAGGAGACGGAGGGCGGCCCGATCATCCTCCACGGCAGCGCCTCCCTGAACCGGGCCCTCGGGGACGCCGGCCTGATCGACCGCTACCACCTGCTCGTCTTCCCGCTCCTGCTCGGGGCGGGCAAGCGGCTGTTCAGCACCACGGACAAGGACACCCAGAAGTTGAAGCTCGTCGAGCACGAGGCCTACGCCAATGGTCTGCAGAAGAATGTGTTCGACGTGATCCGCTGACCAGGTCCCCTTGCTCGCCGTTTGCGACCCGCGGGTCAGCTGTGGCCGGTCGCACGGCTCCCCGCGCCCCCACGGGGCGCGAGGTGCACTGCGCAGCCCGGACAGGCCGCACCCCGACCCCCTGTGACGCAGCAGAGGCACCATCAGCCGCCCGACAGAGTGCGGTCGCCCCGACTGCACGCGCCGCTACCTCGACCGCTCACGCGGCGCCCGGCGCACCTGGTGCGGGATGACTTTCGGACGTTCTGATTTCTCCTGGAACCGCCGCACTCGCGTCTCCGTCTGTCACTGCGGTATGTCACGGGGGACGTATGACCGGGGGGAAGTGCGGGACATGCTGCGGATCGACTTCGGCACGGACGACCTCAACCGGCTGCGGCTGGCCACGGACAGCGACTTCATGTGGGACGTGGTACTCAGCCTGCAGTTACTTCAGAACCGCCACTCGGCGCTGATTTTCGACCCCTGGCGTCAGCAGGTCCGCGAGAGGCTCGCGCGATCGGGGCTGCTCCGGACGGCTCGGGCGCTGATGGAGTTGTGCCCCTGCGCACCCTACTTTCCGGACTTTCTCACCCCCGGCCGCGGCGATCCCGACCCGGACGCCGGGCTGGACGCGGTGCTCTCCACTCCCAGGCGGCGGCTCGGGCAGGAGATCGCCAAGCTCCACAAGGACCGGCCGATGCCGACGGGCGCCCGCAGGCTCGCCGAAGGCGGGAGCGACGTGCTGCATCGCCTGGGGGCGGCGATACGCCGCTATCACGCGGTGGCGGTGGCTCCGTACAAGGCGGCCGTCGACCGTGCCGTCGGCTCCGACCGGTCGGCGCGGGCCGGCTCGGCGCTCACCACGGGCGCCGAGGGACTGCTGGCCAGCTATCAGCCGGAGCTGACCTGGCGCGACGGGCGCATCGAATGTGGCTATCCTTTCAGCCGGAGCCTGAGGCTGAACGGCCGCCCGCTGACGCTGATCCCGTCGTTCTTCTGCACCCGGTGGCCCATCACCCTGGCCGCGCCCGAATTCCCTCCAGTGCTGGTCTATCCGATTCTGCCGGTGCCCGGCTGGCTGGCGGAGGCCGATCAGGACCCTGGCCCTGAGGCGCGGCTGCACCGACTGCTCGGACTCACCCGGACCCTGGTGCTGGAGTTGCTCGGCCGGCCCATGTCCACCAGCGGGATCGCCGCCAGGCTGGTGCTCTCGCCGGCCAGCGCCAGCCGGCACGCCGCGGTGCTGCGCGAAGCGGGGCTGGTCAGCTCCTTCCGGGACGGGCACCGTGTGCTGCATCGGCGGACGGCACTGGGGGAGGCACTGCTCAACGGCGCGGTCAGCGGCGCCGTGTGGGACGCGAAGACGGCAGGTGTGCGTGACGAAGTGCTCGCCTCGACCTGACCGTCGAGGCGAGCACTCACTCATGGTGAGGATGTCAGCAGTTCTTGATCTTCCAGACCGGGTCCCAGTCGATCGGGCGGTTGGGATCGGGCGCGGTCGAGGTCTGGTAGGTCCCGCCGCTCGAGTTGTAGAAGTGCGCCTTCGTGCCGGTGGTCTGGTTGTTGTAGTAGTTGCCCTCGCCGTTCCAGTAAGACAGCGAGTAGGTGTTGCAGTAGTAGAGGAAGAACACCTTCCACTTTCCGACGGTGGGGTCCCATACCGGGGTGCACAGGTTCCCGTAGTCGCAGGTGTACGAGCCTGCGGAGACCACGTACTTGTAGCCGGCGGACGGCGAGATCTTCGGTGAGGTCGCGGTGATCCCCGCGCTCGCCCGCTTGTTCACCGGAGCCGGCGGTACCGTCGCCCTTTGGCCGCTCCCCACTCGCTCAGCCGAACCGGTGGCCTGTACCGCGTCGGGCGCCTGCGCCTGTGCTGCCGGCACCGTCGCCAGCATCGTGCCGGCGGCCATGCCCACCCCCGCGACGAGCCCCGCTGCCTTTCGACGGACCTTCATCTATGCCCCTCCGAGAATCCGACGATGAACTCTGCGCGACCCATCGTGGGCTCTCCGCAACCGGCAGGCGCAACATTCGACGGAAACACAATCAAATGCGAGAAAACAGGACCACTGAGGCGCGTGGGTCCCCCGCAGGCCAGGACGGCGACCTGGTCGGCAGAAGGCCGTGCTCGCGGTCCGAGACATCGAGAATGGCACGCACCATTACCGCGCTCATCCCACTGGGGACGGGGAGCAGGCCGCGTTCGTAGAGGTCGGCCACCGCGGCGTTCGCCTTGGCGTTGAGCGTCGTCGCGGTGGAAAAGTTCATCGGGGGGCGCCCATGTGCCGGTGCTGCACGAACTGCCGACGAGCCCGGTGAACCCTCGCGGGCCGGGAAGCCGATGATCACCCGGGCGTTGGTCTCCAGCTGTAGATCGTGATCTCGCTGGTGGGAGCCGATACGGGGATAGGCGTGGCCACCGCTGATCATCGTGAGTTGCGTGGACTGACGATGAGACGGTGGCCGCAGGTCACAGCATGATTGAGCTTGTTCCGCTTTGACGGACACCGTCGGTGTGGTGGTCAGGCCGCTGTGGTGGCGGCTTCGTAGTCGGCGGGGGTTCGGTAGCCGAGGCTGCTGTGCAGGCGTTTGAGGTTGTACCAGCTCTCGACCCATTCGAAGATCGCGGCGTGTGCGGTGGCTTTGCTGGGCCATGGGCTGTCGCAGGGAAGTTCCCTCTTGAGGGTGGCGAAGAACGACTCGGCCAGCGCGTTGTCCCAGCACTGGCCGGTGCGGCCGACGGACAGCCGGATGCCGAAGCTGTCGGCGAGTTCGGCGAATTCACGGCTGGTGTACTGGACGGATTCAATCGGTCGTCGCAACGTTGACTGGTGGGAGCGATCGTAGCTGCTTGGTAAACACTTCAGCCGGGGTTCGCCACCCGAGGGTCTTCCGGGGTCGGTTGTTGAAGACGGCCGCGACGGCCTGGAGTTCTTCGCTGTTCCAGCGGGACAAGTCGGTGCCCTTGGGGAAGTACTGACGCAGCAGGCCGTTGGTGTTCTCGTTGGTCCCGCGTTGCCAGGGGCTGTGTGGGTCGGCGAAGTAGACAGGGATGCCGGTCTCGACCGTGAAGGCGGCGTGCGCGGACAACTCCTTTCCGCGGTCCCAGGTGAGGGACCGCAGGAGCTGCTCAGGCAGCGTGGTCATCGTCCTGGCCAAGGCATCCTTCATCGTGATGGCGCCGTATCCGGCCAGGGCAGGGCCGTTCTTCGTGCGCGGGATCACGCCGTAGCCCTCCTCGCGCGGCAGGTGGACCAGCATGGTGAACCTGGTGGTGCGCTCGACGAGGGTTCCGATTGCCGAGCGTTTCAGCCCGATGATGAGGTCGCCCTCCCAGTGCCCGGGAACGGCGCGGTCCTCGGCCTCGGCGGGACGCTCGCTGAGGAGGACCTTGTCGGTGACGTGGGCCCACGCCTTCTGCCGGCCGCGAGCCCGGGGAACACGCAGCGCCCGTCCGGTGCGCAGACAGGCCACCAGCTCGCGTTTCAGCGCGCCACGTCCCTCGACGTAGAGCGCCTGGTAGATCGCCTCGTGGCTGATGCGCATGTCCTCGTCGTTGGGGAACTCGATGGGTAGGCGTCGCGCTATCTGCTCCGGGCTCCATGCTGTCACCCAGCCTCTGTCCCCGCGGTGCGGTTTGTTGCGCCCCTTCCAGGCCGGGCCCTCGGGGCCGACACGGTTGCCTCCGGCGTCGGTGACGTCCCCTGACAGACGGGCCTGGACATAGACTCGCAGTCTTGGATTGTCCACGAGCTTGGCTGTCTTCGGGCGCCGGGCCCGGCGTTCAGCGTGCCACTGCGCGGTCGAGGCCCGGTAGTCCAGCGTGTAGGTCCGAGTGGAGGCATTGCGCCGTAGCTCACGGGAGACAGTCGACGGCGCCCGTCCGAGCCTGCGGGCGGTCTCGCGGACGCCGGCGCCCTGGGCATGCCAGACAGCGATGTCCTCCCGTTCTCGAAACGACAGGTAGCGCCCGGACACTTCATCAGGAAGACACGGATTCACGCCGCCAGCGTGCCGGAACCAGCGGAACCCCACCGGCCCGGACACCCCCGCAGCACTGCACGCAACCTCGGTCTTGGCACCCCGAGCAATCTCCGTCCAGAACCTGACCCTGTCCTCACGCCAGGCCACCGACGGCCTGCCCGGCGACGGCATCAACCCCCGGTACGCACGAACCTGCTTGTGCCGTTCCACAGCACCCATCGCTCCACCTTCCGATCAAGGTGTTGCGACGATCAGTTGAATCCGTCCTGACAGCCGCGGTCGGAGTGGAAGATCACCGAGGCGGGTGGGCGGCGCCGGTGGCAGGCCGCACGCAGGGCGTCAGCGACGAGGCCGGTGCGCAGGTGGTCGGCGGTGGCCCAGCCGACGACGCGGCGGGAGGCGATGTCGATGACGGTGGCCAGGTAGAGCCAGCCCTCGTGGGTGGGGATGTAGGTGATGTCGCCGCACCAGCGGGTATCGGCGGCGGCCGGGTCGGGCTGGAAGTCGCGGTCCACCAGGTCGGGGCGGGACGGCGCCGCCGGATCGCAGACCGTGGTGCGGTGCTTGCGCCGACAGTGGCGGCCGGTGAGGCCGGCGGCTCTTATCAGGCGGGCGACTCGTCGGCGTCCACAGACGGTGCCCTCGCGTTTCAGGGCGGCGTGGACGCGTGGGGCACCGTAGGTACCGCGGGATGCCTGATGGACCTCACTGATCCTCCCGCTCAGTTCCGCATCACGCAGCGCACGGGCGCCGGGGACGTCGGTGCGGCGGCAGTAGAAGGCGGCACGGGAGACCTTCAGCAGCTCACAGACGCGTTTGATGCTGTGGCCTGCCTGCTTCTCCGCCTCGATGAACGGGTCGATGTTCACCGGGTCTCCGTCGCGAAGAAAGCCGTGGCCCGCTTGAGGATCTCGACATCTTCGCGCAGACGCCGGTTCTCCCGGCGCAGTCGGGCGAGTTCCTCGTTCTCACTACTGGTCAGCCCGGGTAGCCGGCCGGCGTCGGTCCCGGCCTGGTGGAACCACAGCCGCACCGCGGTCTCCGTCAGGTCGAAGTCCTTGGCGATCTGGCCGATCGAGCGGTCACCGCGCTGACACAACTCAACGATCTCGGCCTTGAACTCCGGCGTGAACGAGCGGCGAGGACGCGGCTTCTTCTTCCCCATGCTCTCCATGATGGACATCCTTCCGGGGCGACGCCCCCTGATCTCGAATGTCCGTCAAACCGAATCAAGCCCACGCCCACTCTTCCAGGAACGCACGCCCGGCGCATTAGCTCTGCGTGCCAACAACACAGCAGCACCTGTTCACCATCTGCCGGTGATCGCGCTACGGATGACCTGCCATTCACAACCGGCAACAGTGGTGCAATGTGATCCCACGCCGCATCCGTCAACTTCCCCACCACGGAGAGGAAGTGTGCCGGACTGTACTGCGCAACCGTGTGGACCGGGGGCTTTTCATCTGCAGGAGGTGCGGGTCGTTGCCCACGCCGACCGGAATGCTTCCCACAACCTCGCCACCCGTGGCGAGAGCGTGTGGAATGCGGCGCGTGAGTCACGCGTCCCCGCCACCCCATAGAGGTGTCTGGACGGAGGAGCCCACCCAGCAGCCAGCTGGACGCTACCTCCAAGCCCGGACCCTCAGAACCGGTCAAGTTGACTCATACGTCCCTGCGTCGTATCACGAGCAGCGCGATGGCCACTGCTGCGGTGGACCACGCGCCGTAGACGATCCACGCCTCGGTGATTGTCAGCGGGTACTTGCCAAAGTCGTGCGCCCGCTCCGGGTTCGTCACCAGCCGTTCCCAGGCACTGAGCGGCATGGCGTTGCCGATTTCCTTGACCCAACGGTAGCGCTCGCCCTGGAGCAAGGCCGGAATGAGCAACAGCAGGGCGATGACGGCAACGATGGAGCCTGCGGCGTGCCGGACGGCCGCGCCCACCGCCATACCTACCAGCGCACACAGCGGTGCCAGGAGAGCGGCTGCGGCGACGGCGCGCAGTGCGCCAGGATCGCTGAGCGACAGGCCGCCGTACTCCCTCAGCAGCATTTGGGTGATACCAAAGGAGGTGCTGGAGACTAGCGTGCCGAGCGTCAGCATGACCGCCGACACCACCGTCACCTTGGCGGCGATCACTGCCTGCCGGTTGGGTACTGCGGCGAAGGTCGTACGGATCAGTCCACTGGTGTGTTCGCCGAAGACCGCGATCCCTCCCACCGTTGCAGCGATGATCATGAGTAGCTGCCAGGCGGGATCGACGAATGCCGTGTGCAGCGGATCGAACAACAGCTCAGGGCGGGCCGGAACCCCCGCCGGCGGATCCGACGGCATCAGCGGCTGGTGCGCCAGCCGGTCCGCGTTGGAGGCGGCCGAGTTGATATTGATGCCGATCACGGTCAGCGCGCCGGCACCGAGCACCCAGTAGGTGGAGCGCAGTGACCAGAGTTTGATCCATTCGGCGGCGAGGAGATGACGGAACCGGGCGAGTTCCTGGACCGGAAGGCGGGCGGGGGTCTTGTCGAGTGTGGCGGTCATCGGTCAGCTCCTGCGGAGTATTCGACGCTCTCTTGGGTGAGTTCCATGAACGCCTCCTCCAGGGAGGCCGAGTGCGGGCTGAGCTCGTGCAGCCGCACCCGGTGTGTGAAGGCGAGTTCGCCGATGCGCTCCGCTGGCAGACCGGTCACGGTGTACGACCCGTCGAGCTCTGCCCGTACCGCCGCGCCCTCGTCCGTCAGCAGCCCGGGGAGGAGGTCCGCCTCGGGCGTACGGACGCTCACCCGCAGCTGCGTGCTGCGGGCCGCGAAGTCCCGCAGGCTCTCCGCCGCGATCAGTCTGCCGCGGCCAATGACGATCAGCTCCTCAGCGGTCTGCTCCATCTCCCGCATCAGATGGCTGGAGACAAGCACTGTGCGGCCCTCGTCCGCCAACTGCTTGAACAGGCTCCGCACCCAGCACACGCCCTCCGGGTCGAGGCCGTTGAGCGGCTCGTCGAAGAGCAGTACGGGAGGATCGCCGAGCAGGGCGGCGGCGATACCGAGCCGCTGTTTCATACCCAGGGAGAACCCGTCGATCCTACGGTCGGCCGCCTCTGCCATGCCCACCTCTGCCAGCACCTCCGCGACCTGCCTGCGCGGCAGTCCGTTACTGACCGCCAGCACCGTCAGATGGGCGCGGGCGGTGCGGCCGCCGTGCACGTCGTGGGCGTCGAGCAGAGCGCCGACGTGCCGCAGGCCGCGGGGACGGTCGTCGAACGGCTGCCCGTCGACGGTCACGGTGCCGCCAGTTGGCTGGTTCAACCCGAGGACCATCCGCAGCGTGGTGGTCTTCCCGGCACCGTTCGGGCCCAGGAATCCGGTGACCACGCCTGGTCGCACGGTGAAGGACAGTCGGTCGACGGCGGTGGTCCGGCCGTAGCACTTGGTGAGTTCGGTTGCTTCGATCACGTGTCCACGCTGCCGGGGCGGGCCCCGCTCGGGCATCGGACCGCCGGCCACAAGCGGGGCATCCCAAGTAGCCCCCGGGAGTAAGCCCGTGGACCAATTCCCGGGTGCGGGCTGTTTGCCTATGATCGGCGCATGAAAGCCCCGCTGGATGCTCCGCGGTCGCTCCTTGCCGAGGTCCTGGCCTGGTGCTCAGGCATCGCATACGTCGTCCTGCTCTACGTCGTCGTGCTGAACACCGGCCGCGAACTGACCGGCATGCGCCTGCTGCCGGCCGCGCTGCCGGCCGTTCTGCTGTTGCCCCTGGTGCTGCGGCGGCCGTTGCCTGCCCTGGCGCTGCTGCTCACCATCTCCTTCGCGGCGACCGTCTGGGCGGAATCGGCAATGGCTGCGGGCCAGCGCGCGATGGGCATCGTGCCGCCCGCGCAGACGCAAGCGTGGCAGATCGCGTCTCTACAGGCAGTCCTCACCGATCTCACCATCGGATGGATAGCCGCCACCCGGTCGAGGCGGACCGCGATCGTCGCCGCACTGGTGGCGCTCGGCGTACAGATCGGGGGCGCCGGCTACTACCGGGCGGGCTCGTCGCCGTTCCTCGCCGCTTTGGTTTTCCTGGCTCTGCTGATGGTCACCACCTGGACGGTCGGCTACTCGGTCCGCGAACGCCGCCAGCACACAGCCGACCTGCGGGTCAGAGCCGCCGAGCAGGCCGTCGTCGCAGAGCGGCTGCGGATCGCCCGGGAGCTGCATGACATGGTGGCGCACAGCATCGGCACCATCGCCATCCAGGCCGGGGTGGGTCGGCGCGTCATCGACACTCAGCCGTCGGAGGCCCGTAACGCCCTTGCCGCCATCGAGGGAACCAGCCGCGACACCTTGGCGGGCCTACGCCGGATGCTCGGCGCACTACGGCAGACGGCTCCCGGGGACGGCGCACCACTCGGCCCGGCGCCGGGGCTCGCCGAACTCGATGTGCTGGTGGAGCGGGCCCTGGATGCGGGGGTGCGGGTGGAAATCGAGTGGCGCCGGGAGCGGCGGCCGCTGCCGGGGGAGATCGAACTGTCCGCGTACCGCATCATCCAGGAAGCGATCACCAACGTGGTCCGCCACTCGGGCGCCCCCGCATGCCGTGTGACCATCGACTGCCAGGAGGACGATCTGTTCATCGAGATCACCGACGAGGGCCGTGGCCTGTCCGGTCTTCCCGGCGCAGCCGGCTACGGGTTGACGGGCATGCGGGAACGGACGGCGCTGCTGCACGGCGAGTTCACGGCCGGATCGCGTCCCGAGGGCGGCTTCGTCGTTGCGGCACGACTCCCGCTGCCGGTGGCAGTCACATGATCCGGGTGCTGCTCACCGATGACCAGCCGCTGGTCCGGCACGGGCTGCGGGTGCTAGTCGCCGACCGCCCCGGGCTGGAGGTGGCGGGCGAGGCGGCGAATGGGGAGGAGGCGGTGCGGCTCGCGGACCAGCTGGCGCCGGATGTGGTGGTGATGGACATCCGGATGCCCGGCATGAATGGCATCGAGGCCACCCGGCGGATCATCACAGGCTCCAGCACACCACCGAAGGTCCTCATCCTCACTACGTTCGACGACGACGAGTACGTCTACGGCGCGCTGCGCGCAGGGGCGAGCGGCTTTCTCGTCAAGGACATGGACATGGACCAGATCCTCACCGCGATCGAGGTCGTCGCCGCGGGCGACGCCCTCATCGCACCGAGCGTGACACGCCGCCTGATCGCGGAGTTCTCGGCCCGCCCCGATGCGACACCGCCGCCCCCGCGACCGGTGGACGGCATCACCGTCCGCGAACGGGAAGTGCTCACCCTGGTCGGCCGCGGACTGTCCAACGCGGAGATCGCCACGCAGTTGCACATCAGCGTGGCCACGGCCAAGGCCCATGTGGGCAGGCTGCTGACAAAGCTGGATGCGAGAGACCGGGTGCAGTTGGTCATCTTGGCTTACGAGCTGGGGCTGGTGACGCCGACGACGCGGGGGTAGGGCTCCGACCAGCGGGTGAGATGCGAGGGCTGGCCAGCAGGACGGCGCCGTTGTTGGCTGCGGTCTGGCCAGACCGAACGGTGAACGAGGTGGTGGGTGGCCACCGGGCCGCGGGAGCTGTCACACAGCCCGGTCAGCGGAGCTGCCGCGGACATGGTGCCGGCGAGCTTGAGACACAGCGTCGCTGACGCCCTGCGCGTGGCCTGCTACCTGCGCCGCCCACCCGCGCAGACGGTGTCCGTCAAAGTGGAACAGGCTCAGACAATTCGGCTCATCATGTGAGCCGTTGCTCGTGGAGCTTCCTCTGACGCGCGCTGCCAGGACCGATACGGTTCGGCCACTCTGCGGCCTACTGCGGAAGTTGTACGGGGCCGCGCACTACCGTACTGGGCTGAGGCGAAGAGCAAACCGTGACGGGATGTCTCGATCTTCCCAGCAGCGGCATCCTCGGCAGAGCGCATCACCGGCAAGATCAGCCACTGCGATCACGTCAGGGGGACAGCATGGTCAAGATCCGACCGCTCATCGCTGCAATGGCAGCAGCAACCGCTCTCACTACCGGCTTCGCCGGCAGCGCTGTGGCCGCCGAGCAGGGTTCTTCCTCAGCACAGGGCAGCAAGTGCACAACCCTGTGGACGAGCAACGGCAAGGGCTCGGTCTACGTCTGCTGGAGCTGGCACAAGAACTCGAAGGGCACCTATGACGGCACCTACAGTGGCAAGTTCTACGACCACGCCAAGGACGGCAAGTGGGTGATCCTCCAGGCAAGGTGGGCCTGCCGGGGCTGGACGCCGGTTCAGACCGCCGCCAACGGGGAGTCGTTCTCCTCCGACTTCTACGGCATAAGCGGGCTCAATTTCCGAGCTTGCCTGACCGGCGGCTACTGCGGCAGCCCTGCATGGTGACGCATGCTTGACAGTTGATGGAGGGGCCTCACTGACGCGGTGTGTCCCTTCGTCAGCAACCCGGTGTCGAATAGGACGGTCGGCGTGTCCTTACGCTGGCCGTTCAGGCCAGTGGCGGGCCAGGGTCCGTTGCGAAAGTGGATCTTGGTCGTGGTGATCACGCTCTGTGGGACGTGGTGATCTGACGAATGGCCAGTGGGCCCGGCTGGAGCCGCTGCTGCCACAGGGCATCAAGCCGGGCCGTCCGCCGGTGTGGACGCGGCGGCAACTGATAGACGGCATACGGTGGCGGACCCGGACAGGTGCTCCCTGGCGCGATGTGCCGGAACGCTACGGGCCCTGGGACCGGATCTAGGACCTATTCCGCCGCTGGCAGCGGGATGGCACCTGGGCCAGGATCGTCACCCACCTCCAGGCCGAGGCGGATGCGAAGGGCCTGATCACCTGGGACGTGAACGTCGATTCCACCGTCTGCCGGGCCCACCGGCACGCGGCCGGAGCGGCGAAAAGGGGGATCTGCAAAAGGAGCCGCCCGGCGGCATTGCCGTCGAGCCGGCCGACCACGGCCTCGGACGTTCCTGGGGCGGGCTGACGACCAAGATCCACCTTGCCGTCGAGCAGGGGGCAGAAGCCTCTGTCGGTGCTGATCACGGCTGGACAGCGAGGCGACTCTCCGCAGTTCGAGTCGGTCCTGGACGCGATCCGGGTGCCGCGGATCGGTTCTGGTCGGCCCCGTAGGCGACCGGACCGTGTACGGACCGACAAGGCATACGACTCCCGCCGCAACCGGGCCTACCTGCGAAGACGCGGTATCCAGGCGACCATTCCGGTCCCGGCGGACCGAGTTCGCAACCGCCGGAAACTCGGCTCCCGAGGCGGTCGGCCGCCGAAGTTCGACAAGACCGACTACCGCGAGCGCCACGCGGTCGAGTGCGGGATCAACCGCCTCAAGCGTCACCGGGCCGTGGCCACGGGATACGACAAGCTTGCCGTCCGTTACGAGGCGACCGTGTTGGTGGCAGTCCTCAACGAGTGGCTGTGACCAGTGCGTTTCGCCGTCGACTTCAGTCTGTCGGTGTCGGCACGGCGCAGGTGTCGGCGATAGCCCGCGTGTCCCAGTAGAACGGACGTACCTCGATGATCCGCCCGTCCTTGACCGTGATCGCTTGCAGAATGGGAAAGCTGATTTCACGGCCGGTCGCGCGAGCACGAGCACGGACCCGTGTGAGCACGACCGCAGTCTCGCCAGTGGCCAGGAACTCCTGCTCCACCATCTCGAACGACTCCCACACCGCTCCCATCATGAGGAAGAACTGCGTCATGCCGTTGTGCCCACGCCAAGTGCCTCCGTAGGGCAGGGCATCTGCTTGATGCAGCTCGACATCCGGCGCAAAGAAGGGGGCGAGGAGGTCGAATGAAGCCTCGCCAGGGCCTCCCGCCGCCAGGTACTCCGCCTCAGCGGCATACATGCCGCTGAGAACTGTTGCTGACTCCGTAGTGAATGACATCGTCATGCCGCCAGCATGAGGACCACAGCAGGACCTTGCTGGCGGCAATCAGACACCGTTGTCTGCACGGTCGGCACTTCCGCAACACGCCCTAGTCTTCTGAGTCAGGAAGTCTATTCAGATGTGTAGGGTTGCTTGGTGGCACGTACTGGGCGGCCGAAGGCCGAGTTGATCCTGTCGGATGAGGAGCGGGCTGCGCTGGAGGGATGGGTTCGGCGCCGTTCCACCCCGCAGGCGTGGGCTTTGCGGTGCCGGATCATCCTGGCCTGCGCGGCCGGCGCGTCCAACAAGGACGTGGCCGGACAACTCGGTTCGACGCCGCATGCGGTGGGCCGCTGGCGGAAGCGGTTCGTCGAGCACCGGATCGCCGGGCTGGGTGACATGCCGCGGTCCGGCGGGCCCCGGACGGTCACCGACGAGCAGGTCGCCGCCGTGGTGAAGCGGACACTGGAATCCGCGCCGAAGAACGCCACGCACTGGTCGACGCGGGCAATGGCCACGGAGATGGGCCTGTCGCAGTCGACCGTGTCGCGGATCTGGCGGGCCTTCGGCCTGCAGCCACACCGCACCGAGACGTTCAAGCTGTCGACGGACCCGTACTTCGTCGACAAGGTCCACGACGTGGTCGGCCTCTATCTGGACCCGCCCGAGCGGGCCTTGGTTTTCTGTGTCGACGAGAAGTCGCAGATCCAGGCCCTGGACCGGTCCCAGCCGGTGCTGCCGATGATGCCCGGTGTCCCGCAGCGGGTCACCCATGACTACGTGCGCGCGGGCACCACCACATTGTTCGCCGCGCTGGAGGTGGCCACGGGGAAGGTGATCGGCTCCCTGCACCGCCGGCACCGGGCCGAGGAGTTCAAGAAGTTTCTGATCAAACTCGACCAGGAGATACCGGTGGACCTGGACGTGCACCTGGTGCTGGACAACTACGCCACCCACAAGACACCGGCGATCAAAACCTGGCTGCTGGCGCACCCCCGCTTTCACCTGCACTTCACGCCCACCGGCTCGTCCTGGCTCAACCTGGTCGAGCGGTGGTTCGCCGAGCTGACGAACAAGCAGATACGGCGAGGCGTCCACAGAAGCGTCCAGGCGTTGGAGAAGGACATCCGGACCTGGATCGCCGCATGGAACACCGACCCCAAGCCCTACGTCTGGACGAAGACCGCAGACGAGATCCTCGAACGCCTCGCCAGCTATCTGAATAGAATTCCTGACTCAGAAGACTAGCGACGGCGCGCAGCAGCGGCGTACCGCGCACAACCTCGACCCGATCGTGGGACGGAGAAATCGGGCACGGCTGACGGCTGGGAGCGTGGGAGCGCGAGCGCTCCCAGAGGGCTCCCATCATGGGAGCAGACGCATGTACGGAAGAAGCCGTCCCAGCAAATGCTGGAACGGCTTCCGATCTGCGATCTTCGCAGTCGGGACGGCGGGATTTGAACCCACGACCCCTTGACCCCCAGTCAAGTGCGCTACCAAACTGCGCCACGTCCCGGTGCTCGCTCGGCTCGGGGCTTTTCCCTCGCCGCTCGCGCACAAAGAACAATACAGCACTTCAGGGGGTGCTCGCTCACCCCCTCCCGGTACTGACCGGGCCCGAGGATCATGCGCGGGCAGTCGCCCCTCCCGCGCGGGGGAGTACGGGCCGGTGATCGAAGGGCTACTCCCCGCGCCCGGCCGCCCGCAGCCCGCGTTTGGTGGGCGAGGCGCTGGGAAACCCGGCAGTTCCGCGGCAGGCGGCCGGGGCCCGTACGGTGCGGGACCCCGGTCTCGTTCTGGGAGGAGGTCCCGGTTGTGAGCCGGTCCCGCATTGTGATCGTCGGAGCTGGATTCGCCGGCTACAGGGCAGCGCGCACATTGTCCCGCACGCTCCGTGACGAAGCGGAGATCGTGCTGGTCAACCCCAACGACTACTTTCTCTACCTGCCACTGTTGCCCGAGGTCGGGTCGGGCATCCTGGAGCCGCGGCGGGTCTCGGTCTCGCTCGCCGGCACGCTGCCGCGGGTGCGACTCGTCCTCGGCGAGGTCGACAGTGTCGATCTCGCCGGACGTCGCCTCCGATATGTGGATCCCGAAGGCCGGTCGGGCGAGCTCGGCTACGACCGGCTTCTGCTGACGGTCGGCAGCGTCAACAAGCTGCTGCCGATCCCCGGGGTCGCCGAGCATGCGCACGGCTTCCGGGGTATGCCGGAGGCTCTCTACCTCCGTGATCACATAAACAGGCAGATCGCGCTGGCTGCAGCCGCCGAGGACACGGAGGAGGCAACGGCACGCCGCACCTTCGTGGTCGTCGGAGCGGGCTACACCGGCACCGAGGTCGCGGCGCACGGTCAGATGTTCGCCGAATCGCTGGCCCGGCAGCACGGTCGGCAGGGCACGGGGGAGCGCGGGACGGCGGACAGCCGGCGGACGGGGGAGACACGGACCCGCTGGATGCTCCTCGATGTCGCGCCTCGCGTGCTGCCTGAGCTGGATCACCGTCTGTCCGAGACCGCGGATGAGGTCTTGCGCAAGCGGGGCGTCGAGGTGCGGGCGGGAACCTCTGTTCAGGAGGCGACGAGTGAGGGAGTGGTGCTGGACAGCGGCGAGTTCGTCCCGACGCGCTCGCTGATCTGGTGTGTGGGGGTGCGGCCCGATCCGGTCGTCAAGGATCTCGGGCTGGAGACCCGGCAGGGCCGCATCGTGGTCGACGAGTACCTGCGGGTGCCGGACAGGCCTGAGGTCATGGCCTGCGGTGACGCTGCCGCCGTGCCGGACCTGACCCGGCCGGGGGAGATCACTCCGATGACGGCGCAGCACGCGGTGCGGCAGGGGAAGGTCGCGGGCCGCAATCTCGCGGCCTCCTTCGGACACGGGGAACCCCGCCCCTACAAGCATCACGACCTCGGCTTCATGGTGGATCTGGGCGGGGTCAAGGCCGCCGCGAACCCGCTGCGGGTACCGCTCTCCGGGCCGCTCGCCAACCTGGTGACCCGCGGGTACCACCTGGCGGCCATGCCGGGGAACCGGATCCGGGTCCTGGCGGACTGGGCCCTGGACGCCGTGCTGCCTCGGCAGGCGGCACAACTGGGGCTCGTGCGGTCCTGGTCCGTGCCGCTCGAGTCGGACTCGCCCGAGGTGGCCCGGGTCCCGAAGGGCTGAAGCTGTTCCCCCGTCCGCGCTCAGCTCACCCCCGCCACCCGTGTGGGTGGCGGGGATATGCACAACCGGTCAGTTGTCCACCGGAAATGCGAGGGCCGCCCATGAGCGCGGCAGCCGGGGCAGACTGCTTCCACCGGGGCGAGAAGGCGCCTCGTGCCGGCAGAGCGGAGAGAGAGCGAGGACCGCGATGAGGGAACCTCCTGCATGCCCAGGCGGAACGCAGCCGCGTGTGAGAACAGCCATTCGCACAGCCGTGATCACACCACGGATACCGCACGGTCACCAGCCGTGGCGCCCGCCCGAATGTCCCGCGAGCGCGACCGGCGGCAGGAACTCGCGCTCGAAGGTGCGGTGCCACCAGGCCCCGGTCGCCCGCCGCTCCTCCCGTGTCGTGAAGCGGTAGCGGTACAGCAACGCGCGCACATGGGTGGGTGGCTGCTGGGGGAACGGGTTGGTGTGCAGCAGCCGCAGGGTGGCCGGGTCGTTCTCCAGCAGTCGGGAGACGAAGGGCTCGAACCAGCCGCGTGTATAGGCGGGGGACAGCGCGGCGAACCACATCTGCCAGTCCAGACGCAGATGGTACGGAGCGAACTGCCGCGGCAGTCGGCGTACGTTCCCCGGCTTGCCCTTGAACTCGTACGCGCGCCATACCGTCTCTGAACTGAGTTGTTCCTCGTCCGTGCCCTCGAGAACGATCTCGTGCCGCACACGGGTCACGCTGCCGAAGGCACCGTAGGTGTTCACCAGATGGAGGGAGTTGAACGAGCGATTCATCTGCTGTGTCCGGCTGAGCAGGTTCCGCGCTGGCCACCAGCTCAGCACGATGATCAGCACTGTCGCGAGGCACACCACGACGGCGAACCACAGGGGAGTCGCCGCGTAGCCGGGGGTGCCCGTGACGGGAGAGGGATCGACGGCGGAGAGCGCCAGAACGATCGTCAGCCAATTGAGCCAGGAGAAGTTGCCCGACAGGACGAGCCACAGCTGCGTGATGATGATCAGCCCGGCGGCGATAGTGGCGACCGGCTGCGGAAAGAACAGGCCGAAGGGCACGATGAGCTGGGCCACATGATTGGCGGCCACCTCCATCCGGTGCATACGCCGCGGCAGGTGGTGGAAGAACCAGCTCAGCGGTCCGGGCATCGGTTGGGTCTCGTGGTGGTAGTAGAGGCAGGTCAGGTTGCGCCAGCAGGTGTCTCCGCGCCACTTGATCAGCCCCGCGCCGAACTCCACCCGGAAGAGCAGCCAGCGCATCAGCCACAGGGTCAGCACGGGCGGCGAGGTCTGCGCATTTCCCAGGAAGATCGCGAGGAATCCGCTCTCCAGCAGCAGTGACTCCCAGCCGAAGCCGTAGAAGATCTGACCGACGTTCACGAACGAGAGATAGAGGAACCACAGCAATGCCCACATCACCATCGAGGCCCACAGGGGGACGACATCCGCGGCGCCTGCCACCACCGCGGCAGCCAGCGCGGTACCTGCCCAGGCGCACGCTCCCGTGAAGCGGTCGTCGCATCGCCAGTGGAAGAGGCTGGGGGAGGTCCGGAACGGTACCCGGCGGGTGAACGACGTGGCGGGCACCAGGCCGCGTTCGCCCAGCAGCGCCCGGAACTGCAGCGCCGCCGAGAGAAAGGCAACGAGATAGACCCCTGCCAGCGCACGTTGGAGAACCAGCCGGCTCAGTCCGTATCCGGACGCCGGGAACCACGGCGTGAACCACTCCATGGCGGCCATGGGTACCACCCCTGCGCGCCCTTCACGCACTGTGGCCACTCCCGGGGCAGGGCCGCTGCCGCGGGGTCTCGGGCGCATGTCCGATCATGGAAGGATGAGCGACGACGGATACGTACGGGTGCGCGACGCCCGCGAGCACAATCTTCGCGGCGTGGACGTGGACATCCCGCGGGACGCGCTGGTCGCCTTCACCGGTGTCTCGGGTTCGGGCAAGTCCTCGCTGGCCTTCGGCACACTCTACGCGGAAGCACAGCGCCGCTACTTCGAGTCGGTCGCCCCCTATGCGCGGCGGCTGATCCACCAGGTCGGAGTACCGCGGGTCCAGGAGGTCACCGGCCTGCCGCCCGCGGTGGCGCTGGAGCAGCGGCGGTCGACACCCACGGGCCGCTCGTCCGTCGGTACGGTGACCACGCTGTCGAATTCGCTGCGGATGCTCTTTTCGCGGGCAGGGCAGTATCCGGAAGGCGCCGAGCAGCTGGATTCGGACGCCTTCTCGCCCAACACGGCAGCCGGCGCCTGCCGGGAGTGTCACGGGCTGGGTGTCGTGCACCGGGTCACCGAGGATTCACTGGTCCCGGACCCGTCGCTCAGTGTCCGGGAGGGCGCAGTCGCGGCGTGGCCGGGAGCGTGGCTGGGCAAGAACCTGCGCGACGTGACCGCGGCGCTCGGCTACGACATCGACCGTCCGTGGCGGGAGCTGCCGTCCGAACAGCGCGAATGGTTGCTGTTCACGGACGAGCAGCCGGTCGTCACCGTTCACCCGGTGCGTGAGGCGGGCCGTATCCAGCGGCCCTACCAGGGCACCTACCAGAGCGCGAAGCGGTATGTGCTGCACACCTTCGCGGAGACGAAGAGCGCCACCCTGCGGCAGCGCGTGCGGCGGTTCCTGGTCAGCGCCGACTGTCCGGTCTGCGGCGGTCGTCGGCTGCGCCCGGAGGCGCTCGCCGTGACGTTCGCGGGCCGGGACATCGCCGAGCTGGCGGCCCTGCCGCTGGAAGAGCTCACCGGGGTGCTGCGAGCCGCCACAGGGGGAGGGGAGGGGGTAGGGGGCCCCGAAGAAGGCATCCGGCAGAGCATCGCCGCAACCCTCTGCAGCGACCTCGTCTCCCGCATCGACGTGCTCGTGGAACTGGGTCTGGGCTATCTCAGCACCGACCGGCCCACTCCCACCCTCTCGGCGGGGGAGCTGCAGCGGCTTCGGCTGGCGACCCAGCTGCGCTCCGGCCTCTTCGGCGTGGTCTATGTCCTGGACGAGCCGTCGGCCGGGTTGCACCCCGCCGACACCGAGGCACTGCTGACGGTCCTGGACAGGCTCCGGGAAGCGGGGAACTCGCTGTTCGTGGTCGAGCACGAGATGGCCGTGGTCCGGCGGGCCGACTGGGTTGTGGACGTGGGCCCCGCTGCGGGCGAGCACGGAGGCGAGGTGCTCTACAGCGGCCCGGTGCCCGGGCTGGCGGAGTCGGAGCGTTCCGTCACGCGAACCTACCTCTTCCCCGCGGAAGCCCCCGGCCTCGCGGAAGAAGGTCCCCTCGGCGCCCCGGGGCCCGGCATGCCCTCTGCCCCAGAGGGCGACCGTGTGGACTCCCGCGCCTCCGGGGCACCGGAGCCCGCCCGTCCCGGCCGTCGCGCCTGGCGGCGGGGGGAGGCCACGCCACGCCGCCCGGAGCGCATGCTGTCGCTGTCCGGGGTGACGCGGCACAACCTGCGGGACGTGGATGTGGCGTTTCCACTCGGTGTCTTCACAGCTGTCACAGGGGTCTCCGGTTCTGGTAAGTCCACGCTGGTCACCCAGGTCCTGGCCGACGTCGTCGCCGCGCACACCGGCACCGGGACGGTCGTATCGGGGAAGAGGAGCGGGGCCGCGGGCCCGGGCACGGACGATGCTGAGCCGGGGGCGGAACAGCTCCCGTCCAGTCGCCGCACCGATGTCACGAAGGCCGAGGGAGCAGCGGCCGTGGACCGGCTGGTACGCGTCGACCAGAAGCCCATCGGGCGCACCCCGCGCTCCAATCTGGCGACCTACACGGGCCTCTTCGACGCGGTGCGCAAGGTCTTCGCCGCCACGGACGAGGCCAGGGCCCGGGGGTACGGAGCCGGACGCTTCTCGTTCAACGTCGCCGAAGGCCGCTGCCCGACCTGCCAGGGCGAGGGGTATATCGCGGTGGAACTCCTCTTCCTGCCCGGCAGCTACGCGCCGTGCACGGACTGCCACGGGGCGCGCTACAACCCTCGGACGCTGGAGATCACCTACCGGGGAGCGACCGTCGCCGACGTCCTGGGCATGACGGTCGACGGCGCTGCCGTGTTCCTCGCGGACGTTCCGGCGGCACGGCGCGGACTGGCAGCCCTGCAGCGTGTCGGCCTGGGGTACCTGCGGTTGGGGCAGCCGGCGACGGAGCTGTCGGGGGGCGAGGCTCAGCGCATCAAGCTCGCCGCTGAACTCCAGCGCGGCCGCCGCGGCCACACGCTCTACCTCCTGGACGAGCCCACCGCCGGACTGCACCCGGCCGACACCGAGGTGCTGCTGGGGCAGTTGCACGGACTGGTCCGGGCGGGCCACACGGTCATCGTCGTCGAACACGATCCGGCGGTGGTCGCCGGCGCAGACTGGGTCATCGACCTGGGGCCGGGTGGTGGCGACCGGGGCGGGCGGATCGTCGCTGCCGGAACCCCGGAGGACGTGGCCACCTCCCGCACCAGCGTCACCGCGCCCTATCTCGCGGCTGCCCTGGGCCGCTGACCGAGGCACGGCGAGAGGTCCGGGCAGTGGACTCCGCGCGGGCGGGACAAGGGCCTCCGGGCTGCCACCGCACCCCGGTTCCGTCCGCCCGCGGCCGGCTCCGCCGGAGAGGCGTGCGGCCCGGGCGGCATCCGAGACGCAACCGCCCGCCCTCGCAGGCGGTCAGTAGGGGAGAGCGGCGGTTGAACGGAACACTCAGCGACAGGAGATGCCATGCGGCAGCGGCACGCGCTCATCATCGGCGGCGGCATCGCCGGAGCCATGACGGCGATGTCCCTGCACAAGGCGGGGATCAGCTCGACCGTCCACGAGGCGTACCGGTCCGGCGCCGACGATGCCGGTGCCTTCCTCGTGCTCTTCCACAACGGCCTGGAAGCCTTGCGCACCATCGACGCCCATCCGGCTGTCCTGGATGTCTCCTTTCCCGCGGAACGCATTGAGATGCTCGCGCACACCGGGGACAGAGTGGGCGTGCGGCCGGTCGCGGGGGGAGGGGGCAGCCCCGGCGACGCCGGCCCTCTCGGTCCGCGCACGCTCCGGCGCGCGACTCTCTACCGCGCGCTTCATGATGAGGCGATCCGCCGGGGTGTCGCCATCGAGCACGGCAAGCGTCTCGTCTCCGCCGACACGGCTCCCGACGGGCGGGTCACCGCCCACTTCGCCGACGGCACGCGCGCCGAAGGGGACCTGCTCATCGGGGCCGACGGTCTCCACTCCGTCACTCGCACTCTCATCGACCCCGGCGCGCCCGCGCCGCGCCATACCGGGCAGATCACCGTGTGCGGCTACACACCCGAGGTGCCCACGGAGACTGCGCCGCCTTCCGGCACCTACCGGATGATCCAAGGGCGGCGCGCGTTCCTGGGCTGCACCACGGCGCCCGACGGCGAGGTCTGGTGGTTCGCCAACACCCCCGGCGGCGAGCTCGACCGGGAGGAACTGGCCACCGGTACCCCCTCGGAGCTGGCTCGCTGGCGGGACCACGTCGTCTCGCTCTTCTCCGAGGACGCCTCGCCCGCCGCCGAGATCGTCCGGGGCAGCCGGGGACTCGTGGCCACCAACGCCTATGACATGGCCCGCACCCCTGTCTGGCATCGCGCTTCCATGGTGGTACTCGGGGACGCGGCGCACGCGGCGGCGCCCAACGCGGCACAAGGCGCCTCCCTGGCGATCGAGGACAGCGTCGTCCTCGCCAAATGCCTCCGCGATCTCCCCGGGGTGCCCGCGGCGTTCACCCGCTTCGAGTCGCTGCGCCGCAACCGGGTCGAGGCCGTCGTCGAACGCAGCGCCCGGTTGAACGAACGGGTCGTCCCGCGTCCCGTGGAGGCCCGGACCGGCCCGCGGCGCGACGACGACTCCGGCAGCGACTGGCTGCTGGACTACCGCATCGACTGGGACGCACCCGTCGGGGACGACGCGGGCGCCCGTGCGTGAGCGCACCCGGCCGGCGCGCGACTGTGGGCTCCGTAGGGCGGGGCCGGAGTCCGGGCAGTGGCTGGCTACGGTATGTGCATGACCATCCGCCTGCTCCTTGTCGACGACGACGCTCTCGTACGGGCCGGGCTCCGGCTGATGCTGGGAGGCATCGAGGGCATCGAGATCGTGGGGGAGGCCGCGGACGGCAGCCAGGTGCTCCGACTGGTCGACGAGCACCGTCCGCATGTGGTCCTGATGGACATCCGGATGCCGGCCATGGACGGGCTCACCGCCACCGAGATGCTCCGGGCGCGCGACGAACCGCCCGAGGTCGTCGTCCTGACCACCTTCCACGCCGACGCCCAGGTACTCCGCGCCCTGCGTGCCGGAGCCGCCGGCTTCCTGCTCAAGGACACCCCACCCGCCGACATCCTGGCCGCGGTGCGCAAGGTCGCCTCCGGGGAGCCCGTGCTCTCGCCCGCGGTCACCCGCCAGCTCATCCAACACGTCACCCCCGCGGGCCGGGACACCCGCCGGGCCCGCGCCAAGGACGCCCTCGCCCGGCTCGGCGAGCGGGAGAGCGAGGTGGCGCTCGGCGTCGGCCGCGGACTGGCCAACGCCCGGATCGCGGCGTCCCTCTACATGAGCGTGCCGACGGTCAAGACACACGTCTCCCGCATCCTGACCAAACTCGACCTCAACAACCGCGTCCAGTTCGCTCTCCTCGTCCACGATGCCGGACTGCTGGAGGAACCCCCGGCCGAGGAGTAGCGCACCTTTGCGGGAACCGGGAATCCGTGCCGCCCACAGGTGTTGTAGCGGAGGTGACCCCATCGCCCCGGATCCCGGTACCTCTGTCCGTCCTCGACCGCTCCCTCACCCGGGAGGGCGAGCACTCCGGCCGTGCGCTGCGCGAGACGGTGCGCTTCGCGCGGCAGGCGGAAGCGCTGGGCTTCCTGCGTTTCTGGGTCTCCGAGCACCATGCCGTCCCCGGTATCGCGGGCTCTGCACCGACCGTCCTGGCCGCTGCGGTCGCCTCAGCCACTTCCCGGATCCGGGTCGGGACCGGAGGGGTGATGCTCCCCAACCACCAGCCACTGGTGGTGGCCGAGCAGTTCGGAGTGCTCGAGTCCCTCCACCCCGGCCGCATCGACATGGGACTGGGGCGCTCTGTCGGATTCACCGACGGCGTCCGCAAGGCACTGCGTGTCGGCAAGGACGCCGCCGAGGACTTCGGTGCGCAGATATCAGAACTGCTCGGCTACTTCGAGGGCACCGGGCCGGTGCGTGCCCGGCCCGCAGAGGGACTCCGCGTCCCACCCTTCGTCCTTGCGGTCGGCTCGGGTGCCGCGGTGGCGGCCGAGCACGGACTGCCGCTGGTGATCGGGGCCTCCCGCGACGAGCAGCGGACACGGGAGGCGATACGGGCCTACCGGGCGGCCTTCCGGCCACGCACCGGGCCCGGCGCTCCGGGAGCCGGGGCGAGCGGAGCCGTCCGGGACGGGGCCGCGCCCTACGTCGTCGTCGCGGTGAACGCCGCCGCCGCCGAGACCCGCACGGAGGCGGAAGGGCTGCAGGTTCCCGAGGCGTGGTCGACGGCGCTCTCCCGTACCCGGGGCACCTTCACGCCGCTCGTTCCGCCCCAGGACGTGCTCGGCCGGACGATGAGCCCGAAGGAGCGCGCCGCCTTCGAGGAGGCCCGCCAGACCCAGCTGCACGGTACCCCGCACGAGGTCGCCGCCGCGTTGGCCGGACTCGTGGAGCGCACGGGGGCCGACGAACTCCTGCTGACGCTCAACACCTACGACCCCGACCACCGCCTCCGCTCCTATCGCCACCTCGCCGAGGTCGCAGACCTGGGAGGAAGCCTGCCCACCTCCGCGCCCCCGGGCTGAGTCGCCCGGTATCCCACCGGGATCCGTGCGAACGACAGGTACCGCGGGTCCGGCGGCCGGTCGGGGAGGGGCGCTCGCGGACGCGGACGTACTGGCTGTCAGCGTTGCTGACCGGGCAGTTCCCGCTTGAGCACCTTTCCCATGTCGTTGCGTGGCAGTGCGTCCAGGAAGCGCACGTCGCGCGGGCGCTTGTGCGGGGCGAGCCGGCCGGCCACCAGTTCGGTCAGGTCGTCCGCCGACGGCGGTTGCTGTGGCGTCACCGGCACGATCCAGGCGACGACGCGCTCGCCCAGGTCGTCGTCCGGTTCGCCGGTGACGGCGGCCTCCGCGACGGCGGGATGCCCGAGGAGGACGTTCTCGATCTCGCCCGCACCGATCCGGAAGCCGCCGCTCTTGATCATGTCGGTTGCTTTGCGGCCGACGAGGCGCACCGACCCGTCCGCGTCCCGTGTCGCCATGTCACCGGTGCGGAACCAGCCGCCGTCGAATGCCTCGGCCGTCGCGTCGGGGCGGTTGAGGTACTCGGTGAACAGGTTCGGCCCGCGCACCTGGAGTTCCCCCACCGTCTCGGTGTCCTCCGAGGGAAGGCGCTGCCCTGTGTCGTCCACCAGCCGGATGTCCACATCGCGCAGCGGCAGACCGACGGAACCCCTGCGGGAGCTTCCCGAGGGGCGCACGCTGGTGTTCATCAGCGTCTCGGTCATCCCGTACCGCTCGATCACCTGCTGGCCCGTCGCGGCGGTGAGCCGCTCGTGGTCGTGCAGCGGAAGCGCGGCCGAGCCCGACACCAGCAGCCGTGCCCCGGCGAGCGCGCGCACCAGGTCCGGATCGCTCTCACAGGCGTCGGCGAGGCGGTGGTACATGGTCGGGACACCGAACAGCATCGTGCCGCCGCCCGCCAGTTCCCGGGCCACTCCCTGAGTGCTGAAGGCCCCCAGATGGCGCAGTGCGCACCCGCGGCGCAGCGGACCCAGGACGCCGAGGATCAGCCCGTGCACGTGGAACAGCGGCAGTCCGTGCACCAGCACGTCGTCCTCCGTCCACTGCCACGCTTCCACCAGCGCGTCCAGATTGGCGGCCACGGCGCGCCGCGACAGCACCACGCCCTTGGGCGGCCCGGTCGTGCCCGAGGTGTAGACGATGAGTGCCGCGGTCTCGGCGTTCGGCTCGGTGGGCAGCACCCAGGTCCCCTCCTCCGCCTCGTCGGGGATCGCGATGTCGGTGCGCGGCAGCGACCCGAGCGCTGCCGGAAGCTCCGCACCGGGTTCTGCCAGCACTGTCGCGGGTGCGCTGTCGTTGACGATGTGCGCCAGTTCGCTCTCGCCGCTCTTCGGGTTCACCGGGACCACGGGCACCCCGGCCAGCAGACCGGCGACCACGCCGACCGCCGTCTCCAGGCTGGGCTTCGCCCAGACCGCGACGGGCGCCGAGGTCTGCAACCTGGTGGCCAGGCCGCCGGCCACGGCAGCCAGCCGACGGTAGCTGAGGACTCGGTCGCCGAAACGCAGCGCCGTGTGCGAGGACGCCGCGTGCAGCGCGGGGAAGAGCAGGGACACCCGGACTCCTTTGTGATCTCTCGCCTCTGGGACCGCCAGCATCTCACCCGTCCCGCGGTCGGGGGAGCCGATGGGGTGTGCCCGACCGCGGGCGGGCTCGGAGGTCCATAGGGACGCCTGCCGGGGCCGCTCAGCCCGAGGAGCCCGCGGCCCGTGGGAACAGCGTCGTGAACGCTTCCTTCGGGTCCTCGAGGCCGCGGGCGAAGGGGGCGTCGAAGTGCCAGACCAGGAAGAGGAGGAAGGCGATCAGGGCGCTGAAGATGCCCGCCAGGATCAGTTCCCTGCCGGAGCGCTGGATCTGCAGCGCGAAGAGCATGCCCACCGAGACCACCGCGCCCGCGTACAGCCCGATCCACACCACGCCCGGCATCGTGGGTCCGGCGCCGGTCGCCCGTGCGGTGCGGGCGGTGTCCGCCGCGGCGATCTGGTCGACAACGGCCTGGTAGGACTGCGCCTGCTGCATGGTGGCCGGTTCGAAGGACGTCGCGTCGCCGCGCAGCTTCTCGAGCATGCGAGTGCCCCGGTCGGTGAGCTCGTTCTGCTCCACCATGTGCGACCACTCGGTGGTGACCGCGTACCGCACGTAGCCGTCGATGTCCGCGCGCACCCGCTCGCGCTCGGCCGCCGGGTAGACGCCCACCCGTTCGCTCACCTCGTGCAGCGCCTGCGCCTCCTGAGCGAGGGCCTCGTCCGCCGCGTTGCGCGCCTCCCAGACCCCGGCGATGGCCAGTCCCAGCACAATCGCATACACCACACCGATCATCATCGTCATGTACTCGATTACGTCCGGCGTCTCCGTCGGATCGCCTGTCGTGGCACGCCGGCGTCTGAGGACGACGACAACGACGACGACCAGACAGGCGGCGATCAGACTGAGCGCCGGCATGAAGCTTTCGGACACGGGTCCTCCACGAGGCGTTGGGCGGGGGGAGAGGGGCGGTGGTGCACCACCTGCGCGGCCGGAACCGGGGTCAGCTGTCGCTCGTGCCGGGGCCACCTGTCGCCGCCTGCCGTCCGCCGCTCGAACGGGGGCGCAGCGCGGCGGCCGCGAGGACGGCCGGAGTGACGATCAGCAGCGTGCGGGTGACCATCGACAGGCTGCCGTCCGGTCGCTCGCGCTGGGGAGCGGGCCGGCGCGGAGCAGCGACCGCAGTGCGCGAGGGCGCCGGCGAACGGACCGGCCGGGAGGACTCCGCGGGACGGGGCGACGTCCGGTCCGGCCGGACCGGACGTGCGGCGGCCCGGACCTTCGACGCCTGGGGAATGGCCCGCGGCTTCGGGGGGACGGGCGGCTCTGCGGCCGGAGAAGGCGGCGGCTCCGAGGGCGCGGGAGACGGGGCGGGCGCGGGAGGGCTCTGCTTCGGAGGCCGGGGCGACGGCCGGGGCGTCGGCGGAGTGGGGCGGGGCGGATGCGGGAGACATGCCGCTCCCGCCGAGAGGTCGAGGCTGACGCCGGGCGCCCGCACCGACAGGGAGGCGCCCGGACAGCGGCCGGTCCGTCCTGCTGTCGCATCGACACGGGTTCTCCCGGTGCCGACCGAGAGGTGGGCGCCGCCGTCCGGGTGGGGCCGCCGGCCGGCCGCTGCCGCGTGCGGAACCACGGTGGGCGGGAGGTGCGGTGGTGTCACTGTCCGGGGAGTGGAAGCGGCTGTCGCCGAAGAAGCGGCGAGGTTGAGTGAACTACTGGTCGAGTGGGAGGGCTTCGGTGGCAGGCTGTCATTCGCTCCACCGCCGTCCGTCCGGGCTGCTGCCGCGAGCACGACGGATTCGTCGGCGGCGAGGGGGGCTTCGGCAACCGGAGCAGCCGCCACTGCCGCCCCGCAGGCCGTTGCCCCCATCGCCAGGCACACGAGTGCCGCCGCTGCCAGCTTCTGCCGTCCGTCGCGGCCCGCGGCCTGTTTGTCTTCCCGTTGTCGCACACGCTGAGGATGGCGGGGAAGGGAGCCGCGCAGAAGCCTTCCAGCCGGTAGTCACACGATGGGTTGAAGTGCTTGCGTGCCCGGCTGATCACGCGCCCGAACTGGCGTGTGGTCAGGGCGGGTCGGCAGGGATGCGGGTGTCTGCCCCGGCAGGGCCGGGCGGTGGCCGGGCCGAGCTGCCGCAGGACGGGTGGGGGTCACGCATCTGTTCGCGAACGGGCGCGCGTACCCGTGCGGAACCGGATACGCGCCCCCGTTCGGCGGCCGACAGCCGGGCTGCCGCCGAGGGCGGTCTCTTTGCTGTCGGCCTGTTGCCCAGCCGGGTCGGTCGGCCGACTCTGCCGGGCCCGCCCGCCTCCCGTTCCGTCAATGCGCCTTGACGAGGTCCATGTAGTGTGCCCAGTCCCACTCGCCGCCGGGGTCGGTGTGGTCGGCGCCGGGCACCTCGTTGTGTCCGATGATGTTCCGGCGGTCCAGCGGGATCCCGTGCCGGCGGCAGATGTCCGCCGTCAGCGCGGCCGATGCCTCGTACATGGCCTCTGTGAACCAGGCCGGTTCGTCGATCCATCCTTCGTGCTCGATGCCGACACTGCGCGTGTTGTAGTCCCAGTTGCCCGCGTGCCAGGCCACGTTCTTCTCGCGCACCATCTGGGCCACGTGGCCGTCGTCGGAGCGCACCACGTAGTGCGCGGAGACCGCCTTGTCAGGGTTCTGGAAGATCTCCAGGGTGTCCGCGTAGTACTCCTGGGTGACGTGGATGATCACGAACTCGACCGGGTATTGCGCGGGCCGGCTCGCCGTCGTGTAGTTGGCGGAGGAGGCGGGGACCCACTCCGCCGCCGGATAGTCCACGGCGAGCGGCCTTCTGGACCGGGCCACCGCGGCTCCGCCCGAGACGAGTGAGGCGCCTGCGAGACCGGCGGCGAGAGTGAAGCCTGCCCCTCCGCGCAGCAGCGCGCGCCGCGGAAGGTGGGGGCGTGAGGGGAAGGATCCGGGGTTCTGGCGTGCTGAGTCCATCGTGTCTCCCAGTGGGGGAATGGGTGCACGTACAGGGCGAGTTGACGCGCGTTGATGATGGCAGCCCCCGGAAGGGCTGCCAAGAGTCGCCAGAATGTGCCATTGGACCGACCTGTGGCCGTCTCGCAGCGTCCCGCCCCAGGGCAGCGCGCGTGGACCGCCGGCCGAGGGGAAGCGCCCTGCGGATACTTCGAGGTCCCAGGGACGCGCCCCGGACGGCCAGGTCACACCCGGGCCCCGGCCCGGTAGGAGAGCGGGTCGTCCAGCACCACGCGCACGGCCGTGTGCGCGGCACCCAGCAGCGGTCCGTCCGCGCCCAGTTCCGAGACGAGCAGCTCCGGCAGGTCACCGGGTGCGGCCGTGCGTCCCCTCAGTTCCCGCTCCAGGGACGGCAGCAGCCAGGGAGCGAAGCGGGCCAGTACGCCGCCGAGCACCAGAGCGCGGGGGTCCAGCAGATTCACCGTTCCGGCCAGTGCCAGCCCCAGGGCGCCACCGGCTGCCTCCAGGGCGCCCAGCGCGTGTACGCCGCCTGATGCCGCGTTCTCCCGGAGGGCGGCCAGGGCGTCGGCTCGTGGCCGGTCGGCTGCGATCCCGGCGGCGCGCAGCAGAGCCGGTTCTGCTGCGTACTGCTCCAGACAGCCTCTGCCCCCGCATGCGCACCGGTCTCCGTCCGGATGCACCGGCAGGTGGCCCATCTCTCCGGCGAACCCGCGGTGGCCGCGCAGCAGCGCACCGTCCAGCACCACGGCGGCACCGATACCGACCTCGGCCGAGACGTGTACGAAATCGCGAGGGATTCTGCCGCCGCCCAGCCAGAGCTCGGCGAGCGCTCCTAGGTTGGCCTCGTTGTCCACCAGGAGCGGCAGGGGATCCCGTTCTGCTCCCGCTTCCGCGAGCGGGGGAGCGAGGTCGACACCGCGCCATCCGAGATTGGGGGCGCGGACCACGGTCGCTGTGCCGCGGGCGACCAGTCCGGGTACCGCCACCGCCAGTGCGGCCGGGGCCAGTCCGAGCCCACGCGCCCGGGCTGCCACCTGGTCCACCAGTTCCCGCAGCGGTGTGAGCACGGCTTCCGGCTCACCGTTTCTGCCCGGCGAGTCCGTCTTTGCACGGGCGCGCACGTTGCCCTGAACGTCGACCGCACAGACCGCCAGATGGTCGACTCCGATCTCGGCACCCAGTCCGCACGGCCCGCTGTCGGTGAGCGCGAGTGCGGTACCGGGCCGTCCGGGCCCGCCGGCCGCCGGTGCCGGCCCCTGCTCGGTCAGCAGGCCACCGCGCAGCAGTTCGTCCACGAGGGTGGAGACGGCCGTGCGCGTCAGCCCCAGCCGCGCCGCCACCGCAGCACGGGACGATGGCCCCTGTCTGGCCACCGTGTACAGCACGCGCGACAGGTTCCGCCTGCGGATCTCCCGCTGGGGTCCGGCTGCCTCAGCGGCCATCGCACATCTGCTTCACGCGGCGCGCCGAGAGCCTGCCGCAGCCTGTCGTACGCCGCTCCGTACGGACGGGGCGAGCGGCAGGAGCAGGGGCGGAGCAGTGGTGGAGCATGCGGGACCGTGCCTCCGGTTGCCGTGCCGGGTAGCCGCCCGTCACGGGCGCCGGTCGAGCAGCGCACCCGCTCCTTCGAGCGTCGACGAGAGGCGGGCCAGCGCGTCCTCGTCGCGGTCCACGGGCTCGTACGAGGCGCCCTGTGCGGTGCGCCAGCGGCGGGCGACGGCGCCGGGGTCCTCGCCCAGCAGCAGCCCCGCGGCCTGTGCCGCGGCTCCCAGGGCAACCAACTCCTGCGCGCTCGGCACCTGGACGGCCCGCCCGGACAGCCGCCGTACTGTCTCGCGCCACGCCGTGCCCTTGGCGCCGCCGCCGATCAGCAGCAGCGGCGCCTCCTGCGCCGCAGCCGGGTCCCCGCCCTCGGCCAGCACGAGGTCGAGTGCGCGCAGCAGCGCGAAGACGGCGCCGTCGTATGCGGCCTGGAGCACCTGGCCGCCCGTCGTGGCGTGCTGGAGTCCGCTCAGCAGCCCGGTCGCATAGGGGAGGTCGGGAGTGCGTTCACCGTCGAGGAAGGGGAGCGCGGTGACCCGCCCGCCCGGTTCCACGTCCTCGCGGTCCCGGGAGAGCAGCGCGGCCATCCGGTCCACGGCCAGGGTGCAGTTGAGGGTGCAGGCGAGCGGCAGCCAGCCGGTGTGCGCGTCCGCGAAGCCCGCGACCGTCCCGCTCGGATCGGCGGGGCGGCGGCTGGAGACGGCGTAGACCGTGCCCGAGGTGCCGAGGCTGAGCACCGGTTGGCCCGGCAGCAGCCCCAGGCCGAGTGCGGCCGCCATGTTGTCCCCGGTCCCGGTCGCCACCAGCGTGCCCGCCGGCAGGAGTCCGTCCCCGGTCTCCTTGACCGTGCCCGCCGCTTCCCCGGAACCGAGCACGGGCGGCAGGAGGGCGGCGTCCAGACCGGCGAGCTCCAGGATCTGCGTGTCGTAGGAGCCGGTCGCCGAAGACCACCAGCCGGTGCCCGAGGCGTCGCCCCGGTCGGTGCCCGGCTGCCCGGTCAACCGCTCGGTCAGGAAGTCGTGCGGCAGCCGCACGGCAGCCGTCGACCGCGCGGCTGCCGGTTCGTTCTCCCGCAGCCAGGCCCACTTGGTGACGGTGAATGCCGGTGCCGGGACGCTGCCGACGCGCTCGGCCCAAGCCGTGGGACCGCCGAGGTCGGCGACCAGGCGGTCGCGCTGGGGCGCCGAGCGTACGTCGTTCCACAGCAGCGCGGGGCGCACCGGATCTCCCGCGCCGTCCAGTGTCACCAGGCCGTGTTGCTGGCCTGCGACGGACACGGCGGCGGCCTCTCCGGCGGCCCGCCCGCACTGCCCCACCGCGGTTTGCAGCGCCTGCCACCACTCCTCGGGGTCCGACTCGCGGCGGTCGCCGGGGGAGACGGTGTGCGGTGCCTGGCCTCGGGCGACCACCTGGCCGGTCGCGGCGTCCACCACGAGGGCCTTGGTGGACTGGGTCGAGCTGTCGACCCCGATGACGAACGGTCCCTCCGGTGCGCTCATGGACTGCCGCTCCCTTCCCTGGCTTCCGGTGCTGTGCGCATACTAATTTGTAAACTGCCATGACGAATAGCTGCGCATCGCGGTGTCCCCCGTGCGTACCAAGGGCGACGGTGCGTGGGAGAGGAACGACAGCATGAGCTACGAACCCGAACCGGCGGACAAGTTCAGCTTCGGCCTGTGGACGGTGGGCTGGCAGGGCCGGGACCCGTTCGGCGATGCGACGAGGAAACCGCTCGACCCCGTCGATTCGGTGCACCGGCTCGCCGAACTCGGCGCCTACGGAGTCACCTTCCACGACGACGACCTCGTCCCCTTCGGCGTCCCGGAGGGGGAACGGGACGCGCACGTCGCACGGTTCCGGAAGGCACTGGAGGCGACGGGCATGTCGGTGCCCATGGCCACGACGAACCTGTTCACCCACCCCGTCTTCAAGGACGGCGCTTTCACCGCCAACGACCGTGGCATACGGCGCTTCGCCCTGCGCAAGACGATGCGCAACATCGACCTGGCCGCTGAACTGGGCGCCCACACCTACGTCGCCTGGGGGGGCCGGGAAGGTGCCGAATCCGGCGCGGCCAAAGACGTCCGAGCCGCACTGGACCGGCTCAAGGAAGCCTTCGACCTGCTGGCCGAGTACGTCACCGCACAGGGCTACGAACTGCGCTTCGCCCTGGAGCCGAAGCCCAACGAACCGCGTGGCGACCTCCTGCTGCCGACGGTCGGACACGCTCTCGCCTTCATCGGGCATCTGGAGCAGCCCGCGCTCTTCGGCGTCAACCCGGAGGTCGGGCACGAGCAGATGGCCGGCCTGAACTACCCGCACGCCATCGCCCAGGTCATCTGGGCCGGCAAGCTCTTCCACCTGGACCTCAACGGCCAGACCGGGGTCAAGTACGACCAGGACCTGAGGTTCGGCGCCGGGGACCTGCGTGCCGCGTTCTGGCTTGTCGACCTGCTGGAGCACACCGGTTACGCGGGCCCGCGGCACTTCGATTTCAAGCCTCCGCGCACCGAGGACGCCGCCGGAGTATGGGCCTCGGCGGCGGGCTGCATGCGCAACTACCTCATCCTGCGGGAACGCGCTGCCGCCTTCCGCGCCGACCCCGCCGTACAGGAGGCGCTGCGTGCCGCGCGGGTGGACGAGCTCTCCCGGCCGACGCTCGGCCCGCAGGAGACGCCGGATGCGCTGCGTGCCGACCGTGCCGCCTTCGAGGAATTCGACCTCGCGGCGGCAGCGGAGCGGGGCATGGCCTTCGAACACCTCGACCAACTGGCGATGGATCACCTGTTGGGTGTCTGAGCCGCCGAAGGGCCGACGCGGCCGAGCTGCTCCCGCTGCCGTCGCGGGGCGGCCCGGCCCTCGGCAACGCCGTGCCACCCCGCCGCTCGGCGCGCCGGCCCGCCCCCGGGCGGTACCGCGCGCCATTGCGGCGGGGTGCCGGGCACCACCGGTGGTTCAGCGGCGCAGCGCCGCGGCCTCCTGTGCGCTCACCTGGGCGGGGAGGCCGAAGGTGGCGAACAGCGCCTCGCCGAAGAACGCACCGACATGCGCGACCTGTCCCTTCCGCAGTGTGAGCACCTGGAGCTGGAACGGCCGGTGCACGCCGTCCTCCCGCAGGCTGTAGAGCCCGAATGCGGGCTGGCCGTTGGCCCGGGTCGGCAGCATGAGGCCCTCGTCCCGGCCGATGGGACACTGGGCCCCGATGAGCCGCACGATGTTCTCCCGGCCGCGGAACCACTCCGGGAAAGGTGGCATCTCCCAGACGGCGTCCTCCTTGAACAGGTCCACGATGGCCGTCACGTCGGAACGCTCGAACGCCGCCGCGTACCGGTCCAGCAGCTCGCGCGCCGCCGAGTCGGTCGGTTCGGTCAGCTCCTCCTCCACGGGAGCGACCTGTTCGAGCTGGGCGCGGGCCCGTTGCAGGGCGCTGTTCACACTCGCCGTCGTCGTCCCGAGCAGTTCGGCGACCTCGGCCGCGCGCCACTTGAGCACATCCCGCAGCAACAGGACGACACGCTGCCGGGTCGGCAGATGCTGCAGGGCCGCCACCAGCGCCAGCCGCATCGACGAGCGGCCCACCACCACCGAGGCCGGATCCGTGGGTCCGCAGGAGCCCGCGAACATGGCATCCGGAATCGGCTCCAGCCACGGCACCTCCGGGGCCTCGACCACCGGGCGCTCGGGGTCGTCGCTGGGCGCGCCGAGCCCGGAGGGCATCGGCCTGCGGCCGCGCTGTTCGATCGCGGTCAGGCATGCGTTGGTGGCGATCCGGTAGAGCCAGGTGCGCAGTGAGGATCTGCCCTCGAACCGGTCCCCGGCCTTCCATGCGCGCAGATAGGTGTCCTGCACCAGATCCTCGGCGTCGTGCACCGAGCCCATCATCCGGTAGCAGTGCGCCAGCAGCTCGTTGCGATACGGCTTGGCCTGCTCCAGCAGCTCTTCCGGGCTGCCCGGGGGTTCGGTCACGGGAGCGTCCGCCGAGCGGGGGCTGTCTGCCATGGTCCTGGCCTTTCGTTCTCCTCCGGGCACCCGTCGGTGCCGGCGGACACTCGTCCTCGATGAGAGGAAATGTAGGGCACAGGTCTGACAGGCTGCGGATCCCTGACGGCGGACCTCCCTCCGCGCGGCGGCCTTCGCTATCGGAGCGGCCGCTTGCGCACTTCCTCGGGGGCCGGGCCGGGCGGCGGTTCCGGCTGTGCCGCCCCGCCCTCCAGCACTCCGGCGGCCGCGGGGTCCAGCACCCGGGCGAGGAAGGCGCGGGTGCGTGCCTGCCGCGGGGCGCCCACGACCTGCTCGGGCGGGCCCTCCTCGACGATCAGCCCGTCGTCCATGAAGACCACCCGGTCGGCCACCTCCCGGGCGAAGCTCATCTCGTGGGTGACCACCAGCATGGTCATCCCCTCGTCGGCCAGTCCGCGCATCACCGCCAGGACATCGCCGACCAGCTCCGGATCGAGTGCCGAGGTCGGTTCGTCGAACAGCATCAGCTCGGGGCCCATGGACAGTGCGCGGGCGATGGCCACCCGCTGCTGCTGCCCTCCGGAGAGCTGGGCGGGGTAACCGGACTCCTTGTCCATGAGTCCCACACGGCGCAGATTGCGCCGGGCGACCTCCTCCGCCTCCGCCCTGCCCCGCCCCAGCACACGACGCTGCGCGATCGTCAGGTTGCCCAGAGCCGTCAGGTGGGGAAAGAGGTTGAAGGACTGGAAGACCATGCCGATGCGGCGCCGGACCCGGTCGATGTCCACCTCCGGGTCGGTGACCTCGGTACCGGCCACACACACCGTGCCGGAGGTGGGTTCCTCCAGCAGGTTCACACAGCGCAGCAGGGTCGATTTGCCCGATCCGGACGGGCCGATGACACAGACCACCTCGCCGCGCCGCACCGTGACATCGATCCCGCGCAGCACCTCCAGCTCGCCGAAGGACTTGCGCAGCCCCCGCACCTCGATGGCGGCCGTGCCCGCCGCCGGCGCTCCCGTGCTCTCCGTCACCCCGGTCACCTCGCCTTCGCCGTACGGGCCTCCAGACGCCGCACCAGGTGGCCCAGGGGCAGCGTGATGGCCAGGTAGAACAGCCCCGCGATCAGGATCGGGGTGAGGCTGCGGTGCTGGTTGAGGGCGTCCCGGCCGAACTTCGCCAACTCGTACTGATCCATCGACAGCCCCAGCAGATACACCAGCGAGGAGTCCTTGGTGAGCAGGATGAGTTCGTTGGCGAGCGGCGGCAGCACGATCCGGAACGCCTGCGGGATGACGACCGAGACCATCGCCCACGTCGGTGACATCCCCAGGGAACGGGCCGCCTCCGTCTGGCCCCGGGGGACCGCCTGGATGCCGGCGCGGATCGTCTCGGCCATGTAGGCGGCGCCGACCAGTCCCAGAGCCAGCATCACCGTCACGTACTGGTTGATGGAGAGCTGGAACGCCAGCGGTACGCCGAAGCCGAGCGCGATGAACACGAGCAGTGCCGGTACGCCGCGGAAGAACTCGATGTAGGCGACGGCCAGCCAGCGGTACGGCGGCACCTGTGACAGCCGCATCAGCGCCAGCAGCAGCCCCAGCGCCAGCCCGAAGGTGAATCCGAGCACCGTGTAGATCACCGTGTTGACCAAGGCGGTGGTCACCACGTCCGGGAACTGCTTCTTCGCGACCTCGACGTCGAAGAACGCGCGGCGCAGCTCGCCCCAGTCGGCGGCGAGGGCGAGGGCCAGCACGAGGGCCAGCAGAACGCCGTACTGGGCGGTTCTGATGGCACGGGTGCGGTTGCGGCGGCTCACTTCTTCGGCTCCGTGCCGAACCACTTCTTGTAGAGCTTGTCGTGCCTCTTGTCGGCCTTGGCCTTTTTGAGCGTCTTGTCGATCTGCTTGCGAAGTGCGTCGTTTCCGGTGCGCACACCGATGCCGTACTGCTCACCGGTGTCGAACTCGGTGGTGACCTCGGTGTCCGGGTTCTTCTTCGCGTAGTCGTAGAGCACGCCGTTGTCGTTGATCCCCGCGTCGACCTGACCGGTCTTGACGGCGCTGAGCAGCAGAGCGAGGTCCTCGTAGTGGCGGACGGTGACGCCGTCGGCGTGTTTCCTGGCGTACTCCTCGCCCGTGGTGGACTGCTGGACTCCCAGTTTCTTGCCCTTGAGGTCGTCCAGGGAGTCGTACTTCCCGCCCTTCCCGGTCAGCAGCGCCTGGGTCGCCTCGAAGTAGGGGGCCGAGAAGTCGAGGTTCTTCTCGCGGACCGGGGTGATGGTCATGCCCGCGGCAGCGAGATCGCACTTGCTCGCGTTGAGGTCCTCGCCCGACTGGATCCCCTCGAACGGGGTGTCCACGATCTTCTGCTCGACGCCGAGGTCTTCCGCGACAAGGTCGACCAGGTCGACGTCGAAGCCGACGATCTTCTTGCCCTGTTTGAACTGGAACGGCTCGTAGGGCAGATGGGTGCAGACGGTGAGTTTGCCCGAGGCCACCAGTTGGACCTCGTCGCCGCTCTTGCCGGAGGTCTTGGTGCTGGAGCAGGCGGTGACGGCCGTCAGCAGGGCGGCCGTCATGACTGCGGTCAGGGATATCCCGTACTGTCGCTTACGCGCGGATCGTGCGGACACAGCGCCTCCACAAGGGGGACAGGTCGGCAAAGGAGCCCGATCATGGCCGGTAAGTGCCGTGCATCCTGCCACCGGTGCGGGACGCTGTCAGCTCTGCGTCCGCCGCCGATCGCGAGCGGAGTGTCAGCCGTGAGTCCGGTTGCATTCCAGTTCGGCCCACACCGCGTGCCCCGTCGTCATCTCGGAGCCGCTTGTGCGGGCCCTGCGTATGCCCCAGTCGTCGGCGAGCACGCTCACCAGCAGCAGGCCCCTTCCGTTCTCGCGCTCGTCGTCGCCGGTACGGCCGCGGTCCGCGTCCTCCACGCGCATGACCGACTGGCCGCCGCCCTCGTCCGCCACCTCGAGGCGGAGCCGCACTCCGATGACCCACAGCTCGCAGCTCACCTTCTCGCTGTCCGTGTGGCGGACGGCATTGGTGAACAGCTCGGACATGAGCAGTTGCGCGTCGGCGTTGGACTCGTCGTCGACGTACCACTCGCGGAGTCTCTCCAGCACGCGTGCGCGTGCCAGTGCCACGGAAGTGTCGCGGGCCGGCAGGTGGAAGGCGTCGCGCAGCGGACGGGTCGTCGGCGCGCCGTCTGGCCGGTGTTCTAAAGGCAGGGCGTCATGGGGGGCAGCCACAGCTCCACTATGCGGTTCGTCACTCGCGTTAGGCAAGGATCAATCTGTGAATTGCAGAATTGTGTTTGACAGGGTGTGCTGGCGAGCCGGCACATGCCAAACTTCGCTCTACCGATGTCAGTTGGAGGGGAGCGGCTGTGGCGGACTCACGGACGGGCGGTGCGGCGCCCACCGTGCTGCGTGTGGTGCTCGGAAAGAGACTGCAGCACCTGCGTGAGCGTGCGGGAGTGACCTTCGAACAGGCGGCCAGGTCCCTCGACGTCACGCACGCCACCATCCGCCGGATGGAGAAGGCGGAGGTCGGTCTCAAGGTCCCCTATGTGGAGAAGCTGCTGCGCACCTACGGGGTGAGTGACCCGGAGGAGATCGACGGCTTCGTCTCGCTCGCCCGGGAGGCCAACCAGCCAGGCTGGTGGCACCGGTACCGCGACGTGCTGCCCGAGTGGTTCAGCGTGTTCGTGAGCCTGGAGAGCGAGTCCGAGGTCATCCGCGCCTACGAGCCGCACTACGTCCCCGGGCTGCTGCAGACGGAGAGCTACGCCAGGGCCGTACTGCGTGCGGGTATGCCGCACGCCCCGGAGGCGGAGATCAAACGGGGCGTCGCGCTGCGCATGGAACGGCAGACCGTGCTCACCCAGGAGGCGAACCCGCCGCTGCTGTGGGCCGTCATCGACGAGACGGTTCTGCGACGTCCGCTCGGCTCGCCCGATGTGATGCGCGAGCAGATCGACCACCTCATCCAGGCCATCGAGCGGCCGAACGTGGCGCTGCAGATCATGCCGTTCAGCGCGGGCCCGCACCCGGCCATGTACGGCCCCTTCCACCTCTTCCGGTTCCCTCTCGACGAGCTGCCCGACATGGTCTGCGCCGAGAGCCTCGTGGGTGCGGTCTACTTCGACCAGCGCGACGACGTCAGCGTGTTCCTCGAGGCGCTGGACCGGATGAGCGCCCAGGCCGTGCCGCTGGTGCGGACCCGGGCGGTCCTGAGTGCACTGCGCAAGGAGATCTGAACCATGGGTCGAATCTACAACGGGATGCCCGCCGCACATCTGGGCGACGAGGGCTGGCGCAAGCCCTGGAGCGGGGGCAACGGCGGCAGCTGCGTGGAGGCGCTCAAGCTGGCCGACGGCCGGGTCGCGCTGCGCCAGTCCACCGATCCCGACGGCCCGGCACTCATCTGCAGCCGGAGTGACATCTCGGGATTCATCGAGGCGGCCAAGGCGGGGGAAGCCGACTTCCTGGTCGGCTGAGCACACCACCGGACCGCGAAAGCCCGGTCCGGATCGACGGACGAGTGGGAGAAGCACGTGTCGGAGGCTGGATTCAGCCCGGATCAGATAGACACCACCAGGCCGCACCCGGCCCGGATGTACGACTACTACCTCGGGGGTAAGGACAACTACGAGGCCGACCGGGACGCGGCGGAGCGCATCCTCACGGCACTTCCGGACGTGGGTGTCACGGCCCGCAGCAACCGGGACTTCATGCACCGGGCTGTGCGGACAGTGGTCGACAGCGGTGTCCGACAGATCATCGACATCGGCACAGGCATCCCCACCTCGCCCAACACCCACGACGTCGCCCGCCGGATGGACCCCGGGGTGCGGGTCGCCTACGTGGACAACGACCCTATCGTCGCGGCCTACGCCGGAGCGAAGCTGACCAACTCCGGCAACGCCGGGTTCGTCCTGGCCGACATCCGCGATCCGGCCGCGATCCTCGACCACCCGGTCACCCAGGACCTCATCGACTTCGACGAGCCGGTCGCCCTGGTACTGCTCGCTGTGCTGCACTTCGTCACCGACGCCGAGGACGCGGTGGGCATCGTGCGGTCCCTGACCGAGCGGCTGCCCGCCGGGAGCCACCTGATCCTCAGCCACGGGACGGCGGACTTCAATCAGAGCGACGGCTTCGGGAAGGTCACGAAGGTCTACAACGAGGAGTCCACCTCCAGCGCCCAGTGGCGGTCCGGGCCGGAGATCTCCGCCTTCTTCGAGGGATTCGAGCTTCTGGAGCCCGGCCTGGTCCAGCTCCCGCTGTGGCGGCCGGACGGGCCCGTGCCGAGCGGCGCCGACCTCCGGCGTCACATGGGGTACGGCGGCGTCGGGGTCAAGTGACCAACGGCCCGGTCTCCAAGGCCGCGACGGCCGGCATCGCGACTCCGGCTCTTGCCGCCGCCGACCGGGGGAGCGCCTCCCGCGCCGGAACGGATGCCTCCTCCGGAACCTCGATGCCGACAGTGAGTGCGACATGACACAGTGGTGTCCATGACGATGCCACCGCCGCCGAACCATCCGCCCCCAGGCAGTCCGCCGCCCCCGGCGCAGCCTCCGGGAGGAGGTTTCGGGCCTCCCGATTCCGGTGGTTTCGGCGCAGTGCCGGGCGGCGGATGGCCTCCTCCACCGCCGCCCGGTCGCAACACCGGGAAGACGGTGGCGGCGGTGGTCGCGGCGGCGGTGGTCGCACTTGCCTTGATCACCGCGTCCGTCGTGTACCTGACGCGTGGCGACTCCGGCTCCGACGATTCCGCCGGGGGCACGCCTTCCCCTTCGGAGTCGTCCTCGGCCTCCCCGGAGCCCAGCTCGACGCCGGCGGACGAGCCCTCCCACGAGGAGGCGACCGACTATCCGACCCCGGACGCACCCTCGGAGGACCCTGAAGAGAGTCCCAGTGATGTGCCGCTCCCGTCGTTCCTTCTCCGCGTCGGTGACTGCTTCGACCAGTCCGAGGAGCGGGAGGGCGCGGTCATCGACCGCGAGTGCGACGAGTCCCACGACGCGGAGGTGGTGAGCCGCAAGAAGCTCACCGGGGACTACAGCACCAACGACGCGGTCCGCAGCAAGGCGGACTCGATGTGCCGCACCCTGCTGCGGAACAAGGCGGCGAAGCAGCCGCGGGGCACGGTGGGCGGGACGCTCATCACGTACCCCAAGGCGGAGAACGCGGGTACCGCACTGAGCTATGTCACTTGCAGTCTGACGGCCGGCAAGGGCAAGCAGCTCTCCAAACCCCTGGTGTGACCCGGTCCGGTGCGACCCGGCCGGCCTGATCGGCCGGGAGTACGCTCTCCTGTTCTTTTCGACGCGACAGTCTGCGCGCGTAGTTGAGCCTCCAAGGTTGGCATGGACGCATCGATCGCGGGGTAAGTCCAGCCGCGACCGAAGTGACAGCAGTTCCTACCGTGCCTATCCCTGAGAGGCCCCATGAAGCTGCGCAGATGGACGTCCACGGCTGCCGTCGTCGCCGTCCTCGGACTCTCCTCCCTCACCGGTGCCGCGTCCGCCTCCGCCGAAGAGGCGGCCGCGACCGGCTATGTGGCCCTCGGCGACTCCTACTCCTCCGGAGTGGGCGCCGGGGACTACGCGGGAGGCGACTGCAAGCGAAGCGCGCACGCCTACCCGAACCTCTGGAACGCCGCCAACTCCCCCTCATCCTTCGACTTCACCGCCTGCTCCGGCGCGCGCACCGACGACGTGCTCGCCGGCCAGCTCGGCCCCCTCAACTCCTCCACGGGCCTGGTGAGCATCAGTATCGGCGGGAACGACGCCGGATTCGCCGACACCATGACCACCTGCGTCACCCAGGGCGAGAGCGCCTGCCTGGCGCGGGTCCAAGAAGCCCGCGACTACGTCGAGAACACTCTGCCGGGCAAGCTCGACGGCGTCTATGACGCCATCGCCCAGCGCGCACCCTCCGCGAAGGTCGTCGTACTGGGCTATCCGCACATCTACGAGCTCGACGGCGGCTGCATCGTGGGCATCAGCGAGAAGTCCCGCGAAGCCATCAACTCCGCGTCCGACGCCCTGGACGAGGTCACCGCCAAGCGCGCCGCCGACCACGGGTTCAGCTTCGGCGACGTCCGTCCCACCTTCTCGGGCCACGAGATCTGCTCGGACGACGAGTGGCTGCACAGCGTCACCTTCCCGATCGACGAGTCCTACCACCCCACCGCCGCAGGGCAGTCCGGTGGCTATCTCCCCGTTCTGGAGGGCCTCGCCTGACGGAACACCTCAGGTCCGTGCCGCCGCCCGTGCCCCGGGGCGGCGGCACGTCCGTCTTCAGGCTCCGGCCTGCGATTCACCGTCCTCGGCCAGTGCGGCCGCGAGCGCGATCGCCGGATCCCGCTCCGGCCCGCCCACCGGCCACCACGCCTGCCCACGCCTGCGGAAGGGCCACCAGCGGCCGTCCGGCCCGTAGCGGAGCTGGGCCTCGCCTCCCACCTCCGTCCAGCGTCGGCCCTCGCCCTGCAGCACCGGCGGGATCTCCTCCTCGCCCCATGCGAGGTCGAGTTCGTCACGCGCCTGCCGCAGCGCCGCGGGTGGCCCCGGCCGGTCCGCCAGAACCGACAGCGCCTCCGCGCCGCCGAATCCCCAGGCCCGTACGGCGATCTCGAGTTCGGCCTCCGAGCAGCCGCAGAACGCGGCCAGCCGGACCGTGACGGCCGGTCCGGGGCTTGCCGCGGCGAGTCGCACGGCGTCCTCCCGCGCCGTCAGCGAACCCTGCACCGGCCGGCCGGGCCCCTGCGGGGAGACGGCCTCGGCCAGCATGCGGCGCGCTGTCACGGCGGCGTCCGCGGCCAGGAAGGAGAGGGCCCCGACGTCCAGTCCCGGCACATCGGCGGCACCGTCCAGAGCCGCGGCCCCCACGGCTCCGCCCGACGGCGCGGGTGGTTCGGGCAGCGGGGGCAGCAGCACGCCGAGGGCGAAAGCCTCAGCGGCGTCCACACCCTCCGGCCCGTCCTCCTCGCGCGCGGCTGCCGCGGGCGGCCGTCCGCCCTTCTCCGCGGCCTGTGCGGCGCTGCGCTCCTGCAGAGTCTCCAGCAATTCCCGCTCGCCCCGTCCCCGCATCAGCAGCAGGGCGAGCGGGTCCTCGTCCAGCAGCCGCGCGGTCTGGTAGCTGAGCGCGGCCGTGTGTGCACAGTGGTCCCATCCGCCGCACGCGCACTCCGGGTCCAGGTCCCCGACGCCGGGCAGGAGGTCCAGTCCGGCCTCGGCCGCGTCCTCCACCAGCCGGGGCGGCATGTCCCGGTCCAGCAGCGCGGCGATATGGCCCGACTGTGCGACGACCACGTCCAACAGCCGGTCCCACTCGTCCGCGGTGAGTTCGCGCAGCAGTACATCGGCGCGGCACGGTGTCCGGTCGGCACCGAGGACCACCGCGGTGATGCGGCCGGGCCGGACGGCGACGGCCCCGACCGCGCTCCGCCTGGCGAACGTGCGGCCCAGCTTGAGCTGTGCACCGTCCAGCGCGGTGTCCTCGAGGGCCTTGAGCCAGGTCCGGCCCCACCAGGTCCGGGCGAACGCCCGCCCACGAGCGGGGGGCAGGGGCGCGAAAACGCGTTCGCGCCCTTCGCCCCCGTTCTCCGCTTCCGCCACGGTGTGCGCCTGCTCGTCTCCTCCGGTCAACGCTCCACCTTCCGCAGTTCGACGAGCTCGGCCAGCTCGGAGTCCGTCAGTTCGGTCAGCGCCGACTCCCCGCCGGTGCCCAGTACGGAGTCCGCCAGGGCCTGCTTGCGCCGCAGCATGTCGGCGATCCGGTCCTCCACGGTTCCCTCCGTGACCAGCCGGTGCACCTGAACGGGCCGGGTCTGGCCGATGCGGTGGGCGCGGTCGGTGGCCTGGGCCTCGACCGCCGGGTTCCACCAGCGGTCGTAGTGGACGACATGGCTCGCACGCGTGAGGTTCAGACCGGTACCGGCGGCCTTGAGGGACAGCAGGAACACCGGTGCCGATCCCTCCTGGAAGCGGCGCACCATCTCGTCCCGCCGGGGCAGCGGGGTGCCCCCGTGCAGGCACTGCGTGGGTACGTGCCGGGAGGCCAGGTGACGTTCGAGCAGCCGGGCCATCTGTACGTACTGGGTGAAGACGAGAATGGAGGCTCCCTCCGCCAGCAGGACGTCGAGCAGTTCGTCCAGCAGTTCCAGCTTTCCCGAGCGTCCGGACAGCCGGCCGCCGTGCTCTTTCAGGTACTGCGCTGGGTGGTTGCAGATCTGCTTGAGCGAGGTGAGCAGTTCGACCACCAGGCCGCGCCGTTCGAACCCGTCGGTGCCCTTCAGCGCTTCCAGACTCTCGCGCACCACGGCCTCGTACAGACCCGTCTGTTCCGGGGTCAGGGCGACCGCACGGTCGGTCTCGGTCTTCGGCGGGAGTTCGGGCGCGACCCCCGGATCCGTCTTGCGCCGCCGCAACAGGAACGGCCGCACGAGCCGTGCGAGCCGCTGCGCGGCCACCGGGTCGCCGCCCTCGGCCGCGTCGGCGTAGCGTCTGCGGAAGGTACCGAGGCGGCCCAGGAGCCCCGGGGTGGTCCAGTCGAGCACCGCCCACAGCTCGGAGAGGTTGTTCTCCACCGGCGTTCCCGTCAGTGCCACCCGCGCTCGTGCCGGGATCGTGCGCAGGGCCCTGGCGGTGGCTGCGAACGGGTTCTTGACGTGCTGGGCCTCGTCCGCGACGACCATGCCCCAGGACCCACCGTCTGCGGGAACCAGGCGAGCGGCGTCCAGTCGCATCGTGCCGTACGTCGTCAGTACGAACTCGGCCCCGCGCAGCCCCTCCAGCGAGCGGTTCGGTCCGTGGTAGCGGCGTACCGGAGTGTCCGGCGCGAACCGCTCGATCTCCCGCTGCCAATTGCCCACCAGGGACGCGGGGCACACCACCAGGGTCGGTCCGCCGCAGCCCTCGACGTGCTGCCGGCGCAGGTGGAGCGCGATCAGCGTGAGTGTCTTGCCCAGACCCATGTCGTCGGCGAGGCAGCCGCCGAGGCCGAGTGATGTCATCCGGTGCAGCCAGTCCAGACCGCGCAACTGGTAGTCGCGCAGCGTAGCCCTCAGTTCGGCGGGCGGAGGCAGCGGGGGCTCCTCGCGCCGCTCCGGATCCGACAGCCGCTCCCGCAGCGTCTCCAGCCAGCCGGTGGCCTCGACCTCGACACGTGCGGCTTCCCTGTCGGCCGTTTTGGTGTCGGCCGCGCCGGTGAGGACGGCGTCGAGTGCCTCCAGCGTGCCCACTTTGCGGTCCTTGCGCTGCTGGGCGGCTGCGATCTCCTGCGGAGACACGAGCACCCACTGGTCGCGCAGCCGCACCAACGGGCGCCCCGCCTCGGCCAGGCGGTCGAGTTCGGCGCGTGTCACCTCCTGGTCGCCGATGGCGAAGCGCCAGTCGAAGCGGAGCAGCGTGTCGGGATCCAGCCGGGAGGGCACTCCCCGGCGGTGCGGGTTCTGCCTGCCGCCGCCGGAGGGATCGGCTTCGCCGTCCGGGCCGATCACGGCGCGGGAGGTGAGCGACCGGGCGAACTCTCGCGGCCAGTGCACCTGGAGGCCGACGTCGGCCAGGGCACGCGGAACCGAGGTGCCCAGCAGTTCGGCCACCTCCTCGTCGGCGAGTTCGAGCGAGTCGGGCACCGCCGCCGACAGCAGCGGGGTGAGGGGTGCCCAGGCAGCGGCCGCGCGCCGCAGCGCGAGGAGCGCGTCCGTGCGCGCCTGTGGGCCGAATCGTTCCGTCAGGGGTGCGGTGCCCGCCCAGACCGCCGCGGCGTCGGCGACCAGCGCGCGGTCGGCAGGCACGTGCAGTTGCAGCACTCCCCGGAAGACGGGGCCGGTCTGCTCTTCGGTGAGCACTCCGCTGCGTTCCGTCTCCGCGCCAAGGACATGCGGACTCTCGATCTCGATCCGCAGCGAAAGGCCCAGCCCCCCGTCGATACCGGCGGCCACTTCCGCGGCCCAGGGCCGCAGCTCCGGCACTGCGACGGGCTCGTCACCGGTGAACGCGGCCGCTCCTGCGGCGACCGCCGCGGCAGGAGTGCGCGGCAGGCCGTCCGCGACCGCGCCCAGGAACGCGAGCAGCAGCGAGCCGGGCTCCGGCATGCGCAACGGACCGCCTCCGGGCAGCGGCACTGCATGGGCGTCCGGAGGCATCGCGGCGGCCAGTTCCTCCAGCGCGCTGCGGTCCTCACCGGTGAGCGGGCCCAGGCTCCAGGCGTCGTAGCCGGCCGGAGTCACTCCCGGCCGCAGTCGCCCCTCGGCGGTCAGCCGGAGGGCGAACAGCGCGGCTGCGCCCCAGAATGCCGTGGTCGGCCCCGCTCCCCCCTCCTGGCGTGCGGCATGGGCTCTGGTGAGTACGGGAAGGGCCGCCGTCACGGGGAGGGCGAGGACCGGCACCGTGCGGGTCTCCGCGCCACCGCCGACCGGAACGACAACTGTCAGTTCGAGGGAATCGGCATGAGGCCCGCGGTCGGCTCCGTGGGTGTGGGACGGCGCCGCATCAGGTGCGGCGGGGTGCTGCACGGCCCCTTCGGGGAGCCGGAAGGCGACACGGGACCGGCGTGGCGGGTCCGCGGGCAGGAAGACGGCCACGCAGTCGGTGAGCTGGGACATCCGGGGGGCGGTTGTCAGGGTCGCTGCCACAGTGCTGATGCATTCCTCAAATTTGATTAGTGAGTGGGGGCGGCCGAGGGTACAGCACGCGGGGGCCGGACGCCGCGTACCGGTGAATCCCGCGGCACGCGGCGTCCGCCCGCGCGGGAGGGAACCCGCCGTGCCCGGATGGCGTTCAATGGAAGGAGAGGCGGAGCTGCCGGACTGGATGACAGAGGGCGCCCCGCGGGTGCGGAGGAGGTATGAGGATGACCAACCGAGCGAAGATCGCCGTCGGCGGGGTGGCGGTCGGGCTGCTGCTGTGGTGGCTGACGTCGTTCTGGATCGCACTGCTGGTGATCGTGGGCGTCCCCGCGGTCGCATACCTGGCGTTGGATCCCTCGCAGCGCAGGAGGCTGCGCAGAGTCAGCCGCAAGGAGCTGGACCGCTGACCGTTGTCGGCCCGCCACGGGCCCTGCCCCGGCGCTCGCGGCAGGGCATGACCGGGGTGCCGTGCGAACCTATGCCCTCGTGCCCCTGGGCCGATGAACGCCGGTCGGGTGGGGTCGCCGGGTGATGCTGTCACGCCGCCGGGCGCAGCGCGATCCCGTCCAGGGCCGTGAGAAGCTCGGGCAGTTCGCGGCCGCGGCCGACCGGGAGCACTTCTCCGGGCGCCTCGTCCAGCAGCACGAACGCGATGTCGTCGGTGCGCGCCACCATGCTCCAGCCAGGCCCGTCCGCCCGCAGGGTGCGGGAGTCGCCCGAGGCGAACGCGGACCGTATCCGCCCGGGGGGCGGGGGCGCCGCCAGATAGGCCCGCACCTCCTCCAGCACCCGCCGCACCGGTGCGGCGGGCCCGCCGCCCGACTCCACGAACTCCACCTCGTCGTCGACCTGGTCCCGCCACTGCGCCCACTGGAGCGCTATCTCGTCCGCCCCCAGCCGTCGCTGCGCCGGTCCCCAGCCGGAGGTGTCCGGCGGAGTGAGCAAGGGCCCGGCGTCCGCCGGCTCCCCTTCCAGGGACGGGTCGTGCGGCTCGGGCAGACCGGGCGCGGAGACCGCGAGTGCCAGCGGCCACCCGGGCAGCACCGCGACGATGTCCCGCTCGTCCGGGGAGAGCTCCGCTTCCATACCGCAGTCCCAGGCCGCGATGGCACACGCCACCTGCGGGACCTCCTCCGTCACCACGGTCCATCGGGCACCGGCCCCGTCCTGTCCCAGCACGAGGCCGTACCCCTCGGCATAGGGCTCCAGGTCCAGTGCGGCGCAGGCGGCCGGGTAGTCGTCCGCAAGCACACTGGGGAACTGTGCGGGCGTCAGCAGCACGGCAGTCAGCACATAGAGCGAATCTTCCTCTTCCGCAGCCACCGATGACCTCCCGTTCCTGGTGGATCTCGGTGACGATAGCCCCCGGAGTCCGGAGGCGACAGATGGAACGCGTCCACGAGGGACAGCCGAAACACCTCCGTGACCACGCCAGGATCCGAGGGAGAGGAGCACTCCGCGTGCGCCGCTACGAACGGCTCAGCCACATCCTCCGGCTCGACCCGGAGCAGGACGCGCATGAGATCTACCGCCTGATCGCGGCATACGAGTTCCCGTGGGACTTCACCCGTGCCCTCGAACTCGCCCTGTACCGCACGTACGCAGTGCCGAGCATCGGCAGGCTCCTGGCCGCAACCGCGGAGCTGACCGACCGCTCGCAGAAGCGCTACGACGACACCGCGCTTCTGCTGGACGCCGTCGTCGAGCACGGCTTCGACAGTGCCCAGGGGCGCACCGCGGTGCGCCGGATCAACCAGATGCACCACGCCTACGACATCAGTGACGACGACATGCGCTATGTGCTGTGCACCTTCGTCGTCATGCCCAAGCGCTGGCTCGACGCGTTCGGCTGGCGTCGTCTCACCGGCCACGAACTGCGTGCCGTCAGCACTTACTACCGCACCCTCGGGCGGCGCATGGGCATCAAGGAGATCCCCGGCAGCTATGCGGAGTTCGAGCGCTTCCTCGACCGCTACGAGGCGGAGCACTTCGGCTGGGACGAGGCGGCGCGGAAGGTCTCCGACGCCACCCTGGAGCTGATGGCGTCCTGGTATCCGCGCCCGCTCGCCCCCGTGGTGCGCGGTGCGAGCCTCGCGCTGCTCGACGACGCCTTGCTGCGGGCGTTCCGCTACCCGGAGCCGGGCGCATTCGCCCGGCGGCTGACCCGGGGAGCGCTGCGACTCCGCGGCCGGGGCGTCCGCCTGCTGCCGCCGCGCCGACGGCCGCACTATGCCAGGCAGAATCCGGAGATCCGGGGCTACCCCGGCTACCCGAACGGCTTCCGCATCGCTGACCTGGGGGTCTTTCCCGCCCAAGGCGGCCCGGCCGGCTCGGGTTGCCCCGGGCGGCGGGCGGCGGCCGAGTCCCGCGACCCGCACGCCTGAGCGCGGCACCCCCGGCCCGTTCCATCGGTGCCGCTCCGCCGGGGCGCCGGACCGGTTCGCCCGTTCCGGCACCGGGCCTCATCGGGGCTGTCGCTCCGCCAGCGCCAGGTATCTGTCGTCCTCGTCGGCGAAGGACATCAGCCGCCAGCCGGTGGCATCGAGCAGCGTCCGCAGCCGCGGCTCGGCCCGGATATCGTCCGGCATGAGCTGTCGGCCCCGGCGGGCTGCCAGCGCGGCGCGGCCCACCGGGTGGAAGAGTGCGAGCCGCCCGTGCGGGCGAACGACGCGGGCCAGTTCGCGCAGACCGCGCTGCGGACCGGGGAGGTGGGAGATGAGCCCGGCGCCGAACACCGCGTCCAGGCAATCCCCGCGCAACGGGAGCCGGGCGACGTCGGCGAGGAGCAAGAGGGCGGCGCTGTCCCGGCCTGCCCGCACCACCTCTTCCAGCATCTCCGGGGTGAGGTCGGCGCCCAGTACCGACCCCTCCGGGCCCACCGCGCCGCGCAGCGCGGGCAGCGCCCGTCCGGTACCGCACCCCGCGTCGAGTACGGCGTCGCCCGGACGCAGCCCGATTTCGGCCACGGCCGCGGTGTAGGCGGGTCCGTCGTCGGGGAACCGTGCGTCCCAACGGGCGGCCCGCTCCTCGAAAAATGCCCGGACCGCCTCCCGATCCTCTGCCAGGTCGTGTGCCATCGTCCTAGTCTCCCGCTCCGGAGGCGACTTCGGCAGAGGTGATTCGGGCTCGGTCTGTCGTTACCTCTGTGACAGTTGCGACAGGGGAGTAACTGTGCGCAACAGATAACCACCTCATGGTTGCTGACTGTGCTCTCGTGGGTAAGGGTGGCACGGCAGATGCCGAGGAAAAGGGGGCGCGTCGTGGCACTGAACACGGGACTCGACTGGTTGCTGGACGACCTCACGAAGCGGATCTCATCGGTCCGGCACGCTTTGGTCCTCTCCAACGACGGGCTCGTGACGGGGAGCAGCCACGACCTCGAGCGCGAGGACGCGGAACACCTGGCCGCGGTTTCCTCCGGACTCCACAGCCTGGCCAAGGGGTCCGGGCAGCATTTCAAGGCCGGACGGGTGCGCCAGACCATGATCGAGTTCGACGAGGGCGTGTTCTTCGTGATGGCGGCGGGGGACGGCAGTTGCCTGTGCGTCCTGGCGGAGGCCGAAGCGGACATCGGGCAGGTCGCCTACGAGATGACGCTGCTGGTCAACCGTGTCGGCGAACATCTCGGGCTGGCCGCCCGGAACGGCGACCGACCTGCGCGTCCCTAGGGTTTTCCACAGGCTCGGCGGGATTCTTCGCCCCGGGCTACCGTCGTTGTCACGCAAGGTGAGGGACGAGCGACGGGGGATGACCGTATGCGACACCAGCCCATGGAGCACCGCACGCCGGCTCCACTCCGGGAGACGACCGACGTGGGCCTGCGTACGGCCGCGCGGGAACTGGGGCTGCGCCCCAGGGAGTTCGAGTTGGCGGTCCAGATCGAAGAGGTGCGTACCGTGCCGGGACCGGAGGGTGGGGCGCGCCGGGTGCCCCGGGCGGAAGTGGAGCGGATCAAGGCCTCTTCGGGATTCCCCGGGATGCTGCGCGAGCGGCTGCGCGTGATGGGGGTGCGGGAGGCATCCGCGCTGCTGGACATCAGCCCGTCCCGGTGCGCGCGGCTCGCCAGGGCGGGCTGCTTCGCGCCGGTCAGTTTCTATGTGAACCGATACCGCTCGGTCGTCTGGCTCTATCTCGCCGAAGAGCTCCGGGACTTCGCGGAGAACAATCCTCAACTGCTCACCGGTCACCTCCCCACCGGACTGCGGGCCGGGCTGGAGGCCGGCACCGACCACCGCGCCCGGCGCTGGCGGGGTCGTCGGGTGGGGCAGCTCACCCGGCATGCCGCTGATCACTGGGAGCGGGCCGCGGTGCGGGCGAGTGTGCTGGACGACGCGGTGCTCGCCGAAGCCGTGCCCGACTCGGGTGAACGTGCCAGGCTCAGGGCGCTGCGGCCCGGATTTCTGGAAGTCCGCAGCGCCGCCGAGGCCACTCGGGACGTCCTGGAGGACGTGTGCCTGGCCGAGGGCGCCGAGGAGATTCGCTGGTATCGCTTCCTGCTGGACGCCGACCTGGAGACCGCCAGGGCCGCTGAGGCTCCCGCGGCGTGCGCCACTCGCGGTGCTCGCGAGCCGGGCTCCGGATCTGCGGAGGGCCGCACCGGCCGCCCCTCGGGCGCCGCCCCCGGGGAAGGGCGGCCCCACCCCGGGGTTGCGCGGCCTGTAGCGGGATCGCCCTCGTCTCCCGGCCCGCGGCGCCGGTGGACTCTGCTGCGTCGCCGCAGGCCGAGGCCCTGGGCACGAACAGCCGGTTGAACCGGCCGCGCGGCGGCCCGTCCGACCCGCGTACCGGCGAGGCGCAGAGGTGCTCGCTCAGCGTGCGGGCGTCTCTCCTCGGGCTTCCCCGCTGGAAGAGGTCTCCGGCTCCGGGCTGTGCGGGCGGAACAGGCCCTCCTGCATCACCGAAACGATCAGGTTGCCCTTCCGGTCGAAGATCTGGCCACGTGCCAGACCGCGCGCACCGGTGGCGATGGGGGACTCCTGTTGGTAGAGGAACCATTCGTCGGCCCGGAACGGGCGGTGGAACCACATGGCGTGGTCCAGCGAGGCGGTATCGAAGCTGCGCGGACCCCACAGGGGTTCGATCGGAAGCCGTACCGCGTCCAGCAGGGTCATGTCGCTGGCGTAGGTGAGCGCGCAGGTGTGGACGAGCGGGTCGCCGCCGAGTGAGCCCATCGCCCGCATCCACACCGCGCTGCGCGGCTCGGCCCCCGCCAGTTCCTCGCTGCTCCACCGGAGCCGGTCCACGTAGCGAAGGTCGAAAGCCTGCCGACGCGCCATCCGCTCCAGCGGCTCGGGCAAGGCGCCCAGCTGCTGGCGCACTTCATCGGCGAGGCGCGGCAGGCTCTCGGGATCCGGCACCTCGGGCATCGGCATCTGGTGCTCGAAGCCGGGTTCCCTCACATGGAAGGAGGCGGTGAGATTGAAGATCGTGCGGCCCCGCTGGACGGCGATCACGCGACGAGTGGTGAACGAGCGCCCGTCCCGGACCCGCTCGACCTGGTACACGATCGGCACACCGGGAATCCCCGGTCGCAGGAAGTACGCGTGCAGCGAGTGCACGGGGCGGTCCTCGTCCACCGTGCGGCCCGCCGCCACCAGCGCCTGCCCGGCGACCTGGCCGCCGAAGACCCGCTGGAGGGACTCCCTGGGGCTCCTGCCCCGGAAGATGTTGAGGTCGATCTCTTCCAGGTTCAGCAGGTCGACAAGGCGTTCGGCAGGGTTGGGCCCGGTCATCTCGTGCGTTCCTCTCTCGCGTCCAAGGCGGTCGGCACGCGCGGTGCCGCGCTCACATGGGGCCCACGTCGGTGATCTCGACGACCGCGCGGCCCTCCTCGGCCGAGGCGACGAGGTCCACCTCGGCCGAGATACCCCAGTCATGATCGCCGCGCGGGTCGGCGAACACCTGCCGGACGCGCCACAGCCGGTCCTCCGGCACTTCCTCGATCCGCAGCAGCCGCGGGCCGCGGGCGTCTGGCCCGGTGCCGAGCTCGTCGTACTCCTCCCAGTATCCGTTCATGGCCTCGGCCCACGCGTCCTCGTCCCAGCCCGCGTCCCCGTCGAGGGCGCCCAGTTCGGAGAGCTTGTCCAAAGCGGCCAGCTCGACCCGTCGGAACATCGCATTGCGCACCAGGACGCGGAAGGCACGGGGGTTGGCGGTGACCGGTTTGACCTGGTCGGCCCGTTCCTGGGCCTCCTCAGCCGTCTCGTCCTCGGGGTTGGCGAGCTGCTCCCACTCGTCCAACAGACTGGAGTCGACCTGGCGCACCATCTCGCCGAGCCACTCGATGATGTCCTGGAAATCCTCCGACTTCAGGTCGTCGGGGACGGTGTGCTCCAGAGCCTTGTAGGAGCTCGCCAGATAGCGCAGCACGATGCCCTCGGTTCGAGCGAGCTCGTAGAAGGAGACGAACTCGCTGAACGTCATCGCCCGTTCGTACATGTCCCGGATGACCGACTTGGGGGAGAGGGGGTGGTCCCCGACCCAGGGATGGGATTTGCGGTAGAGGCCGTAGGCGTGGAAGAGCAGCTCTTCGAGGGGCTGCGGATAGGTGATGTCCATCAGCCGTTCCATCCGGTCCTCGTACTCGACTCCGTCGGCCTTCATCTCGGCAACGGCTTCGCCCTTGGCCTTGTTCGTCTGGGCGGCGAGGATCTGGCGCGGGTCGTCCAGCGTCGACTCGACGACCGACACCATGTCCAGTGCGTAGGAGGGCGATTCGGGGTCCAGCAGCTCGAAGGCGGCGAGCGCGAAGGTGGAGAGGGGCTGGTTGAGCGCGAAGTCCTGCTGGAGGTCGACGGTCAGCCGGATCCGCCTTCCTTCGGTGTCCGGCTCCTCCAGTTGCTCGACGATGCCGCCGTCCAGCAGCGAGCGATAGATGGCGATGGCTCGCCTGATGTGCCGCAGCTGGGCTCGGCGGTCCTCGTGGTTGTCCTCCAGCAGCCGCCGCAGCTGCGCGAAGGCGTCACCGGGGCGCGCGATGACCGACAGCAGCATCGCGTGCGTCACCCTGAAGCGGGAGGTCAGCGGCTCCGGATCGGAGGCGATCAGCTTCTCGAAGGTCTGTTGGCCCCAGCTCACGAAACCCTCCGGGGCCTTCTTGCGGACCACCTTCCGGCGCTTCTTCGGATCGTCTCCTGCCTTGGCCAGCGCCTTCTCGTTCTCGATCACGTGCTCGGGCGCCTGCGCGACGACGAAGCCCGAGGTGTCGAAGCCCGCTCGGCCGGCCCGGCCCGCGATCTGGTGGAACTCGCGGGCGCGCAGGGTGCGCACCCTGCTGCCGTCGTACTTGGTGAGCGCGGTGAACAGGACGGTCCGGATGGGCACATTGACGCCGACACCGAGGGTGTCGGTGCCGCAGATGACCTTCAGCAGCCCCGCCTGGGCCAGCCGTTCCACCAGCCGCCGGTACTTCGGCAGCATTCCGGCGTGGTGCACTCCGATCCCGTGCCGCACGTAACGGGAGAGGTTGCGGCCGAAGGCCGTCGTGAAGCGGAAATTGCCGATGACCTTCGCGATCTCGTCCTTCTCCGCGCGGGTCGACATGTTGATGCTCATCAGCGCCTGGGCCCGCTCCACGGCTTGTGCCTGGGTGAAGTGCACGATGTAGACGGGAGCCTGATGCGTCTCCAGCAGTTCGGTCAGTGTCTCCGTGAGACCCGTGGTGCGATATTCGTACGACAGCGGCACCGGGCGGGTCGCGGAGCGCACCACGGCTGTGGAGCGGCCGGTGCGCCGGGTCAGATCCTCCTCGAAACGCGAGACGTCCCCCAGGGTGGCCGACATCAGCACGAACTGCGCCTGCGGCAATTCGAGCAACGGGATCTGCCAGGCCCAGCCCCGGTCCGGCTCCGCGTAGAAGTGGAACTCATCCATCACCACCTGGCCGACATCGGCGTCCGCCCCGTCGCGCAGCGCGATGGACGCCAGCACCTCGGCGGTACAGCAGATGATGGGCGCGTCCGCGTTGACGGACGCGTCCCCCGTGAGCATCCCCACGTTCTCGGTGCCGAAGAGCTTGCACAGGTCGAAGAACTTCTCCGAGACCAGTGCCTTGATCGGCGCGGTGTAGAAGGTCACCTTGTCCTGGGCGAGCGCGGCGAAGTGCGCTCCCGCCGCGACCAGACTCTTGCCGGATCCCGTCGGGGTCGACAGGATCACATTCGACCCCGAGACCACCTCGATCAGTGCCTCCTCCTGGGCGGGATAGAGCGAGATGCCCCGCTCTTCCGCCCATCCGGAGAAGGACTCGAAGAGGGCATCGGGATCGGCGTCGCTCGGCATCTGGTCGATAAGGGTGGCTGTCACGCCCCCCATACTGCCTGCTGCCCGGCACGATCAGGGAACCGGTGGGCTCTCGAAGATCACCTGGCGCTACGCTGTGTCGCCGAACGGGCATCAGCTGCCGACGGCGGCAGCGCGGCCACGGGGTGGGCCCCGCGTCGGCCGCGGCCGACGCGATACGAGGAACAGGGCGGGGATACGCATGATGGGACCGGCGCACTCGCTGTCGGGAGCCGCTGCCTGGCTCGGGGTGGGGGCGGCCGCGGCGCTGCTGGACCATCCGATGCCCTGGACGGTGGTGGTGGTCGGCGCGCTGCTGTGCGCCGGGGCGGCGCTGGCACCCGACCTCGACCAGAAGTCCGCCACCATCTCCCGGGCCTTCGGCCCCCTCTCCCGCCTGCTGTGCGGAGTGGTGGACAAGCTCTCCGCCGCCGTCTACAACGGCACCCGCTCCGGTGGCGAGCGGCGCCGTTCCGGAGGGCACCGCACCCTCACCCACACCTGGCCCTGGGCGCTCCTCATCGGTGCGGGCTTCTCCGCGGCCGCCGCCGTGTGGGGCCGCTGGGCGGTGCTGGTCATCCTCTTCATCCACGTGGTCCTCGCGGTCGAGGGCCTGCTGTGGCGGATGGCGCGGGTCTCCAGCGACGTGCTGGTGTGGCTGTTGGGAGCCGCGTGCGCCTGGATCCTCACCGGTCTGCTGGAGAAGTCCGGCAACGGTGCGGACTGGCTGTTCACCGGAGACGGCCAGGAGTACCTGTGGATGGGGCTGCCGATCGTGCTGGGCGCGATGGTGCACAACATCGGCGACGCTCTGACGATCTCCGGCTGCCCGATACTGTGGCCCATCCCGATAGCGGGCAAGCGGTGGTATCCGCTCGGTACCCCCCGGTTCATGCGCTTCCGGGCCGGAGCCCGGGTCGAGAACGCGGTGCTGATGCCGGCCTTCATGGTGCTGAGCGGGGCCGGGAGCGTGGTGGCCCTGGGGTTCATAGGCTGAGCCCCGCCGCGGCCCCGATACGCGGCGGCCCCTGCCGCGGATCAGCCGTGCCAGGAGCGCCACAGCGCGGCGTAGGGGCCGTCGGCCGACACCAGCGTGTCGTGGCTGCCCAGTTCGCTGATGCGGCCTTCCTCCACGACCGCGATGACATCCGCGTCGTGTGCGGTGTGCAGCCGGTGCGCGATCGCCACCACGGTGCGCCCTTCGAGGACCTGGGCGAGTGAACGCTCCAGATGCCGGGCAGCACGCGGGTCCAGCAGCGACGTCGCCTCGTCGAGGACGAGTGTGTGCGGGTCGGCCAGTACCAGGCGGGCCAGTGCGATCTGCTGGGCCTGCGCCGGGGTGACGGCCAGCCCGCCGGAGCCGACCGCACTGTCCAGCCCGTTCGGCAGCGCTTGGACCCAGTCGCCGGCGTCCACCGCGCCCAGCGCCGCCCACAGCTCGGCATCTTCGGCGTCCTGCCGGGCCAGCAGCAGGTTGTCGCGCACGTTACCCACGAAGACGTGATGTTCCTGGTTGACCAGCACCACATGGCGGCGCACCTCCTCCGCCGGCAGCTCGCTCAACGCGGCCCCACCCAGGGTGATCTCGCCGCGGCGCGGTCCGTAGATCCCGGCCAGCAGCCGTCCCAGTGTCGACTTGCCCGCTCCGGAGGGCCCGACCAGCGCCACCCGGCTGCCGGCGGCCACATCCAGCGTCACCCCGTGCAGGACGTCGACATCGGCCAGGTAGCCGAACCGCACTCCGCCGGCGCGGATGTCCTTGCCGCGGGGCGCGGGGCCCTCCCCGCCCTCCGCCTCGATCTCCCGGACCCCCACCAGCCGGGCGAGGGAGACCTGGGCGATCTGGAGCTCGTCGTACCAGCGCAGAATCAGGCCCACGGGCTCGATCAGCATCTGCGCGAGCAGAGCACCTGTGGTGAGCCGGCCGACGCCGATCCAGCCCTGGAGCACGAAGACGCCGCCCAGCAACAGCACACCGCCCATGATCAGCATGTTGCTGAGGTTGACGGCGGGGAAGAGCACGGTGCGCAACCACAGGGTCCTGCGCTCCCAGGCGGTCCACTCGGCGACCCGGCGCTCGGAGAGCGCCACCCGGCGGGAGCCCAGCCGGTGCGTCTCCACCGTCCTGCCCGCGTCCACCGTCTCGGCCAGCGCCGCGGCGACCGCCGCGTAGCCCGCGGCCTCCGCCCGATAGGCGTGCGGAGCCCGGCGGAAGTACCAGCGGCAGCCCGCCAGCAGTACCGGCAGGGCGAGCAGCACCGTCAGGGCCAGCGGCGGTGCCGTGACGCACAGCGCCCCCACCAGCAGCGCCGCCCAGACCAGGCCGATCGCCAGTTGGGGCACCGCCTTGCGCATGGCGTCGGCCAGCCGGTCGATGTCGGTGGTGATCCGGGAGAGCAGGTCGCCGGTCCCGGCCCGCTCCAGCACGCCCGGTGGCAGTCCGACCGCACGCACGAGGAAGTCCTCGCGCAGGTCCGCCAGCATCTCCTCGCCGAGCATCGCACCTCGCACCCGCACCTGCTGGGTGAAGACCGTCTGCACCAGCAGCGCGAGGGCGAACAGGGCGGTGGCCCGGCCCAGTTGAAGGTCCTCCCGTCCGGCTGCGAGCCCGTCCACGATTCCGCCCAGCAGCCAGGGCCCCACGGTCGAGGCGAGGACGGCGCCGCTGTTCACGCCGACGAGCAGTGCGAAGGCCCGCCGGTGCCGGCGCAGCAGTTCCCGTACATAGCTGCGGACCGTCGCGGAGGAGCCGACGGGAAGGATCGTGACGTCTTCGGGGGCCGACGGGTCGTAGCCGGGCTCGGGTACGCCGAACCGGGGACCGCGGCGTGCCTCACCCGCTGTCCGGTCGTCCGTCACCGGGTGGCTCTGCGGGCTCATGCGGGTCCGACTCCCTCGGTCTGCGCGTGCTCGGCCCGCGGCCCGGCCGGCCGCAGGGCGTCGGGCTGTGGTGCCCGGGTGACGACGGTCCGGTACGCGTCCTCGGAGCTGAGGAGTTCCCGGTGCGTGCCGACGGCCGCAGCCCTGGCCCCGTGCACGAAGACCACCCGGTCGGCGGTCTCGAGCAGCAGGGGACTGGAGGTGAGGACCACCGTCGTCCGGCCCGATCTGAGCGTGGTCAGTTCCCGGGCGATGCGCGCCTCGGTGTGCGAGTCCACGGCCGAGGTCGGCTCGTCCAGCACCAGTACCCGCGGATCGGTCAGGAGCGACCGTGCCAGCGCGAGCCGCTGCCGCTGCCCTCCGGAGAGCGAGCGTCCCCGCTCGGTGATCCTGGCCCGCATCGGATCGTCCGCCGCGTCCGGGTTGCCCTGCACCAGCGCGGTGAGGACGTCGGCGCACTGGGCGGCCTTCAGTGCCCGGCCGGCTTCCACCGTGCCGGATGAGGGCACGTCCAGCAGATCGGCAAGTGTGCCGGACAGCAGCACCGGGTCCTTGTCCTGCACCAGCACAGCGGCCCGGGCCTGTATCAGCGGCATGGCGTCCAGCGGTGTGCCGTCCAGAAGTACCGAGGCCTCTTCTCTCCTGCGTTCTTGGGCCTGTTCCCGGTCGGCTCGCTCCCCGGCCGCGGACTGCGGCGGCGCATTCCCCGCTCCGGCGGCGGAGGCCGGGTGCCCGCCCAGCCGTTCGGCGAGGTGCCCTGCCGTGTCCGGATCGCCGCAGACCACGGCGGTCAGCAGACCCCCCGGGGCGTGCAGACCCGTGGCCGGGTCGTACAACCCCTCCCGCACGTCGGCAGAGCCGGCGCGGGCGGGCCGCTCCTGTAGGTCCGACCGGATGGGGGATGCGGTCGCCGGGTGCTGTTCCTCGCCGGGCCGGCGCAGTCCCAGTACCCGTGCCGCGCGGGCCGCGGAGGGGCGCGAGAAGGAGTACGACATGGCGAACTCGCCGAAGAGTTGGAGCGGTACCAGCAGGAAGCTGATCGCGCCGTAGACCATCACCAGTTCGCCCACGGCGATGTGCCCGTGCAGCGCCAGTCGGGTGCCGTACCAGACCACGGCCACCAGCAGCAGTCCGGGCAGTGCGACCTGGATCGCCTCGATGAACGACCACATGCGGGCCGTGCGCACGGCCGCGTGCCGCACCTGCTGCGAGGCTTGCCGGTAGCGGGTGAGGAAGAGCTCCTCACCACCGATGCCGCGCAGTACCCGCAGCCCGGCCACCGTGTCGGCGGCCAGTTCGGTGGCCCGCCCGGCGCGCTCCCGCTGCGTGTCGGCGCGCCGGGTGGCTCGTGGCAGCAGCGGCAGCACGGTCAGCGCCAGTGCGAGCATCCCGGCGCAGGCCAGCAGACCCAGCTGCGGCTGATAGACCACCAGCGCGACACAGACGCTCAGTGTCGTCAGCAGGGCGGCGCTGAAGCGTGAGACCGCCTCGACGCACCATCCGATGCGTTCGATGTCACCCGTGGAGACGGCGACGATCTCGCCGGCGGCGACTCTGCGGGTGAGGGTCGCGCCCAAAGCCGCCGTGCGGCGTGCCAGAAGCTGCTGGATGCGTGCGGCAGCGGTGATCCAGTTGGTGACGGCGGCCCTGTGCAGCAGGGTGTCCCCGGTCGTCACGGTGATCGTGACGGCGGCCATCGCCAGCGCGGCCAGCGCCAGGTCGCCGCCCGAGCGGTTCACCACCGCGGTCACGGCCAGCCCGGCGACGGCGGGGAAGGAGGCGATCGAGGCGAGGTGCACGACTCCCCAGCCCAGCGCCTTGCACTGGCCGCCCAACTGCATGCGTCCCAGCCACAGGAGCAGCCGGAAGCCCGAACGGACATCGGGTTCGCCGGGGTCGTCGTAGGGAAGGTCGCGGATCTGCATGACGCGTTCCAAGGGGCTCGGGAACCGCACGGACGGGACGGCGGGGGAACGGCGGAAGGGGTATGCGGGCAGGCGGTACGGATCCCGCGGGCGTGCGCCGATCCCACCGGGTCGCTGCCGCGTCTGCAACGGGATTTCCCGGACGGCGGCGTATTTCCGGCCAATGCGAGGATGGAGGGCATGGGCATGCGTGGGGCACGACGTACAGGTGACGGAACCGTCCGGCCGGAGGCCGCCCAGGACCTCTCCCGGGGTGCGCCGATCGGCGGGGCCCGCGGCCGGGGCGCGGTCGGTGGGGCGGTGGCGGCCGCCGCGGCGGGCACCGCGCTGGCCGTACTGCTCTCCGGATGCGGGGGCGGTGCCGGGGACGAAGGTGGTTCGGGCGGCCCGAAGCGGACGAAGGCGCCTGAGCACTCGGCGGAGGCCGAACTGGCCGAGAACCCCACCCGTATCCCCCGGGTGGGTGACCGGCTGCAGTCGAGGATCCCCGATGACACGAGCCAGGTCGTGGCCGTCGAGGGCAAGGGCGAGGACGCGGCGGAGGCCACGGTGCGGCTCTACACACGGCATGGCAAAAAGTGGCGCGAGGAGCACCGTTGGGCCGGCCACAACGGCAAGAAGGGCTGGACGACAGACCACCACGAGGGTGACAAACGCAGCCCCGTCGGCGTCTTCACGCTTTCGGACGCGGGAGGCGTACTGCCGGAGAGCGAGGCCGAACTGCCCTACACGCACTCGTCGGCGTTCACCCCGCCCTCGTACTGGCCGAAGAAGACCCGGCACGATTTCGACCATGTGATCGCGATCGACTACAACCGTGTCACCGGCACCTCCCCCCTCGACCCGACCCGCCCGCAGGGCAAGGCCAAGGGGGGGAGTATCTGGCTGCACATGGATCACGGCAGCGGGACGTCGGGGTGTGTGAGCCTGTCCAAGTCCGGCATGCGGACGCTGCTGCGCACGCTGGACCCGGACAAGCATCCCGTGGTGGTGATGGGGGACCGGGCGACGCTCGGGAGGTGAAACGGCAGGCCGGGCGCGCTGCGCGGGTCTGCCCGGCCCGTCCGGTTCAGGCGCCGAGCCGGTGTCTTCGCGTGCCCCCGCTCAGGTCTCCGGCTTCTCCGAATCGACCCCCGGCCGCTTCTTCTTCCAGTGCCCGCGGGTGAAGTCGGGGATCTCCTGCGGCGTGCCTTCGGCCTTGATGGAGGCGTGGCTGAGCGGCACGGGTGACGTCCAGGTCGCGGCGTCGTAGACGTCGAAGTCGGGCACCAGCCCCAGCCGCATGCACTGCGTCAGCCGGAACAGCATGATGTAGTCCATGCCGCCGTGCCCGCCGGGCGGATCGGCGTGCTCCTTCCACAGCCAGTGGTCGTGCTCCTTGTACTGTCCGAAGTCGCCCCACTGGTCACCTGACATGTCCGGTTCCAGATAGATGCGCGGTGGGTAGTCCTCGAAGACTCCCATGGTGCCGCCGAGAGTGTTGATCCGGGAGTAGGGGTGCGGGTTGGAGACGTCATGCTCCAGTCGGATGACCCGGCCCTTGGCCGTCTGTACGAGGCTGATCGACATGTCGCTCTCGATGTACGTCTCCTTCCAGCTCTCGTGGCCGGGCGGCATGTGCTCCTCGCGGTAGGCGGCCAGGCCCAGTGAGGGGGAGCCGAAGGTCGCGATGCGGACGGCCCGGTCGCCGCGGTTGATGTCCATGTAGTTGGCCGCGGGGCCGAAACCGTGGTTCGGGTACAGGTCTCCCCGCAGTCGTGTGTGCCATTTGCGGCGCCAGGGTCCTTCGTAGTAGTCGGGGTCGAACATCAGTCCGCGCAGGTCGTGCAGGTAGGCGCCGGCGCTGTGCAGGAGGTCGCCGAACAGCCCCTTGTGCGCCATCCGCAGCACCCGCATCTCGTTCCGGCCGTAGACGCAGTTCTCCAACTGCATGCAGTGCCTGCGGGTCCGCTCCGAGAGGTCGACCAGTTCCCACAACTGTCCCAGTTCCAGAGCGATGGGGCATTCGACGCCGACGTGCTTGCCGCCCGTCAGCGCGGCCTTGGCCATCTCGAAGTGCCAGTCCCACGGGGTGGCGACGTAGACGAAGTCGAGGTCGCCGCGCCTGCACAGTTTCTCGAAGTCGTGGTCCCCCTTGGTGTAGAGGGCGGGAGCGGGCTGTCCGGCATCGGTGACCTTCTTCGCCGCGCGTTCGGTCTTCTCCCGCACCGGGTCGCACAGAGCGACCACCTGCACTCCCTCCAGCGCCAGGAACAGGTCGATCATGCTCCCGCCGCGCCGGCCCAGGCCGACCAGGCCGACCCGGATGGTGCTGCGCTGCTCGAACGGTACGCCGATCATGGTGCGGCCGCGGCGTGGCGGTGCCGCGGTGCTCGCGCTCTGTCGGGCGGCGGAGGCGTCCCCCTGCGCCGCCTCCGCCGGGGTGCCCAGCGCGCCGATGCCGAGTCCGGCACCCGCGGCACCGGCGGTGCGCAGTGCCGAACGCCGGCTGAATCCCTGGTCGTCACTCATCGGGTCTCCCGCAGCTCTCTGCAACTCGGATGCGTGATCTCGATTCAGGACCCTGCTGGTGGAGACCACCGGGCCGCAAGAGGACGTACGTGGACTCTCGTCGTCCGTGGATGGACTTCCGTTTCCGCAAATTCTTGCAGCAATGAACCGGAAAATCTTGCAGGATCTCTTGACGGCGCCGCCGGGCACCGGCAGGCTCCCCGCCGTACCACCCGTGAACGGGCCCTCCGCAACTGCCCGTTCACATCCCCCCACGGTGGGCCGGACACGCTGGCTGCTGCCTTCCCGGGCCCCTACCGCGCCCGCAGACCGAAGGAGCCGCACGATGAGGAAACGACTGCTCAGCGCCGGTACGGCGGGAGTACTGGTGGCCAGTGCCCTGCTGGCGGCGACTCCCTGGCAGGCCCAAGCATCCCGCTCGGCATCCGCCGTATCGGCACGGCCCGCTGCCGACGCGGTCACGGCGCCCGGTGAACGGACCGTCACCGCGACGCTGTTCGAGCGCCCTTTCACCGCCGTCGCCCGGGAGTGCACCGACACCCTGGGCCCTGCAGGGTACGGCTATGTCGAGGTCTCACCCGCCACCGAACACATCCAGGGCGACCAATGGTGGACGTCGTACCAGCCGGTCAGCTACCGGATCGCCGGACGGCTCGGCGACCGGGAGGACTTCGCGCGCATGGTCGACACCTGCGCGGCGGCGGGCGTGCGGGTCATCGCCGACGCGGTCGTCAACCACATGACCTCCGGGGCGGGCACCGGCACCGGCGGAACCGTGTACAGCAAGTACGACTACCCCGGGACCTACCAGGACGCCGATTTCCACACCTGCCGCCACGACATCTCGGATTACACCGACCGCGACGATGTGCAGAACTGCGAACTCGTGGGACTGGCCGACCTGGACACCGGCAGCGAGAAGGTGCGGGCCGCTCTCGCCGGGTATCTCGACGATCTGCGCTCCCTCGGCGTGGCCGGGTTCCGCATCGACGCCGCCAAGCACATGGCCGCCGCCGATCTGGCGGCCGTCAAGGCGAAGCTGACCCAGCCGCCCGGCTACTGGGTCAGTGAGGTCATCCACGGTGCCGGTGAGGCGGTGCAGCCCGAGGAGTACACGGGGGTCGGCGACGTGGACGAGTTCCGCTACGGCCGCCGCCTCAAGAGCGCCTTCCAGGGCGGCGACCTCGGATCCCTGTGGAGCGTCGGTGACGGCATGCTGGAGAGCGGGGCGGCACGCACGTTCGTCGACAACTGGGACACCGAACGCAACGGCTCCACGCTCAGCTACCGGGACGGTGCCACCCACACCCTCGCCAATGTCTTCGAGCTGGCCCACCCCTACGGTTCCCCGAACATCTTCTCGGGTTACACGTTCACCGACCGCGATGCCGGACCGCCCACCGGGGAGAGCGGGTGGACGGACCTCCACGCCGAACCCGAGATCACCGGCATGGTCGGCTTCCGGAACGCGGTCGGTACGGCGGAGCTGACGCACTGGTGGTCCGAGGGGCAGGCACTCGCCTTCGGGCGCGGTGACCGGGGATTCGTCGCACTCAACAACGGCGACGCCGAGCTGAGCAGGACGTTCCAGACCTCCCTTCCCGCCGGAACGTACTGCGATGTCGCCGTCGCCCAGGGCGGCTGCGCTCAGCAGGTCACGGTCGCCGCCGACGGCAGCGCCCGGCTGACGGTCCCGGCCCACCAGTCCGTGGCCTTCCATGTGGAGGCGACCGGCTGAGGCGCGGGACGAACGGGGCGGGCCGCCTTCCAGCGGCCCGCCCGCACCGCCTCACCGGGGCCGGGTCGCCAGCTCCAACTCCTGCAGGACCGAGTGGTAGCCCCGGTTGCCGGTAGCGTGGTCGAGGCCGATCTCGCAGGTGCGGTTGGCCGACAGGTAGGTGTCGTAGGAGCGGAGGTTCACCTCCGCGGCCTCCCGGGCCGTCGCCGAGGCGGTCAGCTCCTCGTGCAGCAGGCCGCGATCACCCGCGAAGGCGCAGCATCCCGCGTCGAGCGGTACCACGACCTCCTCGGCGCACGCCTCGGCCACCTCGCGCAACTCCGCCTCGTCGCCCAGGTGCCGCATGGAGCAGGTGGGATGGAGCACAGCCGAGGAGACCTTCCGCTCCACAGTGAGCCGCGGCAGCAGTTCGCGGGCGGCCCACACGAGGGAGTCGAGCACCGTCAGCCTCGCGTGCAGCTTGCGATTGGCCGGTGTCAGGTACGGGACGACCTCTTCCGTCAGTCCCAGAGTGCAGGACGACGCGTCGACGACGAGCGGGAGTTCGCCCCCGTCGGTCCACCGCCAGGCAGCCTCCACCATGCGGTTGGCCATCAGGGTGTTGCCCGCCTCGTAGCCCTTGGAGTGCCAGATCGTCGCGCAGCAGGTCCCGGTGACGTCCTCCGGTACCCACACCGGGCGACCCGCGCGGGCCGACACGGTGACCAGGGCTTCCGGCAGCGACAGCCCGCGGTGGCCGTCCGGGTCGCCGAAGATGCGGTTCACACACGCCGGAAAATAGACCGCAGCGGCCTCCTGCCGGTCCGTCGCCGGGAGCCGTTTGGCAGCGGCCGCCGGGATCTCCGGCAGCCACTGCGGCACCAGATCGGGGCGGACCGCCCGGCGGGCGGCACCGGTCGCGGCACCGAGCAACCGGTCGCCCAGGTCTCCTCCCCGCCCGCGCACCCGGCTGCGGATCCGGTCTCCGGCGGCCACCGCGAGCCGGGCCGCGCGCTCCACCTGTGCGAAGTGCCGCGCGGTGCGCTCCGCGGCGCGCTCCTCCCGTGGCGAGTGGCGGGCGTGCCGAAGGGTCTTCATCAGTGCCCCGGTGTCGATGCCGACCGGGCAGTCCAGCTTGCATGTGGAGTCGCCCGCACAGGTGTCCACGGCGTCGTAACCGTAGTCGGCCAGCAGGTTCTCGCCGACGAGCGAGCCGGGGGCCTGCCGCGTCATCTCGCGGCGCAGCACGATCCGCTGCCGCGGCGTGGTGGTCAGGTCCTCGCTCGGGCAGGTCGGTTCGCAGAAGCCGCACTCGATGCAGGGGTCGGCGGCCGCCTCCACCCCGGGGATCGACTTGAGGCCCCGCAGATGTGCCTGCGGGTCGCGGTCCAGCAGCACACCGGGCGCCAGCACCCCGCTCGGGTCCAGCAGCCGCTTCACCCGCCACATCAGCTCGGTCGCCGTGCTGCCCCACTCCAGTTCCAGGAAGGGGGCGATATTGCGGCCGGTGGCGTGCTCGGCCTTCAGAGAGCCGTCGAAGCGCTCCACGGTCATCCGGCAGAACGCGTCCATGAAGGCCGCGTAGCGTTCCACGTCGTCCGGCGCCGCCGCGTCGAAGGCCAGCAGGAAGTGCAGATTGCCGTGTGCGGCGTGCCCCGCGACCGCCGCGTCGAATCCGTGCTGCTCCTGCAGTTCCAGCAGCGCCTCGCAGGCTTCGGCCAGCCTGGAGGGCGGTACCGCGAAGTCCTCGGTGATCAGCGTGGTGCCCGCGGGGCGCGAGCCGCCGACCGCGGTGACGAACGCCTTGCGCGCCTTCCAGTAGGAGGCGATCGTGGCCGGGTCGCGGGTCAGTTCGTTGGTCACTGAGGTGACCGGTGCGACCAGCTCCAGTTCGGCCAGCACCGCGCGCGCCGCTTCCTCGTGCTCCTCGCGCACGGCGTCGTCGGGGGAGCGGAACTCCACCAGCAGAGCCGTGGTCTCCTTGGGCAGGTCCGCCCAGTCCTGCGGCACGCCGGAGACGCTGACCGAGGCGCGCAGCGTGTTTCCGTCCATCAGCTCCACGGACAGGGCGCCGGCCTCGTTGAAGCGGGGCACGGCTGCGGCCGCCGTGGACAGTGACGGGAAGAAGAACAGTCCGGTCGAGGTGCGCCTGTGCAGGGGCAGGGTGTCGAAGACGAACTCGGCGAGGAAGCCGAGCGTGCCCTGGGAGCCCACCATCAGCCCCCGCAGGATCTCCACCGGGGTGCTGCCGTCGAGGAAGGCGTCGAGCCGGTATCCGTTGGTGTTCTTCAGCTCGTACTTCGCCCGGATCCGGGCCACCAGCGCGGTGTCCGACTCGATCTCCGCCTTGAGCGCCAGCAGCCCGGCGCACAGTGCCGGCTCGGCCTGTGCCAGCTTCTCCTCCGCCGCCGGGTCCGCCGTGTCCACGACTGTGCCACTGGGCAGGACGCAGGTGAGCGAGGCGACCGTGCGGTAGGAGTTGCGCGTGGTTCCGGCGGTCATCCCGGAGGCGTTGTTGGCCACCACTCCGCCCACGGTGCAGGCGATGGCGCTGGCCGGGTCGGGGCCGATCAGCCGCCCGTGCCGCGCCAGCGCGGCGTTCGTGCGGAAGACGGTGGTACCCGGCCGGATCCGGGCCTGCGCGCCGTCGGCCAGCACCTCGACACCCGCCCAGTGCCGACGGACGTCGATCAGGATGTCCTCGCCCTGGGCCTGCCCGTTCAGCGAGGTCCCCGCGGCGCGGAAGACGGCGTCCCGGGCGTTCTGCCGCGCGTACGCGAGCACGGCAGAGACATCGGCCACGTCCTCGGCCAGGACGACCACCCGCGGCACGAAGCGGTAGGGGCTCGCGTCAGAGGCATAGCGCACCAGGTCCGAGACCTTGCTGAGCACCTTCTCCGGTCCCAGCAGCCGCTCCAGGTCGCCGCGCAGCGGCTGAGGCGTTCCGTGTGCCAGCGTCTCGGGGACCCGGTCGGCGGCGGGGGAGTGGCCGGTGCCGGTCCGCGGGCGCAGCGCTCCGGCCTCGGGTTCGAGCAGCGGCATGGCATCTCCTGGGCGCACAGGGGTCGGGCGGGAGTGCGGGCTTGTGTGTGGCACATGCTAGTTCCGCCGGCCCACCGGATCCGTGCGGGTCGTTCCCGCCGGGTAACGGTCGCCGGTGGGTCCGTTCCGCGGCGATCCGGTGCGCGCAGCCGGCGCCGGAGGGCCTGCGTCACCGTGGGCGGGCCGGGCTCCCGCGGTCGGGGTCAGTGGCGGCTCTGGTCCGCGTCGAGCAGAGTCAGCAGCCGGCTGAGTTCCTCCCGCTGTGCGGCGGTCAGCGGTGCGAGCAGCTCTTCCGCGGCGCTCCTGCGCGCCTGCCGCAGTGCGGTGAGGGCCGTCGAGCCGCCGTCGGTCAGTTCGATGCGGATCACCCGGCGATTGGTGGTGTCGGGGGAGCGGCGCACCAGGCCGCGTTCCTCCAGCGCGTCGACCAGGCTGGTGACCTGTCGGGGCACCACTCCCAGCCGGGCGGCGAGGTCCGCCATCCGAGGCGGCTGCGGACAGTGCGCGACCGTGCGCAGCATGCGGCCCTGCGCGGGGGTGACCCCCAGTGGCGCGAAGTTCTCCCGGTGTGCGTGGTTGATCCGCTTCGTCAGGTGCAGGAGCTGGTCAGCCAGGTCGGAGGCGCGTTCGCCGGAGGGGTGGTGGGCCATGCCGGCAGGTTATCAGGATATAAGTCATTGTGAACATAGGTAACGATGAACTATGCTCCATGAGTCTCGGCGCAGTCCGTCGAGCGCGCCCGAGCCGGCGGACCGGCTTCGCCCCGGGCGACACCCCCGAGTACCGAGGAGCCCCTTGCACCGTGAAGCATCCGGCTGGACGCCGTCACCGCAGGAAACCCCGACGCCGCGGGAGCAGCCCGCCCAGGTGCGCCGCATCCTGCGGCTCTTCCGTCCCTACCGTGCCCGTCTGACTCTGGTCGGCCTCCTGGTGGCCGCCTCCTCCCTGGTCTCCGTCGCCTCACCGTTCCTGCTGCGCGAGATCCTGGACGTCGCCATCCCCCGGCAGCGCACCGGACTGCTCTCACTGCTCGCCCTCGGCCTGATCGTCACGGCGGTCGTCACCAGTGTCTTCGGCGTGCTCCAGACGCTCATCAGCACCACGGTCGGCCAGCGCGTCATGCACGACCTGCGCACCGGGGTGTACGCCAAGCTCCAGCGGATGCCGCTCGCCTTCTTCACCCGGACCCGGACGGGCGAGGTCCAGTCCCGCATCGCCAACGACATCGGCGGGATGCAGGCGACGGTCACCTCGACGGCGACCTCGCTGGTCTCCAATCTCACCAGCGTGGTGGCCACCATCGTCGCCATGCTCGCGCTGGACTGGCGGCTGACGCTCGCCTCCCTGGTACTGCTGCCCTTCTTCGTCTGGGTGAGCCGCCGGGTGGGCCGGGAGCGCAAGCGCATCACCACCCAGCGGCAGAAGCAGATGGCCGCCATGTCCGCCCTCGTCACCGAGTCCCTGTCGGTCAGCGGCATCCTGCTCGGCCGCACCATGGGCCGGGCCGACTCGCTCACCAGGAACTTCGCCGATGAATCCGAGACCCTGGCCGACCTGGAGATCCGTTCCCACATGGCCGGGCGCTGGCGGATGTCCACCATCGGGATCGTCATGTCCGCGATCCCCGCTCTGCTCTACTGGACGGCGGGCATGCTCACCCACTTCGGGGGGCCCGCCTTCTCCATCGGCACCCTCGTCGCCTTCGTCACCCTCCAGCAGGGGCTGTTGCGCCCCACCGTCTCGCTGCTCACCACGGGTGTGGAGATGCAGACGTCGCTCGCCCTCTTCCAGCGCATCTTCGAATACCTCGACCTGCCCGTCTCCATCACCGAACCGCGCCGCCCCGTCCCGCTTCCGCAGGTGCGCGGCGAAATCCGGTTCGAGAACGTGGACTTCACCTACGACACCCGTCCGCCGGGCAGCCCCGCACGCGACAGCGGCCACACGCTGCGCGGTATCGACCTGACCGTCCCCGCCGGCAGCAGCCTCGCGGTCGTGGGGGCCACCGGTTCGGGCAAGTCCACCCTCAGCTACCTGGTGCCCCGGCTCTACGACGTGACCGCAGGCCGGGTGACCCTCGACGGTGTCGATGTACGGGACCTCGACTTCGCGACCCTCTCCGGAGCCGTCGGCGTGGTCTCCCAGGAGACCTACCTCTTCCACGCGACGGTCGCCGACAACCTCCGCTTCGCCCGGCCGGACGCCACCGACGAGGAACTGCGCGAGGCGGCGACCGCCGCGCAGATCCACGAGCAGATCGCCGCGCTTCCCGACGGCTACGACACCCTCGTCGGCGAGCGCGGCTACCGCTTCTCCGGCGGCGAGAAGCAGCGGCTCGCCCTCGCGCGCACCATCCTGCGCGACCCGCCGGTACTCATCCTGGACGAGGCCACCAGCGCACTCGACACCCGCACCGAGCGCGCGGTCCAGGAAGCCGTCGACGCACTCTCGGAAGGGCGCACCACGCTCACCATCGCGCACCGGCTCTCCACCGTCCGCGACGCCGACCAGATCGTCGTCCTGGACGGCGGGCGGATCGCCGAGCGCGGCACCCATACCGAACTCATCGCGGCGGAGGGGCGGTACGCCGCGCTGGTCCGGCGCGACAGCCGGACCGCGGACGCGGCAGTGAGCGGTTGACCCGCGGCCGGAAGCGGGCGGCCGGCCCGGGGACGGCGGGGGACGAGCGCCGCCGGAACACCGGCGGACCGGGGCCCGGCGGGGGCGCCCGCCGCGGTCCCCTCACCGGTAGAGCAGGTAGGGGTGCCTGGCCCGCTCGAAGTCGCGCACCTCTGCCCGCCAGGCCCCGGTGATCTTCTCCAGGCTGTTGCCCGCGTCCAGCATCTCCCGCAGCCGGGAGGAGCCCGACAGCTTGTCGATCCAGAAGGGCCGCTTCGGGTCGGCGTCCTCGCGCCAGGCGAATCCGTCGTAGCGCATCGCCTCCCGCAGCATGGCCACCGCCGTCGGTACGGCCCGGTAGCGGGCGGGGTCGGTCACCAGGAGCTGCACTCCCGCGCAGGTCCTGCCCTGGTACTTGCTGAACGTGGGAACGAAATAGCCCTCCCGGAAGCGCACCCCAGGCAGCCCGAGCGCGTTGAGCCGGTCGCTGTAGTGATGGTCCAGGAACGGAGCGCCGATGAACTGGAAGGGCAGCGTGGTCCCGCGTCCCTCCGACAGGTTGGTGCCCTCGAAGTACCCGGTTCCCGCGTAGGCGGTCGCCGTGTCGGGGGTCGGGACGTTGGGGGAGGGCGGCACCCAGGCCAGTCCCGTCTCCTGCGCCGGGGTGCGCGGCGACCAGCCCCGGACCCGGACGACCTCCAGCTCCACCCGGCCCCCGCCGCCCTCTCCCGGCAGCAGTTCGCCGTTGAAGTAGCGGGCCAGCTCGCCGACCGTCATACCGTGCTGCTGGATGATCGGCTTGAGTCCGACGCCGGAGGCGAACGCGGGCGTCAGCAGCGGGCCGTCCGCCCTGCGGCCGATCGGGTTGGGCCGGTCCAGGACCACGAACGACGCCCCGATCTCCCGCGCCGCGACCATCGCGTGGTACATCGTCCAGATGTAGGTGTAGAAGCGCACACCGACGTCCTGGATGTCGAAGACGACCGTGTCCACGTCAGCCTTGCGGAACAGGGCGGCCAGTTTCGCCCCGTCGGCGCCGTAGGCGTCGTAGACCGTCAGTCCCGTGCGCGGGTCCTCGAACTCGGGCTCCGACTCGCCCGCCTGCGCGCTGCCGCGGAAGCCGTGTTCCGGGCCGAAGACGCCCGCGATCCGCAGCTCCCTGTGGGCCGCCATCGAGTCGACCACGTGCCGGGCGTCCCGCAGCACCCCGGTCGGATTGCTGAGGACGCCGAGTTTCCGCCCCCGCAGCGTGCGCCAGCCCTCGGCGGCCGCCGCGTCGGCGCCGGGGACCACACGCGGCTTGCGGTGGCCGCCGCCGGGACGGGAGGGTTCCGTGGCGGAGGCGGACGGGGCGAGCAGCGGCGTGCCGAGGGTGGCGGCGGTGCCACCGGCCAGCAGCGAACGGCGCGAGGGTGCAGCGGTCATCGGGGACCGTCCTTCCGGCGTCCTGGGGGCAGCGGGCGGTGGGGCAAGCTAATACGAACGCGGGAGCGCCGACCAGAGGGCGCGCAGCAGACAGCCGTGCCGCGGCGCCGTTCGGGGGCGCGCACCGGTAACCGGCGTGCGCCACGCCGGGCGCCGCGCCAGGATGGGGCCATGCCCACTCACCTCACCCTCGTGCAGGGGGACATCACCGAGCAGGATGTCGACGCCGTGGTCAACGCGGCCAAATCCTCGCTGATGGGCGGTGGAGGCGTGGACGGGGCCATCCACCGCAAGGGCGGCCCGGAGATCATCGCCGAGTGCCGCAGACTGCGCGCCGAGCGGTACGCCGACGGCCTCCCCACCGGCGCTGCGGTCGCCACCACGGCCGGACGGCTGACGGCCCGCTGGGTCATCCATACGGTGGGCCCGGTCTGGAGCGGGCAGGAGGACCGCTCGGAGCTGCTGGCCTCCTGCCACCGCGAATCGCTGCGCGCCGCCCGTGAACTCGGTGCCCGGACGGTCGCGTTCCCCGCCATCTCCACGGGTGTCTACCGCTGGCCGCTGGACGACGCGGCGCGCATCGCGCTGCGCACCCTGCGGGCCGAGGGCCAGGGCTTCGCCGAGGTGCGCCTCGTGCTGTTCGGCCGGAGTTCCTATGACACCTTCCGCGCGGCCCTCTGAGGCCCGGTCAGTTTCCCCGCGGGATCAGCTCGGTCGCGCGCAGCGCCGCTGCCATGGACTGCGGATCGCCGCCTTCCGGGGCGGCCGCCACCTCCAGCGCGGTGTCCGCCAATTTGATCGCGTGTTCGTCGCCGTGGGCAGCCGCGCGGGCGAAGACCTCCTCCGGCGCCGGCGGGGTGCTGTCCGGGACCGGCGCCGCCTGCGCGGGTGCGTACACGGCTGTGACGGCCGCGCTCGCGGCCCAGGCGGCGTCGGCGCTGAGCTCCCACAGGCGGGGCGGGAGCGCGGGCAGCACGCGCAGCACCGCGTTGGGTGCGGTGGCCGCGTGCACCAGCATGACCGGCGAGCCGTGCGCGTGGGTGGCGTACCGGTGGGTGGCGGCGCGGACGATCTCCCGCAGTTCCGCGCGGGCGCTGTCGGGGCCGGTGGCGCGGTCCGCGGCGACCGCGTCCGATCCCGGGCGTCCTGCCTGTGGCCGACGGGGCAGCGCGGTGATGCGCGCCAGCCGTTCGCGGATACCGCCGCTCTGGTCGGCGATCAGCGGGACGGCGCCGAGGCCCGCCGCCGCGGTGGATTCCCGCGGCAGCAGGCCGATCTCCGGCAGAGTGCTGTGCCGGGCCGCCCAGTACCCGAGCGCGTGCGCCAGCTCCGCCAGGCGCGGTGCACTCGGGGGGACGTCCGCGAGCAGCACCCGTACGGCGTGTCCGGTACGGATCACCGGATGGGTGGCGCCCGCGGAGATGCCCGGCAGCAGCCGCGGCCACCACAGGGCGAGTACGTCGCGCCAGGGGTGTTCCTCGACCTGGCGGGCGAAATAGCCGATCCAGTCCCCGAGCCGTCGCGGGTCCCCCAGCGCCTCGGCCCAGTTGTCGGCGGTGACCCGGCTGCTCCGTCCGGGCAGGTCCTCCAGCTTGTTCCGGTAGGCGTCGATCCACTTGTGCACCGCCGGGGCCTGTCCGTGCCGCACCAGCGCTTCCACCGCCATGGGGGCGTGGTTGCTCAGCCAGCCCTCCCGCTCGGGCCCACTGGTGTGCAGGCGCTCGAAGGCCTCGTCCAGGGTGCCGGTCGGGTCGCCGCGGCTCGTGTTCTCTCTCGTGGAGTCCATGACCAGGACGGTACGAGCGGGCCCGGCGACAGGTATCGGACGCGGGGCGGAGCCGGGCCGCGGCGAAGGACCTAGGCTCCCCGTCCCGGGACGGCCCGGATCGGTGCCGCAGGGGCCCTGGAATTCGTCTCGGCCATGGGGGCCGGACACCTGGCATCCCGGAGACGGCGGGCTCGGCGGTGGACGGGGGGCCTGCCGAGGGGCCTCAGGACCGACGGCCCGAGCGGGCCAGCCACCGGCCGTCCTTGCGGGAGACCTCGACGGGGCGGCCGAAGCACTGCGTCAGCACCTCCCCGGTCAGTACCTCGGGCGCGGGGCCGCAAGCGGCGGTTCTGCCCTCCCGGAGCAGCAGTGCGTGGCTGGTGGTCGGGGGAAGCTCTTCCAGATGGTGGGTGACCGTCACGGTCGCCAGGAACGGGCGGTCGGCGGCCAGTCGGCGCAGCGCGTCGATCAGGTCCTCGCGCGAGGGCAGGTCGAGCGCGTTGAAGGGCTCGTCCAGCAGCAGCAGCGACGGTGCGGGCATCAGGGCGCGGGCGATGAGCACTCGGGCGCGCTGGCCCCCGGAGCACACCCCGAAGGGCCGGTCGACCAGTTCCTTGCACTCCAGCTCGGAGAGCAGGTCGCTCGCCAGTTGCCGGGTCGCGTCGTCGTACTTGCGCCACAGCGGCTGCACCGTGCCCGTCGCCCCCGTCAGCACGACCGTGTGCGCCGTGGCGTCCTGCGGCACGCGCTGTGCGGTGGACACATGGCCGATGTGTGCGCGCAGCTCCCGGACGTCCACGCTGCCCAGCCTGCTGCCCAGCACTTCCACGCTGCCGGTGGTGGGGTGCAGCACGGCGCCGAGGAGCTTCAGCAAGGTGGTCTTCCCGGCGCCGTTGGCTCCCAGCAGCGCCCAGTGCTCCCCGGCCCGCACCGACCAGTCGATGCCGTCGAGGATGAGCTGGTCCGAGGCCGAGCGGCGGACACCGACTCCCTCGAGCGAGGCGACCTGGCGGGGTGCGGGCTGGTTCACGGGGCCTCCCGGTCCTGCTGAGGGGTGGGTGCGCAGGGCGCGGCACGCTCCGCGCGTCGTGCGGTCGACCAGGCTAGCTGTAACGTGCAGCGGCCTGCGCGAGTGTCTCACCGCCACCGGTGGCCAGCGGTTCACCGTGCCCGAAGCAGACGGTCTCGACACCCTCCTCCGCCGCCCGCGCGCACAGCCGCCGGAACGCCGCCACTGTGCGTGCCCGGTCCAGGTTGAACACGCCCGGTGCGGGTCCCTGTCCGAGCCGGGCCACCGTGTCGCCGGTGAACAGGGTGCGGTGCTCGGGCAGCAGTACCGCGATGCTGCCCTCGGTGTGTCCGGGCACGGACAGCACGGTGGCTCCGCCGCCGAAGTCCAGCAGGTCCCCCTCCGCAACCTCCCGGTCGACCCGGCAGGGTGGCGCGGGCGGTATCGCGGGTGCGTCGGAGGTGCTGCCGAAGGGAGCGTGCACCTGATCGAAGAGGGCACGCTCCCACTCCGGCGCCCCCGCCATGTCCGGTGGCGGAGCGGGCGCCCGGCCGCGGATCACGGGAGCGTCCGCGCGGTGCGCCACCACCTCGGCTCCGTACCGCCTGGCCAGCTCGGCGGCCGAACCGGCGTGGTCGGGGTGGAAGTGGGTGAGGACGATCCGGCGCAGTCGCCCGCGGCCGGCCCCGCAGCCGCGTATGGCGTCCGCGAGCGCGTCGGCGCTGCCGGGCGGACCGGTGTCGATGAGCGTGACCTCGGCACCGTCCTGCCACAGCCAGGCCCGGCCGACGGGGAACGGGACAACGTGCAGTGAGGGGCGCACTGTTCGGGATTCCACGCTGGCACCGTAGGCGGCCCCGGGCGCCGACTGCGCGGCGTTACGCCCGGGGCTGAGAGGTTGCGCGTCCGGTGAAACCCCGCGCGGCGCACCCGGGCCGGTGAACCCCGTCGGCAACGTTGTCGGACGGGATCGCTGCCGGTGCGGTCAGCGGCCGCGGACCGCCTCTCGGTAGCGCCCCACCGGCGGCAGCCAGCACAGTACCGCTGCGAGCAGCGCCCCCGCGGCGGCGATGAGGCTGGTGGTGTACGGCCCGGCAGGGGCGGCGTCCCGCAGGATCAGCAGGTGCGGGAAGACAGCTCCGCCCACCGCCGACACGGTGAGCAGGGCCCGGGCCCACAGGGTGCATCTGCTGCCGACGAACATCCCGGCCAGCAGCAGGGCGAGGGCCAGGGCCAGGGCGATGGCGGCCCGCGCTGACATGGTGCTCTGCCACTCGGTGACGACGTCGTCCCATGCGGTGCGGGTCATCTCCGCGACGTCGGCCGCGTCCGTGCCCGCCGGCAGACCGACCGCCGTCGGGTCGCTGTCCACGGCGTTGCGGACGTTCCGGTCCGCGAGGTCCTTGCCGCCGACGTAGACCAGCAGTGCACCGACTGCGCCGGAGAAGGCGGACAGTGCGGTCGCGGCCAGCAGGGCGATCATGAGCCCCGGCTTCCGCACCGGTTGCCCGGCCGGGTGCTCGGAGTCCGGGAAGCTGGACGGCGTACCGGTGCGGGGGGCGGTCTGGGGGTGGCTCACGTGCGCGAACTCCTTGCGGCATTACGAGATATGGAACGAACGGTTCGACCCTTGCACGGGAACGCATGCGCGAACCAGCGGTTCCGGTAGGGAAATCGGATAACAGTGCGGCTGAACTCGCCGGTAATACAAGGGAGTTACGTTCAGGAGAACAACGGGCGACCGGTGCGCGGCCGGTCAGCTCCGCGCGGCTTCGCCGTCCGCCGTCTGCCGCCCGTCCGCGGACACCAGCACCACGTCCAGCGTGCGCGGGCCGTGCACGCCCTCCACCCGGTCGAGTTCGATGTCGCTGGTGGCGGACGGGCCGGAGATCCACGTCTGCGGCCGTGCCGGATCCAGCCGCTCCAGAGCCTGCGGTACGGAGTCCACGACCTGCTCCGGCACCCGCACCACACAGACGTGGTGATCGGGGACCAGCGTGATGCGCCGCCGCCCCTGATCCCGGGAGCCGTCCAGCACCAGGGTGCCGGTCTCGGCCACCGCGACCGCGCACCCGGTCACCACGCTGTCCACCGAGTCCAGCACGAGCGGGGTGAGCGCCGGCCCGTCCCGCAGCTGCTCGATCCGGTCCGGCAGCCACTCCTCCGGGACTCCCGGAGGAGTCACCACACGGCGCGATCCTCGGCGCACCAGGAGGCCCGCGACGGTCTCCGGCAGCCCGCCGGGAGTGCTGTGGTGCATCTGCGCCCGGTAGTCCGCCAGATGGGCGGCGAGCAGCCTCGCGGCCTCAGCCGGGGAACGCCGGCCGTGGACGCGCAGATAGTCGCGGGCGACCGGCGCCTGCTGCGGCAACTCTCCGCGCGGTACGTCGGCCAGCGCCCGGCGTACCCGTCCGAGTACCGTCTCCCGGCTGCTCACCCCGGGTCCTCCCGGGGTCCGGCGCGGCCCGCCGAGCCGGCTGCTCCACTACCCCTCTCCGCGGTGTGCGCGGCGGCGCTCCCGAGCGCGCCGCCCGCGGTACCGCGGGTGCGCCGCCACCAGTCGCGGAACGACTCCGCGGGCACCGCCGGCACCTCCCGGGTATCGCTCCACGCGCGGCCGGGTCCCGGCAGCCTGCGCGGCACCAGGCGCCGCGCCCGTGCGGCCATCCGCTCACCGGCACGCAGCGCACGCGGATGGTCGAACGTCCAGGAGGCCGCCCGCATGGCGGCACGCTCCGCCGCGTGCCCCCTGGCCGGCCGAACCGTCGTGCGCTGCCCTCGCACGGTGGCCGTACCGCCCTGCACGACGCGCTCCCGCAGATGCACCAGCACCTCGGGGATGTCGATGGCCACCGGGCACACCTCGTAGCACGCGCCGCACAGCGACGACGCGTACGGCAAGGAGGCGTCCAGCCCGGTCTCCAGGCTGTCGAGCTGCGGCGTCAGGATCGCGCCGATGGGCCCCGGGTAGGGGGAGCCGTAGGCGTGTCCGCCCGCGCGCTCGTAGACCGGGCACACGTTGAGGCAGGCCGAGCACCGGATGCAGCGCAGCGCCTGCCGGCCCACCTGGTCGGCCAGCGTGTCGGTACGCCCGTTGTCCAGCAGCACCAGATGGCAGGCGGAGGGCCCGTCGCCGGGCGTGATGCCCGTCCAGGTGGAGGTGTAGGGGTTCATCCGCTCCGCCGTGCTGGAGCGCGGCAGAAGTTGCAGGTAGACCTCCAGGTCCCGCCAGGTGGGGACGACCTTCTCGATGCCGGCCACCGAGATCAGCGTCTCGGGCAGTGTCAGGCACATCCGGCCGTTGCCCTCGGACTCGACGACGACCAGGGTGCCGGTCTCGGCGACCAGGAAATTCGCCCCGGAGACGCCCACCTTGGCTCTCAGGAACTTCTCCCGCAGGTGCAGCCGGGCGGCCTCCGCCAGGTCGCCGGGACGGTCGCTCAGCCCGTCCGGCGCGGGCCGGCCCCAACGCCCCATCCGCTCCTGGAAGATCTCGCGGATCTCGGAGCGGTTCCGGTGAATGGCGGGCACGAGGAGGTGCGAGGGGCGGTCGTCGCCCAACTGGACGATCAGCTCCGCCAGATCCGTCTCGTAGGCCGAGATGCCCGCCTGCTCCAGTGCCTCGTTGAGGCCGATCTCCTGCGTGGCCATGGACTTGACCTTGACGACCTCGCGCTCTCCGGTCTCCCGCACGAGACGCGTGACGATCTCGTTGGCCTCCTGTGCGTCGGTGGCCCAGTGCACCGTGCCGCCCGCGGCGGTGACCGCGGCCTCCAACTGTTCCAGATAGTGGCCCAGGTGACGGAGCGTGCGGTCCTTGATCTGCGCCCCGGCCGTCCGCAGTGCGGACCAGTCGGCCAGTTCCGCCACGGCGCCGGCGCGCTTGCCGCGGATCGTGCGAGTGGCGTGCCGGAGGTTGCCGCGCAGCCGTTCGTCCCCGGTGGCCGCTGCGGCAGCCTCCGGGAACGGCGGCATGCCCAGGTAGGTGACGCTCACCGGCCCCCTCCGCCCTTCGCCCCACCGGCGACGGCGGCGGGCCCGGGCCGAGCGGCCGCGCGTGCGCCGCTCACCACGGGGACTCCGCGGTGCTCGCCAGGATCTCCGCGAGGTGGACGGGACGCACCCGCGAGCGTGCCCGGGAGAGCAGGCCGCCGATGTGCATCAGACAGGAGTTGTCCACCGTGCACACCGACGCCGCACCGCTCTCCCGGATGTGGTGCGCCTTGTCCGCTCCCATGGCGGAGGAGACCGCCGGGTTCTTGACCGCGAACGTACCGCCGAAGCCGCAGCACTCCTCGGCACTCGCCAGCTCGCGCAGCTCCAGCCCCCTGACCTGCTCCAGCAGGGCGCGCGGCCGCCCGCCCAGGCCGAGCACCCGCAACCCGTGGCAGGTCGGATGGTAGGTGACGGTGTGGGGGTAGTACGCACCGACATCGGTGACCCCCAGGACGTCCACGAGGAACTCCGTCAGCTCGTAGGTGCGCGGCACGACCTGCTGGGCCGCCGCGGCCAGTCTGCCGCCCCGCCCCTCCGCCGCCGCTCTGGCACCGATGCGCGGGTGGTTCTCCCGCACCATGGCCGCGCAGGACCCCGAGGGGACCACGATGTGGTCGTAGTCCGCGAAGACGGAGGCGTACCGGTGCACCAAGGGCTCGGTCGCGTGCCGGTAGCCGGTGTTGAACTGGGGCTGGCCGCAGCACGACTGCGCCTCGGGGAAGTCCACCCGGACGCCGAGCCGCTCCAGCAGCGTCACCACAGCCCGCCCCGTACGCGGGTAGAGCGCGTCGTTGACGCAGGTGACGAAGAGCGCTACGCGCACGGCGACTCCCTTCCGTCCTGGCTCTGCCGGCCGGTGGGATGCGTGCCCGCGGCACGACGCGCGGCAGCCGCTCCCACGCCGGGCGATCACCTCCGGGGTCATACTGTCGCAGCCGCACGCTGTCGCGCACCAGGGCGCGCAGCGCGGGCAGCGCACCCGTCACCGCTCCGGCCGCCCGGGCCCGGACCAGCAGGTTCCCGTACGCCGGTGGCGGGCGTGCTGCTCATCGTCCTGCGCAACCTGCTGACCCTGAACGACGTCTCGCACGAGATCCGAGTTATCGTCACTGGCGCACTGTTGATCATCTCTGTGCTCACCCCGCGCGCGGTCTCGGTGCTCACCGCCCCCAGACAACGCCGTACGGCCGCCGCCGGACCTCCCGCTGCGGCGGCCGACGCAGCGCCGGACACCGCAGCGGCACCACCCCCGCCCCGCCGGCCTCCGCAGCCGTACCGCAGGTCCCGCAGTCTCCCGAAAGGCCACGCCCATGCGCTCGCACCCCCGCTCCCGCGCCCTCACCGCGGCGGCCTGCGCCCTGACCGTCACGGTCGCGGGCTGCTCCGGTACGGCCAAGAGCGACGCGGAGGACGACGTGAAGGACACGGCGCGGAACGCCGAGGCGGTTCCGGACGCGCCGCTGAAGAAGGGGCTCAAGCTCGCCTTCCTGCCCAAGCAGATCAACAACCCCTACATGACGGTGGTCGACAAGGGCGGCATCGAGGCGGCCGAGGAGTTCGGCGGCGAGGGCAAGGAGGTGGGCCCCTCCGACGCGAAGGCGTCCTCGCAGGTGAGCTACATCAATACGCTCACCAGGCAGCGCCAGGACGCCATCCTTCTCGCTGCCAACGACCCCGACGCGGTGTGCGGGCCGCTGAAGGCCGCCATGAAGCAGGACGTCAAGATCGTCACGTACGACTCGGACGCGGGTGAGGACTGCCGCCACCTGTTCATCAACCAGGCCGGCTCCGAGGACATCGGCCGGGGCCTGATCAAGGACATGGCCGAACAGCTCAACTACAGGGGCGACATCGCGATCCTCTCGGCGACCCGGAACGCCACCAACCAGAACACCTGGATCAAGATCATGAAGGACGAGCTGAGCAAGCCCGAGTACCAGGACATGAGGCTCGTCAAGACCGCCTACGGCGACGACGTCGACCAGAAGTCCTTCCAGGAGACCCAGGGCCTCCTGACGGCCTACCCGGACCTGAAGGGCATCATCTCCCCCACCACGGTCGGCCTGGCGGCCGCGGCCCGCTACGTCAGCGGATCCGAGTACAAGGGCAAGGTCACCCTCGGAGGCCTGGGCACGCCCAACCAGATGCGCGAGTACATCAAGAACGGCACCCTCGAGCAGTTCTCCCTGTGGGACGCCTCCAAGCTCGGCTACCTGGGTGCCTACGCCGCCGCCCTCTCCTCCGGACAGATCACCGGGAAAGAGGGCGAGAAGTTCACCGCGGGGAAGTTGGGTGAGTACACCATCGGCAAGGACGGCGAGGTGGTCCTCGGGCCCCCGACCGTCTTCGACAGCGGAAACATCGACGACTTCGACTTCTGAGAAGATCGGGCCGAGGGGACGCCGGACAGCGGAGCGTCCGACCCGCGAGCAGCCGGCCGGACCGGCGGGGAGAGCTGAGGCCGGTGCGGCAAAAGCAGGGCGCGCGGCCGGGGGCACCGGAGTGCCCGAGTGAGCCGGACGGTCGGGATCTAGGAGGTCGCCCGCGCGGCCGGGGTCTCCGTCGGCACGGTCTCCCACGTCATCAACCGGCCCGCGATGGTGGCCGAGGAGACCCGCCCGCCCAGAGCCCCGCGGAGGAGGCCGAGTACCCGGCCCTCTTCGCCGAGCAGCGGGTGCGCGGTGTCCTGGTCACCCCCACCGGGACGACGGGAGAGAACCTGACCGCCTTCCAGCGGCACGGCATCCGTACGTCTCCGTCGTCCGTGTGACGCCCAGCGCCGAGGGCTGCTCGGTCTCGGTCGACGACGTCCGGGGCGCCGGACTGGCCGTACGCCATCTGCTGGAGAGCGGATCACGGCGGCGACGGCTCCGCAGAAGGTCTCACCCGGCGACGGGGCTGACAGCCGGAGCCTCCCGAGCCGCCTCCGCCAACAGGGCCCGGACGTCCCGCACGGCCGCCCGGCCGGCCCGGTTGGCGCCGATCGTACTGGCGGAGGGACCGTAGCCGACCAGGTGGACCCGCCGATCCCGGGAGACTCGCGTCCCCTCCAGCCGGATGCCGCCACCGGGCTCGCGCAGCCGCAGCGGAGCGAGATGATCGATGACCGGACGGAATCCGGTGGCCCACAGGACCGTGTCCGCGGGCGCCCGGCTGCCGTCCGCCCAGGCGACTCCGTCCTCGGTCAGCCGGGCGAACATCGGGTGCCGCTCCAGCACGCCGCTCTCCCGCGCACGGCGCACCTGCTCGGTCATCGGCAGCCCCGTCACCGACACCACGCTGCGCGGCGGCAGGCCCTCCCGTACCCGCTCCTCGACCAGCGCCACGGTGGCCCGGCCCGCCTCCTCACCGAAGGAGCCGGAGCGGAAGCGGGGCGGCCGCCGGGTCACCCACAGCGTCTCCCGCGCGACCTCGGCGATCTCCAGCAGATGCTGCACCGCGGAGGTCCCGCCGCCGACGACGACCACCCGGCGGTCCGCGAAGGCGTCCGACCCCGGGCCCGGGTACTGCGCGGTGTGCAACTGGCGGCCCCGGAACAGCTCCTGCCCCGGCACCCGGGGCCAGAAGGGGCGGTCCCAGGTGCCGGTGGCGTTGATGACAGCCCGTGCCGTCCAGTCACCTTGTGAGGTCCGGACCAGCAGCCGTCCGCCCCACCCCGCGTCCCGCACCTCGCGGACATCCACCGGGCGCCGCACCCGGAGCCCGAAGGTCCGCTCGTAGGCGGCGAAGTACTCCCCGATCACCTCCGAGGACGGACGCCCCGGGTCGGCGCCGGTCAGCTCCCGGCCGGGCAGCGCGTGCAAGCCGTGGACCCGGCCGTACGTCAGCGTCGGCCACCGGAACTGCCACGCCCCGCCCGGCGCGGGCGAGTGATCCAGCACGACGAAGTCCGCACCGGGCTCGAACCCGGCCCGCCGCAGGTGGTAGGCGCTGGAGAGCCCCGCCTGCCCGGCCCCGACGACCACGACCGCCACGTCATTCATGCCTCTGCGAACCATCCGGCACCCCGAAACCTTCCCGCACGCGCGTGCGGGCCCGACCCGCCTGCCCGGGAAGCGCGCCGACGGCTACGAGGGCGATCCGCTTTGAGAGGATCGACTCATGGCTGAGCGCTTCACGACACGCGAGATCGCTGTCCGGACCGGCTCGCAGGAAGTGGTCCAGGACCTGACGCAGCAGTGCGGCTCCTTCCTGCGGGACGTCACCGAGGGCCGCGACGGGCTGCTGAACGTCTTCACACCCCACGCCACCGCGGGTGTGGCACTGCTGGAGACCGGAGCCGGCAGCGACGACGACCTGCTGGCAGCCCTCCGCGACCTCCTCCCCGCCGACGACCGCTGGAGCCACCGCCACGGCACCCCCGGCCACGGCCGCGACCACGTGCTCCCCGCCCTCGTCCCCCCGCACGCCACCCTGCCCGTCGTCGCCGGCCGGCTGGCCCTGGGCACCTGGCAGTCCGTGTGCCTCGTGGACACGAATGTGGATAATCCGGAGCGGAAGGTGCGACTGAGTTTCCTGGGGTGAGCCTGGGCTGACCGGGAGCCGTCCGGCCTTCTTCGCGAACAGGACCAGTGCGTTCGCAGCACCCCGACCGTCCCGCCGCCGTTCACTGTTCCGCCACAGGAGCGGAGCCACGAGGGGGCAAGCACAGGCTGAGCCAGAATCCGGGAACCGGTTCCGGCTCGCTTGCGTGACGGCGGCAGGACGGGTGACAGCTGATGCCCGGGCCGACTGGATTCGCCTGAGAACGGTTCGCGTGAGTCCCCGCGCGTATGGGGGTGGCCCAGGGACCGGCGATGTGGTGGCGCCGGGTGCTCAGGAGACGAAGTCGTGGAGGGCGGGCAGAGCCGCCGTCGGCTCGACAGCTGCGATGTGGACCACGGCCTCCTCGAACTGGAAGTAGGAGAGCCCTTCGTGGCGTGGGCCGATGACGAGCAGAGTGCTTCCGCGGCGCCAGGCGGCGTGCCGCCAGTCGCCGGCCCCCATGGCCAGGGTGCCTCCTTCGGTTCTGAGGTCGCGCTCCGGGGGGCCGAGGCATGCGGTGAATGTGGCGATGGCGGCGTCGATCTGCGCATCGAACACCTCCCGGTCGGCGTTCGCCTGGCTGGACCAGCCGGGCAACGTGCCCCAGAAGTCCTCTCTCCACTCCTCGCCGCCGACCCAGTAGAAATTGGCGAACGACAGCGACAAGTGATCCCCGAGACAGGCGAGATGCCCATCGGCGGTGACGAGAGTGTCCTCCAGGGGCAACTCCTCGTTCTCCTGCCAGCCCAGATGCCGCACTGCCGCCTCGGTGGCCGCTCGGTCGTCCCACGGCAGTTCCGTCAGGCCGACGATCTGCTGCACCAGGAGGGGCGTGACGGGGCAGACGGCGACGTGTTCGGCGATCGGGTCCTCATCTGTCATGGCGGAACGGTATCCAGCCCGTATCGCCACATCGACGCTGCCCCTCATGCGCCCTGCGGCCGGTCGGTCCCGAGCATCGTCCCGGCGATGCCCCGGTGTGCGGAGTCACAGTGAGCCGCAGTCCGCGCCGCGCCTGACGATGACCGGCCTGATCGCCCCGTCCGACATCCGGGTGGCTGATCCACGCCGGCGTCGACTTGAGGACCTCGAACGCGCGGGCCGGGGGAGAGTGCCATGGGGGAGACCTGATGTGCCAAAGTGCCGGTATGGCGTGGAATGGTGAGGAGTACCAGGCCCGGTTCGACCGGATCGCAGCCGAGGGCGGGGATGTGCACGGCGAAGCCGTGTTGGTGCGTGCTCTGAAGCCGTCCAGTGTCCTCGACGCGGGATGCGGCACGGGCAGGGTGGCGATCGAACTGGCGCGGCACGGGATCGACGTGGTGGGAGCGGACCTCGATCCCTCGATGCTGGCCACGGCCCGGCAGCTCGCCCCCGAGATCACCTGGCACCTGGGCGACCTGGCCTATCTGGACCTCGGGAGGTCCTTCGACGTGGTGGTGATGGCGGGCAACGTCCCCCTGTTCACGCCGCCCGGAACGGAACCGGCCCTGGTCGCCGGAGTGGCTGCACACGTCCGCCCGGGAGGCCGTCTGGTGGCAGGGTTCTCCCTGGACCGTGGGTACACGCTGGACGCTTACGACGCACACTGTGCCGCGGCGGGCCTCACTCTCGAGAGGCGCTGTGCGACATGGTCCCGCGAGCCCTACGACGGTGGGGCGTACGCGGTCTCGGTCCACCGCAGGCCCTGACGGCCGGTCGCGCTCCCGAGCCCGCCGCCTCGTAGGGAGCCGGCTCGTGGAGCCCGGGATGTGGACCGGGCCTGTCAGCACTGCGATGGTTCACCTGCCGCCATGCGGGTGACCCGTTGGCGTGGTACCGGTACTCGGCCCGTGCAGCGGCCAACCCTGGTCCGGCGAGCACTCGGCTGCGCCGCGGTGCGAGGCCGACCGCAGCGGGACGAGAGAGCGGCCCTGCATCTGGAGGCTCCACCGGGACCATGAGCCTGCCGCGCGCCGAGACGCGGACCAGGGCCGAAGAGGCCGCACGGCGACAGAAGCGGGAGACGACGTGGCGGACAACAATTTGCATCCTGTGCTGCGGGCCGTATCCGCCATCGCCGGCGGTGTGCTGGTCGCCGTGGGTCTCGTCCTGCTCGTCCTTCCCGGTCCCGGACTGCTGCTGGTGTTCGCCGGCATGGTGCTGCTCGCCCGCGCCGTCCCCGCCCTGCACCGCCACTTGGAACCGGTGCGGGTCCGCGCCATGCGGGCCGCCGAGGAGAGTGTGTCGTCCGGCTGGCGGATCGCCGGCTCGACGCTGGCCGGCCTCGGGCTGATCGGTGCGGGCGTCGCCTGGGGGCTGGTGCCGCAACTGCCGTTCGGTGGCTGGAGCACCGGAGGAAGCCTGATCGTTTCCGGCGTCGTGCTCTTCGTGCTCCTCGTCTGGAGCTACCGTCGGCTGCGGCGTCCGGTCGTGTGAGCGCCACGCTGCCCCCGAGAGCGGGTGGCCGTAGGTGCGGCCCGGACGCGTGTGGTGCGTGCATGCACCCGGGTGGCTGCACGGCCGTTCGCCGTCCCCCGGCGTGTGTACGGCATCGAGGATCACGTCATCCTGCGAAGATGACGGGCGTGGGCAAGGAGCAGATCGCCGAGCGACGCTCCTGGCCGCAGCCTGTGCACCGGCGGTCGGGTGCACACCGGGCGCTGCACTCAAGCTCCTCGACGCGGGGGCGGGGTGCCCGTGCAGACAGCGCCCGAGGTCGTCAATGATGCCCGACGTCACGCGACGCCGGACGATGTTCCCAGGAGAGACTCCCGATGACGGACTACTACGATCTCGGCCGCTACACCCGGCCGGTCTCGACCGGGACGAGAGAGGCGCAGACCTGGTTCGACCGCGGCCTGTTGTGGAGCTATGCCTTCAACCACGAGGAAGCGATCGACTGCTTCGAGCGGGCCCGCGAGCTCGACCCGGAGTGCGCCATGGCTTCCTGGGGCATCGCCTACGCCGTGGGGCCCAACTACAACAAGCCCTGGGAACGTTTCGACCCGGCCGATCTCGAGGCGAGCGTTTCCCGGGCGTTCGAGGCGACTGCCGAGGCGGAACGTCTCGTGGGCGGGTCCACGCCTGTCGAGCGGGCGCTCATCGGCGCGCTCCGGCATCGCTGTCCTCAGCCGGAACCGGCGTCGGACCTCTCGGTATGGAGTCACCGTTACGCCGAGGCGATGCGGACGGTGTACGCGGAACATTCCGAGGACCTCGACGTGAGCACGCTGTTCGCCGACGCGCTGATGAACCTCACGCCGTGGCAGATGTGGGACCAGCGCACCGGTCAGCCGGCCCCGGGGTCATTCGCCGTGGAGGCGCGTTCCGTGCTCGAGCAGGCGCTGGAACTGCCGGGCGGGCGGGATCACCCGGGCGTGCTGCACATGTTCATCCACCTGATGGAGATGTCGTCCGCGCCGGAGCAGGCCCTGACAGTGGCCGATCGACTGCGCGATCTCGTCCCCGATGCCGGTCATCTGCAGCACATGCCCACGCACCTGGACGTCCTTTGCGGTGACTACTCGCGCGTGGTCTCCTCCAACACACGTGCTGTCGAGGCGGACGAGAAGTTCGTGAGGCGGTCCGGCCCGATCAACTTCTACACGCTCTACCGCTGCCACAACTATCACTTCAAGATCTACGGCTCGATGTTCCTCGGGCAACGGGCCGTCGCGTTGCAGACGTGCAGTGAACTGGAGGCGGCGGTTCCTGAGGAACTCCTCCGCGTCGAGACGCCCCCGATGGCGGACTGGCTCGAGGGCCTCCTTCCCCTGCGCATGCACGTGCTGATCCGCTTCGGCATGTGGCAGGAAATCATCGACGCAGAACTGCCGAGGGACTCCGAGCTCTACTGCGTGACCACGGCGATGATGCTCTATGCGAAGGCAATCGCCCACGCCGCCGCCGGCCAGGTGGGGGTGGCCGAGACGCAGCGGGTGCTCTTCAGGGAGGCGGTGGAGCGTGTTCCGGAGTCGCGCATGCTCTTCAACAACACCTGTCGGGACATCCTCGCAGTGGCGGCCGCGATGCTGGAGGGCGAGGTGGAGTACCGCAAGGGGAACACCGAAGAGGCCTTCGCCGCGCTGCGGCGGTCGATCGAACTCGATGACAGCCTTCCCTACGACGAACCCTGGGGGTGGATGCAGCCGACTCGGCACGCCTACGGGGCGCTGCTGCTGGAGCAGGGTCACGTCGAGGAAGCCGAGGCGGTGTATCGGGCCGACTTGGGCCTGGACGGCACCATCCCACGGTCCCAACAGCACCCGGGAAACGTCTGGAGCCTGCGTGGCTACCACGAGTGTCTGGCTCGGCAGGAGCGCACGGGAGAGGCCGCCATCATCGAACAGCAGTTGCGCCTCGCCCAAGCCAGGGCCGACATCCCGGTCGACGCCTCGTGCTTCTGCCGACTGTCGGCTGTCAGCGAATCCCTGTGACGATGGGTACAGAACGAGGACCCCAGAACATGACCAGCGTTCGATAGACATGAAACAGCCCGTCACCGTGAGCAGCCGGATGTCATGTTCACGTGACTAACACTGTTACGATCGAGGGTTGTACCTGTCGCCAGACCTTCCCAGGGAGCGCATCGTGCATCGTCGTCGCCATCTTCCGCGCCGAGCCACGAGATCGATGGCCGCTCTGGGGTTCGCGTGTGCGCTCTTCGTGACCGGTTGCGGCGGCGACGGAGGACACAAGGGCGAGGATGAGAAGATCGCGGGCGCGGACGGGGGAGAGAAAGGGGTGGAGTCTTCCCCTGCTGAGGATTCGCCGGGCGCTCAGGCGCCGAAGTTCGACTTTCCCGACGATCTCAAGCTGGACTTCGAGGACGTGCGGTCGGAGGACCCCGGCAAAGACGAGGTCCTGCAAGCCACGGAGTATGCCGCGAAGGCACGTGTCGAGGCGTACACCAAGGCGGATCCGGCGACGAAGAACATGGTCAGGTACTGGAAGCATCCCGCGCTTCAGTACTGGGGCAAGGACATCACGAGGTTCGCGGAGGACAACAGGACCTTCACCGGCTCCCTCCGCTACTACGACTTCGAGGTCACCGACCTGACGAAGAAGGGCGCATGGGTGCGGTACTGCGAGTCGCAGCGCAACGCCTTCGCCAAGGACAAGAAGTCGGGGAAGACACTCAAGACGGAGCCCAGCAAGGACGACTTCGTCGCCTGGAAGGCCGGGCTGGTCAAGAGTGACGGCGAGCGATGGCTGGTATCGCAGACGCAAGCGACCAAGGGGGCCGCGGAATGCCAACCGTGAGCAGACGTACAGGACGCACGTGCATAGCGACCGCGGGAACCACAGTCCTTCTGCTGGCCGTGGCGTCCCCGGCACATGCGGGCGTGGGAGACGGGCAGGGCGGCACGGTGGTGGAGGAGAGGCCCACCCCGGAGAGCGACGGCAGTGACACCGTGGGCATGCACATCGCCGTGCACGGCAACGCTCCCGCCTCCGGCACGCCGATGGCGCCCGCCCCCGCAGCGAACTGGAAGCCTCCGGCGTGCTGGTACGAACCGATGTGGAAGCCGAAGGCGTACAAAGAGGCACTGCGGACGGAGAGCCCCACCCCGCAGGTGCTGGGCGACTACGCGGAGGAATACCAGGCGTACCAGAAGAAGCGGGAGAAGCAGAACTACAACATCGGCAAGAAGGGCCTGTGGTGGTCCTTGCACTATGAGACAGGCAAGGACGACGCAGAATGCTTGGCCAAGGAACGCGAAATCTGGGTACCCAAGGGTAACCCCCCGGAAGACCCGGCAGCCATCGATCCGCAGATGCTCGCCGGAATCGCGTACGACAACACCAAGCTCCCCACGCCCCCGGTGAAGCTGAGCCCCGGCCCGGGCCGCCAGGTGGTGAATCTGGAGACCCGGATTGTCTTCAAGAAGCCGCTGAACCGGGTGTGGGTGACCGCCGGCATCGATCACCTCGGTGTCAATATTGCGGCGACCACGGTGGCCACTCCCAAGGCACTCACCGTGAAAGCGGGTACGGACCACGCCGAACCGAAGTCGTGCACATACAACCTGTCCAAAGCCCATGGGGGCTACCAGGTCGACTCCACGGACGCGGACTGCAACATCACGTACAAGCGCTCCTCCGGCAAGGGCGGCACCTACACCTTCTCCGCCTCTGTCGTGTGGGAGGTCACCTGGACCGACTCCGCCGACCCGGACGGTCAGCCGGTAGCTGAGCCCGCCCTGCCCGACGGCAACTCCGTCTACGAACAAGCCGTCACTGTCAAGGAAATACAGTCCATCGTCCGGGACTGAGAGAAACCTGTCGCATGCGAAGGTCCGCGCGCTCGTCGAGCCGGAATCATCCGGAACCTCAGGAAGAGGAGGGTCCGAGCAGGTCGGCCAGCGCGGCAAGCGCCTGAGTGCCCACCAGATCCCCCGGCAGCAGCGGTACGTCGAGCAGCGGTACGTCAACCTGCTGCCGCAGTCGGACGAGGTGCTGGTCCTCCTGTCTCCGGCGCCGGGCGAGCATCTCACCGGCGTCCGCGGGGGAACGGCGGTTGGCGACGAGTGCTGCCACCTCGACGCCGAGGCCGGTGAGCTTCTCATACACCTCCGTGGTCTCGGCAATCGGGAGCAGCTCGGCGGTCAGCACGATCACGAACCCCGACTGCGCCGGGTCCGTCACCACCTCGCGCAGCCGGGAGAACCGGTTGCGTCGGCGCAGCAGGATCCGGCGCAGGTCGGCGTCGCGGTCCGACTGCTCGCCGCCGCCGAGGCCGCGCACCGCGGCGCCGAACCGCTCGGACCGGTCACGGTTGGCGAGCAGGGACTCGGTCCAGGAGGTGAGCTGTTCGGGCAGCGCGAGCAGCCGCAGCGTGTGGCCGGACGGGGCGGTGTCGAAGACGACCAGGTCGTACGCCTCCTCCCCGAGCTCCACCGCCTCGGCGATCCGCTCCAGCACCGCCGACTCGTGGGTGCCGGGTGCCAGCCGGGCCAGCTCAAGGTGCCGGGCGGCCGGTGCGTGCATCCGCTCGGGCAGCAGCCGCCGCATCGTCCCGGCGACTGCGGACAGGTGCTGCTCGACCGTGCGCTCGGGGTCGATCTCCAGCCCGTCGACGTAACCCGCCGTTCCGGCCCCGGGGGCGAGGTCCCCGGGGCCGGCGAGGCGCGTGGGCTCGTCGCCCACGGGGCGGTCCCAGAGGTGGCCGAGGTTGTGGGCGGGATCGGTGGATGCCAGCAGCACGCGGGCGCCCGCCCTGGCACGGCCGAGGGCGAGCGCCGCGGCGATGGACGTCTTGCCCACGCCGCCCTTGCCGCCGGCGAAGACGACCCTGCGTGAGGCGACGAGATCTAGCAGCACGCGACATGCTCCAGTGGCGAGCGGTCCATGCCCATCCGGCGGTGCCAGGCGTGGAAGTCCTCATAGAGGGCGGGCATCAGCTCGACGGTGTAGTACGCCGCCGGGTCAGGCACGCCCAGTGCCTCCGCGAGGACGACCATCCGGAAGAGGTCGTCCTCCTCGCGCCGGGCGCGGGCGAAGGTACGCCGGTAGGGGCCGGCGTAGAACTCCTCCAGCCCGGCCCGGAAGGAGGCCCAGCGGGACGTCACCCCGTCACCTCGGATTTCTCCGCCATATCGGCGTCAGGGGCCTCCGGCGGTTCCTGGGACGCCCGCCGCATCGCGACGATCGCCTCGAAGGCGACCCACACGGCGGCGACGATGATGACGACGTCGATGGTCAGCAGCAGCCAGTCCCGGGCGTCGTAGAGGTCGCCGAGCTGGGCGAGCGCGGCCCAGAACGCCATCACGAACACGACTGCGAGCGGCACCAGGGCAGGAGCCGGGTTGCGGCGCTTGCGGATCAGCATGACCGCGACGATGGACAGGGTCAGGGAGGCCAGCAACTGGTTGCTGGTGCCGAACAGCGGCCAGATCCGGAGGCCGCCGGCGCCATCGGCGCCCTGGCTGAAGGTGAGTCCCATACCGGCGGCGAGCGCGATGAGGGTGCCGACGCCATTGCTGATCTTCAACTTTGCGACCTCGCCGGCCTCCTGGACGACGAAGCGCAGCAGGCGCATTCCGGTGTCCATGGTGGTAGCGGCGAACAGGATCGCCATGGTGGCCAGGACCGTCGAGCTCAGCGAAGCCGACAGGCCCAGGCCGCTGTTGACGATCTCGCCGCCGCCCTCGACGAACGCCCCGACGCCGCCCTCGCCGAAGGCGGTGTAGACGGCCTTCCAGTCGGCCATGGTGCGGTAGCCCGCGATGGCGGCGATGATCGCGCCGAGTGCGAGCATGCCCTCGCCGACCGCGCCGAAGTAGCCGACGAAGCGGGCGTCGGTCTCCTTGTCCAACTGCTTCGAGGTGGTGCCCGAGGAGACCATGCCGTGGAAGCCGGAGATCGCGCCGCACGCGATGGTCACGAAGAGCAGCGGCAGAAGGTCCGGGGTGCCCGCGGGCACGGCGTCGTTGAAGGCCGGTGCGACGACCGTCGGGGCGCTCAGCAGCACTGCGACGAACAGGATGCCGAGCCCGACGAAGAGCTGGACGCCGTTGATGTAGTCACGCGGCTGGAGCAGCACCCACACGGGCAACAGGGAGGCTATGCCGGCGTAGACGAAGAGGGCGACGATCCAGAAGGTCGCCGGGGACATGCCCAGGATCGGGTCGGGCAGTTCCACGGGGACGGCGTCACCGAGGAGGATCAGGCCGTAGAGCGCCGCGACCCCCACCACGGTGACCAGGCCGAGGCTCATCCTGTAGCGGTAGACCGCCTGGCCGACCAGCAGTGCCACCGCGACCGCGCCCCAGGCGGGGATCACCGCCGAGGGAGTGGAGATCAGCAGGTCCTTGATGACCACCGCGAAGGCCGCGATCACCATCAGGAGCAGCAGGAAGATCACGACGAGGAAGAGGTTCGCGCCCCGGGCGCCGATGTAGCGGCCGGAGAGCGTGCCCATCGAGCGGCCCTTGTTGCGCGCCGAGGCCCACAGAGCACCCAGGTCGTGCATGCCCGCGAAGAAGACCGTGCCGAGGGTGACCCACAGGAAGGCGGGCACCCAGCCCCAGATCACGGCGACTGCGGGGCCGACGATCGGCGCTGCCCCCGCGACCGAGGTGAAGTGGTGACCCCACAGCACGAACTTGTTGGTCGGGACGTAGTCCACGCCGTCCTGCAGTTCGTGCGCTGGCGTCTTGAAGGACGCGTCAAGTTTGTAGACCCGGGTGCCCAGGAATTTCGAGTAGAAGACGTATCCGCCCGCGAATATCGCAAGGCCGATCAACAGCAGCGGAAGTGCGTTCATGCGAGACGCTCTCTGGGTTCTGGGAAATTGAGCCGTTGCCCTGCACGGCATGTGCACCTGGCAGGCAGACAGCGTGGACGGTGGAGCGTGGTCCTCCTCGACCGAGGGAGGCCGGCGACCGGAGGGGGGAATCGGGCACCTGCGCCCGCTCTGCCTGGCTCGGCGGTGTACCGGCCACGGGGTGCTGCGCCTGGGCGGCGACTGTGCCGCGGCGGTGGCGGAGCTCTCCCGTCACGGCCACACACGCCTGTTCGAAGCCGTCGGTCGACGCCCGGCTCGGCGTGAGTCCGTACCCGCTGTCTGCCAACGGTGCCCCCTGACCTCCTGCTCGGATGCCGCGGGCCGGCCGCCCGGCGGTCTGCTCAGGAGTTGCCGGGGGTTCCGATTCGGTTGACAGGAGATTTCCCCGAGTTTCAGGTGGCGGGGCATGAGGTCACGGACAGGCCCCGCTGTCCCGGCCGGCGACCGTTGTGCCCCGGCCGGAGAACCCCCTCGACGGGCCCGGTTGCAAGCAGCGCGACGCACACTCCGGACGCCACTGCCCCCGTTTCACTCCGCGGCGCCCCCGCTGCGATGTGCCCGCTGGTCACGCCGCCACAGCTGGTAGGCGATCATCGTCAGCGCTGCGGAGAGCGGCACCCACAGCAGCTGGTACCAGTAGAAGAACGGGATGCCCATCAGGGCTGGGCCGGTTCTGGCGTAGGAGCCGACCCACAGCATCGCCACGAACGGGGCGATAAGACACAGGGCGATCACCACCCGGGCCGGCGTGATCACCGCCGGTCTCGTTCGAGGTCTCCCCGGCATACGGCGGCTCCATTCTTCGCCGACTACGCGAATACAGCAGGACATCGAAGTGACGGTTCCGCCCCGGCGAACCTCTTCGGCGGACGAGGCATTCCCCGCGTCCGTACGGTGTGTGGTCGGCGCCGTAGGCGGCGTCCTGATGGGGGAGTCGCCCCGCCGTCGGAACCGGCCGAGCGGTCACCCGGTTGAGGCGCAGGGCACGAGGCAGTCGGGAAGGGTTCGCGGGAGTGACGCGAGAGCGCCGCTGGTGGGCCCCGCACCGGAAAAGACGACCCCCCGGTCCGAGGGAGTCCGGTTCAGCACCCACAGGCCGATCAGCGTGGCCAGGGTGAAGACGACCGCGATGAGCGCGGCGAGGACGAGTCTGCGCCGACGCTCGCGGCGCAGCCAGTCGCCGCGCGCAGTGCTGTATGCGTCGGGGGCCCCCCGCACTCCGTCCGCGAGCGCGGCCAGGGCCTCGCCCAGTTCCCTCTCCGTCCGGTCGGGACTGGTGTCGTTCATTTCCGGGCCTCCATCGCCTGGGTCAGCGCTCCGATACCGCGCGCCGTATGCGTCTTGACGGATCCGGCGGAGATTCCCATCGCAGCGGCGATCTCACTCTCCTTCAGCCCGAGCCAGTGCCGCAGCACCAGCGCCTCACGCTGCCGGGCCGGGAGCTGCCGCAGCGTGTCGATCAGCACACGCTGGTCGTCGCGCAGCAGCGCGGTGCTCTCGGCCGAGGCGACCATCTCGTCGGGCGATCTCACCGCGTGTTTGCGTGCCATCTGCAGATGGCGTATCCGCATCCGCGTCAGGTTGCAGACCGTGGAGCGCAGGTAGGCCTCAGCCGCCGCAGTGTCCCGCAGTCGCCGCCATCTGCGGTAGATCTGGTAGTACGCCTCGGCCACCACGTTCTCCGGATCGTCGGCTCCCAGCAGTACGGCGAGTCGCAGCATCGGGGTGTAGTGCAGTTCGAACAGTCGAGCCACACCGGCCTCCCTCTCCTCGTCGGCGGGGTCGTTGATCGTGGGGGCGAGGGCCTCGGCTGGAACTGCGGGCTGCGGCACGGGCACAGGGATGCCGGATCTGTGTCTCATGGGTTGTTCGCTCCCGTCTCGGGGCGCCGCCTGACGGTCAGACGCGGGGGCAGGTCGGTGAGGTCGGCGCCGCGCGGGACGCGGAGACGTTCGAGAGCGACGCTCCCGGCCACTGCGACAGTCAGATTGAGCAGCAGCGCGAGGAGTCCGACGTATATCTCCAGCGGTCCGGCGCCCGTGCCGAGCGGCACGATGGGCGAGAATCCTTCCCGCACCACGAGGAGTGTCCCGGCCACCATGCCCACGCCCCACCCGGCAAGGAGGGCCCGGGGGTGCAGCCATCGGGTGTACAGCCCCACAGCCACGGCCGGGAAGATCTGCAGGATCCAGACCCCGCCGAGCAACTGGAGGTTGACGGCGTCCTGATCGCGCAGCCCGAACACGAACGCCACCGCGCCCACCTTCGCGGTGAGCGACACCGACTTGGCTATGCGTACCTGCCGCTTGGGCGTGGCCGTCGGATGGACGTACTCGACATAGACATTGCGGACGAAGCTGGTCGCGGCCGCGATCGACATCACCGCAGCCGGGACAAGCGCCCCCACGGTGATCGCTCCGAATACCAGCCCGGCCAGCGGTCCCGGCATCAGCCGGTCCACCAGCATCGGCACGGCCGCCTCGGCCGCGCCCTCCGGCGCCCGCACCCCCACCGCGAGCGCAGCGATCCCCAGGAACCCGAAGAGCGCGAGCAGCCCGGTCCACGCGGGCAGCGCCACGGCGGTCTTGCGCAGAGTGCGTGAGCCGTCGGAGGCGAAGCCCGCCGTGAGCACATGTGGGTACATCAGCAGGGCGAGCGCGGAGCCCAGGGCGAGGGTGGCGTAGGCGGGCTGATGAGCGGGGCTGAGGAGCAGTGCGGGAGAACCCAGCCGCTGGGCGGCGCCCTCGAAGACCGCACCCGGACCACCGAGCCGCACCAGGACCAACCAGGTCACGGCGGTCAGTGAGACGAAAACGGCTACCGCTTTGAGCGCGGAGATGACGGTCGGCGCCCGCAGCCCGTGCCGGTAGGTCGCCACCGCGAGCCCGGCGAACAGCGCCACCATCACCAGATCGCCGGTCGCGCCCGCCGGGTACATGCCGCCGGCTGTCAGCACCGCGCGTATGCCCAGCAGCTGCAGCGCCAGATACGGCATCGTCGCGAGGATCCCGGTCAGCGCGACCACCAGGGCCAGTGGCGCGGATCCGTACCGTCCGCGCACGAAGTCGGCGACGGTGATGTAGCCGTGTCGGCGGGCCACCGTCCACAGCCGGGCCAGCAGGACGAAGACGAGAGGGCAGACGAGTACCGTGTAGGGCACTGCGAAGAACGCGGGCGCGCCGTTGCCGTACGCCAGTCCTGGTACAGCGGTGAAGGTGTACGCCGTGAAGATCGTGCCGCCGAGCAGCACCCAGGTCCACCAGGGGCCGAGGCTCCGGTCGGCCAGTGCCCAGCCCTCCAGGGACGGAAGCCGGTCGTTGGGACGCAGGCGACGCGCGGTGACCGCGAGCAGCGACGCCCCGGCGAGCACCGCGAGAAACGTCGCAGTCATGGCTGTACCGGCCATGGGTCACCGTCCTTGGTGTGCCTGTTCCCTTGCGCAAGAGTTGCACGGGCCGCCGGGCCGGAGGACAGGGGCCGAAATCCGCCGGATACGTACTGTCAACCCTGCTGACGGGTGGAAGCTCCTGAACGGGCCTACGGCGGCCAGGAGAGGATCGTAGGCCATAGCACGAACCGTGCGTCACTGGTTACCGTGCGCCGCGATCACCGGTCTGCTTCAGGGGGACCTTCCGCTTCCCTTCCGCCGGGCCAGACCACTGGCACATGCGAACCGGTTCACGGATCTCCGGTGATCCCCGAGTGAGGCAATCCGCACAGCCGAACACCTCGGAGGTGAGGGTCCGGCGCAGCAGTGCGGCTGTGTTGTGGCAGGTCGCATGGCGTGCTTTCGCAGTCGCGGGGCCTGCGGGCCGGCTCCGGCCGGTACTCAAACTCCAAAGCTTGCGCACAAATTGCACACACCCCCTCTTCAGGTGGCCCGTGATGGTCTACATTGACGGTGCTTCAGATGTTTGGACACAGGGCGACAAATGGTGATCTATCGGTCCGATGTTTCGGGCAGTCGTTAGCCGTATCCCGGCGCCGGCCACCAGGGGCACTCGGCTCCGGGGGTCCGGACCGGGACCGCGGGTGCGGGGAGCACCCGGGCGTTCCGCGGGGCCTGTGCAAGCAGGGAGCCGGTGGGAGACGGGGGGTGCCACACCGCTCGGCGTGGTGGTCAGGTACGGCCGCCGACGGCGGGAGTACGTACGGCCGGGCGGAAGCCGCCCCGGGGTAGGGAACAGCGCGGCGCGGGGGCAGGTGCCTCCCGGGGAACAGTGATGGGCGAACAGGTCGAACCACTGGCGAGCTGGGGGATTCTGTGCGGCAGGGGGAATTGGTCGACCCGTTACCGTCGGCGCTCGGGCGTCCGGCGGAGGGGGCAGTCAGCCGGTCCGCGAGCGACTGGGAGCAGCGATACCGCCGTACCGTGATCACCAGCGACACCGTGGTGACCGCCTTCGTGGTGGCGGCGATCGGCATCTTCTTCGGGGCCCGGGACGCGGCCAACTGGCACGAGAAATGGAGCATCCTCGCGCTCGGCACCGAGCTGCTGGTGCTGGGAGCGTTCGCGGTGAGCCGGGCGTGGGCTCCGGCCGTGCTCGGCCAGGGCGCCGAGGAATTCCGCCGGCTGGGACGCTCGCTGTTCACTGCGGCCGTCGTACTGGCGCTCGGCGGAATAGCCCTGACCTCGCGAAACATCAAACTCTGGATCTTCGTCGCGATTCCCGCGATCGCGCTGCTCACCATGATCGCGCGGTATCTGCTGCGGCTCTCGCTGCACCGGCAGCGGATGGCCGGACGATGTCTGCGGCCGGTGCTGGCCGCCGGGAGCCCGGCCACCGTGCACGACCTGATATCCCGGGTCCGCAAGTTCCCGCACCTCGGCTGGCGGGTGGAGGCGGTGTGCACGCCGGACGGACTCGGGCTGCACGGTGACCACCTGGACGGCGTGCCCGTCGTCGGCCGGCTGGCCGACCTCGCGGGCCACGTCCGCCGGGACGGCTACCGCGTGGTCGCGGTCACACCGGACCCGCACTGGTCACCGGAGCAGTTGCAGCGGCTGGCCTGGAACCTCGAGGGCAGCGACGCCGAGATGGTCGTCGCCCCCGTGCTGATGGAGGTGGCAGGCCCGCGGCTGCACGTCGACGCGGTGCTCGGGATCCCGCTGTTACGGGTCAGCATGCCGACCTTCACCGGGGGCCGTCGGGCCGTCAAAGAGGTCGTCGACAAGGTGGGCGCGACGCTCCTGCTGGTGCTCTGCGCGCCACTGATGGCGCTCGCCGGACTCCTCGTGCTGTCGGACAGCCGCGGCGGCGTGTTCTACCGGCAGCGCAGGGTCGGCAAGGACGGCCGGGAGTTCACCATACTGAAGTTCCGCACCATGGTCGCCGGGGCCGACCGGGCACGCGCCGAGCTGGCCGACCGCAACGAGGGCGCCGGACTGCTGTTCAAACTCCGCCGGGATCCGCGGGTGACCCGGGTGGGAGCGGTGCTGCGCCGCTACTCGATCGACGAACTCCCGCAGCTGTTCAATGTACTGGCCGGATCCATGTCGCTCGTCGGTCCGCGGCCTCCGCTGCCGGAGGAGTCCGCCGCCTACGACCCGGACATCCGGCGGCGGCTGCTGGTCAAGCCCGGGCTCACCGGCCTGTGGCAGATCAGCGGACGCAGCGACCTGCCGTGGGAGGAGGCGGTCCGCCTCGACCTGCGGTATGTGGAGGACTGGTCGCTGGCCCTGGACACGGTGATCTTGTGGAAGACCCTGCGCGTGGTGCTCCACGGGCAGGGGGCCTACTGATGCGCGGCGGCCGGTGTCCGGCCCCCGTGCGGCACGCAGGCCGCAGGGGCCTGCTCTGGGGGAGGAACGCGTCATGAGGGTCAGTGTTCTGGGGCTCGGCTACGTGGGCTGCGTATCGGCCGCGTGCCTGGCCCGCCGGGGCCATCAGGTCGTCGGAGTGGACGTGAACCAGGCGAAGGTCGACCTGGTCAACGCGGGCAGAGCCCCGGTGGTCGAGGCGCGGATCGGCGAACTCGTCGGCGAGGTCGTGCGGAGCGGAGCGTTACGCGCCACCGCCGACGTCCGCGAGGCGGTCCTGGACAGCGAGGTGACGCTCGTCTGCGTGGGTACGCCCTCGGAGCCCAACGGCAGCCTGTGCACCACGTATCTGGAAAGGGTCACCGAGCAGATCGGTGCCGCGCTGGCGGAGCGCGACGGGCGGGGCGGGCGGCAGACCGTCGTGTACCGCAGCACCATGCTCCCCGGGACCTGCCTGAACCTGCTGGTTCCGATTCTGGAGAAGTACGTCGGCGGCACCGCCGGGGTGGACTTCGGAGTCGTGGTCAACCCGGAGTTCCTGCGCGAGGGCACGAGCGTGCGGGACTTCTTCGATCCGCCCAAGACCGTCATCGGCGAGCTCGATCCGGCGAGCGGCGAAGCGGTGGCGGCGCTCTACGACGGCTTGCCCGGAGAAGTCTTCCGGGTACCGGTCCCGACCGCGGAAGCGATCAAGTACGCCGACAACGCCTTCCACGGCCTCAAGATCGGTTTCGCGAACGAGTTGGGCGCGGTGTGCCAGGCGCTCGGAGTCGACTCGCACCAGGTGATGGACGTCTTCCTGGCCGACCGCAAGCTGAACGTCAGCCCGGCCTACCTGCGGCCCGGCTTCGCCTTCGGCGGCTCCTGCCTGCCCAAGGACCTGCGCAGCCTGGTCCACGCGGCCCGGCGGGCCGATGTCTCGGTACCCATCCTCGCCCACGTGCTGCCCTCCAACTCCGACCATCTGCAGCGTGCGGTGGACCTGGTCGAGCGCACCGGCAAGCGCCGCGCCGGACTGCTCGGGCTGTCCTTCAAACCCGGTACCGACGACCTGCGCGAGAGTCCGCTCGTCGAGCTGGCGGAACGGCTCTACGGCAGGGGGTACGACCTGCGGATCCACGACGCCAACGTGAGCCTCTCCCGACTGCTGGGCGCCAACCGCGAGTACATCGAGACCCGGCTGCCGCACCTCGCCCAGCTCCTGGCCGACTCCGTCTCCGAGGTGCTCGAGCACGCCGAGGTGTGCCTGGTCGGGACCAGGGACCCGGCCGTCCTCTCGGCGCTGCCGCCCGCCGGCGAAGGACCGGAGCTGATCGATCTCGTCCACCTCCCCGACGCCGAGGCGCGCCGGGCCGAACAGGGGTATCTGGGCCTTGCCTGGTGACACGGCCGCCGGCGGCCGGCCGGGCCGGCGCGCGCTGATCCTCGTGGAGAACCTGTCGGTGCCCTTCGACCGGCGGGTGTGGCAGGAGTGCAGGACGCTGCACGACGCGGGCTGGGAGGTGCACGTCATCTGCCCCCGGGGAGGGAAGCGGGACACCGAGCCGGAGACCGAGATCGACGGGATACGGATCCACCGCTACCCGCTGCGCGCGGCCACCGGAGGGCCGGCCGGATATCTGCGGGAGTACGGAGCGGCGCTGTGGCACACGGTCCGGCTGGCACGCAGGGTCGGCCCGGTCGATGTCGTCCACGCCTGTAATCCGCCCGACCTGCTGTTCCTCCCGGCGCTGTGGCTGAAGCGGCGCGGCGCGCGGTTCGTCTTCGACCAGCACGACCTGGTGCCCGAGCTGTACCTCTCCCGGTTCGACCGCGGCGAGGACCTGCTCCACCGTGCCGTATGCGCGCTGGAGCGGATGACCTACCGAGCCGCGGACATCGTGATCGCCACGAACGAGAGCTACCGGGAAGTCGCGCTGCGCCGCGGCGGCCGGAGCGCGGCGGACGTCTTCGTGGTGCGCAGCGCGCCCGACACCGACCGGTTCCGCGCCGTACCGCCGGAGCCGGAGCTGAAGCGGGGCAAGCCGTACCTGCTGTGCTACCTCGGCGTCATGGGCCCGCAGGACGGCGTCGACTACGCCCTGCGCGCCCTCGCGAAGCTGCGCGACGACCTGGGGCGGACCGACTGGCACGCGGTGTTCGTCGGTGCCGGCGACACCTTCGACGCGATGGTGGAGCTCTCCCGGCAGCTCGGGCTCTGCGAGCAGGTGCAGTTCACCGGGCGGATCCCGGACGCCGACCTGGTGCGCTACCTGTCCACCGCCGACGTGTGCCTCTCTCCTGACCCGCACAATCCGCTCAACGACGTGTCGACCATGAACAAGGTCCTGGAGTACATGGTGATGGGCCGGCCGATCGTCTCCTTCGACCTGCGGGAGGCCCGGGTGTCGGCCGGAGAGGCCGCCGTCTACGCGCCCGCCGACGACGAGGCAGGGTTCGCCGAGGCCGTCGCACAGCTGCTGGACGATCCGCAGAAGCGGGCCCGGATGGGCAGGATCGGCCGGGAACGGATCGGCGGGAAGCTCTCCTGGCGCAACTCCCAGCAGTCGCTGCTCGCCGCCTACGCCGCGGCCTGCCGCGACCATGCTCCGGTCGCGACGGGCGCCCCGGTCCAGGCGGGCAAGAGGCGACGCCGTTGAGCGACGACACGATACGCCTGGTCACGATCGGGCGGCTGCTCCGTCGGCGCTGGCGCCTGCTCGCCGTCCTCGCCGTGGCGGGCGCGCTCGTCGGCTACGGCACCTCGGCGCTGTTCCCGCCCCGCTACACGGCGTCGGCCTCGGTACTGCTGCCGGGGCAGTGGGAGGAGCGCGAGCTGCTGACCCAGGTGGAGATCGCGACCAGTTCGGCCGTGCTCGACCGCGCGGCCGCCACGCTCGGCTGGCCGGGGGTCAGCGGCACCGGGCTGCGGGGCCGAGTACGCGCCGAGGCGGCGGACGGAAACATCATCACGATCTCGGGTACGGCCGGGACGCCGGGGCGCGCGCAGCAGCTCTCCGACCGGACGGCCCAGCAGTTCGTCACGTTCACCGCGCGGCTCGCCGGCGAGGGTACCGACGCAGACGAGGCAGCGGGAACCGAGGCACTGCGGCAGAAGGTCCGGGAGACCGACCGCCGGATCACCGAACTGGCCGAGTCGTCCGATCCGGGACGGACCGTGGAGAGCGTGCAGGCCCGCACCGAGCTGGAGAAGCTGCGCACCGCGCTGCAGGAAGCCATGAAGAAGCTGGACGACGCCGCCCCGGCGAGCAGCAGGACCGGCCTGGTCGTCATGGGTCCGGCGGCCCGGCCCACCGGCGAGGCACCGCCGACGACGCTGCAACGGGTGGGCGCCGGGGCGCTGCTGTCCTTCCTGCTCGGCATCGTCGGGCAGCTCGCCGCCGTGCGGATGAGCCGCCGGCTGGACACCGAAGGGGAGATCGCCGCCGCACTGGGCTCGGCTCCGCTGGGCACTGTCGAGGTCCCCGGCGAACAGCTCGCGCACCGCCGTCCGGGCCGCGGCCGGGCCCGGATCCGCCGGCTGCTGGGCCTGGACACCCGATGGCACCGACCCGTGCCGCGAGCGTCCGGCGGCGAGGCCGACAGGCGGATCCGCTGCCGGCGGGTGTGTGCCCGCCTCCGGGAGGAGCTGCCCGCGGGCCCGCGGCGGGTGCTGGCGCTCGTACCGGCGGGCGACGTGCTCGGCCGCCGGGCCGCCGACGAGCTCGCCGCCGAGGCCGGGACCGATCCGCTGCTGCCGGCGGTGGACGTGTCCGTGTCCCGCCCGCTGGTGCCGGATCGCGACACCGAGTCCGGTGCCCTGGTCGTGCTCGGCGCGGGCAACTGGACCGCGGAGGAACTCGGCGGCATCGCCGGGGCATGTGCGGACGCGGGGCACCGGGTCGTCGGAGTCGTCGTCGCCGAACCGGTCCGGGCTGCCCGTCCGGAGCGGGCGGCCGACCGCCCCGCGCAGCATCAGGAGCAGCCGGTCCCGGTCGGCGGCACCGCGAGGGGAGGCCCGGCATGACGACGAGCCGTACCGCGGGCGCCCCGGGCGCCGCCCCGCTGCTGGACCTGCAGTCGCTGGTCGTGGCGGTGCGCAGGCGCCGCCGCCTCTGGTGTTCCATGGCGCTGCTGGGGCTGCTGGTCGGCGCAGGCGTGGCGATCCTGCTGCCCCCGCCGCCGGCAGCGGTGACCACGGTGTTGGTCGCGCACCAGGAGGACCAGCCCAACGACACCGGAACCCTGATCCGTACCGACGTCGAGCTGCTGGGCACCACGCGGATCGCGGGCCGGGCCCTGCGGTCCCTCCACTCCCCCGAGGACCCCGAGGACTTCCTGCGGGACTACCGGGGCACCGGCGTGACCAACAACCTGCTGCGGATCGATGTGACGGGTGCGGACGAAGCCCAGGCGGTGGCCCGGGCCGGCGCGCTGGCCGACGCGTTCGTCGCCGACCATGTGCGGCGGATGCGCGAGACCGCCCAAGCCCAGACCGAGGCCCTGCTCGACCAGCGTGACCGGATGCGGGACGAACTCGCCCAGGTCAACAAGTCGATCGGCGGCCGTTCACCGGGAAGCGACCCTCAGGCGTCGGCGCGGATCGAGTCGCTCTTCGCCCGCCGGGCCGAACTCAACTCGCGGATCGCCGACTTCGACCAGCGGGCAGCGGAGGCGCGCACCGGCACGCCCCGGATCGTCGCCGGGACGCAGATCGTTGACGCCCCGCGCGCGGTGCACCACTCGCTGCCCGCGGCCGCCGCCACCGACGCCGCGATCGGGCTCGTCCTGGGGCTCGCCCTCGGGCTCGCGGTGGCCGCGGTCGGCGCGGTGGTGGCGGACCGCCCCGTGCTGCGCCGGGAGATCGCGGCGAACCTGGGTGCCTCGGTTGTCGCGGAACTGCCCCTGCGGACGGGCAGGCTGTGGCAGCCGAGGCGGAAGCGGGCGGCACATGAACAGCTCGCGGCGGCCCTGGCCCGCACCGTGCGCGGCTCCGCCGAACCGCTGTCGCTGCTGGAGCTGGGGTGCGCGCGCCGCACGAGCGTGCTCGCCCTGGCTCTCGCACGGGCCCTCACGGCGGACGGTCCGGTGACGGTCGTCGACGGCCTGCCCGGCCCGCACCTCGCCGGCAGCCGCAGGCAGCCGGACGACCCGGTCGTGGTGGTCGGCGGCGAGCGGACCGCTGACGCGGAGCCCCCGGAACGCCGGCTCGGCGTCGGCTCGGTCGCGCCCGGCACGGCCTGGACCGACCTGAGGCACCTGGGAACCCGGACCGTCCTGGTCGTACGCGCCGGGCACGGCAGCGCCGCCTGGCTGCACACGGTGACGCGGCAGCTCGCGGACCAGCACATCCCGGTGCTCGGCGTGGTGCTGACCGACCCCGATCCGCGGGACCGGACCGACGGCACGCTCTGGGACGGCCCGCACACTGCGGCGCGCGGCCGGAACGAACGCCCGGACCGGCGGAACGGGACGGGCGCCCCGCAGACGGAACGGCTACCCGTACGGGCCGCTCGGGTCCCGGACAGCGACCAGGAGGCGAGATAGGACATGTGCGGTATCGCGGGCACGTACCGATGGCCGGACGGGAAGGGCGTCACCGACCGGATGACCGACACCCTCGCCCACCGCGGCCCGGACGGGGCGGGACGCTACAGCCACTCGCTCGGCGACGGGGAAGTGCAGCTGGGGCACCGCCGGCTGGCCGTCATCGATCTGTCCGGGACCGGCGCCCAGCCGATGGCAGCGGACGGCCTCGTCCTGACCTACAACGGCGAGCTGTACAACGCGCCCGAACTGCGCGCCGAACTGGCGGCCTGCGGGGTGCGCTTCCGCGGCACCTCCGACACCGAGGTACTGCTGGAGGCGTGGCGGCGCTGGGGCACGGACTGCCTGCCCCGGTTGCGCGGCATGTTCGCCTTCGGCGTCTTCGACGAGCGCACCGGAGAACTGGTGCTCGCCCGCGACCAGCTCGGCATCAAGCCGCTGTTCCTGCTCCGGCGGGGCTCGGGCCTGGTGTTCGCCTCCGAGCTCAAGGCCCTGGCCGCCGCCACCGGCGGGTCGATGCAGGTGGACCCCGCGGCGATGGTGGCCTCGCTGCTGTACTACTGGGTGCCGGATTCGCGGTGTGCGCTGCGCGGGGCGGAGAAACTGCCGCCGGGCGGCTGGCTGAGGTGCCGACCCGACGGGCGGGTGGAGCGCGGCCGGTACTGGGATCTGCGTCAGGTCGCGGCCGAGGGACGGGAGCGCGCTCGGTCCGGCGAGCGGCCGGAACTCGCCGCCATCGTCGAGGAGTCGACCCGCCGCCACCTGCTGTCCGACGTACCCGTGGCGACTTTCCTCTCCGGCGGGCTGGACTCCAGCTATCTGACCGCGCTGGCGGCCCGCGACCTGCCCGGGATCTCCGCCTACACGATCGGGTTCCGCGCCGAGGACGCCAGGTTCGAGGCGATGCCGGACGACCTGCGCCACGCCCGGCGGGTCGCCGAGCGGTTCGGCGTCGACCTGCGGGAGATCGAGATCGCTCCGGACGTGCTCGATCTGCTGCCGCGGATGACGTACCACCTGGACGAGCCGATCGGCGATCCGGCCGCGATCAACACCTTCCTGATCTGCTCGGCCGCCCGGGAGGCCGGGGTGAAGGTGCTGCTCTCGGGGATGGGCGCGGACGAGCTGTTCGCCGGATACCGCAAACACCTGGCCAACCTGCTCGCGGTGCGCTATCGGCGCGTTCCGCGGCCGCTGCGACGCGGTCTGTCCAGGGCCGTGGACCGGCTGCCGGTCGCCACGGCTCGCCGGGGATACCGGTCGGTGCGCTTCGCCAAGCGGTTCCTCTCCTTCGCCGACCTGCCGGAGGAGACCGCGTTCCGGCGCAGCTACACCATGTACGACCGGGACGAGCTGCTCGCCCTGGTCGATCCGGACCTGGCCGAAACGGTCGAGGACGTGCTGACCGAGCACGCGGACCTCTACCGGGACAACGAACTCGACGACTTCGTCAACCGCATGTGCCTGGCCGACGCACGGATGTTCCTGCCGGGCCTGAACCTCACCTATACCGACCGGTCGAGCATGGCCGCCTCGACCGAGGTGCGGGTGCCGTACGTGGACGTCGAGGTGGTCAGGGCGGCGTTCGCCGTGCCGGGAGAGCGCAAGATCGCCGGACGGCAGGGCAAGGCCGTCCTCAAGGAGGCGGCCGCCTCGATCCTGCCCGAGGAGATCGTCCATCGGCCCAAGGGCCTGTTCAGCGCCCCGCTGCGGGCCTGGATGAGCCGCGATCTGGCGCCGCTGGTCCGCGAGGTGCTGCACGACGGCGTGCTCGTCGAATCCGGGTTCCTGCGCCGCGACGCGCTGGAGCGGCTCGTCGCCGAGGACGCCGCCGGTCAGCGGGACCACGCCAAGCATCTGTGGCACGTGCTGACCCTCGAGTACTGGTATCGCGGCGCGACCTCGGGAGTCGGCCACAACTCTCAGCTGACGGCGTAGAGACAAGAGGACTTCGGGTGAAACAGGTTGTGCAGAACTACAAGAGCGGCGAGCTGACAGTGCTCGACGTGCCGGTACCGGGGTGCAAGCCGGGAGGTGTACTGGTCCGCAGCGCCTATTCGCTGATATCCACCGGGACCGAGTTGATGAAGGTCTCCGAGGCCGGGATGTCGATGCTGGGCAAGGCCCGCTCCCGCCCGGACCAGGTGGCCAAGGTCATGCAGAGCGTGGCCACCAACGGGGTGCCCGCCACCTACCGCAAGGTGATGGGCAAGCTGGACTCCTGGACGCCGCTGGGCTACTCGCTGTGCGGGGTGGTCGAGCAGGTCGGCACGGGGATCGACGACGTCGCGGTGGGGGACCTGGTGGCCTGCGCCGGCAACGAGCACGCGCTGCACGCCGAGCTGAACTGGGTGCCGAAGAACCTCTACGCCCGGGTGCCGGACGGCCTCGCGCCGCGGTACGCGGCGTTCGGCACGGTGGGGGCGATCGCGCTGCAGGGCGTCCGCCGTGGCGAGCCGCAGCTGGGCGACGTGGCGCTGGTCGTCGGCCTGGGGCTGATCGGGCAGTTGGTGGTGCAGCTGCTGGCCGCCTCGGGAGTCCGCGTCGTGGGGGCGGACCCGGACCCGGCGCGCTGCGAGCTCGGCGCCCGGCTGGGCGCGGTGGCCTGCGGTGATCCCGCATCCGCCGCCGTGGAGGCGGCCGTCGTCGAACTCAGCGGCGGGCACGGCGTGGATCAGGTGTATCTGGCCGCCGGCGGCGGCAGCAACGAGCCCGTCGAGCTGGCCGCGCGGCTGAGCCGGGACCGCGGCCGGGTCGTCGACATCGGCAAGTGCCGCTTGGACCTGCCGTGGAACGCGTACTACGAGAAGGAGCTCGACGTCCGGTTCTCCCGCAGCTACGGCCCCGGGCGCTACGACCCGGAGTACGAGCTGGCCGGGCGGGACTATCCGATCGGCTACGTGCGCTGGACCGAACGCCGCAACCTGGCCTGCTTCCTCGACCTCCTGGCCCGCGGCTCCGTCGACGCGGAGCCCCTCGTCTCCCATGTCGCCGACTTCGACGACGCCGTCGGGACCTACCGGCGACTGGCGGACGGCGACCTGAAGGCCGTGGCCGTGCTGTTCCGGTACCCGGGCCCCGCCGGACATCCGGCGGACGCGGCGGCACCGGCGGCTCCCGAGGTGGCCGTACCGGCGGTGCGGCGCCGCGGCGCAGCGGCGTCCGTTCCCGCCCGGGCCGCCGCCGCACCGGTGCGGCTGGCGTTCGTCGGCGCGGGCAACTACGCGTCCTCGATGCTGCTCCCGCACCTGGCCCGGCGGGACGGTGTCGCACTGTCGACGGTCGTGACCACGACGGCGCTCTCCGCCGCCAACGCGAAGCGGAAGTTCGGCTTCGCCGAGGCGACCACCGATCTGGACGCCGTGCTCGGCGACCCGGCCGTCGACGCGGTGTTCGTGGTCACCCGGCACAGTTCGCACGCCGAACTGACCCGCAGGGCACTGCTGGCCGGGAAGGCGGTCTTCGTGGAGAAGCCGCTGGCCCTCACCGAGGACGAGTTGGCCGGTGTGCTCGCGGCGGTGGAGGAGTCCGGCAACGACCGGCTGCAGGTGGGCTTCAACCGCAGGTTCGCACCGCTGCTGCGTCAGGCCAGGAAGCGGTTCGGTGCCCGGACCGGTCCGGCGAGCGTCCGCTACCTGGTCAACGCCGGCCGGCTGGAGCACGGCAGCTGGTACCTCCGGCAGGGTACTGAGGGCTCCCGGTTCGCCGGGGAGGGCGGGCACTTCATCGACACGGTGAGCTGGCTGCTCGGAGGCGACCCGGTTGCGGTGTACGCGGTGGCCACGCCCGGCAACGAGGACCTGCAGGTCGTGCTGCGCTACCCGGACGGATCGACCGCCACCCTCGGCTACGTCACCACCGGCTCGCCCGGCTTTCCCAAGGAGACGCTCGACCTCGTCGCGGACGGCAAGGTGCTGCGGTTCGACGACTTCGTGCGGGCCACGGTGCACGGCCCCGAGCGGTGGACCTCGCCGCGGCTGTCCAGGACCCGGGACAAGGGGCAGCGCGCCGAACTGGCCGCGTTCCTCAGGGCGGTGCGGACCGGCGGGCCGATGCCGGTACCGCTGGAGTCGCTGGTCGCCACCACGTCGGCCACTCTCGCCGTGCGCACCGCGCTGGCCGGCGGGGCGCCGGTGACCCTGGCGGGGCCGCGATGACGATGAGCGCGGGCTGGTACCTGCGGCGGCTGTCCCGGATGGGCCCCGGAGAGGCACTCGGCCGCGCCGGCGACGCGGTGCGCAGGCGTCGCCGGCGGTCCGCACGGCCGGACTGCCCGCGGGTGACCGGCGCCCGGTTCACCGCCGTACTGCCGGCCGGGGCACTCGCCGCGGTGCCCCCTGACGCCGCGAAACGGCTCGTCGCCGAGGCGGACCGGCTGCTGGAGGGGCACGTCGCGTACTTCGGCGTGGAGCGCGCTGACCTGGCCGACCCGGACTGGTGGTACGACCCGAAGACCGGGCTCCGTGCTCCGCGCGGTTATGCCTTCGACGTGCCCTACCGGGACGAGGACGCGGTCGGGGACATCAAGCAGATCTGGGAACTCTCCCGGCACCAGTACCTCACCGTGCTCGCCGCCGCCTACGCGCTCACCGGCGACGAGCGGTACGCGGAGCGGACTGCCGGGCATCTGCGGTCGTGGTGGCGGGGCAACCCGCCGCTGTGCGGCGTGCACTGGGTCAGCGGCATCGAGCTGGGCATCCGACTGCTCTCCTGGGTGTGGATCCGTCGGCTGCTGGAGGGCTGGCCGGGCGCGGCGGGGCTGTTCGAGGACAATCCGGTGGCGCTGGCCCAGATATGGCACCACCAGCGCTGGCTGGCCGCCTTCCCCAGCCGCGGTTCGTCGGCGAACAACCACGTCATCGCCGAGACCGCCGGGCAGTTTGCGGCGGCCTGCGCGTTCGGGTGGTTCCCGTCTTCCGCGCGGTGGCGTGCCGAGGCCCTGCGGTCGCTGGAGCGGCAGTTGCACAGCAACACCTTCGCCTCCGGCCTGAACCGCGAGTCGGCCACCGAGTACCACGGACTCGTACTGGAGCTCGGCCTGGCCGCGGTGGCCGAGGCGGATGCCGCCGGTGTCCCCGTCCCCGCCTCGATCCGGCTGGTGCTGCTGCGGATGACCGACGCGCTCGCGGCCGTGCTGGACAGCCGCCTGCGGCCGCCACGTCAGGGCGACGCTGACGACGGGCACGGGCTGGTCCTGGACGGCGACGGCACCGACCGCTGGGCCTCGCTGCTGGCCACCGGGGATGCCGTGTTCGGCCGACTCGCCTGGTGGCCGGCGGTGACCGGGACCGATGCGCGCACTCCGCTGCTGACCGCGCTCATCCGGCCCACCGCACCGGCGGTGACCCGTCCGTCCCTCCGTCCGGCCCACTTCGCCGACGCGGGCATGACCATCCTGCGCGGCCCGGGGGAGATCTGGTGCCGCTGCGACGGCGGCCCGCACGGGTTCCTGTCCATCGCCGCGCACGCCCACGCGGACGCGCTGTCCGTGGAGGTCCGGCACGACGGGGTGGACGTCCTCGCCGACCCGGGAACGTACTGCTACCACGGGCAGCCCGGATGGCGGCAGTACTTCCGTTCCACCCTGGGCCACAACACCCTGCAACTGGACGGCGCCGACCAGTCCGCCTCCGGCGGCCCGTTCCTGTGGACCCGGCACGCCCGCAGCCGTGTCCTGGTCGCGGACCCGTCCGCGGAGGGCGCGGCCCGCTGGTGCGCCGAGCACGACGGCTACCGGCACGCCGTGCACCGTCGCCGGGTGGAGCTGACCGCCACGAACCGGGAGCTGCGGGTGGTGGACGAGGTGCGCGGACCGCGCCGGGCCGCACGCCTGGCGTTCCACCTCGGCCCGGCGGTCAGCGCGGAGCTCGTCGGGAACCGGGCCGTGCTCCGCTGGACCCGGGACGGCGAGGACCGCTCCGCGGTCCTCGAGCTGCCCGGGCGGCTGACCTGGCGGGCGCATCGCGGCGAGACCGACCCGCCACTGGGCTGGTACTCCGCCGGGTTCGGGCGCAAGGAACCCGCCACGACGCTGGTCGGCAGCGGATTCACCGACAGCTCCGAGGGGTTCGTCACCGTACTCAGGTTCCGCGGTTAGGGGGAGGCGTGGGGATCGAACGGCGGCACCGGGCGTTACCGGTGGCGGCGCCGGTACTGGCCCTGGTGGCGGCGACCGGCTGTGTGGGCACAACCGGCGGCCCGGCGGAGCCGAGCGCGGCGCCGCCCTCGTCCGCGGCCCGTCCCGCGGCCCGGATGTGCGCCGAGCCCGCGGCCGGCCCGGCGAAGCCGCCCGCGGGCGCGGTGCGGGTCGACCCCGCGGTGGTCGGTGACCTGGCCGCGAAGACCCGGAGCAGCCCTCCGAACACCGTCTTCTGGCTCCGGCCCGGCGAGCACCGGCTCGAGCCGGGCCGCCACGCCCAGGTCGTCCCGAAGAAGGGCGACAGCTACCTCGGTGCGCCGGGCGCGGTGCTCGACGGCCGGAAGACCAACCAGTACGCGTTCGGTGGCAGCGCCCGCGACGTCACCATCCGGCACCTGACCGTGCAGGGCTTCGTCGCGCCGCACGACGAGGGCGTGGTCAACCACGACTCGGCCGACGGATGGGTGATCGAGCACGCCAGGATCCAGTACAACTCCGGCGCCGGGCTGATGGCCGGTGCCCGCCAACGGGTCCGCGCCAGTTGCCTGCGCGGCAACGGACAGTACGGGATGAACGCCTACAAGGCGTCCGGCGGTATCAGCGGTCTGGTGGTCGAGGACAACGAGATCGCGGACAACAACCGCGACGACTGGGAGCGGCGGCGGCCCGGCTGCGGCTGCACCGGCGGCGTCAAGTTCTGGGCCGTCGACGGTGCCGACATCCGCGGCAACTGGGTGCACGACAACCGCGGAGCCGGGTTGTGGGCGGATACCAACAACAACGACTTCCGCGTCGAGGACAATGTCCTGGAGGCCAATGACGGTGCCGCGCTGATCTACGAGGCCGGCTACAACGCGGTCGTCCGCGAGAACACCATCCGGCGCAACAACTGGGTCGAGGGACGCAGATACGCCGACCGCGGGGACAGCTTCCCGTTCGGGACCGTCTACCTGTCCGAAGCCGGCGGCGAACCGCGGATCCCGGCCCGCACGGACAGGATCGAGATCTACCGCAACGTGCTGGAGAACAACTGGTCCGGTATCACCCTGTGGGAGAACGCCGACCGGTTCTGCAACAGCCCGGCCAACACCTCCACCGGCTCCTGCACCCTGCTGGTGAAGGACACCGACCGCTGCACGCGCCCGGCGATCGCCGACCCGCCGCTCCACAGCGACTGCCGGTGGAAGACCCAGCGCGTGGACATCCACGACAACCGCTTCGTGCTGGACACCTCCGTCGTCGAGTGCACGGTCACGTGCGGCCGCATGGCGCTGCTGGCCAACTACGGCACCTACCCGGACTGGTCGCCCTACCAGGGCGACCGGGTGGCCGAGGCGATCACCCACAAGCAGCACAACCGCTGGCATGACAACGTCTACATGGGGCCGTGGAGCTTCGTCGCCCACGACCCGAGCCGGGTCCTCGACTCGGGTCAGTGGCAGGCCGCGCCCTACCGGCAGGACGCGGGCAGCACCTTCCGGCCCCTGGGCGGTGGGTGAGATGGGACAGCACACACCGAGGACCGTCGGAGTCGTCTGGGGACTGCTGATCCTCAACACGCTCGGCTCCGCCGGGGCGAGGACCATCATCCCGCTGCCCCGCTCCCTCATCCAACTGGTCACCATGGGCGCGCTGGTGGCCGCGTTCGCGCTGGCGCTCGTGCTCAATCCCCGGCCGTCCATCCGGCCCGGTGGCTATCTGCTCCTGCTCACGCTGCTGCTGGTGCCGAGCGTGATCTCCAGCGCGCATCCGGAATCCGGGCTCGGCGCGCTGTTCCGCTGCGCCCGGCTGGCTCTCTTCGTCAGCACGCTGTGGCTGCTCAGCCGCTGGTGGGACGGCAGCGCGACGTTCGTCAGACACCACATCCGGATGTATCTGGCGGTGCTCGGCTCGGTGGCAGCGGGCGCGCTCCTCTCGCCGGGCGCCGCACTGCCCGACCTCTACGGCGGCCGGCTGGTCGGCGCGCTGTGGCCGCTCACTCCGCCGCAGATCGGGCAGTACGCCGCGGTGCTCATCGGGCTCACCGTGCTGCTCCTGCTGGGCCACCGGACCGACAAGGGCAGCGCGGCCGCTGTCATCGTGCCGTCGGCCGTTCTCCTCGCGCTGACCCACACCCGGACGGCCACCCTCGGCCTGTTCGCAGGGCTGGCGCTGGCGATCGGCTCGCTCGTCCTGACCAGCGCCGCGGCGCGCCGCTGCTTCGTGTGGACCGTGCTGTGCGCCGCGGTGGCCGCGGTGGGGTTCGGCCCCGCGCTGCGGGCGTGGTTCCTGCGCGGGCAGAGCCAGGAGAACTTCACCAGCCTCACCGGCCGGGCCAAGGTCTGGGACGCTCTGCTGGAGGCACCCCGCACGGCCGTCGAGAAGCTGTTCGGCGCGGGCCTGGGCGACAAGTCGTTCGACGGGCTGCCGATCGACAACAGCTGGCTGGCCGTCTACCAGGAGCAGGGCCTGATCGGCATCGCCCTGGTGGCCGCGCTGTTCGTGGTGCTGGGCGGCGGCGCGCTGCTGCGGCCCCCGTCGCTGTCCCGGGCCTGCGCGATCTTCCTGATCAGCTACTGCGCCCTCGCCTCCTACACCGAGGCCGGGTTGGGCGACGCCTCGCCCTATCTGCTGCATCTGGCCGTCGCCGCCTCGCTGCTGGCCCCGCCCGCCGAGACCGCTCCTTCCCCGCTTCCCGACGCCTCCGGACGCCGCGGCCGGCCGCACGCCCTGAATCCGAACCGGGAGGTGACTTGAGCATGCATGTCCTCGTGGTGCACAACCGCTACGCCTCGGCGCAGCCGAGCGGGGAGAACAAGGTCGTCGACCAGGAGGTCGGGCTGCTGCGCGCGGCCGGACACCGGGTCGGGGTCTTCGAGCGGCGCAGCGACGACATCGCCGCCCGCTCCCTGCCGGGCAAGGCCGCGCTGCCGCTGCTGGTCCCGTGGAACCCGCGGGTCCGCGCCGAGCTCACCGCCCGGCTCCGCGCCGAGCGGCCGGACGTGGTGCACGTCCACAACGTCTTCCCGCTGCTGTCGCCCGCGGTGCTGGCCGCCTGCGCCGATGCCGGCGTGCCCGCCGTGGCCACCCTGCACAACTACACCCAGATCTGCCCGCCCGGCACGTTGCAGCGCGACGGCCGGCCGTGCGCGGAGTGTGTGGGCGCGGCACCGCTGCCCGCCGTCCGGCACGGCTGCTACCGCGGCTCCCGGCTGGCGACGGTGCCCCTCGCGGTCAGTCTGTCGGTCAACCGGCGGCGCTGGTGGTCCGGAGTCGAGCGGTTCCTGTGCATCTCCGCGGCGCAGCGTGACGTCCTGGTGCGGGCCGGCATGCCCCCCGAGCGGCTGGCGGTGAAGCACAACTTCGTGCCCGACCCGGGCGGCCGCCGAGCGGGCCCCGGCGAACATCTGCTCTATCTCGGCCGGCTCGCGGAGACCAAGGGCGTCCGGCTGCTCATGGCCGCGTGGGATGCGATCGCCGCGGCCGGCGGTGTGGGTGTGCCTCTGGTGATCGCCGGAACGGGGCCGCTGGAGGGCGAGGCGAGCGCCTGGGCGGCAGGCCGGGACGACGTGCGGTACGTGGGCCTGTACGACTCGGAGCAGTGCCGGCAGGCGGTCGCGCGGTCGGTCGCGGTGGTGGCCCCCTCGACGTGGCTGGAGGCGTTCGGCCTGGTGGTCGTGGAGGCCATGGCGGCGGGGGTGCCGGCGGTCGCCGCCGGGCACGGCGCCTTCGTCGAACTCGTCGAGGACGGGGTGAGCGGGCTGCTGCACCGGCCGGGGGACGCGGCCTCGCTCGCCTCCTGCATCCGCCGGATCGTGGCCGGACCGGCCCGCAACGGTGAGCTGGGCCGAGCGGCCCGGCACCGATACGAGCAGGACTTCAGCCCGGCTGTCGGGCTGGACCGTCTGGTGGAGGAGTACCGCACCGCGATCGCGGGTCGGTCAGCACCGGATCGCGCCGGGGACGGCCCGGCGCGCAGGGGGGATGGGAACAGCAGATGCAGATGACACGATGCCGGCTCTGCGGCTCGGAAGCGTTGACGAGCGTGGTCGACCTCGGCGCGACGCCACCGTGCGAGAGCTTCCTGGCCGCCGACCAACTCGACCAGCCCGAGCCGACGTACCCGCTGCATCTGCGGGTGTGCACCGACTGCCGGCTCGCGCAGATCCCTCCGCTGATCACTCCGGAGGACACGTTCACCCAGTACGCCTACTTCTCCTCCTTCTCGACGTCCTGGGTGGAGCACGCGCGCACGTTCGTCGCCGACGCCGTGCGCAGGCTCGCCCTCGACTCCGCGGAGAGAGACGCCTTCGTGGTCGAGGTCGCGAGCAACGACGGGTACCTGCTGCGGCACCTGGTGGACCGGGGAATCCGCTGCCTGGGCATCGAGCCGTCGGTCAACGTCGGCGTCGCGGCGCGGGACGCGGGCGTTCCGACCCGCACGGAGTTCCTCGACCCGGCCACCGGTTCGGCCGTCCGCGCCGAGCACGGAGCGGCGGACCTGGTCGTGGCGAACAATGTGTACGCGCACATCCCCGACGTGGTCGGGTTCACCCGGGGGCTGCGCGCGCTGGTCGCGGACGACGGCTGGGTCTCGATCGAGGTGCAGCACCTGCTGACCCTGATCGAGCAGAACCAGTACGACACGATCTACCACGAGCACTTCCAGTACTACACGGTCGCTTCCGCGGCCCGGGCGCTGGCCACCGGCGGGCTGGCGCTCGTGGACGTCGAACTGCTGCCCACACACGGCGGCTCCATCCGACTGTGGGCCCGGCCGACCGGCGCAGCCGGGGAGCCGACTCCACGGGTGGCCGAGCTGCTGGACCGGGAGAAGGCCGCCGGGCTGCACGAGCTGAGCGGCTACACCGAGTTCTCCGCGCGGGTGGCGAAGGTGCGCAGGGACCTCCTGCGGTTCCTGATCGAGGCGGCCGAGCGCGGTGAGACGGTCGTCGGCTACGGCGCCCCCGGCAAGGGCAACACCCTGCTGAACCACTGCGGCATCCGGCCGGACCTGCTCCCGTACACCGTCGACCGCAACCCCTACAAGCACGGCAGGTTCACCCCGGGCACCCGGATCCCGATCCTGCCGCCCGAGCAGATCGGCACCGACCGGCCGGACTACGTGCTGATCCTCCCCTGGAACCTGCGCACCGAACTGATCGAGCAGCTGTCCTACGTGCACGCCTGGGGCGGCCGACTGGTCTTTCCCATCCCGGAACTGAGCATCGTCGAGGTCACATCATGAAGGTCGTACTGTTCTGCGGCGGCTACGGGCTGCGGATGCGCAGCGGAGCCTCCGACGACATCCCCAAGCCGATGGCGATGGTCGGCCCGCGGCCGCTGATCTGGCACGTCATGCGCTACTACGCGCACTACGGGCACACGGAGTTCATCCTGTGCCTCGGATACGGGGCCCACCACATCAAGAACTTCTTCCTCACCTACGAGGAGACCGCCTCCAACGACTTCGTACTGCGCAACGGTCGGACCGAACTGCTGTCCACCGACATCGCCGACTGGACCATCACGTTCGCGCAGACCGGCATCGCCTCTCCGATCGGGGAGCGGCTGCGCCGGGTGCGCGAGCACCTGGACGGCGACGAGATGTTCCTGGCCAACTACGCCGACGTGCTCACCGACGCTCCGCTCCCGCAGATGATCGAGCGGTTCACGCGGCGCGACGCCGGCGCGTCGATGATGGTGGTGCCCCCGCAGTCCTCGTTCCACTGCGTCGAACTGGGCGAGGACGGGCTGGTCGGGGGCATCACCGCGGTGAGCGAACTGCCGCTGTGGGAGAACGGCGGCTACTTCGTGCTCCGTCAGGAGGTCTTCGACCACATACCCGAGAACGGCGACCTGGTCGCCGACGGATGCGCCGGACTGGCCAAGCACGGCCGGCTGGTGGCGCACCAGCACCGCGGGTTCTGGAAACCGACCGACACCGTCAAGGAGCGGGCCGCACTCGACACCGCCTACGCCCGGGGCGACCGCCCGTGGGCCGTGTGGGAACGGGACGGAGCGGGAGCGGAAGCGTACCCGTCCGGCAGCAGGCTCGGCGTCGGAGCCGGAGCGTGATCCGGCTCGGTGCCCGGCGCCTGGAGCGGATCGCCGCGGTCGGCGCGCATTGCGACGACATCGCCATCGGCGCCGGCGGCACGCTGCTGGCGATGTGCCGGGCGAGGCCGGGCATCCGCGTCGACGCGCTGGTGCTCTCCGGCGGAGGCGGCGAGCGGGAGCAGGAGGAACGGGCCGCGCTCGCCGCCTTCTGCCCGGACGCCGAGCTGCGGCTGACCGTGCTCGAGCTGCCGGACGGCCGGCTGCCGTCGCGATGGGAGGAGGCCAAGGCAGCGGTCGAGGAACTGCGCGCGGAGACCGACCCGGACCTCGTGCTGGCTCCGCGGACCGACGACGCGCACCAGGACCACCGATGCCTGGCGAAGCTGATGACCACCGCGTTCCGCGATCACCTCGTGCTCGGCTACGAGATCGTCAAGTGGGACGGCGACCTCGGCCGCCCGGCCGCCTACCAGCCGCTGTCGCAGGAACACGCCGAAGACAAGGTGCGGCTGCTGCAGGAGCACTACCCCTCGCAGCGGCGCCGGCCCTGGTACGACCGCGAAGCCTTCCTGGGCCTCGCGCGGATCCGCGGAATCGAATGCCACGCGCGCTACGCCGAGGCGTTCGCCGTCACCAAACTCACTCTCGACCTGGGGGACTGAACCTTGCGTGTGCTGCTGACCGGACACCAGGGCTACCTGGGCACCGTGATGGCCCCGGTCCTCGCCGACGCCGGGCACGAGGTCGTCGGTCTCGACGCCGCCCTGTTCGCCGACTGCGTGCTGGGCCCACCGCCCGCCGATCCGCCGGGGGCCGGGGGAGAGGTCGACCTGCGCGATGTCACGGCCGAACACGTGGCCGGGGTCGATGCGGTGATCCATCTGGCCGCGCTGTCCAACGATCCGCTGGGCGCGCTGGCGCCGGAGCTGACCTACGACATCAACCACTGTGCTGCGGTGCGGCTGGCCCGGCTGGCCCGCGAGGCCGGGGTGCGGCGCTTCCTGTACGCGTCGACCTGCTCGGTCTACGGCGCCGCCGGCGGCGGCGAACTGGTGGCCGAGGACGCCCCGCTGCGCCCGGTGACCCCCTACGCCGAGTCCAAGGTGCGGGTGGAGGACGACCTGCACGCGCTGGCCGACGACGACTTCAGCCCGGTGTACATGCGCAACGCCACCGCCTTCGGCTACTCGCCCCGGCTGCGCGCCGACATCGTGCTCAACAACCTGGTGGGCCACGCGCTGCTGTCCGGCGAGGTACTGGTGCTCTCCGACGGCACGCCCTGGCGCCCGCTCGTGCACGCCGCCGACATCGCCCGGGCCTTCGCGGCGGCACTGACCGCGCCGCGGGAGGCGATGCACGACCGGGCCTTCAACATCGGCAGCGAGACCAACAACGTCACGGTCGCCGAGATCGCCGAGGAGGTCGCCGCCGCGGTGCCCGGCTCGCGCGTGGTGATCACCGGAGAGACGGGCGCCGACCCGCGGTCCTACCGGGTGGACTTCTCGCGCTTCCGCGCCGCGGTGCCCGGCTTCGACTGCGCCTGGACGGTGCAGCGGGGCGCGCTCGAACTCGCCGACGCCTACCGGGAGCACGGGCTGACCCGTCAGGACTTCGAGAACCGCTTCACCCGGCTGGCCGTGCTGCGTGCCGCGTCCGAGGCCGGAGTCGTCGACGAGACCCTCCGGAGGCGCCGATGACCGCCGGCGAGGCGATGTACGCCCTGGTGGAGCGGCTGTACCCGCTCTGCCGGAGCATCACGGGCGACGGCGTGCGCGCCACCCTGGAGATCGTCGGCGAGTACCTCCCGCTGCAGGTGCACGAGGTGCCGACCGGGACCCGGGTCCTGGACTGGACGGTGCCGCAGGAGTGGAACATCCGGGAGGCGTACATCGCCGACAGCACGGGCCGCCGGGTCGTCGACTTCGCCGACTCCAGCCTGCACGTGCTCGGCTACAGCGTGCCGGTGTCGGCGACCATGCCGCTGGCCGAACTGCGCGCACACCTGCACACGCTGCCCGACCACCCGTCCTGGGTGCCCTACCGCACCAGCTACTACGCGCCCGAATGGGGGTTCTGCCTGGCCCAGGACACCTTGGACGCCCTGCCGGACGGCATGTACGAGGTGCGCATCGACTCCGCACTCACCGACGGCCACCTCACCTACGCCGAGCACGTCGTCCCGGGGCAGGTCGCCGACGAGGTGCTCGTCTCCTGTCACGCCTGCCACCCGTCGCTGGCCAACGACAACCTGGCCGGCATCGCGGTGGCGACGTTCCTGGCCCGCGCACTGGCGGAGCGCACGCCGTGGTACACCTACCGGTTCCTGTTCGCGCCCGGCACCATCGGTGCGCTCACCTGGCTGGCCCGCAACCCCGGCCGGGTGACGGGGGAGCCCGCCGCCCGAGCCGAGCCGGGAGCCGGGGGACGGGTCGAGCACGGGCTGGTGCTGGCCTGCGCGGGCGACCGGGGCGGACTGACGTACAAGCAGAGCAGGCGCGGGGACGCGGAGATCGACCGGGTGCTGCGGCACGTGCTGCGCACCTCCGAGCGCCCCCACCGGATCGTGGAGTTCACCCCCTACGGCTACGACGAGCGGCAGTTCTGTTCACCCGGATTCGACCTCGGCGTGGGCTCGCTCTGCCGGACCCCGTACGCCGGGTATCCCGAGTACCACACCTCGGCGGACAACCTGGACTTCGTCACCCCGGAGGCGATGGCCGACACGCTCGCCGTCTGCCGCGAGGCATGCGGCGTGCTGGACCGCAACCGGCGCTACGTCAACCTCAGCCCCTACGGCGAACCCCAACTGGGCCGCCGGGGGCTGTACGACTCGCTCGGCGGCCGCAGCGACGCCAAGCAGGCCCAGCTCGCCATGCTCTGGGTGCTCAGCCTCTCCGACGGCGAGCACGACCTGCTGGACATCACCGAGCGGTCCGGGCTGCCGTTCGACACCCTCGCCGCCGCGGCCGACGCACTGCGCGACGCAGGGCTGATCACAGCATGACGCCGATGAGCACCGAGGGAGAGCGGACAGCGCCGTCGGCGGCCCCGGCCGGGCGCTCCGAGCCGGCCGCCCGGCGGGCCGTGGTCGGCCGGCTCTCCTGGGGGCTGGCCGACCAGGCGGCCTCCAGCATGGCCAACTTCGCGGTGGGCGTCTACGTGGCGCGCTCACTGGGGCTGGCCGCGTTCGGCGCGTTCAGCCTGGCCTGGGTGACCTACGGAGTGGTGCTCAGCGTCTCCCGCGGGATGGCCACCGACCCGCTCGTGGTGCGCTTCAGCGGTGTGCCGGACGCGGCCTGGCGCGGCTCCGTGGCCCGCGCGTCGGGTACCGCGCTCGGCGTCGGTGCCGCCGTCGGCGCGGCGTGCCTGGCACTCGGACCGGCGCTCGGCGGGCAGGTGGGGTCCGCGTTCTCCTGCCTCGGCGTGCTGCTGCCGGGGCTGCTGCTGCAGGACGCCTGGCGGTACTCGTTCTTCGCCGCGGGCATCGGCCGCAAGGCGTTCGTCAACGACCTGGTGTGGGGCATCGCGCTCGTCCCGGCCATGCTCTGCGCGGCCCGAGTGGGCAGTGTCGCCGCCTTCGTGGCCGCCTGGGGCGCGTCCGCCGCGGTCGCCGCGGCCTACGGTTGCCTCCAGTCCGGCATCCTGCCCCGGCCCACCGGAGCGCGCCCGTGGCTGCGCGAGCACCGCGACCTCGGCTACCGGTACCTGGTCGAGAACACCTGCGTCAGCGGCGCGAGCCAGTTGCGGGCGTACGGGCTCGGCGCGATCGCCGGGGTCGGCGCCGTGGGGGTGATCCGCGGCGCCGAGCTCCTGCTCGGCCCGTTCCTCGCCGTGCTGATGGGACTCTCGCTGGTCACCGTCGCGGAGGCGGCACGGGTGCTGCGGCGGGCCCCGCACCGGCTCGGCCCGTTCTGCCTTCTGCTGGGCGGCGGGCAGGCCGCCGCCGCGCTGCTGTGGGGCGGGGCGCTGCTGCTGCTGCCGGACCGGGCCGGGGCACTCGTGCTCGGCGACGTCTGGCATGCCGCGGCGGAACTCATCGTGCCCGCCACTCTCGGCGTCGCGGGCGCCGGCCTCGGCACCGGCGCGGCCGCCGGGCTGCGCGCGCTCGCCGCGGCCCGGCGCAGCCTGCGCAGCCAACTGCTCGCCTCCGCCTGCTATGTCGGCTGCGGCCTCGGCGGGGCCGCAGCGGCCGGCACGGTCGGCTCCGCCTGGGGCGTGGCAGCGGCGACCTGCCTGGGCTCGGCTGTGTGGTGGCTGCAGCTGCGGTCCGCCCTGCGCGAGCGCCACCACCACTCCATCCGCGAAGTGAGGACGCCATGACCGCGCATCCCCGACTGAGTATCGGCCTGCCCGTGTACAACGGCGAGGAATACCTCGCCGAAGCGCTCGACGCGCTGCTCGGCCAGACCTTTGAGGACTTCGAACTGGTCGTCTCCGACAATGCCTCGACCGACGGGACCGAGCACATCTGCCGCAAGTACGCCGCGCAGGACTCACGCATCCGCTACCTCCGGCTGCGCCGGAACATCGGTGCCGCGCCGAACCACAACCACGTCTTCACCGAGTGCCGCGGCGAGCTGTTCAAGTGGGCCTCGCACGACGACCTCTATGGCCGTGACCTGCTGCGGCGTTGTGTCGAGGCGTTGGACGCGCGGCCGGACGTGGTCCTCGCGCACTCCGGTCAGGCGGTCATCGACGGCGAAGGACAGGTGAAGGTCCCCTACGAGTACGGGCTCGCCACCGACTCGCCCCACGCACCGGAGCGCTTCCGCAGTTTCCTGTTCGAACCCGGTGGCGACGACTTCTACGGAGTGATGCGCACCGCCATGCTGCGCCGCGTCAAGCCGCACGACAGCTATCACCACGCGGACCGGACGTTCGTCGCCGAGATCGTCCTGCACGGCCCCTTCCACCAGGTGCCGGAACTCCTCTACTTCCGCCGCGACCACCCCACCCGCGCCGAGCGCGCGAACCCCTCCAAGCGCTCCCGGTGCGTCAACCTGGACCCGCGCCGGGCGGGCCGGCTGCATCCGACGCCACGGCTGCTTGCCGAGTACGTCGGGGGCTTCGCCTCGGCGATCCGGCGGGCGCCGCTGTCCGCGGCCGACCGACGCGCCTGTTACCGGCACCTGGCCGCGTGGCTGGCCGACCGGGTACGGCCGGGCGCCGGCGAGCGGATCGAGGACCGCGCCCCGGTCGACCCGGCCGGTCTCACCGTCTCCGTCGACGACCTCGTCGCGGGCCGCGAGGGACGACGGAGATGACATTTCCCCCACGTGTCGGGCTGTTCGGGCTGCTCGGCTCCGGCAACCTGGGCAACGACGGATCGCTGGAGGCCGTGCTCGGCTACCTGCGCGCCGAACATCAGGGGGCGGTCGTGGACGCGCTGTGCGGCGGGCCGGAGGCCGTCGCGGCCCGGTACGGGATTCCCGCGACGCGGCTGCACTGGTACCGCGGGGAGTACCGGACCGCGTCCCGGGTGGGCTCGATCGCCGGCAAGGGAGTGGGCAAGCTCGTCGACGCGGTCCGCACCGCCGCCTGGGTACGCCGGCACGACGTGGTGATCGTGCCGGGCATGGGCGTTCTTGAGGCCACGCTGCCGCTGCGGCCGTGGGGCTTCCCCTATGCGCTCTTCCTGCTCTGCGCCTCCGGCCGGCTGTTCGGCACCAAGGTCGCGCTGGTCGGTGTCGGCGCCGCCGCGATCGGCGACCGGGCGACCCGCATTCTGGTGCGCCGCTCCGCGCGGCTGGCCGCCTACCGGTCCTACCGGGATCCGCTGTCCCGTGACGCGATGCGGGAGATGGGCGTGGACACCGCGCGCGACGCGGTCCACCCGGACCTCGCGTTCGCCCTCCCGGCCCCACCGGCCGGGCGGGACTCCGGCCCGCCCGGCCCGGTCTGCGTCGGTGTCATGGACTTCCACGGCGGCAACGACGACCGCGCCCGTGCCGGGGAGATCCACCGCCGCTACCTCGACGGAACAACCCGGTTCGTGCGCACGCTCGTCGAGGAGGGCAGGCCGGTCCGGCTGCTCACCGGCGACGGGTGCGACGCCCGCGTGGTCGATACGATCCTCGAAGCGGTGGACTCGCCGCTGGTCAGTGCCGCGGAGGCGACGTCGCTGGCCGACCTGATGGAGGAAGCCGCGGCCGCCGACACCGTGGTGGCGACCCGGTACCACAACCTGGTCTGCGCGCTGAAGGCCGGCACCCCGACGCTCGCTCTCAGCTATGCGGCCAAGAGTGACGCGCTCATGGCACGAATGGGGCTGGGCCCATACTGCCACCCGGCCCGCGAAATCGACGTCGACCGGCTGCTGGAGCAGTTCCGCGCGCTGGAGCAGCGATCGGCGCCGCTGCGCCGGATCCTCGCCGAACGCAACCGGCTCGCAGCCCGGCAACTGCAGGACCAGTTCGGTGCCCTGACGGCCGCCCTGTTCCCGGCGGACGACCACCACCCGCACGCCCGCACCCGGCAGGAGACTCCATGAAGGCGACCCAGATCCCGACGCTCGCCGGCGCATACCTGTTCGAGCCCACGCCGTACGCCGACGAACGCGGCTTCTTCTGCCGCACCTTCGACGCCGATGTGATCGGCTCGGTCGGCCTCGACCCGGGCGCCTTCGTCCAGGACAGCGTGTCCCGCTCGGCGCGGGGCGTGCTGCGCGGCCTGCACCTGCGCTCCGGCGACGGCGAGGCCAAGCTGGTGCGGTGCTCGTACGGGCAGATCTTCGACGTCGTCGTGGACCTGCGGCCGCACTCGCCGACCTACCGCAACGTGGCCTCCTTCGAGTTGTCGGGTGAGACGCAGACGACCCTCTACATCCCGGCGGGATGCGCGCACGGCTTCCAGGCACTGACCGGCACCGCCGACACCACCTACCGGATCGACCGCCTGCACGATCCGGCGGAGGACGTGACGATCGCCTTCGACGATCCGGAACTCGCCATCGGCTGGCCGCTGCCGGTCACATCGATGTCCCGGCGGGACCGGGAGGCGCCGAGCCTCGCCGAGGTCCTGAAGCAGCTCGGGAGGTGAAGTGAACGTGGATACCGAAGGGTTCTTCCTCCCCCGGTCGCGGGCGGCGAACGAGCGGCTGCACGCCCTGATCCCCGGCGGCGCGCACACCTACGCCAAGGGCGACGACCAGTACCCCGCCGGCCTGGCCCCGGTCATCAGCCACGGTCGCGGTGCCCACGTGTGGGACCTGGACGGCAATCGCTACATCGAGTACGGCTCCGGCCTGCGCTCGGTCAGCCTCGGTCATACTCATCCGCGCGTGCTGGAGGCGGTGCGGCGGGAACTCGACCGCGGAAGCAACTTCGCCCGGCCCTCCGTCGTGGAAATCGAAGCGGCGGAGCGCTTCCTGGCCACGGTGCCGACCGCCGAGATGGTGAAGTTCGCCAAGAACGGCTCCGACGCCACCACGGCCGCGGTCCGCCTCGCCCGCGCCGCCACCGGGCGCTCGCGGGTGGCCCGCTGCGGCGACCACCCGTTCTTCTCCGTCGACGACTGGTTCATCGGCACGACGCCGATGTCCGCCGGTGTTCCGGCGGCGACCGCCGAACTCACCCTGACGTTCCCCTACGGCGACCTGGCCGCCACCCAGGAGTTGCTCACCCGGTACCGGGACGAGGTCGCCTGCCTGATCCTCGAACCCGCCTCCCACAGCGAGCCGCCGCCCGGATACCTCGCAGGTCTGCGCGAGCTGGCCGACCGGCACGGCTGCGTCCTGGTCTTCGACGAGATGATCACCGGCTTCCGCTGGTCCGAGGCGGGAGCCCAGGGCCTGTACGGCGTGGTCCCCGACCTCTCCACGTTCGGCAAGGCGCTGGGCAACGGGTTCGCGGTCTCGGCGCTGGCCGGGCGCCGAGAGCTGATGGAGCAGGGCGGGCTGCGGCACCCCGGCGACCGCGTGTTCCTGCTGTCCACCACGCACGGTGCGGAGACGCATTCCCTGTCCGCCGCGCAGGCCGTGCTCACCACCTACGTCGAAGAAGGCATCACCGCACAGCTGCACGCCCTCGGTGCGCAGTTGGCCGCCGGTGTCCGCGAGGCCGCCGTGAGCACGGGTGTGGGGGACCACCTCGTCGTCCGAGGCCGGGCCAGCAACCTGGTGTTCGCCACCCTGGACGAGAACGGGCAGCCCTCCCAGGAGTACCGCACCCTCTTCCTGCGCCACCTGCTCGCGGGTGGGGTGCTGGCTCCGTCGTTCGTGGTGAGCAGTGCGCTCGACGAGGCCGACATCGACCGCACCGTCGAAGTGGTGGCCGGGGCCTGCGCGGTGTACCGGAAGGCGCTCGACGTCGCCGACCCCACCCCCTGGCTGGGCGGACGGCCCGTGCAGCCTGTGTTCCGCCGCTCGTCTTGACGTAGCGTCACCTCGGCCCCGGCGGAGCGGCCCGGTCCGTGCGGATGGCCCGTCGGCCGGCCGCACGGTCGATCAGCAGGGCGGTCGCCGGTGTCACCGCCAGCGCGGTGCACCAGCCGCCGAGCGCGTCGGTCGGGTAGTGCGCCCCCAGGGCGACCTGTGCCCAGCCCATGGCAGCACCGCCGGCCAGCGCCGCGGCGAACACCAGGAGCGGGCCGGCCGTCCTGCCCAGGCCGAGCCGGCCGGCTGCCGGCAGCGTCACGGCCAGGGCCAGTGCGGTGGCGAAGGCGGTGTGCCCGCTCGGGTAGGACAGATACCCGCCGTTGATGGTGCGTCCCACCAGATGCTTGAGCAGCGTCGTCGCCCCCACGGCCAGCCCGGTCCCGGCCACCGTGAGCACCGCCGCGCGAAACCACCGGAGCAGCAGGCAGCCCGTCACCGCTGCCGCGATCAGCGCCGCCGCCCCCGCGGGCTCTCCCAGGAAGTCCGTGGCCACGGCGAGTTGTCGCCACGGCGACCCCGCCCCTTCGAACTCCGCCCGGACCCGCGCCTCCACCTCGCCGGGCCCGCTCTCCCCGGCGTACCGGAATCCGAGCACGGCGACCACCAACGCGGCGAGAGCCGCGACAGGCCCGAACGCCGCGCGCAGCGGGGAAGCCAGCAGCGCGGGCGCCGCCCGCCCGGTCACCCGCCCACCGCGCCGGTCCGGCCCGCGGCGGCGACCTGCCTGTCCGTCGAGACGCCTGGCTCTCCCCCGTGCCGCGCCGCGCGGCGGCGACCAGGCACCGCCCGAACCGTCCGCCCGCACACACGGTCCGGACCGCCGGCCTCCGCGGGCCGCGCGGACGGGCCGAGCCGGACTCCGGATCCGGTGGGCCCGTACCGGGCCGGGCCGGGTGCCGGGCCTGCTCCGTCCAGCCGATGCATCGTCGCCCCCACACTCTGTCGGCCCGGCCGTGGTGCCGGGCCCCTCGTCTGCGCCCCGCCGGCCCGGCTCTTCCCCGGCGACCGGGCGACCGCAACCGCCCCCGGTATCCCCTCCTGGCCGGCACTCCGCCGCGCGCCTCTCGATCCGTGGCCTCCCGGACGCGCCCCCGTGCGCTCGCGCGGCTCGTGCTGCCCGACGGCCGCGGGGTCGGCCGCCGCACATACCTTAATGAGCACCCCGGGCGCGGCAACCGGGCGTGGGGGGGGGTATGTTCCACCGGCTCGGCGGCGCCGAGTCCAGAGGCGCAGGACAGCCTTGGGCGTGCGGGGGCCCGGCCGCGCCCGCGCCCCACCGACGTGCTCCGGGCGGCGGGGGTGCATCCGCCGCCCGGACCACGTATCGGGCCCGCTCGGTCAGGCGCCCGGTGGCATCCGGGAGGGGCGCCTCGGACCGCGGGCGAGGGCGTAGCCGCCCAGGGTGCCGAGGGCGGCCAGGACTCCTCCCGCGACGGTCCAGATCCAGCGGTCGGACCAGCGGCCGGAGGACCAGCCGTCCTCCGGCTCGACGGCTGCCGGGCCCTGTTGCGCTTCGGGGCTCGCGTTTTCCTCGCCGTCCTCGCCGTCTTCCGCGTCCTTGCCGTCTGTCGCGGATACCCCCGGGGTCAGGGGGGCGGCCAGGGCCCCGTCGACCGCGTGTGCGCCGCCGGCGTCCGTGGTGACGGCCTCGACCTGCGCCCGAACCGGCAGTCCGAGATCCTTCTCGGGGGCGTCCACGGCGGTCAGCCGCAGGTAGTAGCTGCCCGGCAGCGGGTGCGCCGACCACGGATCGGTCAGCGAACGCACCGGACGCAGGGTGCAGGACAGCTCGACCGATGCGGTGTCCTCGGTGGCCACTCTGCTCTGCATGCCGTACATGCAGGGCTGCCGGCGGCGGAGCCCGTCGTACACGTCGATGCGCCAGGTCGAGTCGCCGTGCCGGGCGGACTGCTCGGGCAGCTCGACCTCGGCCTTGAAGGTGGCGCGCTGCCCGGTGTCGAGAGGGAAGACCCAGTACAGGTAGTCGCCGCTGGACGCGTTCGCGGTGGCCGAGCGGCCCGGGGGAACGGCTGCGGCATCGCGGAAGCCGGTACCGGCCCGGGTCGGTCCGGACTTGCCGTCCTCGGCGTCGGGTGAGGGGCTGTCCGCCGCCGCGCCGCCCGTTCCCGCGAACAGCGCCGCGCAGGCCAGCGTCGTGCTTGCCAGGGTGCGGATCATACGCATCAGTTGCCCCTCCTGACGGGGTTGCGCCAGCGGGAGAGCCAGCCCCACAGCAGGCCGGCCAGCAGACCGGAGAGCGTGAGGACGCCCAGCATCCACCAGCCGCGGCCCAGGCCGAAGGAGGCGACGTCGGCCGCCTCGTGCGGAGCCTCCACCAGGTCGACCGTCAGCTCCAGGGGCAGACCGGGCTCGGTCTTGACCGAGTCGGGCGCCGAGAAGGAGTTGCTGACCTGGAGGCACACGGTTTCCGCAGGCGCCTCGTCCTCGTCGGCCGGAGCCTTGGGGTAGCGCAGGCCGGTGGATATCAGGTCGGTGCGCCCGTCGCCGGCCTCGGAGCCGCGGACGATCTCGCGGCCGTGGACCGTCACGGCGCGGAGCAGAACGCCGTAGTCGTGGTGGACGGTCCGGTCGGCCCCGATGCTCACCGAGGCGCGCAGCTCTTTTCCGGGCGGAACCTCGACCCGGTAGAAGCGGTGCTGACCGAATTTCTCCCGGTCGCTGTACAGGCCCGGGCGCAGTTTCGGCGCCCGGGAGCACGTCCGGGCGCCTTCGGCCGGCTCGGGGACGGCGACCGGGTCGGCCGTGCGGTCGACCAACTGGTTGACCCGGTCGGTGAGTTCCTCGGTGTGCCGGACGGAGGTGTAGGTGCCTCCGGTGGCCTCCGCGATGCAGCTGAGCTGTTCGCGGGTCTTGGCGTCGGGGACCAGACCGAGCGTGTCCACGGTCAGGTGGATGCCCTTCGCGGCGATCTCGCGCGCCACCACGCAGGGGTCGAGCGGTGCGCAGGTGTCCTCACCGTCGGTGATGAGGACGATGCGGCGGGAACCCTCGCCGCCCTCGAGGTCGTCGGCGGCGGCGCGCAGCGCCGGGCCGATGGGCGTCCAGCCGGTGGGGGCGAGCGTTGCCACGGACGTCTTCGCCTCGGTGCGGTCCAGCGGGCCGACCCGGTAGAGCTGGTGGGTGTCCTTGCAGCCTTCCTTCCGGTCGTCACCGCGGTAGCGGGCGCCCAGTGTCCGGATCCCGAGCTGTACCTCGTCCGGTACCGCGTCGATGACTTCGTTGAACGCCTGCTTGGCCGCGGCCATCCGGGACCTGCCGTCGATGTCGCGCTTCCGCATGGAGCCGCTGACGTCGAGCGTCAATTCGACTTTGGGGGCGTCCTCGTCCGACGCGGGCTCGGCGCTCGCGGTGCCGGTCGGGAGAAGCCCGAGGGGCAGGGCCATGAGCAGGGCGCACGCCCCGGTCACGAGCCGTCTTCTGATGATCATCGCCAGATCGTATTGAGGATCCGGAGGTGATCCAAAACGGCTGCGGGTGGCGGCGACGGAGGGCCGTGCGCGGGTGGTTGGCGCTGCCCGGGCTCGGCCTCCGGGCCTCTTCGCGGTCCGCCGGTCCGGTGTTCGGTAACGGTTTCCGGAATCTGGCGGGCGCTGTGGTCGCCCGGGGCCCGCGTTCTTGTCCGGGGACGGTTTTGCGCGCCGTGTCACGGGCCGGTATGCGTCTCGTAAGGGAGGCCCGTCCGGTGTCGGAGCAGCGGTGGGATTCGCCTAGAGTGTTGATCATGTATCAGTCAAATGTCCCACAGCGCACCACTCGACACCCGCAGCCCACCCCGGCGGCGCCGGCCCACCGGAGAAAGAGGACCCTGGTCGCGGCTCTCGGAATGGGACTGGCCGTCGCGTTGAGCGGGTGCAACGACGACACCGGCAAGGGCAGTGACAAGGAGTCCGCCGCCTCGAAGAGCCCCTCGGAGCAGGCCTCGCAGTCCTCCGGCCCGACGGCCCCCGCCGGCGACGAGCCGATGGTCGAGGGATGGCAGACCCAGACCTCGCAGAAGCACCACTTCCGCTACGACGTGCCCGCCAAGGCCGAGAAGTGGAAGGTCCTGGACAAGGGGACGGCCCTCTCCTACACGGACAAGGACGGCAAGCCGATCGTCGTCATGACCGCGGCGGCCAACTACCGCGAGGGCGGCTGCAGCTCCAACCCCAATCCCGATACGATCGGCGAGGCGGGCAAGGGCCAGCTCGCCACCGTCGGTACCACCGGCGGCGGCAAGGAGGGCTCCCTTCAGGAGAACGCCCGCAACTGGGCCGGCAACTGGGGCTTCGCCGCGTACGGCGGCAAGGAGCACAAGCCCAAGATCAAGGTCAGCCAGGCGAAGCCCTGGAAGCACGGCGGCATCGAGGGTTACACGGCGACCGCCCAGGTCACCGTCACCAACCGGCCGAGCGCGTGCGTGCCGCCGAAGGCCGTGGTGCACAGCATCGCGCAGAAGCTCCCCGACGGGACCATGCACGGCTGGGTGATCTACGCGGACCAGGGCGTGCCCGATGCGCTGACCGCCGACGACATGAAGAAGATCATGAACACGGTCCGGCCCACGGGCGGCTGATGCCCGCGCGGCCGGTCCCGCACGGACCGGCTTCCTCGCGCCCGGTGCCGGAGGCGGCGGACCCACGGACGGCGGGAACCCCGACCGCCGTCCGCGCCCTTTCGTCCGCGCTCCGGCGCGGCGCTCCCACTCCCGTGCGTTCCGGTTCAGCCCCTTCAGTCCATGTGGCCCGGGCCGGCGCTCTTCGTGCCGTGCGTCCCGGACCCGACCTCCCGGCCTCGGGCGTTCCGGATCCGCGCCCTCACGCCCGCTGCGGGCCGCCGGAGGGCGGCGGGTCAGCGGCCGGGCGGCCGGTCATCCAGTCGTAGATCTGCTGCGCGTCGCACGCGCGCTGACCCCCGGGGAACAGCAGGCCCGCGCCCGCGAACCCCGGATCGGCGGCCTGCTCGGCCAGGTACGGCAGGGCGACGCACCGCATTCCCGCGCGCCGGGCAGCCTCGGCCCCCGCCGGGGCGTCCTCGACGGCCACACAGTCCGCGGGGGAGACACCGAGCCTGCGGGCCGCCTCCAGGAAGACATCCGGCCGGGGCTTGCCATGCGGCACCTCCTCCGCCGACACTCGGAGCGGAAGCAGCTCATCCAGGCTGGTCGCTCCGAGTACCGCGTCGATGGCGCCGCGCGACGATCCGGAGGCCACCGCCAGCGGATGCCCGCCGGCATGCAGGTGCTCCACGAGCTTTCGCATCTCGGGGAACACCTCGGGGCCGGAGCGCACCGACTGGAGGTAGAGGCGGTTCTTCTCCGCCAGCAGGGTGTCCACGGACGCGGTGAGCCCGTGTTCGCGGCGGAGGGCGGCGAGGGTCTCCCGCGTCCCGATTCCGATGAACCGCGCGTGCTCGGCCCAGCTGAAGCCCGGAACGCCGTGGGCGGCGAGCAGACGCCTGCCCGCCTCGTAGTAGTGCGGCTCGCTGTCGACGAGAGTGCCGTCCAGGTCGAAGACGACCGCGGGTGCGGCGGCAGAACTGATCACGAGCCCAGCATGTCAAACGCGTGCGATTTGGTAGCAGGTGGGAAGGGGTGCTTTCCTCTTCGTACCAGCATGTGGACGCGTGGTCTACCAGGTCAGCCCGGATTGGAGGGGTTTTGGACACGTCGCTTCGGAAGCCCGGGGGAAGTACCCCAGCACATCTCCTCCGTCGCACCGTCGCGGCACTCGGTCCCGAACGCTCACACCGGGCGCGCGTCTCGGCACGCGCTGTCATCGGCATCGGACTCGCGGTCGCCGGCTGCGCGGGCGCCGGTCTGCCGCTGCAGGCCACCGTCGCGGGCGGGCTGGTGGCGCTCCTCGCGCTGTTCACCGTCGCGGACTCGACCGTGCGGGCGCAGGGCCGCACCACGGCGCTGCTGCCCGCGGCCGGCTTCCCCGTGCTGGCGCTGGCCGCGTTCCTGCATGAGCAGCCGCTCGCCCGGGATGTCGCGTTCCTCGCGGTGGTCTTCGCCGGGGTGTACGCACGCCGCTGGGGGCCGCGCGGCAACGCGCTGGGCATCTTCGCCTTCATGCAGTTCTTCGCCGCGCAGTTCCTGCGTACGGAGCCCGACCGGCTTCTGGAGACGTTCGCCGCCGGGCTGCTGGCGCTCGCGGCGGCCTCGCTCACCCGGTTCGTGCTGTGGCCGCTCGAGCGCGGTGCGGTGCCGCAGCCCGCCGTCGCGCCCGTCGGCGGCCGGGGATTGGCCCGGCCCACCACCCGGCAGGCGTTCCAGGCGCTCACCGCCTGCGGATTCGCCCTGGCCGCGGGGCAGGTGCTGTCCCTGGACCGCTGGTACTGGGCGGTCGGTGCCGCCTGGTGGATCTTCGTGAACACCGCTTCCCGGGGCGAGACGCTCGTCCGCGGCTTCCGCCGGGTGCTGGGCACCGTCACGGGACTGGCCGCCGGCCTGCTGGTCGCGGTGCCCGCGGACGGCGCCGTCACGCCCACGCTCGCCGTCGTGGCCTGCTGCGTCTTCGGGATCTTCTACACCGCACCGTTGTCCTACTCGTGGATGATGTTCTTCGTCACGCTCATGGTCGGCATGCTCTACGGTCTGCTCGGCGTCCTCCACCCCGGCCTGCTCGGGCTGCGGCTGCAGGAGACCGCGGTGGGCGCGCTGGGTGCGGTACTCGCGGTCGCCCTCGTGCTGCCCGTCACCACTCACGCCGCGACCGAGGTGTGGATACGGCGTGCGGTGCACTGCGTGCACGAATGCGCCAGGGAGGCGGCGGACCGCCTCGCGGGCGGCGGCGGCGACGGCCCCGAACCGCGGGTCGCGGAGCTGGAACTGCTGCTGGGGCGCGTGCGGCTGTCGGTTGCGCCGCTCGTCCATCCCCTCAGCCCGCTGCGCGCACGCAAGGCCAGGGCCCGTCAGGTGCTGGCTCTGCTGGACGACTGCGCCCGCCGGATCCGCGGTCTGGCCGAGGCCGCGGCCGACCCCGCCGCCTCGCACGACGCCCGGCTCACCGCGGCCTGTGAGCGCGTCGAGGCCGCGGTGCACCGGTTGGCGGCTCCGGCGGGGGCCCGGATCGTCCCGGCCCGCGGCAGCGCCGTCCCGATGGCTGCGGCCGCGGAGTCGCCCGCGTCCGGTGATCGTGCACTGGTGCATCTGCACGCTTTGGAGGACGCGCTCCACCAGCTCGCCGCGCCGCTGCACACCCACCCGAGAGCGGCGGCCTGAGGGTGCACCGCAGGGCCGGGCCGCGGCGCCGGTCCGCTCGGGGCGGAGCAGGTCGACCGCGCGCTCTGTGCGGAGCAAGGCGACCCAATTGGTCCAGACCAAGCGTGGCCCGCCTGTTACCGTCGTGCCCTCCAGGCGGAGCGGCGAAGGGGCTGTGCGATGAACAGCAGTACGCGGCGGTACCCACGGGCGTACATCGGATCGTTCACCTCGGCCGGGGGCCGGGGTATCACCACCGCGGCCCTCGACCCCCGCACCGGCGCGCTGAGCGCCCTGCACCACACGGACGACGCCGTCACGAATCCCTCGTTTCTCGCTCTGGCGCCCGCGGGCGGCCTCCTCTACGCCGTCAGTGAGACCGACCGCGGAGCGGTCGCGGCGCTGTGCCTCGACGGCACCGGCCCGGCCGGAAGTCCCCCCACGGGCGGCCCCTCCCTCGGCACTGTCCCCGTGCTGCTGGACACGGTCGCCGTCGGAGGCGCCGGTCCCACGCATCTGGCGGTGACCGGGGGCGGCCTCTGCACCGCGAACTACACCTCCGGCAGCGTCAGCATGCTGCCCCTGCACGCCGACGGCACCCCCGGTGCGCCGGCGCGCACGCACCAGCACCGCGGCCGGGGCCCGGTCGGGGAGCGGCAGGAGGGGCCGCACGCGCACGGCGTCACCCCCGACCCGTCAGGTCGCTGGCTGCTCTGCACCGACCTGGGAACCGACTCGGTGTGGATCTACGGCCTGCGGAACACCGATGCCGGCCTGCGGCTCCACCGCGAGGTCCCGCTCCGGCCCGGAACCGGCCCCCGCCACCTGGCGTTCGGGCCCACGTCCGGGGGCGGGCGGACCGGCGCCCGGCGGGCGTATGTAGTCAACGAGCTGGACTCGACGGTGACGACCTGCAGTTGGGACCCCACCCGAGGCGCGCTGGAGCCGCTCGGCGAGACCCGGCTCGTGGCGCCGGAGGGCGCGGCGGTCAACCACCCCTCCGCGTTCGTCCTCGCACCCGACGGGCGCTTCGCCTGGGCCGCGAACCGGGGCGAGGACAGCATCGCCGTCCTGGACCTGGCCGCCTCCGCACTGCCCGAGCGCGTCGCCACCGTGCCCTGCGGTGGCCGCTGGCCCCGCGACCTGGCGGTGCACCCGGCAGGCCGCTGGCTCTATGCCGCCAACGAGCGCTCGGGCGACGTCACCTGGTTCGAGATCGACCCGGTCACCGGGACCCCGCGACCGGCGGGCTCCTTGTCCGCGCCGTCGGCCTCCTGCGTCGTCATCGACCCGGACGCCAGAGCATGAGGTGCCCAGCGGTGGCGCACCGGAAGGGGTGGCTCAGCCCGGCCGGCGGGGGCGCCGGGCGGCCCGCCCCCGCGGGCGCCCTGGGAGGCCGGGCGGGCGCTCAGCGCGCCGACGCCCCCTGCGGCTGCGCGATACCCGCCTTGGCGGCGTACGTGGAGGCCACGAGCTTCCCCAGCGCCGGGTAAGCGCCCAGCGGTTCCGCGGCCGAGCAGCCCGCCTCCTCCGCCGCGGCCTCCAGCAGGCCCTCGGCGATCTCCGGGCCGATCAGGCACGGCGCGACGGCCAACTGCTGGGAACCGGAGTTGCGGAGCTGCTCGGCGATCTGCTGGACGGCGCCCTCGTCGTCGAGCGCCGCGGCGAGCACCGGCACCGCGAGCCGGGCGGCCAGCAGCATGCCGGTGATACCGGCCGCCTGCACTGCCTCTTCCCCGCCTATGGTCGCCAGGATGATGCCGTCGGCCGCCGTCGCGACGGTGAACAGCCGTGCCCGGTCGGCACGTGCCAGCCCCGCCTCGGAGAGGCGCACATGCACGCCTTCCGCGAGCAGCGGGTGCGGACCCAGTACGTCGGTCAGCTCGGCGCCGGAGCCGCTGTTGAGCACCTCCTGGCGGATGTGGCGCAGCTGCGCGGCATCCGGGCCGGCCAGCAGCGGCACCACCACCGCCGGCAGCCCGTCGTCGGCGGTGTCGGCCGGCGGGGCCGCGACCGCTGCCTCCTGCTCGGGAGAACCGGCCTCCTCCGCCATGGCCGCCGCCTCGCGCGCGTACCGGCGGCGCGTCGCCCGGTCCTCGACCGCCTGGGCGAGAGCCGAGCGAATGGTCGGGAACTCCCCGTCGTCGCCCTCGGTGAAACCGATGCGCGCGTCGAGGCCGGGCAGCTCCGAGCGCGCGATGCTCAGCGTCTCCTCGGCGAGACTGCGCGTGGCACCGGAGGGGGCGCCGGGGACGGCCAGAACCAGTGCCGGCGCGCCCTCGGGGGCGACGACGGGCTCCGGCCGGCGGTGCCGTCCGGGCTGGCGGGGACGTGGCATTCGTACGGGCAGGCCATTGTCCGGTCCTGTGGGGGAGCTCATGCGCCCGCATGCTAATGCCTTCATGGGCTTGGCTGTTCGGCCGGGGCAGACCGATGGGCTTATGTACCGATTCATCCGAGCGAGACGGCTGCTTCTCCGGGCATTCTGGAGTGCGGCCCCTTGCAGAGGATACGGTGCACACAGCGACGACCCGTGCTCCAGGCCCGGGCCGAGTCCCGCGCTGCCCGCTCGCCTCAGCCCGCGCCGCCCGCGCCACGGAGGGGCGCCTGGGAGCCGTGGGCGTCCGGGGCCGCCACCGACAGCAGCGCGGGGTCCCTCGGGAGTGCCAGGGCGCCGCCCGCCAGCCGCGCGGCGACCAGCAGCGCGCCTTCAAGCGGGCCGCCTGCCGCCTCCACGATCCGGGCTTCCGGAAGCCGCTCGGCCAACTCGGTGCGCAGCGGGCCCTGCAGGGCCTCGCCCAGCTTGAACAGCCCCCCGGTGAAAGCGACCCGCACCGCCCGCCCGCGGGGCTCCGCCGGCTCGCGGGCAGCGGCCGGAGCCCCCGCGGGCCGGGGCGTACCCTCCCGGACCGGGCACACGGCCTCGGCCGCGGCGGCGATCTCCCGGGCCGCTGCTCGCACGATCTCCGCCGCGACGGCGTCCTCCGCCGCGCACCGGGCGACCTCGGGCGCGAACGAGGCGAGGACGGCCGCCCGGTCCGTACGCGGATACAGGTGCCCGGGCAGTGCGCTCAGCGGGGTACCGAACACCGCCTCGGCGCGCCTCCGCAGCGCTCGCGAACCTCCCGTCCGGCCGTCGAAGGCGCGCAGCGCCGCCTCCAGCCCGGCACGCCCGATCCACGCGCCGCTGCCGCAGTCGCCCAGCAGATGACCCCAGCCGTCGGCGCGCCGCCACGTCGTCAGATCGGTGCCCATGGCGATCATCCCGGTCCCGGCCGCCACCACGGCACCGGGTCGTTCGCCCAGGGCACCGGCGTACCCGGTCACCGCGTCGGCGGCCAGCGCCAAGCGCCGCACTCCGAACTCCGCCGCGAACACGCCCGGCAGCTCGGCCCGCAGCCCCGTGCCGAGGGTCGCCATCCCCGCGGCACCCACGCAGGCCGCCGCGAGGTGCGCGGCGCCCGCGTCCGCCAGTAGCGCGCGCACCGCGGGCACCAGCTGGCCGGACAGGTGCGCCGCGTCGATCCCGGCCGGTCCGGTGCGCACGGGTTCCGGGCAGGTGACGGTACCGACGGCTTCCGGCGGCCCGCCGTCCGCGTGCCCGTCGGCGGGGAGCCGCGCCAGCGCGACCCGGAGACCGGAGCCGCCCGAGTCCACGCCCAGCAGCCAGCCGTCCGCGCTCCGCGGGGTCGCTCCGGTGCCCTCCGCGGCCGCGGTCATGGCAGGTGCCAGTCCACGGGATCGGCCCCCTGGGCGGCGAGCAGTTCGTTGACCCGGCTGAAGGGCCGCGAGCCGAAGAACCCGCGATCGGCCGACATGGGTGAGGGATGCGCGGACTCGACCGCGGGCAGTTCGCCCAGCAGCGGACGCAGATTCCGCGCATCGCGGCCCCACAGCACCGACACCATCGGGCGTCCGCGGGCGACCAGGGCACGGATCGCCTGCTCGGTGACCTCTTCCCAGCCCTTGCCACGGTGTGCCGCGGGCCGGCGCGGGGCCGTCGTCAGCGCCCTGTTGAGCAGCAGCACCCCCTGCCTCGTCCAGGGCGTCAGATCACCGTTGGAGGGGCGGGGGAGTCCGAGGTCGCTGTGCATCTCCCGGAAGATGTTCTCCAGGCTGCCCGGCAGCCGGTGGACCTCCGGAGCCACCGAGAAGGACAATCCGACGGCGTGCCCGGGGGTGGGATACGGATCCTGCCCCACGATGAGGACGCGCACCTCGTCGAAGGGCTGCTGGAAAGCGCGGAGCACGTTCGGCCCCGAGGGCAGGTAGGTTCTCCCCGCGGCGACCTCCGCACGGAGGAAGTCACCCATCGCGGCGATCCGTTCGGACACCGGCTCCAGCGCCTTCGCCCAGCCCGGCTCGACAATCTCGTTCAACGGTCGTGCAGCCACGAGCGGTCACTCTACTGGCTCAGCCGGGCGCTCCGGTCACCACTCGGGGATCTCCTCAGTCGACCACCGCCGCCCGCACGCACAGCACGTCCGGCAGGTGCGAGGCCAGCTGCTGCCAGCTCTCGCCCTCGTCCGCGCTGGCGAAGACCTCGCCGTTCCGGTTCCCGAAGTAGATCCCGGCCGGGTCCGCATCGTCCGTGCACAGCGCGTCCCGCAGCACCGGTCCGTAGTGCGCGGCCTCGGGAAGGCCCGCACCCAGCGCCTCCCAGCTGCCGCCCGCGTCCTGCGTGCGGTAGACGCGGCAACGGTGGCCGGAGGGCACCCGGTCCGCGTCCGCGTTGAGCGGGAAGAGGTAGGCCACGCCGCCGCGCCGCGGGTGGGCCGCGACGGGGAAACCGAAGTCCGAGGGGAGGGAGTCGCCGATCGAATGCCAGCTGGAGGCGCTGTCGTCGCTGCGGAAGATGCCCCAGTGGTTCTGCAGATACAACCGGTCGGGGTGCTCCGCGTCCCGCGCGATCTTGTGCACGCACTGCCCGTACTCGGGGTAGCGGCGGCCCTCCGGCAGGAACACCGCCGAGACCCCGCGGTTGCACGGCTCCCAGCTCTCTCCGCCGTCCCGGGTGCGGTAGACGCCGCCCGTCGAGACGGCGACGGTCACATGCCGCGCGTCCCGCGGGTCCACCAGGACGGTGTGCAGCCCCAGTCCGCCACCGCCGGGCGCCCACTCCTCTCGGGTGGGGTGCTCCCACAGCGCGCGGACGAGGGAGAAGGACACGCCGCCGTCCGTGGAGCGGAACAGCCCGCCGGGCTCCGTCCCGGCGTAGACCACACCCGGTTCGTCCTCCCCGCCGGGCTGGAGCTGCCAGACACGCTCCAGCGAGGCCCCGGTGTCCCGCGGGTAGGCCACCGGAGGCCGCGGGGGCTCCTGCCAGGTCCTGCCCAGATCGTCGGAGTGGAAGACCGACGGGCCCCAGTGTGCGCTGTCCCCTCCGGCCAGCAGCCGGGGCGTGGAGCCGCGCCGGTCGATGCTGAAGGAATAGACGGCCTGTGCGTCGAAGTACGGGCCGGTGAAATCCCAGTCCGCCCCGCCTCGCCCGGCCGCCGGCCGTCGGGCGAGGAACAGGCCCTTTCTCGTACCTACCGCGAGCAGTACGTCCGCCATTGCGGCACCGCCTTCGAGACGTCGTTGTCCGAGGTGTCGTTCTCCGAGTCGTCCGGAACACGGAACAGTCTGCACCCGCCCACCGACACTTCCGCCCGGACTGCGCGAACGGCGTCCCGGGGCGGTGTCCGCGGCGCCCGTTCGGCCGCGGGAGGCGAGTGCCGAGCCCCCCGAACGGCGGCATGCCGGTGCGCCGAACGGGCTGCGGCCGCCTCCGTCGTCAGGGTTGCCCCGGGCCAGGCCGAGCGCGCCGCGCGGGCCCGGTCGCCGACGCCGGGGCTACGGTGCCGCCGTGTCGGAGAGATCCTCATGTCCGTGCTGTGCGTCGGACCAGTCCTGCCGGCAGGACGGCTGCCCGTCCGCGGGCCGGCCCCCGCCGCCGAGCCCCGCGTGGAAACTTCGCGGCTACGGCAGCGGCGCGGGCACTGTCCCGCACTCCGCCGGGGCGCCCTGGTTCGCCGTCGGTGTCAGCCGTCCGGACGGTACCCAGGTGGAAATGGTGGCCGCTGTGGTGGACGGCGGGATCCGGCTGGAGGAGGTGCGGGCCGATCCGCCGCTCAGCCTGCGGGAGTTCGCTGAGCTCGCGCCGCGCCTCGGCGAGCCGCTGACGCTGGCCTGCCCCTCCGCGCTCCGGCCGGCGGCGCCCGCCCCCACCGTCCGGACCACCGGGCCCTGCGTGCTGCCCGCAGCGCCGCGCCCCGTAGCGCCGGTGTCCACGGCTGCGCCTGCCTCCGCGCCCCCGCAGCCCCCGGAGCCGGTCCCCGCGGCGGCTGTGCAGCGGAGACCGCCCGTGCCCGTGGCAGCGGGAGGGCGCAGGCGGCCGCCCGGTCCCCGCGGCACGGAGGCCCTGCACGCGGCGGCCGGCGCCTACTCCGCGGCCCGGGCGCAGGGGCAGGACCCGGTGCTGGCCGTCATGCGGGTCACCGGGCACAGCCGCCGCAAGTCGCTGCGCGTCATCGCGAGCGCCCGCGACGCGGGGCTCTTGAGCCCGCGGCACGCCCGTCGGCGACGCTGAACGGCGGTGCACGGGCAGGCCGGGCCGACGTCCGTGCCGGGCCCGCGGCGGTTCACACGCGCCGGCTGCGGTGGCTCCGTGCCCGCCGCCGTGCCCTGTGCCTCGCCGCGGGTCCCGCATCGTCGCCACCGGGGTGTGCCGGTACCGCGTCCCGAGCGGCTCACGGTCCGCAGTGCGGTCCGGCGCCGGTGTCCCGACCGCGCGGACGCAGCCGGGCCAACTGCCGTGTCCGTGCCGTATGCGAAACCTCGGTGCCTTCCTCCGCCTCCGGCGGTGTCCCCTGCTGCCAGGCGAGGCCGTACCGGGCGAACAGCTCTCCCCGCAGCCGCCCGAGCGGCATCGGTGCACCGGGCAGCAGCAACGCGACGACGGCACCCATCAGATTGGCGCGCAGCAGCGGATAGTCGGTGTCCGGGTCGGGAGAGCCGTAGCGGACCACGGCACCGCGCAGCACAGCGGCCAGGCGCTGCTGTTCGTCGCATCGGACGAACCCCTCCTGCTGCAGGATCCCCGCCATGTGGGCACGCATCAGCACCGGCTGGCTGCAGGCCAGTCCGAGTACGGCGTCGATGGCGCGCGCCAGCACTTCCCGCCCGCTGTCCGGGCCCTCGGGGGTCGGTCCGCGTTCCAGGGCCTCGGTCAGCGTCAGATGCATCAGCCGGTGCACCGCCGACTGGAAGAGCTGCCGCTTGCCGGGGAAGTAGTACGAGATGAGCCCGCGTGCAGAGCCGGCCCGATCGGCGATCGCGCCGAGGGTCGTCGACTCGTACCCGTGCTCGGCGACCAGTTCGACTGTCGCCTGCAGCAGGCGTTCACGCGAGCGTCTGCGCAACTCTTCATTGACCGATGCGCTTCGGGGGGACATGCTGTAACTCCTGCGTTGACTGGCCGGCAGCCAATATACTCAGCACGACTTCGGGCGTTCGCCTCCAGGGGAGTGGGAACGCCCGCTACAGCAGCCGATATCGGGGCGACGCGGGGGATCGCCCCGGTATCGGTGTCGACCAGGCGCCTCGGTGAGGCGGGCCGGCGAGGCCCGGCCGAGCGTACCGGCAGCGGCGGTTCCGGGTCCGACTCCAAGAGGTCGACCGTCCGCTCAGCACCCCTGCTGCCGCAGCGACTTTTCCCGGCGGGCTTCCGGCCGCCGCCCGGGTACGGTCACAGCCCGCCTTCGGTACGTTGGTCGCGCACACAGCGCACGACGCACACCGCCGAGGGGCAGGGGAGAGCCATGGTGCCGGGACCGGAACCCAGAGAGATCGACAACACGCTGCCGCATTCGGCGCGGATCTGGAACTACTGGCTCGGCGGCAAGGACTTCTACGACGTCGACCGGCAGGTCGGTGACGAGATCGCGCGTACCAACCCCGGCATCGTGACCACGGCCCGCGCCCAGCGGGCCTTCCTGTGCCGGGCCGTCCACCACCTCGCAGGGGACCTCGGCATCCGGCAGTTCCTGGATGTCGGCACCGGTCTGCCCACCGTCGACAACACCCACGAGGTCGCCCAGCGCATCGCCCCTGACGCGCGGATCGTCTACGTGGACCACGACCCGCTCGTCCTCACGCACGCCCGAGCCCTGCTGACCAGCACCCCGGAGGGTGTCACCCACTATCTCGACGCCGATCTGCGTGATCCGGACGCCATCATCGAGGGCGCGGCCCAGATCCTCGACTTCGACAGGCCCGTGGCGCTGATGCTGCTCGGTGTCGTCGCCCATCTCACCGACGACAGCGCCTACGACGTGGTGGCGCGGTTGACGGCGGCCCTCCCCGCCGGCAGTCATCTGGTCTTCAGCGACTCGGCCGAGGTGGTCAACCCGGAGGCGGTCCGCGCCATGGTGCGCCAGTGGAACCGCACCAGCGACAACCCGCGCGTCAACCGCTCCCGCGAGCAGATCCTCCGGTTCTTCGACGGACTGGAGGTCCTGGAACCGGGGCTGGTCTCGGTCACGCGGTGGCGCCCCGAGGCGCTCCCCTTCGGCGAGCCCGAAGAGGTCGACAACGTGGGTGCGGTGGCCCGCAAGCTCTGAGCGGCCTCCGGGCAGCCGCCTCCGGGCGGCTGCCCGGAGCCCCGCCGGCCTATTCGGGTACGGGGCCGGGCAGCCGCTCCCCGGGCCGCAGCATGGCCCACGCGGCGGCGGACGCCAGCGCCACCGCCGTCCCGAGCAGCGTGCCCACCACAGTGTCCGTCAGCCAGTGCACGCCCAGCCACAGCCGGGTGAACGCGACGCCGAGCACGCTCACCGCGGCGGCGCCGAGCGCCGTCCGCCACCTCGCGGTGGTCACCGGCGTTCCCCGCTCCCGCCACAGCCACAGCAGCACCGTGCACACCAGCGCTGCCGTCAGCACGTGCCCCGACGGCATCGCGGCGTACTCCGCCGAGGCCACCGGCTCCCGCCAGTGCGGGCGCTCCCTGCCGAGCGCCGCCTTCATCCCCTGCTGCACTCCGGCGCCGACCAGTGCCGTGCCCGCCACCCAGTACGCCGCCGTACGCTCCCCGCGCCACAGCAGCCGGACGCACACCGCCGCCAGCAGCAGCCGGAAGGTCCACGGATCCCACACCCAGTCGGTGAGGATCCGCAGGGCCCGTGTCAGCGCCGGGTGCTCCAGCGCCGACGTGTGCAGCCCGGAGGCGGTGCTCCGGTCGAGCGCGGCCAGCGGTTCCCAGGGCAGCAGAGCCAGACTGGTCAGCAGAACGGCCGCGGCGCCCAGCGCGGCGGCCGCAGCGGCCTGCCACGTGCCTGCCGGACCGGCACGAATCGCACCTCGCATGCCCCGATCATCACCCCTGACACCGGCCGCGGTGCAACTCCCGGCCGGGTGTTCCCCGCCCGGCGGCACGGCCCGGCCGACCGCGGGAGGCCCGGGAGCCGAAGGTCAGTGGTGCAGGGCGGACAGTCCGGGAGCGAACGCCACCAGTACCGGGATCACCGGCACCAGGGAGGCCACCGCGGTCATCCGCAGCCGGCGGCTGACGGACAGTCGCGGTCCGGGCGCGAGCAGCCGGTGCACCCGCTGCGGCACCATCGCCACCGGTGCCGGGCACGGGCCGAAGACTCCGCGCCCTTCGTTCAGTTCCACCAGGGCCAGGGCGATGGTGAGCCTGCCGTAGCGACGGGAGGCGGCGTCGTCGGCGGCCAGCTCCACCAGCCGGTGCACCTGGTCGCGGAAGCCCGCGAAGACCGGCACTCGCGAAAATCCCGTGGCCAGCGCCGAGGAGCAGTGCAGCAGCCAGTCGTGGCGCGCCCGCGCGTGTCCGTGCTCGTGCTCCAGTACCGCATCCAACTGCCGGCCCTTGAGCCGGCGCAGCGCGCCGGTGGTGATGGCCAACTGCGGGTTGGCGCCCGGCAGCCACCAGGCGTCCGGCTTCTCCTCCTCCAGGACCACCAGCCGCTCGCTCGAGGAGGCGCTCTCGCCCGGCAGGCGGGGTGCCCGCTCGCGCAGCTCCGCCCGCCGCCTGCGGCGCCTGGCCCGCGCGTCCCTGATCTCCCGCAGCAGCATTGCGCCGGTCCAGGCGCCTCCGCAGGCCAGCAGCACGCTCAGGGCGCCGGCCCAGGGTGCGGAGGTGCTGGAGGAGTAGGCCTCGGCAACACCATGCGGCGCCCCGGCGAAGACGTGGGTGCGTACCGCGGTGAAGGCCGCCGCACCCGAGAGGGCCATCGCCAGCAAACAGCACAGCAGCACCGCTCCCACCACGCACTGCCACACCCACAGGGCGAGCACCGGTTCCCGGTCGGGCCAGGTGGAGCGGGTCAGTACGCGCGGCGCGAGACCCGCGGCGAACAGGGCGAGCACCATCAGCGCGAGCGGGACGGTCATACCGCCCAGCCTAGAAGGCCGTTACGAGACAGTGATACGCCTGGCAGCGCAGAAGTGACGCGGTTCACAGCTCTGCCGGGTTTCCGGTCGGCGCCCCGGGCGGGAGGGCTTCCGGCCCCGCGCGTGCACTCCTCAGAGCGCGAGCAGCATCGCGAACATCGCCGCTCCCATGGCGACTCTGCAGCCGGCCGCGACCCCGGCCTGCCGCGCCACGGGCGGCACCGCGGTCCTGCGTCCGACCGGGCCGCCCGGCGCGGCTCCCGCCGGCATCAGACGCGTCCCCGTCCAGAGCACGTATCCGGCGAAGTAGACCAGCAGCGTCCCCGTCACGAGCGGCAGGCCGCCCGCTTCGGAGTGGTGCGCGGCCGCTCCGCCGGACGGGCCCAGGGCCATCGCCAGCGACATGTACACCATCGCCGCGCTCCCCAGGAGATGGTGCAGATGCCGTCCCGGCGAGGCGGCGGTGTGCCGTTCGGTGGCCGTCAGCCGCAGCTCCCGCGCCAGCAGCGCGCCGAACAGCGCACCGAAGACCCACCCCGAGACCGTGTGCGCCGCGGGCGTTCCGCTCCAAGGGGCAGGTGCGGCCATCGCCGCCATCCCGAGCCCCATCGCGGCCTCACTCCCCGCCTCCGCCCGCCGGTCCGGCCCGGCGCCACGCGCCCGCAGCAGGCATGAGACGCCTGTCACCGCGCAGAGCGCCGTCAGCAGCCATCCGACCACGGCAGGGTTGTGCATCCGCCCACCTCCCCGGGGAAGGCTGCCCGCTCGCGGGCGGCACACGGGAGCGCACGGGCGCATGAGGGCGCGTCCGTTCGGAGGATTCAGCGGGGTCGGGGAGCGGTGTGCCCCATCATCTCGGTGGCCTCCAGCAGCGGCATGCCCAGGTCCTGGAGGAGCACGCGGGTGTCGTCGGTGTGGTCCGGGAGGAAGGCGTGGTCCCCGTGGTCGGCGGGGCTTTCGTCGCCCCGGTGCTCTTCCCGCTCGTCCGCGGTCCTGGGCGCGTGGTCGCGGATGCGGCGGCTGAGCAGCCGCCAGGCGTAGGCGTTGGTGTGCGGGCTGCGCAGCGCCTGGTCCCACTGGGCGGCCAACTCGGCGAAGGCCAGGTGGACAACGGCGTCGGCCTGCCGCGCATCGGCCAGGCGGTTGTGCGCGTACTCCAGATACCGTTGCCGGTAGAGAACGCAAAAAGCGGTGAAGGCCACCGGGGGTTCCGGTGCGGATTCCGGGCGCTGCGGCTCCCGGACGGTCTGTGGAGGCGCCGTGGGCGCGGCGCTCTGTTCGCACGGCAAGGGCATACGAACGTTCAACGTTCCTCTCCCCTCCCATTCCCTCCGTCGTGGTCCCCTCCTGCGGAAGCTACAGCTCCAGATGCGTCGGACGCCACGAGCTTCTGCACCGTGCAAATTCATCAGCAATTGCACGAGCAGCCACCCTGCGCGAAAGGTGGCGGGGTGTCGAACTTCCAAGCGACGAAATGGCGCGCCATTGTTCTTCTGTGATCGACGCGGATCATTTTCGGCAAATTCGACAGTGTTCTTGACGTGTTTCTCGTCAGGCTGTCGCTCTGTACTCCGCGCCGAAGCCACCTGCCAACCATCGGAGTGAGCCACGCGGAATTCACTCTTGAAGGTGGCGAACCGGCAGGACGTCCGAATCAGCCGCAATGTCCCTCGAGGTCGAGGCGGCGGCGGCGGCCGGATCGCCGACGCCGACGCCGTCGTGTTGAATTGGAGTCCGCCGTCGAAGGGCTGGAGGTCGCCGTAGCAAGGGGCTCGGCTGCGGGCCCGGCAGCGCGCCACCGGCCCGACACAGCCGGGGAGGAGCCGCCGCCGAACCGCGTGGCGGCAACGGCCCACCGGGGCCTTGGGCTGACAACTGTCCGTGTTCTGATCGGTTTGGTGTGTGGGGGGTTCTGGTGTCGGTTCCGGGTGCGGGCTCCGAAGGCGCGAGCGACGGGGTGCTGGTGATGGCGGGTGTCGGCGGGGGCCTGATGGACGTCGGCGTCGTGATGGCGGGCCTGGGCGGAGTGTCCTGGAGCGGCATACTCGCCGGCGCGGACGTGCACATCGCCGGTCCCGGCGCGGTGAACGTCGTCGAACTGGCCGGTCCCGTCGACCCGCAGATGGTGCTGGCCCGGGTGCGCCTGGCGGCCGGCGCCCCCGGCCGGCTCCTGGTGGTCGTCGTGGGAGAACTGCGCAAGGACCCGCGTAAGGGCGGACTGCACATCGGGCTGGGAGCGCCCGGCCAGCACTCGGCCGCGGTGCGCTACAGCGGGTTGCCCTGGGAGTGGCTGACAGCGGAGTTGGCCGTGCGGCCCCCCGGGTCGACCACCGTACTGCTGGACGTGGCCACCGAGCCCGGCGCGTGGGAGGCGGTCCGGGCGGGCGGACTGCCGGAGGCCCACGGGGTGGCCGTGCTGGGTCGCGTGGTGCGGCACGGCCGCGAGTCGGCGTGGCGCCGACTGCGCGGCGGCAACACCCCCGTGGAACCCGCCTATCTGATGGAGTGCATTCGGCTGTGGCGGGCCGGCGGCCGGATGCCGTTCGCCGAACTGCATCAGCGGGCGGCGGCCGTCTCCGGTACGACGGAGCACGAGCAGGCGCTGTTCGTCACCGCGTCCGCGGCCGCGGCACCTCCGGCCCCGGAAGCGACGGCCGAACCGCTGAACGGCTACCGGCCCGCAGCCGCCCCCGTGCATCCGAACGGATGGGGGCACCAGGCCCCCCCGGACCTCCCCGCGCAGTGGCAGCCCGCCGACCCGCACCCCTCGGCGGTCCCGGCTCCGCACGGGCCGCCCGGTGCCGAGCAGGTGCCCGGGAACGGGGCGGAATCCCGGCACCACTCCGCGCCCCCGCCCCCGGGGGCCCGAGGCGCGGGTGCCGAGCCGGCCGAGGACCCGCATGAAACGATCATGGCTGCGGCACGCGCCGGCCGCCATGAGGAGGCCGAGGCGCTCGCGGTGGCCTGGGAGGAGGCCGCCGAGCGTACGGAGGGGCCCGGTTCGGAAGGAGCGCTGCACTGGGTGGAGGTCCGCGCCGACCTCGCCCGGCTGGCCGGTGCCCCGGCCCGCAGTTGTGAACTGTGGCTGCGGGTCGCCCGGAGGCGCCTCGAACGTGGCGAATCCGAGCGGGCCTTGGAAGTGGAGGGAGCCGTCGACCGCGCCCACCACCAGTGGCAGTGCCTGGACGAGGGGGAGACCGCCCGCGAGTTGGCCCCGGAACTGGTCCTGCTGCGCCGCCGGGTCCCCGGCCGCCAGCCCGGTGCGGTACGACTGGTGGAGGAACGCGCGGAGCGGCTGCTCGGCGGCGTCGAACAGTGAACCCGCGGTAACGGCCGCACGAGTGGCAGTGGCTGGTCCGTTCGCAGCAGCGCCGGACCGGCCGTCCGCCCTGCCACCGGCCGCTCCCGGACGCTGGGTCGGGTACTGCCCCTGACATCTCCCGAGGAGCGCGTATGTTCCGTCGATCCGTACTGGCTCTGGCCACGCTGCTGGCCACGACCGTCCTAGCGGTGGCACCGGCCGCCGCGGCCGCCGAAGCCCCCGTTCCGCAGACCGACGAGTTGACCTCCCGTCAACAGGCCGCCCTCGGGGTCGCGGAGAAGGCCTTGGGCACGCTGCTGGGTGGCGCGGTGTCCCTGGGCGGGAGCTGAGGGAATCCGGCGCCCCGCGCCCGCTGCCGCCGCCCCGGCCCCGTCGGGGCGGCGGCCGGGCCCGTCGGAGCCCGGGGGCGGCAGGACCCGTTCGCGGGCGTTCCGCAGACAGCCGGGAGCCGCCCGGAGCGCGACCGCCGGCCACCGCGGCGCCCCGTCCCGGCCGTGGGGGCGGACGCGACGCACCGCCGACTTTCCGCCGCAGGTGCCGACTTCGCACGCCTGGCCGCGACGGGGGCCGGGGGACATCCGCACCCACCGGGCCCTGACGCGTGCCGCGCAACGTGAGATGATCTTGCACCGTCTGACCCCTACACGGACGCGTGATCGGCTCGTACTGTGGGCAGGCGTCACCGCGTCAATTCCCCGCCCCCCGAACGGAGATTGCGACTCACCGTGTCTGTTCCCGAGCTTTTGACTCTCGACCCCACCGGCAGCGACCCGCACGGTGAACACAAGGCCCTCCATGCGCGGGGCCCGGCGACCCGGGTCGACCTGTTGGGTGTCACCGCCTGGTCGGTCAGCGACCCGGCCCTCCTCAAGAAGCTGCTGACCGGGCCGGACGTCTCCAAGGACGCGCGGCAGCACTGGCCGCAGTTCGCCGAGACCGTCCCCACCTGGCCGTTGGCGCTGTGGGTCGCGGTGGAGAACATGTTCACCTCGTTCGGCAGCGACCACCGCAGGCTGCGCCGGATGGTGGCCCCGTCCTTCAGCGCACGCCGCGTGGCGGCGCTCGGCGAGCGCGTCGAGAGCATCGTCGACGACCTGCTGGACGTGCTGGCGCGCACCCCGGAGGGTGAAGCGGCGGATGTGCGGGAGCTGTTCGCCTACCCGCTGCCCATCCAGGTGATCTGCCACCTGATGGGGGTGCCGGAGGAGCGCCGGGCGGGCTTCCGCCAACTGGTCGACAACGTCTTCGCCACCACGCTGACCCCCGAGGAGGCCGCCGCCAACACCGCGAGCCTCTACGGAGTGCTCGACGAGCTGATAGCCGAGAAGCGCGAGCAGCCCGGCGAGGACATGACCTCCCTGCTCATCGACGCGCGGGACGAGGAGGGAGACGGGTCGGCGCTCTCGGAGGCCGAACTGCGCGACACCCTGCTGCTGATGATCAGCGCCGGTTACGAGACCACGGTCAACCTCCTCGACCAGGCCATCACCGTGCTGCTCACCCACCCCGAGCAGCTGGCGCTCGTCCGGGAGGGCCGCGCCGGCTGGGCCGACGTGGTCGAGGAGACGCTGCGCTTCGAGCCGGCCGTCAAGCATCTGCCGCTGCGCTTCGCCGTCCGCGACATCCCGCTGCCCGACGGGCAGGTCATCGCCAAGGGCGAGCCCGTCCTCGCCTCGTACGCCGCCGCCAACCGGCACCCCGACTGGCACGGCGAGAGCGCGGACACCTTCGACCTCACCCGCACCGCCCCCGGCCCCGAGCACCTCGCCTTCGGCCACGGTGTGCACTTCTGCCTCGGCGCCCCGCTCGCCCGCCTGGAAGGCATCACGGCGCTGGAGAAGTTCTTCGCCCGCTTCCCCGAGGCCCGGCTGGGCGTCCCGGAAGAGGAGCTGCGCCCCGTGCCCTCGCTCATCAGCAACGGCCACCAGACCCTCCCGGTGGTGCTGCGCCCGCGGTCCGCCGCGGACTGAGCGGCCCGGCGGGCCCCGGCCCGGCTACTGCTTCTCGTCCGGCCGAGCGGCGTCGCACGTCTCACGCCTGCGGCGCCGCTCGGCGAGCAGGCCGGTGCCCGCGACCACCAGACCGACGGCCACGACCTTGGCGGCTCCGTACAGGTTCAGGTAGGCGTCCGGGGCCGCGTGGCCGGTGCGGAAGAGGACAGCGGCCACCCCCACGCCCAGCAGGATCAGCACGATTCCGCCCACCGGCCCGGTGCCGGCCCACCACGGCGCGGAGTCCGCCGCCGGGCTGCTGGGCCGGTCGGTGTGCTGCTCGCTCATCTGGATCCTTTCGGGGCCTGCGGACTGCGTACGTGGCGCGCGGCGTTCAGCCGCCGGTGCCGGGGGAGACCGGGCCGATCTTCGGTACCGAGGCGTCCCCCGAGGCGGTCACCGGACCGCCGGACCACCCCACCCGCAGCGAGGACTGCTGGTCGGGCGGGGTGAGCAGCGCGCCGTCCGGGGTGACGGTCGCGGTACCCGTCATTCGTGGGTCGGCGAACGACAGCGGCGCCCAGGCACTCGAGCCGGGCGCCAGCTCGACCTGCTGCGAGCCGCTGCCCTCGCGCTGCGGGGGGACGGAGACCCGGTTCCCCGAGGCGTCGACGAAGGCGAACCCCGGGAAGCCGCTCATCGTGCAGGTGCTGCCGGAGTTGTTCGTGAAGACCAGCGCGTGGTGGTGCTGGCCGGCCCCCGGATGGTTGGGGCCTATGGACGCCTTGAGATCGGATGCCGCGCACGCGCCTCCCGAGCCCGAGCCGGGCTCGGCGCCATCGCCACCGGCTTCCGCGCCGCCGCCACCGGAACCACCGTCCCCGGTGCTGCCGGAGCCTTTCGAGGACGACGTGGAAGGCTCGGTGCTCCCACCGTCGCCCTTCTTGTCCTTGCCGCCGCTCTCCTTCCCGCTGTCGCCCTTCTCCTTGCCGGACGGGGCGATGCCCGCGGGCGTCGCCTCACCGGAGACCCGCCGGAGTTCCGGAGTGCCGCCGTCCTGGCTGCCGCACCCGGCCAGCAGTCCCGCTGCCACCAGCGCTGTGGCAGCCGACGTGGCGGCTCTCGCCGGATGCCGGAGCCGGTGGCGCCGCGCGAGGAGGCTGCCGTTCGCGGCAGGGGTCGTCCGTACGCGCCGGTTCGCCCTCGGGGTGGCATAGATCATGTCCGCGTCCGGTGCCATCGCTTACGTCGACTCCCTGCTCGTGTCCCTGCTCGTGCCGGCCCCCCGCCGTCGCACCGTGCACAGTCTTCGACGGCGGGGTGGACGGAAAAGTTCACGGTGGCCGAAGCCCCGTTCTCCGCCGCCCCCTCGCACCCTAAGGGGGGACCGCCGCTCCCCGGACAGCTGCTGCCTTCCTCCCGTTCCCCACCCGCGGCACCGTTGAGCTGCAGGAACCCCGCTTCGTGAACGGAGAACACGGCATGACCCGCATCGCTCTGATCACCGGTGCCAACCGCGGGCTGGGCCGCAGCACCGCGCTGCACCTCGCCGAGGCCGGCACCGATGTGCTGCTCACCTACCGCTCGCACGCCGACGAGGCCGAGGCCGTCGTCGCACAGCTTCGCGCGATGGGCCGGACAGCGGTCGCGCTGCCGCTCGACACCTCGGACACGGCCGCCTTCCCGGCCTTCGCCGACGCCGTGCGCGGCGCCCTCGAGGAGCACTGGGACCGCGAGGAGTTCGACATCCTGCTCAACAACGCCGGACACGGTGTGCACAAGCCGTTCGTGGAGACCACCGAGGAGGAGTTCGACGGGCTGATGAACGTCCACGTCAAGGGCGTCTTCTTCCTCACCCGGACGCTGCTCCCACTGCTCGGGGACGGCGGCACGATCCTCAACATCTCCACCGGACTGACCCGCTTCGTCGCCGCCGAGACCTCCGCGTACGCCGCGGCGAAGGGCGCGGTCGAGGTCCTCACCCGCTACCTCGCCAAGGAACTGGGACCGCGCGGTATCGCCGTCAACGTCCTGGCTCCCGGCGCCACCGCGACCGACTTCGGCGGTGGCGCCGTCCGCGACCGGCAGGAGACCCGGTCCGCTCTCGGTGCGGTCACCGCGCGGGGCAGGGTCGGCGAGGCGGACGACATCGGAGCCGCCGCCGCGGCGCTGCTCGCCGAGGGTACGTCCTGGATCACCGGTCAGCGCATCGAGGCATCGGGGGGCATGCTCCTGTAGGCGACCGCGGGAGAGGGAGAATGGCACCGTACCGGGGAGCGACGGACAGGGAGTGCAGACCGTGGACCGAGCACAGCTCGCGGACTTCCTGCGCACCCGCAGGGAGGCTCTGCAACCGGAGGACGTGGGGCTGCCCCGTGGCCCGCGGCGCAGGACCAGCGGGCTGCGCCGCGAGGAGGCGGCGGCGCTGAGCGGTATGTCCACGGACTACTACAGCCGCCTGGAGCAGCAGCGGGGGCCGCAGCCGTCGGCGCCGATGCTGGCCGCGATCGCCCAGGGGCTGCATCTCTCGCTCCCCGAGCGGGACCATCTCTTCCAGGTCGCGGGACACAACGCACCCCCACGGGCCGGTTCGGACCACATCACTCCTGGACTGATGCGGATCCTCGGCCGGTTGGACGACACCCCGGCACAGGTCGTCAACGACCTCGCCGAGACGCTCTGGCAGACCCCTCTGGCGACCGGGCTCCTCGGTGACGAGTCCCGGTTCACCGGAATGGCCCGCAGCCTGTACCACCGCTGGTTCACCGACCCGGCCACCCGGCTGCTGTACCCGGAGGAGGACCATCCGCGGCACAGCCGGTTCTTCGCCTCGGGGCTGCGGGCCGCCTACTCCCGGCAGGGCCGGGGCAGCCGGGCCGAGGAGTTGGTCGAACAACTGCTGGCGGTCAGCGAGGAGTTCGCCCGGTACTGGAGCGCCCATGAGGTCGGGGCGCCGCGGGTGGAGCCGAAACGGTTCCTGCACTCCGAGCTGGGGGAGATCGAGGTGCACTGCCAGGTGCTCCTCGATCCCGATCAGGGGCAGACATTGCTGGTGTATACGGCCGTCCCCGGCTCGGAGAGCGACGAGAAGCTCCGGCTGCTGCCCGCCGTGGGCTCGCACTCCGCGGGGGCGGACGGCTGACGCCGGGGGCGCGGCGCGGGACGCGACGGGGCGCGTCCGGCGCCGTCAACGCCCGACCGTCAACGCCCGAGGGGATACGGGGGGTGGCGTTCGGGCGGGGGCAGGCCCCATGATCATTGCCAGGGTGCCCGGTCGCCGGCCGGCCGGGCGCGGCGTTCGCCAGTTCCGCAGCTCCGGAGGGGTAGATGTCCCGGCAGGCCACCGACCAGACCGACCGGATCGACCGGATTCCGCCCCTGACCCACCGGCTGGTGCCCTCCCCGGCGGGCCGGATCCATCTGGTCGAACAGGGTGCCGGTCCGCTGGTGCTGCTCGTGCACGGCTTCCCCGAGTCCTGGTTTTCCTGGCGCCGCCAACTGCCCGTGCTGGCAGCGGCCGGATACCGCGCTGTCGCGATCGACGTACGCGGCTACGGCCGCTCCTCGAAGCCCGCCGAGACGGCCGCTTACCGGATGCTCGACCTGGTGGAGGACAACGTCGCGGTCGTGCACGCCCTGGGGGAGCGGACCGCGGTCGTCGTCGGGCACGACTGGGGCTCGCCGATCGCCGCGAACTCCGGTCTGCTGCGACCGGACGTCTTCCGGGCCGTGGGGATGCTGAGCGTCCCCTACAGCCCGCGGGGCGGCCCCCGGCCCTCCGAGGTCTTCTCCCGGATCGGCAGGGGCGAGGAGTTCTACATCTCCTACTTCCAGCAGCCCGGCCGGGCGGAGGGTGAGATCGAGCCGGACGTGCGCGGCTGGCTCGCGGGTGTCTACGCCGCGCTGTCCGCGGAGACCATGCCCGCGGACGGCGCACCCGCCCCGCACTTCGTCGCCCCCGGCGGCCGGATGCGCGACCGGTTCCCCGCCGAGCGGCTGCCCTCCTGGCTGACCGAGGAGGAACTCGATCTCTACGCGGGGGAGTTCGAGCGCACCGGGTTCACCGGGGCGCTGAACCGCTACCGCAACATGGACCGGGACTGGGAGGAGCTCGCGGACTTCGACGGTGCGCCGCTCACCCAGCCCTCGCTGTTCGTCGGCGGCGGCCGGGACGCCTCCACCACCTCGATGGCCGAGGCCGTCGACGCCTACCCCGTGACGCTTCCCGGTCTGTACGCCTCGCACATCCTCGAGAACTGCGGCCACTGGATCCAGCAGGAGCGTCCGGAGGAGATCAACCGGATGCTGACCGAGTGGCTCGCCGCGCTGCCGGCCCCGCCTGCCTGAGCCGGCCCCGGCCGCCCGGAGGCTCGGCGTTCAGGCCGGGCGCCCTCCGGAGGCGAGGTCGGCCTCCACGTTCGCCGCCATGACCGAGAGGGTGTGCACTGTCGCGGTGTACTGCTCGGGGGTGAGTTCGCCCAGGACGGTGCGGCGGCTGCGGGCGACCCGGTCGGCGATCCGGGCATGCGCGGCGCGGCCCTCCGGGGTGAGGCCGATGTGTCGTCCCGCGGCGGTTGTCCATCCGCGGGCGGCGAGACTGTTCCCGGGGCCGTCGAGAATCTCCGCCGGTTCCACCGCTCCCGCCTCCCGGAACGGGGCGAGCGCGCTTATCACTTCCTCGCGCGAGGCCGGGCCGCGACTGAGCGTGTTCAGCACCTGCCAGTGCCGCCGGCCGACGTCCAGATCGGCGAGGGTGGCGTCGAAGTGCCGCTCCAGCAGGTCGTGCAGGTGCTTGAGCCAGTATCCGATGGGCTTGGTCGCGTCCATGCCGGTCTCCGTCCCCTGAGGAGAGTAATACATGTAAAATAACATGTGAATGTATTTTGACATGTGACGAGCTGGGCGGGAGCGTGCCGTGAACAACCCGGAACCCGAGGTCGCGGCCCTGGAGTCCGCGCTGGCCGCGCTGCGCCGGGTGCAGAAGCGGCGTGCGCTGGCCCGGCTCGCGGAGCGGCGCGGTGAACGCACGGGACCGCACGCCGGGCCGCCGGACGCGGTCGTCGAACTGGTGGACGCGGTCGCGGCCGAGGGCGAGGCGGGCAGCTCGCTCACCGTCACCGAGGCGGCCACGGTGCTCGGGGTCGACCAGCCGCGTGCCAGTCGGCTGGCCGCCCAGGCGCGGGACGCCGGGCTGCTGCGCAGGGAGGCCGACCAGCGGGACGGGCGGCGCTCCCTCCTGGTGCTCACCGACGAGGGGTGGGCGCTGCTCGCCCGCGTCAGACAGTTCCGCGGCAGCATCGTGGCCGAGGCCCTGCGCGACTGGCCGGAGCCGGACCGCGCGGCCCTGGCCCGCCTCCTCACCCGCTTCGTACAGGACTTCACCGCGCTGACCGCGCCCTGAGACCGCCGGTGTGCCCGACAAGGGGCTGCCCGTCACTGCCTCGTCAGCGCGGACACCGGCGCCTTCCGCTACGCCGTCGACCGCCGGGTGCCGGAGGGCTGCGCCCGTCCGCTCTCCACAGCAGAGGGCTCCCGGCCGGCCCGGCCGGTGTCCGGGAACCGGGCCGCCTTCTGCGCGAGCTGCCGCTGGAGGTATTCCGCCGCGTCCTCCGGCCGCATCCGGGCCAGGGCGACCAGACCCGTGATGACCACGTCCGCCACTTCCGCTTGGACGTCCTCCCAGGCATGGCTGTGACCCTTGCGCGGGTTCGTGCCCTGGACGCCGATGACCGCCTGGGCGGCCTCGCCCGTCTCCTCCGCGAGCTTCAGCACCTGCAGCGTCCACTGCTGCTCACGCGTCATGCCCTGCGCGTCCCCGTGCGCGTCGAAGGTGCGGCGAGCTCGGCGGCGACCGACCAGACGTCCCGCGGCTCCCCTCGCTGCCGGTACCCGTCGTCCGGCCCGGGGCGGCCGCTCCCGCCCTCGGCGCCGTGGCCCGGCGCATCCCACGGCGCCGACTCGGCGTCTCCGGGCGGGTGCGATCCGGATTCCGGGACGCGGTCGTGGTTCCGCTTCTGCGACGTCACGTCTCCCAACGGTGGCTCCTCGACCGTGCTGCGGTGACCGGCGCTGCCGCGCCCGGCGGGGAGAACATGCCCGCGCGTCTCGCGGCCGAACCCGTAGCGGCCCCGCCTGCGGGCGGGCATGCTCCAGGCGGGCGAGACGGAGCCGGTGCGGCCCGCTGCCTCTGACGCCCCGTCAGTACGGCGGACGCCGTGCCCGGCCCCCTATCGCGGCGGTGGGCGGGGGCCGCGCCTCAGGGGCGTGCCCCGGCCAGGTCCGCACGACCCTCGGTGCGGAACTCCAGCTGCCCGTCCGCCACATCGACCAGCAGCCTGGAATGCGGTGCCAGATCGCCGCCCAGCAGCATCCGGGACAGCCGGTTGTCGACCTCGCGCTGGATCGTGCGACGCAGCGGACGGGCGCCGTACTCGGGCTGGTAGCCCCGGTGCGCCAGCCACCCGACGGCTGCGGGGGAGAACTCGATCTCCAGGTCCTGGGCGTGCACCCGGCGCCGGGTCTCCTCCAGCAGCAGATCGGTGATCTGCCGCAGCTGCGCGTCGTCGAGCTGCCGGAAGACCACGATCTCGTCGATGCGGTTGAGGAACTCGGGGCGGAAGTGCTCGCGCAGCGGTCGCAGCACCCGCTCCCGCCGGGCGCCTTCGTCGGCCTCCTCGCCGCCACCGAATCCCAGCACCGCGCCGCGCCCCGTGATGGCCTCCGAACCGAGGTTGCTGGTCATCACGATGACGGTGTTGGTGAAGTCGACCGTGCGGCCCTGGGAGTCGGTGAGCCGCCCGTCGTCCAGGACCTGCAGCAGCATGTTGAACACGTCCGGATGCGCCTTCTCCACCTCGTCCAGCAGCAGGAGCGAGTAGGGATTGCGCCGCACGGTCTCGGTGAGCTGTCCGGCCTCCTCATGTCCCACGTATCCGGGCGGTGCGCCCACGAGCCGGCTGACGGTGTGCCGCTCCTGGTACTCGCTCATGTCGAGCCGCACCATCTTCTCGTCCGAGCCGAACAGCGCCTCCGCCAGTGCCCGGGCCAGCTCCGTCTTGCCGACGCCGGTGGGTCCCAGGAAGAGGAAGCTGCCGATGGGCCGTTCCGGGCTGGAGAGACCGGAGCGCGAGCGCAGCACGGCGTCGGCGACGACCGTGACCGCCTCGTCCTGCCCGACGACCCGCTGCTGCAGCCGTTCCTCCAGCCCGAGCAGCCGCTCCTTCTCCTCCTGCGTGAGGTTGCTGACGGGGATGCCGGTCTGCTGCGAGACGATGTCGGCGATGTCCTCGACCGTGACCTCCACGATCCGGTGGCCGGAGCGGGTCTCCTGCTTGTGCCCGTCGCGGCCGATCGCCTCCTCCAGTTCCGCGAGCCGGTCCCGCAGCTGCGTGGCCCGCTCGTAGTCCTCCGCGGCCACCGCCTGGTCCTTGTCGCGGCGCACCTGTTCCGCCTCGCGCTCCAGCGCCCGCACGTCCGTGCCGCGGGTCGCGGTACGCAGCCGCACCCGGGCGCCCGCCTGGTCCAGCAGGTCGATGGCTTTGTCGGGCAGGAAGCGCCCGGTCAGATAGCGGTCGGACAGCTCCACCGCGGCCACGAGTGCCTCGTCGGTGTAGCGCACCTGATGGTGGGCCTCGTAGCGGTCCCGAAGGCCGCGCAGGATCTCGACGGCGTCCGCCGCGGTGGGCTCGGGGACCAGGACCGGCTGGAAGCGCCGGGCCAGCGCCGCGTCCTTCTCGATGTACCGCCGGTGCTCCTCCAGGGTCGTGGCGCCGATGACGTGGAGTTCGCCGCGGGAGAGCGGCGGTTTGAGCATGTTGCTCGCGTCCATCGACCCGCTCTCCCCGCCGCCTCCGGCCCCGACCACGGTGTGCAGCTCGTCGATGAAGACGATGAGTTCCTCGGTGTGGGCGCGGATCTCGTCGATGATGCCGGTGAGCCGCTCCTCGAAGTCGCCCCGGTAGCGGGTGCCCGCGACGACGCTGCCGAAGTCGAGCTGGACGACCCGTCGGCCCAGCAGGTTGTCGGGTACGTCGCCGTCGGCGATGCGCTGGGCCAGGCCCTCCACGATGGCCGTCTTCCCGACACCTGCCTCTCCGATCAGCACCGGATTGTTCTTGCCCCGCCGGGCGAGGACCTCCACGGTCTGCTCGATCTGCTCGTCCCGGCCGATGACCGGGTCGATCCGGCCCTCGCGGGCCAGGTCGGTCAGGTCGCGGCTGAACTTGTCCAGCTTGGGGGTGTTGCTGGGGCGCGTCTCCGTACCGCCGCGCGCCGGTGCCTCCGCTCCGCCGCCCTGCCCGGCTCCGGAGCCGCTGCCCGAGGCGGCCGAACGTGGGTCGAAGTGGGCCGAGTTGAGGATCTGGCCGGCGGTGGAGTCGCGGTTTGCGGCGAGCGCGACCAGTACGTGCTCGGCGCCGATGTAGGAGGCGCCGCGGGCGCGTGCGATCTCGTGCGCGTCCATCAGCGCCCGCTTGACCGCGGGGCTGACGGACAGCGAGTTGCGGGGCTGCCCGGTCCCGACCTCGCGGTCGATCTCGGCGACGAGCGCGTCGGGGTCGGCTCCGGCCCGGGAGACCATGCTGCGGGTGGGTTCGGCGGCGAGGGCCGCCCGCAGCAGATGCTCGGTGTCCAGATCCTCGCTGCCGTGCTCGGCGGCGTAGGAGGCCGCGTCGGAGACGAGCTGCCGTGCGGGCTCGCTCATCAACCGGAGGAAGTCGTAGTAGCGGGGATCGCTGAACTGTCCGCCGTTCCCGGGCCGGGCTCCGCGCAGGAAGTGCGCGATGAACTCCTCGAACGGGTCCCGGCCGAAATCCCCGGGACCCGTGTATCCGCTGGTCATGGTGGATCCGTCCCGCTGACCCGGCCCGGCCGGGCCACGCTGTGCTGAGTACGGGTGGCTACTGGTGCGGGAGTTCCCAGATGTGCGGGGATGACACGTGAGCCCGGGTCTCGGGGGAGCGGCTGTGCACGGTGCTGCGCCGGAGCGCGCCGCGCTTCCGCGGGGGCGGGGCCGCAACCGTCCGCCGTGCACCGAGCCGTCCGCGCCATCTGCACAGGGCCGTGTGTGGCTGATCCGTTACTCGCCGCCGTGTGTGCCGGTTCGGGATTTCGGGCGCGAGTGGGTCAGCCGGTTTGCCCCCTGCTCGCCGTCCTGCAGAAAGAAGTGCTGGTCAGACGGCATGGTTCGACTCGTAAGCGCTGTGATGAACCTCTCGTTCCGTTTTGGCTGTTGACAGTAATCCTTTCGTAATGAATGACATGAAGGTTTTGGGGCAGCTGCCGCGACAGGCCGGAGACTCCCTTCGACCTGGTGGCCTATGAACCTGACCGCAAAGGATGAACGCGTGGCTGCGCAGACAACGGCCAGAACATCTGACCAAGAGCCGGAGGCGAAGCCTCCGGCGCCACCGAGAGATGGCTCGATCGCGCCGTGGGTCTTCTACCCCTCGGCCGCCGTCATCCTGCTCTTCGTGCTCTATGCCGTCATCGGCCAGGACACGGCCGCTGAGCAGGTGCAGAATATTCAGGACGGGATCGTCGGCAACCTGAGCTGGTTCTACATGGCTCTGGTCTCGCTCTTCGTGATCTTCGTCATCTGGATCGGGATCGGGCGCTACGGGGACATCAAGCTCGGTAAGGACCATGAGAAGCCGGAGTTCAGTACGCTCTCCTGGTTCGCCATGCTGTTCGCCGCAGGCATGGGCATCGGTCTGGTCTTCTGGGGCGTCGCCGAGCCGCTGAACTTCTTCCACGCGCCCCGGCCGGGCATCGGCGAGGGAGCGGCCGCCCGCGAGCAGTTCGCCATGGTGCAGACGTTCCTGCACTGGGGCATCCACCCCTGGGCGATCTACGTGGTCGTCGGGCTGGCCGTCGCCTACTCCGTGCACCGCAAGGGGCGTCCGGTCTCCATCCGCTGGGCGCTGGAGCCGATCCTCGGCAACAGGGTGAACGGCTTCCTGGGCAACGTCATCGACACGGTCGCGGTCGTGGGCACCCTCTTCGGTGTGGCGACCTCGCTCGGCTTCGGCGTCATGCAGGTCGCCAGCGGAATGAACTTCCTCGGCTGGGTGGACGATCCGAACAGCAAGCTGCTGCTGGTCGTCCTGATCTCCTGCATCACCGGCATCGCCACCGTGTCGGTGGTCACCGGCATCGGCAAGGGCATCAAGTGGCTGTCCAACATCAACATGGGCGTGGCAGCCATCATCATGCTCTTCGTGCTGATCGCCGGGCCGACGGTGTTCCTGCTCAACGGGCTGGCGCAGGACGTCGGCGGGTACCTGCAGAACGTGCTGCAGCTCAGCTTCGACACCGGCGCCGCCCACGGCAAGGAGGGCACCAGCTGGGTCAACGGCTGGACCGTCTTCTACTGGGGCTGGTGGATCTCCTGGGCGCCGTTCGTCGGCATCTTCATCGCCCGCATCTCCCGCGGCCGCACGGTGCGCCAGTTCGTCTGCGGCGTGCTGCTCGTCCCCACTCTGCTGACCTTCGTCTGGTTCGCCATCTTCGGCGGCACCGGCCTCTTCCAGCAGATGAACGACAAGCACGACTACGTCCACGACGGCGCGATCAGCACCAACAACGCGCTGTTCGAGATGCTCGACACGCTGCCCGGTGGCAAGTTCGTCGCCGGTGTGTCGATCCTGCTGATCGTGCTGTTCTTCGTCACCTCCTCGGACTCCGGCTCGTACGTGGTCGACATGCTGGCCTCCGGCGGCGACCCCAACCCGCCGGTCTGGAGCCGGGTGTTCTGGGCGCTCGCCGAGGGTGCCGTCGCCATCGCGCTGCTGCTGGCCTCCGATCTCGGTGCCGGAGCCGCGTCGCTGAACACCTTGAAGACAGCGGCGATCGTCATCGCGCTGCCGTTCAGCATCGTGATGATCGGCATGTGCATCGCCACGCTGAAGTCCTTCCACCAGGAGCGCCAGGCGTACCTGCGGGCCAAGGAGCAGAAGCAGCAGGAGGAGCTGATCGACCAGACCGTGGCCGCGATCGAGGACAGCCTGGAGCACGGCACGCTCTCCGACGCGGTCGAGTCCTCCGCCAAGAGCACGTCCGAAGGCGCCAAGAAGTAGCACCCCGGTGACCGGCGCCGCAGGTGCCGGGTACCGGAAGCCGAGGCCGCAGCCGACGAGGCTGCGGCCTCGGCCGTGCTGCGGCCGGTGCGGTGGCGACGTCCGGGTGGTTCCCGGCCCGCGGGGCAGGTCCGCGCGGCCATCGGGGGTACCGGTTCCCAGGACCGCGGCGCGATTGCTTATCGTCTCCCGGTGCGAACAAACGTCGGATGTGTGTGCGGGGCGGAGGGCGTGCTGTGGTGACCCGGTGGCGGCCCCGCGTGCGGCACCCCGCCCAGATGGTCGTGGTCGGCTTCGCCATGGCGATCGGCATCGGGACCGGTTTGCTGATGCTTCCGGTGGCCAAGGCCGGGACAGGCTCGGCCACCGGGCTGGAGGCGCTGTTCACCTCCACCTCGGCGGTGTGTGTGACGGGGCTGGTCGTGGTCGACACCCCCGGCTACTGGAGCGGGTTCGGGCAGGCGGTGATCCTCGCGCTGATCCAGGTCGGCGGCTTCGGGATCATGACGTTCGCCTCCTGGCTGGTGCTGCTGGTCTCCCACCGGATGGGGCTGCGGGCCCGGCTCACCGCCGCGACCGAGACCAAGACCCTGGGCCTGAGCGACGTGCGCACGGTCGTCGTCCGCGTGGTGAAGGTCAGCCTGCTGCTGGAGGCGGTCACCGCGGCGATCCTGGCCGGGCGGTTCGCCACCGCCTACGACGAGTCCCTGCCGCGCGCGGTGTGGCTGGGCGTATTCCACGCCGTCTCGGCGTTCAACAACGCGGGCTTCGCGCTCTACTCCGACAGCCTGATGGGTTTCGTCACCGACCCGTGGATCTGCCTGCCGCTGTCGGCCGCGGTGATCGCCGGGGGCCTCGGCTTCCCGGTGCTGTTCGAGTTGCGCCGCAGATTCCGCAGACCGCGCACCTGGTCCCTGCACACCAAGATCGTGCTCGGGGCCTCGGCGGTCTTCCTGGTCGGCGGCAGCGCCTTCGTCACCGCTCTGGAATGGGACAACCCGGCGACGCTGGGCCCGCTGGACGTGCGGGGGAAGCTGCTGGCCGGATTCGTCCAGGGCGTCATGCCGCGCACCGCGGGCTTCAACAGCGTCGACACCGGTGCGCTGAGCCCGGCCACCTGGCTGGGCACCGATGTCCTGATGTTCATCGGCGGCGCCAGCGCCGGTACCGCCGGAGGCATCAAGGTCACCACCTTCGCCGTACTGTTCTTCGTGCTCTACGCGGAGATCCGCGGCGAGGGCGCGGTCGACATCTTCCGCCGCCGGCTGCCCGGCGACCTCCAGCGGCAGGCCCTGACGGTGGTGCTGCTCTCGGTGGCCGCCGTCGCGACCTCGACGCTGGTCTTCATGGTCTTCACCGACTTCAGCCTGGACCAGTCGCTGTTCGAGGTGACCTCGGCCTTCGCCACCGTCGGACTCTCGACCGGCATCACCTCCGGACTGCCCGGGGGTGAACAGGTCCTGCTGACGGTACTGATGTTCATCGGGCGGCTCGGTCCCATCACCGTCGCCTCCGCGCTGGCCCTGCGGCTGCGCGTCCGTATGTACGACCTTCCCGAGGAGCGACCTGTCATTGGCTAGGAAGCGCAGCAACCGGAACCGCCGCGGCTCCCACCGCGACTCCGTGGTGGTCATCGGGCTCGGCAGGTTCGGCCGGTCCCTGGCACTCGAACTCGTGGACGAGGACACCGAGGTCCTGGGTATCGACGAGAACCCCGAGGTCGTCCAGTCCCTCTCCGGCTCGCTCACCCACACCGTGCGCGCCGACTCCACGAAGGAGGACGCCCTGCGGCAGCTCGCGGTCCACGAGTTCGACCGCGCCGTCGTCGCCATCGGCACCGACCTGGAGGCCAGCATCCTCACCGCCTCGCTGCTGATCTCCTTCGGGATCGAGAACGTGTGGGCGAAGGCCACCAGCGAAGCCCACGGCCGCATCCTCACCCAGCTCGGTGTCCAGCACGTCGTCTTCCCCGAGCACGACATGGGGCAGCGTGTCGCGCACCTCGTCCGCGGCGGCATGCTCGACTACATCGAATTCGAGGACGACTTCGCCATGGTCAAGACCACCCCGCCGCCCGACGTCCTCGACATCCCGCTGTCCAGCAGCGCCGTCCGCACCCGCTACGGGATCACCGTCGTGGCCATCAAGCGGCCCGGCGAAGGCTTCAGCTACGCCACTCCCGACACGGTGGTACAGGCGGACGACACCCTCATCGTGGCCGGACGCACCCGGGCGACCGAACGCTTCAGCGAACTGCGCTGAGAGCCGCCACCGCGGTCGGAGACCGACAGTCCCGGCAGGCTGGGCAGCGCCGGAACTGTCGGCCCGCGCAGCCTAGGGCCGCCTCGGTCCAGGACGAAGAGGACGCACCGGCGGCGCCCGGATCGTCGCCCGCACGCGGGGCCGCCGTCACCCCCGCGGGTGCGGGCCCCGGGACGCGCGGTTCCCTCCCTCGGTGTTTCTCGACCCGTCCGATCCCTCCGGCGGTCCGGACGGGTCCCCGTTTCCGCACGCCGGGCTGTCCGCCGAGACGGGAGTGCGCCGGACTGCCCTGCCGATCCGGTGCGCGCAGGCCCGCACGGACCACTGCAGCAGCGCGCACACCGCCAGTACGGCGACGGCGGCCGCGGCGTCGAGCCAGAAGTGGTTGGCGGTCACCACGATCACGGCAAGGGTCAGCAGCGGGTGGGCGACCACCAGCCACCGCCATCGCCGGTGGCCCAACCGGATGACGACAGCGGCGACGAGGACCGCCCAGGCCACGTGCACGGACGGGACGGCCGACAGCTCGTCGGCCACCACACTTCCCGGCCCGCTGCCGTAGACCGACTGCCCGTAGCGCTCGGCCGTGTCCGCGAAACCGAGCCGCGTCAGCAGCCGTGGCGGCGCCACCGCGACGAGCTGGATCAGCAGGGAGACCACCGTGACCAGGACGACGTAGGTGCGCACCCGGCCGTAGGAGTCCCGGTGCCGCCAGAACAGCCAGACCAGCAGCGCCGCCATCGCCCCGAAGTGCATCACCGCGTAGTAGAAGTTGGCCGCCTGTACCAGCCACGGGTGGGGCAGCACGGCCTGCTGCCAGTCCACCTCGTCCGGCAGGCGCAGGCGCTGCTCCCAGCGGTAGATCCACCGTGCCCGGTCGAGAGCCGGCTCCAGGTTCCCCGCCGACATGCGGGCCGGGATCTGCCAGATCAGGAAGACCGTGGAGACGAGCGCCGCCTCGCGCAGCAGCACCGGCGCCCGCGGCCAGCGCCAGTGCCACACCGGCAGGCTCAGCGCCAGGAGGATCAAGGGCAGGCCTGCCGACAGCAGCCAGGCCGAGGCTCCTCCCACCGTCAACGGCTTCCACTCCTTTCCATCCCGCGGCGCTCAGGCGACCCGGCACGGGCCCCCTGCGGTTGCCGCACCGGTGTCCGGCCGCGCGCTACAGAGACCTCTCGGCCCCTTGGTCGGTACCCCACTGCTGCCGCATCCGCCGACCAGGGCACCCGAAAAGCGCACATCAGATGCGGCCGCTCGCTCCTGTGGGGGAGCCGCGGCGGCATCCGGATGAGGGTCGGAGCGTCCGCCTCCGTGCCGGTCGCCGGCCGGACCGGCGCGGCTCGGCTGCCACGGCCGGATACGCCAGAATGTGCGTGACGGGAGTGAGGTGGCGATGGTTGTGCGTGCGCCGTTGGCGGTGTTCGATCTGGACGGGACGCTGGCCGATGTCCGGCACCGGTTGCCCTTCCTGCAGCGGCGGCCGCGGGACTGGGACGCGTTCTTCCGCGCCGCCGCGGACGATCCGCCGCTGGAGAAGGGGGTGGCCCTGGCCCTGGAGACGGCCGGGCGGTGCGAACTGGTCTACCTCACCGGGCGCCCGGAACGCTGCCGGACGGACTCCGTGCGGTGGCTGCGGCAGCACGGGCTCCCGGCCGGGCGGCTCCTGATGCGCGCGCGGGACGACCGCCGCCCGGGCCGGGTCGTCAAGCCCGAACTGCTGTGCCGGCTGGCCCGGGAGCGCACGGTGGCCCTGGTGGTCGACGACGACGAGCAGGTGGTCGCCGCCTACCGGAGGGCGGGCTTCCAGGTACGCCTCGCCGATTGGATGCCTGCGCCGGCGGCACTGGAGGCGGCGCAGGAGCGCGAAGGGCGTACCTGAGTCCCGGGACTGCACGGGTCCGACTGCCGCCGAAGCCACCGCCTCCGGTGGTGCTCCACCCGGGGGGGGCGGGGCGCGGTCACCGCCGGGCAGGACGGCTGCCCGGTCGCCGAGAGGTCGCCGAGCGTGCGGCTCGGCCACCGGCACGGCTCGGGGGTGGGGGAAACACTGCTCAGGGCGCAGGAGATGCATCGCTGAAGGCACGTTCTTGGCTGATGGGACGTGCTCAACCGAGGGGCGGCCCTGCCGTCTTCGGCTTCCGCACGGCGCAGGCCATGGCCGCGAACACCGTTACGCCGCCCGAGAGCGCGAAGCACGTGCCGAGGGGCAGCCGTGCTGCCAGCAGACCGGCCGTCGCCGTGCCGCCGGAAATGCCCGCGTTCACCGCCGTGTTGACCCAGGCGCCTGCCCGCGTTCGGCGCTCCCGCGGTGCCACCTCGTCGGCCAGCAGATACGCCGTGGTGAGCGCCGGAGCCACGAAGATTCCCGCACACGCCACCGCGACGGTCAAAGTCCCCACGCCCGGTGCGAGCCCCGCGGCGGCCAGGGCGAGACCGGGTACGACTGCCAGCCGCGGCAGTCGTACCCGGGCCCCGGCCTGCCAGTTGACGGCACCGTTCAGGAGCCCGCCGACCGTGCTGCCCGCCGAGAGGGCCGCGAGTACCCAGGCGACCATGTCGTCACCGTGCTGCCGCTCCGTCACGAACGCGAGGACCAGCAGATCCACGGCGCCGAGGGACAGCCCCGGCCCCGGCCGCCACCACGACCGGCGTCAGCAGCGCCCGCGCCCCCTGCAGCCGTGTCCCGGAGCGTGCCGCTCCTTCAGTAACGGCAGTCGGCCGTACGTCCCGCACGGCCGGCGACATGACGAATGCGAAGGTCCCGCCCCCCCTACGAGCAGCGCGCTCCCCACGATTCCGGCCGCCGGGGGAGCGATCTGCACCAGCGCGCCGACCAGCAGCGGTCGCGCCGACCAGCAGCGGTCCGGACACGAGCAGCACCTCCTCCGCGACGCCGTCCAGGCTGAACGCGCGCTGCAACAGCGCCGGTTCGTCGGTGAGTTCACGCCAGACGGCCCGCATCGAGGGGCCGAGCGGAGGCGTCGCGGCGCCCGCGGCTGCGGCGATGGCGCCCAGCAGAACGGCGGGGGCGCCAGGCCGCCAGGAGGCCGCCGCGAAGGCGCCCAGGAGACCCGCGTGGAGCAGGGCCATCGGCAGCAGCGCGCGGCGTGGGCCGTGCCGGTCGACCAGGGCTGCCCGAACCGGGGACAGGAAGACACCGGTGGCGCCGAACAGCGCCGTGATCGTGCCCGCGACGGCATACGAGTTGGTGGCCCGGGTCACCGCCAGCAGCACGGAGAGAGCGAGCATTCCGTAGGAGAGCCGGGCCAGCAGGGCGGCGCCGAAGGTGCGTCGGGCGTACGGAAGGCGCAGCACGGCAGCGTACGAAGGCCGCCCTTGAGCAGGCGCAGACATGGAATGTTCCTCGGTCGAGGCGGGGGGGGAGGGACGCCGAAGTGCCGCGAGCACGGTGTGCGGGTCGCGGACCTGGGCGTGCCTATGCCAAGAGGAGGAACATGAGGATCATCGTAGCAGTGGGCGCAGGGGAGAAGTCAGCAGCAGCCCCGCGGGGCCCGAGAGGGCGTGGAGCATGATGCGCCGGTCGTCGGCATGGCTGCCCCGGGCCTTGGCAGTCCGGTGGGGCACTCCGTCGGACACCGGGCCGGGCAACGCCGCGAGCAGACATGCGGAAGGGGTCCGGGTACGCCGCGCCGCGGCGTACCCGGACCCCTTCCGTACCGGGCCGGTGCGACCGTCAGACGGTCGTGGTGGCCGGGTTCTTGTCCTCGTCGGCGCCGCCGGAGCTGTCCGGTGCGCCGGCCTTGCGGTTGCGGATGTACTCCAGGAAGGAGTTCAGCTCGCGCTTGACCATCGGGGCGAGCAGGTACAGGCCGATGATGTTGATGACGGCCAGCGAGAAGAGAACGGCGTCCGCCAGGTCGATCAGCGTCTGCAGGGTGAGCAGGGCGCCCGCGACGGCGAACAGCGTGTAGACGACCTTGAAGGTCAGCTCACTGACCTTGCTGCGGCCGAAGAGGTAGGTCCACGCCTTGAGGCAGTAGTAGCCCCACGTCAGCACGGTCGAGACGGCGAACAGCATGACCGCGATGGTCAGGATGTACGGGAACCAGGGCAGCACGGTCTCGAAGGCGTCGGAGGTGATGGTGACGCCGCCGATGGACTCGTCCGTGCGGGCCTTGGCCCAGCTGTCGGGGCTGGCGATGACGATGGTGAGGGCCGTCATGGTGCACACGACCACGGTGTCGATGAAGGGCTCCAGCAGGGCGACCAGGCCCTCGCTGGCGGGGTGCTTGGTCTTCACCGCGGAGTGCGCGATCGGCGCGGAGCCCAGGCCGGCCTCGTTGGAGAAGGCGGCCCGCTTGAAGCCGATGATCAGTGCGCCGAGGATACCGCCGGCGACACCCTCCGGGTTGAAGGCGCCCTCGAAGATCGAGCCGATCGCGTCCGGGACAGCGGTGATGTTGGCCAGGATGACGATCAGGCACGCGACGATGTACATCGCCGCCATGGACGGAACCAGCCGGCTGGTGACGGTGGCGATGGAGCGGATGCCGCCGAGCAGCACGATGCCGACGACCGCGGCGATCAGGAGACCGAAGAACAGGGCACCGGCGGAGGAGCCCAGCGCGCCGTCCTCGCCGCCCGCGACGGAGACGAGCTGTGCGTAGCTCTGGTTGACCTGGAAGAGGTTGCCGCCGAAGAGGCCGAAGAAGAGGATCATGGCCGAGGCCAGGACCGCCAGCACCCGGCCGAGGATCTTGCCGTTGCGTCCGAAGCGCTCGGTGAGCCCCTTGGGCAGGTAGTGCATCGGACCGCCGGAGACGGTGCCGTCCGCGTGCACCTCGCGGTACTTCACGCCGAGGGTGACCTCGACGAACTTCGTGGCCATGCCCAGCAGGCCGCAGAGGACCATCCAGAAGGTGGCGCCGGGACCGCCGATGGAGACGGCGACGGCGACACCGGCGATGTTGCCGAGGCCGACGGTGCCGGACACTGCTGCTGTCAGCGCCTGGAAGTGGTTGACCTCGCCGTCCGACCCCTTCTCGTCGTACTTGCCTCTCACCACGTCCACCGCGAGCCGGAACTTGCGGATCTGGACGAGCCCGAACCAGGCGGAGAAGACGAGGCCGGCCACGACGAGCCAGGTGACGATGAGGGGGAGTTCCGTTCCGCCGACGGGGACGGAGTAGAAGACGATCTCACCCAGTTTGGTGGCGATGGGTTCGACGAAGTCGCTTACAGCCTTGTCAATGGAGTCAGTTATGGAATCGAGTGACACAGTGGTTACCACCTGTAGGGCGGGCCGACGCATGGGAGACTGCGCCGCGGTGAGCGGACATGGAGCAGAACGCCGTCGTCCGATCGGCGAGGGGAGGGAATCGGTCCGCGGACACGAACCGCGATCGCCCAGGTTGTTGCAGTTGATACCGGTAGTCCGCAGAGCCGGCATGGGGTGGAGCCGGATACGGGATTGCGTTGTTCTAGCATGTTCATTGCGGATTCACACGTGATGTAAATCACATAACGGCGAGTAACTAACCAAAGTGCCTGGGCGCGTGATGTGACCGTTATCCGGACAGGTTCATCCTGTTATCGGGGGAACATCGATTCGGGTGCCGCAGTGTTCTCCCGCGGGGATGCTCGTGACCCGCGCCTTCGTTTCCCACCGCCCGGGTCGCAGGGCCTCGGCCCATGGGCCCCTCCCGCTGTCGGCGGCCGCCGAGCTGCACGAGGGAGCGCCCGACGCCGGGCCGCCGACGGTCGCTGCCGAGGACGCCGTACCACTGGCGCTCGGTTCCCGCGGGCTCGGCGGGTTCGGGGAAACCAGGCGGCCGACCGTGCGGGTTCCGGCCAACCGGTGCGTCGCGGAGCCCCGGCCCGGACTCCTCCGGTTGGATCTGCCGTGGTCCCCCGCGGCGGCCGGCCGCGGGCGGCGGACGAGCACCGGGCGGTGAAGCGGGAATGAGCGCAGAGGGGAACCTCGAGGAGCGGACCGGGACCCGGCGGCGGGTGATGCGCGGACGGGACCCCGGTGAGGAGCACCGTGCCGCCACACCTCTGGAGCTCTTGTTCGACCTGACCTTCGTGGTGGCGGTCGCCCAGGCCGCCGCCCAGCTCCACCACGCCTGGGCCGAGGGGCATCTGGGGTCCGGGCTCGCCGGATACGCCGCCGTGTTCTTCGCGATCTGGTGGGCGTGGATGAATTTCACCTGGTTCGCCTCCGCCTTCGACACCGACGACGTGCCCTACCGGCTGCTGACACTGCTGCAGATGGCGGGCGCCCTGGTGCTGGCCGCCGGGGTGCCCGAGGCGTTCCGGGACGGCGATTTCGCGATCGTGGTGGTCGGCTACGTGCTGATGCGCCTCGCGATGATCGCCCAGTGGCTCCGGGCCGCCGCCGAGCACCCCGACGGGCGCCGGAGCGCGCTGCGGTACGCGGCGGGTGTCGCCGTGGTGCAGTGCGGCTGGATCGCCCGGCTGTGGGCCACGGGCGTATGGGCACCGACCACTTTCGTCCTGCTGGTGGTGGCCGAGCTGGCCGTACCTGCCTGGGCCGAGTCCCGGGGCGGGGCAACCACCTGGCACCCCGGGCACATCGCCGAACGGTACGGACTGTTCACCATCATCGTGCTCGGCGAGGTCATCCTCGCCAGTCTCACCGCCGTACAGTCGGCCGTCACCGACCAGGGTCTGTCCGCCACCGTGCTGCTCATCGCCCTCGGCGGGCTGCTGCTGGTCTTCACCCTGTGGTGGATCTACTTCGCCGGCAGCGACGCCGAACTGGCCACGCTGCGCACCGCGCTGGTGTGGGGATACGGCCACTATGTGGTCTTCGCGGCGCTGGCAGCGGTGGGCGGCGGCCTGGAGGCCGCCTTGGACACGACCGAGCACCACGCGCACCTGGCCGAGCAGGCCGCGGGGCTCGCGGTCGCCGTACCGGTGGTGATCGTGCTGCTCGTGCTGGGGGTGCTGCACCGGATGACCGGGACCGGAGCGGTCGGGCACCCCCTCTTGGTGGTGGCAGGTGCGCTGGTGGTGCTGGGGCTGGGTCTCAGTCCGCCGGTGTTCGGGATGGGCGGCGCCGTGTTCGGCATGGGGCTGGCCGTCGCCGCGACGCTCACCGCCAACCTGGTGGTCCTGCGCCGCCGGGCGGGCGAGCGGGGCTGAGCGCGGCCCGGGCCGGCGAGCGGTACCGCCCCGGACCGCCGGGGGCCGTCCCGCGGGGCGGCCCCCGGCCATCAGGCTCCGTGGCTCCGGCCGGGGCCGACGGCGCCGCACCGGGTACTCCGCGTACGCCCCCTCAGATGTGCGGGACCACCGCCACCGGCGGAGTGGCATGGTGCAGGGCGGCCTGGGTGACCGGGCCCAGCCGGGTGCCGAGCGCGGGCCGCTGCACACGTCGCCCGACCACCAGCAGCGACGCGTCGTCGGCCCGCTCGATCAGATGCCGCGACGCGTTCCCCGGCGCCGCCTGCTCGTCCACCGTGACCTGCGGATACTCCTCCCGCCACGGGAGCATCGCGGTCGAGAGCAGCTGATGCTCCCGCCGGCCCAGCTCCGAGCGCTGATGCTGGTCGATCATCCGGGGACCGTAGGTGAAGACCGCGGGCAGCTTCCACACGTGGACCGCGCGCAAGCCCGTACCCCGCAGGGCCGCGGCCTCGAAGGCGAACTGCAGGATCGCCCGGCTGGGCTTGACCAGATCCAGCCCGACCACGACCGGCCCCCCGGGCGGGCCCTCCCGCGGTGTCCGGCTCTCCCGTACCTCCTCGTCCTGGAAGGACGCGCGCACCATCACGACTGGACACTCGGCCCGGGCGGTGACCTCCTGCCCGACCGAGCCCAGCAGGAAGCCGCTCGCCCTGCCCAGGGCCCGGGAGCCGAGCACGAGCAGCCGCGAGTCCTCCGTCAGCTCGACCAGCACGTCAGCTGCCACCCCCGGCACGCTCAACTGCTCCACCCGCAGCCCGGGGTGGTGCTCGGCGAGCCGCTGCGCCGCCTCCCGCGGCACCCGCGCGATCCACTCGTGCTCCTTGTCCGGGTCGGCGGCCGACGCGTGCGGCTGCCAGCGCCACACGTGGACCAGGCGGAGCCCCACGCCCTGCCGCTCGGCCTCCAGTGCGGCCCAGTCGATCGCTGCCTGGCTCTCCGCGGACCCGTCGAAGCCCACTGCGATGGTGTCCGTCATGGATGACTCAGCCTCCGCCCTGCCGGATCGGCGATTGTCCTCCCCCCATAAGGAGTGAACCCGCTGCCGCCGCCGCCCGCACGGTGTGCCCGCCGGGTGGCATGCCGGTGGCGCAGCGTGTCTCCGGCCGGGGGCCGGGGTGCCGGGGCCGTTCTCCGATTCCGTCCCGAGCCAACGCCCGTCGCGTCCGAGCCCGAGGCCACGGCCTGCGTCGGGGACCGCCCGCCGCGGCGCCGGTGGACAGCCCAGCGGGACCGCGGGAACCTGGAGAAGTCCGGTATGCGAGGTATGGAGTTCTCCGGCCAGGGAGCGGAACATGGCGCATCTCGTCACGGCGGGTACCGACGGAACCCCGGAGAGCACCGCGGCGGTCCGCTGGGCAGCCCGCGAGGCGACCGCCCGCGGCGCACCGCTCCAGCTCGTGCACGTGCAGGTCGCCGACAGCGCCCTGGACCAGCTCGTCGCCCCGGACGAGAGCGACGAGCCCCGCCGCCACACCGAGGAGGTCCTCCACGAGGCCACCGCCGGACTGTCGGACGACTTCCCCGACCTGGCCGTCAGTACGAAGTCGGCGACCGGGGAACCGGCCCGGCTGCTCACCGAACTGTCCGAGACCTCGGATCTGCTGGTCATCGGATCGCGCGGACTCAGCACTCTGGGCGGCTACCTGGTCGGCTCCGTCGCTCTGCCCGCCGTCGCCCACGCGCAGTGCCCCGTCGTCCTCGTCCGGGCCCGTGCGGGAAGCCCGCAGGCGGACGAGGCGCCCGCGGGGGGTGCGGCGCACGGGGCGCCGCGCCCTGTGGTGGCCGGCGTGGACCTGAGCCACCCCTGCGACGAACTGCTGGACTTCGCCTTCGAGACCGCCGGACGCCGCGCGGCGCGGCTGGAGATCCGGCACGGCTGGGAGCCCCCCGCCTACTACGGTGCGCGCACCCTGCCCCGGGCGACCATGGCCCTGGACGAACTGCTGGCGGAACGCGCCGCCGCCGTCACCGCCAAGGTGCGGCCCTGGTGCGAGAAGCACCCCGACGTGGAGGTCGATGTCCGGGCGTTTCTCGAACAGCCGGCGGCGCTGCTGGTGAAGGCCGCCGAGAACGGGGCGCTGCTCGTGGTCGGACGACGGCAGCGCACCTCCCGCTTCGGCCCCCATGTCGGATCCGTGGTGCACGCGGTGATGCACCACTCCCGCACCCCCGTCGCCGTCGTCCCGCACATGTGATCCGCCGCGCCGCCCGCCGTCCGGGTCGCCCGGCGGCGTTCGGGGCCCATTTCGTCCGGGGCCGTGTCCGGATCACCGGGTGCGGATCCGGCGCCCGGTCACCTCGCCGGGCAGCACCCGGATCCACAGCTGCCGCCGCCCACCCGCCCACGGGTCCGCGCCCGGCCGAGAGGCAAGGTCCTCGACCGTGCCGGGATCGGTGACGTGCCGGGCGGTCCCGGTGAGGAGGACGCTCCAGCCGCTGCTGAGGCGCTCGTCCGTCCGGTCGACCTCGAAGGCCACCGTCTCCCCGTCCGCCGCGGCCGCCGGCCCGTCCGCCTCGGTCCGGTAGACCACGGTGCGGCCGTCCGCCAGGAAGTTGACCGGCAGGATCACCGGCGCCGCCCCGTCGGTCAGACCGATCCGGCCGACTCCGTGTGTGCCCAGCCGCCGCCAGCACTCGTCCTCCGACATCCGGCTCAGCTGCGGGTGGGCGGCGGCCGGCCGCCGGCCCGGTCCGGGTTCCCGCGGGCCCTCCTTCAGCTCGTCGTAGGGGAGGTCGAGGACTGCGGCCAGGCGCATCAGAGCGGCCGGATCGAAGTCGTCGCTCAAGGACTCCAGCCGGTCGAGATAGGCGACGGACATGCCGGCCCGGCGGGCCACCTCGTCCCGGGACAGGCCCAGTTGCTCGCGCCGCACGGCACAGCGGTTCGTGAACGAGTCCTGGTGCGGGCCCGCGGCGTCCGTGCCGCTGCCGTCCGGCTCCTCGCTGTGCATCGTCCCCGACCTCCACCCCGCCGCCCGGCGCGGCGTGCCGTCTGCGTCCGCACGGCCCGCGAGCCGTCTGCTCCAGGTCAGCAGGGCAGCGCGAGTCGCGCCAGCGGGGCGCGGCCGATCGGGGTCCTCGCCACCGCGTCCGGCCCGGCACTCTCCCGGCCCGGTCCGATCAGACCGCACGGCTCTACGGGCGACGCCGGGAACGCTTGCGGCGGCGGCGTCCGGTCCTCCGGCCGGCGGGCGGGGTCGGGTCCGCGGCGCCGTGCTCGGCGGCCCGGGCGATGTTGCGGGCCATGCCCGCCAAGAGCACGGTGTGGAACGGGGCGACACTCCACCAGTACAGGTGGCCCGCCAGGCCGTGCGGGCGGAAGAGCGCGCGCTGCCGGTAGCGCGTACGGCCGTCCGTGGTCCGGTCGACGTACATCTCCAGCCAGGCCCGTCCGGGCAGCCGCATCTCGGCGCGCAGCCGCAGCAGTTCCCCCGGCCGGACCTCCTCCACCCGCCAGAAATCCAGCGAGTCCCCGACCCGCAGCCGTCCCGGGTCGCGCCGGCCGCGGCGCAGCCCCACCCCGCCCTGCAGCCGGTCCAGCCAGCCGCGCGCGGCCCAGAGCGGGCCGAAGGAGTACCAGCCGTTCTCCCCGCCGATGCCCTCGACGACCCGCCACAGCGCCTCCGGAGAAGCCGGTACCCGGCGCGCCCGCCGGTCGGTGTACAGGGTGCCGCCCGCCCAGTCGGGGTCCGTGGGCAGCGGATCGCTGGGGGCGCCCGGTACGGACGCCGAGGACCAGCGGGTCGCCACCTCCTGGTCGCGGACCCGCCGCAGCGACAGCTCCACCGCACGGGTGAACGGCAGCGGCTGCTGCGGCGTTCCGGGGAGGTACCGCACGATGTCGTTCTCGCGGCAGACGACCTCGTGGCGCAGCGACTCGGCCAGCGGCCGTGCCACGGCGGGCGGAACGGGAGTGACCAGGCCGATCCAGTGGCTGGACAGGCCCGGGGTCAGGACCGGGACGGGAAGGATCAGCCTCCTGGGGAGCTGCGCCACGGACGCGTAGCGCAGCATCATGTCCCGGTAGGTCAGCACGTCCGGGCCGCCGATGTCGAAGGTGCGGTTGAGGCCGGCCGGCAGTGCCGCGGCCGCGACCAGATACCGCAGCACGTCCCGTACGGCGACGGGCTGGATCCGGGTGCGCACCCAGCTCGGGGTGACCATCAGCGGCAGCCGTTCGGTGAGATACCGCAGCATCTCGAAGGAGGCCGAACCGGAGCCGATGATGACCGCGGCGCGCAGGACCGCGGTCGGCACACCCGACTCCAGCAGGATGCGGCCGACCTCGGTGCGGGAGCGCAGATGGGGCGAGAGCTCCCGCTCGTCCACCCCGGCGGGTGTCAGTCCGCCGAGGTAGACGATCCGCCGCACCCCGGCCCTCCGGGCCTCCTCGGAGAAGAGGCGGGCGGCCTTCCGGTCGGTCTCCTCGAAGCCGCTTCCGGCGCCGAGCGAGTGCACCAGGTAGTACGCGATGTCGACGCCGCGCAGCGCGGCAGCGGTCGAGTCGCGGTCGGTGAGGTCGCCGCCCACCACCTCGACGCGGTCGGCCCAGGGATGGTCGCGCAGCTTCTCCGGCGACCGCGCCAGGCAGCGCACCGCGTATCCGCCCTCCAGCAGCTCGGGCACCAGCCGCCCCCCGATGTAGCCCGTCGCGCCCGTCACCAGGCACCGCCGCCCGTCCGCCCGCCGCTCCGCCATTCTCCGCCTCCACCTCGGCCTTCCCACGATCCCCGCTCGCGGTACCCGCTGCGGCCCGCTTCCCGCATCGTCCCCGTGACGGATACCCTCCCCAGCACGCGACACGTCTGCGGGGCACCGGCGGGCCGGTCTCCCGCCCGGTGCGGACGCGGGCCAATCCGCCGGGCGTGCGGCTCCGAAGCAGCGGTGGAGCTGTCATGTCGAGAAGGGAAGAACGTGTCTCCTGTACGAGGCCGCGTACGCGGTGACCGTCCGGCCGGGCCGGGGGTGAGGGCGGATGGATGAAGCCGCTGCCCTCGGGCCCCCCGCGGTGGGGCCCGTCGAACTGGGCGACCTTTTGGTCCGGGTGGCGCGAGGCGATCAGGACGCCTTCGCCGCCATGTACGAGAGAGTGGTCGGTCCGGTGTTCGGGCTCGTGCGGTCCGTCCTGCGCGATCCCTCGCAGTCGGAGGAGGTCACCCAGGAGGTGCTGGTGGAGGTGTGGCGAGTGGCCGCGCGGTTCGACCCGGCCAAGGGCACGGCGATGACCTGGGTGATGACGCTCGCCCACCGCCGCGCCGTGGACCGGGTGCGGTCCGAGCAGTCCGCGAGCGACCGGGAGCTGCGGGCGGCGCAGCTCTCCGGCTCCCGCGACTACGACCATGTCGTCGAACAGGTCGAGGCGCGGCTGGAGCGGGAGCAGGTGCGCCGCTGCCTGCGCACGCTCACCCAGATCCAGCGCCAGTCCGTGACACTGGCCTACTACAAGGGCCTGACCTACCGTGAGGTCGCCGAACTGCTCTCCCAGCCGCTCGGCACGGTCAAGACACGGTTGCGGGACGGCCTGATCCGGCTGCGGGACTGCCTGGGGGTGCAGGGATGAGGACCGCGGAACTGCACACCCTCACCGGCGCCTACGCTCTGGACGCCGTCTCCGCGGAGGAGCGGGACGAGTTCGAGAAGCATCTGCGTGCCTGCTCCTTCTGCGCCCAGGAGGTCGCCGAGTTGCGTGCCACAGCCGCCCGGCTGGGCCAGGCCGTCTCCGAGCAGCCCCCCGCGGAACTGCGCGACCGGGTACTGCGCCGGATCGGCGAGGTGCGTCAGGAGGCGCCGGGAGGCCGGGCCGTGGAAGAGGCCGCCACCGCGCGGGCGCCGCACGGACGGCGCCGGTCCTGGCCCATCTGGGCGCTCGCGGCGTGCGTCGCGGCCGCGGGGGCGCTGGGCGGGGTCGCGGTGTGGCAGCACCAGGAGGCTCAGGACGCGCGACAGCGCAGCGAGCGGGCCCAGGACCGGGCCGAAGCGCTCGCACGGGTGCTGTCCGCCTCCGACGCGAGAGCCGTCTCCGGCGGCGAACTGCCGGGCGGCGGCTCCAGCACCGTGGTCCTCTCGCAGTCGCAGAACCGGGCGGCCCTGGTGGTCTCCGGGATGCCGCCGCCGCCGAAGGGCAAGGTGTACCAGCTGTGGCTGAGCGACGACGGCCGGATGCGTCCGGCGGGTCTGATGCATCCGGGCTCCGGCTCCGAAGCGGCCCTGCTCGAAGGGGGACTCGACGGCGCCTCGGGCATGGGGGTCACCGTCGAGCCGGACGGGGGCTCCCCGCAGCCCACCTCCGAGCCGGTGATGCTGGTGGACTTCCCGGCGTGATCCGCCGCGGGCCCGGGCCGCCGTGCGCACTCTGCTCGCGGCACGGCGGCCCACGCCGCCTCGTCCTCCGTGGCCGGAAGGGCGTCCGTGCACCCCGCGGGCCGGCGTGGGCGGCTCAGCTCCGCCCGCTCCTCCTGTCGGCCGCCCGCCGTGGCGGCAGTGGGAAGAAGCCGCCGGTGCGCGCCGCGTAGGCGGCGTAGCCGGGCCGGTCGGCCATGTGCTGTTCGAGCAGGCGCTTTCCGCTGCCCACGGTCAGCAGGGCACTCATCAAGAGCGGGGAGACGAGGACCGCGAGTGCCGTCGTCCCGGCGGTCACCGCCACGAGATACAGCCCCCACCACACGCAGAAGTCCCCGAAGTAGTTCGGGTGCCGCGTCCACGACCACAGCCCCCGGTCCATGACGGTGCCCCGGTTCTCCGGCCGTGCGGTGAAGCGGGCCAGCTGGGCGTCCCCGACGGTTTCGAAGAACATCCCGACCAGCCACACGGCACACCCCGCCCAGGCGGCGGGACCGGGCGGGGCCTGTGCGTACTGGCCCGCCTGCACCGGGAGGGAGACGACCAGCACGAGGGCGCCCTGCAGCAGGTAGACCTTGCGCAGCGCGTAGACGTTCCGGTTGCCCGGCGCCTTGTCGAGCATGCGCGCGTAGCGCGGGTCCTCGCCCTTGCCCCGCCCCCGCCCGGCGATGTGCCCCGCCAGCCGCAGTCCCCACACCACGGTGAGCGCGGTGACCAGCGCCCGGCGCGCCGGATCGCCCTCGCCCGCGGAGGCCCCGTACGTGGCGAGCGCCACCGCAGCGAACGCCACCCCCCAGGCGATGTCCACGATGCGGTGGACGCCCTTCCGGAGGGCGACGGCGAAGGTGAGCAGCATGACGGCGGCGACGGCGGCGATCGTCGCCCACACGTCCCCGCCCAGCGCGGACCAGTCGGTGCCGCCGGTCATGACCACGTCCCCTCGTGCCCGCCCAGCGGATTCGCGCCCAGCCCACTGCGGCCGTCCTCGTCCGGTCGTACGGCGAGGATCTGGTCGACGCCCATCCGCCGTTCGGCGAAGGCCAGCCGTCCGCCGGCCAGATACAGCCGCCACAGCCGCGCCGTGGGGCGTCCGACCAGCGCTGTGGCAGCGTCCCAGTGTGCTTCCAGGGTGTCGCGCCAGGCGTCGATGGTGTGCACGTAGTGCTCCCGCAGCGAGGTGGCGGCACGGACCTCCAGGCCCGCGTCCTCCAGCAGCGCGACCGTCTCGCCGAGGGGCCGCATGTGCATGTCGGGAGCGATGTAGGTCTCGATGAACGGCCCGCCGCCCGGTGCGTCGGCGCCCCGGGACATCTGCTGCACCAGGAGCCTGCCACGCGGTGCGAGCGCGTGCCGCAGCCGCGCGGCGAAGTGCGGGTAGGCGTCGGCGCCCACATGCTCGCCCATCTCGACGGTGGCGGCCGCGTCGAATCCGGTGTCCGGCAGGTCGCGGTAGTGGCAGTGCCGCACCCGCACCCGGTCTTCCAGGCCGCGGGCCCGGACGCGCTCGCGGGTGTGGCGCGCCTGCTCGGCGGAGAGGGTCACGGCGGTGACCTGCGCCTGGAAGTGCTCGGCCGCGTGCACCGTGAGCGATCCCCAGCCGCATCCGAGGTCGAGCAGCCGGGCTCCTGGGCGCAGGGCCAGCTTGCGGCAGATCAGGTCGAGTTTGTCGCGCTGGGACTGGGCGGCCCCGTAGCCCTCGGTGCCCGGCGGCTGCTTCCAGTAGCCGCAGGAGTAGGCCATCGTCTCGTCGAGCAGGAGCTCGTAGAAGTCGTTGGACAGGTCGTAGTGGTGGCTGATGGCGCTGCGGTCCCGGGCCACGCTGTGCAGTGTGCCGCCCTGCCGGGCGCGCCGGCCCGGCGGGCGCGGGGGAGGACCGACCGCGCCGAGCCGGATCAGCAGCGCCGCCGCCTCCGCCCATTGCCGGGCCGTCAGCCGCGGCCGGCTCAGGCCGCGCTCCCGCGCGGCCTGCCAGAGGGCGGCGAGCGCTTCCGCCGGGTCGCCCTCGACCTCCAGGTCGCCGCTGATGTAGGCGTCGGCCAGACCGAGTTCGCCGGGCTGCCACAGCAGCCGCCGCAGCGCCGTCCGCGAGCGCAGGACGACCAGCGGCGCGCCGGGGGGTCCGGCCTCGCTGCCGTCCCAGGCACGCAGCCGGAACGGCAGTGCGCCGCCGAGGAACTCCGCGGCGACGGCGGCGAGGCGCTGTGCGGCGCCGGTACGGGAGACGAGCTGGATCACGGTGCGGTGGCTCCGTCCTTGATGAAGAGCAGTTGCTGGACGTCCAGGTACCCGGTGCGGAACCCGGCCTCCGAGTAGGCGAGGTAGAGATCCCACATGCGGCGGAAGACGGCGTCGAAGCCGAGCGCGGAGACCTCCGCCGTGTGCGCGGCGAACCGCTCCCGCCACAGGCGCAGGGTCTCGGCGTAGTGCGGACCGCGCCGGTCGTACCGGGCCAGGCACAGCGCGGTCTCCTCGTGGGCGATGCGGGTGAGCGCCTCGCGGGAGGGAATCAGCCCGCCGGGGAAGATGTACTTGTGTATCCACGTCCAGGTGTTGCGGGTGGCAAGCATCCGCTGGTGCGGCATGGTGATGGCCTGGAGCGCGGCCCGGCCGCCGGGCACCAGCAGCCGGTCGAGCGCACCGAGGTAGACCGGCCAGTGCTCCGCGCCGACGGCCTCGATCATCTCGACGCTGACGACGGCGTCGAAGGAGCCCCGCACCTGCCGGTAGTCGCACAGCCGGACGGAGACGCGATCGCTCAGCCCGGCCTCCTCGACCCGGCGCCGGGCCGCGTCGAGCTGCTCCCGGGAGAGGGTGACGCTGACCACCTCGGCGCCTCTCCGGGCGGCCCGCAGCGCGAGTTCGCCCCACCCGGTACCGATCTCCAGCAGCCGGGTGCCGGATCCCACGTCGGCCAGGTCGAGCATGTGGTCGACCTTGCGGCGCTGAGCGGGCGCCAGGGACTCCTGGTCGGCGGGCAGGCTGCGGAAGAGGCCGGCGGAGTAGCTGAGGGTCTCGTCCAGGAAGAGGGCGAACAGCTCGTTGGACAGGTCGTAGTGGTGGCTGATGTGGGCACGTGACCCGGCGACGGTGTTGCGCTCGGCGGCGGGCCGGCGCGGCGCCCACAGGTGACGCAGCCGCTGCAGGGACCGGGGCAGCAGGCGGTCCGCGTGCTCGGCGAAGACGGACAGCAGACCGACCGGATCGGGCGTGTCCCACTCGCCGGCCATGTACGACTCACCGAACCCGATCAGTCCGAACCGGCCGACGCGGCGGTGGAAGGCGCTGGGGTCGTGCAGTTCCATCAGCGGTCCGCCCCGCCCCCACTGCTCGCCGCTGGGCAGTCGCACGCGTAGCGGCAGCTCGCCCAGGGCCCGGCGCAGCAGGCGCTCGGTGACTGCTGTGCGCATCCACGAGGAGCGCGGTACGGCGGCAACGTCGGGCCAGCGGGCGGGGTCCACGCTGTGCGCGGAGGGGACGGCGGGTGAGGCGTGCAGGGTCAAGACAGTCCTTTCTGTCGGGGGGTCCGCGGATGGGGGCGCACCGGCAGTCCGCGCAGCCACAGGCGGATGCCGTGCAGCCGGATACCGGCTGTGGTGGCCGCGGTCGGCCAGGGGTGGCGGACAGCGGTCCGCAGCAACTGCCCGGCCGTCGCGGGCCGGTGCCGGCCGGTGACGGTGGCCACGAAGGAGGTGTCGTCCCCGTGCCGCAGCTGCACCCCGAGCCGCAACCGGTCGCCCGGCTCGGGCAGCCGCATCCGGTAGACGCCGTCGACGCCGAAGAACGGCGAGACGTAGAAGTCCTTGGGGACTTCGGCGCGGCCCTCCGGGTCGGGGCGCAGCAGATAGCAGTGCCGGTCGCCGTAGGTGTTGTGCACCTCGGCGACGACGCACTCGGGCGACCCGTCCGCGGGCCGGCACCAGTAGAGGGTGAGCGGGTTGAACACATGGCCCAGCACCCGGGCGGAGGTCAGCATCCGCACCCGGCCGCCGCCGAGCGCTATGCCGTGCGCGGTCAGGAACCGCTCGAGTCCGGCGCGGATGCTCGGCGCGGTCCCGCCGAAGTGGTCCCGCGCCTCGAACCGGGCCAGGCCCCGCAGCGGGCGCGGCAGCCGGGGCAATCGCTCCGGGTCCACGAACCAGAGATAAGTGCTCTGACGGAAGGAGTGGCGCAGCGGGCGGAGCCGGGTGTGGGAGATCACGCACCGGTAGAGGGCCGGTGTGCGTGCCTCCCGGCGCGCCGGTGCGCGCTCGTCGGGCAGGCGGGCCGAGGTGCGCCCGGTCACCAGCGCACCCCCAGGGCGCGCGCCGCGGCGACGCCGGAGCGGCAGCCGTCCTCGTGGAACCCCCAGCCGTGCCAGGCGCCCGCGTACACCACGGGTCCGCTCTCGAGCTGTGGCACCCTGCTCTGGGCGGCGACCGACTCCGGTGTGTAGACGGGGTGCTCGTAGACCATCCGCGCCAGCACCCGGCTCGGGTCGACGTGCTCACCCTCGCCGAGGGAGACCACGTAGCGGCCCGGGGCCGCGAGGTGCTGCAGCCGGGTCATGTCGTAGCTGACCCGGACCCGGCCGGGTGGAGCGGTGCAGTCCGGCATCCGGTAGTTCCAGCTCGCCCCGGCGCCCGGTGAGCGCGGCAGCACGGTGCTGTCGGTGTGCAGCAGCGCCGGGTTGCGGGACCAGCGGAAGGCGCCGAGCACCCGCTTCTCGTCCTCGGTCGGCCGCTCCAGCACCCGCAGCGCCTGGTCCGCGTGGACGGCCAGGACGACCTTGTCGTAGTGGTGCTCGTGGCCGTCGGCGGTGACGATCTCGGCCCCGGCGCCCCCGGTGGAGTGCCGGCGGACCGCGCGCACCGGCGCCGAGGTGCGGACGTCGGGCAGTTCCTTGGCGATCCGCTGCACATAGGTGTGCGAGCCGCCGGTGACGGTGCGCCACACCGGTGAGCCGCCGATGCCGAGCATTCCGTGCTGGGACAGGAAGCGGAAGAGATAGCGCGCCGGGTACTGCAGGGCGGTGTCCGGCGCGCAGGACCACACGGCCGAGACGAGCGGCGCCAGATAGTGGGAGGTGAAGTAGCCGGAGAAGCCGCCGCCCCGCACGAAGGCGCCCAGGGTCTGCGGGGAGCCGGAGCCGTCCGCCGGCAGGTCCTCCTCCGCGGCCAGGGTCCGCAGGGCCCGCCGGTGGAAGACGGGGACCTCGGCGAGCATCCGCAGGTAGCGGCCGCGCAGCAGGTGTCCGGGGCGGGGGAACAACCCGCTGGGCCCCTTGGCTCCCGCGTACTCCAGTCCGCAGCCCCCGCACTGCACCGACATGCTCATCTCCGACTCCTGTGTGGCCACGCCGAGTTCGCCGAACAGCCGGGTCAGCAGGGGGTAGGTGCGCGTGTTGTGGACGATGAACCCGGAGTCCACGGGCAGCGGGCGGCCGTCCGCCGTGACGACCTCATGAGTGTGGGTGTGCCCACCGAGCCGGTCGTCGGCCTCGAAGAGGGTCACCTCGTCGGTGGTGCGCAGCAGCCAGGCCGCCGTCAGCCCCGCGATCCCACTGCCGATCACGGCCGTCCTCCGCCGCTGTGCCGCCATGCCGCTCCTCTTCTCGCCGCGCGTGTGAGCACGCGTCCGGACACCACCCGGGACGGGTAGCCGAAGGTGATTCGGAGCCGCACGCATGACGGATTGGGCCGGATGGGGAAGTCCGCTCCCCGGTGTCAACTCCCGGAGAAAGATTCATTCTTTTCGCGGGTCGACCAATCCGCCGTGCTCCGGGACCCGAAGCAGGGGCGTGAGTGAGACGGAAGAGACCTCGGCCGGCGGGCAGCAGCCCGAGTCGCCGCGTATGCCTGCCGCACGGGCCGCCCGTGCGGGGCTGGCGGGGCTGTGCGGCCTGCTGGCCGGCTACGCCGCGCTGGCGGTCGCCGAGCTGGTGGCCGCGGCCGTGCGGCCACGCAGCGGTCCGCTGGTGGTCGTGGGCGGCGCGGCGATCGACGCGACGCCGACTCCGGTCAAGGACTGGGCGATCCGCACCTTCGGCAGCGACGACAAGTTCGTCCTCCAGCTCGGCATGGCGGTGGTGCTGGCGCTGTGCGCAGCGGCGCTGGGTGTCGTCTCACTGCGGTACCGGAGGGCCGGTGCGGGCGGGGTGCTGCTGTTCGGCATCGTCGGCGCGGCGACCGCGCTCAGCCGCCCGGAGGGCCAGTACACCGACGTGGTGCCCTCCTTGGCGGGGGCGGTGGCCGGAGCGGCCGTGCTCCATCTCCTGGTCGGCTTCCTGCGCGCGGACCGGGACGACACCGAACCGGCGCTCCCGGGTCCGGTGGCACGAGTGGCTCCGACCGGCCGCCGCGGCTTTGTCCTCGCCGCGGGGGCGGTGGCGGTCACCGCGACCGGTGCCGGCTGGCTGGGCCGGTTCCTGGGGGCCGCACGCGGCGCCGCGGCCGAGGCGTCCCGCGAGGCAGTGACGCTGCCCGCGCCGTCCTCGCGAGCGGCGCCCGTACCCCGGGGTGCCGAACTCCGGGTGGACGGGCTGGGCGACTTCATCACCCCCAACTCCCGCTTCTACCGGGTGGACACCCTGCTGCGCGTCCCGCGGCTGACCACCGAGGACTGGAGTCTGCGCATCCACGGTAAGGGGGTGTCCCGGCCGGTGACCCTCGACTTCGCGGCGCTGCTCGAACGCGGCCTGATCGAGCGGGACATCACCATGACCTGTGTCTCCAACCAGGTGGGCGGCTCCTACGTCGGCAACGCGCGCTGGCTGGGTGTCCCGCTGGCCCCGCTGCTGCGCGAGGCCGGGGTCCGTCCCCCGTCCAAGGGCGGACCGGCCGATCAGCTGGTGGCGCGTTCCGAGGACGGCATTACCCTCGGCAGCCCGGTGGAGACGGTCATGGACGGCCGTGACGCGATGCTCGCGGTGGGCATGAACGGCGAGCCGCTGCCCTTCGAGCACGGCTTCCCGGTCCGCATGCTGGTGCCGGGCCTGTACGGCTATGTGTCGGCCTGCAAGTGGCTGCGCGAGCTGGAGCTCACCCGCTTCGAGGACGTGGACGTCTACTGGGTCAAGCGGGACTGGGCCCGCGAGGCGCCCATCAAGATCCAGTCCCGTATCGACACCCCCCGGCCGCTCGCCGACGTCCGCTCCGGCAAGGTCACGGTGGCCGGAGTGGCCTGGGCGCAGCACCGCGGCATAGCCCGCGTGGAGGTCCGGGTGGACGACGCGCCCTGGCGTACCGCGCGGTTGGCCGAGGAGGACAGCCAGGACACCTGGCGCCAGTGGCTGTGGGAATGGGACGCCGAACCCGGCTCCCACACCCTCCAGGTCCGTGCCACCGACAAGAAGGGCCGTACCCAGACCGCGGACCGGGTCGGCACGGTCCCCGACGGTGCCACCGGGCGCCACTCGGTGGTGGTCAACGTGACCTGAACCGCTCGTCGCGCCCGCCGGATCCCTCCGGCGCCGGGCGAATCCCGCGGATCACACCCGTGATCCGCATCTGCAACCGCACCAGATATCCACGTAGGAGTGAAGAATGAACCGCAATCGCACCCGTCACGCTCTGCTGGCCGCCACCGCTGCCCTCGTACTGCCGTTCGGGCTGGCCGCCTGTGGCAGCGGCGACAGCGGTGGCGACAAGTCCGAGGGGAGCAAGAGCGAGCAGAAGCAGAGCGACAAGAGCGAAAAGAGCGACAAGCAGGACAGCAGCGACGACATGGCCATGGACACCTTCGGTCCGGCCTGTGCCTCGGTGCCCAAGACGGGCAAGGGCAGCTTCAAGGGGATGGCCCAGGACCCGGTCGCGACTGCCGCCTCCAACAACCCCGAGCTCTCCACGCTGGTCTCCGCCGTCAAGAAGGCCGGACTGGTCGACACGCTCAACAGCAGCGAGAACATCACCGTGTTCGCGCCGACCAACGACGCCTTCGACAAGATTCCGAAGGCCGACCTGGAGAAGGTGCTCAACGACAAGAAGATGCTCACCAAGGTGCTGACCTACCACGTGGTCGGCAAGCCGCTGGGCAAGCCCGAGCTGAAGGACGGGGAGTACGCGACCCTGGAGAAGCAGAAGCTCACCACCAAGGGGTCCGGGGACTCCTACACGGTCAACGATGACGCCAAGATCGGCTGCGGCAACGTGAAGACCGCCAACGCCACCGTCCACATCATCGACACCGTGCTGATGCCTCCCAAGTAAGCGTCACCCCGCGGAGCGGGCTTTCCGGACAGCGCGGCGGGTTTCCCCCACGGCCGTCACCGTGGGGGAACCCGTCGATTCCGTGCCGTGCGGGCCCGTCTGCGTGCGGGGCAGGTACGCCCCCCGGCGGTGCTCAGCCGATGCCGGGCAGCGCGGCGAGGGCGGCGTCCAGGCGCCTGATGGCTTCCGAGGCCACGGGCTGCAGAGCGGGCAGCCCGGTGAGGGTGACCATGGTGTCCGGATCCAGGGCCTGCACGACCGTACGGTCGCCGTCGCGCCGTACGACCACGTTGCACGGCAGGAGCAGGCCGATGCTGCGGTCCGCCTCCAGCGCCTGCCGGGCCAGGGGCGCGTTGCAGGCGCCGAGGATCAGGTAGTCCCCCGTGTCGTGGTCGAGTTTGGCCTTCAGTGTCGCGCGGACGTCGATCTCGCTGAGGATGCCGAATCCCTCCTCCGCGAGTGCCGCGCGGACGGCGGCCACCGCGGTGGCGAAGTCGGTGTCGAGAGTGACGGTGCGGTCGTAGGGCACGGGAACTCCTCGGCGGGGTGGGGGCGGTGGTCTCCCTGTATCCCACCGCAGCCCTGGGGGAGTGCGGGGACACGCCGGGAACCGGCCGCGGGCGCCGGGCGGGCCGGGGGAGCGTGGCGGGGGCTTCAGGCCAGGGAGAGGAAGAGTTTCTCCAGGCGGGCCCGCAACTGCTCGCGGTCCTCACCTTCGGCCAGGTCCGTACCGGTCAGGCAGTGCTGCAGTCCGGTGGCGATGATGGCGAAACCCGCCCGGTCCAGCGCCCGGGAGGCGGCGGCGAGCTGTGTGACCACGTCCTCGCAGTCCCGCCCTTCCTCGATCATTTTGATCACTCCGGCGATCTGCCCCTGCGCCCGGCGCAGCCGATTGACCACGGTTCTGAGTTCCTCGGCCGCCATCGACAGTTCCATGGCAACTCCGTTCGCCTACTCCGTTCGATATACCCCTCTAGGTATTTTACCCGGGAGAGCGGCATGCACGAAGAGTGACCAGGTCGCCGCACTCGTCCCGGCTGCCCCCGCGGAGGCCCGCACCGGGGGCCCGGCACGGTCCGGTCGACCGTCTGGTTCACCCGTTCGGACTACGTTCGGATGCGGCTGACGGTGGCGCTGGTCCAATTGAGGTAACCGCAAGAGCGGAGGGGAGCCGCGTCAGGGCCTGCGCAGCAGGCACGCGACTGCTGTCGTCAGCACCTGCACGGATGGCGTTTCCTATGGACAGCCTGAAGATTCTGCCGCTCGCCATCACCATGATGGCAGGACCCCAGATCATGTCGGCCGTCATTCTGGCCACGGCGCAACGGGCTGTGCGGGTCTCCCTGGGCTTCGTGACCGGAGTGCTGATCGGCACGTCGCTGGGCGTGGCCGTCATGCTCGGCATCGCCACCGCGCTGGGCGGTGCCGTCGACCTCGGAAGCTCGGAGGACAAGAGCTCCGTCGGCCGGGTGATCCAGTACGTGCTGGTGGCCCTGCTGATCCTGGCCGCGCTGCGGAACTGGCGGAAACGGGAGACCGTCGAACCGCCGAAGTGGCTGCACGCGCTGATGTCGGCCGACACCCGGAAGGCGTTCGAGACGGGCCTGCTGGTCGTGCTGCTGATGCCCTCCGACCTGATGGTGATGCTCACCGTCGGCGTCCACCTGGACCAGGGCCACGGCTCGTTCGTCGACGCGCTGCCGTTCATCGCCCTCACCACCCTGGTCGCCGCGACACCGCTGCTGCTGCGCGTGCTCCTGGGCCATCGGGCCGCGTCCGCGATGCCCGGCCTGCGTGACTGGATGAACAACAACAGCTGGCTGGTCAACATCATCGTGTGCCTGATCTTCGTCGTACTGATCCTGGCGTGACATCCGAGTCGGCCGCACAGGCCGAGCAACCGAGGAGTACTCATGACACAGGCTGTGAAACACCCCGCATCGCACCGGGAGCCGATGGCGGCCGGTATAGCGACGTTCGCCGCGGTGATGCTCGTCATCGGGGGAGTGCTCGGCATCCTCCGCGGCATCATGGCCATCGCCAACGACAACGTCTTCGTGAACACGCCCGACTACGTCTTCGAGTTCAACGTGGAGGGCTGGGGCTGGATCCATCTCGCTCTCGGCATCGTGGCTCTGATGACCGGGCTCAGCCTCTTCAAGCTCACGCTCTGGGCCCGGGTCGCCGGAGTCACCATCGCCGGTCTGCTCCTGGTGAGCAGCTTCCTCTCGCTTCCCTACTACCCGGTCTGGTCAGTCGTGCTGATCGCGCTCTACGGATTCGTCATCTGGGCGCTGTGCGTCGCCCGGCCCGAGTCCGCCGACGCGCCCTGACGAGGCGGTCGGCCGGTCCGCTTCCCGCTCCCGCACCACCGTGAGGTCGAGGAAGTGCGCGGAGCAGGAGATGCAGGGGTCGTGGTTGCGGATGGCGCGTTCGCACAGCCCCGCCAGCTCGGCGTCCGTGGCCTCCCCGCGTGCCAGCCGCCTCTGGACGAGCAGACGCAACTCATCCTCGACGGCACCCTGGTTCTGCGAGGTGGGCGGGATGAGGCTCGCATCGGTGACCAGCCCGTCCAGGTCCAGGCTGTAGCGGTGGTACAGCAGGCCGCGCGGCGCCTCGGTGGCCCCGTGACCGGTTCCGGCACGCGGCGCCACCTCCTGGGAGGCGCGCGCGGGCGGCTCGTAGCGCTCGATCAGGCGCAGCGCCTCCTCCACGGCGTAGAGGACCTCGACGGCCCGGATGACGATGCTGCGGAACGGATTGCGGCAGACCTCACCCGACGCCGGGTCCGGCAGGCCGGCCGCCCGGGCCGCCTCCCGCACCGCGGACGGCAGCAGATGCCCGCTGACGGCGTACCGGGCCAGCGCCCCGGTGAGATGCCGACGGCCGTCCAGCCGGGCCTGCAGCGCGGTGGAGTACGGCACCTGCTCCTCGACGACATGCGCGCCGAACTCGGCGAGCGGAAACGACCTGCGCGCCTCCCCGCCCCCGTAGGGCAGCACGGTGGGAACGCCCCGCTCGATGGCGTAGGTGCCCGGTTCCGCCAGGGCGAACAGGTCGGCACGGCACTCCGCTTCGGGGAAGTCGAAACCGGCCACCCAGTCCACGGCGGCCAGCGCGTCCTCCCGGGCCCGCATCAGCCGCTCCGCCAGCGGGCGGAGTTCGGCCCGCGAGGGAACCCGGTGGAAGCCGCCGACACGGACGTTGATCGGATGGACCGCCCGCCCGCCGAGGACCTCCAGGATGCTGTTCCCCGCCTGCTTGAGCCGCAGCCCGCGCTCGATGGCCGCCCGATGCCGGTGGGACACCTCCAGAGCACTGTCGGCACCGAGGAAGTCGGGCGCGTGCAGCAGATGGATGTGCAGACTGTGGCTCTCGATCCACTCGCCGCAGTAGAGCAGGCGCCGCAGGGCGGCGAGCTGTCCGCCCACGGCGACCCCGCACGCGTCCTCGATCGCGTGGCAGGCACTGGTCTGGTAGGCGACCGGGCAGATACCGCACACCCGCGAGGTGAGGTCCGGAGGCTCGGTGTGCCGGCGGTCGCGCAGAAAGGCCTCGAAGAACCGCGGCGGCTCGTAGATGCTCAGCCGCGCCTCGGTGACCCTGTCCCCGCTGACGCGTACCCGGAGGGCGCCCTCGCCCTCGACGCGGGCCAGCGCGCCCACACTCAGCACCCGTGTGCCGCTGTCTGCCATGGCTGCTCCGTCCTTCTTCCCGGCCGCCCAGGCACGTGGCCGGAAGGCCGACTGTCAGGTGGCGGGACGACCGCTCAGTCGTCCTCGTCCAGCACGCCGGGCGGTTCGAGCGCGGCGAAGTCCTCGACGTTGTAGGTGTGCAGGAAGCGCACGATGTCCTCGTCGCTCATCCCGTCGCTGCGCAGCAACGGGATCATGGCGGGCATGTTCGTGGAGGCGGACGGCCCGAAGCACCCGTAGCAGCCGCGTCCGTAGGCCGGGCACAGGGCACCGCACCCGGCGTGGGTCACCGGCCCCAGGCAGGGGATGCCGCGCGCGACGGGCAGGCAGGTGGTGCCGCGGCGCTTGCAGGCGAAGCACACGCTGTGATCGGGGATGTCCGGTCGGCGGCCGGCCAGAAAGGAGGTGATGACCTCCAGGAGCTGCCCCCGGTCGATCGGGCACCCGCGCAGTTCGAAGTCGACCGGCACATGCGCCGAGATGGGCGTGGACGTGGCGAGGCTCTCGATGTATTCGGGCTCCGCGTAGACCGTCGCACGGAAGGCGTCGCCGTCCGCGGAGTTGCGCAGGGCCTGGATGCCTCCCGCCGTCGCGCACGCGCCGATGGTCACCAGGTGGCGGGACTCGGCGCGGATGCGGCGGACGCGCTCGAGATGCTCGGGAGTGGAGACCGAGCCCTCGACCAGCGAGAGCTGATAGGGGCCCGGCCGGATGTCGCTCGACGCCTCGGCGAAGTGCGCGACCTCCAGCTCGGCCGCCAGGGGGAGCAATTCCTCCTCGCAGTCCAGCAGAGTCAGTTGGCAGCCGTCGCAGGAGGCGAACTTGAAGACACCCAGGCGTGGACGGTCGGACCCGGTCATCTCACAGCTCCCGTACGGCGAGGAGGGGCTCCGCCCGGTCGTACCCGACCACCGGGCCGTCCCGGCACAGCAGCAGCGGCCCGAGCTGGCAGTGGCCGCAGTGACCTGTGGCGCAGTGCATGTTCCGTTCGAGGGAGACCCGGATCCGGTGCGCGGGCACGCCGCGGTGCCGCAGTTCACGGGCGGTGGCCCGGATCATGACCTCCGGGCCGCAGAGGAAGGCGGTCGTGTCCCCCGGGGTGAAGGACGCCTGGTCGAGCAGTGCGGTCACCACTCCCACCTCGCCCTCCCAGCCCGGGGCCGGACGGTCCACCGTCACGCCGCAGTACGGCTGCCCCCAGCCGGCCAGCTCGTCCCGGTACAGCAGGTCGTGCGGAGTGCGGGCGCCGATCAGGACGTTCAGCCTGCCGTGCGCCTGAGGCGCGGCCAGCGCGGCCCGCACCAACGGCCGCAGCGGTGCCAGACCGATGCCGCCCGCCACCACCAGCAGGTCCCCGCCCGCCGACGGCAGGTCCCACTCCGTACCGAACGGGCCGCGCACCCCTACCTGCTCGCCGGGCCGCACCGCGCACAGGGCCCGGGAGACCGCACCGACGCCCCGGACGGTGTGGCTGAGCACACCGTCCCGCAGCCCCGCGACCGACACCGGGATCTCGCCGACCCCGAAGGCGTAGAGCATCGCGAACCGGCCCGGCCTGAAGCCCGTCAGCGTCTCCCCGACCGGTTCCAGCACGAGGGTCCGGGTGTCGGCGCTCTCGGCCCGGTTGTCCACCACGCGGTAGGGGAGGGGGACCGCGGTCACGGCTGCGGTCCACTTCCGTAAGGGCCGTAGAGGTCGAGCAGCCGGGTACGCGCGGCGCGCAGCCGCCGGCCGATCACCTCCACCACATAGCGGAGCAGTTCGTGGTCGAGCTCGTGGTCGCCCTCGCACAGCGAGAGCACCTCCGCCGCGTCGAACTCCCAGGCACGCACCCGCCCGACGGCCTCGGCGCCCAGGTGCCACTGGTGCGGCGGGCACAGCCACGACCAGCCCAGCAGCCGCTCCGGGCCCAGCGTGTCGACCACGGCCGCGGGGCCGCCGGGGACGTGGATGTCGAGGCTCACGGTGCCGTTGCGGATGATCCAGAACCGGTCGGCCCGCTCGCCCTCCTCGAAGATCCGTGTCCCGGCGCCGAAGGACACTTCGCGACCCAGGGCCAGCAGGCGCGCGCGGGGGCCCTCGCGCAGCGCGGCCAGTACCCCGGCGTGCCTCACCGCGCACCCTCCTCTCGTCCGTCCTGCCGCTGCAGCCGCTCCTGGTGCAGAGCGTGCGCCTCCTCGGTGATGTCGATGCCGACCGGGCACCAGACGATGCAGCGGCCGCATCCCACACACCCCGAGCTGCCGAACTGGTCCCACCACGTCCCGAGCTTGTGCGTGAGCCACTGCCGGTAGCGGCTGCGCGACGAGGCGCGGACCGAGCCGCCCGGAAGATGGGAGAAGTCCAGGTCGTAGCAGGACTCCCAGCGCCGCCAGCGCTCGGCGTGATCTCCCGTCAGGTCGGTCACGTCCTCGCTGGTGGTGCAGAAGCAGGTGGGGCAGGCCATCGTGCAGTTGCCGCAGGTGAGGCAGCGCGCGGCGACATCGTCCCAGCGCGCGGCGTCCAGACTGCCCGCCATCAGCTCCCGCAGACTCGCCGGGGGCATCGTGCGGCCCATCCGCCCCGCGGCGTCCTCGACGCCGCGCCGCGCCGCACTGCTCGTCGCGTCGTCGGCCGGGCGGTGCGGCAGCCGCCGCAGCAGTTCCGCGCCCTCCGGCGTCCCGGCGCGGGCCAGGAAGCGGTGGCCCGCCGCGTCCACCACCTCGGTCAGCGCCAGATCGTAGCCGGGGTGGGCGGCGGGCCCGGTGCCCATGGAGACGCAGAAGCAGGTGGCGCCCGGTTCGGTGCACTCCACGACGATCAGGAACGCGCCCGTGCGGCGTTCCCGGTAGGTCTCGTCCCGGTGCCGGCCGCCGGTCATCACCCGGTCCTGGATCCGCACGGCGCTCAGATCGCAGGGTCGCACCCCCAGGAACGCGTAGGAGACGGGCGAGAGAGGTTCCTCCCGGACCGTCATCGCGCCGTCCTCTCCCCGGTCGGCCGTCCACTGCCGCACCCGCTCGGGGTGGAGGAAGTTCTTCCAGGACTGCGGCCCCGCGCTGTGGGCGAACGCCGCACCGTCGCTCCGGCGCACGATCCGGTAGTGGCCCGCCTCCAGCTCCACTCCCCATCCCCAGGGCAACTCCTGGGCACCGGCGAGTTCGTCCAGCACGATGGCGCTGTCCCGCACGGTGGGTCCGACGACGGTGCGCCCGTCGGCCCGCAGCTTCCGCACCAGGGCGTCGATGCCCTCTCGGTCCAGCACGCAGCGCGTGTCCTCGGTCTCCGTGGGTGCCGGCGCGGCGGCCATCGCTGCTCCTGCCGTTCGGTGGATGTGCTGCCCCCAGCCTGACCACGGCTCGCCCCTCCCGCACGCGGACGCGCCGGGCGCGGCGCAGGGTGCGCCCGCGTGCCGCTTCCACCGCCGGTGGCTCCCCTGCCGTGCCCGGCGGTCTCCATCACCTCCCGCGAGGTGCGCGGGATCAGTGGCGTTGCTCGACCGGCAGCGCCGCGCCCGCGTGGGAGATCTCCGCGCGGATCCGCCGCACGAGCGGGTCGAGGGCCGCGGCCACCGCGGGGGTCAGCCCCTCGCCCGGCGAGCCGTCCGCTGCTTCGACCGCGTAGACCACCAGCCGCCCGGGCAGCCTTCCGAGCGCATGGGCCAGCGCCACGGCGTATCCCAGACCGAGTCCGTGACTGCTGGTGGTGCGCACCGGCCACGTCGCGCCCGGCTCCAGTCGGTGGATGCGCCCCGGGCACGCCGGTTCGGCGCGTGCCGCGTCCACCACGACCGCGAGTGCGGCATCCGTCCACAGGTCGACCAGGCGTACCGGATCGCCGTCGCAGCACACCGTGCGCACGCCTGCCGCCGTCCCGTCGGGGGGCATTCGGGCCCGCAGCCGGGCGACGGCCGCCGGCCCGGCGCCGTCGTCCCCGCGGAAGGTGTTGCCGACCCCGATGACGATGACGCGCACCGTCTCCGCCGTCGCCTGCCGCCCGCTGTCCGGGCCGCCGCTGTCCATGGCCGCCATCCTCGCGCGGACGGCCGGCGGAGTCCCGTGACCGGGCCGGGCCCCACATCGCTGTCGGCCACCGCACGGCGCGGACCTCACCCGGTGCCCTCCGCGGTCGGCCGGGTCAGGCGTGAGATGCGGTCGCGGACCTCGCGGACCTGCGGGTGTCGCCGGTAGGGGGCCAGCGACCGGTGCAGCGAGGTCAGCGAGGCGGTGGCGCGCCGTGAGGAGGTGTACGGGTAGTGCGCGAAGAGTTCCCGGCACCGGTTCAGCGCCCTCTCCAGCTCGCCCAGCGGCAGCAGGGTCTCGGCCAACTGGGCGTGGGTGAGGACGCGTGCGATGTGGTGGTCCGGCGGGCGCGCGGCCAGGGAATCCTCGAACGCCCGGACGGCCGCCGCGCGGTCGCCCAGCGACAGCAGCACCTCGCCCCGCTGGTAGTGGAAGGCTTCCGGCGCGTACCGCGTCCAGGGGCCCGGCGCGTCGTCGTCGCCGCCCGGTTCGGCGGCGTAGGAGCGCTCCGCGGCCAGCAGGTCGGCCAGCGCCTCCTCCCGCTCACCGTGGGCGGCCCGTACCAGCGCCCGCCCGGCGTACAGATAGGTCCGTACATGGGGGGTCGCGGCGAAGGACGCCACCTCCAGGGCGATCCGCGACCACTGGTGTGCGTGCGCCATGTCGTCCAGCCGCAGGGCCAGCACCGCCATGGTGCGCAGGGTGATGGCGTAGACGTTCCGGTCGCCGGCCCGGTGGGCGAGGCCGAGTGCGGCGAGGTGGCAGTGGTGTCCGAGGTTGGGCAGCCCCGCGTCGGCGGCCATCGTGCCCAGCAGATGCATCAGGCACGCACTGCCGGCCAGCACCGCCGGAGCAGCCGCGCCGCCGCCGGGTGTGGTCACCAGACGGGGGACCACCTCTTTGGCGATGTAGGCGCCCAGTGCGGAACGCGCATGCGCGCCGCCGTACTTCTCCGTCAGCTCGGTGAAGACGGCGACCAGGTCGGCCAGGCGCGTGTCGGGACGCGGTGCGCGGTCCCGCGCGGCGGACGTCCCGGTTCGGGTGCCGCTCGGCGGCGGTGGCCAGACGGGCAGCCGCACATCGGCGGCGGTGAACAGCTCCCGGTCGAGCGCGAGCCTGCGGGCCGGATCCGCGTCCGCCTCGCACAGCGCCTGCAGACGCTCCACCGGGTCGTCCGCCTGCAGCCCCGTGCCGGGCGCGACCGCGGCTGCCGCCGTGCCCAGTCCCGTCTCGCCGATGTGTACGGCGCGTCCGAGGCGGCTGCCGAACACCTGCGCCACCAGGCCGGGAACCGGTGCGCGCGGCCTGGACCCGTCCAGCCAGTGGGCCACAGCGGTCCGGTCGTAGCGCAGCCGCAGCCCGTGCTTGGTCCCCAGGGCGTTCACCGCCCGGGCGAGTTCTCCCGCACTCCACCCGGACTCGGCGAGCAGCGCGGCGAGATGGCGGTTCGGCCGGTACCGGCCCATGGGCGTCTCCTGGCTCGCTCCTGCCCGGCCGTCCCGTTCCGCGGGGGGCGCCCGGTCACGCGGGCCCGGGGCTTTCAACGCGTTCACGTCCCGATGACCGGATCCGATTATCACCGCGCCCGTCCTTGTGTTTCGGTGGAGACATACCCGAGGCGGAGACCTCTCCGCACCAACCGGGAGTGCTTTTCGGACTGTACGCACGGGGATGCCACTGGCCCGGCGGTTTCCGTGTGTCAGCTGTTGCCGTTCCCCCTGACACCAGTCGTCACACGTTGCCGAGGCGCGGCGTAACGCTGCACGTCACGACTGGTTCTCACGGAACGGCCCAGCCCGGGGTGCGGCCGCCGCGGGTCCGCGAGGAAACGTCCAGAAACCGGCACCGCCCGGACTTCTTCCGGCTGTGCGCATCACGCAGGCGACTGGTCCGTCGCCGCAGACCACCGAGCGAAAGACCTCATCCGGTGCCCGGAGGCGCCACCGTCCACCGTACCCGGCTGTCCCTGTCCGCCGTGCGGACACAGCTCCCTGCGCAAAGAGAGAGAGCACCATGCCCTCAGCATCCGACCGACCCGAGCTGTCCGCCCGGGGCGCGGCCGCTCCCGACTTCGTTCATATCTTCCCGGGCCAGGGGGATTTCGCCGTCTCACCACTGGTGTCGGCCGTCCGCGCGCACCCCGTGCTCCGCGCCGCGGCCGAGGAGGTGTTCGCCCAGGTCGACGCGGTCAGCGGCAGCTACGGAGTGCCCGCGCTGGGCCCCGCGCTGCTCGGCAGCACACCGCCCAGCGGCCGGACCCTGGCGGCCGGCCCGGTGGGCACCCCGCAAGTGGCACTGTTCGGAGCGTCCATGACGATCCACCGGGCGCTGTGCGCCATCGGCGCGGCACCCCGGCGGATCGTCGCCGTGAGCTTCGGGGAGATCGCCGCGCTCACCGCCGCGGGGGTCTTCGACATCCCCGACGGGACCCGGATCGCCTGCAGGCTCTCGCGCTATCTGAGCCGCTGCCGCGGCGGCATGACCTTGCTCGCGGCCGGCGAGGACCGGGCGCGGGAGCTGATCGACGCGGCGGGGTCCCGCCGGGTGTCCGTGGCCTGTGTCAACGACCCGCAGGAGACGGTCCTGAGTGGCCCGACGCATGAGCTCTCGCAGGCCGAGGCGTGCGCCGAGCGGTACGGAGTGGCAGCGGTCCGGCTCCGGCTGCCCTTCGCCTCCCACCATCCCTCGCTGAGCTCGTACGCCGAGGGGTTCGCGGCCGCGATCCGCACCCTGCCGTCCCGACCGGCCCACACGCCCGTGCACTCGGCCGTCCACGGTGGCCCCTACAGCAGGGGGGACGACCCGTACCAGGGACTCGCCGCCTGCCTGACCCACCCGGTGCTGCTGCCCCCGGTGCTGGAGCGGGCCGCGACCCAGGGGCCGGCCCTGCTGCTGGAGGCCGGTACCGGTCAGACGCTCACCCGCAACGCCCGCCGGGTCCTGGCCGGGCACGACCTGGTCGCGGCGCGCAGCCCGCTCACCGAACCGGCCTTCCCCTGGGAGCGGCCGCACCGGCTCAACCGGTGCCCCGACGCACGGTCGGCCGGGAGCGAGGAGCCCGGCGCGAACCGCCGCGAGCAGCACGGGGTGATCGTGTGACACCGTCGACGGGCTCGCCGCCCCCGCACCGATACGACGGCGACCCCCTGCGTACCCGGCAGGCCCGGCGTATCGCGGACGCCCTGGGAGCCCAGCGCCCTCACGCACCGGGCGAGGGGCCCAGCCGCAACCACCGGACCCACCACGCGCTGACGCGGTTGGCGGCGGTGCTGCCGCCCGCCCGCGAACTGCTGCGGGACCGGGAGTGGCTGGCCGCGCTGAGCGCCTGCACGGTCCTGGTGGACCCGGCGCTGTACATGACCGTCGTCAACCACCACATCCTCTGCCTGGGCTCCGTCGCGGGCGCGGCGGATACGGAGCAACTCGGCGCGAAGGAGCTCGCGCGGACCGTGGAAGCCCTGGAGAGCGGCCACCGAAAAGGCGTCTTCCTGGTCACCGAGATCGGCGATGCCAACAGCCACCTCGCGCTCCGCACCACAGCCGATTTCGACCCGGAACGCCGCGAGTTCGTCCTGCGCACGCCGGACGCCGGGGCCGCCAAGTTCTCCGGGGTCGGCGTCCCGGGCAGGCCGCAGTCCGCCGTGGTGTGCGCCCGCCTGAGGGTGGACGGCACCTGCCACGGAGTCCATCCCTTCCTCGCCGACCTGTGCGACGAGCGGGGCACCGCGCCCGGGGTCACGGTCAGCGGACCGCTCGGTGTCGAGGCCCTCCCGCTGGAGTACGCCCTGGTGCGGTTCGAGGGAGCCAGGCTGCCCTACGACCGCTGGCTGCGCGGGGCTGCCTCGATCGACGGCGACGGAGTCCTGCACGACCCGGGTGGTGATCCCGGGGCGGCGCTGCGGCGCACCCTGGATGTCGGACGCCGCCTGTGGGCGACCGTACCCACCGCGGCCGCCGCCACAGCCCGCGCGTCCGCCGTGGCCGCGCTGCGCCACTCCCAGCACCGGCGCTCGCACGGCCGGCTCGCCCCGGGCGCACCCGTGCTGGACTACCGCACCCAACAGCGCGCGGTATTGGGCGCACTGGCGGAGGCGTTCGCGCTCGACCGCGTGGCGAGCACCGCGCTGGACGTCTGGCAACAGGCGGAGGACGCGCGGGCGTGGTGGTCCGCCGGCCGCCCCGCCGAGGCCGACGGAGCGGAGGAGGCGGCGTTCACCCCCTGGGCGGCCGTCGACCGCAGGCTGTCCGCGCTGAAGGCGTCCGCCGTGGACGGCGCGGCGCGCGTCACAGCGGAGTGCCGCCGCCGCTGCGGTGTCGCGGGCTACCTTGCCGCCAACCGGCTCAGCGGATACAGCGGCTTCGCGGACTCCTTCGGCGCGGCGGGCGGCGACAACCGGCTCGTGCTGCTCGACGTCGGCTGCGCCCTGGCCGAGGAGCATCCCGCCGACGGACCGCCCCCCGACACCCGCCCGCCGCCCGACCCCGACGACCCCACCTGGTGGTGCCGGACCGTCACCGCCCTGGAAGAGCGCCTGGCGGCCGGACTGCGGGCAGCGCTGAAGGACGGCCGCGGCAGCGGACTGGAGGGGATGGACCTGTGGAACCCGCTGCTGGAGCGCGCCCGGCAGCTCGGCGAGGTCCACACCCTCCGGCTCGCCGCACAGGCGGTGGCCGCCCCCGCGGCCACCGGCGCCGGCTCCGAGCCGGCCCGGCGGACCCTGACCGCCCTCCACGGCACCACACAGGCGCTGCGCCTGGCCGGACCGCTGCAGTGGACGGGCGTCGTCTCCGCCCGCACGGCCGCCTCCCTGGACGCGGCCGCGGACCGGCAGTGCGCGCGACTCGCCCCGCACATCGACGAACTGGCGACAGCGCTCGCCCCGCCCGAGACGCTCGCCCCCACCCCGCTGACCGACCCCGACTACGCCGCCGCGCTCCACGCCACCCTCGACCGCCCCGACGGAGGACACCCGTGACCACGACCCTGCCCACCCCCGGCGCCGTCTCGGCGCCCGCCCCGCGGCCGCCCGCCATCGGCGTGCTCGGCATGGGCACCCATCTGCCCGCCGGGCGGCGCTCCAACGACGAGGTCGCCCGGTCGGCCGGAGTCAGCCCCGGCTGGATCACCGAACGGACCGGCGTACACAACCGGCACGCGGCCGCCCCGGACGAGGCCGCCTCCGACCTGGCGGCTGCCGCGGTACGGTCCGCCGTGGCGGCGGCCGGCATCGACAGCGAGCAGCTCGATCTCCTGATCCTGGCCACCTCCACCCCCGACGAGCTGGGACCCGCCACCGCCTGCCGCGTCCAGGCCCTCACCAAGGCCCGCAACGCGGTCGCCCTCGATGTCAGCGCGGCCTGCTCGGGCTGGCTGTTCGCGGTCCGGGTCGCGCACGACCACCTGCGCTCCGACGCCTGTTCCCGGTACGCGGCGGTGGTGGGGGTCGAGGCGTACTCGAAGTTCCTCGACCCCGCCGACCGGGCCACCGCCGTGCTGTTCGCCGACGGCGCCGCCGCCTCGGTGCTGGGCCCGGTTCCCGCGGGGGAGGGGTTCGCCGACTTCCACCTCGGCTCCGACGGCGTCCTCGCCGACCATGTGCTGATCCCCGCAGGGGGGAGCCGGGCGCCCGCCAGCTCCGGCACTCTCGCCGCGGGCCGGCACACCATCCGGATGGACGGCCGCGCCGTGCGGGACTTCATCGCCGAGATGTTCCCCGCCCTCGTCGCCGACGGCCTGGCCCGCAACCGGCTGCGGATGGAGGACATCGACGCCTTCGTCGCCCACCAGCCCAACCCCAGGCTGCTGCGCACGGTCGGCACGTCGCTGGGCATCCCGCCGGGCAGGCTCCCGATCGTCGCGGACGAGGTCGGCAACATCGGCGCCGCCTCGACGCCCTACGCGCTGGCCGCCACGGCCGCCGACGGTGCCCTGCCGCGCGGCGGCCGCGTCCTGCTCACCACCATCGGCGCCGGGATGACCTGGGGCAGCGCGCTGCTCACCTGGAGCGGCGCCCCCGTCATCCGCACCGCCCCCGCCCCGGAATCCACGGAACGGAGCCCACGATGAACACCACCACCCTCACCACCGCCGAGGCGTTCCGGCTCGACGGCATCCGCGCCCTGGTGACCGGCGCGTCGCGCGGAATCGGCCGGGCCGTCGCGCTCGCCTTCGCCGACGCGGGCGCCGACCTGGTGCTGTCGGCGCGTACTTCGGCGGCGCTCGAGGACACCGCCGCCGAGGTCGCACGCCGCGGGCGGACAGCCGCCCTGGCTCCCGCCGACTTCTCGGAGCCGTCCGCCGCCGGGGCCGTGGTCGACCGGGCGGCCGACGCGCTGGGCGGACTCGACGCCGTCGTCCACAACGCCGGCATCCTGCCCGGCGGCCCCGACGGTACACCGAACGTCGCGCCCCTGCAGCACACGCGGCAGGAGGACTGGGACGCCGTGGTGACCGTCAATCTCAACGCCTCCGCCGCGCTGTGCCGGCACGCCCATCCGCACCTCAAGGCGTCCCGCCGGGCCTCTCTGGTGCTGATGTCCTCGGTGGCCGGAGCCGTGGGCACCCCGATGATGGAGGCGTACGCGGCGACCAAGGCCGGACAGGTCTCTCTGGCCCGCAGCCTGGCCGTCGGGTGGGCACGCGAGGGCATCCGCGTGAACGCGCTGTGCCCCGGGTGGGCCCGCACCGACATGACCTCGTTCGCCTCGGGCACCGCCGCGGTCTCCGACTGGCTGATGGCGCACGTGCCGATGGGCCGCTGGGCCGAACCGCAGGAGGCCGCGTGGGCCGCGCTGTACCTGGCCTCGCCCGCGGCCGCCTATCTGACCGGGCAGGCGCTGCTGCTGGACGGCGGACTGTCGGTCCCGGACGGCGGTCTCGCCGGCATCCCCAAGCCCGCCTCCCCCTTCGCGGAGGTGTGAGCCGGTGGCGTCCAGGACACCCCCGCACGACGGGCGGGCCGGTGTGGTGTGCGGTATCGGTGCCTCGCTGCCCCCCGCGCAGCGGAGCAACGCGGACGTGGCGCGCGAGGGGGACCTCGCCACCAGCGACGAGTGGATCCGCTCGCGCACCGGTATCGCGCGCCGCCGCCGCGCGGGCCCCGGCATCGCCACCGGGGACCTGGCAGCGGCCGCCGGAGGGGCCGCGCTGGAGTCGTCGGGCGGCGCCGCGCCCGACCTGGTGCTGCTGGCCACGACGACACCGGACCGGCGCTGTCCCGCGACGGCTCCGGAGGTGGCGCACCGGCTGGCCCTGGGGCCCGTTCCCGCCTTCGACCTGGCTGCGGTCTGCTCGGGGTTCGTCTACGCGCTGACCGTGGCCACCGGGCTGGTCCGGTCCGGGTTCTGCGAACGGCCCCTGGTCATCGGCGCGGAGACCTACTCCACCATCGTCGACCCCCGGGACCGGGACACCGCCGTCATCTTCGGCGACGGCGCGGGTGCGGTGCTGCTGCGCGCCGGAGAGCGCGGGGAACCGGGCGAGGTGCTCGCCTGGGATCTGGGCGCGGACGGTGCCGGCAGCGACCTGATCGCCATCGCCGCGGGCGGCTCCGCCGCGCCCGGCGCCTCGGACCGGCCACCGCGGGACCACCGGTATCTGCGGATGCGGGGAAGGGAGGTGTACGCGCACGCGGTGCGCCGGATGACGGAGTCGTCCCGGACCGTCCTGCGGCGGGCGGACTGGCCGGCATCGGCGCTCGGCGCGTTCATCGGACACCAGGCCAACCAGCGGATCCTGGACACGGTCGGCGACCGGCTCGGCGTCGCGGCCGAGTGCCGCTTCGGCAACATCCGCGACGTCGGCAACACCGCGGCCGCCTCCGTCGCACTGGCCCTCGCCGACACCGCGGCCCGCGGTGTGGTGCGGCCGGGTGCCCCCACCCTGCTGACCGCCTTCGGAGGCGGACTCACCTGGGGGTCGATCGCCCTGACCTGGCCCGAAGCCCGGACGTGTGCCGACACCCCGGCCGGACCGGCCACTTCGGCCGAGGAGCGGCCACCCCACGGCCCGGACCTGCCACACGAGACGAACCGGCCACAGAACCGACAACAGCGGGAGGAAGACCCATGGACTCCGTCCACGACCAAGTGATCACTGCGCTCACCGACAAGTTCGACATCCCCGCGGAGGGCATCGCGCCCGGCGTGACCCTGACCGAACTCGGCCTGGATTCCCTCGCCGTCACCGAACTCCTGGTCACACTCCAGGAACAGTACGCTGTCGGCCCGCCCGATGACGCGGTCACCGGCGAGGCCACACCCGATGACGTCGCGGCACTGGTGCGGAAGCTGCAGAGCGGGGAGTCGCGGCCCGCCGGGCAGGGGACGCAGGAGTGAGCGGCACCGGCCGTCCGGTGGCGGTGACCGGTCTGGGCCTGGTGACTCCGGCGGGCCTGGGCACCGAGCAGACCTGGCGGCGGGTGTGCTCGGGCCGTGCCACCGCGGCGGAGGATCCGGCACTCGCCGGGGCGCCGGTCGGACTCTCGTGCCGGGTCGAAGGGTTCGACCCCCGCCGGCACGTGGGCGGCTCCCAGCCCTGGCGGGACGACAGGTTCACCCAGTTCGCCCTGGTGGCTGCCCGGGAGGCGGTGCGGGACGCCGCCTTGGAGCCGCGCGCCTGGGACGGCGCACGAATCGCGGTGGTCCTGGGCTCGGCGGCCGGCGGCGTAGGCACCTACGAGGAGCAGCATCACAGGTTCCTCACCACCGGGCACCGCGCGGTCTCCCCGCTCACCCTGCCCGCCTTCCTGCCGAACATGGCAGCCGGCCGGCTCGCCATCGACCTGGAAGCGCACGGACCGGTACTGCATGCCGCGACCGCCTGCGCCTCGGGCGCGACCGCGCTGGCCGTCGCGGCCATGCTGCTGGACGCAGACGCCTGCGACGTCGCCGTCGCCGGCGGCAGCGACGCCATGGTGACCCCGCTGTGCGCGACGGCCTTCGCCCGGGCGGGGGCCCTCTCCCGCCGGAGCGGCGATCCGCCGGGTGCCTCGCGCCCGTTCGACACCGAGCGGGACGGCTTCGTCCTGGCCGAGGGCGCCGGAGTGCTGGTGCTGGAACGTGCCGCGGACGCGGCGGCGCGGCGTGCACCCGTCCGCGCCCTGCTCGCCGGGCACGGTTCGTCGACCGACGCGCACCACACCGTGGCGCCGGAGCCGGCGGGCCGCCAACTGCGGAGAGCGGCGGAGCAGGCGCTGGACCGGGCCGGTGCCGCCCGCGCGGATGTCGACCACGTCAACGCCCACGGCACCGGAACCCCGCTCAACGACCGTACCGAGGGGGCTGTGCTGCAATCCCTCTTCGCCGGTGGCCCCGCGATCACCTCCACCAAGGGGGTCACCGGGCACATGATGGGCGCGGCCGGAGCCGTGGAGGCGGCACTGACCGTGCTGGCCGTGCAGCACGGAACGGTACCGCCGACCGCCAACTTCCACGGCGCCGACCCCGGGGCCCGGGAACTCGATCTCGTGCACAGGGCCGCGCGTTCCCGGCCCGTGGGGCTGGCCCTCAGCAACTCCTGCGGTTTCGGCGGCCACAACGTGGTGCTGGCGTTCGCCTCCGCTGCTACGTCGGCGGGTTGAGGGGGTCGGCTCGGGACGGAGACGCCGTGGGCTGCGGGGCGGGCGCCTCCTCGTCCGGCCCGGTGCCGGTGCGGAAGGCTGCCGGTTGCTGCTCCTGGGCCGGCGCCGGGTCGCCGGACGGTGCGGATCGGGATGCCATGGCCAGCGCGTAGTGTTCCGGATCGGTCATGGCACAGGCGTACCCCGCCCTGCCTCCGGCACTGGAGAGCCTCGCCGGGGATCACCCGTGCTGTGGTACGGCACTCGGGCAGCCGGCCGCCCGAGTGGCCCCGGCCGGTCCCCCTGTCCGGCGTACCGGGGGACCGGTCGGGGGAGGCGCCGGTCAGCCGCAGTGCTGGGCCCGCTCGTCGTCGGTCATCTGGCGGGTGTGCTGGGTCTTGGTGCTGGGCGCGTCCGGTTTCGGGCCGGTGGCCTCGAAGGGGACGTACCAGATGTAGTGGCCGTGGAACCGGTCGGGGAAGTGCATCTCGTACTGCCCGCTGACGGTCTGCAGCTGCGCCTCGCGGGTGACCCAGCCGACCTCACCCGGCCGGACGTCGATGTTCGTCTGGTCCGTCTCGGTGTGGGAACTCTCCCAAGTGTGCTGGTAGTTCGTTTCGATGCTGACCTTGAACACCTCGGCGAAACCGTACTCCGCGCTCAGCGACACGCCCACGCTGTTGCTCTCACCGGTGGTGTCGGACCAGCCGACGGTCGAGCGCTGCAGGTCCTGGGTGCAGTTGAAGGCGCTGTCGCCGACCTGGTGCGACTCGCCCATCGAGTCGCGGGGCGGCCCGTCCGGATGGAAGACGCAGACGTCGGTGCCGTTGTCGCACTTGTCGAGCAGTTCACGGATGGTCGGCGGATTGTCGTCGGCCTGCGCCACGCCGGGGGCGAGTGCGGCGCTGCCCGCGGTCGCCAGGGCTGCGAGCAGGACGGACCATTTGACGCGCTGGTTCATGGGGCTTCTCCTCATGGATGGTGGGGGAGGGGCGGAAGAGCGCCGACGCCGTTGCGGGACCTGGCGGAGCGTGCTGGGCACCGCCCGTCGCCTCGGCGTCAGCTGAAGCCGATGGACTGGGTGCGGTCGTTCATGAATGAACCGATGTCCGCGGTGTTCTCCTTGAACGGTCCGTCCCGGTCGCCGCCGAGGTCGGGCTCGGGGTAGAGCCAGAGCCAGCAGTTGCCCCAGGGCTGCACCGAGGAGATGCGGTTCTTCCAGGCGTCCTGCAGGTCGTACTGGTAGTCGACCCAGCCGTCCTTCTCGCACAGGCTCTCGCCGGTGATGGTCAGCGAGTCACCGCCGAAGTCGACGTCGTCGAAGAAGGTGCCCTGGATGACGCCGTCGGCCTGCCGGTCGCTGTCCGCTGCCAGCGACCGGGCCCGGGCGCGGAACCCGCTGTCATGGGCCGCCGCGCGGGCGGAGGCGGGAGCGTTGTCGATGCGTCCGCCGCTCGCGTGCTCGACGGCCGCGGTGAAGTCGGCGAAACAGCGTTCGGCGCCGGTGTTCAGGTCGAGGGTGCAGTGCCGCGGCCCGCCTCCGCCGCTCGGCTGGGCGGCCTGGGCTGCCGGTGCCGTCACGGCGCCGGCCAGCAGTACGGAGGCTGCCAGGGTGACCGTGCGTCGAGTGCGGCGTCTCGGCCGGGAATACATGTGATCCTCCAACTGTTCGTGGGGCACGCCGTGTTGGCGTGGAACAGCAGTACGCGTGCTCACTGGTTCCCGGCTGAAACAGCAAGCCCGGTATTGCCCGGAAGTCACCGGAAGCAACAGGGGTGATTCCTCGGAGGTGCCCGGAATTGTGGGGCCCTGGGCAGGGCGCCCGGTTGGGCAGGCAGGGGAGGCCGGGCCGTCGAGCCGCCCTGCGGGAGCCCGGGGCCCGGGCCGGGTTCCTCACCCCCGCTCGGCTGCTGCGGACCAGCGGGTCGAACGCGCGTCCGCCTGATAGAGGGCGGGCCACCTGGCCGTCCGTCGGTGCGCCGCCACCGGAGCGCGGGCCCGGACCGGAACAATGTCAGGCGGCGGCCGGGTGCGCACAGCGTGCCGCACCGGCTGTCCCTGGCTACCTGCGTCCAGTTCCGGGAGCGGCGTGAGCGATACGGTGCGGTCCGCTGGATCCGACGAATCCGGCTGGGGGCGGCTGGACGCGGTGATGTCCGAGGCGATGGCTGCCACCGGCGCCTCGATGGGGTTGCTGTACCTGCTGCCGCCCGGTGAGCGGGTGCTCCGGCTCGCCGTGGTGGTCGGGGTCTCCCGACGGATCGCCGCGCCGTGGGCCCGGGTGCCGCTGGAGGCCCCGATCCCGGTGGCGGTCGCGATGCGTCAGCGGCGGATCGTGTGGCTCGCCAGCCAGGAGGAGATGGCCCGCCGCTATCCGAGAGTCGGCCTGGTGCTGCCCTACGATTTCCGGCTGGCCGCCGCGCCCATCCTCACCTCCGGGTCGGCGCGCGGCGGCATCGTGCTGCTGTGGCCGTCCGCCCACCCGACGCGGCTGAGCACCCACGAACGCCATGTCATCGGCGCCAGCTGCCGCAGCGCGAGCCGCGTCCTGCGGCAGGCAGCCGACAGCGGCCGTCCGCTGCTGCCCCAGGACGAACCCCGGCTGCTCGAGCCGGGACCGCCGCGCGAACCCGGACCCGACGAGGCGGCGGCCGCCTTCGCGTTCCTCGAACGCTTCCCGGACGGCTGCTGCTCGCTGAACGTGGAGGGCCGGATCGTCTTCCTCAACCCGGGGGCCGCAGCGCTGGTGGGCGCCGATGCGGAGGCGCTGCTGGGCACGCGCCCCTGGGAGTCGCTGCCCTGGCTGCACGACCCGGTGTTCGAGGACCGGTACCGGGCCGCGGTGATCGCCCGGCAGCCCACGACCTTCACCGCGCGGCGTCCCCCCGACACCTGGCTCTCCTTCCGGCTGTTCCCCGGCCAGGGCGGGGTGAGCGTGCACATCACACCCGCCGCCACCGAGCAGGCCCTCCAACCGCCGGACCGAGGCCCGGCCGAGACCGGTCCGCCGGGCGGCGCCACCGCCCTCTACCACCTCACCCATCTGGCCGCCGTGCTCAGTGAGGCAGTGGGCGTCACCGATGTCGTGGAACTCGTCGCCGATCAGCTCGTGCCCGCATTCGGCCCGGGCGCCATGGCCCTGATGTCGGCCGAGGAGGGGCGCCTCCACATCGTCGGGCACCGAGGCTTCCCGGCCGAGGCGATGGAGCGTTCGGATGCGGTGCCGCTCTCCTCCGGAGCGCCCGCGGCACGCGCTCTGGCCTCCGGCGTCCCGGCCTTCTTCGCGAGCGCCGCCGACCTGGAGCGGACCCACGCCCACACCACCCAGCAGGACGGGATGGCCGCCTGGGCGTTTCTGCCGCTGACCGCGTCCGGCAGCCCCATCGGCACCCTTGTACTCGCCTACGACCAGCCCCATCCCTTCACCTCTCCGGAGCGTGCCCTCTTCACCTCCCTGGCCGGCCTGATCGCCCAGGCGCTCGACCGTGCCCGGCTCTACGACACCCAGCGGCGCCTGGCCCACAGCCTGCAGACGGGGCTCCTGCCGCACAGCCTGGCCCACATCCCGTCGCTGGAGGTCGCCGCCCGCTATCTGCCCGCCGGGCGCGGAATGGACATCGGGGGCGACTTCTACGACCTCGTCCGCTGCGGCCCCGACAGCGCCGCGGCCGCCATCGGCGACGTCCAGGGACACAACACCACGGCGGCCGCGCTGATGGGACAGGTGCGCACGGCCGTCCACACCCACGCGACCGCCGGTGCGCCGCCGGGTGAGATCCTCGCCCGCACCAACCGGCTCCTCATCGACCTGGACACCGGCTTGTTCACCAGTTGCCTGTACGCGCACCTCGACCTGGCGCGGAACGAGGTCAGCCTGGCCACGGCGGGACATCCGCCGCCCCTGCTGCGCCACCCGGACGGCCGTACCGAGATCCTCGACCTGCCGCCCGGACTGCTGCTCGGCATCGAGCCGGACAGCGCGTACCCCACGATCCGTGTCCCGCTCGAACCGGGCTCCGTCCTGGCTCTCTACACCGACGGGCTCGTCGAGATCCCGGGGGCGGACATCGGAGCGTGCACCGCCGCACTGGCCCGCAGGCTCGCCGAGGCCACCGAGTCCGACCTCGACGCCCTCGCCGACGCTCTCGCCGACCCCTCGGCGCGGCAGGTACCGGGCACCGACGACATCGCGCTGCTCCTGCTGCGTCCCACGGGCGGGTAGCGCGGTGGGTACGGCTCCGGCGCCCGGGGCGCCGCCGGGGCCGCGTGGGCCGCGCGTCCGGTACGGCGGGATTCAGCCGGTCGTGGCGGTCACCTGCGGGGTCCACCGGATCCGGGTGCTGCACAGCGACACCACCAGAGCCGAGGCGGCGACGGTCGCCATGCCCCAGGTCAGACTGCTCGCGCTCGCGATGAAGCCGATCAGGGGCGGCCCGGCCAGTAGCCCGGTCGTCCCCATGGCGGCGACGAGCGTCAGCGCGTCCGAGCCCTCCCTGGCCGCGGCCGCGTACACGCAGGGGGTGACCGCGGCGATGCCCAGGCCCACGCAGGCGAAGCCCGCCAGGGCCGGTACCACGCCACCGGCCGCCAGGGCGCAGGTGAGCCCGGCACCCGCCAGGACGCTGCCCAGGAGGACGACCCGCCGGTCGCCCCAGCGATTGCGCCAGCCGTCCGCGAACAGCCGCGCCAAGACCATCATCCCCGAGACCACGGCGATCCCCAGTGGCGCGGTCTCCGCCGCCGCCTCCGCGACATCCCGCAGGTAGAGCGTGGACCAGTCGTTCATGGCTCCTTCGGCGACGGTCCCGAACACCATGGCGCAGCACATCCACAGCGTCACCCGGGACGGCAGCGCCCACCGGCCGCGGCCGGGCTTCTCCGCCTCCGGGGTGCTGCCGCCGTCCGCCGGCAACCCGGTCCGCGCGTATCCGCCCAGCAGCAGGAGGACGGCCGCCGCGGCAACGAAGTGCGTGCCCACCGACGGGGTCAGCGCGGTCATGGTCGAGGCGAGCAGGGCCGCCAGCAGCGACCCGCCGCTGAAGACCGCGTGCAGCCGCGCCATGGCGGTGCGCTCGAAACGCTCCTCCAGCGCCGCCCCCTGCGCGTTCATCGCGACGTTGAGGCACCCGACGAGGACCCCGTCGACGCACAGCACCAGCAGCGCGGACGGGTAGTCGGGCGCCGCCGCCAGCGCTGCCAGCAGCAGGGTCAGGCACAACTGGGAGAGCAGCGCGAGCCGCTGCGATCCCAGCCGCCTCATCAGCACGGCCACCAGGGGGAAGGACACCGCGGCACCGATCCCGGCGGCCATCAGGAGCATGCCGACCTGGGCGGCGGTCAGGTCGAGTTCGCTCTTGAGCGCCGGTATCCGCGCGGCCCAGGTGGCGTACTGGAATCCCAGGGAGCAGAACAGCGCCGCGATCGCCGTCTGGGCCCGGAGGAACGAACCGTCTGCGGTGGACCTGTGCATCAACTCACCTCGTGGTGCATCGCCGGGCCGCGCGATGCGCTCCGCCGAACGGACGGGGCGCCGGGAGCGCGGACCGGCTTGGACATGTACACCGCGCCGGCGCCGTATCCGCTCCCTGCGGGAACGATGCGCGGATGCGGTACGAACCCCCGCGCCGACCAGAACCCTTCGCTGCCGCCGACGGAGACCAGCGAGATGCGTTCGTCCCCGCGTGCCCGGGCGAGCCGCCCGAGATGGCGCAGGAGGTGTTGCGCCAGACCTCTGCGGCGCAGCGGCCCGGCGACGACGATGTCGTGCAGATGGAGGTTGCCCTCCGCCGACGGGACGGAGCACGACGTCTCCGCCGCCCGCTCCAGGCCGGGATAGCGGAAGGCGGGGTAGGGCAGCGCCAGCACATAGCCGACGGTCCGCGGGCCGAGATCCAGCGTGAAGCAGGTGGCCGGCGAGGCGCTCGCCCGCGTCTGCAGCGCGGCCCGCCCCTCGCAGAGGCCGATGCCGCCGTAGGCGTCCCGTTCCAGTGCCGCGATGACGTCCCAGTCGCCGTCCACGATGGGGCGGATGCGGACGGCGGCCTCGCGGCGCCCCGGCTCGGCCATCGAGCGCACCGGCTCAGCCATCGAGCACCCCCGTGGCGACGGGGGCGCTCGACGGCGCCGGCCGCGGCCCGGTCGGTCCGGCGGCGTCGACCCCCGCGCCCCTGCGTGCCAGTACGGTCGGCACCTCGTCCACCGGACACGCCTTCATCGCGAACCGGACCCGGACGCCGGGCAGTTCCCGGCACAGCGCGTCGTAGCCGCGCTCGATGCCCGCCAGGTCGAAGACGATCCGGTCGGTGTCCGCCGCGGCGAGCGCCGCGGTGAGCGCAGCGGCCGGGTGCGCACCGGGAGCGACGGCGGCCGGGAGGTGCGGCCCGGGCCGAACCGGGGTGCCCGTGTTCATCGGCGGCTCACCTCCGGCTCACTGAGCACCGGGGTGTGCCGGGCGGCGGCCACCAGTTCCCCCCAAGCCTCGGTCAGCAGCGCGAAGTCCGCGATGTCGCCGCGCGCCTCGTCCAGCAGCTGCTCCCGGTCGGCGCCCAACCGGTCGGCGAAGGTGGCGTAGCGGCCGCCCAGCCTGCGGTAGGAGGTCTCGAGTGTGTCGAGCCGCTGGACGTTCTCCCGCTGGTCCAGTGCGGTGCTCCGACCGATGAGTTCGGCGACCGCGGCGCCGCGTACCTGCCCGGTGCTGTCGAGCAGTGTGTCCCCCGCGCGGGCCATCGCCTCGTAGAGGGAGTGGAAGTAGAGCATCGACAGCAGGAACTTGGCGAAGCGCCGCTGGTAGGCGAGAAAGCCCTGGTCCGTGCGCCGTTCGGTGGTGTGATAGTTGATGATGTTCCGGTTGTGCAGCACACCGGGCAGCTCGGCGTGACGGACGAGGTGAAGCAGGAAGTAGTCGCTGCCGATGGTGTCCCGGGCCGGCGGCAGCGGCACCCTTTCGTGCACGCCGTGGAAGCTGACATTGCACATGTCCACCCGCATCGGGTCCACCAGCGTCAGCAGTGAGTGGTCCCGTTCGAAGGGCCGGGTGCCGGCGCCCAGGAACGACTCCCGGACCAGCTCCCGCTTCTGCCGCGCGGACCAGTGCGCCGGCGCCCACAGGCTGACGACCTCGTGGTGGATCTCCGGGGCGGTGCTCGGCATGTCGCCGAGGTCCACCGACGGCGCCCCGATGAACGAGCCGCCCACCAGGGCGATCCGCTTTCCGGTGTGCTCCGCCGGGAGCGTGGTCTCCGCCACGTGCGCCGCCGCGTGACCGGCCCGCCGGCCCAGCGACATCAGCTCCTGGTGCACGGGGAAGACGGGGGAGCCGTTCACGGTCTGGTACCGGCTGTCGGAGTCCCTGCGGTGCACCGACTCGCAGCCGAGTGCGGCGGCGAGCAGGAAGGCGCGGTCGGTGCAGGCACCGTAGGAGAGGGCGTCGGGCAGCAGCAGTTCGCGCAGCAGTGCGGGCTCTGCGTGCCCGCTGCGCTCGGTCAGCCGCCGGAGGAAGTCGGCCTGCCGGGCCTCGTCCAGGTGGTGGACGGTGACTCCGGGCGAGGGCGGCAGGTCCCGTACGGCCGCGGCGTGCTCGGCGTACCCGGCTGCGGAGCAGGAGTCGAGGATCAGCAGCCGGACCTCGATGCCGAAGCGCGCGGCGGCGTAGCCGGCCTCCGCGCCGACGGCCGCGATCGTCGCGGTGCAGGGCCTGTTGGTGGGCAGGGTCAGACAGATACGGCGCATGTCTCTTCCCCGGTGGCTGCGGTGGTCTCGATGCCTTCGCTGGTGCCGGTGCCGGTGCCGGTGCCGGTGCCGGTGCCGCGTTCCGGACCGTGCCAGGACTCCAGCCCCAGCAGCCTGGCGCCCAGTCCGGTGAGCTCGGCGGGTCCGTACCGCAGGGACTCGTGCCGGTCCGGGTCGCCGACCAGGGTCGGGTTCCAGTCCGGGGTGCTCAACTGGCGCCAGGAGTCGGTCCGCGACGCCCGCAGGCCGCGGTGGCCCTCGAGCGCGGGCATCATCGACAGGTACTGGACCGCGCGCACCCCCTGTTCGGAGGTGTTGGGCGAGACTCCGTGCGCGAGCAGTCCGTTCCAGATCAGCAGGTCCCCGGCCGCCAGTTCGGGCCGCATCACGGGCATCTCCCGCCGGTCGACCGCGGGCCGGATCGGGTCGCGGTCCTCCGGCTGCAGGGCCTTCCAGCGGTCGAACTGCCGGAAGAGCTCGGGGCAGCACTGGAAGCCGCCCAGGGCCGGTTCGGTGTCGTTGAGCGCGATGATGCCCTGCACCCGCTGCGGCGGCACACCGAGCGAGGTGTCGATGTCCCAGTGGAGTTCGATGTCGAAACCCCGTTCCCGGTGCTCGATCAGAGACCGGTCACGGTTGCGGATGTTGGGCGGGTTGAGGTTGAGCCGGTCCAGGGTGACCCACAGCTCCTCGCAGTCCCACACGTCGACGAAGGCGTCGTACACCCGCTGGGTCTGACGGCTGTCCCAGATCAGCTGGTGGTGGTACGCCTCGACGAACCCGTAGATGTGCAGCTCCCGTTCCAGGTCGGAACGGAACGCGCGCTCCCCGTACCAGGTCTCCGGACGGCCGGGGTCGAGTCCTTGGAACTCCCAGGCGAAGTCCAGCAGGCGTCGTGCGGCGGTGGCGGGGATCGCCTGCTTGACCACGATGTACCCGTAGGTCTGCCAGAAGGTGAAGTCCTGCTCGGACAGCACCCGGAGGGGGCGGGTCTTGCGGAGTTCACGCAGCGGCGTCCGCGCCAGGTAGGTGTCGCCGTCCGCGCTGAAGTAGGGGATGTTCGATGCGGCTCGATGGAGGTATGGGTCCGACGTCGCCATGTGGTACTCCAGGTGCTCACTGCCGCTCCGGGAGGGCGGCGGCGGTCGTACGTCCGGTGGGTGTGCGGTGGCAGGTGACCGGGCGGGTGTCAGGGGTGCGGTTCGCGGCCGGATCGCGGCGCGGAGGGCGGGGCCGACGGGGCGCTCGGCGGCGGTCGCCGGTCGCGGCTTGCGGGCGTCCGCGGCCGTCCCCCGGTCACGGGCGGGTCACGTTGCGGCGGTCCGGAGGCGCAGCGGTGCGGGGCGCTCCGTCGCGAAACGGAACGCGTGCCACATGTGTCTCTCCTTTGGCTCGCGCCCCACCAAAGTTGGACTAGACCAAATCGAATGTCAACTCCCGCCGATCCGCCGCCCGGTGGTGGTACGGCGCTGTGCGGTGCCGGGGGGTGCGGCCCTCCGAAGTGCGGGGCACTCCTTGACGCGTGTGGTTAATCTGGGCGTACAGCGTTGGTCTATACCAAGATGATCGGCGGCGCGGAACTCATTCCCTGCCGTCGCCGACGTACCGGTCTCACCGAAAGGCGCGGTCGATGTCCGCCAAGAAGCACAGCAGCGCGTTGCGCCGACTCGCGCTCTCCGTCCTGCAACCGGGATTCGTCGGTACCGAGGCGCCCGACTGGATCCTGCGCGAGATCGGCGACGGGCTGGCATCCGTCGTGCTCTTCTCCCGCAACATCACCTCTCCGGACCAGGTCGCCCGGCTGACCGCCCGACTCCGCGCGGAGAACCCCGAACTCGTCGTCGCCATCGACGAGGAGGCGGGCGACGTCACCAGGATGGAATGGGCGACCGGCTCGACCCGGCCGGGCAACTTCGCCCTCGGCACCGTCGACGACCCGGAGCTGACCGAGGCCGTCGCCGCCGACCTGGGCCGCCAACTGCGCTCCGCCGGAGTGAGCCTGGACTACGCGCCCAGTGCGGACGTCAACTCCAACCCCGACAACCCCGTCATCGGGGTCCGGTCCTTCGGCGCGGCCCCCGAACTGGTCTCCCGCCACACCGCCGGGTGGATCCGCGGACTCCAGTCCTCCGGCGTGGCCGCCTGCGTCAAGCACTTCCCCGGGCACGGTGACGTCGCCGCCGACTCGCACCACGAGCTGCCCACCTACGGTGCCGACGCGGCCGAGATCGCCGCGCAGGCGCTGCCCCCGTTCCGGGCGGCGCTCCGGGCCGGTGTCCGCGCGGTCATGAGCGGTCATCTGCTGGTCCCCGCCTACGACTCCGAACTCCCGGCCACCCTCAGCCGGCCCGTGCTCGAAGGACTGCTGCGGCAGGAGCTGGGCTTCGACGGCCTGATCGTCAGCGACGCCATCGAAATGGGTGCCGTCACCCGGCGCTACGGGATCCAGGGAGCCACGGTGCGGGCCGTCGCGGCCGGGGTGGATGCCGTCTGCGTCGGCGGGGAGAGCGCCGAGGAGGCCACAGTCGGGCAGTTGGTCGACGCGCTGGCCGGTGCCGTCGCCGACGGTGGCCTGTCCGAGGAGCGGCTGGCTGAAGCTGCGGCCCGGGTCACGGAGTTCGCCGACTGGTCGACTCGGCTGCGTGCGGACCCGAGCGCCCGGGGAGCGGGTGGGGACATCGGCCATGTCGCCGCCCGCCGTGCCGTCCGGCTCGGTGGCGCGGCCGGGGAGAGCCTGCCCCTGCGCGCCGCGCCGCACGTGGTGGAGCTGGTGCCGGTCACCAACATGGCCGTCGGCACGCAGACCCCGTGGGGCGTCGCGGCTCCGCTGCAGGAGCGGCTTCCGGGGACGACGTCCGTGCGGGTGCGCGGCGACGAACTGCAGGAGCGCACCGTCACGCTGGACGGCTGCGCGCTGGCGCCCGCCGCGGGGCGACCGCTGGTCGTGGTGGTCCGGGACGCGGCGCGGCACGCGTGGATGAGCCGGGCGGCCGCCACGCTCACCGCCGCGCGCCCGGACGCGGTCGTGGTGGAGATGGGCCTGCCCGGTGCCACCGCCGAGGGCGCCGCGCAGATCTACACCCACGGCGCCAGCGCCGCCTCGGGAGTGGCCGCGGCCGAGGTGCTGGCAGGTGACCGGGGGCCGGTGGCCGGCCGGCCGGGTGGGGCGGCCTCCGGAGTCGCTGTCTCCGGGAGCGTGCCCGGAGCGGCCTGAGGGGCGGCGCCTCCCGGCATTCTCGAGGTCACCGCTCCGCTGCCCGCCGCCGGTCCGGGTACGGACGTGCCCGCCACGGACGGGCTCCGAAGGGGCCCGCCGGCGGCCGGCCTACGGGTGGGCCGCGGTCAGGTAGCGCTGCAGGGTGGGCCCCAGCCACGCCACGATCTCCTCCCGGTCCAGTGCCACGGCCGGTGGCAGCCGCAGCACGTAGCGGGTCAGCCCGAGGCCCAGCAGCTGGGAGGCCACCAGTGCGGCCCGTACCGGTGCCTGCTCCGGGTCGGGGTGGATCTGCCGGACGACGGGCAGGAGCTGTTCCTGGAAGATGCGCTGCATGCGCTGCGCGCCCGCCTCGTTGGTCGCGCCGACCCGGAGCAGCGCCGTGAGCTCTCCGTCGCCTTCCCAGATCCGGAGGAAGTGCGCCACCAGGGTGTGGCCGATGCGCTCGTGCGGCAGCGCGCCCGGATCCGGCAGATCGAGGTTCACCGCGACGGCGGCGGCGAACAGCCCCTCCTTGTTGCCGTAATAGCGCATCACCATCGACGGATCGATACCGGCGTCCCGGGCGATGGCGCGGATCGTCGCCCGCTCGTAGCCGTCGGCGGCGAAGCGTTCGCGGGCGGCTTCGAGGATGGCGGTGCGGGTCGTCGCGGAGCGCCGCGGGGCGTCGGGGGCGGCGGTGGGGGGCTTGGCTCGAGTCACGTCCACGAGCATATGTCAACGCTCGTTGGCCAACAAGCGTTGACGCTTCCTTTCGCGGCTCCTAGTGTTGCCGCTGTGGGGTCAACGAGCGTTGGCCGCGCCGTCGTCGGCAGTCCAGGAGGTCCTGATGAGCAGCACGACTGAATCCGGCACCACCCCCGGCGCCCGCCCGGTGATCGTCGTCGGCGCCGGTCACACCGGCCTGCTCCTCGCCGGTGACCTGGCCGCGGCGGGCGTCCCGGTGACCCTGCTGGAGAAGCGCGGCGCGGGGATCAGCAACCTCTCCCGCGCCTTCGTCCTGCACGCCCGCACCCTCGAACTTCTCGACGCGCGGGCGCTCGCCGACGACCTGGAGGCCGTCGGCCGGCCTCTGGAGCGGCTGCGCCTCTTCGGAAAGCTGACCATCCGACTGGGCACCCTTCCGAGCCGCTTCAACCACCTGTTGGTCCTGCCGCAGTACGAGGTCGAGAAGCTGCTGCACCGGCGCGCCGCGGACGCCGGCGTCGACTTCCGGTACGGGACCGAACTGACCGGTCTGACCCAGGACGCCGACGGCGTGGCCGTCCATGTACGCGGACCGGCCGCAGAATCCGGGACCCTCCGAGCCTCCTACGTGGTCGGCACCGACGGCATGCGCAGCGCCGTACGCGAGGCGGTCGGGCTGCCCTTTCCCGGCCGCTCCGTCATCAGCTCCGTCGTGCTGGCCGACGTGCGACTGGCCGAGCAGCCCGAATCCCTCCTCACCGTCAACGCCGTCGGTGACGCCTTCGCGTTCATCGCTCCGTTCGGTGACGGCTACCACCGCGTCATCGGATGGCACCGCGGCCGGGCCGTCCCCGATCGCGAGACGGTCACACTCGACGAGGTCAAGGAGGTCACCCGTCGTGCGTTCGGGCGGGACTTCGGGATGTACGATGCGCGTTGGATGTCCCGCTTCCACAGCGACGAGCGCCAGGCACCCGCCTACCGCGTCGGCCGGGTCTTCCTGGCCGGCGACGCCGCCCACGTCCACACTCCCGCCGGAGGCCAGGGCATGAACACCGGGCTGCAGGACGCCGCCAACCTCGGCTGGAAGCTCGCCAGGGTCGCGGCCGGGCACGCCGCCGACGCACTGCTCGACACGTACCACTCCGAACGGCACCCCGTCGGCACCTCCGTCCTGCGCAGCAGCGGCGGAATCATCCGGCTCGCCATGGCGAAGACTCCCTGGGCGCGTGCCGTGCGCGGTGCCCTGGCCACCGTCCTCGACACCGTCGGCCCGGCCCGCCGCGCGGTCACCGGACGGATCAGCGGTATCGCCTACCGCTATCCGGCACCACGCGGCTCCCACCGGCTCACCGGCCGCCGGGTCCCCGACGTGCGCCTCGCGGACGGCGGCCGGCTCTACGAGGCCCTGCGCGGCGGCCGGTTCGTCCTGATCGCCCCGAGAACGGAGACGCCCCCGGCTGCCGGGGAATCCGGCCCGCTGACCGTACGGCACTGGGCGAGCAGTCGTCGCACCGCGCTCCTGGTCCGCCCCGACGGGTACGCGGCGTGGGCCGCCGAGGCGCCCGGCCCCGACGCCGTCCGCGAGGCGCTCCAGGAGCAGCTGGGCTGAGGCGCCGGGCCCCGGCTCAGTCCGGAACCCTGCCCGGGCCGCCCAGGGTGGTCCAGAGGAAGGTGTGGACCAGCGCCTCGACGAAGGCGGCCTGTTCATGGTCGGCGGCACCCGCGTGCCCGCCCCCGGTGTTCTCGTAATACCGGACCGGCAGTCCCAGGTCGCGCATCCGGGCGGCCATCTTCCGCGCGTGACCCGGGTGGACGCGGTCGTCACGGGTCGAGGTCGTCAGCAACAGCGGCGGGTAGGGACGGTCGGCGGCCAGATTGTGGTACGGCGACCAGCGCCGCAGGTGCGCCCGCTCGGCGGGGTTGTCGGGGTCGCCGTACTCGGCGACCCAGGAGTTGCCCGCGAGAAGCGTGTGGAAGCGCAGCATGTCCAGCAGCGGCACCTCGGCGACCACCGCGCCGAAGAGTTCGGGGCAGCGGGTGAGCATGACGCCGGTCAGCAGGCCCCTGTTGCTGCCCCCGGCGATACCGAGCCGCTCCGGGACGGTGATGCCCCGAGCCGTCAGGTCCCGGGCGACAGCGGCGAAGTCCTCGAAGGCCCGGTCCCGGTCGGCGCCGAGCGCGGCCCGGTGCCAGGCGGGACCGTACTCGCCGCCGCCGCGGATGTTCGCCACCACATAGGTGCCGCCGCGCTCCAGCCACGTCCGGCCCGTCACCGCCGAGTAGGACGGGGTGAGCGACACCTCGAACCCGCCGTAGCCGTACAGCAGTGCCGGAGCCGGCGCCTCCTGGTGCGCCGGCCCGACGACGAAGTAGGACACCCGCGTCCCGTCCGCCGAGACGGCGAAGTGCTGCCGTACGCACAGCCCCTCGGCGCTGAAGCGGGCCGGCGCCCGCTTCAGCGTCTCCGGCTGCGGCGCCTCGGCCGACACCCGGCACAGTGCGGAGGGCTGCAGGTACCCGTCGATGGCGAAGAGGACCTCCTCCGCGTTCTCGTCCTCCTCGTCCGGAGCGGTCGCGGTCACGGTGGCCGTCGACAGTGGCGGCACCTCACCGAGCGGACTGCGCGACCAGCCGCCGCCCGCGTTCGGGGTGAGCAGGTGCAGACCGGAGGAGGCGTCGGTGAGGGTCTCCAGGACGATATGGCGCCTGGTGGTGGCGTAGCCCTCCAGGACGGTGCGCTCGTCGGGAGTGAACAGCACCTCGTGCGTCCGCTCGCCGCCCAGGAAAGCGTCGAAGTCGAAGGCCAGCAGCGCTCCGGCGGGCTGCTCCAGCCAGGGCGAGCGCAGCCGCACCAGCAGCCACCGGCGGTGTACCCGGGCCAGGGAGTCGTCCGGCACCTCGATCCGCACCGGGGTGTCGTCCGGCCCCAGCAGGAAGAGTTCGCGGTGCCAGAAGTCCCGGTTCCGGGCCGCCAGACTCCGCTCGAACCCCGGGGTGGGGTCGTGCCAGGCGGCGACCGACACGTCCTCCTCCCGCCCCGCGAAGACCACCGGGGCCCCGGCGAGCGGGGTGCCGCGCCGCCATCGCCGCACCGTGCGGGGATACCCGGACGCGGTGAGCGAACCGGGGCCGGTGTCGGTGCCGACGAAGAGGTGGTCCTCGTCGATCCAGCCGACCGAACTCTTGGCCTCCGGCAGCACGAAGCCGTGGTCCCCGTCCGCCACGAACGCGCGGGCTTCCAGGTCGTACTCCCGTACCGCGGTGGCGTCCGCCCCGTCCCGGGACAGCTCCACCAGCGCCCTCCTCCGATCCGGCCGCCGCACCGAGGCGCCCGCCCACACCCAGGGCACGTCCTCGGCCGCGGCCAGCGCGTCCAGGTCCAGCAGCGTCTCCCAGCGCGGTTCCGGCAGCCGGTACTCCTCCAGGGTGGTGCGCCGCCACACCCCTCGGAGGTGGTCGGCGTCGCGCCAGAAGTTGTACAGATACGGCCCCCGGCGCCTGACGTACGGAATCCGTGCGGGATCGCCCAGGACCTCCCGCACTTCCGCGCGCAGCGCCTCGAACCCGGGATCGGCGGTCAGTTCCGCCACGGTCTCCGCGTTGCGTTCGCGCACCCAGCCGAGCGCGGCGTCGCCCTCGATCTCTTCCAGCCACAGATACGGGTCGTCGTCCATCACGGCACGATTGTCCCCCGCGGCCGGCGGGCCGGGGACCGGTCGCGACCGGTCCCCGGCGGTGGAACGGTCACCGGGAGCACGGCGGTCGGACCGAAAGGCGCCGGTCGCGGGCCGCCCCGCACGATGGGACCGTGTGGAGGCACGGCACGCCGGGAGCGGCCCGGCGGCGGAGCGCGGACGAGGGAGTGTGCGTGGAGCCGGAACTGGTGGTGATCGGCGCCGGGCCGGCGGGGGTCGCGGCCGTGCTCATGGCGGCAGGGCTGGGCCTGCGCACGGTCCTCGTCGAGGCGGGCCGAGTCGGCGGCAAGACATGGGACATCGGCGCGCTGGAGAACGTTCCCGGCGGCTGGAGCGACGGCGCAGCCCTCGCCCGGGCGCTCGCCGCGGACGTCGAGCGGGTGCGGGAGACCGGCCGGTGCATCCTCCTGCAGGCGCGCGCCCTCCGGGCGCGAGCCCACCGGGACCGGGCGGAGACCGTGCTCGCGGACGGCCGCACGCTCACTGCGGGCGCCGTACTGGTGACGACCGGGGCCACCGCGCTGACACCCGGGCACGCGCCGTGGATCGAGGCCCCCGAGGAGCTGCGGCCGCCGCCGCTGTGGCGGGCGCGGCCCGAGGACGTCGGGGCGGGGGAGCCGGCCGTGGTGCTCGGCGCCGACCGCCCGCTCGGCACCTGGCTGCGGACCCGTCCCGAGACAGCCGCGCGACTGGAGGTACTGCACCCGGCGGGAGACGCGTACAAGACGACGGAGGTCGCCGCCGACGCCCGGGTACGGCTGTACGAGGTCGAGCACGCCTGCGTGGTGCCCCTGGACGATGGCTATCGGATCACGGCGCGGTGCACCGACGGTCGGGTGCACGAGGTTCGGACCCGCGTGCTGTTCGGCAACCTCGGCTCCCGTGCCGCGCCGCTCGACGGGGACCTCGCGCCCGGCCCCGACGGCTATTGCCCGCCCGCGGCCCAGCATCCCCGTCTCCTGGTCGCGGGGGACCTCCGATCGGCCCGCCACCAACGCATCGTCACCGCCCAGGGATCCGGAGCCGAGGCGGTGCTCACGCACTACTACGCGACGCGGGGCCGCGCCGGCTGAAGCGGCTCGGCCCCGCGTCGTCTCAGGATGCGTGGGGGCGGGTGGGGGGTGTGTTCTTCCTGTCCGCTCCGTGGCGTGCTGTGTGTTGTCGGGTGGGTGTGTCAGTAGGCGGAGTCGACGTTGTCCATGGTGCCGTAGCGGTCGGCGGCGTAGTTGCAGGCGGCGACGATGTTGGCGACGGGGTCGGTGAGGTCGTCGGGGGTGCCCTTGACGTGGTACTGGTCGAAGGTGGGCTGGATGACCTGGAGGAGTCCCTTGGAGGGGGTGCCCTTCTTGGCGTTGACGTCCCAGTCGTTGACGGCGTGGGGGTCGCCGGCGGATTCGCGGATGATGTTGCGCTTGATGCCGTCGTAGCTGCCGGGGATGTCGTGCTTGGCCATGATGGCGCGGGCCTCGCGGATCCAGCCGTCGAGGTTGTCGGCGTACTCGCCCTTGCCGCTGTCCTTGCCGCTGTTCTTGGTGTTCTTGGCGGCGTGGTCGGCCTGGGCGGTCAGGTGCTGGGCGGTGGCGGCGGCCTGGTGGGTGGCGGGGCCGGCGGTCTGGGTCTGGGGCTGGGCGGCGTGGGCGGTGCCGGTCAGGGCGGTGGCGGCGATTCCGGCCGCGCCCAGGGCGGTCAGGCCGCTGACGGCCAGGCGGCGGGTGGGGCGGACGGTACTCAGGGCGGTGAGGGTGGTGCGCATGAGGGGCGGGGGACCTTTCGCGGGGGGACGTGGCGCCGCGTTCCGGCGTGGGGGTGCCGGTGGTCTGGTTGCGGCGTGGGGCCCACCGTGCGGGAGGCACCCCCCACCCGGGCAAACAGGTGACCTACGACCCGTATTCGTCCCTCCGTGCCGGTCCGGGGCCGTGACCCCCTCACCCACTCCGATACCGGCATTTCGGACATACGAGGGTGGGTCGTAGGTGACGTGGACCCTATGGGCGGCCTCACAACCCCCACCCCACCAGACCCCCTCCCCGCCACACCCGGCAACCACCCCCACACCCACCGCCACAACCCGGGAAGCCGCCAGGAGCGGCACATCACCCGTGGCCGGTGATCCGCCCCCCGTCAGCAGAAGGGCCGGTCGCGACGGCGGTCGTCCGGGAGGACGCCCACCGCTGCCCGTGTGTCCCGTACCGAGACCGCGATACGGGCGAACCGGGTCTGTCCCCGCGTCTCGACGACCACGACCGGCTTCCAGGGATGGACCGCGACGAAATCCTGCCCGTCCGCATGCCGCCAGACCCCGAGATGCGCGAGTCCGGGCAGGTGGCTGGTCCGCTCCGCGCGGCCCCGCAGCGGGCGCCACCAGGCCGAGGCGCCACCGATCCGCGTCACCGCGGACAGCGGTACCCGTATCTCCCGGTGCCCGGTGGCGACCCTCTGCCACCAGGCCGGCCGGATGACCAGGTCGTCCTTGTCGATCAGCAGCCGTGCCATGGACTCGGCTCCGTCCGTCCGTTCCCGTCGGCCTGCCGGTCGGCTCGAGGGCCCACCCGCCTGCCGAGCGATGCCGACCCGCGAGAGCGCCCCGGTGGCTGTCGCCGCGGGCCGTCTGCGCGTCCCCTTCCCTCTCCAGGCTGGGCTCCACGCTCCGCTTCCGCACGACAGAGCTGCCCCGGAACGATCCGGTGCGCGCCTCGGCGCCGCACGGCAGCCACTCCGGCTGCGGCGACGCGCAGGTGCCCGCATCCGAAAGCGGTCGCGGAACGGTGGAGAACTGCCGGGAAGCCAAGCTGAACTGCCGGGAATCCAAGCTGTGATCGGTCTACCCGCGGGTAGTGGTGCGGCATACGCTGGCCGGCCATGGTGGACACACGGATGCGGCACGGCAGGGCCGCGCTCGCCTTCAGCTTCTTCGCGCAGGGCGTCGCGTTCGCATTGCTGGTCACGCGCATCCCCGCCGTACAGGACCGGTACGGCATATCGAACGCCCTGCTCCCGGCGTTCCTCGCGGCGGTTCCCGTGCTCGCCGGGGCGGGGAGCGTGGGTGCGGAGCAACTCGTCAAGCGGGTCCGGCCCGGCCTGGTGCTCCGATGGTCGCAGCCGGTGGTGCTGCTGGCACTGCTGGGTGTCGCGGCGGGAGACGCCGTGCTGCACCTGGCGGTGGCGCTCGCGGTCTTCGGGCTCGGCGTCGGGGCGCTGGACGCCTCGATGAACATGCTCGGGGTGAGCCTTCAGCACCGCTACGGACGCAGCATCATGCTGGGCTTCCACGCGGCGTACAGCCTGGGCGGGATCGCGGGTGCGACGCTGGCCTGGGTGGGCGCGCGCGGGCAGGTGCCGCTCCTCGGGTCCTGTCTGCCCGTCGCCGCTGTGCTGCTGCCCGCCGCCCTGCTGGGCAGCCGGTGGTACCTGGACGCCGGCCGCGGCCGGGAGCCGGACGAGGGCCCCGGCGTTGCCGGGACCGGGCAGTCGGTGGCCGCCTTCCGGCTGCTGCTGCCGCTGTGCCTGGTCATGACCTTCGCCTACATAGGGGACTCCACCGTCTCCAACTGGAGCGCGAAGTATCTCCAGGATGTGCTGGGCAGCTCGGAGCAGCTCGCCACCGTCCCCTACAACGTCTACATGGTGACGACGCTCCTCGGCCGCTCTCTCGGCGACCTGGGTGTACGGCGATTCGGCGCCGCGGCCGTCGTCCGCGCGGGAGCGCTGCTGGCCGCGCTCGGGTTCGGCACGGTGGCGGCTGCCCCCGGCCCGGGAACGGGCATGCTCGGATTCACGCTGCTCGGGCTCGGGCTGTGCGTGCTCGTCCCGCAGACCTTCGCGGCTGCGGGGCGGCTCTTCCCGGGGGCCTCGGACTCCGCCGTCGCCCGCCTCAATATCTTCAACTACGTCGGCTTCCTCATCGGTTCGCCCCTGGTGGGAGCGCTCGGCGAGGTCTGGAACTACCGCGTGGCCATGCTGGTGCCGATGGTGCTGGTGCTGGTCACCGTCGCATATGCCACCTCCTTCGCTCCGCGGCGGGCCGCCGCCTGAGCGTCGGCCGGTTCGGCGGGGGCGGTGTGGGCTGCACGGTGTGGGTCGCACGTCCGGCTTGGCGGTGGGCGGCGCGTACCCGGTTGGCTTTCCGCGGCCTTCGAAGGGCTTGGGTGCCGGGGTCCGCGACGTCTTGAGCGCGGAGCGGGGAGTCGGCGGCACTCGTGTGGTGGGTCGAGCCGGACATTCCGCACGCTTCAAGACTCGATCTGGGTCGATCAGAAGTTGCCCTGAATTGACTTTCTTTCAAAAGGATTTGGCCAACTTCGAGGCTGTCTTGGCATGTTCCCCGGGAAAATGCCGGAACACGCGCTACTCCGCCAGGCGCATGCGTAGTGTGAGCCTCACTGTCCGTGGCCGGGCGGTTTCGGTAGCGATGCGGTGTGCCGGGGAGGGAGTGCAGCGTGCCCGGAATCGATGAGTGCCTCCTGGAGGCGATGCGGCTGCCAGGCGCCCGCTGCGCCGCCGTGGTGGACTGGATCAGCGGACTGGCGCTCGGCGTCGCCGGGGAGCCGCCCGGCGGGGACCACGAGGCGGCCGCCTGCGAGACGGCCGAACTTGCCCGGATGGTCGCCGAGTACCGCTCGCTCGGCCCGCTCTCCGCACTCGGCCCCCCGGGCGACCCCGCGACGGCGACCCCCGATACGCCTCCGCAGGTTCCTCAGGCAGGCTCTCCCGGACACGACAACGGCCCGGGCCCCGGCGGCCCGGAAGCCGCCTCCGGCCACCCTTTCCCACCGGCCCCTCCCGGCACTCCGCACCTCTCCGGTCCCGCCGCGCACCGCGGCGGCACGGCCCCGGCCGTCGAGGACATCATCGCGACGAACAGCGACAGTTACCACCTGCTGCGGTTCGTGACCGGCGCCCTGGACGGCACGCTCTTCCTCCACCTGTGGCTCGCCCGGGACGAGGGCAATCTCGCGCTGGCCCGGATACGGCTGGCGGAGATCGCGGGTCGGATGGTGCTCTGATGGGAGCGGTCCCCGTGCCGGAGCCCCGGCCGCGCTCCGGCCCCGAACCGCCCGGCAGCGGGGCGGAGCGCCCGGACCCCCCGCCGGAGGACCCGCCCCGCCCGTTACCGACCCCTGCGGCACCGCACGGCCCGGCCGGGCACCCGCCCGCGACGCGCAACGGCGGCCCGGTGCCGCACGGCACCGCGTGTCCCGGTGCCGCATACGCGGACACCGTGCCGGCTCGACCTCGCCGGACGCCTGCTCCCTCGACGCTGCACCGGCTCGCAGCCGAGCGCGCCACCGGCGCCTTCACCCGCGCGGGGGGCACCCTCTTCCTCGTCGACGGCCACATCGTGCACGCGGAGAGCTCGGCGGCCACGGGGCTGGAGATCCTGCTGAGCCGGGGCTGCGCCCTCTCCCGGACGTGCTGGGAAGCGGCGAGGACCCAGGCGGGGCGGGACGGCGGCGCACGGCATCTGGTGGCCTCCGGCCGCGTCCCCGCCGGAGTACTGGAACTGTGCCAGGGTGTCGCGCTGTACGACGCGGCCTTCTTCGTGCTGGCGCCCGATGGCGGGCCCGGCAGGTTCCGGCGCGGGGTCCGGCACTGGCTCGGAGCCCGCGGGGGCGTCGTGCCGCTGGTGGTGGAGCGTGAGACGGTGCGTCGGCTGGCCTTTCTGGACCGGATCTGGCCCGACGCGCGCCTGGATGTCCTGCCGCCCGTGCCGACCGGCGCCGCCGCCCCGCCCGGGCACCCGGCCGACCCGGTGGTGCGGAGCGGTGCAGTGCCGCGGACCGCGCGACCGAACCCGACCGGGCGGCAGGTACGGTCCGCTGCCGCGCCCGGACAGAGCAGCCGGCTGCGGGCCGTACCGGTCCGGCAGCTTCGGATCCTGGAACTGGCCGACGGCCTCCGCACCCCGACGGACATCGCCCGCGCACTCGGGCGGCCCGCCTTCCACACACTCGTGGAGCTGCGCCGGTTGGCCGCAGCGGGCCTGGTGGCCCCGGCGCCGCAGGATCGCCCGGCGGCAGGTGTGCCGGACCGGTACCCGCACCCGGAAGGCGGACCCCCGGGTGCGAACACCGCAGCCGCCGACGGCGGGACGCCTCCTGCCGGACCACCGGGGCCGGTGTTCGCGGAGCCGGACATCGCCCTGCTGCGCCGGCTCCGGGACGCGCTGGAGGCATTGTGATCAAGGGATTCCGGCAGCGGGCCGAGAGGAGAGTGCGCATGGCGGCGGAGCAGGGCGTGGGCGAGGAACTGCGCGGACTGCGGGCCAGGGTTCCGCAGGTCGCCGGTGCGTTGGCGGCGACCGTGGACGGCTTCGTGCTGGCCGAGGACATGGCGCCGGCCCGGACGGGGGAGCGCCCGGAGGCGGAGCCGCTCGCCGCGCTCACCGCCGCCGCGCTCGGCCTGGCCTTCCGGATGAACGAGGCCACGGCACGCGGCGCCTTCCGCGAGTTGCTGATCCACGGAGAGCTCGGGTACGTCGCCACGTACGCGGCGGGGTCGTCCGCGGTGCTGACGCTGCTCGCGGACGACTGGATCAATGTCGGCCGACTGCATCTGGAGGGGCGCCGCACAGCCGCGCGGATCGGTGAACTCGTGACGGCCGTCCAGGGCCCGGCGGCTCCGCACCCGGCCGGGGACCGCCCGCCGCCCGAATACCGGCCCCCGCTGGAGCGCCGCCGTCTGCCGTTGGAGCGCCGCCGCCGGAACGCCCCGGCCGCGGAGTGACGACCGCCGCACGACCGAACGATCCGCACCGCACGACTCACCGGACCGCCCGCGGGACGCACACCGCACGACGCACCCCGGGTGAAGCCCACCGGGTCGATCAACGCACCGACGAAAGGACAGCAGGACACCATGTCGAATACCGATGCTTCCCTCAAGGAAGCGATGAGCAGCATCGACGGCACGATCGGGGTGGCCCTGGTCGACTACACCAGCGGTATGGCCCTGGGCACCCTCGGCGGGGGCAAGGAATTCGACCTCGAGGTCGCCGCCGCCGGGAACACGGATGTCGTGCGGTCCAAACTGCGCACGATGGAGCACCTGGGTATCAAGGACGAGATCGAGGACATCCTGATCACTCTCAGCAAGCAGTACCATCTGATCCGTCTGCTGCGGGCGAAGAGCGGGAACGGCCTCTTCCTCTACATCGCGTTGGACGCCGGCAAGGCCAACCTCGCCATGGCGCGGCACCAGTTGCGGCGGATCGAGGCGAACCTGGAGGTCTGACCCGACCGGCGCGCGGGTCAGGCCTGTCGAACGCCGGGCTGGCCCGGGCCGACCCGGTCCGGCGATGCGCGGAGGATCCGGCAGGCAAGGTGCCCGCCCGCCGGCTCCTCGTCGGGACCTGTCCGCCGGGAGAGGCGTGTCGCTGCGCCCGGCGCGCTGCGGCCGGAGTCCGGGCCCGGGCTCAGCCGTCGGGGTCGAAGGGGATGCCGTCCGGCTTCGCGCCGGCCAGGTGACCGGCGAAGGTGTCGCCCCGGATGCCGAGTGTGGCGCTGCCGCGCCTGCCGAGAGGGCAGGCGTGCACTCCCCAGGTCCGACTCCGGGACCGACCGCCGCGGCGGTGGGCGACCGGCCGCGCCCGTTCCCCCGGCCCGCGCCGCATCTGCCGAAAGTGCACGGACGGTACCGGCTTTCGCCGGTGCCGGGCGCGGTGTACGGGTTCCTACGCTGCCGGACATGATCCGTACACACCGCGCGGCGGCAGCCCTGCTGGCCGCCGCACTGCTCGCCCCCGCGGCCACGGCCCGCGCCTCCGCCGAGGGGGCCCCGGCGGACGGCGCGCCAACCGGCCGGGCGTCCGCCGCCGCTGTCTCGAACCGCGCCGACCGGCTGTCCGTCCCCCGGCCCACGGGCCGCTGGCCGGTCGGACGCGACACGTTGCAACTCACCGACGAGAAGCGCCGCGACCCCTGGGTGCCCTCCGCGGGTCCCCGCCGGCTGATGGCCTCGGTCTTCTATCCGGCCCGGCACGGCGGCGGCCGCGGTGCCGGCGCCCGCTACCTGTCGGTCCGGGAGGCGGAGCTACTGCTGAAGGGGCTGAAGCTCGATGCGGCCTTCCCGGCGGACAGACTCGCCTCGGTGCGCACGAACGCCCGCACCGGGGCCCGACCGGCCGCGGGGAAGCATCCATTGATCGTGCTCTCGCCGGGGTTCTCGCTGCACCGCGCGACGCTCACCACGCTGGCGGAGGAACTCGCCTCCCACGGCTATGTCGTCGCCGTGCTCGACCACGCCTACGAATCCTTCGGCACGACCTTCACCGGCCCGGCCGGCCGACGCACGCTCACCTGTGTCGCGTGCGAGACCGTCGAGGACGAGCCGGACGACGAGGAGGAGAAGAAGCGGCTCGCCCGGGCCGCGCGCGACCGGGCAGCCGACATCTCTTTCGTCGTCGACAGGCTGACGGACGCGGGTAAGGGCGTGCGGAGCGGCGCGGGGCGCGGGTCCGCACGCTGGGCGGCGCTGATCGACCCCCGTCGCATCGGCGCCGCCGGCCACTCACTGGGCGGCAACGCGGCAGCGGTGGCAGCGGGTGCCGACCGCCGGATCCGGGCCGCCGCGAATCTGGACGGCACCTTCTTCGCGCCCGTGCCGCGGGCGGGTCTGGGCCGGCCGACGCTGATGCTCGGCACTCGGAAGGGCCACACCCCGCATGCGGCCGACGCGACGTGGCCGCGGACCTGGCAGCGCCTGCACGGCTGGAAGCGCTGGCTGACGGTGGCCGGATCCGGGCACTTCACCTTCATCGACCTGCCGATCCTCGGCGGTCAGGCCGGGGTCACCGACCCCGAGGCCCCGCTGTCCGGAAAGCGCTCCGGGGAGATCACCACCCGCTATGTGACGGCCTTCTTCGACCGGCAGCTGCGGGGACGTGCGCGACCGCTGCTGGACGGCCCCTCGCGGGAGAACCCGGAGGTGGACTTCCACACGCCATAGCCCGGCGGCGGACCGGCGGCCGGCGTGCATTCCGGACGGTTCCACGGGCGGGTTGCCGGGATCAGGCAGCCTCCCGACCGCCCGGACTCGCTCCGCCGGCCCGCTGCGCGGCCGGCCCGGCCGGGAGGGCAGCCGGCTGCGCGAACCGGCGACGCAGTCCGCGGGTGGGACGTACCCGGTCCACGCGCAGCGTCAGCGGGTCGCCGGCCACCGGTTTCGCGTATCGGGGCATGAGGCTTTGGCGCCAGCGTGCCGAGCCGGCCGGCAGGACCGGTTGCCGCAGGGGCCGCGTGTGCTGCCAGTTGGCCGCGGCTATCCGCAGCGCCGCCGCCCACCGCCCCGAGGACAGCACGTCCAGGGGCAGTTCCACCGAGAACCGGCCGTCGTCCTCGATCACCAGGGGGAAGTCGGCGGAGCCGCTGCGGGAGGCCAGCTGTACGAGGACGCTGCCCGTCGGAGGGGCCACGAGGTTGGTGCTGCCGTGCAGGCGCAGCACCGGGCCGCACCAGACCGGTGCTTCCACATCGAGCCGCAGCTCCCTGCTCAGCCGTCCTGCCGGGACGTGCTCCAGGCGCAGGGTGAGATTGCCGTGGGTGGTGGCGTACAGCCTGACCGTCCGGATGCGGCCCTCACCGTCGTCGGTCAAATACGTGAACGGGCAGCGTCCGGCGTCCTGATCGCGTCGGTTGCCCAGCCGGACCGTCCTGGTCAGTCCGTTCACGGTCAGGCTCAGATACAGGTCCCAGCAGCCGTCGGCGGGCGGCACCCCGTCGCCCGGCTCGTCGAGGAGATCCAGGTCGGCCTCGAAGAACTCGCCCGCCAGACGGGTCCGCGCGTGGCGTCGCCACGGCCCGTCCCGGTGCTGCAGGAAGACCTCGACCGCCTGCCGGTCGGCGGGCTCGGCCTGCTCAAGGCGGGCGCGTCCGGTCAGCCGCAGCCGGGTGCCGGTGCAGGAGAAGTGGGAGATGTGGTGGCTGAGCGTGAGACGGTCCGTCACGTCGAAGGACGCGGCCGGACCCCGGGCGCGGTGTTCCCCCCGCGGGGGGTAGTGGGCCAGTGCCGTTCCCCGGGAGATGTGGACACTGAACGGCATGTGCGCGTCGGCGGAAAGGGTGTGGGTGAGCAGTTCCCCGAGATGCCCGTGCCGGGCCAGATGGCAGCGCAGGCGCTGGACGGGGGCCAGCCGGTGCCAGAAGGAGTCGTCTTCGTGTCGGGCGAGAAGTTCCTGCACACGGGCGAACTCGCGCTGCTGGACGGCCGGATCCGCCTCCCGGCCGAGGAACCGGAAGACGTCCCGGAGTTCGACGGCGAAGTGCCGCTCCAGCAGGGCGTCGCGCCGCTGCCCGGGCGGAAGCTCGGCCCGCAGCAACTCGCAGACCCTGTGCAGCGCATCGAGTACCGGCTCGGTGCTGCCCGTGGCGGTCAGATGCCGGCCGTCGGGGCGTCGGACCAGGTAGTAGCAGTCGTAGTCGGCGACCACCGAGATACGGCGGGCCCGCAAGTAGGCGAGCGCGGTGAAGGGTTGGTCCTCGCCGATCCGCAGACCGGTGTCGAAGCGCAACTGCAGCCGGTCGAGCAGCTCTTTGCGGAAGAGTTTCTGCGCGGAAAGCGCCCAGTAGACGCGGGAGGTGAACAGATCGGCATCGGCCTGGTTCGCGCGGAACATGGAGCGCGGCACCCGGCGTCCTTCCGAGGCCATTCGGCCGAGTACGACATCGGATGCGTTCACCTCGGCCGCTGTCGTGAGCCGTTGAAGGGCTTCGGGGGCCAGGTAGTCGTCGGCATCGAGGAAGAATACGTACCGACCGCTCGCGAGATCCAGACCGACATTGCGCGGACCCGAGGGGCTCCCGGAGTTCTCCTGGCGGATCACCCGCAGAAGACTCGGATACTGTGCGGACAGCCGATCCAAAATGGCGGAGGTGCCATCGGTCGAGCCGTCGTCGACGACAATCATCTCGGTGGCGCCGGAGTCGAAGGACTGGTGTGCGACCGATTCGACGCAGCGCTCGATGCAGGGCAACGCATTGTAAGCGGGCGTTATCACGCTCACAATATTTCTGTTCTCGCTCATGGCTCGACGGTGGCCATTCGGGCGTACCCGCGCCAGAGGAAAGCGGTGTTCGGGTGAACGCCGGCCGCGGCGCGGCGGGCGTCGGACGGAGGGTGCACGCTCCGGTGCGTACGGCGACCGGGGCGGGGGAGGGCGCCCCCTGGTGGCCCGCCGGCCGGTGGTGCCGAGACGGCGACTGCCCGCCACCGCGAGGGTGGCGGGCAGTCGCCGCATGGGTGCTTCGGCTCAGTAGGGGCCGTTCACGTTGTCGATCGAGCCGTAGCGGTCGGCGGCGTAGTTGCAGGCCGCGACGATGTTGGCGACCGGGTCCCGCTGGTCGTAGGCGGTGCCCTCGACGTGGAAGGCGTCGAAGGTCGGCTTGATGACCTGGAGCAGGCCGATGGAGGGCGTGCCGTTCTGGGCGTTGATGTCCCAGTTGTTGATGGCGTTGGGGTCGCCACCGGACTCCCGGATGATGTTGCGGTGGATGCCCTCGTAGGTGCCGGGAATGCCGTGCTGCTTCATGATGGTCAGCGCCTCGTTGATCCAGCCGTCCAGATTGGTGGACTGGGTCTTGTGCACGCCGCCGGTGCGCTCGGCCGAGCTGCGGTCGGCGCGCTCGGGCGTGGCGTCGCTGTTCTCAGCAGGCTTCGAGGCGGCGTCCAGCGTCAGCTTCTGACCGGGCAGGATCAGGTCCGGGTCGCCGCCGACGGTCTTCTTGTTGGCCTCGTAGAGGGTGTTCCAGCCGCCCTCGATGTCGTGGTCCAGGGCGATCCGGTACAGGGTGTCGCCGCTGACGACGGTGTAGGAGCTGGGCTCCTGCTCGGTCTTCACCTGCGCGGCGGCGCCGGACCGTGCGGACTGCGTCTGCTCCTGCACCTGCGCCGGGGCGGCGTGCGCGCTGCCCGCGGCCAGCAGGGGAGCGGCGATGCCCGCACCGCCGGCGGCGAGGGCGATCGAGAGCCGGAGGCGGCGGGCGCGGAACGGATGACGGGCGTGAAGGCCACGAGACATGGGGGTGTCCTCTCCTAGCGCCTGCGAGGTGAGCTGTCGGATTCGGGCTGGAGTTGCCCGGCCATATCCGCTGTGCCGAGGCACAGCGGCCATGACTTCACCCCTAGCCGGGCCGCGAAGTGCGGCTCGGCACATAAGTGGGTCCCCCGCTCCTGCCGCGCGGTACTGGTGCGAATTTCCTAGCCGGGCGGCAGGATTCGGCGCCCCGGCAGCGGAACTCCGGCCGTTCATGGAGGCCGGAGCCAGGACACAGAAACACAATGGATTGCCCGGATCAAGGCGCGTGATTCCCGAACGGGGCAGCCGCTGGAAATGATCTAGCAATTCTTCAACGCTATGCTGTGGATCATTTTCTGTGCGTGAAAAGCCGAACCTTCCGGTCCTTCGAAAGGCTCTTATGGAAAGGCTTCCTGATGAGCTGTCAGAAGATCTTGCTGATTTCCGGGTCCGGCTGGTGTGTTTCCCGACACAGCGTACGACCGGGAAGGGCAAGTCCTGTATATCCGGACATTGCCGGTGAATACCGCAGAATGCAGCCGGTTGCCGGATCCCGTGGGGGGTCGGAGGCACCGCACGGAGCAATTCTACTAAGCGCGATCGTATATCGGCGTGCGGGGGTGCGGGGGTGGTCCGGAGCGGCCGGGGCGCGGCCGGGTGGTGGGCGCCCGGCCGCGCGCACCGGAAGCGTTCGCGATGTCGCGGCGGTGGTGTCAGTCCTGGGGGCCGTCGAGCGGGACCCCGAACCAGCGCACGGCGATGGGCCGGGTGCCCGGTCCGGCTTCGGTGCGGTCGCGCCGGAAGCGTCGCAGCAGCTCCAGGTAGGCGTCGTGGAACTCCCGCAGTTCCTCCTGTGTGAGGTGGAGGGTGCTGCGGGAGCCGGACACCCACTCGTCGTCCTCGGCCGGACGGTCCGCGTGGCGCCGGACCAGTTCGATGTCCTCCTGCAGGTGCGCCCGGTCCAGTTCCTCGGCCATGGCGCGCTCCGCGCCCGGCAGGCCCGCCCGGGAGGGGCGCCGCACGTCCGTGCCGCGCACGCCGCGCCACCAGCGTTCGCGTCCGTTCGCGTCGTGGTCGGGGTCGTCCTCGACGAGGCCGGCCCGGGCCAGCCGGCGCAGGTGGTAGCTGAGCGTCCCGGTGTTCTCGCCGAGAGCCGAGGCGAGTGCGGTGGCGGTCGCCGGGCCCGCGGCGGCCAGTCTGCGCAGGATCTTCAGGCGCAGCGGATGCGCCAGTGCTTTCAGGGTCGCGGGGTCGCTGACGGTGTGCTGCCCCTGGTGGGAAGCGGTGCGGTCCTGGTGCGACGACTCGGTCATACCCCGAGCCTATCGCAGAGAAAACTGTGCAGAGCTTCCTGTGCAGAGGTTTCTCTGCAATGCTCAGTGGGCCCGGAGCACCATCACCGGCCTCGCCGCCCGGCGTGACCGGCGTGCACTCGCGCCGCTCCCGCGCCGACCACTTCGAACACGTCAGGACAGACACATGGCCGATGAAGCCGTCCGCATGCGGCACGTCACCCGCCGCTACGGCACCGGTGCCGGAGCCGTCACCGCGCTCGACGACGTCACCCTCGACTTCGGCCACGGCACGTTCACCGCCGTCATGGGCCCCTCGGGATCCGGGAAGTCGACTCTGCTGCAGTGCGCCTCCGGGCTGGACCGCCCCACCTCGGGATCGGTCGCGGTGGGCGGGACCGAGCTGACCGGGCTCGACGAGACCCGGCTGACGCTGCTGCGCCGCGACCGCATCGGATTCGTCTTCCAGGCGTTCCATCTGCTGCCGTCCCTGACGGCCGAGCAGAACATGGGCCTGCCGCTGCGCCTGGCGGGCCGCCGACCGCCGTCCGCCCGCGTCGCGGAGGCGCTGCGGCAGGTCGGACTCGGGTCGCGGGCCCGGCACCGGCCCGCGGAGCTGTCCGGCGGCCAGCAGCAGCGCGTCGCCCTGGCCCGTGCGCTGATCACTCGTCCCCAGGTGCTCTTCGGCGACGAGCCCACCGGCGCGCTGGACTCGGTGACCAGCCGCGAGGTCCTCACCCTGCTGCGCGACATGGTCCACCAGGAGGGGCGGACGACCGTCATGGTCACCCACGACCCGGTCGCCGCCGGCTACGCGGACCGCGTGGTCTTCCTCGCCGACGGGCGCCTCGACGGGGAGCTGCACGGCGCGTCCTCGCCGCAGATCGCCGAGCACATGGCGAAGCTGGAGGCCCTCCCGTGCTGAGAATCGCCCTGGCCACCCTGCGCACCCGCTGGACCGGCTTCGTCGGCAGCTTCGTCGCGCTCGCCCTCGGGGCGGGACTGCTGGCCGTCATGGGACTCGCGCTGGCCTCGTCGTTGCAGGCGCCGGAGCGGAAGCCCGAACGGTTCGCCGCGGCACCCGTCCTTGTCAAAGGCGCGGACACCCTCCGCGTCGCCACTCCGGCCGGTGACCGGGTGCGGAAGCCGGCCCGGCCTCGTGCCGTGCCGGACGAGACGAAGGCCCGGCTGAGGAAGCCGGGGAGGGTCGTGGAGGACCGCGCCTTCGGTGTCCGGGTCCGCGGCGGCCCCCCGGACCTGGTCGGCCACCCCTGGTCCACGGCCGCGTTCGCTCCCTACCGCCTCACGGAGGGTCGCGCGCCCCGGGCCGGCGACGAGGTGGCCGTCAGCGACGGCTGGTCGGCGGAGGGAAAGCCGGTGCGGCCGGGGAAGCGCCTGCACACCACGCGCGGGACCGTGCGCGTCGTCGGAGTCGTCGCAGGACGGGGTTTCGAGAACGCCGTCTTCTACACCGACCGGCGCGCCGCACGGCTCTCGCCGGAGAGCCGCCAACTGGTGGTGGAAACCGACGATGCGACCGCCGTGCGGGCGGTGGTGCGCGACGGCGGGGCCGGCGCGCGTGTCCTGACCGGTGATGCCCGCAGGCTCGCAGACGCCGATCCCGGCCGGGACAGCGAGGCGCTGACCGCGATGAACGCCATGTTCGGCACCGCCGGCGGCGTCTCCGCCTTCGTCTCGGTGTTCGTGGTGGCCGCCACCTTCGCGTTCGCGGTGGCCCAGCGGCGCCGCGAGTTCGGACTGCTGCGGATGGCCGGCGCCACCCCGGCCCAGGTGCGCCGCACCGTCTTGTTCGAGGCCCTGGCCGTCGGCACCCTCGCCTCCGCGACCGGCTGCGTGCTGGGCGCGCAGGGGGCGCCCGAGCTGGCCGCATGGGCGGTCGACCAGGAACTGGCGCCGCGCTGGTTCCGGATCGGCGACCATCTCTGGCCGTACCACCTGGCCTTCTGGACCGGGCTGCTGGTCGCCCTGGCCGGTGCGGTGGCGGCCTCCTGGCGGGCCGGGCGCACCGCTCCCGCCGAGGCGCTGCGGGAGTCCGCAGCGGACAGGCGCGCCCTGCCGATGAGCCGGCGCCTGTGCGCCGGTGCCCTGCTGCTGGCCGCGGCGGTCTCCCTGGTCGTATCGCTGGCGACCGATCCGAGTGACCTGCTGCACCGCAAGACGTACATCACCCGCCCCATGCTGCTGATCGTCGGAGTGGCGCTGCTGGCCCCGCTGCTGGTCGGCCCGCTGGTGCGGCTGCTCGCCTGGCTCCCGGCCCGGCTCCCGGGTGCCACAGGGGTGCTGCTGCGGCAGAACGCCGTCACCGGGCGCAGCCGCACCGCCGCGGTCGCCGCACCCGTGCTGATCACCGTGGCGCTGACCGGTTCCCTTCTGGGCGCCACCGCGACGCTGAACGGCGCCGAGACCACCGAGATGCGTACCCGCACCGCCGCCGACCTCGTCCTCACCCCCACCGGCCCGGAAGGCTTCGAGGAGGCGACACTGCGGCGGCTGCGGCAGCTCCCCGGCGCCGAGGTCTCCGCGACCTCCTCCAGCGCCGTCTACACGCTCGAGGACGGAGTCGCGCTGATCGAGTCGCCCGCCCGGGCCGCGGACCCTGCCCGGCTCCGGGACACCGCCCGGCTGCCGCTCGTCGCCGGAAGCCTGGCCGACCTCGACGACGACTCGATCGTGGTCAACGAGGAGTGGGAGCAGCACACCGTGGGCCGGCGCGTGGAGGTCTGGCTCGGGGACGGCACCAGGAAGTCGCTGCGGATCGCCGCCGTCATGGCGGTGGGGACGGGTGGCAACGGGGTCTACGTCACCCCGCGCAACGCACCCCGCGCCCCCGTCGACCGGGTGGACGTGCGGCTGCGGGAGGGAGCCGATGCCGCCGCGGTGTCCGCCGCGCTGCGGGAGGCCGTGCCCGCTTCCGACGGCCGGGCCCGCACCAAGGAGGAGTGGATACGCGACCAACGGCCCGAGGCGGCACGCACGACGCGCGCGGGCCTGTTCCTCGTCCTGGGCATCGCGCTGCTGTACACGGGGATCGCGCTGGCCAACATCATGGTCATGTCGACCGCGGACCGGGTGCGCGAACTGGCCCTGCTGCGGTTGACCGGCGCCACCCGGCGGCAAGGGCTGCGTACCGTTGCGGCCGAGGCCCTGCTGGTGGTCGCGGTCGGCGGTCTGCTCGGCACCGCCGTCGCCGGACTCCACCTCGCCGGTATGTGGTGCGCGCTGGGCCTGCTCTCGGTGTGGACACCCCTCCAGCTCCCCTGGGCGGCGCTCGCTGTGGTGCTCGCCGCCTGTGCCCTGGTCGCGGTGCTCTGCGCCACGGTCCCCGCCGCGCTGTCACTGCGCCTCCGGGCCGTCGAACTCGCGGGCGTCCGTGAGTAGCACCCGCGTCCGGCCGGGCGGGAGCAGCGCCACCCGCCCGCGTCCGGCCGCCGCGGCTCACCTGCCTCCCGGCGGTCCGCCGGCGGGTCGGCGAGCGCCGGTCCGCTGCGCGGTGACGGCCACGGTGGCGTAGTGCATCGTGAAGCTGCCTCCTGCCGCGTCGATGGCGGCGCCGACACCGGCCAGCACCTCCTCCAACGCCGCCCGCGGGGTCCGGGTGAAGGAACCCTGGGTGGGGAGCTGGTCCAGCCACTCGTCCCGGGTGTAGACCCGTTCCCAGTCGAACCGCCACTGCTCGGCCTCGGTGAACCCGGCCACCTCCCGGATCCCGTCGGCCGCCCTGGTGCACAGCGCCGTGTACCCGGCCACGGCCGACTCCGTCGACGGACGGGCGGCGAGCGAGCCCGGCAGCACCCGCTGGTGGACCTCGGCGAAGGCCTCCGCCACGTCGGGGGCCGGCCGCCCGGCGTTCCAGAAGAGGGCCAGCAGCCCGCGGGGACGCAGGGCCTGTGCGGCCTTGGCGGCTCCGGCGACCGGGTCCACCCAGTGCCAGGCCTGCCCGGAGACGAGGGCGTCGAACGTCCGGCCCGCCGGCTCCCAGGTCTCGAACGCCGCCACCTCGGTGTCGAGTCCGTGCCGTCCCGCCAGGGCGGCCATCCGGTCGTCGGGGTCGACGCCCAGCACCCGGCATCCGGCGGCTTCGAACTGCCGGGCCGCGATGCCGGTGCCGCAGCCGACGTCCAGGACCGCACGGCCGGGGGCGGCGGCGACGATCCGCTCCACCAGGGCCCGGGGGTAGCCGGGGCGGGCCCGGTCGTAGCGTTCCGCGTCCGTGCCGAACGACTCGGCCAGTTCCCGGACTTCGTGTGGCGCCGGTGTGGAGCGGGCAGCGCGCTCCGGCGGTAGAGTGGGCATGTGCCGACTCTGGGTGGGCATGTGCCCACTCGTCAATCCCGGCGGGTCGGCGGACCAGGAAGCCGAGGAGACGTACGGTGCCCACCGGAGTCGCCTTCCGCGACGTACGCGGCCAACTGCTCGACGCCGCCGAGCGTGTCCTGCTCCGGGACGGACCGAGCGCGCTCACCAGCCGCGCGGTCACCACCGAGGCGGAGTGCGCCAAGGGCGTCCTGCACCGGCACTTCGCCGATTTCGACGCCTTCCTCGCCGAACTCGTGCTGGGGCGCGTCGCCCGTGTCGAGGACCGGGCCGCTTCCCTGCGCGCGTCCGCCGGAACGGGCACTGTCGCCGGGAATCTCACCCGGGAGCTGCTGGAGGTCCTCGATCCGGTCGCGGTGGCCGTCGTGGGCCTCGTCACCTCGCGGGACGGTCTGCGCGCGCGACTGCGCGAGGCCAGACCGACGGGCCTGCCGATCCTGGCCGACGCGGCCACCGCGCTGGCCGGCTACCTCGCCGCCGAGCGCGAACTCGGCCGCCTCCGCGCGGACGCCGACATCGCCACGCTGGCTCCCACCCTCGTCGGAGCCGCCCACATGCTGTTCGCCGACCGGCGGGGAACCCCGCCCGAGACCGAAGACGTCCGCAGGGTCGTCACCGCGGTCGTCGCCGGTGCCGAGCAGGAGGCGCCGCGCTGAACCCCCCCCCCCCCCGCGGCAGGCGTCAACCGACGGCGCGGCCACCGCCGGACGCCGCAGGACCGAAGCCGACCCGCCCGACTCCCGGAAGGGACCACCCGGAATCATGAGCACGCCGCACGTGGCCTCGCTGTCCTACTTCCCCGTCAAGGGCGCCGCGGCCACGCATCCCGACGAGGCCGAACTGACCCCGGCCGGGCTCGCGCACGACCGCAGCTTCATGGTGACCAGCAGGGACGGAGTCTTCCGGACCCAGCGCCGCCACCCCCGCCTGGCTCTCGTACGACCCGCCGTCAGTCCCGGCGGCGAACTGCTCACCCTGCGGGCCGACGGCCTGCCGCCCCTCGGTATCCCCGTCGACACCACCGGCCCCCGCCGCCCGGTGGACCTGTTCGGGCAGCCCTTCCACGGCATCGACCAGGGAGACGACGCCGCCCAGTGGCTGTCCGAGGCCCTGCGCGCCCCGAGCCGGCTGGTCCGGGTGCCGCCCGAGCACGCCAGGGTCACCGACGGCCGCACCCCCGGCACCTCCGGCTACGCCGACAGCTGCGCGCTGCACGTCCTGTCCCGTGCCACGCTCGGCCTCCTCGGCAGGAAACTCGCCCAGAACGGCGCTCCGGCCGTGCCGGAGGACCGCTTCCGGGCCAATCTGATCATCGACGGCTGGGGCGAGCCGCACACCGAGGACCGCGCCCACCGCCTCACCGTCGGCGACGCTGAGCTCGGCTACGCCAAGCCCGCGACCCGCTGCGCCGTCGTCATGGTCGACCAGCACAACGGCCGGCGGGACGGCCCGGAGCCGCTGCGCACCCTGGCCGGCTACCGGCGGGCCGCCGGGGGGCCGGTGGCGTTCGGAGTGAAGTACGCGGTGCTGCGCCCCGGCCGGATACGGGTCGGAGACGAGGTGGAGGTCACGGCCCGGGGGCCGGGCGAGGTCTGAACCGGCGGGCCGCCGCCTCCTCCGGGGTCGTAGGGGCCGCGGCCCGTACACGTCAGCCCGTGACCGGGCGAGCAGGAACCCTCCGGCGGGCCTCGTTCGCGCGCCGGCCGGGGGGACGTCAGCCGCTGGTCAGCTCGACGAGCGCCGTCACCGTGTTCCAGTTGCGGGACGTCGCGTCGATATCGCCGAGCACGGCGGGGCGGTGCAGGGCGGGGGAGAGGCGGGAGGTGCCGAGACCGCCGGGCGTGTACAGGTACAGCGACCGGTCTCCCCTGCGGACCTCCTCGGGGAGATAGGCCGCGGCGTCGAGCGAGGCCAGCCGTTCGGCGGGGACGGGACGGGAGCAGAAGACGACATGCAGCTCCTTGCCCCCGACACCGTCGGTGGGGAAGGGGCCCGCGTCGCGTACGTCCCGCAGATAGTCCGCACCGCGCACCATGCAGGCGACGGGGAAGCCGAAGCGCTGTTCGAGCGCGTCCGCCAACTCCGCCGCGAGCGAGTCCTCGTCGGACGCGTCACTGCTGAAGACTGCGTTGCCGCTGTTGAGATGGGTGCGCACGGCACCGTGCCCCAGACCGACGAGCAGCTTCCGCAGTTCGGCCATCGGTACTTTCCGGTGGCCGCCCACATTGATTCCCCGCAGGAGAGCGGCGTACATCGTTCCCACGCCCCCACCCTATAGCGGCCGCCGGTCCCGGGCGGCCGCTGCCGCCCGGCTCCGCACCAGGCGGCCTCAGTCCTCCGGCCGGCGCTTCCAGGGCCAGCGGCGATGTCCGCGCCGCCGTCCGCGGCCACCGCGCCGGGACCGGCTCCAGAACCAGCCCGCGGGCGGTTCGTCGGAGCGCCACGGTTCCCGCTCGGGATACCCCTCCCGGTCCCATCGGGCCGCCAGCTCTCGGGTCCGGGCCGCCGGCTCGGTCACGTCCGCCGCACGGATGAAGGCCTCGCCGAACTCGACCGACTCCGCCTCCTCGTCGGTGAGCTCGATGCTGCCCACCGCCTCCGACGGCCCGGATTCCCCCGGCGCCGGCTCCTCGTGCCGATCGGGTCCCTCGGACGGCTCGGGCTCCTCGCGCGTACGTGAGACGTCGGCGCGGGGATCCGCTTCACCCCGCCCGCCCCGGTTCCGGGGGTCGGGCCCGTCGCCGGGGTCACCGCCGCCCGGTTCCCCGGCCCGGCTGCCGCCGTTGCTCATGGCCTATGCGCCTCCTCATCTTCCCAGGCTACGAGGGATGCGCTCGGTGGCCTTCCGTCCGCCGGTGAGAAACCGGTGAGAATGCGCGAGCGGGGCTCCGGGCGGCCCTCGGTTCCGGTGGCCCGGCTCCCCTCACGTCCGGTTGCCGGGGCGCCTGCGCCGGTGCCCGGTGTGTGCGGTCTCCTCGGACCTTCCGCCCGGACGCGCCGACTCGGCCGTGGGCAACCCGGTCACCTGCAGTTCCGGCAGGACCATGGCCGGATCCCGGAGGGGAGCTGCCGGGTCCGGCGGCAGTGTGCCGGTGAACGGGGCGTCGGCCTCGTCCTCGACTGCGGAGCGGGCAGCGCGGGCCGCGGACCGGAAGGTCGGCGCGACGCCCCTGTCCGCTCGGCTCCGCCTCTCTCCCGCGGTCGCGTCCCGCGTCGGTCCACCACCCACCGGCACCGGTGTCTCGTCCGCTGCGGTGTCCGCGGCGGACGGAGCTGCCTGGTCGGACTCCGGCTGTGCGCGCTCCAGGAAGCGCAGCAGCTCGACGGGGAACGGCAGCACGAGCGTGGAGTTCTTCTCGGCGGCGACCGCCGTGATGGTCTGGAGCAGCCGCAGTTGCAGGGCCGAGGGCTGCCCGGACATCTGCTGTGCGGCCTCTGCCAGCCGCTTGGACGCCTGGAGTTCCGCGTCCGCGTTGATGATGCGTGCCCGCCGCTCCCGGTGGGCCTCGGCCTGGCGTGCCATGGACCGTTTCATCGTGTCGGGCAGGGACACGTCCTTGATCTCCACCCGGTCGATCTGCACACCCCAGTCGACCGCGGGGCTGTCGATCATCAACTCCAGGCCCTGGTTGAGTTTCTCCCGGTTGGAGAGCAGATCGTCCAGATCGCTCTTGCCGATGATCGACCGCAGCGAGGTCTGGGCCATCTGGGAGACGGCGAACTGGTAGTCCTCGACCCGGATGACCGCGTCAGCCGGCTTGACGACCTTGAAGTAGACGACCGCGTCCACCCGCACGGTCACGTTGTCGCGGGTGATGCCCTCCTGCGCCGGGACGGGCATGGTGATGATCTGCATGCTCACCTTGCGCAGTCGGTCGACGACGGGAACGATCAAGGTCAGTCCGGGGCCGCGGATGTCCTTGTGCAGGCGGCCGAGACGCAGCACGACACCGCGTTCGTACTGCTTGATGATGCGAACCGCTGACAGCACGCCCATCGCTGCCAGCAGTGCCACGACGACGATGACAGTTGTCACTGTTTCCGACATATCCGCACCTACGTCCAGAACGGCTGATACCAGCGTAGATCCGGTCGGGGTGTACAGGCGAGCCCGGTGGGGCGGGCCTGTGAACAGGCACGATTTCGCCGCGCGGGGGGCGTCCGGCCCGGCGGGACACGGTGGGGCAGCAGCGGTGACCGCGCGCACCCGGGCGCGGGTCGGAACCTCGCAGTACCGACCCGTGGTGCCCGGAGTACCGGCGCGGTCAGCGGCGCGGTGCGTCCGCCTCCGCGGCGCGTTCGGCCTTCTTCGCCTTGAGCCGGGCCGCTTCCTTGCGGACCTCGGCCTGAGTGGTGCGCTCCTTCTGCAGCCACTCGGGGTTCTCCGCCTTGAGCGCCTCGATCCGCTCGGTGGTGAGGGCCTCGGTGACGCCTCCCCGCGCGAGACCGGAGATGGACACCCCCAGCTTCGCCGCGACCACGGGCCGCGGGTGCGGGCCGTCGCGGCGCAGGTCCAGGAGCCACTGGGGAGGTTCGGTCTGCAGGGCGTTCAGCTCGTCGCGCGAGACCACGCCCTCCTGGAACTCGGCGGGGGTGGCTTCGAGGTACACACCCAGCTTCTTCGCCGCGGTCGCGGGCTTCATGGTCTGGGTGGTCTTGTGCGACGTCATGCCGTCCAGGGTATCGATCACCTGCGGCGCACTCGACCGCGCCCGGTAGCCTGGCCACGTGACAGGCTCGGAGACCCCATCGTCGTTCCGCCTCGCCTACGTCCCCGGCGTGACACCCGCGAAATGGGTGCGGATCTGGGGGGAGCGGCTGCCGGACATCCCGCTGCATCTGGTCTCCGCGACCGCTGCGGACGCCCCCGGCGTGCTGGCGGACGGCGCCGCGGACGCGGGTTTCGTGCGGCTGCCCGTCGACCGCTCCCGCTTCAGCGCGATCCCGCTGTACACCGAGACGACGGTGGCCGTCGTCCCCAAGGACCACCTGGTGACCGCGGCGGACGAGGTGACCCTCGCCGAACTGGCCGACGAGATCGTGCTGCACCCCCTGGACGAGGTCCTGGACTGGGAGCAGCGGCCCGGGCAGCCCGCCCTGGAGCGTCCGGCCACCACCGCCGACGCTGTCGAACTGGTGGCCGCCGGAGTGGGAATCCTGATCGTCCCCCAGTCCCTCGCCCGGCTGCACCACCGCCGGGACCTCACCTACCGGCCCGTCACGGACGCGCCCGTCTCGCAGGTCGCGCTCTCCTGGCCGGAGGAGCGCACCACCGACATGGTCGAGGACTTCATCGGCATCGTGCGCGGCCGCACCCCCAACAGCACCCGGGGCCGCAAGGCGCCCGAAGCGCAGACCGGGCAGCGGCGCGCGGAGCAGTCCACCACCCGCCGCAAGCCCGCCCCCGGCAAGCAGACCGGCGGGAAGGGCCGCAGCGGCGCCGGACGGACCGACAGCAGCCGGCGCGGCAGGCCCCGCCGCCGCTCCTGACCCGCTCGTCGTACGGGGCGGCGACCCTGCGGGCGGCAGAACTCCACCGGTGACCCGCCCTCGGCCCGGCGCAGGCGGGGCCGCGGTCCGGTCCGCGGCGACGTGCGCCCGGCCTGCCGTGTCGGGTGCCCTCCGGGAACCGACGCCGCCCCCGGTTCCCGGGCGCCGCCGGGTGCCCGACCGCGCACCGCGATTGTGTCCGGCCGGCCGACCGTAGGAGAGTGGCGGCGGACCTGGAAGAACGTGCGTTTCGGCGGGGAGAGGAACCTGATGGGGACCAAGCAGGAGCTCGAGGGCCTGCCCGAGGATGCCGACCTGAGGCGCGCCGACTCCCTGGCGCGGGAGATCTTCTCCGACATCGCCAACAAGTGGGCGCTCCTGATCGTCGAGGCGCTCGGCGAGCGCACCCTGCGCTTCAGCGAGCTGCGCAAGGAGGTCGAGGGAGTGAGCCACAAGATGCTCACCCAGAACCTGCGCCGGCTGGAGCGGGACGGCCTGGTCGACCGCACGGTATATCCGACCGTTCCGCCGCGGGTCGAGTACACCCTGACCGAACCGGGCCGGGCACTGCGCGGCACGGTCGACGCCATGTGCGGCTGGACCCACCGGTATCTGACGCACATCGAGGAGGCGCGCCGCCGCTTCGACCTCTGAGAGGCCCGCCGGACTCCCTCCCGCCGGGGCGCGGTCCGGAGCGGGGATCCAAGCGGTCAGGAATCGAGAAGCCCCGGTCGGGCGGTTCCTCCTAGCGTGATGTTCATGGCAACCACCGCTTCCACCACAGCCGGCATCTCCCTCTCCTCCGTCACCCTGGAGGTGGCCGACCCCGACTCCGCCCACCTCTTCTACACCGCCTTCGGGGTGGAATCGCGCATCCGTCTGCGGCGCTCCGCGCCGCACTCCACCGGGTTCCGCGGCTTCACCCTGGCGCTCACGGTCTCCCGTCCGGCCACCGTCGACGGCTTCCTCGACGCCGCCGTGGACGCCGGCGCCACCGTGCTCAAGCCCGCTGCGAAGTCGCTGTGGGGCTACGGAGGTGTCGTCCAGGCACCGGACGGGACGATCTGGAAGGTCGCGACCCCCGCGAAGAAGGACACGGGCCCGGCCACCCGCGAGATCGACGAGCTGGTCCTCCTCCTGGGCGTCCGGGACGTGAAGGCCACCAAGCAGTTCTACGCCGACCGCGGACTGACCGTGGCCAAGAGCTTCGGCGGCAAGTACGCCGAGTTCGCCCCCGGCGAATCCAGCCCGGTCAAGCTGGCGCTGTACAAGCGCCCCGGCCTCGCCAAGGACCTCGGCGTTCCCGACGACGGCTCCGGATCGCACCGCATCGTCCTCGGCGGCACGGCGGACTCCTTCTCCGACCCGGACGGATTCCTCTGGGAGACCGCCGGGCCGGCCGCCTCCGAGGCGTCCTGAACCGCGGACCGGCGGTCTCCCCGCGGGTCCGCGGCCCGCGTGCCGGCCCACAGAACCCGGCGGGCCCGCGGACACCGGCGGCCTGCGCTTCGGACCGCCGCTCCGCCTTCCGGGGAGCCGCGGGGAGCCCGGAGCGCTGCCCGGCGGGCCCTGTTCCCCGGGAGGGACCCCGGGCCCGCCCGATCACTTCCGGGCAGCCCTGAGGGCGTACCCGGCCCCCGCGCGCGCTGCCTCCCGAGCCGTGTACGCTCCGCCGAGCAGGCTGCCGCGGGCTCGGTGCAGCGTCCCCGACCGGCGGTTCACCAGCGAGGTCAGCAGGTCCTCGTACCGGGCGGCCAGGTGCGCCGGATCGAACCGGGCCGACGCGGTGAGCGCGGCCCGCCCCATACGCGCGCGCAGCCCCTCGTCGTTGATGAGCCGCAACAGCGCACCGGATATCGCACTCACATCACCCGTGGGCACCAGAAGCCCGTCCTCGCCGTGCCGGATGATCTCACCGGGCCCGTGCGGGCAGTCGGTGGCCACGACCGGAAGCCCACACCGCATCGCCTCGACGATGGTCATCCCGAACGATTCGAGGCTCGATGTGACGGCACAGATCGCGCCCTTCACCCACTCGGCCTCGATCGGTTTGGCCGAGCCCATCAGGAAGACGTGGTTGTAGAGGCCGAGTTCGTCGATGAGGTTGCGCAGCCTGTCGTGCTCCCGGCCGTGGCCGTAGATGCGCAGCCCCCAGTCGGGGCGTTCCCGCACGACCTCGGCGAAGGCGCGGATCAGCACGTCGTAGCGCTTGGCCGGAGCGAGCCGCCCCGCGGCCACGACCCACTTGCCGCTGCCGTCCGTCGGACTGATCTGCGGCTCGGGCACGCTGTTGGGGAGCCCTTCGACGCGCACTCCGGGAAGGCGCAGCGTGCTGCGGTAGTCCCGCGCGTCGGCTTCGGTCACCGTGGTGACCGCGTCCAGCCGGGGATAGGTGCGGCGCAGCAGGCGCTTGAGCCGCACGGAGTGTGTGGCGAGAGTGAGGTGTTCCTGCCCCAGCCGCACCGGGCCGCGCCGCGTCTGCCGGGCCACGTGCACGTTGAGTCCGGGCCGGGTGCCGATCACGACGTCCGCCTCGGTGTTCCTGAGGTAGGCGCCGATCCGGCGGTCCGTCAGCACGCTGTGCCGCGAGTACTGGCCGTCGGCCGCGGGGAAGACCCGCGCCGGCCGGGCGTGTTCGGGGTCGTCGCCCTCATAGGTCGGCCGGTTCCGGCGCATGTCGACCAGCGAGCTCAGCCGTACGCGCTCGCCCGGCTCGAAGAACAGCTTGTCCCGGTAGCGGAAGACGGAAACGACCTCCACGTCGTGCTGCCCCGAGAGCGCGTCCGCCAGGTTGAAGGTGGTGCGGACCGTCCCGCCCATCCCGTACGCGCTGAAGATCAGAAACGAGATGTGCATGGGTCCTCATATCCGGTGCGGTGGGTCGGGACGGCGGGCCGGAAGCCTGCCGCGGGTGGTGTGCAGGCACCGTGCGAAGCGCAGTGCCGGTACCGGACCGCGGCGCGGGGACGGCAGCACGGCAGCCGAGCCGGCGCCGGTGGCGCCTGCGACCTGCCGGCGGGCCGCGCGGAGCGGAACGTGTCGGGCGGAGCGGGTGGCGATACGGGAGCGGAGCGCATCCGCCCCTCTGCTGCGGTGTTCTGCACGTGGAGTTCGATGGCCGCTCCGCGCGGAAAGTTCACGGCGAGCGCCGGATTTCCGACCGCGGCGACCGCCCGGAGGCCGCGGCGTCCCGGCCGACGGGCGGAACGGAGCGGGCCGGGGAGGGACGTGCCCACCCCGGCCCGCTCCGGCTGCCGCACCGGTCAGTCCGTACCGCCGCCCGCAGCGCCGGGGCGGTCCCGGGTGGTGTGCACGGTCAGCAGCGTGAGTCCGCTCAGCAGGACGACGCGGGAGGCGGCATCCAGCCCGTTCCACTTCTCCGACTGCCACATGGCGAACCACTCCCCGCCGAGCGCGATGAACCCCGCCCCGAACAGGACGAGAAGCATCAGCAGGCCCGCCGTGGACAGGGAGCGGGCGCGGTGCCGGTCCCCGCGCCGCAGCCACAGTCCGGTCGCCGCGATCAGCACCAGCGCCGCGGCCGATTCCCACACGATGATCGCGACGTAGGCCGCGTCCTGCCACACGCGCGACGTGACCGCCCGCCACATCACACCGTCGTCCCGGAACGTGGTGTCCATCGCCAGTACGTGCCGGACGAACTCCCGGTTGGTGTCGAAGTCGGTGATGTTCCCGAACGCGACCAGGGCGATGTACAGGGCCACTACGCCGGTCAGCACGGCGGCCGCCGCCTCGCGTATGTCAGGGAAGCGGCGGGCTGCGGCGCCCGCCGGGCCGGTGCGCGGTCCGCGGGGATGATCCGATGAGGCATTCATGGTCCGACTATGGGCCGGAGAACCCCGCGTGTTGAAGACCGCCTCCCGTGCAGGGACCGCCCGCGAACTGCCCCTGGCAGGCGCCTCGCCGCGGACCGGCCCCGCAGGCGACGCCTCCCGGGGGCGTCATCGGCGGCCCGTCCCACCCGGTCCGCCGGTGCCCGGCTCGCACGGCCCCCGTGCACCTGGTCAGGGACGCTGTACCCCGCCGAACCAGATGGCCGCCCCGGCACACACCACCGCCGCGACGGCGAATGCCCACGAAGCCGCGCCGGTGCCCGCCGCCAGGGGCGCGCCCATGGCGGCGATGCCGAGGCTCGCGCCCGTCTGCCGTGCAGCGTTGAGCATGCCTCCCACGGAACCGCCGGCGCCCGGCGGCGCCGCACCGGCCACGGCGGTGACCAGCGCGGGCAGGGCGAACGAGACGCCGAGGCCCGTCAGCAGCAGCCCCGCCGCCAGCCAGCCGTACGGCGCCCGGGCCCACACGGCGGCTGCGAGCACGGCACCCCCGGCGGCGAGCAGCACGAGCCCGCCCAGCACGGGCGGCCGAGGACCCCTCCTGGCCACGATCCGGCCGGTCAGCGGCGGGTTCAGGGCGAACGGGATCGTCAGCGGCAGAAAGGCGAGCCCTGTCTCCAACGCCGACATGCCGCGGTCGGTGAGGAGCAGGGGCAGCACGAACAGGCTGCCCGCCAAGGCGAAGTTGACCGCGGCCCCCGCGGCCAGGCCGGCCCGTGCGGCTCCGGCACGCAGCAGCGCACGGTTCAGCACCGGTGCCGTGCTGCGCCGCTCCAGCCGCACGAAGGCCACGCCGGTGACCGCGGCGCCGCCCAGCGCCGCGGCGGTGTGCGGCCAGGCTGCCGCACCGGCGGCGATGAGCCCGTCCGTGACCAGTGCCAGACAGGCGCATGCCGCAAGCTGGGCCGGCCAGTCCACTTTCCGGTCCCCCCGCGGGCAGTGCAGGCTCCGAGTGGCCGTCAGCGCCAGCACCACCGCACCGAGCGGGACGTTGATCAGGAAGACGGCACGCCAACCGGCCGCGCCGACCAGCGCGCCGCCCGCCAGCGGTCCGGTGGCCACCGCGGCGCCGCTGATCGCCGCCCAGGTCGCGACGGCCCGCGCGTGCCGGCCCCGGTCCGGATAGAGGTGGCCGATCAGCGCCAGCGACGAGGGCACGCAGGCGGCGGCCGCGGCACCCAGCAGAGCCCGCAGCCCGATCAGGGCACCGACGGTGGGAGCGAGCGCGCACAGTGCCGACCCCACCGCGAACAGGGCCGCACCGGCGCGGAAGACCCGGTGCGCGCCCAGCCGGTCGGCGAGCGCCCCGGCCGACAGCAGCAGCGCTGCGAAGACCACCGTGTAGCTGTTGGCCGCCCACTGGAGACCGGCCACCGACGTGTGCAGGGAGACCGCCAGGTCCGGCTCGGCGACGGAGAGCACGGTGGTGTCGAGCAGGACCATGAAATAGCCGAGCGAGATTCCCGCCAGTACGGTTCCCCGGCGCCGGACCGAGGAGCGCGGGCGACCGGTCGTGCCCGGTGGCAGAAGGTGTTTGTCGAGCGTCATACCGGGCACTGTGCGCCCGCCGCGCTCCGCCCTCCACCGGCACAGCCGTACACTCCGTTCGGGAAATCCGCACGGCCACAGGGGAGAGGCGGGGGGCATGGAGCTGCGACAACTCCGCACCTTCGAGGCGGTGGTGAAGCACGGCACGGTCACCGAGGCCGCACACGCGCTCGATCTCGCCCCCTCGTCGGTCTCCGCGCACATCCGGGCGCTGGAGGAGGCGATGGGGGTCGCTCTGTTCGCGCGTACGGCGCACGGCATGCGCACGACGGCCGCGGGCGACCGGTTGGTGGACTGGGCGGCACGGCTGCTGCGCCAGTCAGAGCAGGCGGTCGGCGAGGTGCGGGGCGCGCCCCGGCCGCTGCGGCTCGGCGCGCTGGAGACCATCGCGGCCACCTGCGTACCGGCGGTGCTCCGCCGGTTCGCGCGTCGGCGGCCCCGCCTCGGGGTCGAGGTGCGCGTCGCCGCCGGGCGTGGCGTGCTGCTCGACGAGGTCGCCGCGGGGAGCATGACCGCGGCGCTGCTCCTGGACCGGGGCGAGAGCCTGGGCGGGCTGGGCTTCCCCCTCCCGGCGGCGCCGCTCTCCAGCCTGGACGTCGGGGCCGTTCCGCTGGATCTGGTGGCCGCTCCCGGACATCCGCTGGCCGGCCGCCGGCTGGCGGCGGCCGAGTTGGCGGGCGAGCGGCTGCTGGTCAACGTGGCGCAGTGCTCCTTCCGCATGGTCGCCGACCACCTGCTGGGCCCCGAGGTCGAGCGGGTGGAAGCCGGTGGGGTACCGGTGATGCGGGCATGGGCGGAGCAGGGCCTGGGCATCGCGCTGCTGCCCCGGTTCGCGGTCGAGGACGGGCTCGAGCAGGGCCGTCTGCTCCGGCTCGGGCTGCCCGCCCCCGACCTCGTGCTGCGGCTGGTGTGGAGCACCGCCGACGAGGCGCTTCCCGAGGTGCGCGAACTGCTGTACGCGGCGAGCGGCAGCCGCGGCGCCGCCTGACCGCGCCGCGGACCGGCACCCGCGGTGCCGGCCGCCCCGGCGACGGGACCGGGGGGCGTCGCGCGGGCAGCGCGGACACCGGCGCGGTGGCCGCTCAGCGGCGGATGTACCCGAGATCCGCGGCGGCGGCCACGGCCGCGGTGCGGGAGTCGACGCCGAGCTTGGTGTAGATGCGCGCCAGATGGGACTTGACCGTTCCCTCGGTGAGGTGGAGCCGGCGGCCGATGTCCTTGTTGGACAGCCCCGCGGCGACCAGGGTCAGCACCTCGGTCTCCCGCTGGGTCGGGGCGGTCCCCGGGGCGCGCAGCCGCCGCATGAGACGGTCGGCCACCGCGGGCGCGAGGGCGGTACGGCCCGCGGCCGCGGTGCGTACGGCCTCGGCCAGTTCGTCCGGCGGCGCGTCCTTGAGGAGGTAGCCGGTGGCGCCCGCCTCGATGGCCGGCAGCGCGTCGGCGTCGGTGCCGTAGGTGGTGACGACCAGGACCCGCGGCGCGCCGGGACGCGCGGTGATCGCGGCGGTGGCCTCCGCACCGGTCATACCGGCACCGAACTGCAGATCCATCAACACCACGTCGATCCCGCCCGCGCCGGCGAGGGCGACGGCCTCCTCGGCCGTGGCGGCTTCGGCCACGACGGCGAGCCCCGGTTCGGTCTCCAGGACGGCGCGCAGCCCCGCGCGCACCACGGGGTGGTCGTCGGCCAGCAGCAGCCGGACCGTACCGCCGGTCACCGGCGAGCCTCCTCGTCGGACGGGTGTGCGGCCGGAACCGGAAGCTGGGCCGCCAGCGCGGTGCCGCTGCCCGGTGCCGACTCGAGGATGAGGCTGCCGCCCAGCGCGCCCATCCGGGCCCGCATGGCCGGGAGGCCGAAGCCCCCGGCGCCCGGTTCGCAGGCGGGCAGCCCGCCCGGGTCGAAACCCCTCCCGTCGTCCACGATGTCCACGGCGACATGCTCCCCGAGGTAGCTGAGCGTGACCTCCGCACGGGTGGCACCGGCGTGGGACGCCGTGTTCGACAGTGCGGACTGGACAACGCGCAGCAGGGCGGCCTCGTGCAGGGCGGGCAGCAGAACCGGGCGTCCCGTGAGATGGAAGCCGACGGACAGTGGATGGCGCGCCGAGACGGTCGCGCACAGCCGCTCCAGCGCGCCGGCCAGCGTGCCGCCCTCCAGTGCGGGCGGGGTGAGGGCCGCGACGAACCGGCGGGCTTCGGCGAGATTGTCCACGGCGGCCTTCCGGGCCTGGTCGACATGAACGCCGGCGTCCTGCGGACGGCCGGGCAGCGCCCGCTCGGCCGCGCGCAGCAGCAGTTGGATGCTGGAGAGGCCCTGGGCGAGCGTGTCGTGGATCTCCCGGGCGAGGCGTTCGCGCTCCTCGAGCACCCCCGCCGCGTGCTGGACGGTGGCCAGGTCGGCCCGGGTCGCGGTCAGCTCCTCGATCAGCCGGCGGCGCTGCTCGCTCTCCCGGTACAGCGCCTGGTAGCCCCGCACGACGGCCACCGCGACCGCCGCGCCCAGCGCCGGGCCCAGGCCGGTCGCGACGGTGAAGGCACCCTGGTGCGCGGCGAAGGCACCGATCGCGGCGGCGGTGGTGGCGGCCACCGCGACCAGCCCGCCGCGCCGCGGCAGCAGATGGAGCTGGAGGAAGTACAGCGGGAAGGCCACCCACACCCCGTCCGGCGACAGGGCCAGCAGCCCCAGCCAGACCGCTCCCAGGGCGGCCAGCCATCCGGCTGCTGCCCGCCGGGAGCGGCCCACGGCGGGCAGCAGCGGTCCCGCCGCGTACGCCAGGGCGAGCAGCAGGGCGACGGCGACGACGGCCACCGCCTCCGGCCGGTGGTCGGCCACGGCACGTCCGGCCGCCAGGGCCAGGAGCCCGGCGATGAGCAGGTGCAGGCACCAGGCCAGGGCCCGGGTGGTGGGAGTCAGCGTATTCACGGCCACTCCAGCGTACGAGCAGGTGGCCCGGCGCGGCCTCTGTCGAAAGGTGGAACCCGGCCGCCGCCTTTCGGCCCGCGGAGTGCCCTCCCGCGAACGATGCCACCGAGGGAGGGAGCGCCGAGGCTGGGAGCTCCGCCGTTTCCGTCGTACGAAAGCAGGCCGCAGCAGTGTTCGTCGCCTGGAGGGACCTCAAGTTCGCCAAGGGGCGGTTCATCCTCATGGGAACCGTCATCGTGCTTCTCACGCTGCTGGTCGGGCTGCTCTCCGGCCTGACCGCGGGTCTCGGCCGGCAGAACACCTCCGCGATCACCGGGCTCCCCGCCGACCGGATCGCCTTCGACGCGCCCGGCGCCGGAGAGGATCCCTCCTACGCCGACTCCACCGTCACCCGCCGCCAGTGGCGCACCTGGGCCGACGCGCCCGGCGTCGCACGTGCGGAGCCCCTCGGTATCCGCACCACCAGAGCCACCTCCGGAAGCCGCAGCTCCCCGGTCTCGATGTTCGGAGTGCGTCCCGGCTCCGAGCTGGCCCCGGACAGCCACCGGATCGACGGGAACTCCGCGGTGCTCTCGGAGGGCGCCGCCGACGCTCTCGGCGTCCGCGTCGGCGACCGCTTCTCCCTGGCAGGGCGGCAGCTGACCGCGGCCGCCGTCGCCGGTGACGCCTCCTTCAGCCACACCCCGGTGGTCTTCACCAGCCTGCGCGCCTGGCAGCGGATCGCGCTGCCCGCCGCAGCCGGATCCGACGGCCCCGCGGCGACCGTGCTCGCTCTGCGCACCGCGGCCGGGGCCGACATCCCGGTCACCGACCGCGCGGCGGGCACCCGGACGCTGACCAAGGACGACTCGTTGTCCGCGATCGGCTCCTACACCTCCGAGAACGGCTCCCTGCAGCTGATGCGCGGCTTCCTGTACGCCATCTCGGCGCTGGTCATCGGCGCCTTCTTCACGGTGTGGACCATCCAGCGCAGCGGCGACATCGCCATCCTCAAGGCGCTGGGCGCCTCCACCGCGCGCCTGCTGCGGGACGCCCTCGGCCAGGCCCTGCTGCTGCTGGCCGGTGGCACCGTGCTCGGCACGGCTCTCGCCGCCGGTGTCGGCGCGGGGCTGGCCGGCTCCGCGGTGCCGTTCCTGCTCACCCCCGCCACCGTCCTGGCCCCCGCCGCCGTCACCGTCCTGCTCGGTACGCTCGGGGCCGCCCTCTCCGTCCGCCGCATCACCTCCGTGGACCCGCTGACAGCACTGGGGAGTGCCCGATGAGCCTCGAGTTGACCGACATCACCCTCACCTACCCGGACGGCGACGGCGTGCTGACCGCGCTGGAGGGCGTCAGTCTCCAGGTGCCCGCGGGGAGCGTCACCGCCGTCGTCGGGCCCTCCGGCTCCGGCAAGTCGAGTCTGCTCGCCGTGGCCGCCACCCTCATCAGACCCGACTCGGGCACGGTGACGGTCGACGGCGTCGACACCACCGGCATGAGCCGCCGGGAACTGGCCGCGCTGCGCCGGGCACGGATCGGCATCGTCTTCCAGCAGCCCAATCTGCCGGCCTCGCTCACCGCCGCCGAGCAGCTCCAGGTCATGGCACAGCTCGGCGGGCGGTCGGCGGCCGGCGCGCGCCCCCGCGCCCTGGAGCTGCTGGCGTCCGTCGGCCTGACCGGGCAGGCCGACCGGCGTCCCCACCAGCTCTCCGGCGGTCAGCGTCAGCGCGTCAACATCGCCCGAGCCCTGATGAACGACCCCACCGTTCTGCTGGTCGACGAACCCACCAGCGCCCTCGACCACGAGCGGGGCGCCGCGGTCGTCGATCTGCTCGTGCGGCTCACCCGCCGGCAGGGCGCGGCCACCGTCCTGGTCACCCACGACCGGGCCCACCTGTCCGCCGTCGACCGGCTCGCCGAGGTCCACGACGGGCGCCTCGCGCCGGCCCGGGTCACAGCAGCGCCTCGACGGTGATCGGCAGTTGACGCACACGGCGCCCGGTCGCGTGATGGACGGCGTTGGCGATGGCGGCCGCCGCACCCACCTGGCCGATCTCGCCGACGCCCTTGACCCCGAGCGGATTGACGACGGCGTCCTCGACTTCCACCAGCTCGACCTCGACCTCGGGCGCGTCGGCATTGACGGCGACGAGATAGGAGCCCAGGCTCGCGTGGGTCCACCGACCGGTGCCGGGCCGCATACGGTTGGACTCCAGCAGCGCCTGGCCCAGCCCCCACAGCATGCCGCTCATCAACTGGCCCCGCGCCGTGCGGGGGTTGAGCACCCGGCCGGGGGCGAAGGCGCCCGTCATCCGGCGCACCCGGACCAGGCCCAGCTCCGGGTCGACGGCGACCTCGGCGAACTGGGCGCCGAACGTCATCATCGCGTACGGCACCCCGCTGTCCGGCTGCCACGACCCCGTGGCCTCCGCGTCCGGCCGGGCGGTGCGCCGCAGCAGGTCGGCGTACGACTCGGCGGCGCTGCCGGCCCGCAGGACACCGTCCCGTACGGCGACCTCGGCCGGGTCCCGGCCGTGCAGCGGCGAACCGCGGTCGGCGACCGCCAGGGCGACGAGCTGCTCCCGCAGGGTGGTTCCGGCACTGTGCACCGCGGCGCTGATCATGCCGGCACCCGAGGAGCCGACCGCGGCCGCGATGTCGGGCAGTGCGGTGTCCCCGCCCTCGAACCGGCAGCGGTCCACCGGCATTCCGAGGGCGTCGGCGGCGACCTGCGTCATGGCCGTGACCACGCCCGTGCCGAACTCGGGTGTGGCGGCCTGCACGACAGCGGTGCCGTCGTCGTAGAGGCGGGCACGGGCGCGTTGCGGGGTGGGTGGCGGGGCGACGGGGTACCCGGCCGCGGCCATCCCGGTGCCGATCAGCCAGTCGCCCTCGCGCCGTACCCCCGGCCGCGGATCGCGCTCCTGCCAGCCGAAGCGCTCCGCGCCCCGCCGATAGCACTCCCGCAGTCCGCTGCTGGACCAGGGCCGCCCCGTCATCGGGCTGACGTCGGCGTGGTTGCGCAGCCGCAGCTCCACAGGGTCAAGCTCCAGCTCGTGGGCGAGTTCGTCCATCGCGCACTCGAGCGCGAACAACCCGCTGGCCTCGCCCGGCGCCCGCATGAAGGTCGGGGTCATGGTGTTGGCCCGGAAGAGGCGGTAGACGCCGTCGAAGTGGGGGCAGGCGTAGAGCTGCGCGGAGACCCCGATCGAGGGCTCGGCCCAGTCGTCGAAGTGCGAGGTGGGCGAGAGCTTGTGGTGCCGGATCGCGGTCAGTCGCCCCTCCCGGGTCGCCCCGAGACCGATGTGCTGCTCCTGCTCCTCGCGGTGTCCGACGGAGGTGAACATCTGCTCGCGGGTGAGCGCGAGTCTGACCGGTCGGCCGACGGCCCGGGCGGCCAGCGCGGCCAGTGCCGGATGGGCGTGGATCATCGCCTTGGAGCCGAAGCTGCCGCCCACGTAGTGGCCGATCACGCGGATCCTCGAGCGGGGGATGCCCAGCAGCCGGGCAACGGTGATCTGGGTGGCGTTCACCCCCTGGGTCGAGTCGTGGAGGACGAGTTCGTCCCCCTCCCACCAGGCGGTGGTGCACGCCGGCTCCAGAGGATGGTGATGGTTGGCCGCGAACGTGAACGTGGAGTCCACCCGCAGCTCGGCACCGGCCAGCCCGGCGGCGGCGTCCCCGCGGGAGATCCGCCCCGGCAGCCAGCCGCCGAAGATCCGCTCCGGCACATACGCCTGGTCGCGGCCCTGTTCGAAGGTGACCGTCGCGGGAGTCTCCTCGTAGGAGATCCGCAGCAGGTGGGCCGCGTGCTGCGCACGCTCCCAGGTGTCGGCGACGACCAGGGCGATGTGCTGGCCCGCGTAGTGGACGGTGTCGTCCTGCATCGGGAAGAACGTCTGCCCGGGGGCCGCGGTGCCGGCCAGGGAGGGCACGAGGGGCGGCTGTTCGGCGATCTCGGGAAGGTTCTCATGGGTGAGGACGGCCAGCACACCCTTCTCGGCGCGGGCGGCCTCCGCGTCGATGGCCGGCACCCGTCCCGCGGCGATCCGGGAGCCCACCAGGCAGGCGTGGGCCGCGCCCGGGGCCGGTACCTCGGTGGAGTAGCGGGCGCTGCCGGTGACCTTGGGCCGGCCGTCCAGGCGTGCCAGGTCCTGCCCGACGGCCGTCGCCGTGCTCGCGGTCGCGGTCATGCCAGGCCCCCGTCTCCGGGGCCGGTGCCCTCGGCGAGTGTGCCGAGGGCGCGGACGAGCGCCCGCTGGGCGAGTTCGACCTTGAAGGCGTTCATGGGGGTCGGCCGCGCCTCGGCCAGTTCCACCTGGGCGGCCTGCGCGAAGGCGCGCCGCTCCGCCACCTCGCCGACCAGGAAGTCCTCGACCCGTCTGGCCCGCCACGGTTTGGTGGCCGCACCCCCGAGCGCCACCCGTACGTCCGCGATCCTGCCGTCCACCACCGACAGCGCTGCCGCGACGGAGACGAGCGCGAAGTCGTACGACGCGCGGTCCCGCACCTTCAGGTACAGCGACCGGCGGGCCACCGGAGTGCCCGGCACCTCGACGGCGGTGATCAGCTCCCCGTGGGCCATCGGGTGCTCGCGGTGCGGGGAGTCGCCGGGCAGCAGGAAGAAGTCGTCCATCGGGTAGGTCCGTTCACCGTCGGGACCCAGGGTGTGCACCGAGGCGTCGAGGGCCGTCAGGGCGACGGCCGCGTCCGAGGGGTGGGCGGCGATGCAGTGCTCGCTGGTGCCCAGTACGGCGTGGTCGCGGCTGTGGCCGGTCAGAGCCGAGCAGCCGGTGTCCGGTTCGCGCTTGTTGCAGGGCGCCTGGGGGTCGCGGAAGTAGGAGCAGCGGACCCGCTGCAGCAGGTTCCCGCCCAGCGACGCCATGTGACGCAACTGCGGGGACGCGCCCTTCTCCAGCGCCTCGGAGAGCACCGGGAAGCGCTCCCGGACCGCCGGGGCGGCGGCGATGTCGCTCATCCGGGTGGTGGCGCCGATGCGCAGGCCCCCTTCCGGAGTGGCCGCGATCCCGGCGAGCGGCAGATCGTTGATGTCGACGAGCCTGCGCGGTTGCAGCACGTACTGCCGCAGCAGATCGATCTCGGTGGTGCCGCCGGCCAGGTAGTCGCAGGTGGGGTCGGCGCTGACGGTGGCGACCGCGTTCTGCGGGTCGGTCGCCCGGGAGTAGGTGATGGGGCGCACGGCACGGCTCCCTAGGCTCGGTCGCGGACGGCGCGGATCGCCGCCCGGATGTTCGGGTAGGCGGCGCAGCGGCAGAGGTTGCCGCTCATCCCCTCTTTGATCTCCTCGTCGCCGGTCCGGCCCTCCTCGAGGAGAGCCACGGCGGACATGATCTGCCCCGGGGTGCAGTACCCGCACTGGAAGGCGTCCTCGGCGATGAACGCCTGCTGCATCCCGTGCAGCGCGCCGTCCTCGGCCAGCCCCTCGATCGTCGTCACCTCGCGGCCCTCGCAGGTGACGGCGAGGGTCAGGCAGGAGAGCACCCGGCGCCGGTCGACCCACACCGTGCAGGCTCCGCAGGTGCCCTGGTCGCAGCCCTTCTTCGCACCCGTCAACTGCAGATGCTCGCGCAGCGCGTCGAGCAGGCTGACCCGTGGTTCGATCTCGACCGCGCATTCGGTGCCGTTGACCGGAAGCGCGACCCTGACCGGCCCGGGCCCGCGCTCCTCCAGGACGGTCCCGCGCCGGGCGAGGGCCTGGTCATCCGTGGACATTTCGCGCCTCCACAGCACACATCAGGAGAAGAAAAACCCTATATAAATGGGGTGGAAATGTAACATTCGTGCATGAGTGGGACGGTGTCAGACACCCGCGGGCCTCCGTCGGCACCCTCGATTCCGGCCCCGCCGCAGGCGACGTCCCCGGGACCTTCCCGGCACCCGGGCCCGCTCGGGCCGCCGGGCCCGGGCCCGCACCGGACCCGGCGGGGTGAGTCCGGTGCGGGCACCGCGCACGACTCGTGGACCGAGACCAGGAGACCCGCCAGGAGAGGCGGCCATGGCTTCCGAGAGAGACCTTCCGACCGAGCCGCTCCGACCGCGCGAAGTGGCCGACCCCGCCATGGCGGTGATCGACACCCACGGCACCGTGACCGGCTGGACCCCGGCGGCCGAGGCCCTGCTCGGCCGGCCGGCCGCCGATGTGGTGGGCCGCTCCGCCGCGGCCCTGCTGACCTCCTCCGAGGACGTCTCCCGAGCGGCGGAAGCGGCCGGGCACAGCCGCGCCCGGGGCAGTTGGACCGGCCTGACGACGCTGCTGCACCGCAGCGGCCGTCCGGTGGAAGTGGGGCTGCGGGTCTGCCCGCTGTCCGGCCCGGACGGCCGGAAGTCCTGGCTGGCCGCGGTCGTCGACCTGGGCAGGGCGCCCTCGTGGGTGCTGGGCGGACCGGTGCTGGAGGCGTTCCTGACCCGCTCGCCGCTGAGCATGGCCGTCCTCAGCCCCGACCTGCGATACGTGTGGATCAATGACGAGCTGGAGCGGCTGGGCGGCGTACCCCGGGTGGAGCGCCTGGGCCGCCGCCTGGCCGACACCCTGCCGGGCCTGGACACCCGCGCGCTGGAGGCGCAGATGCGGCGGGTGCTGGCGACCGGCGCCCCCGTGATCGACTACGAGTACCGGGGATGGACCCCCGCCGATCCCCATCGGGAGCACGCCTACTCCACGTCCTTCTTCCGGCTCGACGACGCGGACGGCGACGCGATCGGCCTGTGCTACATGGTCATGGACGTCACCGAGAGATGGCGGGCGCGCGAGCGCCTCACCCTGATCAACGAGGCGGGCACCCGGATCGGCAGCACGCTCGACGTGGAGCACACGGCCCAGGAACTGGCCGACTTCGCCGTTCCGCGCTTCGCGGACTTCGTCACGGTCGATTTGGTGGAATCGGTGCTGCGGGGTGAGGAGCCCACGCCGGACCCGCGCGAGAGCCTGCCCGCGTTCCGGCGGGCCGGACTGCGGTCGGTCACCGCCGGAACCCCCGAGTCGGTGGTGGGGCGGGGCGCCCGGACCACCGTGGACCCCGCGTCTCCGTTCGCCCGCGCCTTCCGGTCCGGCGAGGCCCTGATCGACCGGGACCTGGACGACAACGGCGGTGGCTGGCTCAACCGGGACCCCGAACGGGTCGAGAAGATCCGCCAGTACGGCATGCACTCGCTGATCGCCGTCCCGGTACGGGCGCGCGGCACCATCATGGGTGTCGCATCGTTCGTCCGCTCCCGGTACCCGGTCCCCTTCGAGGAGGACGACCTGCTCCTCGCCGAGGACCTGGTCTCCAGGGCCGCGCTGTGCGTGGACAACGCCCGCCGCTACACCCGCGAGCACACCGCGGCACTCACCCTCCAGCGCAGCCTGCTGCCGCACGCGCTGCGGGGCGGCACCGCCGTCGAGGTCGCTTGGCGCTACCTTCCCTCCGGCGCGCACGACGGAGTGGGAGGCGACTGGTTCGACGTCATCCCTCTGTCGGGGGCCAGGGTGGCCCTCATCGTCGGTGACGTCGTGGGGCACGGCATCAACGCGGCGGCGACCATGGGCCGGCTGCGGACGGCCGTGCACACCCTCGCCGACATGGAACTGCCCCCCGACGAGCTGCTCGCCCGCCTCGACGATCTGGTCATGCGCCTCACGGAGGAGGAGGCCCGCTCGGAGCCGAGCGCGATCACCGTCCTGGGTGCCACCTGCCTGTACGCCGTCTACGATCCGGTGACCCGGCGCTGCACGATGGCGCGGGCCGGCCACCCGCCGCCCGCCGTGGTCCGCCCGGACGGCACCGTCGCCTTCGCCGATCTCCCGGCGGGGCCGCCCCTGGGTCTGGGCGGGCTGCCCTTCGAATCCGCCGAACTGGAACTCCCCGCCGGCAGTCTCGTCGCCCTCTACACCGACGGGCTGGTCGGCGAGTGCGGCCCGGACATCGACGCCGGACTGAGCCGGCTCGAGGAGGTGCTGGCGCATCCGGAGCAGCCGTTGGAGAGCTTGAGCTCCGTCGTGATCGACAGCCTGCTGCCGGTGCCGCCGTCCGACGACGCGGCTCTGCTCCTCGCCCGCACCCATGCGCTCACCGCCGACCACGTCGTCTCCTGGGAACTGCCCGCCGAACCCGCCGTCGTCGCACGGGCCCGCTCCCTGGTCGCGGACCGGCTCCGGGACTGGGGCCTGGAAGGGCTGATCCTGACCACGGAGCTGATGGCCAGTGAACTGGTGACCAACGCCATCCGGCACGGTGCCGGACCGATCCGGTTGCGGCTGATCCGGCACACCGTCCTCGTCTGCGAGGTCACCGACAGCAGCAGCACCTCTCCGCGGCTGCGCCACCCCCGGACCACCGACGAGGGCGGGCGCGGTCTCTTCCTCGTCGCCCAGCTCAGCCGCCGGTGGGGCACGCGGTACACCGAGGCCGGCAAGCTCATCTGGGCCGAACAGGACATCCCCGCGGCACCGGAAGCCTCCCCGGACCTCCCGGCGCCACCGCGCGAGGGCCTGCCGGAGGCGCCCGCCGACCTGCCTCCGGCGGCGCCCCGCGGATGAGGCGGTGGGGGCGCCCCCCGCAGGGGCTCTTGCCGGCTCAGCCGCCGAAGACCGCGAGCGACGCCCACAGGGCCGGCGTGGCGGCCAGCAGGGCGGACGGCACCGTGAGCAGGCCGAGACGGGTGAAGACCGACAGTTCGACACTGTGCTCGTACTGGTGGGCGATCCGCCGCCACAGCAGCGTCGCGAGTGAGCCCGCATAGGTCAGGTTCGGGCCGATGTTGACGCCCAGCAGGACGGCCAGCACCGCACCGGGACCGGAGGAGGCCGCCAGGGGGACCAGGACGAGTGCGGCGGGCAGATTGTTGATCAGGTTGGCGAGCACCGCCGCGAGGGCAGCGGTGCCGAGCAGCGCGGGCAGCGTCGTCCCGGTGGGCAGCACTGTGTCGAGCGCGTCGCCGAGACCGTTGTCGACCACGGCCCGCACGACCACACCCAGCGCGAGCACGAAGGCGAGGAACGGCACGGCGGCCGCACGTACGATCTCCGCCGGAGTGGTGCGGCGGCGGACCAGGGCCCGGACGGCCAGCACGGCGGCGCCGGCTGCCGCCGCCCATACCGGGCCGATGCCGAGCGCGGAGGCAGCGCCGAATCCGGCCAGCGTCGCGGCCACCGTCACCAGCGCGAACAGCGGCAGTTCCGGCGCCTCCGCGCTCTCGGCCGGCCCGGGGGGAGCCTCGAGGTCCGCGGCGAAGAAGCGGCGGAAGACGGCGTACTCGACGGTGACGGCGGCCAGCCACGGCAGCAGCATCAGCAGGGCGAAGTGGGTGAAGTCCAGGCCCGTCGCGGTGAACGCGAGCAGGTTCGTCAGATTGGACACCGGCAGCAGCAGCGAGGCGGTGTTCGACAGGTGGGCGCTCGCGTACAGGTGCGGCCGCGGCCGGGCCCCCATGCGGGCCGCGGTGGCGAACACCACCGGCGTCAGCAGCACCACGGTGGCGTCCAGACTGAGAGCGGCGGTCACCACCGAGGCGAGCGCGAAGACCGCCCCCAGCAGCCGTCGCGGGCGCTCCCGGGCCCAGCGGGCCATCCAGGTGCCGCAGGCGTGGAAGAGCCCCTCGTCGTCGCAGAGTTTCGCGAGGACGAGCACCGCGGCCAGGAAGCCGATCACCGGCCCGAGCCGGGCGGCCTCCTCGCGTACGTCCGCCAGCGGGATCGCGCCGACGACGATCACCAGTACGGCCGCAGGCGCTGCGAACGTCACCTCCGACCGGCCGTAGGGGCGGCCGACGGCGCACACCAGCACCACGGCCAGGGCGGCGACGGACAGCAATTCGAGCAGCATGGTTCCGATCATCCTTGCCGTGCCACCGGTCCCGGTCCGGCACCCCGCGGGAAGCATGGCGGGGGCACCGCTCGGACGGTGGAGCGAATTCCGCGCTCATCGGCCCTGCCGACCGGGTGATCCGGCGAAGCACCGCGTTTGCCGAGCTCGAAAAGGGCCACCCAGTCAAATGACATGACTTCGGTACGGCACGGCGCACGGAACGGCTCGGGCACCGCCCCGGCCCGGCCCGGCCGCGGCACGTGGAGCTGCGGGCTGCCGGGCGGCGCCGCCCGGCAGCCCGCAGGCACCGTCCGTATCCGACGGCGGGTGAGGTGCCGCGCGGATACCGGACCCGTCCCGGAGCGGTGCCGCACCGGCCGAAGTGCACCCTCCGACTTCACCGGTGGAGACGGAAACCTGCCGGGCCGTCGGACCGGCCCGGCAACCGGTCCGCTGCGAGGGGAGTGCCGGCAGCGGCGGCGCCGTCCACCGGCGCGCCGCTGCCGGGGCCGGTGCCCTCGCTGCGTTCCAGTGGTGAAACCAGCGCCCGCGCGACGGCGGGCGCCCGCGACGAGAAGGAGTCAGAAGCGATGGCGGAAGCGGACCGCATGCCGACGACGACGGATGCCGGCATCCCCGTCGAAAGCGACGAGCATTCCCTCACCGTCGGACCCGGGGGGCCGGTCCTGCTCCAGGACGCCTACCTGATCGAGCAGATGGCGCAGTTCAACCGGGAGCGGATCCCCGAGCGCCAGCCGCACGCCAAGGGCAGCGGAGCGTTCGGGCACTTCGAGGTGACCGGCGACGTCACCGCCTACACCAAGGCGGCCCTCTTCCAGCCCGGTGCCAGGACCGAGCTGGTGACGCGGTTCTCCACCGTGGCCGGCGAGCGGGGCAGCCCCGACACCTGGCGGGACCCGCGGGGCTTCGCGGTGAAGTTCTACACCAGCGAAGGCAACTACGACATGGTCGGCAACAACACGCCGGTCTTCTTCGTCAAGGACCCGATGAAGTTCCAGCACTTCATCCGGTCCCAGAAGCGCCGCGCCGACAACAACCTGCGCGACCACGACATGCAGTGGGACTTCTGGACCCTCTCTCCCGAGTCCGCCCACCAGGTCACCTGGCTGATGGGGGACCGCGGGATCCCCCGCAGCTGGCGGCACATGAACGGCTACACCTCGCACACCTACATGTGGATCAATGCCTCGGGGGAGCGCTTCTGGGTCAAGTACCAGTTCAAGACCGACCAGGGCATCGAGTTCTTCACTCAGCACGAGGGAGACCAGATGGCCGCGGCCGACACCGATTACCACACCCGCGATCTGTTCGAACACATCCGGGACGGGCAGTACCCGAGCTGGACCATGTACGTGCAGGTGATGCCCTACCAGGAGGCGGCGGACTACCGGTTCAATCCCTTCGACCTGACCAAGGTGTGGCCACATGGCGACTACCCGCTGATCGAGGTCGGCAGGATGACGCTGGACCGCAACCCGACCGACAACCACGCCCAGATCGAGCAGGCCGCCTTCCAGCCCAACAACCTGGTGCCCGGCATCGGGCCGAGCCCGGACCGGATGCTGCTGGCCCGGCTGTTCTCCTACGCGGACGCGCACCGCCACCGCCTCGGCGGCAACTACCAGCAGCTTCCCGTCAACGCCCCGGTCGTCCCCGCGCACACCTACTCCAAGGACGGGGCGATGGCCTACCGGCTGACCACCGACCCGGTGTACGCGCCCAACTCCAAGGGCGGCCCGGCGGCCGACACCGACCGGCACGGCACACCGCCGAGCTGGTACGCGGACGGTGAGATCACCCGGGCGGCGTACGTCTCGCACCCCGAGGACGACGACTGGGGCCAGGCGGGCACCCTGGTCCGCGAGGTCATGGACGACGCCGCCCGGGACCGCCTGGTGGACAACGTGGTGGGGCACCTGCTCAACGGCGTCACCGAGCCCGTGCTGCGGCGGGCGTTCCAGTACTGGCGCAACATCGACGCCGGGGTCGGCGCCCGCATCGAGGAGGGGGTGCGCGCCAAGCGGCACGAGAAGGATCCGAAGGCCGCGCAGCAGGGCAACCCGGCACGGGAGAGCATGCAGGTCAAGGCGTGACGCCGGGCTCGGCGCGGCCGACGCCGGGATGAGCCCGCTCCCGGGCCCCGCCGCGGCGGGGCCCGGGAACACGACGGCCGGACGAAAGACTCCTTCCGTGCCGGGCCCGAAGGGGTGCGGTGCGGCAGCTCGGGGTCTCAGACCGTACGCGCCGTGCCGGGGGCACGGGGCGGTGAGCCCTGCGCGGGGGAGCCGACCGGACGTCCTCCGGTCTCCAGGAAGCGGGCCAGCGGCAGGGTCGCCGCTCCCACCGTGACGGCGTCCGGCCCCAGTTTGCCCAGCTCGATCGTCGTGCGCCCCGCGGGATGGGCCAGCGCGCGCTCCCGGGCCGCCGCGCGCACGGCGGGCAGCAGCCGGGCGCCCAGCAGGAGGCCGGCCCAGCCGGCCAGCACGATACGTTCCGGGCTGAAGAGGTTGACGAGGTTGGCGATGCCGGCGCCCAGGTGCTCGGCGGTCTCGGCCAGCACCGCCTCGGCCGCGTCGTCGCCCGCCGCCAGCAGTTGCGCCAGCCCCGCCTCCTGGTCGCCCTGCGGGCTGCCTCCGGCCTCGCGCCAGCGCTCCAGCACGGCGGCCGCTCCCACATACGCCTCCAGGCACCCGGCCGCTCCGCAACGGCAGGCGCGGCCGCCCGCGCGGAGCGTGGTGTGTCCCCATTCGGCCGCTCCACGGAAGCCGGGGCCGTAGGCGCCGCCCTCGGTGATGACTCCCGCGCCCACTCCTGAGCCGAGGAGGGCCACCACCGCGTCCCGCGCGCCCCGCCCGGCGCCGAACCACATCTCGGCCTGGCCGAGGGTCTTGGCGCCGTTCGACACCAGCAGCGGGACCTCGTCGGGCAGTTCCGCCTCGGTGCGCAGCAGCTCCTCCAGCGGAACCGCGTCCCAGCCCACCGTCTGCCCGTGCACCACAGCGCCGCCCGCCGCGCCGCGTTCGACGATGCCGGGCACACCGACACCCACGCCGAGTGTCGGTCCCAGCGGCTTCGGCGGCATCGAGCCCGCGGCGCTCTCCCGTACCGCGGCGAGACCGTCCGCGATCAGCCGCACCACGTGCGCGGCCTGGTGGCCGCCGTCGTGCAGGGGGTATTCGGCACGAGCGTGTTCGTCCAGCGCGAGGTTGAAGAGTTCAACGCGTACTCGGGTCTCGCCCACGTCCACGCCGATCAGGGTCCCGGCCCCCGGTGCCACCCGCAGCAGGGTGCGCGGCCGACCGCCCTCGGACTCGGCGGAACCCGCCTCCTCCAGCAGGCCCTCGCCGAGCAGTTCGGCGGTGACGTTGCTGACCGACGCGGAGCTCAAGCCGGTGGCCGGTACCAACTCCTGGCGGCTCATGGGACCTTCGAAGTACAGATGGCGCAGCGTTCTGGAGCGGTTGGTGCGGCGCAGATCACGCACTGTCCGCCGGTTCTCCTGGCGCATGTGACTCCCTTCCCGCGCGCAATCTACCCCTGCGCGACGTCTTGACGACCCCTTCTTCCACCACTTAACTCACGATCCAAGAAAAGTGCGAGCTGTCTTCAGGTGTTCAACGCTCGCCTCCTCACCTCCCGGAGGACTGTCCGCCATGCGCAGATTCCGTACCGCGGCAGCAGCCGCGCTCGTCACCGCCCTGACCGCCGCCGCTTCCGGCTGCGGAGGCGGTTCGGCAACGAAGAGCGGGGGCAGCAACGACAAGCCCGGCGAACTCACCTACTGGGCCACCAACCAGGGTTCGAGTATCGAAGCCGACAAGAAGGTCCTGGCCCCGGAGCTGAAGAAGTTCGAGAAGCAGACCGGCATCAAGGTCAAGCTGGAGGTCGTGCCCTGGTCCAACCTCCTGGACCGGATCCTGGCCGCCGCCTCCTCCGGGCAGGGCCCCGACGTCCTCAACATCGGCAACACCTGGTCCTCCTCGCTGCAGAAGAGCAAGGCGCTGCTCCCGTTCGACGACGCGCGCATGGCCGACGTCGGCGGTGCCGACCGGTTCAGCAAGGCGGCACTGGCCGCGACGGGCGCCGAGGGCAAGCCCCCTGCCGCCGTGCCGCTGTACTCGCTGACCTACGCGCTCTACTGGAACAAGAAGATGTTCCGGCAGGCGGGGATCGACGGCCCGCCGGTCACCTGGGACGAACTCGTCGCCGACGGGAAGAAGCTCAGCCGCGGCGGCCGCCACGGACTCGCCGTCGAGGGCGGCAACCCGGTGGAGAACGCCCACCACGCGTTCGTCCTCGGCAAACAGCACGGTGCCGACTTCTTCGACGAGAACGGCCGCCCCACCTTCGACCAGCCCGGCAACGTCAAAGCCGTCAAGCAGTACGTGGACTTCCTGGCCGAGGACGGCATCGCGGCCAAGGGCAACGCGGAGTACGCGCAGAACCAGTCGGTGAAGGACTTCGCCACCGGCAAGGCCGGAATGCTGCTGTGGCAGGCGGCCCGCACCTCACTGCTGGCGCACGGGATGAAGCCGGACGAGTACGGCATCGCACCGGTCCCCTTCCAGGACCGGCAGGACGCGACAGCCTCCGGCGGCAAGACCAAGGTCAACTCCATGGTCGGGGGAATCAACATCGGCGTCTTCAACCACACCGACAACCTCGACGGCGCCATGAAGTTCGTCTCCTTCATGACCTCCACGAAGGAGCAGCGCATCCTCACCGACGCCTACGGCTCCGTCTCACCGGTGCTCGAGGCCCAGCAGGCCGAGCCGCGGGACAAGGACGAGGCCGTGCTGCGCTCCGTGCTCTCCTCCAGCGCCGCACCGCTGCCCCAGGTACCGGACGAGTCGAAGTTCGAGACCCTGGTGGGCACAGCGGTCAAACGGCTCTTCGCGGACGCCGCCGCGGGCCGTCCGGTCACTGAGAAGACCGTGCGCGAGGCCCTCACCAAAGCCCAGCAGCAGATGGGGAAGTGACCCGGCCGTGACCGCGCACTCCGCTCCCCGCACCCCGGCACCGGCTGCGGGCGACACCGCCCGCGGCCCCACCCGGACGGCTGCGGACCGGACCCCGGCACCTGCTCCTGGGCGCCGGTCGGCAGCCCCCGGAGCGCCGGCCCCGTCCGGGACCCGGCGTCCGGCAGCCGGCTCCCCGCTGCGCGACCGGGTCCGCAGCGCGGGACTGCCCTATCTGCTGCTGCTCCCGGCGCTCGCGCTGGAACTGCTCATCCACCTGGTGCCGATGGCCACCGGCATCGTGATGGCCTTCAAGGACCTGACCCAGGAGTACATCAGCGACTGGAGCGCGGCGCCCTGGGCCGGACTGGACAACTTCCGGGTCGCCGTGGACGTCGACGCGCCGGTCGGCGAGGCGCTGCTGCGCTCGTTCGCCGTCACCTGCGGCTTCACCGTCCTGGCAGTCGGTCTCTCCTGGCTGCTGGGAGTGACCGCGGCGATCCTGATGCAGGACGCCTTCCGGGGCCGGGGCCTGCTGCGCGCCCTCTTCCTCACCCCGTACGCGCTGCCCGTGTACGCGGCTGTCATCACCTGGTCCTTCCTGCTCCAGCACGACAACGGACTGCTCAACCACGTCCTCCACGACCAGCTCGGACTCACCGACGGCAAGCCCTTCTGGCTGGTCGGCGACAACAGCTTCGTCGCGCTGCTGCTCGTGGCGGTCTGGCGCACCTGGCCGTTCGCCTTCCTGCTGCTCACCGCGGCGCTGCAGAACGTCTCCGCCGACCTCTACGAGGCGTCCGCGCTCGACGGCGCCGGAATGTGGCGGCAGATCCGGCACATCACCCTGCCCGCGCTGCGTCCCGTCAACCAGGTGCTGGTGCTGGTGCTGTTCCTGTGGACCTTCAACGACTTCAACGTGCCGTTCGTGCTGTTCGGCAAGTCCGCTCCGCAGTCCGCCGACCTGGTCTCGCTGCACATCTACCAGTCGTCCTTCGTCACCTGGGACTTCGGCGCCGGCTCGGCGATGTCCGTGCTGCTGCTGCTGTTCCTGCTGCTGGTGACGGCCGGCTACCTGCTGCTGACCAGCCGGGGGAGGGGATCAGCCGATGTCTGACACGGCCACCGCGCACCAGGCGTCCGGCGCCGCTGCCCCGCGCCGCAGCCCGACGGCCCTGCCGAGGTCCTTCGTGTGGACCCGCCGCATCGTGCTGACCCTGCTGGCGGTCTTCACCGCGACCCCGCTGTACGTCATGGTCAGCAGCTCGCTCAAGCCCCTCGAAGAGGTCTCCGGCACCTTCCGCTGGATTCCGGCCGAACTGACGCTGGAGCCGTACCGGGACATCTGGCGCACCGTGCCGCTGGGCCGCTACTTCCTCAACTCACTGATCGTCTCCGCCTCCGCGACGGCCTGTTCCGTGGTGGTCGCGGTCTTCGCCGCCTACGCCGTCAGCCGCTACCGGTTCCGCGGCCGGCAGGTCTTCACCGTCACGGTGCTCTCCACCCAGATGTTCCCCGGCATCCTGTTCCTGCTCCCGCTCTTCCTGCTGTTCGTCAACGTCGGCAACGCCACCGGGCTGGCCCTCTACGGCTCCCGTGGCGCGCTGATCCTCACCTACATGACCTTCACCCTGCCGCTGTCCATCTGGATGCTGGCCGGCTACTTCGCCTCCATCCCCCGGGACCTGGACGAGGCCGCCCTGGTGGACGGCTGCGGGCCGCTGGGCGCGCTCTTCCGCGTCCTCATCCCCGCTGCCGTGCCCGGCATCATCGCCGTCACCGTCTACTCGTTCATGACCGCCTGGGGAGAGGTGCTGTTCGCCTCGGTGATGACCAACGACGCGACCCGCACGCTCTCCATCGGACTCCAGGGGTACGCCACCCGGACCGAGGTCTACTGGAACCAGGTCATGGCCGCCTCGCTGGTCGTCAGCGTGCCCGTCGTCGCCGGGTTCCTCCTCCTGCAGCGCTACCTCGTCGCCGGACTGACCGCCGGCGCCGTCAAGTGACCGACCACACCGCCCGGCCGCCGCAACCCCGGCCCGGCGCGCCCGAAAGGACCTCTGTGCCCGAGACGCCCGCAGCGCACCTCGACGCCCTCCCCGACGACTTCCGGTGGGGCGCCGCCACCGCCGCCTACCAGGTGGAGGGCGCCGTCGCCGAGGACGGCCGCAAGCCCTCCATCTGGGACACCTTCAGCCACACCCCGGGCAGGGTCGACGGCGGCGACACCGGGGATGTGGCCTGCGACCACTATCACCGCTGGCGCGAGGACCTCGGCCTGCTGGCCGAACTGGGCCTGGACGCCTACCGGTTCTCCCTCGCCTGGCCCCGCGTCCTGCCGGACGGCGGCGGCACCGTCAACCAGCCGGGCCTGGCCTTCTACGACCGGCTCACCGACGCCCTGCTGGAGGCGGGCATCACACCTTTCCCCACGCTCTACCACTGGGATCTGCCCCAGGCGCTCCAGGACCGCGGCGGCTGGCCCGTCCGGGAGACCGCGGAGAGGTTCGCCGAGTACACGGCTGTGGTCGCCGACCGGCTCGGAGACCGCATCCAGCACTGGTGCACCCTCAACGAGCCGCTGTGCTCGGCCTGGATCGGCCACTACGAAGGCCGGATGGCGCCCGGCCGCACCGACATCGCCGACGCCGTGCGCGCCTCCTTCCACCTCCACCTGGGACACGGACTCGCCGTCCAGGCGCTGCGCGCCGCGGTGCCCGGCGCCCGGGTGGGCATCGTCAACAACCTCACCCACTGCGAACCCGCCTCCGGCAGCGCGGCGGACACCGAGGCCGCACGGCGCGCCGACGGCCATGTCAACCGCTGGTGGATGGATCCGCTGCACGGCCGCGGCTACCCGCAGGACATGATCGAGCTGTACGGGACGGAGCCGCCGCAGCGCCCCGGCGACGCGGAGACCGTCGCCGAGCCGCTGGACTGGCTCGGACTCAACTACTACTTCCGCAACGTGCTCCGCGACGACCCCACCGGTCCCTTCCCCCGGGCCCGGGCCGCCGAACTGCCCGCCGGAGCACGGGTGACCGGCATGGGTTGGGAGGTGCACGCCGAGGGGTTGACGAAGACCCTGCGCCGAATGACGGACGACTACGGGGCACGCTGCCTCTACGTCACCGAGAACGGCGCCGCCTATCCGGACATCGTCGGCCCCGACGGACAGGTACACGACCCCGAGCGCACCCGCTACCTGGAAGAGCACCTGGCCGCCTGCGCCCGCGCCGTCCGCCAAGGCGTTCCGCTGCGGGGATACTTCGCCTGGTCACTGCTGGACAACTTCGAGTGGGCCTACGGGTACGCGCAGCGCTTCGGCCTCGTCCACGTCGACTACGCCACCCAACGGCGGACCGTCAAGACCAGCGGCCGCCGCTACGCCGACCTCGTCCGCACCCACCGCGCCCGGCGGAACCGCGCCGCATAGCCCGCTGCGGCCGCCGGAACCGCCGAAGGGCGGCTGCCGTCACAACGGTGCCGGGAACCCGCCGCCGCCATGGGGCGATCCGCCCCACCGCTCCTCCGGGAGGTCATATGCGGGTGCGCTCGCCGCGCTCTGCCGGTCTGCTCGCCGCGGCGATGCTGAGCGCCGCCGCGCTGGGCGCGGGCGCAGGCTGCGGCCGGCAGCAGGCCGGGGACGGCCCCGACGGCGGCGGCAGCCGGGCGCGCGCCGACCGCGCCCGGCAGGTCGCCGTGGCCTGGGACGGCTCACGTGCCGCCGCCACGTGGCGCGCCGGATACCACCCGATGGGCGAGGTGGTCCGCACGCCGCGCGGCGGTCTGCACGGCAGCGCCGAAATGCAGCTCCTCGGCGAGCACCAGCAGTGTCTCGACCTCGTACCGCTCCAGCATGAGCCCCCCTGCCCTCCGGTGTTCCCCACGCGCGCGCGGTGCCGGGCGGCGGCCGATCACCGCGCCCTGCGCACCGCCGTCCGAGGCCCGGTCATACTGCCGGACGACCCCGGCTTCGACGAGGCCCGGCGTCCCTGGAACCTGGCCGTCGAACAGCCTGTCGCTGCCGTGGTCGAGGCGGCCGACGCCGACGACGTGGCCGCACTCGTGCGCCACGCCCGCAGCACCGGCACCGGTATCGCCACCCAGCCCAACGGGCACGGCGCCACCGGACGCACAGCCGGTTGCATCCTGTTGCGCACCGGCCGACTGGACGCCCTGGAGATCGACCCGGTCCGCCGCCGGCCCAGAGTGGGAGCGGGCGTGCCCTCCGGCAGGGTCCAGGCCGCCGCCGCACGCCACGGACTCACCGGCCTGCCCGGCAGCTCCCCGGTGGTCAGTGTCGCCGGGGTGGCGCTGGGCGGCGGACTGAGCTGGTTCGGCCGCAAGTTCGGCTGGGTCGCCGACAGTGTCACCGCCTTCGACATCGTGGACGCCGAGGGGGAGCAGCGGCGAGTCACCGGCGACAGCGATCCGGACCTGTTCTGGGGGCTGCGGGGCGGCGGCGGGGATCTGGCCGTCGTCACGGCACTCGAACTCGCCCTGCACCCCGCGCCGGAGCTGTACGGCGGCAGAGTCCTGTGGGCCGCCGAGCACGCCGGCGCGGTGCTCGAGGTGTACCGACAGCTCACGGCTGCGGCTCCCGATGAGCTGACGCTCTGGTTCGACCTGCTGCACTTTCCCGGGGCCGCGCCCATGGTTGCGGTGGACGCCACACACCTCGGTGCGGAGCGCGAAGCGAAGGGATTGCTCGGCCCCTTGGACGGCCTGCCGCGGCCGCTGTCGGACAGCAGGAGCGTCATGCCGGTATCCGCGCTCGGCTCCATCACCGCGGAGCCCACCGAGCCCGGTGCCGGACTCTCCCGTGGTGAACTCCTGACCGCGCTGGATGAACAGGCCGCCGGGGCGTTCCTCGCCGAGCCGGTGGCGCCGCTGCTGAGTGTCCAGGTCAGACACCTGGGCGGCGCACTCGCGCAACCGTCCGGGAGCCCGCACGGACCGCTGACCGAGCCGTACGCGCTCTACTTGTTCGGCGTCCCCACCGATCCGGTGGCCGCCGAGGCGGTGACCACCAAGCAGCGTGCGCTCGCGGAGGCTCTCCCCGTCAGCGGACGGGCGCCGCTGTCGTTTCTCGCTCCGGGGGAGGCGATCGAGAAGGCGCTGCCCCCGGCCGCACTGGACCGGATCCGCGCTCTCAAGCACCACCGCGACCCGGACCGCCTCTTCCGCAGCAACTTCCCCCTGCTGCCCTGACCGCTCCGGTCAGCGTCCCGCGACCACGTCACGGACGAGGCCGACCAGCGCGGGGATCGCCGGGTGGGCCGGTACGTCGCGGGGCCAGGCCAGCATCAGCGGGACCGGTGGCGCGTCGGTCAGCGGGCGGTAGGCGAGCGCCGGCTGGGAGTGCAGTCCGGGGGTCGCCGAGGTCGTGATGCCCACGGCCCGGCCCGCGGCGATCACGGTCAGCCACTCGTCCGTGTTGGCCACCTCCAGCGTTCGCGCGGGCCGGGCGCCGGCGGGCCACAGGTCCAGGGTGGTGGTGCCCGCGACGGTGTTCAGCGCGATCGGCCAGGTCGCGAGGTCCGCCAGGGTGACCGTGTCGCACTCCGCGAGGCCGCTGCCCTCGGGGACCACCGCCACCCGCTCCTCCTCCAGCAGGAGCTCCGTGACCATGCCGGACAGCGGGGCGACCCGGCCCCGCAGCAGTGCGGCGTCGACCTTGCCCCGGGTGAGTCCGGCCGTCCGGTCGTCGATCCGGCGCAGCTCCAGCGGCACCTCGGGGTGCTCCTCGTCCCAGCGGCGCAGCAGCGGGACGGTCCAGCTCCCGAGCGCGGCCCACGGGTGTCCGAGGCGCAGCGGCCGGGCTGCGGCCATCGAACGGGGGTCGAAGGCCGCGTCCGCGGCGGCCAGCGCGGTGGCGGCGCGGTCGCGGAAGGTGCGGCCCGCCGCGGTGAGGTCGAGGTGGTGGGTGGAGCGGTCGACCAGGCGCACGCCGAGATGGTTCTCCAGTTGGCGCAGTGTCCGGGAGAGCGCTGGCTGGCCGGTGTGCAGCCTGGCGGCGGCACGCGTGATGCTGCCCTCTTCGGCGATGGCGAGGAAGGCCCGCAGATGGCGCAGCTCCATAGTCATGCTTGTGAAGCATAACCGCAGAGCATTCGGCATTTCACGGCATCGGGGTCGGCGCGTAGCGTGAGCCGCATGACACATACGGGTTCCGGGGTGGAGACCGCGGGCGACGGATCCGCGACAGCGCTCGGCACGGCCGCGGCGGGCGGGGCGGGATCCGCCCGCGTGCCTGCCGGAGTCGGCAGCCTCGGCGGCATCGGGCTGGTGCTGGCCGGCGCGTTCTCGGTGCAGTTCGGTTCGGCTGTCGCGGCCCTGCTCTTCCCGCGGGCCGGAGCGCTGGGCGTGGTGGCACTGCGGGTGACGCTCGCGGCCCTACTGCTGCTGGTGGTGTGCCGCCCTCGACTGCGCGGGCACAGCCGGACGGACTGGGCCGTGGTCGTCGCGTTCGGGCTGGCGCTCGCCGGTATGAACACCCTCTTCTACCAGGCGGTCGACCGGATTCCGCTGGGTCCGGCGGTGACCTTGGAGGTGCTCGGCCCGCTCGCGCTGTCCGTCGTCACCGCGCGCAGGGCGCTGAGTCTGGTGTGGGCGGGGCTGGCGCTCGCGGGAGTCTTCCTGCTGGGCCGGAGCGGTTTCGACGCGCTGAACCCGGCCGGCATCGCCTTCGCGCTGGGTGCGGGTGCCATGTGGGCGGCGTACATCGTCTTCAACTCCCGGACCGGGGCCCGCTTCCCGCGACTGGACGGGCTGGCCGTGGCGATGGCGGTGGCCGCGCTCGTCAGCCTGCCGCTGGGGATCGGGTCGGCGGGTGGTGTGCTGCTGGAGCCGGAGGTGCTGGCGCTCGGGCTGGCGGTGGCGCTGCTGTCCTCGGGAGTGCCCTACACCCTGGAATTGCTGGCGCTGCGCCGGCTGCCTGCGGCGACGTTCGCGGTGCTGATGAGCCTGGCTCCCGGGATCGCGGCACTGGCGGGGTTCCTGGTGCTGGGCCAGGAACTCACGGCCGTGCAGTGTCTGGCCGTCGCGCTGGTGATCGGAGCCAGCGCGGGCGCGGTGCGCACCGGGAGCGCGGAGCGGAAGTGAGGCGGGGCCCGCCGCGGCCTTCCGTGGCCCTCCTCGGCGGGCCCCGGTGGGGCCGGACCGGTGGGGCCGGGGCCCGGCGCGGAGACGCCGGCCCCCGGCGGCGGTTCGGCTATCCGGCCGTGCAGGCGCCTGTCGCGCAGGCGTCGAGCCAGGCGTACCAGTCCTGGTCGTACCGCGAGCCGATGGTCTCCTCGAGGTATCTGCGGGCGGTCTTCCAGTCGCCTGTCCGGTAGGAGGCCAGCACGGTGTCCACCGCTCCGGGGTGTGCCTCGAGCATGTACCGCACAGCCAGGTACCCCCAGCGGTAGGTGCGGTCGGTGTCGGTGTTCTCGTACGTGGTGTCGAAGAGCGTGCTCAGCGGGTAGGTCTTGCTGCCCGCCCGGTCGATCGCCTCGTCGTAGCGGATGCGGCGGTAGGAGTAGGACACGTACTCCGCGAAGCCCTCGATCCACCAGACCGTGGGAGTGGAGGTCCCGGCCGCGAAGTCGCCGTACATGTCGAAGCGGCCGTCGAGATAGTGCGTGTACTCGTGGTTGAGGTTCCAGATCCGGAAGTCCGGTCGCAGCCACTCGGCCTCGTAGGCGATGAAGCGGGGCAGGTTGCCGACCGCCGACGGGTCGCCCTCCAGATACATGCCGCCGTTGTCGGTGTCGATGCCGTAGAGGGCGCCCGCGTAGATCCGGTAGTCGCGGCTGGAGTCGAAGACGACGACCTCGATGCTGCTGTTCCGGTCGTCCGCGACCGGCCCGCTGTCCCGGGCGACCCGATGGAAGTACGCGTCCTGCCCCTCGAGACTGTCGCAGGCGGCCGTGAAGTCCTCGGTGCTCATGTCCTGGGCGACTATGGTGATGCTGTCGCTGCAGGACTTCCTCTCCTTGAGTACGGCCTTCGTCAGCTTCCCCTTGAGGTCGCAGACCCCGTAGTACGCGCACCTGTCCCTGTCGTACGCGTCCGCCGTCTCCGCGACACCCACCCACAGCGCGGCGGTGTCGCCGGTGATGTCACCGGCCTCCAGCAGGTCTTTCACCAGCGGGCGGACGGTGCCGCGCAGCGACGCGTGCTGGAGGAACCGCCCCAGTTCGTGCCCCGCGTTGTAGGTGAGGAAATAGCGTTCCCCGTTCAGCAGGCCGAGGTGGTCGCGGGCGAAGGCGTGCAGGGTCCACAGGACGCTCGGATCGCGCTGCACGGCCCGGACGAAGTCGGGCATCTGGTGGCCCCGCCACAGCACCCCGTAGGCGTTGTTGACGGCGTTGACCATCCAGTACCTGTCGTCGTAGGAGCTGTCGTAGCCGGTCAGCATCCGCTTGACTACGTCGAGGTAGTGCGCGTTCTCCTCCGCGCTGTCGATGAGGGTGACCGCCTCGGAGAGGGTCTCGCCGTTGGCGTCCGTGACGTCGTGCGAGCGAGGCGAGCCGAAGAAGGCGTCCAGGCCGCCCCGTAGCGCGGAGCTCAGCGCCGGTCCGTAGGTGCCGACGTCCTGCTCGTGGTACCAGTGCACGTAGTAGCCGGCCCGAAGGAAGAGCACGATCTGCGGCATGCCGGTGCTGCCGTCTCCCGGATAGGAGGCCGAGCGGCTGCGCAGCGCGTCCGCGGCGGTCACCATCTGCGCCTCGCGGAAGGCACCGTGTGCGTCGCGTCCGGTCAGGCCGAAGAGGGAGTTGACGCAGTCCGTCGTGGCCGCGGCGATCCGCTCGACGAGCGCCGTCCCGGTCCGCGCGAAGTCTTCGGGGGAGCAGGCTGTGTCGGCTCGACCGCTGTGCGGTGCGAACCGGGTGGAGGGCCGTTCGCGAGGGGGCCGGGGTGCGGGGCTGTCGTAGTCCGTGCGGAGTCCGTCATGGGACGCCGGAAGCGGGGCGCGGTCCGCCACTTCGAGCCGTCTGCCCTGGATGTGCTCCGGTTCCTCTCCGGTGCGGACCGCCCGGGGGTCGCCGTCCCGGGCCGGGGCGGCCTCCTGGACGGAGTCTTCGGGCACTGCGGCGCGGGCCGGGGTGCCGCCGGGCTGTCCGGCGCCCGCGGCCAGGGCGAGCGCGAGGGTTCCGGCGCCGACGGCACGTATCAGGTGGCTGCGTAACGGGTTGCGCGTTCTGCGTCCTCGCCAGGGCATCTGAGGCCTCCTGTGGGGGTGTTCACCGGTCCGATCCGATGGGGGCGCGTGCCACTTGATTTGACGCGAGCACGTCGAATCGGCTCAGTACAATTTCACACATCACATGTCATGAGGGAAGGACCGTGCGGCGACGGGATTCCCGGAGCCGGACCGGCGGAGCGGCGCTCGCCCTACACTCGACACGATCACCAGCACGATCACGCTCGTCCCCGCACGCCGAGGAGCAGCGCACCCATGACCGCAGACCGCCCGCTGAGGCTGCCCGCCGTGCCGGACCGGCTCAGCATCCGCGACCACGTCGCACAGGCCCTGCGTGCCGCGCTGGTCGCCGGTCGGCTGCGGCCCGGCACGGTGTACTCCGCCCCCCAGCTCGCCGCGGAGTTCGGCGTCTCGGCCACACCCGTACGCGAGGCCATGCTCGACCTCACACGCGAGGGCATGGTGGAGCCCGTGCGCAACAAGGGCTTCCGGGTGACCGAGCTGTCGCGCCGCGATCTGGCCGAGTACATCGGGATCCGCGAGCTGATCGAGGTGCCCACCGTCGGGGAGGTGGCGCGTGGCGCCGACTCCGCCCGGCTGGAGGAACTGCGCCCCGTCGCACAGGAGATAGTCGCGGCCGCCCGCGCCGGCGATCTCGTCGGCTTCCTGGAGGCCGACCGCCGCTTCCACCTGGCCCTGCTCGAACTCGCCGGGAACCGGCGCCTGGTGGAGACCGTGGCCCAACTGCGCAGCCACTCCCGCCTCTACGGCCTCGCCGGTCTCGCCGAGAGTGGCCAGCTCATCGAATCCGCCGAGGAGCACGAGGTGCTGCTCGATCTCGTACTGGCCCGCGACGCTGCGGGGGCGCAGGCCTGCATGCGCGCTCACCTGGGCCGGCTGCGCACCCAGTGGGAGCGCCGTGGCCCGTCGGCGGAGTAGCCGCCTTCCCGCCCGCGGCGCCGTGTGCCCGTCGCGAGGCGGGGGCGGCCGGCGGCCCCCCGTTCCCGGTGGCGTGTGCCGAACACGACGTCACGACCCGGCAGAGCGCGACCCGGCCGCGCCGCCGACGGTGCACACCCTGGCTTGATCGACTCGAACGGCCGGTAGGAAGAATTCCGGTGCGCTGTCCCGCGGCCTGCGCCACTCCTAGGGTCGGCAACGCACCGTACGTGGACCAACGCTCCTTGGAGTCACCATGCTGCGCCGTACCGCTCGCCGTCTCTTGACAGCCGTCGCCGTCACCGCACTCTCCGGTACCGCCCTGGCAGCGGTGCCCGCCGCCGCCGACTCGACCGACCGAGCCGTGCCCGCCGGGGAGTTCACGGCCGTCAGCCAAGTGACGGGCAACTACATGATTCCGGACGACACCGTGGGCAACGCCGGCACCTACATTCAGGTCTACCCCAACCCCGCCCCCGCCAAGTGGAAGACCACCTGGCGCTTCGACCGCGTCGCCACGTCCGACGGACGCCCCGTCTACCAACTGCAGAGCTCCGCGGGAGCCTGCGCCACCAACGAGAACGGCGAGAACAGCATCGTCTACCTGCGCGCCTGCTCCACCCGGAACAAGGACCAGTGGTGGCTCCTGGACCCCGTCCGTGGCACGGACCCCCAGGATCCGGATTTCGGCATCGTCTCCTACCGCGATGAGGACCTGGCGCTGACCGCTCGCGGCGAAGGGGACGCCTACATCGACCTCAAGCGGATGTGGGGCGGCCATCCGTCGCAGCGCCAGGGCTGGCACTTCTACCGGGCCTGAGGAAGATTCCGGCCCAGCACGGGTCTCCGTCCCGCTTGGGTGCTCTGTCGGCCCGCGGCAGCCGGGACCGCCCCGGCTGCCCGCTCGGCGGGGACAAGTGGAGCTGATCTCGCGAACATGCGGGCCCGAGCCGACCGGCGTGAGCGCCTCCGGCGGTCGCACGGGGCAAGGCCGACGGGCTGCGGGCGCTGGGGCAGTTCGCCTACTACGACGCCTTCGTCATGCACGGCGGCGGAAGCGGAGCAACGGGCTTCGGCGGCATCCGCGAGCGCGCTCAGGGCCGGGCGCGTCCCCCCGCCGCGGGCGGCGACGAGAGCACGTACCTGCACGCTTTCCTCGACGCGCGGGTCCGGGCGATGGAGCAGGAGGAGGCACACCGCGACACCAGCCGGGTCGAGACCGCACAGCGCGTCTTCCTGCGCCGGGGCAACCTCGACCTCGATCCGCCCCTGGACTGGAAGATCTACGGGGACAGTTACCACATCGGCTGAGATCCCCGGCTCCGTGCCGCAGCGCACCGGCTCGGACTGACGGCACTCCGGGGGCCTGGGGGCCGGTGGTCGGCTGCTTCGCCTCGTCGGCCGAGGCCACCGGCGCGGAGCCCGGGAGCCGGGGCGCCGCGCGGACGGCTCACGCGTCCTTCACGGGCACCGGCCGCTCGAAGAACGTCTCCAGGACCACGGTGGCCTGGGTCCCGCTGACCCCCTCGATCGCGTACAGCCGCCGCAGTACGTCCTGCAGCTCTCCGGTGGTCGAGGTGCGCACCTTCACCAGCACCGAGGCGCTGCCGGCGATGACATGGGCCTCCTCGATCTCGGGCAGGGCCGCGAGGTCGGGTGCGGAGTCGCCCATCCAGGACGTGGAGTCGAGCATGACGTACGCCAGTACGTTCCCACCCACCGCGGCCGGATCCACCTCGACGGTGGTCCGCCGGATCACTCCGCGTTCGCGCAGCTTCCGCACTCGTTCGTGGGTGGCGCCGGGGGACAGGCCGACCGCCTCCCCGAGGGCCGCGTAGGACTCCGTGGCGTCCTGCTGGAGTCGGGTCAGCAGGGCGCGGTCGATGTGATCCACAGCTCTCCCATTCGATGAATTCTTGTGCTAGCAATACAGCATACTGTTAAGGCGAGGTATTGCCGAACGGTATTCAGTCACACGAGAGGATGCTCCCATGACCGCCGAACGACGGCCCCCGCTCTACGAGTGCTTCGACGACCGCTTCCGTTCCGGGCGCTGCATGATCGGCGACGAGCGGCTGGAGGTGCTGCACACCGGCTCCCGCTGGGCCGAGGGCCCGGTGTACGTACCCGCCTGGCGGCAACTGGTCTGGAGCGACATTCCGAACGACCGGATGCTCCGCTGGGACGAGGAGACGGGTGCGGTGAGCGTCTTCCGCCGCGAGGCCGGCCACACCAACGGCAACACCCTCGACCGGCAGGGCCGCCTGATCACCTGCGAGCAGGGGAACCGCCGGGTGACCCGGACCGAGCACGACGGGACCCGCACGGTGCTGGCCGACCGCTGGCAGGGCAAGCGGCTCAACAGTCCCAACGACGCGGCTGTGACGTCGGACGGTGCGATCTGGTTCTCCGACCCGGACTTCGGCATCACCAGCGACTACGAGGGGCACCGGGCGGAGAGCGAGATCGGGGCGAACCACGTCTACCGCATCGATCCCGCGACCGGTCGGGTGGAGGTGGCCGCCGACGGCTTCGGAGCCCCGAACGGGCTGGTGTTCTCGGCGGACGAGCGACAGCTGTTCGTCTCCGACACCCGCGCCGGATGCATCCGGGTCTTCCCGGTGCGCGAAGACGGATCGCTCGGCGGGGGCGCGGTGTTCGCGGATGCCGCGGAGCGGCCCGGGGCGCGATTCGACAATCTCCGCTTCGACGCCGACGGCCGGCTGTGGGCGGCGGCGATGAACGACGGTGTGCACTGCTACGACCCGGACGGCACCCTGATCGGCCGGCTCGACATGCCGGAGCCGGTCGCCAACATCGCCTGGGGCGGCGCCAAGCGCAATCGCCTCTTCATCACCGCCACGACCTCGCTGTACTCGCTGGTGAGCGGGGTGACGGGTACGCACCCCACCGGCTCCGGCCGCAACTGGCCTCTTTCGTAGGGCTGTTCGGGGTGTTCGGCGGTGGTCGATCGTGAGTACGATCTTCCCCTGTGGCCCGGCGCATCCGCCGTGCCGGCCCGCGCTGCTGTTCCGGCCCGCCACACCCGCGGTCCGGCCCTGCCGGGACCGCAGCCCGGGCGGTCCGGCAGCCGGGCACGGCCGGACACGGCGCCCGACGAGACACCGGGGAGAGGGGGCGAGCGCAGTCGAAGACCGTGCCGCGCCCCCCTCAGCTCTCCGGTTCCCCCCTCCGGCAGCCCCCTGGAGCTCCCTCATGCCCCACCCGCCCGGCGCGATGCCGGCGCCCCTGACCGATCCCGACTCCTCCCTCACCCCCCTCCACGGGGAGAGCTTCGCGCGCGACCCCTACACGGTGTACGACAGGCTGCGCGGGTACGGTGCGCTGGCACCCGTGGAACTCGCTCCGGGGGTGAGCGCACTCCTGGTCACGGACTACCGTGCCGCGCTGTCGCTGCTGCACGACTCCAGGACGTGGGCGAAGGACCCCCGGCCCTGGCAGGAGACCGCGCTGGGCGCCTCCCAGGTGCGTCCCATGCTGGAGTGGCGGGCCAGCGTCCTGTTCAACGACGGGGACACGCACCGCCGTTACCGCGGAGCGGTCGTGGACAGCCTGGAGCGCATCGAACCGCACGTACTGCGGGACCACGTCTGCCAGGTCGCAGACGACCTCGTCGCACGATTCGGGGCCAGGGGAGAAGCGGACCTGATCGGGGAGTACGCGCGCGTCCTCCCGCTGCTCGTCTTCAACCGCATGTTCGGCCTCTCCGACGCGTCCAGCGGCCGGCTGGTGCGCGGGCTGGCCTCGATGATGGAGGGCCGGACGCCAGAGGAGGCCGCGGCCGGTAAGGCCGAGTTCGACGCCTACGTCGCCGAACTCATCGCGGAGAAAAAGCGGCAGCGCGGTGAGGACATCACCTCCTGCTTCCTGCATCACCCGGCGAACCTCGACGACGACGAGGTCAGGGAGCAGTTGGTGATGTGCCTGGGCGCGGGCAACGAACCGACCGGCAACTTGATCGGTTCCTCGCTGGCCAGGATGCTCTCCGACAGCCGCTACTACAGCACTCTGACCGCAGGGTCCCTCACCCCGCGTGACGCGATCCACGACGTGCTCCAGAACGAGCCGCCCATGTCCAACTTCTCGCCCCACTACGCCAGGCACGGCGTCCTCTTCCACGGCACCTGGGTTCCCGAGGGGCAGCTCGTCCTCGTCTCCTACGCCGCGGCCAACACCCAGCACGGGCGGACCGCGATCGGTGAGCAGGGCCAGCTCGACCATTCGGTCGGCGGCGCCCATCTCGCCTGGGGTGCGGGAGTGCACGCCTGCCCCGCGCAGCGGCCCGCGCTGCTGATCGCGACCACCGCAATCGAGCGACTGACCGCCTGGTTGGCGGACCTGGAGCTTACCGTGGCGCCGGGCGATCTCACCTGGCGGCACGGGCCCTTCCATCGGGCGCTGACCCGGCTCCCGGTCCGTTTCACCCCTACCGCCCTCGACAGCACGGGAGCCACCACGTGGATGACGACCTCGTCGTAGAACCGACCGGGAGCGACCTGCACGGTGAAGCCGAGCGCTTGCGCGCCCGGGGTCCCGCCGTCCGAGTGCGGCTCCCGGAGGACATCGGCGCCTGGGCCGTCAGCGACTTCGACTGGCTGAGGGAACTGCTGACCGACCCCCGGGTCTCCAAGGATCCGGAACAGCACTGGTCGGCCTGGCGGCGGGGCGAGCACCGGCAGAGCTGGGCCCGTTGGTGGGTGGGCCAGAGCAGCATGCTCACCGCCTACGGAGCCGACCACCGGCGGCTGCGCCGGCTGGTGGCTCCCGCCTTCAGCGCCCGCCGTATCGAAGCACTCGCTCCCGCGATCCGGTGCCGGACCGGTGAACTGCTGGAGGAGATGGCGGTCACGGCCCCGGGTGCGAGCGTCGACCTGCGCACCGCCTTCGCGCATCCGTTGCCCATGGCCGTCATCTGCGAGCTCTTCGGTATCCCGGCGGGCGACCAACGCGCGGTGGGAGAGGTCTTCGACCTCATGATGAACTCCTTCGACGACCTGGAGAGAGCGCAGACCGCCCAGGCGGACGCGCTCGAGATCTTCCGCCGGCTGGTCGCGCACAAGCGGGAGCAGCCGGGGGAGGACCTCACCAGCGCGCTGGTCTCCGCGCGGGACGAGGACGACGGCTCACGGCTGACGGAGCAGGAGCTGCTGGACACCCTGTTCACCATGGTCGGGGCGGGACACGAGACCACGGTGAACCTCATCGGAAACGCCGTGCACGCGCTGCTCACCCACCCCGAGCAACTCGCTCTGGTCCAAGCCGGCTCGGCGACCTGGAGCGACGTCGTCGAGGAGACCCTGCGCTGGGCTCCGAGCATCGCCAACCTCCCCCTGCGGTTCGCCGTCGAGGACATCCCGCTGCCGGACGGGAGCGGCACCATCCGCGAGGGGGAGGCGATCCTGCCCGCGTACGCCGCCGCCGGCCGTTCCCCCGACAAACACGGACCGGATGCCCATGTCTTCGACCTCACCCGGGCCGAGCCGGAGCACCTCGCGTTCGGGCACGGCGTGCACTTCTGCCTCGGCGCGCCACTGGCCCGCATGGAGGGCCGGATCGCCCTCTCGGCGCTCTTCGAACGCTTCCCCCGCCTGCGCCTGGCCACAGCACCCGAGCACATCCCGCAGGTCCCGTCCTGGATCGCCCACGGTCACCGGCGGCTCCCGGTGTTGCTGACCTGATCTGATCTGGCCTGACCGGCGCCGCGGGCGTGGCCCTGGTGGGACCGCGGCGCGGATCCCCCGGGTCGACGGGTGGCGCCGGTCGTGAGCCGACGGCCTTCTATGCCGCGCAGAACTCGTTGCCTTCAGGGTCCTCAAGGACCCACCAGCGTCCGGCGGGCCCCTGGTCGACCTCGCGGAGCCGGGTCGCGCCCAGTTCCTCCAGCCGCGCCACCAGTGCCTCGAGGCCGTTCGGCCCGCTGTGCACGTCGATGTGCAGGCGGTTCTTGCCGGACTTGGTCTCCGGCACGTCCTGGAAGAGCAGTCGGCGACCGCCTCCGACGCCGCTGACCTCGTCGAACGGGTCCTCGGGGTGGCGGATCGCCGCGAAGCCGCGGAACGTCTTGCGGCCGCGGTGCTCGGTCACCGCCTCCTCGCCGATGTGCCCGGCGGCCAGCAGCTCCTCGATCAGGGCGCTGGGGTCCTCCACCTCGTAACCCAGCGCCGCGGCCCAGAAGTCCGCGAGAGCGGGCGCGTTCGTGCTGTCGATGACCAACTTCCACGTCAGTGTCATGTAACCCATTATAGTGGTTACATGGATGCACCGGCCGCCACAGGTCTGACGCTGTACTCCCGTTCCGGTGCGGCCTACCGGTTCGACCCCGGCGCGCTGTGCCTCGAGCTGCTGACCACCGGCGGCCCGGGCCCCTACCGTCGGTACGAGGTCCTGCACGAGCCGACCGATCTGGCCGACTGGGCGGCCCGTTCGCGGCTGACGCCGACACCCCTACTGGACATCTCCGCTGCCGAGGCGGCAGAGGCGCGCCGACTGCGCGATGCACTGTTCCGGGTGGTCGTCACCCATACGCGCGGAGAGCCGCACCCGCCCGACGATCTGGAGGTCCTCAACGCGGCCGCGGCCCGGCCGCCGCTGGCTCCCGTCCTCACCCCGGCCGGGGACCGGCAGTGGGCCGCGCCCTCCAGCGGCGCGCAGTTGCTGGCCACCGTCGCCCGGGACGCGGTCGAACTGCTGACCGGCCCCTTCGCGCACCGCGTCCGCACCTGTGCCGCCGGGAACTGCCAACTGATGTTCGTCGACACCTCACGCCCCGGCCGCCGCCGCTGGTGCTCCATGGAGCACTGCGGCAACCTGCACAAGGTCCGCGCGGCGCGGGCCCGCCGCTCCGTGGAGGGCTGACCCCGTAATGGCTGCCGAGGCGACGGGGCGCGGTTCCCCGCGGACTCGGGGAAGGCGGCCGACGGCGAAGCGGGCGTGTGTCGGGGATCGGGTCGAGGCCGGGCAAAGTGGCGATGCCCGCGACGCACGCTCCGCACAGCCGGGCGTATCCGCGTAACCCGGCCTCATGGGCTCAGTCTCCGGCGAGAAGCTGATCACATATTCAATCAGCGGCTGAATGCTGCTGGTCTGTGCGGGGCAACTATGACCATGATCGCCACGCCACGTCCCCCCTCGTGGCCTCATCATCCCTGGGAGCCTCATGATCAGCTATATCGCGGACATATCGTATCGGACCCACGTGATTCGGGTGCAGGGGTCTGCGCTATGACCACGGCTGTCCTTCCGGTGCCCTCCTTCTGGTGCCCGCTGCCCGGCGGTCAGCGGTCGGGCGCGGTCGAACTGGGTGCAGCGGCGACAAGTTTCGTGCACGACTACGAGCTGGAAACGGATCCTGTCCAACTCCGCAGGCTGGGGCAGGCCGATTTCGGCGGGCTGACGACCCGTACCGTCCCGGCGGGCGGCAGTGCCGTGCTCATCTGGATAGCCCGGCTCCACGCCACTCTCTTCGCGCTCGACGACGGGTTGTGCGACGAGGGTGAGCCGACGCCGGAATACGTTGCTGCTGAAACGATTCGCCTGGAAGAGGTGCTCACCCCCGGCGCGCCGCTGCGCCCCGATGACTCACCGTTCGGAAGAGCCTTGCGGGCGATCGCCACCGGATTGGCGGAGCACGCCGACCCCGAGCAGATGGACCGCTGGCGGGCGGGCATGCGCACCTACCTCTCCGCCCTCCCGGCAGAGACCGCCTTCCGCCGGGCCGAGGGACTGCCCCCGCTCCAGGAGTATCTGCCGGTGTGGATGAGGGCGATAGGAATGGCACCGGCGACCGCGCTGCTGCCCGTCGCCCTCGGCCAACCGGTGCCCGTCGAGCAGCTGAACCAGGCGGACGTCGGAGCGCTGACAGAGATCACCTGGACTCTCGTCGCGCTGGACAACGATCTCTACAGCCGCCCCAAGGAGATCGCCCGCGCTGGCGACGACCTCAACGTCGTCGATGTCCTGGCCTCCGAGAACGGCTGGGACGCGGTCCGGGCCCTGCAAGAGGCGATCGTCCTCCGCGACCGGGTCATGGCGCTCTTCCTCGCGCTCTCCCGGCAGGTCGCCTCCGGCGCGGACGCACCGCTGCGGCACTACGTGCGCGCACTCGGCCAGTTCGTGCGCGGCCACGTGGAGTGGGCGAGCCGCAGCAGTCGCTACACCTCGGAGGCCCCGGCGACCGCCGACGGCTGGTTCACCGACCAACCGGCCGACAGCAGCCTGCAGCCGGTGGCGGTGCCGCGGATCGCCTGGTGGTGGGAGCAGTTGGTGGTTTGACGGGCCGCTGAGCGCCGGGTGCCGGAGCCGGGCTTCCGGCCCCGGTACCCGGCGCGATGGGACCGCTCGTCCGCCTCTGCCGTCCGTCAGCGGCGGCCCAGCAGCGAGCGCCGCCTGGTGGGCTGCTGCGGCTCGTCAGGCGGCGGGGCCGGGGTGTGCTGCGGGACGACAGGGGCGGGCTGCGGGCGGCGCACGACCTCCTGTTCGTGGGGGAAGTGCCGGGCCACCGGGGTGAATTCCACGGGTAGGGACTCCAGGACCCGCGACATCAGGGCCTGATGCTCCAGTACCGTCTCCTGCCCCACCGACAGGCGGTAGTCCGGCAGCCGCTCCAACAACGTGTCCACGCCCGTCTCGACGATGGCCCGTCCCAGTTCCTGGCCCGGGCACACGTGTTCACCGGCGCTGAAAGTCAGGTGGGAGGAGTTGTTGTGCACCGGCTCCCCGTCCGCGGGCCGGATTGCGGGATCGGTGTTGGCGGCCCCGATGGCGTGCACCACCAGGTCGCCCTTCCGCAGGTCGTACCGCCCCAAGACGGTATCGGCCTTCACCCACCGGCCGACCAGCCGGGGGAACGGCGGTTGGTCCCACAGGGTCTGCTCCACGGCGTGGGGCATGCTCATCTGGCCTCCCGCGAGTCGACCGCGAAACCGCGCGTCGGTCAGCGTCATCCGCAGGGTGCTGGCCAGCAGGCTGGCGGTCGGTGCGTGCGCGACGGTCAGCAGCAGGCGTAGGTGCTCGCGTACCTCGTCGCGTAGCTGGTCCTCCGTCAGCTCGGAGCCGGGCCGCGCGGGGTCGGTCTTGTACCGGATGAGGGAGGAGGTGATGTCGTGGCCGGGGGCCCGTCGCTTCAGTGTGAACAGGTCGTTGAGCAGCCCGGATATCAGCGCGTTGCTGTGCACCGCGGTGGTCGATCCGGTGAGCATGTCGCGGACCGAGGTGATCAACTGTGGTACGTGCTGTTCGTCCAGGCCGAGCAGCCGCGCCACCACGCGGAGCGGGAGCTGCTCGGTGTACTGCGAGACCAGGTCCGCCTTGCCCACCTCCGCGAAGGTGTCGATCTGCTGGTGCGCGCAGCGTACCGCGTAGCGGCGTACCCCCTGCCGGTCGAAGGTCTCCAGCGCGTGGGTGACCGCGCCCCGCAGGCGGGCGTGCTCCGGCCCGTCGGTCAGATTCGGGAGCGGCGCCCAGGCGGTCAGCGGCGCCAGCGGGCTGTCCGGAGCGAGTTCCACATTCCAGTTGCGCGGATCCCGGGAGAACAGTGTGCTGTTGCGCATCGCCTGGAGGTTCTCCTGATACCCCAGGAGCAACCAGGCGCCCACGTCACCGGCGAGCCGGACCGGGGCGACCGGGCCGTGTGTGTGCCGCAGCCGCGCCTCGACCGCGTCGAAGTCGGCCTCGACCTCCGGCCCGTACAGGCGCACCGCGTCGGCGAAGCGGACGTCGCTTCCCGTGCCGGAGGCGTGTGCGGGGCAGCCGGGCGGCGGCTCTGCGGGGTTGGAAGACTGCTGCCCGCGGGGCGAGGTTGTCACTGGGGTACTCCATGATGTGTTGATCACTGCGCCGAATCCGCAGCATAACGCCGTGCTGATCCGGCGCCCGCGCCGAATGCTCCGCCCTGCAACGGAGTTGCACCGCGCCCGCCCGCTCCGGCACGGGCCTGAGTGACGTCCTGCCGGAGCGCGCACGATTCCGGTCCGCCGTCTCAGCCTCCGCGGGGTGCCGTATCCGGCTCGGCCGCGGAGGGCGGGGACGGGCTCTTGGCCGAGAACAGCACACGGCCCATGATGCGGGGAGCGGCCATCGCGGCGGGGCTCGCGAGCATGTGGTAGACGCGCATGAAGGTCGTGACCACTCCGGGGTCGCGGGTTGCCAGATGCAGTAGCCGATGCTTGTACCAGGCTGTCGCCCGCCAGTGCAGCGGCAGCCGCGCCCCGCGCATGGCGTAGGACCAGACCAGGTCGTCCGAGGTGGCCATCAGCCAGGGGATCCGGGCCGATCGCGCCACCATTCGCTGGGTCTGCCGCCCGAGCCCCGCCAGGTCTCCGCCACGTGCGGAGAGCGCCTCGCCGAGCGCGACACACTGCCCGACGGCGATCGTCATGCCCTGTCCGAAGACGGGGTTGAAGGCGGTCGCGCTGTCGCCGAGCGCGACCAGCCCCTCGGGCCAGCGGCGCATCCCGGCGTACTCCCACCGCCGGTTGGCCGTCGCTTTGTACTGGAACACACCCGAGACCGGGGTGCTCTGCTCCAGCAGCCGGTCCAGATCCTCGTTGCCCAGGCTCTCGGCATAGGAGAGCCAGCCCTCGCTGTCCACCGGAGGATGCTGACCGCCCGCACCGAAGAGGGTGACCGTCCACCGGCCCCCTCCGGTGTGCGAGGCGTAGGCACCCCCGGGACGGTCAGGAGGCTGATTCATCTGCTGCAGGCCCTCCGCGGGCTGCTCCTGCTCCACCTGAACCGTGCGAGTGGCGTAGGCGAGGCCGCCGTCCACCACTGTCTCCTTCGGCGCCGGGTACCCCGCCGCGGTCAACCAGTCGGGCAGGGCCGAGTTCCGCCCGGAGGCGTCGACGACGAGGTCCGCCTCGATGACCTCCGCGTCGCCGCCCGAAGCCGGTGTCACCGACACCCCCGCGACCCGGGTGCCGTCCTGGCTCGTGTGCAGACCCGTCACCGTGGTGGCATCCCGGACCGTGACCTTCTCCATGGCGGTGACCCGTCGCCGCAGCGCCCCCTCCAGAGCGTCACGGTGCGCGGTCTGAACCTCGAGGCCGACCGTGACGGTCGGCAGCGATCCGGCCCACACGCGGGTACGGGCACCGGCCCCGTGATCGTAGACGGGTGCTCCAGCCCGGGCCAGCTCCGCCCGCAGCCCCGGGAAGAGGTCCTCCAGGTGCGCGGCGCCGCGGGCCAGCAGTCCGTGGACATGGCGCGCCTGTGGGGTGCCGCGTCGCCGCTCGTCCCCGTCGGGCAGCGCGTCCCGCTCCAGCAGCGTCACGCTGTCGAAATGCTCCGTCAGCACACGCGCAGCGGTCAGTCCGCAGATGCCGCTGCCTATGACCACTCCGTGTCCACGCTGTCCGACCATGTGCCAGTTCACCCATCCTCACCAGAAGCAAGATCATCGTATGCGTGCCCAAGCCGAGCTCCGAAGACACCTCCTGCCTCATCTGTCCATCCGCCCCCGGCGCCATTCCGCCGAGTCGCGCAGGCCCACCCATCCGCGAGCGCTCCGGCTCCGAAGTGGAGGACGGGCCCGCGGACGGGCGAACCGCGTCGGCGGGCCCCCGGGACCGTCGTCGAACCGGGTGCCGGTGGCCCGGATCGGCCCGTCCTGCGACCCTGTCCGTCCGCACAGTTCGAGGAGTGTCCGGTGGAAGACCCCGCTTCCGCAGTGTCGCTGGCCATGCCGGCTGCCGTACCGCAGGCCGCAGTCCTGGTCCTGCACGGTGGCCGTGCCGACGGGTTGGAAGCCCCGCCGCCGTGGAACCTGCCCGGCGCCCGGATGCGGCCCTTCGTGCGGATGATCGGGCGGGCGACCGCTGGGCAGGGTGTGGTGCTCGGCACGGTCCGCTATCGCCACCGGGGCTGGAACGGCGACCGCCAGGACCCGGCGCGGGACGCCCGGCAGGCCCTCACGGAGCTGGCGGACCGGGTGGGCGAGGTTCCGGTCGTGCTGCTCGGGCACTCGATGGGCGGCCGGGCCGCGCTGCGGGTGGCAGGACATCCGAGTGTGCGGGGCGTCGTCGGCCTCGCGCCCTGGTGCCCCCCGGGGGAGCCGGTGGCACACCTCGCCGGCTCGCGCCTCGCCCTCGTGCACGGTGACCGCGACCGGACGACGGATCCCCGCGCTTCGGAGGAGTTCGTACGACGGGCCCGGGCCGGGGGAGCGGAGGCCCGCATGATTCCGGTGCCGGGTGGGGACCACGCGATGCTCCGCCGACCGGGCTTCTGGCACCGTCTCACCACTCGCCTGGTCACCGGGCTGCTGGACCCCACGGCACGGCCGCCGCGCGCCGCCGCTCGGTAGACCGCGGTTGCCACAGGTGGTGGAAGGGCGCGGCAGGGGGAGGGCGGCTGCCTCCCCGGACCGCCTCGCGCGCACGGGGGAGCCGCAGTGAGGGCAGGTGTGCCCATGGTCCCGACGCCGCGCTCCCGCCGCGGCGCGACCGACTGAGCGAGACCGACTGAGCGAGACCGCTCCCACCCGGCGTGCGCCGTGCGCCGGCTGCGGTCGTGTGCGTCGGTGCCGGAATCCGGAGAGCGGCTGCTGCTCGGTGCGCTCCCGCACGGACACGGGCCCGGTTCGGCCGGGAGTTCGGCTGGTACGTTGCGTGGGTGACGACAGCTGAAGACGACTACGCCCTGCTGTACGGCTGCATGGGCCTCGGCGGCACCGGGGACGCGGAAGCCGGCGGCGCGGCGGAGATCGGCGCCGCGGAAGCCGCTGTCGAGGCCGCTCTCGACGCCGGGATCACCGTTTTCGACCATGCCGACATCTACCGCGGCGGCAGGGCCGAGGCAGTCTTCGGCGAAGTCCTCGGCCGTGCGGCGGGGTTGCGCGAGCGCATCGTGCTGCAGACGAAGTGCGGCATACGACTGCCCGAAGGCGCCCGCCCCGGCCACTACGACCTGCGCGGTGCACGTATCCGCCGCCGGGTCGAGGAGAGCCTCACCCGGCTGCGCACCGACGTTCTCGACGTCCTCCTGCTGCACCGCCCCGACCCCCTCGCGGACCCGGCCGACATCGCGGAGGCGCTGACCTCGCTGCACCGGGAGGGGCTTGTGCGCCGCTTCGGCGTCTCCAACATGAGCGCCGGCCAGATCGCCGAACTGCAGGCGCACCTGGAGCTGCCGCTGACGGTCGACCAGTTGGAGATGAGCCTGGAGCGGCGGGACTGGCTCGAGGCGGGCGTCCTCGTCAACACCACGGCGGCCGCGGGCAACGGATTTCCGCTGGGGACCATGGAGTACTGCCGCAGCAACGGCATACGCCTCCAGGCGTGGGGTGCCCTCGCTCAGGGCCGTTACACAGGGCGGCAGGAGACACCGGAGCAGCATCGCACCGCGGCGCTGCTGACGGACCTGGCGGCAGCCAAGGGCACGACCCCCGAGACGGTTCTGCTGTGGTGGCTGCAGCGCCACCCGGCCCGGATAGCTCCCGTCGTGGGAACCACCAGTCCCGAACGTATCCGGGCGTGCAAGGAGGCGGCGGGGACGAATCCGCGTCTCACGCATGAGGAGTGGTACGAGCTGTGGATCAGCGCGCGCGGGTGTCCGCTGCCCTGAGATCGTCCGGAGACCGGGGGCTGGCGGCGGGTCCGAGTCGTGCCCGGAGCAGAGCCGGAGCAGCCCGGGCCGACTGTGGCCGACCCGGGCTCCGTCCGTGCCTCTCGCGCTGTGTCTGCCGTCCTTCGCCTGAGACGGCGGAGCACGCGGGACTCAGCAGCTGAGATTGCCTCCCGTGGGAACCCCCAGGATGGCGGTGAACTGCCGGTATTTGTCGATCCGGCTCTGGACCTGGCCGGGGTTTCCGCCGTCGCACTCCAGGCTGCCGTTGATCGCCCGGATTGTCTCGCCGAAGCCCACGCCGTCGACCATGGCGCGGTGCGGGGTCATGCTCCCGGGACCGGACTGGGTGTTCCAGTACCACAGAGCGGTCTTCCAGGAGACTGCCGCGTTGCGTTCGACCTGATACGGGTCGTTGAGCAGGTCGATCCCCAACGCGTCACCCGCGGCCTTGTAGTTGAAGTTCCAGCTGAGCTGAATGGGGCCCCGCCCGTAGTAGGCGGCCTGCCCGGCGGGGCAGCCGTACGGTTGGCCGGCGTCGCAGTAGTGGGGGTAGTTGCTCTCGTTCTGCTCGACGATGTGGACGAGTCCGCCGGTCTCGTGGCTGACGTTGGCCAGGAATGCCGCGGCCTCCTGCCGCTTGACCGTGTCGCTGCCGGTGTTGGCGAAACCCGGGTAGGCGTCCAGGGCAGCGGTGAGCCCGCTGTAGGTGTAGAAGGAGTTCCGGTTCGGGAACATCTGGTTGAACTGGCTTTCGCTGACGACGAACTCCGCTGCCGCATTCTGCCGGGCCGGAGCAGCCTGGGAGGTCGTGGGCATGACAAACCACAAGGCGCATCCGACCGCCATTGCGGTCAGCAGTGCCATGACGCGTCGCTTTGACACTGGTGCTCTCCTCGCATGTAGGGGGTGAGGAAAACTCAACTGCATTGGTCTGTACCAAGTCAAGATGTGGGATCGAATGACTCCTGGCGGCCACACTCCGGGCGGCAGGTGCCCTGCCCGGCACCGGCCTGCTGTGCGGAACGTCAGCCCGGGGCGGAGCCTTGCCCCGCCGGGCGCGAAACCGGCTGTGGGGCCGCTCAGTCCAATGCTGTCCGTACGCCGGGACCCTACCGGCGGCCCCGCGGCGCGAAGTGCTGGTCAGAGCACGGCCAACAGATCCTCGAGCGGAGCCGGCACCCGGTCGGGGGCGAGTGCCTCGACGAGGACGCGACCGTATTGGATCTTGCGGCCCTTCTTGGTGCCGAGGAAGCGCCGCAGCTGCTGCTGCGGAGTGCGGCCCTGCTGCGCGGGCTGGTGAAGGAAGGTCCGCAGCGCGCGCTCCTCGCCCTGCGCCCGGACGAGTTGCGCCACGCGTGCCGTGCCCAGCGTGCGGATGAGCTCGTCCTCCAGGTCCGCGGCGCAGACGAAGAAATCCTGCGGTGCCGCACCGGCGCGCTCCCACCCGCGCGCGTAGTACCGCCGCTCCGCCTCGTCGCACAGCCCGGTCAGCCGCAGACCCAGACCGGTCGGCCCGAGAACGGCGGCGAAGCGCCCGACGCTCATCGCACCGCCCATCGGCAGCACGCAGATCCCTTCGGCCGCCAGGTCCCGGCTGCGCCCCGCGGCCAACGCGTCGACCGCCGCCAGATCGCTGGCTCCCTCGACGAGGACGACGGTCCGCACACACAGCCGGGCCGCCAGCTCGCGCGCGGTGTCACCGGTGCCACCGGCAGCCCAGCCGGTCACCGCATCCCGGAACGCCCCGATGTCAGTCATACGGCGAGTCTCCGCCTCCTGCCGCCCTCCGGGGTAGATATTTTCCGCCCGAGCTCGGATGCCCGGACACCCCGAGCAGAGGCCGGCAACCGGACTCGGGCCATGGTCACATCCGCCGCATCCCGGGCGGCATCGTCGACGCCGTCGTAGCGCACCGCCGGGTGCCGGCGTCACCCAACTCCGCCCTGTTCACCGCTCGCTCCCGCTTCGGGCGGCCCGGGGGGTGTCCGCACCGGTATGGGCACGCAGCCCCTGCAGGTCGAACAGAATGAGCAGTTCGACGGTGCCCCCGTCGGCGCTGCCCAGCCAGTGGGGCCGGGACGTGTCGAACTCGGCCGCCTCGCCCGGCGACAGCGTCAGGTCGCGTTCGCCCAGGAGCAGCCGGAGCCGGCCGTCGAGTACATAGATCCACTCGAAGCCCTCATGGGTCTGCGGAGTCGGCTCGAGGGGCTCGGCCCTGGCAGGGATGATCATCTTGAACGCGTGTGTGCCGCCCGGCCGCCGGGACAGCGGAACGAGGGCCATCCCGAATCGGTGAATCGGCTTCAGGTGGATGCGGGGATCGCCCGTACGCGGCGCGCCGACGAGATCGTCCAGCGGCACATCGTAGGCACGGGTCAGCGGAAGCAGCAGCTCCAGGGTCGCCCGGCGTCGTCCGCTCTCCAGTCGCGACAACGTGCTCTCCGACACCCCGGTCGCCGCCGCGAGCTCGGCGAGGGTCAGGCCGCGCCGACGGCGCAGAGCGCGCAGCCGCGGCCCCACGGCGTTCAGTACGTCCTCCTGCGCGGGATCCACGGAACGCCATCTTGCCAGACCGGCAAGATTCCGTGCCGGATCGCGTCGAGCGGCGCGAAGCTTACCCGCGTACCGACAGAAGGAGGCTTTATGAACACCGAAGCGGTCGAATTCTGGGACGGCGTCTACGAGGCCCGCGCCGTCCCCGACGACCCCCGGCCGAACGCTCGTCTCACCGAGACGGTCGCCGGCCTGGTGCCCGGCGACGTGCTGGACCTCGGTTGCGGAGACGGCGGTGACGCTCTGTGGCTCGCCCGCCAGGGGTGGCGGGTGACCGCACTCGACATCTCGGCCGTAGCCGTCCGACGGCTCTCCGGTCTCGCCCGGGCGCACGGTCTCGCCGACCGGCTCACCGCCGAGCAGCACGACCTGGGCGGCCCCTTCCCACCCGGCGGGTTCGACCTGATCTGCGCCCACTACCTGCACACCCCCCTCGGCCTGGACCGGGACACCGTCCTGCGTGCGGCGGCGCACGCGCTGCGTCCCGGTGGACGGCTGCTGATCGTCGACCACGGATCCACCGCTCCGTGGTCGTGGAACCAGGACCCCGACATCCGCTACCCGGCCCCGCGCGAGATCGCCGCCGGTATCGGCCTGGACCCGACGTGCTGGCCGGTCGAGCGGGCCGACGTGCTGCACCGGACCGCCAACGGCCCCGGCGGACAGACCGCCGAAGTCACCGACCACCTCCTGGTCATCCACCGCACCGCTTGAACCGGCGCCGCCGAGGCGCCGCAACGAAGGAGATCACCATGCCCGCCGGCTCCCGCCGCCGCGACACCCCGCCGCCCCGCACCGGACCTGCCGAGGTCGACGTGCTGCGCGGCTTCCTCGACCACTTGCGTGACGCGATCGCCACGAAGGTCGAGGACGCGCCCGAACCGCAGGTGCGGACAGCGCAGGTGCCCTCAGGGACGAATCTGCTCGGCCTGCTCAACCACCTCGTCTTCGTCGAGAGCGCGACGTTCCTCGGCGACCGGGTGGCCGACTGGCAGGCGACGTTCCACGCTTCGCCGCAGGACAGCGTGGCCGAGGTGGTCGCCCGCTATCGGGCCGTGACCGTGCGCGCGAACGCGGTCCTCGACGAGTGCGCCGACCTGAGCGCTCCGGTCCCCCGGCCCCGGCCGAACAGCCCGGCGCCGCGCCTTCGCTGGGCGCTCACCCATCTGATCGAGGAGACCGGCCGCCACGCCGGCCACGCGGACATCCTCCGCGAACTGGTCGACGGCACAACCGGACGCTGACCGGGGCCCGCCGGGGGGAGTTCACCGCGGGTTCCCGCCTCCGCCATCCGCGCCGGTCAGCGTGCCGGAAGAAGCAGCACCATCCGTGCCCCCTCCCTCTTCTTCAGGAGTGCTCATGGATCGTCGCTCGCTCCTCCGCGCCGCGGCCGTCGCGGGTTCCACCGCCGCGCTGGGCGGCTCGCTGTGGCGCACGGCCGCCGTCGCGGCTCCCGCGCAGCCGGGCGCGGGTCCCTACGGCCCGCCGGGTGCCGCCGACGCGAACGGCATCCGGCTTCCGGCGGGCTTCACCAGCGCCGTCATCGCGCGGACCGGGCGGAAGGCCGGCTCCACCGGATACACGTGGCACCCGGCACCCGACGGGGGAGCGTGTTTCGCCACCGCGGACGGCGGCTGGATCTACGTCTCGAACTCCGAGGTGTCCCCCGGCGGCGGCGCCGGTGCGGTCCGGTTCGGAGCTGACGGCGACATCACCGCGGCCCACCGCATCCTGGACGACACGCGGCAGGCTGGAGGTGCTGACCATGGGGTCCGGTACCTCGGGCTCCGTCGGCTGGGCGGAGGTGCCCGACCCCGCGGGCCGGCGCACCCGCACCCGCCGCCAGGTCGCCGCGGCCAAGCACTTCGACGGCGGCGAGGGGTGCCACTACGCGGCGGGAAGCTGCTGGTTCACCAGCAAGGGCGACAACCGTGTCCGGCAGCTGGACTGCGCCGGGGACACCCTCGAACTCGTCTACGACGACGACCTCGTACGGCAGGGCGAGGAGGCGCCGCTCAGCGGAGTGGACAACATCACCGGCAGTGCCTCCGGCGATCTGTTCGCGGCGGAGGACGGCGGCAACATGGAGATGTGCCTCATCACTCCGCAAGCAGTCGTGGCGCCCTTCCTCCGCGTGGAGGGCCAGGGCGGGTCCGAGATCACCGGTCCGGCGTTCTCCCCGACGGGAAGCGCCTGTACTTCTCCAGTCAGCGCGGTGTCGGCGGCCGTTCGTCCGACGGGATCACCTACGAGGTGTCCGGGCCGTTCCGGGGGCGCTGAGCCGGTGCCGGGCACGGGGCCGGGGCGGTCCGGGTTCGCGGCGTCCGGATGCGGTGTGCGTGACCGTCTTCCGTGCGGACGGTGATCGGGGGGCGTCAGCCGACCGTGCGCCGGAAGACCTGCCGCGAACCGCCCTCCGGCCCCGGTTCGGCCATCTCGGCGGGGGCGAAGCCGAGCCGCTCGTAGAAGACCCGGGCCCCACCGGCGACGGCGCCCGGATGGTCGGCACCGAACGTCACCACGTCGATGCTGCCCGGTCCCCGTACGAAGCGGCGCTCGGCCTCCGCCATCAGTTCGCGGCCGACGCCCGTCCCGCGCGCCGCTTCCGAGACCACCAGCCAGTCGACATGGTGGTTGGGGTGCGTCGGGGCGAACAGCAGGCCGCCGAGGATGTCGGCCTGCGCGGAAACGGCCACGAGCGCCGTGGACCTGCGGATGTGCTCCTCCAGCGCGCGGTGGAAGCCGGGCTCCGCGACCATCGGCCCGAACCAGTGCTCCACTTCCGCCGCCAGCCTCAACAGGGCGGGAAAATCCGTCTTCCGTGCGGGTCTCACACTCACCCGCCCAGTCTCGCAGAAGCCAGACGCCGCCCCGCGGCTGCCTCCTCGCCCCCGCCGCACCCGGAAACCGGCCCATCCGTGCCCGGACTCCTACGGGTTGGACCATCCGCGAGTGGACAGCACCAGCCGATAGCCGTCCGGGTCCTGGACGGTGACCCCCCAGGTGTCCCAGTACGGATTGTGCGCCGCCACGAGTTCCCCGCCGTGCTGGGCGAGCCGTTCCACCAGGGCGTCGGGAACCGGTGCGTCGAGGTAGAGCATCAGCAGGTCCTCGGCGGTCGGCCGGGGCTCCATGGGGGCCAGGGGATCGTGGACGAGCTCCAGATGCCAGCACGCACCGGGCCGGCCGACCATGAGAAGCGCGCTCACCCCGGCCACGCCGCGGACAGGGCGGGTGAGCCTGGCTGAGGAACAGACGGGACGGGTGAGCCGGACCGAGGAACAGCGGTCCCGGAGCGCACGGAACGCGGTCATTGGTTACCGGGAGGTAATATGGCGTACGCTCTTCCGGGCACGGGTGCTCGGCCCGCGCCGTCCGCCCCGGTGGACAGCACGCGTCAGCGCCCGCGTCCCGGGGCGGTCCGGAGGAGAAGGAAGGACCGGACTTCATGGCCGTCGCGCGTCGGCTCCGCGGACTACTGCTCCCGCTGGCTCTGGCCGCCGGAGCAACCCTGCTGGGGGCCGGGAACGCCCCCGCCCAGCAGCCCGCCTCCCAGGGAGCACCGTCCGCCACTGCGCAGCAGCGGCCCACCTGGGCCATCGCCCACCGGGTACTCACCACGGGCGGGGTGACGGCGTCCCTGCGGCAGGGAGCCAACGCGCTGGAGATCGACGCCACCGCCTGGCGGGACGGCTGGTGGGCGGACCACGACGGCACCCTCACCAGCTACGGCGACTCCATGTCCGCCATGTTCGACCAGGTTGCGGAAGAACACCGGGCGGGCCGCCAGGTCTCGTTCGTCTGGCTGGACATCAAGAACCCCGACTGGTGCGAGAGCAGCGACCCCGAATGGCGCCATTGCTCCGTGGCCGCGCTGCGGGACCTGGCCCGCAGCAAATTGGAGAGCCGGGGCATCCGGGTGCTCTACGGGTTCTACGGGAGCGAGGGCGGCGCCGGCTGGCAGGACGCCGTCGGCGATCTGAACGCCAAGGAGGCCATCAGCTACAGCGGCGACTACGCCGAGGTGCGGGATGGCTTCGCCGAGCACGGAGCGGCCGTGCCGAGCAGTCGGCGCATCATGGACAAGGGGCTGTTCAGCATGGCGCTGGACTTCGGCAGTATCCAGGAGGAGCTGCGGGCCGGCGGCGCTGCCCGCGACCGCGGTGACCTCGCCCGCACCGTCGGCTGGACCGTGGGGACCGGCGACCGGGAGCGCACGGCCACGCTGCTCGACTCCTCCGGTTCCGGTGCCGCCGTGGACGCGCTGATCTACGGCAACCGCATGTCGTGCTACCCCGACGGCGTCAGCGGCCCGGACGGCTGCGGAACGGACGACAGCGGTGTGCGCACCGCCCTGTCCTACATCCGGGACTATGTGCGGGCGCACCCCGGCACCCGCCGCATGGCCACCCCGCAGGACATCCCCTTCGGCAGCTGACCTCCGGCAGGCGCCCCCGTGCCGGAGCGCACCCGGTCCGGCACGGGGGTGCGCTCCGGCACATCGCCGCCGCCGGGGGTGAGTCTGCTGCGGGGGCGAGCGCACCGCGATGAGCCCCCGAGCCGGTCCCGCCCGTCCGCAGGCAGCTCAGCGTGTGCCGGGCTGGTGCCGCTGTGCTCGCGGTGCCGCGAGACGCGTGGGGACGTCCCCGGAGCCGACGGGCTTGCTGCGGCGGGTCCGGTCAGGAATCGGCAGACCGTGCCGGATCGCGTGCCCGGTGTCGATCCCGGTGGCGATGTCGCGTGCGAGGTGCAGGAACCGGTGCAGTGCGGTGCGCATGGGGTACTCCTTGCCGTTGGTGGGGAGGTTCAGAGGGAAGCCGCGGGATTCCGGGCCGGGGCCGCTGCCGGGGCGTCGCTTCGGGCGCGGACCGGTGCCGGGGCCGCGGGCCGTCGGCCGCGGTGCACGAGAGCGACGGCCGCGAGGCAGACGGCCAGACCGAGTGCGGTCCGCACTCCGAAGTGCTCGCCGAACATGATCGCGCCCCAGACCGCGGTGACCGGAGCCATGAGGAACATCAGCGTGTTGACCTTCGTGACGCCGGAGCGCCGCAGGATGAGCCAGTAGAGGCCGTAGCCACCGAAGGTGGAGAGCACGACGAGCCAGGCGACCGCCGTCCAGAAGGCGGGTTCGGCGGGTGGTGTCGCCGAACCCGCCGCGAGGGCCAGGACGGTGAAGATGGCCGCGCTGGTGGCGCAGTGCACGGCCAGCGGCACCTCGGGAGAGAGGTTCGCGTGGGAGCGGCCCTCCAGGAAGGTGGCGGCCACCAGCGACAGCATGCCGAGGAACGGTATGAGGTAGGCCCACCAGGCCACGTCGGCGGCAGTGGCGGCGTCGGCGGTCGTGACGATCACGACCCCGGCGAGCCCCAGGCCCAGCCCCAGCCACTGCCGGCGGGAGACGTACTGGCGCAGCAGCGGCCCGGCCAGTGCTCCGGCCACCAGGGGCTGCACGCCGTCGATGAGGGCGGTGGTTCCGCTGGAGACGCCCAGGTGGATCGCCCAGAAGACGGTGAGCAGATAGCCGCTCTGGGAGAGCGCGCCGATCAGCACCTGCCGGAGGAGGACTCGCGGCGGGACACCCCGCCAGGAGGCCCGCGCGGCGCCCACGGCCAGGAGGGCGAGCGCGAGCGGCAGGAACCGCCACATCAGGATCGTCTCGGCGGGCGCGCTGCCCGCCCCCAGCTTCGCTCCGATGAACCCGGAGCTCCAGCAGATCACGAAGGCGACGGTTAGCAGGAAGTTCACACCTCACCCCACTGTTCGAGTAAACAGGTCGGTTTACTCGCTCCACTATACAGATCTGTTTAGTCTTCGTGGGGTGGGATCCGCCGAGCCGGGAGGGGGTCGGCTGCGGATGGGTCGCTGCTCGGTTGTGCTTCTCTCTCCGGGGCCGCGTGGCGCCAGAAACTAACATCGGGAATACGACCGTAGAAGGCGTGATAGTTTTTCGTCCGGTGAAGACACGGAAGGGGCGGTGGCATGGAAGCGGAAGCCGAGCGTGTGGAGCACGCCGGAGCCGACGGCACCGGCAGAGCCGACCGGCTCGGCAGGGCGCACGGGGTCTCCGTGCGGCGCGGGCTTCCCGCGGGTGCCGAACTGCGGGTGGCCGAGCTGTACTGGGACGCCTTCGGCCGCAAACTCGGCCCGGCACTGAACCCGCCGGAGAAGGCGGTGCCCTTCCTCGCCGCCCACTTCGACACCGACCGCGCGGTGTGTGCACTCCTCGACGGGCGGCTCGTCGGCCTCGCCGGGTACCAGGTCGACGGCCGCGCCCTGACCGGCGGTTCGGCTTCCGCGTTGCTGCGTGCCTACGGATGGCTCCGGGGGCTGCCCGGACTCCTGCTCCTCGCCCTTCTCGAACGCCGCCCGGTCCCCGGGCAACTCGTCATGGACGGCATCGCCGTGGCTCCTCAAGCGCGTGGCCGCGGCGTGGGGAGCCTGCTCCTCGAGGAAGTCGCGGAGGTCGCGGCGGAGCACGGCTGCCGGGAGGTCAGACTGGACGTGATCGACACGAACCCGCGGGCCAGGGCCCTGTACGAACGCCGCGGATTCACCGCCGTTCGGACCGAACGCACGCCCTACCTGCGCAAGCTGCTGGGATTCGGGGCTGTGACCACCATGCACCGAGCTGTCGCAGCCCGAGAGGAAGGACCGTCGGCACCGTGACCGACCGCGTCGAGATCCCCACCCGGATGCTCGTCCACGCCCTGATCCGTGAGGACGGCACAGTGGACGCGGCCGAGCTCTACACCGTCGCCAACACCCTGGGCATGAGCGACCAGCAGGTGCGACTCTGCATCAAGCGGCTGCTCGCCGAAGGGCGCTTCACCCACGAGGGCCGGGGCCGAAAAGCAGTGCTGCACGCGACCGGGGCGACCGCCCGGTTCCTCGCCCCCAACGCGGACTTCCTCCGGCACGCCTTCCGGCAGGACGCCGGGCACGCGCCCTGGGACGGCACCTGGCATCTGGCCGCGTTCGCCGTACCCGAGTCGGCGCGCACGGTGCGGGACGCCCTGCGCGAGACCCTCGTCCACCTCGGCGGCTCCGCGCTCCAGGGGGGCTTGTACGTCTGCGCCAACGCCTGGGAGCCCTACGTCGAGGACGCCGCCGGCCGGCTCGGTGCCGATGCGGCGCTCACCCTCCTCACCACCACGGACCTGCGCAGAGGAGGCACCCAGGACCCCGTCGAACTCGCCCGGGACCTGTGGCCCCTGGAGGAGATCGCGGATCGCTACCACCGGCTCGGCCAAGTGGCCCGGCCCCGCCTCGAACGGCTCACCGGCTCCGATCCGGTGCCGCCGGCCGAACTCCTCACCATCGCTCTCGAACTGGCCGCCGAACTCACCCGCGCCATGGACCCCGACCCTCTGCTGCCGCCCGAACTGCTGCCGCGACCCTGGCCAGGCGCCCGGACCAGGGAAGTCGTCGCCCGGTGCTGGGCGGCGCTGCACGAAAGAGCACCCCGCGACTCCCGCCCGGCCGTCTTCCGTGTCTACGCCGACATCACGTGCGAGGCCGCGGAGCGGACCCGGAACTGAGGCGGACCCCGCGGCGAAGCGGCCCACCTGCCGAACCGATGGCCGCGGGCAGCTTCCCGCGGGCGGCGGCCCGGGCGGCCCCGGACCCGCCCCGACCGTGCGCCGGGGAGCGGCTATGCTCCCGTCGTGGACGACATCGCCCCCGGCATCCGGATCAGGCCCGGAGACCGGGCCGACGCACCGGCTGTCCTGCAACTGCTCGACGCAGCGGTGGCCTGGATGAACGCTCGCGGCAACACTCAGCAGTGGGGCACGACTCCGTACTCCCGGAAACCCGGCGGCGTGGCGCGGGTGGAGCGGTACCTGACGGACAACAGCCCCTGGATCGCCGAGCTGGACGGCACACCCGCCGGGGCACTGGTACTCGACTCCGGCCCCGGCCCGCAGCTGCCCGTCGGGCCGGCCGGCGAACCCGAGCGGTACGTGCGGCTGCTGGTCTCCGACCGCCGGCACGCCGGCCGGGGCATCGGCGCCGCACTGCTGGGCCACGCCGCCGAGGAGGCCCGGCGGGCCGGAGTGCGGCTGTTGCGGGTCGACTGCTGGGCGGGCGGAGGCGGCGAACTCGTCGCCTTCTACGAACGCAACGGGTTCACCCCGATCCAGCGGTTCCGGCACGGTGACTGGCCCGGGGCGGTGCTGGCCCGCCGGGTGGGCTGACGGGCCCGCCGCGTGCTCCCGCAGCACGCCGAGGATTCCGCCCCGGCTCCGCCCCTTGCGCGAGCAAAGCCGCGAGCGTGGACGAGACCTGCATCGGACGTCCTGCCCGTGCTGTCATCCTCCCACTCGCGCTCGGTGAACGCGGCCGCGCTGTGGTCGTGGGCGATGGTCCACAGCCCCCCGGCCACCATTCGGGGCAGGCGGAGCGGTGCGTGTGCGACCCGGACCCGGAAGCCGATCCGTGTACGCGGACGGATGCCGGGTGGATCGCCGAAGGACCGCTGCGCGCGTCCGTCAGCGGGCCGCGCTCTTGCGTCCGCCGGAACCGCGTGCGACCGGCGCCGCGGCGGACGGGGCGGTTCGACGTGGTGGCCTCCGTTCGTCGGCCGTGAGCCCGCGGAGGGTCCACAGTCCGTACAGCGCGAGCAGCGGTTTGACGATCAGCCACTCGCCGGGCCGGTAGTCGTCGGCGCGCCCGACCCGCTCGGCGAGGTCGGGGCGCTGCCGCCGCAGATACGCGCGGGCCTTGAGCGCGTGAGCGGGCTGGGAGACGATTTCGATGCGGTCGGTGTTCTCGAGCAGGGGGAGCACGTTGGCGATGTTCTCCCATGTGGTGGCGCTCCGTTCGTCGAGGAGCACCGTGCCCTCGAAGCCGAGTACCGACCGCGCGTATGCGGCCATCAACCGGGCCTCCGGCACGCCGCTGCCGACCGCACCGCCGCTGAAGATCAGGCGGGCGTCCCGCTCAGCGCCGGCGCCGATGGAGCGGATCCCCGCACGTACGCGCCAACGGTTGACGGCGTTGGCCCTCACCTGCGGGTTCCGGTAGCCCAGCACGACCACAGCCGAGGCAGCGCCTCGACCGTTCGGCACCAGAGTGCGTGACCAGCGCCGGTTCAACCACTCGCCCCAGGCCAGGGCGGTGACGGCCCCCGCCGTGGCAAGTACGGTCCTGCGCCGCATCCCAGGGACTCTAGGGCACCTCGACACGGAGCGGCAGAGGCTCAGTCGCGCAGCAGCCCGCGTGTCCCGCGTGTTCTGCCGAGACCCCGAAGGGTCCTGGTGAGCGAGCGGAGGAACCGTACCCGACCGCCGCCCCGGTCCGCGCTTCCGGCCGGCGGGGGACCGCCGTGGCCCTGCGGGGCTGAGGCTCGGGGTGCGTCGCCCGGGGGAGCGGAGGACGCTGCCGTTCTGCGGGCCTGCAGGGCGAGTCGGTATGCGTCCGCTTCCCGGCGGAGCTGTTGTGAGCGGATCCGGTGCCACTCGACGTGCCTGCCGCTCACGGCTGTTGCCGGAGTGCCAGGACGTCGGCGACCACGCAGCTCACGTTGTCGGGGCCGCCTGCACTGTTGGCGAGAGCGACGAGTTCCCGGACCGCTTCCTCGGGGCGCGTGCTCCGAGCGAGCACTCGGCCGATCTCTGCCGCGGACACGACGGCTGACAGACCGTCGGAACAGAGCAGGTACCGGTCATTCTCGCGGACATCGTGCAGTTGCATGTCGGGAAGGGCGTCGGCTCCCCCGCCCAGCGCCCGCAGCAGCAGGGACCGCTGTGGGTGGGAGGCCGCCTCCTCCGGACTGAGCCGTCCCTCGTCGACCATCGACTGCACCATGGTGTGGTCGTGGGTGATCTGGAACAGACCCCCGTCGCGCAGGAGGTGGACGCGGGAGTCGCCGATGTGCACGAGGCCCAGTTGTGAGCCGGTCCACAGCATCGCGGTGAGTGTCGTGCCTGCCTCTTCGGCCCGGGAGCCGGCGTCGGCTATGCCCCGTACGGCCTGACGTGCCTGGTCGACCGCGTCTTCGAGGACGTTGAGGAGGCTCCCGGCGGGAATGCTGTCGGACTCCAGGCGCTTCAGCGCGGCGACGGCGGCGGAACTCGCGGGGGCTCCCGCGGTGCCGAAGCCGTCGGCGACGGCCAGCAGCCGGGACCCGGCGTAGGCGGTGTCCTGGTTGCCCTCGCGGACCAGTCCCGGGTCCGAGAGTGCGGCGTAGCGGATTTCCAGCGGTCGGGTGACCGGGGTCATGGCGGGGTCCTTCCTGGCGAGGCTGTCGATGAGGAAGGTGGCCAGCCCGCGCCGTGCCGCGGTGTCGGCTTCGACCTGCGCCCAGAAGGCGCGGACCTCCTGAGCCGCGGATCCGGCGTCCAGGGTGCAGACCCGCTGGATGCGGGCCAGGGGCATCCCCAGCCGCCGGAGCCAGGCGACGAGCCGGGCCTGCTCCAGTTGCTCGGGTGCGTAGTGGCGGTAGCCGGTCACCGGGTCGACGCGAGCGGGGGTCAGCAGGCCGAGCTCGTCGTAGAGCCGCAGTGCCTTCGGCGACAGCCGGGACGCCTTCGCGAACGCCCCGATGGTCAGCAAGCCCATGCCCACTCCTCCTCATGCCGGGCACGTCGCCCGGCCCCACCGATGCTGTGGCCTTCCCCAAGGTGAAGGTCAACGCCACCGGGCACGGTCGGGTACCGGAATATTCGCTGGCCGCGCCGGCGGCGGGTGTCCATACTGCGGTGATGGATCCGGTGACTCTGGAGACGGACCGGCTGACGCTGCGGGCCTTCACGTCCGCCGACGTGGACGCGGTGTACGAGGCGTGCCAGGACGAGGACATCCAGTTCTTCACGCCGGTTCCGGTGCCGTTCCGGCGCGCGGATGCGGAGAAGCGCATAGCCGTGGACCTCCCCGCGGGCTGGGCCGAGGACCGGAACTACACCCTCGGCGCGTTCCGCAAGGACACCGGCGCCCTGGTGGGGTCGTACTGCCTGTTCTTCGTCAGCCAGGGGGTCTGGGAGCTCGGCTACTGGGCGGTCGTCGACCAGCGCGGGCGTGGCTATTCGGTGGAAGCCGCCCGGTCGCTGTGCGAGTGGGGCTGGGCCGCTCTCGACGTGCACCGGATCGAGTGGTGGGCCATGGTCGGCAACGCCGGCTCGCGTGCCGTCGCCGAGAAGCTCGGCTTCACCGTCGAGGGGACCCTGCGCCACCGCGGTGTCGCCAACGACGGCAAGCCGCACGACTGGTGGATCGGCGGCCTGTTGCGTCCCTGAGCCGCTCCGGCGCCGAGCGCCGTCCCCTTCTGCTGCGGGTCCGAGGCCCGCGGCCGCCCGGGGGTGCGGCATCCGGGCGGCCGCGGGTGTCGGGGGGCCGGGATCAGGCGGGGACGGACTGCCGGTCCAGGGTGCGGGCGCGGGAATGCGAGGAGGAGCGCAGCGAGTCCAGTGCCAGAGCGCCGGGCCCGGTGAAGACGAGCAGCAGGAGGGCCCAGCAGAACATCGCCGAGGCTTCTCCTTCGTTCTGCAGGGGGAAGAGGCCCTTGGGCTGGTGGACGGCGAAGTAGGCGTAGGCCATCGAGCCGGACGAGACGAAGGCTGCTGTCCTGGTCCCCGCGCCGATCAGGACCAGCAGGCCCCCGGCGAACTGGATCACTGCCGCGTACCAGCCGGGCCAGGTGCCCACCGGCACGGTGCCGCCGCCCTTCGCGCCCCCGAGCACTCCGAAGAGGGATGCGGCTCCGTGGCAGAGGAAGAGCAGGCCGACGACGATCCGGAAGAGTCCGGTCGCGTAGGGGCGTGCCTGGTCCAGTCGAGCGGTGAGGGAGGACATGGGGGTTCCTTCCGTGGGGGGACGGACGCCGCCGAGCCCCTCGCCCCGACTCGACCCGGATGGAACGCCTGTGCGCAGGAGGCTGGGGTCGGTGGGGCGAGCCGACGCGGTCCGCAGGGGAAGGCCGGTCGTGGGGGAGGGGGCGGTGGTGGAGGACGCTGTTCCGCGCGCCGGGTCTCGAACTCGCGGACGGAATACCGTACTTGGTCTAGACCATGCCCGAGTCGCCGGAAGCGGTCAAGATGCTCGAGGGCCGCTTAAGGCTCGGTTAAGAACCGGTCGAGACGCCCGCGGCAGACCGCGCCGGGTGAATCACGCCCAGGTCCGGCGGTTCTGGCGGAGAAACCGTGGCAGACCCCGGCCAGGAAGTCCTCCCGGACAGATGGAGAGCAGGTTGCGCCGTATGACATACGCAGCTGTGGGTGGGGGCGCGTAGCGCAGCACGGTGTTGCGACGTACCGCTGTGTGGGTCCGGTGTCGTCAGACGCCACCTACCGCGTCGGTACGGAAGCGCAGGACACCGCGGTTCGCCCGCCACCCGCGCTCCGAGAACGGGAACGGTGCGGAACGGTGGATCCTGTGCCGACCTGCCCGGCCGGGGAATCGGGAACCGGTCGCGTGACCGGGAGGCCGCTGCCCCGGTGCGGCAGCAGGCAGCGGACCCGAGGACAGCGAACAGCGACGTGCCGGGCGAGGCTGGGCCGCACACCCGCGGCGAACCAGGGGACGGGCGGGACGCGGCCGAGGGCGACCGGCCCGCGGCGCACTCGACGCGGGCCCAGACTGTCCGAGCCAGCCCGCCGCCGGACGCGGCCCCGCGGGCCGGGCCGCACGTCAGCCGATGTGGACCACACGCGTCCAGGACGGCGGAGCGTGCGGCACGTACACCGGATTCTCCTCGTCCACGGCGCGCGGCGGGCGGGAGAAGAGGCCCACGACCGTGCGACAGGGCGGCGGTGCAGCGGGCCACGGCGTCTGGCCGTCCGTCAGCGCGACCACGACGTCCGGACGCGGCCTGGAGCGCAGTGCCTGGACGAAACCTGAGGTCAGATTCGTCCCGCCGCCACCGACAAGCTCCAGGTTCTCGGCGCGGCAGAGAGGCACAGCGACCCCGGCCGCCGCGTCGCAGCAGACCACCGACACCAGATCCCGCCGACTGCCCACGGCACGCGAGATCGCGGCCACTTCCAACAGGGCGCTGCCCAGTTCGCCGTCGCTCACCGAACCGGACGTGTCGATCACGACGCAGACGCGCGGCGGCGTACGGCGCAGACCCGGCAGCAGCACCCCGGGCGCCCCCGCCGAACGCCGGGAAGGCCGCCGATAGCTGTAGTCCTCGCCCACCCCCGACGCGCTCGCCGCCGAGCGGACCGCCGCACCGAGCAACTGCCGCCAGGGCTGCGGCGGATGGAACGCCTCGTCCGCCCACCGGCGCCACCCCTGCGGGGTGTCCCCCGGGCGGGCCCTGATCCCTTCGGCGACCCGGAAGCGGACCGCGTCCCGCTGCTGTCTGCTCAACCCGTGCGCGCCGTGCGGTCCCAGCTCCCACGGTCTGCCCTGCCCGTCGGCACCGCTGCCGCAGTCCAGCCAGGCCAGCTCGGCCACGGTCCCGGCCAGCAGCGTCTTCCGCAGATACTCCTCCATCAGCAGCCTCGCGGGCAGCCGCAGCAGGGAGGGCAACACCGCTCCGGACGGCCTGGGCAGCCCCTCACCGTAGATGTCGTCGTTGATCTCGAAGTCGGCGGCGATGTTGCGCCGCAGCCGCCCCCGGCCCCCGCCCGCGGGAGTCTCCCTTCCGCCGCGTCCGCCCGGCCCGTGCTCGCCGTGCTCCCGCGCGTACCGCTCGCCCCGCCCATGGTGGTCCCGGAGCAGATGGGAGACCTCGTGCACCCAGACGCCGGCCAGCTGCTCCTCCGGGGTGCGCGCCACGAAGCCGGGGGAGACGTAGCAGCGCCAGTGCGCGTCCACCGCCATCGTAGGCACCGACGGCTCCTCGACCACCTGCAGCGCGAAGAGCGCGTCGGCCAGATAGGGCCGGACCTTCACCGCATGCAGCCGCGCGGCCAGCAACTTCTCCCAGTCCAGGGCCGGTCCGGAGCGCCCGCACCCGCCCGGTGCCCGCCGCGCTCCGGGCGCGGTGGCGGCCACCGGCCGCGGCGGTGCGGGCCGCGCCACCGGCCTGGGCTTCGCGTCCCGGCGTGGCTCCTTCCGTGCCCCCGTCATCGGCGATTCCCCGTCGCGCTCCCCGCGGCGGCCGCCCGGTCCACCGAGCGGTCGGCGCGCCGGGCCAGGCCGACCACACCGGCCAGCCGCTCCAACGCCTCCGGCACCTCCCAGTCGTCGCGCCGCACGGCGGCCAGCGCCTTGGCCGGTGCGACCAGCAGGTCCGAAGGACCGGTCTCCGACGCCCGGAGCAGCACCGCCCAGGCCGCCTCCCACCGCTGCCGCTCCGGTCGCGCTCCGACCGCGGCCACGACCCCCTCCAGAGCGGCCTGTCGCAGATCGCCCCGTGCCGGGAGCTCGGCGGCGGCCGGGTCGGCCAGCAGCGACTCCGGGTCGGGCAGATCCATCCGGTCCAGGTGTGCGAGGAGTTCGAGCCCCGGTCCGTCCCCCACCGCGCCCCGCACCAGCAGCGCCAGCACCTCCCGGGAGACCGCCGCCGCCGTGCCGAAGGCCAGCAGGGTCAGCGCGGCCTCCCAGCTCCGGGGCGAGGGCCAGGCGCCGCCGCGCCGGGCCTCCGAATCCGGCAGCCGGTGGGTGAGCGTCGGCCGGACCTCCAGGAAGCCGCAGACCACGCGCCGGGCCAGCGCCACCGACTCCGGCAGCCGCTCCTGACTCAGCCGGGCAGCTCGGCCCGCGGCCAGACCCCGCCCAACCCGCGCACCACCACGTCCTGGTCGTGCGTCCAGTTCAGATGTACGAACCGGTTGGCCAGCGGCGGGCTCAGCTCCCAGCCGTCGGCCGCCGAGGCACGCGGATTGGCGGCGGCCACGATCCGGACGCCGGGCGGCAGCCGCAGCGCGCCGACCTTCCGCTCCAGGACCACCCGGAGCAGGGCGGCCTGAACGGCGGGCGGGGCGGTGGAGAGCTCGTCCAGGAAGAGCAGCCCCCGCCCGGCCCGCACGAGTTCCACCGCCCACTGCGGCGGCGCCATCGGCACCCCCTGCACCGCCGGGTCGTCGCCCACGATGGGCAGCCCCGAGAAGTCGGACGGCTCATGGACGCTGGCGATGACTGTGGTCAGCGGCAGGTCGAGAGAGGCGGCGAGCTGGGTCAGGGCCGCGGTCTTGCCGATGCCCGGCTCACCCCGGAGCAGTACCGGAAGGTCGGCCGCGACGGCCAGGGCGAGCGCTTCGAGCTGCTCGTCGGGGCGCGATTCGGTGCTGGTCGTCCGCAGGAGGCCCAGCAGGTCGTCGGCGAGGGCGAGTCGGTCGCCGGAGCCCGATGCGGCAGCGGCGCCGGTCTCGGGAGCCGAGGCGGGCGCAACGGCAGGAAGTGTCATATGCATCACCTGAAGTGGGAGGAGGGACGGGACAGTCCGTCCCGGATGAGCAGAGGGACGACTCCGGACCTGGCGGAGTTGGGCGGGGCTGCGCCCCTGGCCGCCGGTCAGCGGGTCAGAGCGGTACGGGGCCGCGTTCGAGCGGAGCGCTTGCGGCTGATCGCCGAAGGTGTGCGGCGGTCGAGGCGAGGACGGTGGCCGGCCTTCGCGCGGCCCGGCTCCGAGGTGATTCCGCTCGCTGCCGTAACGGCGCCCGGGGCCGCACCGGCGCGGCGTAGGGCGGCCGGCACCGAACGGAAGAGCCCGTGCTCGACACGGCGGCTCGCGGCCGACTCCAGCGCCTCCCGCAGCGGCCCTTCGCGGAGCACGGCGCCGGGGCCGAGCAGGCGCCCGACCACGTCCAACGCTCCCGTGACGTCACCGTGGTCCAGCCGCTCACGGATCGCCGGCAGCGCCTGCGGAGCGTGGTGCGCCGCGTCGATCGCCCGCAGACAGGGCAGCGCCGGGCCGCCCAACGCCACCAGCATTTCCTTCCGGCGCAGTTGGGCCGGATCGTGATCGACCGCCGTCAGCACTCCGGCGCGCAGCGCGATCCGGTGCACCTCCCCCCGGCACACCACCCGGTGCGGATCGCCGTTCTCGGAACCCGGGCCGACGGGCTCGGACGGGCCGACATGGCCGAAGAGCCCGGCGGGGCCGGTCGCGGGCGCCGGGCCGGGTTCGGCCAGCGCTGCGGCGACCAGCGGGTGCAGCCGCCCGGTGGTGATCAGTCCGGCCCGCAGCAGTTCCAGATCCGGAAGGACCCGGGCGGCCGCCTCGGGGAGCACCGGAAGGGCCGCGACCTGCTGCCGCGGCAGTGCCTGCCGCAGCAGCCGGAGCATCGGGGCATGGCTGTCGTCCGGGGCCACGAGCTCGAATACGGCACGCCTCCGCGTGCCGAGCCGTACGGCGAAGGGCCCCCGTGCAGGCCGTTCCTCGGCCCGCAGCAGCGACTCCCCCTCGGCGGCCCAGCGTTCCACCGCCCACGGGGAAGCACCACCTTTTGCGGCCTCCTGCCACGAATCCGCCGTGAGCGGTCGACCGGACCGCTCCCTCGGTGCTGTTGCTCCCCCGCAGCGCCGGGCCAGTTCGCCACTCCGTGCCGCGTCCCACAGGTGCCGGTGCAGATCGAGCCGGAACCGCCGGTCGGGGTGCGGATGCGGGTGCTGCCCGGCCACCCTGCTCCCCGGACCCTCCCACAGGGCCAGCGATATCCGCTGTCCGGCAGCAGCGCGGGCCGGTGGCGTCCGCGCCACCAACTGCAGCGGTGCGAGGCCGCATTCCGGGTAGCGGGCCAGGGAGAGGGTGAGGCCGGGACGGAGCCGGCCGTCCGGAGCGATCCGGGGCAGATGCCAGCGCAGCAGATCCGGCGCCAGCCGACGCAGGTCCGCTCGGAGGCGGTGGGCGAGATCGGTGCCGTGGCGGACGCGCACGGCGCGCAGATCGAGGTCGACATCGACCCGGGCGGCGGCACAGGCCCCCGCCCAGTCGCCGACGGCACGCCGCGCCGTCGCGTTCTCGATCATGGACGGTGGTACGGCGTACTCGCGTACGCGGCGCCACATCGAAAGGCGGGGCGGAATCGGGTTCGCGGAGTGAGTCGCCATCAGCACTCACCTTGCGCGAACGATTCCCCCAATCCATGTGAGGAGTAGTTCTTCATCGCGGGCATCGTAGCCACCTCGATGATGATCTGTCATCCCCCTGCGAACCCCGGCGGCAGCGGCCGCACCGCCCGGCCCGCACCGGTGGGAAGACATCCGCACGCGTCCGGCCCGGCCCGCGGCGGGATCAGGAGTCCAACCGGTCCAGCTCGCTTCCGATCGCCTTCCGCAGCGGGTCGTGCTGCGGTCCGAGCCGGAACTCCTCCGCGCTCCACCGTTCGCGCGGGTGGAGCCACACCGGACCTCCCAGGAGGTGGGCCGGTTCCCAGCCGTACCGGGGCCACACGTGCACGTGCAGGAACGGGTCCGTGTTTCCCAGGATCTCCAGGTTCACCCTCCGAAACGCCGGGTCGAGCCGCCGGCAGGCGCGCTCCACCGCCTCGCCGAGCCGGTCCATGTCGGACAGGAACGAGAGCCGCCTCGCCTTCGGCAGGTCCGACAGCCGCTCCACGTCCGGGTCGTCCACGAGCAGCAGCGCGTAGCCCGGCAGGAACTGCACGTCTCCGATCACGGCGAACCCCGAGGCCAACCGCCGCAGCACAGCCGGGTTCTCGCCGCGCAGCGCGCTCCCGATCCGGTCGGTCCGCCAGTCGACTGCCATAGTCGCATCCTCTCTCTCGGTGGTGAGGAGACCGCCGCCGCCCCCGGGCAGGGGCGGCAGAATACGCGGAGCCGTGTGTTCACGGACGCGTCGGCGCGGGGCGCCAGCTGTCCGGCAGGCTCACGCCCGGGTGCGGCGGCCCGCCGTCCGTCGGAACCAGCCCTGCCGGAGCCGCGCCCCGCGCGTGGGAGAAGCCGACCGCGCCACCGGAGAACGTCGCTCGGGTGAAGTCGGCGCTGCCGTCCGCGAAGCGCGCGCCGGTGAAGGTCACGGTACCGGCCGAGAAGTCCGCGCCGCCGAGATCGACGGCGCCTACGGCGAATCCGGCCCGGTCGAAGTCGACCGCGGCGCCGCAGAAGCGGGCACCGTGAAAGCTGACCGTGCCGCGGAAGCCGCCGGGGTCGCCGGAGAACTGCGCCCCGCTGAAGCTGACTGCCCCGCCGGCGAAGTGCGCGCCCTTGAAGGAGACCGTGCAGCCGGTGAAGAGCGCGGCGCCGAAGCCGACGGTGCCGCCGCAGAACGAGGCACCCTCGAAGCTGACGCGGCCGCCGGAGAAGTGCGCGCCGTTGAAGTTCGCGGTGCCACCCGCGAACCGGGCGCCGGTGAAGTTCACGGTACTGCCGCAGAACCGGGCGCCGTTGAGCAGCACCGCTCCGCGGAAGACGGTGTCGTCGAAGCTGACCGTGCCGCCGGAGAACTGCGCGTGGTCGAGGGAGCCGCCCTCGAGGACGGCGCCGGTGAAGTCGAAGTCGTAGCCCTGCCAGGAGTGCGGATGGTCACCCGGGAGGCGGAGGCGGTCGCGGATGAGCCGGACCACGGTGCGGCGGACCTCGTGCAGGCCCGGGTGCCGATGGCGGCCGCGGACCGCCGTCCCCTCCGGGGCCTCCTCGGGCGGGTAGGGCAGCCGGAGGTAGGCGCACAGCACGTCGATGCAGGTCTGCCGCCGCGACCGGTCCGGCGCGTCGTCCGCCAGACCCGCCAGGGCGTGCACACCGCCCAAGCGCACCGCGGCGGGCTCCTCGCCGAGCTGAGCGACCGCGCCGGTGAAGCGCTCGGTATGCAGGCGGGTGGCGTCCCGGCGGGCACCGTCCTCATCGACCCGCTGACGCCGGTAGGCGACGACGAGCGCGACGAGGGCGCCGGAGCCGGCCACCACTCCGAAGGAGAGCTTCACCAGCTCGAAGACCGTCTTCGACGTCAGCTGCCGCTCCCGTGCGATTCCCCGGGCGCCGAGCAGGTCCCAGCCGGTGAAGAACACCGCGGCGGCGACGACCAGTGCGGCGAGGAAGGTCAGGGCGAGTACGGAGCCGACCGGCCACAGGCGCAGGCCGGCGCGGCCCTCGGGGGGCCTGGACTGTCGTGACATCACACCGCACAAGCCTCGCTCACCCGTCCGGTCCGCGACACCGGTTTCGCCCGGATCCGTCATACCCGGTGGACAGCGCCGGGCGCACAACCGCGACCGGTTCTCCACGACACCGGTCGCCACCCTCCCGGGTCCGCCGGTCGACCGGATCGCGATGTTCCGGAAAGACGGAACGCTCCCGGGCGGTCACGGGACTCGTAGTTTTCCGGAAACAGTACGGTGACAGGTCGATGCTCTCCTGGCAAGGCAGAGCTGAGCGGCTCCTTCCGGCCTGCGGAAGGAGCCGCCGATGAAATCCGGCGGCGCCGTGCGGAAGGAGGCGGAGGCGGACCGGCTGTTCCGGTGGCCGAGGGAGGGAAAGGGCGAATGGTAAAGCTCCCGAGCGGAATCGGGCAAACACGAGCGGAGTCCGACGGAAAGCGCCGGCGCGCATTTGGCACCGGAGGCCGTCCCGCGGTCGGAATCGGGGGTGCCGCGCGGTCCGCGGGAGGGTCTTGCGGACGGGGGGCGGCGAGCCCGGACGACGGGGCGCGGCCGACCGGTGCGGCGACTCTGCTGCGACGTCCCAACGCCCTTTCGACCAGGGGGGCTTCACCCGATCGGGCCAATCGGGCGGGGGTGGTCACGCGGCCGCCGCAGCCGCCTCCAGAGACACCTTGACAAGGGGTGATCCCGACCTCACAGTGGTCGCTACGTACAACGCAACCGGATGCGTTCTCTGCGTACATCCATCCCCTCCCTTTTCTGGGGATCACTGGAAGAACACCCCTGCGGGTGCCATTCGGCCTGCCCGAATAAACCTGCACGACCGTCGCACGTATTGCTGCCCGCCCGACCGGTGGAACAGGATCGCGCGACCCCTCATGTGCGTTAGCGGGTTTCTGCCCGCCGGGCGGTGACGCCTGAAAGCTCGCACATAAAGCCTGGATAGTTAACGGAAGGGTGAGTGCTACATGACACAGAACGCTGTCGACACGCCGCTGCAGGCTGCCGAGCATGAACCCTTTCTGCAGGTCACGTGGCGAGATTCGGAAACCACCGCCCGGGGCTACGTCGTGATCGACCAACTGGTGTCCGGCATCGCCACCGGCGGCCTGCGCATGCGGCCGGGGTGCACGCTCGACGAGGTCGCTGCGCTCGCCCGGGAGATGACGCTCAAGATGGGAGCCTTCGGCATCCCGGTCGGCGGTGCCAAGGGCGGTATCGACTTCGACTCCGCCGACCCCCGGGCCGACGGGGTGCGGGAGCGGTTCCTCCAAGGTGTGCGGCCGCTGCTGGAGCGCTTCTGGGTGACGGCCGGGGACCTCGGGACCCAGCAGGACGAGCTCGACAGCGCCTTCGCACGGGTCGGCCTCGGAGACACCTCCTTCCACGCCGCCATGGTCCGTGCCCCGGACGAGGAGGAAGCGCGCGAACGCGTCCGGCAGGCTTTCGCCACCAGGACGGACGGTCTGAAGCTCTCGGAGCTGGTCGGAGGCTTCGGAGTGGCGGAGGCGGCGCTGGCGGCGCTGGAGCACCGCGGCATCCCCGCTTCGTCCGCGCGCGCCGCCGTCCAGGGCTTCGGCACGATGGGAGGGGCCACGGCGCTCTACCTGGCGCGCGCCGGAGTGAAGATCGTCGGCGTCACGGATGCCCAGGGCCTGGTCCGCAACCCCTCGCGCGGCGTCGACGTCGAGGGTCTGCTGAGCGCACGCAGCACCAGCGGGGTGATCGACCGCACCGCGCTGCGCGAGGACGACGAGGTGTGCCCCGGCGACGAGTGGCTTGACCAGGAGGTCGATGTCCTGGTCCCGGCAGCCGTCTCCTACGTGATCACCGAGGAGAACTGCCACCGCGTCACGGCCGAGCTGGTGGTGGAGGCCGCGAACGTACCCACCACTCCCGCAGCCGAACAGCTCCTGAAGGAGCGGGGCGTCGGCGTGGTGCCCGACTTCATCGCGAACACCGGTGCCGCCGCCGGAGCCTGGTGGGTCATCCTGGGCGACGTGGTCAGCCCGAGTGGAGCCTGCGGCCGGCTGGCCTCCCAGATCCGGCCCCTGGTTCGCGAACTGATGATCCTGGCGGACGAGACCGGAATGTCCATGCGGGCCGCCGGGGTCCGGCTCGCGAAGCAGAACTCGCAGCGGATGATCGGCGAGTGCGGGGCGGCGGTGGCCTTCCGCGACCTGTTCGACCGCAAGGCCCGTGAGCCGCAACTGCCGGACGCGGACACCGGTTCGGCGCCCGGGTCCGCGCTGCCGCCGGGCCCCGAAGCCGTCACCGACGTCGTCGCGGCCGCCCCGCCGAACGGGATGGCTCCGATCGTGACCGAGCTGGAGCCGGACACCGGTCTCATGGAGACCGGGCGGCAGCCTGCCGCAGCCTTCCCCGCCTACTGGCCGGGCACGGCCGACGAGCCCCCCACGCGCCACTGAGAAGCCTAGCGCCGCGGTGAGCGCCTGCGGTCGGGAAGCCCCGGCTGCAGGCCTCTCCCGTTCGCCCCCGGTGCGGCGGAGCCTCGGGTCCGGACCCGGCATCGACACGGCCTGCGGGCCGCTGCCCCCTCCGACGGGCGGCGGCCCGCAGGCCGTACAGCGTTCCGGCGGCGGCAGACCGGGGCCCAGGACGACCGGATGCCGGACGCCGTGGAGGTGCGGGAATGGAGCTGCGGCGGAGTCCGGTTACCCGGTGACGCATGGCAAGCGCACCGGAGGGATGGCGATCGATGACGCGGGTGAGTGAACAGCCGCGGGAAGCGGCCGAAGGGCCGCAGCCCGACCGGACTGGCGAAGGGCGCGACGGTCCGCCGCGGCGGACCGGGCGCCAGTTGGTCGCCGCCTCGGTCGGCAACGGCGTCGAGTGGTACGACTGGTTCGCGTACTCCTTCCTCGCCACCTACATCGCCGACGAGATCTTCCCCGAGAACACGGGCAGTTCACTGGTTCCGCTTCTCTCCACCTTCGCCGTCTTCGCCGTCGGCTTCTTCATGCGGCCGGTGGGCGGCCTGTTGCTGGGCTCGGTGGCCGACCGGGCCGGACGGCGGGCGGCACTGACGCTGACCATCCTGCTGATGGGCGGCAGCAGCCTGCTGGTCGCCGTCACGCCCACCTATGCATCCGCCGGGGTGCTGGCCCCGGTGGTGCTGGTGGCAGCGCGCCTGTTGCAAGGGCTTTCCGTGGGCGGTGAGTTCGCCGCCTCGACGACCTTCCTGGTGGAGTCGGCCGGCCCCGGCCGACGGGGACTGTTCTCCAGCTTCCAGTATGTCTCGACGACAGCGGGCCAGTTGGTCGCCAGCGGGGTCGCCGCGCTGCTCGTCTCCACCGTGAGCGACGGACAGATGCACCAGTGGGGCTGGCGGGTTCCGTTCCTGCTCGGGGCACTGCTGAGCCTGGCCGGATTCTGGGTTCGGCGCGGGGCGCGGGAGACCCGGAGCGAGCGGCAGGCCGAGGCGCCGCGCCCCGGACTCTTCGACGCGCTGCGCCGGCATCCCCGCGAATCCCTCCTCGTCGTCGGGATCACGGCAGGCGGGACGATCGCCTACTACGTGTGGACGTCCTACCTGCCGACGTACGCGGAGGTCAACGCCGGTCTCGACAAGAGCGACGCGCTGGTGTCCGGCACGCTCTCGCTCGTGTTCTTCATGCTGCTCCAGCCGCTGGGCGGGATGCTGTCGGACCGGATCGGCCGTAAACCGCTGCTGCTGGTCTTCGCGATCGGATTCGCCGTACTGTGCGTGCCGCTGCTGCACGCGGTCGGTGACTCGTTCACCTCACTGCTGCTGGTCCAGTGCATCGGCATGGTGCTGCTCACCGGCTACACCTCGATCGCCGCGGCGGTGAACGCCGAGATCTTCCCCGCCCGGGTCCGGGCCGCCGGCATCGGATTCCCGTACTCGCTGGCGGTGGCGCTCTTCGGCGGCACCGCGCCCTACGTCGGCACCCTCTTCGAGGACCTGGAGATGCCGGACGCCTTCCCGTGGTACGTGGCGGCGCTGTGCCTGCTGTCCGCGCTGGTCTATCTGCGCCTGCCGGAACGGTCCGGAGAGGAGTTGGAGCGCTGACGAGGTGCCGTCCCGCGCGGCCGGGCAGCCCCCTGATCCCGTACAGGCGGCAGGCGGCGGGCGGAAGAGCGCCGGAGTGCGGGCCCGGCCGCGCCCACCGTCCGCCGAATCCCGGAACGCTTCCCGGGATTCGGCGGACCGGCGAACCGTCGAGGGGCTACCGTACGGATGCGGCCCACTCCATACGGTCACCTGAGGAGGAATCCTGTGCCCTCGCCCTGCGATCCCCAGCACGCGCCCGCCGGTGACGTGGGCGCAGCGCTCATGATGATCGACTCCCAACTCAAGGCGATCTACGACGACAACACCCGGCCCGATGCCGAACGGCAGCGGCTCGACCGCCAGTTCGCCGCCTCGCTGGGCCCCGGCGGGCTCGACGACGTGCTCGACGGCGCGTGCACGCTCATCTACCTGTTCATGCGGTGGCTGCGACTCGCCTACGAGGACCACGACAAGGACGTCATCGAATACGTCGTCCCGAACCTGGTCGCCTCGATGCGCATGATGCCCAAGAGCGTCCGCCCGGAAGTCATCCCCACGATGGCCGGCCTGCTCGTCGCCGCCGGAACCGGCCTGAGCCCCAGCCTGTGGCGCCGGCAGTTCGGCGAGTGGCGGCGGGAGGAGCTGAATTCCCTGGAGGCCACGGCCTTCCTGCTCGCCGAGCTCATCAACCGGATCACCGACGACCGTGACTTCGCCACCCGCATGATCGCCGAGGCGCTCTCCAGCGCGGACGGGAGTTGACTCGCCGTCACCTCACCGGCCGCGGGCGAGCCGCTCAGCGCAACGGGTCGAGACGGCGCAGTAGTGACGGCACCTCACCGCCGGTCATGGCATCGGCGAGCAGCCGCCCGGTGAGCGGCCCGAGCACCATGCCCCACATGCCGTGCCCGCCGCAGATCTGCACCCGGGGCGAGCGGCTCGGCCCGACCAGTGGCAACCCGTCCGCGGTGCAGGGCCGGGATCCCACCCACTCCTCGCGGCGGTCCTCCCAGTCCACATCGCGGAACATCGGGCGGGCGGACTCGACGATGGTGCGCACCCGCCGTGGATCGAGCGGCGCGTCCGGCGCGCGGAACTCCATGCTGCCGGTGACCCGGAAGCGGTCGCCCAGCGGATTGCACGCGATCCGCTGCCCCGCCAGATAGATCGGATGCGTCGGCATCGCCCGCGGCCGCACCGTGAAGCTGTATCCGCGCCCCGCCTGTACCCGCATCCGGACTCCGAAGGGCCGGGCCAGGGTGTCGAGCCAGGCGCCGCAGGCGAGTACGACCGCGTCGGCCCGCACCGGGTCCGACACCGCGGAGGTGGGGGAAGGAACCAGCTCCACACCTGCCCGGCCCCGGTCACGGACCCGGGCCACCGAGCAGCCCTCGACGATGTCCCCGCCCCGGCTGCGCACATCCTCCGCGAGGGTGCGCAGGAACGCGGGCGGGTTGATGAACCGCTGCCCGTGCACCTTCAGCCCCAGCCGGACTTCGTCGCTGAGCACGGGCTCGAGTGCGCGCAGCTCCGCACCGGTGACGGCCTCGAACCGGGCCTCGTCCCCTCCGGTCGCGCTCATGTGCGCGAACTCCTCCAGCACGTGCGCGCGATCCTGTTGGTTCCCGCAGGCGATGACCAGCGGGTCGGCGTCCTTCACGGGGGCGTGCACGCCGCCCTCGACAAGCTGTTCGTACGCCGCGAGGCAGCCGCGGTTGAGCTCGTTGAACACCGTCATCGTGCGCCGCCACCGCCGCGCCGTGCAGTTGCGCGCGAACGAGAGGAGGAAGGCCCACAGGTGCCGGTCGACCGCGGGTGGCACGGACACCGGCGAGTCCCGGTCGAAGAGCGAGGCGATGCCGTAGCGCAGCACGGACGGCTCCGGCAGCGGCACGGTGAACGCGGGATTCAGCATGCCCGCGTTCCCCCAGGAGGACCCCGCGGCCACTCCCTCGCGGTCCAGCACGGTCACCCTCACCCCGTGTTCCTGGAGGAACCACGCGGCGGAGAGTCCGGCCATGCCGGCCCCGACGACGGCGACGTGTTCGGGTGCGGTGTGCGATGTGTTCACGGTCACCTCGAAGAATCCGAAGGAGCAGTGCGGTTGCCGAACCGCCGGCCGAACCGTCGTCCGGCGGTACCCGGCCCGAGCGCGGCGGGAACCGGTCTCACACCTCGATGACGTCCGCCGGGCCGTGGGTGAGCACGCGCGTGCCGTGCTTCTCGACCACGAACGTCTGGCTCAGGCCGACCACTGACGTGCCGAACGAGCGGAAGGAGCCGGGAATGTGGAACGCCATGCCGCTCACCAGAGGCTCGTGATTGTCAGGGGTGAGGTAGAAGGGTGCGCCGTCCATCCAGTGCGGCTTGTGCGCCAGACCGACGGGATAGCCGAAGAGCTGGTGGAACATGACATCGTCCGGGAGCGGGCCCAGCGCCTCGCCGGCCTGGACAGCGACCTGCGCGGCGGTGACCCCCTCCGCCGCGGTCTCCAGCACGGCGGTGACGGCCGTGCGGGCCAGCTCCGCCAGCCGCCGGTCCGCCGCCTCCAACGCTCCGTCCCGCACCACCGTGCGCATCACCGGCGCGTGGTAGCGGTCCCGGGTCCCGGCGAACTCCAGGAAGGTGGGCCCGCCGCCCAGCTCCCGGCCCACCCAACTGGAGTGCGGAATACCGCCGCGCCGCCCGGTGGCGACGACCGGCCCCCAGGCCGAGGGCGAGTCCGCCTCGCGGTACAGCGCTTCGGCGATCGCCGCGGCCACCGAGGAGTCGGTCGCTCCGGGCCCTCCCGCGGCGGCCACTCCCGCCGCGACGCCCCGCTGGGTCACCGCGGCCGCCTCCTCCATCCTGCGCAGCTCGGCGGGGGAGAGCACCAGGCGGGCGCGCTCGACCAGATGGTCCGGGTGCACGACCACCAGCCCCTGCTCGCGCAGCAGCTCCAGCACGCGCGGGGGCGTGGAGGCGTGCCCGATCTCGACACCCACCCGCGCGCCTCGGGGAAGCACCGTCGCCGCGTGCCGGATGAAGAGTTCCAGACCGCGCAGCGCGTCCGCGTAGCCGCAGTAGTGAAGATTGCCGGCCACCGAACTGGCCAGCGCCCTGCCGACCTCCAGGTCGGGCAGGTACAGATGGGTCTCGGAGTCGGTGACCAGCAACGGCTGCGGAGCTGTCTCCGCGGTGTGGAAGCCACACAGGTACTCCACGCTGGAGGGGCGGAAGACCAGCATCGCGTCCAGCGGCAGCCGCTCCATGCGGCCGCGCAGCTCCCGCAGCCGCGCTGCGTACTCCGCCTCTTCGAACGCGGGGCCCTCCGTCGCCCGGATCGATGCGGCGTTCTCCTCGGTGAGCCACCCCGGCGACGGGGCGTTGCCCAGTCGGGTGACGTCGGGCCCGTGTCCGCCGTGTTCCGTGGTGCCCATGTGTCCCTCTTCTCTTCCTGATGGAGGAATGCGCCGGACCGCTCGGTGCCGCGCCCCGCCGGCCGTCGTCGGGTGAGACGGCGGGCTCCGGGGCATCCGGCCGCTCGTGCTGAGTGCTCGTCGTGCCCGCCCCCGGCGCGGGGGAGCGCACCGGGGGCGGGGCCCGGCGGCTCCCGTCATCCCGCTGCCACCGCCGAGGCGGCCGCGGGCGGGAGCCGATCCGGGACGCGGAGAAGGGTGGATATCGGGAACGGGTCTGCTGTGGCCGGATCCGCCCGACCGCCGTGCTTCCGCCGTGCACGCAGTCTCGTGCACCCCGTTCTTTCACGTCCATCGGGAAAACCTTCAGCGATCTCATTAGATTTGGTTAATGGAACTCTCGCTGAACCGGTTGCGCATGCTCCGGGAGCTCTCCCGGCGCGGCACCCTCACCGCGGCGGCGGCCGCGCTCCACTACACGCCCTCCGCCGTCTCCCAGCAGTTGGCCGCGCTGGAGCGGGAGGTGTGTGTGCCGCTGCTGGAACACGTCGGGCGCCGCGTCCGGCTGACCGAGATCGGGCGCGTGCTGGCGCAGCACGCCGAGGAGATCCTGGCCGCCGAGGAGCGCGCCCGGATCGCGCTCGAACAGGCGCGGGACACCCTCACCGCAGAGCTGACCGTGGGCGTACTGGCGACCCTCGCCGGAACCCTCGTGCCGCCCACGCTGGCCACCCTCACCGAACGCCACCCCGGGGTGCACGTCAGGACCCGGGAGGTCGTACCGGAAGAGACCCAGGCCGCCGTACGGGACGGTGATCTCGACCTGGCGTTCGTACTGGACTATCCCACGGCCCCCGGCTCCGGCGCCCTGGACGGCGCATTGGAGAGCACCCTCGTCGGCGTGGAGCAGCTCTACCTCGTCGCCCCGCACGGCACCCTGAGCACACCGGCGGCCTCCGGCCCGTCCGCAGAGCAGCCGGCCGGGACCGCCGCCGCGCCGAGGTCCGCGGACCGGGAACGCGCGGCCGTGGGCACCCCCGTCGACCTCAAGGACCTGGCCGGGAGCTCCTGGGTCGCCTCCGGAACCGACACCGAATTCGGGCGGGCCCTGTGCGCGGTGTGCCGGACGGCCGGCTTCACCCCGCGGATCGCGCATCAGATCGACGAGCAGGCCACGGCCATGGCGATGGTGGCGACGGGCCTCGGTATCACCCTGGTCGCCGAACTCGCGTTGCCACTGCGGCCGGCGAACGTCGACGTCTTCCCCTTCCGGGACCCGATCAGGCGCCGCATCACCGTCATCCGGCGGACCTCGACCAGAGACCGCCCCTCCGAACTGGCCTTCGTCCGCGCCGCCCTGGACACGGCAGCCTCGCTCCGGCTGCTGGAGGATCCGGAAGGCCGCTGAAGGGCGGCCCGCCCGGCGACGCCGCGCGGCCGGTCGCCCTCCGGCGATCCCGGCCAGGCAGGTGCCGAAGGCCCCTGCCGCTGTCGGGATCCGTACCTCTGGTGGGCTACAGCTCGGTCCAGGTGAAGGCCACTTCGTCGCCGGCCGCCACCGCGAACTGGCAGCCGCCCACCGGTGTGGAAGTGCCGTTGACGGAGATGTTCCAGTAGGCGTCGGCCCCGCCGGCACTGCCCGCGATGGTGGTGACGAAGTAGTCGTCGAACGAGGCGTACCACGTGCCGTCCCAGGTGAAGCCCTCCTGCCCGGCTGCGTCGTCGAGCGCCGCGGTGGGTGTGGCCACGGGCGAGGGGTTGGCGTCGTTGTTGGTGCCGTCGCAGGTGTGGGTTCCCCCGGAGGCGGTGGTCACGTCGTGCCCCGTCGTGCTGATGTCGCCATCGAAGATGGTGCCGGAGGGACCTGTGACGGTCAGCTGGACGGTCACCGGCGCGCTCAGGGCCGGGGCGGACTCCGCGGCGAGAGCGGAGGGCGCCGCCGTCATCACCATGCCGAACGAGGCGAGCAGCAGCAGGAGGGCGCGGAAGCGCGTCGGGTGCTGGGGTCTTGCGGCCGTACGGAACACGGGTGTTCTCCTCATCTCAGGGTCCTGTAGGGGTGCTTCTCTGTATGCGGCTCGCCGCGGGGCGGGCCCGGGCCCGCCCCGCGGCGAGCCGTCCTGACCTGCGCATGCGCGTCGGCCCGGTGGCGCGCGCATCGTCCGCGGACACCTCGGGCACGCCGCCTCCCTCCCACCGGGGAAGCAGGTGGCCAACCGTCCCGGTTGCCGCTGCGGCAGCGTCCTGCAGCATGCGGCCGGGACGGGCCGACCGGGAACCTCTCAACGGCCGCCGCGAGGGGCGTGTCGTCGGCGCCGGGCGGCTACGACACTGCCGGTCCCCGCCAGCAGCAGTGCGGCGGCCGCACCGGTGAGCGGCAGGGCGCCGGAGGTGCCGGAACTCGCCAGCGCACCTTTGCCGCCGATTGCTCCGGACGCGCCTGCCGGCTCCGCACCGCCGCCTGTGCTGCTGCCTCCGGTGGCGCCCCCGGCGGTCGGATCGTCGCCGCCCGGCTGCTGGCCGCCGTCGGCGCCGTTCCCGGGACCCGATCCGGTGCCGCCGTCACCATCGTCACCACCGTCGCCGTCGCTGTCGCCGTCCGAGCCTCCCGGGCTGCCGCCCGGGCCCCTGGTGCCCCCACCGGGGCCGCAGGTGACCGGAACCAGTTCGTCCGCCGCCCCTTTGCCGTCGACATCGGCAAGAGACCTGCCCGCGAGGGCCGGTACGACCTGCGCGGTCGAACGCAGGGCCATACCGTCGGCCTTGGGTTCGCTGTAGCCGACAGCACCCTGGTCCTCGGGCGGGGCCGCGCAGCCGACCTGCATGCTGCGCAGCCAGTTGACTCCCCTGCCGGCCGCCTCCACGCGGCCGCCCGCGGTAAGCGCCTGCACGTCGAGGGCGGTGGAGTTGGAATTCGGGGGCGGAGTACCGAAGCCGTTGTCCCGGAAGCCGCCGTTGTCCAGCTGTTGCTTCTCCAGCCAGTCCAGAGCGGGTTTCGCGGCCGCGGTGCGCCCGGCGCCGAGCAGCGCCTGCACCGCCAGGCCCGTGCTGTCGGTGTGCGACCTGCACTTGGCGGGGTCCGACTTGAACGTGAGCGGATATCCGCCGTCGGCGCAACGTGAGGCGGCCAGGAAGTCGACCGCCTTCGCGGGCAGGTCCCCGGTCCGGTCGAGCGCGAGAACGGCCAGCGACTGGGTGAACTGGTTGGAGCCGTCCCCGGAGGGCAGGTCGTCGGTGAAGCGTCCATTGTCCTGCATCCGTCCGAGCAGGAGCCGCACGAGGTCGTGTCCGCCGAAGTTCCTCGGATCGCGCCCTTGGACGGCTGCGGTGAGCGCGAGCTTGGCGGTGCCGCCGGCGAACACACGGCCCGCGGTGCCGCGGTCGATGTAGTCGGTGGACCGGGCCGCGAGCCAGTCGGTGGCCCGGTCCGCGGTCCGGCCCCCCGTCCCGGTGGCGGCGAGGGCCAGGACGATGTCGGCGGTCAACCCGTGGTCGCCGGAGGCGTTGCTGCCGTCCGTAAGTTGTCCGGCCATCCAGGTGGCCGCCGCGTTCGCCGGTGCCTTCGGCTGCTGTGCCGCCGCGGGTTCGGCGGCCCGTGCCGGGGAGGATGCCTGCGCACCCGCGGCGGGCAGCAGCAGTGCTGAAGCCAGCAGACCGGCGGTGGCAGCAGCGCGCCGGGGGACCGGAGGGGCGGGACGGCCCGGGCGTAGGGCTCTCATACGGAGTCTCCTTCGGTGTCGGCCGCTGTGTGACCACCGGCCGGTTCGGGGGGAGGGGCGGGGGCACGGCCGGTGGACGCGCCGAAGACGACGGGCGCGTCGAAGGCGGCGCGGTGCGCGGCCCGGCGCAGCACCGCCAGCACGGCGGGTCCGGTCAGCAAGATCGCGGCCAGGTTGGTCAGGGCACGGCCGGTGTCCCAGCCGAAGGTGGAGGTGACGAGGGTGAAGACCGCGAACCGGTGCAGGTTCTCCAGGACCGGTGCACCCGCCTGGAAGGAGAGCTGGGTGTCCGCTCCGGCGGTGAAGGGCCAGAACCACATGTTCATCAGGAAGCCGAACACGTAGGCGACCAGCACACCGTAGACCGCCAACATGGCGATCTCCGCACGTCCCGAGATCCGCCGGGGCAGCAGCCCGGCCCCGAGACCGATCCAGCCGGAGGCGAGCATCTGGAACGGCAGCCACGGCCCGACGCCCGCGGTCAGCAGCGCCGAGGCGAACAGCGAGAGGCTGCCGAGCACGAAACCGAAGCCCGGTCCGAACACCCGCCCGGCCAGGACGAGGAGGAAGAAGACGGTCTCTATCCCGGCCGTCCCCGCCCCCAGCGGACGCAGCCCCGCGTTGAGCGCGCACAGCACACCGAGCATCGCCAGCGCCTTGGGATCGATCCCGCCGGAGGACATCTCGGCCAGGACCACCGCCAGCAGCATCGGCATGATCAGGACGAACAGCAGCGGCGCATCCGCCGAGTGGCCGACGGACCGGGCCGTCGGCGGCATCAGCAGCGGCCAGCAGAACATTGCCAACCCCGCCAGCGAAACCAGCAGCAGCACCAGGGCCGTCCGCAGCCCCACCCGCACCACAGGCGCCGGGCCGGCACCCGGCTGTGCCCCGGATCCGGCGCTGCTGCGGGGCAGGACGTGCCGCCCCCCGCGGAGCGGCAGCCGTCCGTACGTGCCGCCGCCCGGCCGCCCGCGCTGCTCCCGGTGCGCCGGACCGGCACCGGCCCGAGGGCGGGAGTGCGGCCAGGTATCGGTCAACTCGCCACCTCCGCCGCGTGCAGGGCGTCGGCGACCTGCTCCACCGTCAGCCAGGGCTGCGGGTTGAGGATCTTGGCCACCTGGGGGGCGAAGGCGGGGGAGGAGACCACGACCTGGGCCGTCGGCCCGTCGGCGACGACCTCCCCCTGGGCCATCACCACCACGCGGTCGGCGGCCCGCGCCGCGAACTCCACATCGTGTGTGGCCACCATCACCGACCGGCCGCGCGCCGCCAGGTCCCGCACGATGCGGCCGAGAGTCTCCTTGGCCGGATAGTCCAGGCCCCGGGTCGGCTCGTCGAGCAGCAGCACCCCCGGGGCCGCGGTCAGTTGTACCGCCAGCACCAGCGCCAGCCGCTGCCCCTCGGACAGGTCCCGGGGGTGCCGGTGGGCCGGGACGTCCGGCGCCAGGGAACCCAGCAGACCGGCGCACGTGCCGGGCTCCACGCCCGACTCCTCGTCCGCCTCGGCACACTCGGCCTCCACAGTGGGCAGATACAGCAGATCGCTCGCCGTCTGCGGAACCAGCCCGACCAGAGCGCGCGCCTGTTCCGGCGGTACCGTGCCGGGGTCCTGCCCGGCGACCTCCACGCTGCCCGAGCGGCGCGGCCCCGACCCCTGGAGAGCCCACAGCAGGGAGGACTTGCCCGACCCGTTGCGCCCCATGAGCGCCGTGACCTGGCCTTCCGCGAGATCCAGCCCGACGTGGCGGACCGCCACCAGCTCGCCGTAGGTGACCGTCACACCCCGGGCTCGCAGCACCGTCCCTCCCGCGGCCCGAGTGGCGGGAGGCGCCGGATGGCCGGCCAGCCGCGTCCGCAGCGGGCCCGCCTTCCGGCGCGCGTCCCGTACCGACAGCGGCAGGGGGGACCAGCCGGCGAGCCGGCCCAGTCGCACCACCGGTGGGGCCACGTCGGTGTCCCGCATCAGCGTCGCGGGGTCGCCGTCCCGCAGCCGGCCGTCCCCGGTCAGGTGCACCAGCCGGTCGGCGTACTGCAGCACCCGCTCCATCCGGTGCTCGGCGACCAGCACGGTGGTGCCCAGATCGTGCACCAGACGGGTGAGCGCGGCGAGCACGTCCTCGGCGGCGCTCGGGTCCAGCGCGGAAGTGGGTTCGTCCAGGACCAGAACGCGCGGGTGCGAGGTGAGCACCGAACCGATGGCAGCGCGCTGCTGCTGGCCGCCGGAGAGGGCACGCAGCGGGCGGTCGCGCAGTTCGGCGATGCCCAGCAGGTCGAGGATCTCCTCGACCCGCTTGCGCATCGTCTCCGGCGGCACGGCCAACTGCTCCATGCGGTAGGCCAACTCGTCCTCGACGACATCCGTGACGAAGCCGGCCAGCGGGTCCTGCCCCACCATGCCCACCAGCGCGGCGAACTCCTGCGGAGGACTGCCCGCGGTGTCCACCCCGTCCACACTCACGCGGCCCGCCAGCCGCCCCCCGGTGAAGCGCGGCACCAGCCCGTTGACGGCGCTCAGCAGCGTGGACTTGCCCACGCCTGTCCGACCGGTGACCAGGCACAGCTCTCCCTCCTCGACACGGAGGTCCACCTCGCGCAGGGCAGGGAAGCGAGCCTCGGGGTAGTTGAAGGTGACGTTCTCGAACCGGATCACGCGGGTGCCTCCTGCACGGTCGGCCGGGGCGGAGCCGGCGCAGCCCAGGCGGGCAGCGACGCCAGCAGCACCGCCACTGCGGGCAGCGGCGTCACCTCCGGCCACATCAGCGGACTGGTGGTGGGGTGGAGGACGGCGGCCTGCGAACCGGCGGCGGCGTACATCAGCGCGGCGGCCGCCAGTCCGCAGGCCGTCACCAGTAGTTCCGCAGCCCGCCAGCGGTCCGGCCGGTAAGTGCTCCGTACGACGCGCCGGCCACCGAGCAGGAACCCCGCGACGGCCAGCAGCAGCCCGGCGAGCAGGACCGGGGTACCGAGCCCGGCGGGACCGCCCGAGCCCATCGCGCCGTACAGTCCCGCGCACACCCCCAGCAGCCCGCCGATGACCAGAGCGCCGGTCAGCACCCGGGTACGGACGGGAAGCTGCCCGGTACGGCCGAACCCGTGCGCCGCCATGGCGGCAGCCAGGGCGAGAGAACGGTTCATGGCGTCCTCCAGCACCGGGACGGCGATACCGTGGAGCGCGCGCAGACCGCGGGTGCGCCGCCCGCGCAGCCGCCGGGCCCGCCGCACCCGCACAACGCTCTCCGCCAACTGCGGTGCGACCGTCAGCGTGACGACGACCGAGGTGCCGACCTCGTGGAGAGCCCCGGGCAGCGCCTTCAGCATCCGCTTGGGATTCGCCAGCGCGTTCGCCGCCCCGACACACACGACCATCGCCGCCAGACGCAGCCCGTCGTAGAGCCCGCCGAGCAACTCCTCGGCAGCCACCGGGCCCAGCAGCCGGATGCCCGCCGACCATTCCGGAAGCGGCACGGCAGGCAGCGTGAACAGGACGTGCTCGCCCTCGCCGCCGCCGAAGATGACCCGGAAGAGAACGCGCATGACGACGATGAAGGCGCCGAGCCACAGGTACATCCGGAAGGCGAGCGCCCACGGCGCCGTGCCGCGGCGCCGCGCCACCACCAGCCCGGCCACCCCCAGCAGCATCGCCAGCAGCAGAGGGTTGGTCGTGCGGCTCGCGGCCACGGCGAGAGCGAGCGCCCACAGCCACCAGGCGCCAGGGTGGACAGTGCGCGACAGGGGTGTCAGGTGCGGACGCTTCACGGCGTCGTGGCGTCCTCACCTCTGGACCTGCGCCGCCGCCATGCGGCCACGCCTCCCGCGGCGGCGAGGCCCGCGGCCGCGGCTCCTCCCGCCAGGGTTCCGACCGGCACACCGGAGGAGCCAGAGGCGTCTTCGCCCGCCGCATTCCCGCCCTGCCAGTCCTCGGCCTCGGTGGGAGCGGCCACCGGACCGGACGACCCCCGGGCCTCCTCGGTGCGCCTGTCGTCCTCGGCGCTGCCCTTGGACGGCTTCTTCCCGTCCTTCCCCTTGTTCTTCTCGTCCGTCTCGCCCTTGCCGCCCTCGGTCGAGTGGCTTCCGCGGTCCTGGGGGCCGGAGCTGCTTCCATCGGAACCTCCCGCCCCGCTGCTGCCGCCCCGCCCACCGGTGCCGCCGACCGCCCCGCCGCCGCCCTGCTGCGGACCGGCGCCGCCGGAGCCCGAACCACCCCCGGAGCCCGTGCTGGGGCGCCGGGGCGCGACACGCGGCGGGGGAGCGTCGTTCTCGGTGTGGTCGAGGGAGAAGGACCAGCCCTCGAAGCTGCCCCGGGGCGGGGTGCGGTAGGTGACGCCGCGCTGACTGTAGGCCCACCGGCCGCCGTTGGGCGCGTGCCAGTAAGACCAGTAGGCGCTCGCCGGAGGAGTGTCCACGCACGGCTCGCGCTGCGGACCGGGCTTGCCCAGCAGACGGCACACGAACGACTCGCCCCACCGGTTGGTGCCGGTCACCTCGATGCCCGCGGCCTTCAGCGCGGCCAGGCCGGTGCGGTGACCTCCCGGCGCGCACCGCACCAGGGTCCCGCCACCCAGCTCCCGGAAGTCGACCACCACGGTCACCCCGTCGGCATCCGGGCAGTATCCGGCCCTGCCCCTGGACGCCGCCGACGCGGAAGCCTCGGCCGGCGTCGTCAGGCCGGCGCCGACCGAGCCCACCAGCACGGCGAGCACCGCGGCCAGGGTGCGTAACACGCGAGGCATCGGAGGCCCTTCATCCGGGGGCCGCACCAGGGACCCCGGCCCCGGCCGTACGAAAACCCCCGGCATCTCTTCCGAAGAAGAGCGCGCAGGGGTCCGGGCTCGGGGACTTGGAGCTCCACGCTGCGGACCATGACAGTGGGAAGCGGTGCACGTGCCGCATCGGGCGCTCCGGCTCGCAGCACAGGACTCAGGGCCCTCCGCTGCTCACGGTTGCAGGTCAGCGCCGGATTCTCACCGGCTTTCCCCGCATGCGTACGCATGAAGTTGTGTGTCCGCCGACGGCGGACACCAGGGATGCTAGACCCGCAAGGATGTTCGCGCCAGGGGGTGGTGCCGCCGCTCACCGGCCCCGCTCCGGAATTATGTATGCCGCACTCGCCGGATGCGAGGACGAGCTGCCGACCGTGGCCGAGCCGCAGGTGGCAGCCCCGGTGCCGAGGCCGTCGGCCCGTGCGTCACAATGAGCCCACGAGGCGAGGGGAACCAGGAAGCCGGTGCGAGTCCGGCGCGGTCCCGCCACTGTGACCGGGGAGCGGCCCTCCACCATGCCACCGTTCGCGAACGGGAAGGCGGAGGTGAGCGACGATCCGGGAGCCAGGAGACTGACCCGTCGCCGGTCCGACAGCAGGGGCGAGGACACCCCGGAGAGGATCGACCGTGACGAGGCATGCCCGGACGGAACCGGCACCACGGCCCGGACCCGGCAGAAGAGGAGTGCTGGCAGCCGGAGGCGGACTGGCACTGGCCGGCTCTGGCCTGCTCACCGGCTGTGGCCGGGACGGAAGTAGCGCGGACGACGGCGACCGGTTCCGCGCCGCGTTCACCGCCGGCGGCTCCCAGGAGACCCTCGACCCGCACGTCGCCCCCAACTTCGTCGACCAGGCCCGCGCCAAGGCCCTGTACGACACACTCGGCACGTATGCCGACGACATGTCCGTCCGCAAACGACTCGCGGACTCATGGGAGAGCGACCCCTCGGGAACCCGGTGGCGGATACGTCTGCGCGAAGCGCAGTTCCACGACGGGAAGCCGGTCACCGCGCAGGACGTGCTCTACAGTTACCGCCGAGCCGCCGACCCGGACACCGGCTCCCCCTCGCAGGAACTGCTTTCCGCGATCGACTTCTCCGCCAGCAGGGCGGACGGCCGACGATCCCTCATCCTCGTGCTGAAGGCGCCGAACTTCGAATTCCCCACCGTGTTCGCCGGACCCGGTACCGAGATCATCCCCGACGGGACGAGGGACTTCCGCGAACCCGTCGGATCCGGACCCTTCACCTACGTGTCCTTCACCCCCGGAGGCACCGCCCGATACCGCCGCTGGGCCGACCACTGGGACGGCGCCCCGCACATCGCCGAGCTGGAGATCGTCCCCGCGAACGAGGAGTCGGCCCGGCTCAACGCGCTGCTGTCCGGACAGGTGCACTACGCGGCCGACATGGCCGGATCCTCCGTGGAACGGCTGAAGAAGGACGGCTCGGCGCGGCTGCTGACCGCGAAACGTGCCACGGCCCAGCAGCTCCTGCTGCGCACCGGCCGCGAACCGTTCGACGACCCGCGGCTGGTGCGGGCCCTGCAGCTCGGGCTCGACCGCGAGGAACTGGTCCGAGTCGCGCTGGCCGGCCACGGCCAGGTGGGCGACGACCTGTTCGGCAAGGGACTGCGCGGCTACCCCGACGACCTCGCACCCCGCCGCCGCGACGTCGAGAAGGCGCGGAAACTCGTCAAGGAAGCCGGCGCCGACGGGCTGGAGATCACCGTGGAGACCAGCTCGGTCGACGCCGCATGGGAACCGGCCGCCGACCTGATGCGGCGCCAGCTCCGCGAGGTGGGTCTGAAACTGACGGCGCACACCCGCGCCTCCAGCACCTACTTCAGCGAGATCAAGACCAAGGGTGTCGCCGCCTTCAACACCACCTCCACCCTGCCGGTCTCCGACTTCCTCCAGCAGCGGCTCCGCAGCGGAACCGCGCGCAACCAAACGCAGTTCGGCTCGAAGAAGTTCGACGCACTGCTGGAACGCGCCCGCACCACCCGCGACGAGCAGGACCGGCTGGCCATGCTCACCCGTGCCCAGAAGATCGCCCGCGACGACTCCGGACTGCTGGTGTGGGCCTTCTCCGACGCCAACGACGCCATCGGCCCCGCCGTGCACGGACTGCGCGCCGCGCCGCCCAACTCGCACGCCTGGGCCCGCTTCGACCGGGTGCGCCTCGGCTGAGATGCGCGGATATGTCTTGCGGCGCTGCTCCCTGGCGGCCCTGCAGTGCCTTGCGGTGCTCGTCGCCGTGTTCGCCGTCGGCACCCTGCTACCCGGCGACACCGCCGACGTGCTCCGCGGGGAACTCGGCACGCCGGAACAGATCCAGGCCCTGCGCGTGCGACTGGGCCTCGACGAACCCGCCTGGGCCCGGTTCTGGCACTGGCTCGGCCACCTGCTCACCGGCGACCTCGGCACCTCCTCGACGACCGGACTGCCGGTGAGCGAGGATCTCGGCCACCGGACCGGGGTGACCCTGCTGCTCGGGGTGCCCGCCCTGCTGCTGGTCGTCCTGGTGGCGCCGGTGCTGGGCACCGTCTCGGGGCTGCGCGAGGGCAGCCGCCTGGACCGCGCCCTGAACACGGCGGCGCTGCTGCTGCACGCGGTCCCGGAGTTCGTGCTCGGGCTGCTGCTCGTCGCCACCGTGTCGCTGGCGGCCGGAGTGCTGCCCGCCACCGCCGTCGGCATGGACACCGACGCACTGCTGGCGCAGCCGAGCGTGCTGGTGCTGCCCGTCGCCGTCCTGGCCGCCCGGCACCTGTGCGACCTGGCACGGCAGATCCGTGCCGGGGTTGCGGCACAGCGGCACAGCACCGTCGCCACGCACCTGCGGCTGCTGGGCGTGCGCGAGCGCACCGTGGTGCTGCGGCACGTACTGCCCGGCGCACTCGGGCCTGCCGCACAGCAGTTCGCCCGGTGTGTGGAGGGACTGCTGGGCGGCGCGGTGCTGGTGGAGGCGGTGTTCGGCTTCCGCGGACTGGGCAGCGGCTTCGTCGAGGCGGTGCAGAACCGCGACCTTCCACAGGTACAGGCGTACGCGCTGCTGTTCGCCGGCACGGCCGTAGCGGTGAACGTCGCCGGGGACCTGGCCGCCCACCGACTGGCACCTCGCCGGGAGGTGACGGCATGAGCCCCTGGCAGCCCGCCGGCACCACCGACCCTCCGGCCGGCGGGCGGTCCCGCCCGTGGACCGCCCTGGCGCTGGCCGGCACGCCGGTGCTCGCGGCACTCCTGGGCCCCCTGCTGTGGCCGGCCCGCGAGGCGCCGATGGCCGACGGGGCGCTGCCCTCGCAGCCGCCCGGTGCCGGGCACGTGCTCGGCACCGACGTCCTGGGCCGCGACGTGCTGTGGCTCGTGCTGCACGGCGGCGCCTCGGTGCTGGGCAGCACGCTGGGCGCGCTCCTGATCGGGCTGGCCTTGGGGATACCCCTGGGCCTGCTGGCCGCCGGCCCCCGCCGCGGCCTGGACGAGACCGTGATGCGGGGCCTTGACCTGCTGATCGCCTTCCCGGGACTGCTCGTCCTGATGACCCTGGCCGCCACCGGGCACCGGCAGTGGTACTGGCTGGTGACGGTCGCAGGAGTGCTCCAGGTCCCGGCCGTGGCGCGCCTGGTGCGCGGCGCGGCGCTGGCCCCCGGCACCCGGACGGTCGTCGAGGCTCTGCGGATGCAGGGACACGGCTGGGCCTACATCCACCTCCGCCATCTGGCGCGCGAACTGGCCGCCCCCGTGGCCACCGACGCCGGTGGCCGCTTCTCCGTCGTGCTCTACCTGCTGGCGTCCGCCAACTTCCTCGGCCTCGGACTCCCGGTCTCCTCACCGGACTGGGCCGTCCTCATCGAGCGCAACAGCGGCGCCCTGTTCACCCAGCCCGCCGCGGTCCTGGTCCCCGCCGCCCTGCTGACGGCGCTGTGCGTCGGCGGCAACCTGCTGGCGGACCACACCCTCGCCAGTAAGCGCCACCGCCGGTGACCGGCCCCCCGCGTACCCCGCTCCTCGACCTCGCCGAGCTGTCCGCGCATGCCCGCGGCGCCGAACGCCCCCTGCTGGACGGCGTCGCGCTGACCGTGAGGGCCGGGACGGTCACCGCCGTCGTCGGCCCCTCCGGCAGCGGCAAGACGACACTCGGCCTGGCGGCACTCGGCGCCGCACCCGGGGGAGTGCGGCTGACCGGACGTGTCCTGCTCGAGGGCACCGACCTGCTGCGCCTGGAACCTGCCGCCCGCTCCGCGTCCCGAGCGGGGCGGGCCGCGCATCTGCCGCAGCACCCGGAGACGGTATTGGACCCGGTCCGCCGGGTCGGCGGGGCGCTGCGGGAACTGGCCGCCCTCGGGCATCCGCACCGCGGCGCGCGCACCCGGGCCGCACACCGGGCACTGGCCCGTGTCGGCCTGGAGTGGGACGTCGTCCGCCGCCGCTTCCCCCACCAGCTCTCCGGCGGCCAGCAGCAACGCCTCGCACTCGCCTCGACCCTGGTGACGGGAGCCGGACTACTGGTGCTCGACGAACCGACGAGCGGCCTGGACCCTGCCCTCGCACACGACCTGGGCCGGACGCTGCGCGCTCTCGCGGACCGCGGCACCGCGGTGCTGCTGCTCAGCCACGACCTGCCGCTGGTACGGCGGATCGCCGACCGGACCCTCGTGCTGGAGCGCGGCACCGCGGTGGACGAGGGCCAGACCGCGGACCTCCTCGGCACGGGCGGACCCGTGCCGGCCTCCGCTCCCTCCCGGACGGCCACCGCCCGGCCTTCCGCGCGCCCCCGGGCCACGCGGGACCTGCTCGCCGCGGAAGCCAGCACCGAGCGCCGCGCAACACCCGTCGCCCGGGCGGCTGCGTGCCTGGCGGGGCCGGGCACCGTCGCCGCCGACGGCCTCGCCGTACAACGCCGGTCCGGCCATCCCCTCACCGGGCCCGTTTCGATGGTGTTCCCACCCGGCAGCAGGACCGCACTGCTGGGCCCCTCCGGCTCGGGCAAGACGACTTTCGCCCGTGCGCTGGCCGGGCTGACCGCGCCCTCCCGGGGCGAGGTACGGCTGGATGGCCGGGCGCTGCCCCGCCGCATCGACCGCCGCACGGCCGCACAGCGCCGCGCCGTGCAGTACGTGCACCAGAGCAGCGCCGACTCCTTCGAGGAGCACCGGCCGCTGCTGGAGCAGCTCGCGGACACCGCACGACTGCTGCACGGAGTGCCGAAGGAACGGGCCAGAGTCGAGGCCGTCGAAGCGGCGGCCTCGCTGGGGCTCGAGGAGGCCGCACTGCGCCGCACCCCCGGCCGGCTCTCCGGCGGCCAGCTGCAGCGCTGTGCCCTGGTACGGGCGCTGACAGCCCGTCCGGCCCTGTTGATCTGCGACGAGGTGACCTCGGCCCTCGACACCGTCTCCCGCGAGCAACTCCTCGACACCCTGCCCCGGCTGCTCGCCCCGGCTGGAACGGCACTGCTGTTCATCAGCCACGATCTGCCCGCCGTGCGGATACTCGCCCAGGACGCCGCGCTGTTCGAGTCCGGATGCCTCCTGCGGCGTGGCCCCGTCTCCGCCGTGCTGTCCGCCACCTGGCAGGTCGAGCCCGTGCACGGCTCGGACACCGGCGGAGGAAACAGCTGACCGTGGCCGCCGGGCGGGTCCGCCGGGGTCACCTGGACAGCGGGGTGCGACCCGCCGGGGTCCCCTGCCGTCGGGCCGCGCCTGCCCCGACAGTGCGGCCCCGCCGCGGTTCAGCCGCCGGTCACCATGCGAGGCAGCCTGGCCAGCACCGCGGCCGTCCCGCCGACCGCGATGCCGCCGCCCTGCGCAATCTCCGCGGTGCCGCCGCCGCGTCCGTCGAGGAGTTCGGCCACCATCCTGGCGGCGTGCCGCCCCGTTTCGCGGGCACGCGCGTTGACCGTGAGCACGAGTGCCCCCGCCGCGGTCGCGACGGCCACCGCGCAGGGCCGGTCCTGGGGCAGCCGGTCGCGGACAGCCAGGGCGAGTGCGCGGGCCTCCTCGGGAGTGCCGTCCTCGGTCGAGGCCACCACCAGGGTGTCCGCCGTGCGGGTCGCCCGGTCCGCCAGCTCGGCGGCACGGGCCGTCCTGGCCTGCGCCATGAGACGCGCATTCTCGCGGTCTGCGGCCTTCAGCCGCTCCAGCAGCCCGGAGATCCGCTCGGGCAGCTCGGCGCGGGGCGCGTTCAGCTGCCCGGCGATGCGCGCGACCAGGTCGCGCTCGCGGGCCAGATAGCCGAAGCCCTCGATACCGACAGCCGCCTCCAGCCGGCGGGTCCCCGCACCGACCGACGACTCGGCGGTCAGTGTGACGGTGCCGATCTGCGCGGCACGCTCGACGTGGGTGCCACCGCACAGCTCGCGGGACCAGGCCCCGCCGATCTCGACGACCCGCACCTGCTCGCCGTAGGCCTCCTCGAACAGCGCGAGTGCGCCGATCTCCCGGGCCTCGGCCAAGGGCATCCAGCGGACCCCGACCGGCAGGTCACGGCGCAGGGCCCGGTTGGCAACCTCCTCGACCTCGCTGCGTACCGCCTGGGACAGAGCGCCGCGCCAGGGGAAGTCCAGGCGGAGATATCCGGGCCGATTGTAGGACCCGGACTGCAAGGCGGTGGGGCCCAGGATCTCTCGCAGCGCCGCGTGCAGGACGTGCGTCCCGGAGTGGGCCTGGCGGGCGCCGAGCCGCCAGTCGGGATCGACCGCTGCCACCACCGCGTCCCCCGCGGCGATCTCGCCGCCGGTCACCCGCACCCGGTGCACGACCAGGCCGGGCAGCGGACGCTGGACGTCCACGACCTCGGCCTCCCCGGACGCCCCGGAGATCCGGCCCGCGTCGCTGTCCTGGCCCCCGGACTCGGCGTAGAATGGTGAACGGTCCAGCACCACGGTCGCCAGCCCGCCCTGGCCCGCCACCGGGACTGGACCCTCGGCTCCCAGCACGGCCACGACCGTCGACTCCGTCGTCAGCGTCTCCCACGCCCGCCAGTCGGTCGGGCCATGTGCGTCCAGAACGGTCCGGAGCGCCGAGAGGTCGGCCGCACCCCCGGACTTGCGCGCGCGGGCGTCGGCGCGGGCCCGCTCCCGCTGCTCGTTCATCAGCGCGGTGAACCCCTCGCGGTCCACTTCGACGCCCTGTTCGGCGGCCATCTCCAGCGTCAGGTCGATCGGGAAGCCGTAGGTGTCGTGGAGGAGGAACGCCTGCGCGCCCGGGAGCCAGCGCGCGCCCTCCGCCTTGGCCTTAGCGACGGCAGTGTCGAGTACGGTGGTGCCCTGCCTCAGCGTGCTGCGGAAGGTGTCTTCCTCCCCGTAGGCGCGGTCGGCTGTACGGGCGAAGCCTTCGGACACCTCGGGATGGCCGGGCGCCATGCAGTCCCGCGCAGTGGGCAGCAGCTCCGGCAGCGCCCGGTCGTGGAAGCCGAGCCGGCGCATGGAGCGCACCGCGCGGCGCAGGATGCGGCGCAGGACGTAGCCGCGGCCCTCGTTGCCCGGCGCGGTGCCGTCGGACAGCAGCATCAGCGCCGTGCGGACGTGGTCGGCGACCACCCGGAGCAGGACGTCGTCCCGCCGCGGGCCGGAGCCGTAGCGGACACCGGCGAGTTCGGCCGCGCGGTCCAGAATCGGGCGGGTCTCGTCGGTCTCGTACAGGTTGTCCTTGCCCTGCAGCAGGGTCGCCATCCGCTCCAGGCCCATACCGGTGTCGATGTTGGGGCGGGGCAGTTCGCCCAGGATCTGGTAGCCGGACTTGCCCGGGCCCTCGCCGCGCTCGTACTGCATGAAGACGAGGTTCCAGAACTCCATGAAGCGGTCCTCGTCGACCGCCGGTCCGCCCGCCGGGCCGTAGGCCGGGCCGCGGTCGTAGTACAGCTCCGAGCACGGTCCGCACGGGCCCGGGACGCCCATGGACCAGAAGTTGTCCTCGTCGCCGCGGGCGACGATCCGCTCGTCGGGCAGCCCGGCCACCTCGCGCCAGATGCCGCGGGCCTCGGTGTCGGCGTGGTGGACGGTCACCCAGATCCGCTCGGGATCCAGCCCGAACCCGCCCTCGGGCTGCGGCTTCGTCGACAGCTCCCACGCGAGGGCGACGGCCTCGGGCTTGAAGTAGTCCCCGAAGGAGAAGTTGCCGCACATCTGGAAGAAGGAGCCGTGCCGGGTGGTCCTGCCGACCTCCTCGATGTCCAGGGTGCGCAGGCACTTCTGCACACTGGCAGCGCGCGGCCACGGCGCCGCCCGCTCCCCGGTCAGGTAGGGCTTGAAGGGCACCATGCCCGCGTTGACGAACAGCAGCGTCGGGTCGGGAGTGGGCAGGGGCGAGCTCGGGACGGGGGTGTGGCCGCGCTCGGTGAAGAAGTCGAGGAAGCGGCGGCGGATGTCGGCGGTGTGCAAGGCAGTGCTCCGGACGGCTACTGGGGGAGGGCGGCGAGGGATCGGGCGGGATGGCGCGGACCGAGGAAGACCACGACACCTTCGCCCTCGGGGGCGGGATGGGTGGCCTGGGTCCAGCCCTGGCGGCGGTAGAACGAGACGGCCCGCGGCGATCTGACGGACGTCAGCAGCCAGACGCGGCCTCCGGGAGCGTCCGCCGCCACCGTGGCCAGCAGAGCGGCGGCGAGACCGGTGCCGCGGGCCGCGGTGCGCACGGCCAGCTCGGCGACCTCCCGGGCGCCGCACAGCCACGCGGCGGTACGCTCCGCGCCCAGCGCGGCCGCCGCCTGCCGATAGCAGCGGCCGGCCGGAAGGCGGGCGGGAGTCGTGCGGGCGGTGGCGAAGCCGGACGTACGCCCCTCCCCGCCGGCCGTCACCGCGGTGAACCCGGGCCCGAACGCCTCCTCCCGCAGCCGCGCCACGAACTCCGCGGCCCGCTCCACCTCTTCGTTCCACGGCGGCGCGCAGAACGCGTCGACGTACACGCCGCGCAGCGCCTCCGCCTGCTCCAGCAGCGCGGCACCCCGGACGACGCGGAGGTCCGAGGCCGTCACGCCGCCCGCCCGGCACCGGCCGGAGTGCCCGGCTGGAGCGCCGCGTACTCCAGCGGTGCCGACGGGTCGACGGACACTCCCAGCGGCGCGGGCTCGGCACCGGAGCGCACCAGCAGATCACCGACGGCCGCGATCATCGCCCCGTTGTCCGTGCACAGCGTCGGCGGCGGGACGCGCAGTTCCACCCCGGCGGTGGCGCACCGCTGCTCCGCCAGGGCCCGGACCCGGGAGTTGGCCGCCACGCCGCCGACCACCACCAGGGTCCCGACGCCGTGGGCGCGGCAGGCCGCGACCGCCTTGCGGGTCAGCACGTCGGCGACCGCCTCCTGGAGGGCGGCGGCCCCGTCGGCCACGGGCGGCTCCTCGCCACGGAGGCGGTGCTGCTCGGCCCAGCGGGTCGCAGCCGTCTTGAGTCCGGAGAAGGAGAACGCGTACGGGTCGTCGCCGGGACGCGTCAACGGCCTGGGGAAGGCAACGGCCCGCGGATCGCCGTCCCGTGCCGCCCGGTCGACGGCCGGACCGCCCGGATACGGCAGGCCCAGCACGCGGGCGACCTTGTCGAAGCACTCACCGGCCGCGTCGTCCAGGGTGTCACCCAGGTGCAGGATCGGCTCCCGCACCAGGTCCCGGACCAGGAGCAGCGAGGTGTGGCCGCCGGAGACGATCAGCACCACGGAGGGGTCGGGAAGCGGCCCGTGCTCCAGGGTGTCCGCCGCGACGTGTCCGGCCAGATGGTGCACCCCGTACAGCGGTGCTCCCACCGCGTAGGCGAGGCTCTTCGCCCCGGCGAGCCCCACCTGCAGCGCGCCCGAGAGACCGGGCCCGGTGGTGACCGCGAGCGCGTCGATCTGACTCAGCCGCAGACCGGCCTGGTCGAGCGCCCGCCGGACCACGGGGTTGAAGGCGTGCAGATGCGCGCGGGCCGCGATCTCGGGCACGACACCGCCGAACCGCGCGTGCTCGTCCATGCTCGACGCGACGACATGCGCCAGCAGCTGCCCGTCCCGCACGATCCCCGCACCTGTCTCGTCGCACGACGATTCGATACCGAGCACGATCGGTCCTCGGGACACGGCCACTCCCTCACATCCGGCTTTCTTGCACGCTTATTGTAGTTGCAACCAAGATGCAATAGGTGTCTCGCGGGGTCGTGAGGCCTGGAAGGGGAGCCGGGACGACGCCAGCAGAAGACGACCCTGACGCGCGTCCGGACGGTGCGGGTGGCGAGAATTTCCCGCACCACCACGTCAGCGATCATGAAGGAGGAACCCGTGAGCAGACCGGCTCGGCAGCGTGCGGCGGCCCTGTACGCGATATCCGCCACCTGCGCCGCCGTGGGCGCGCTGCTGTGGGTGCGCGGACACGACCGGGCGCCGCAGCCACCCCGGTCATACGGGCCCTACCTGGCGGCCGACGGCTATACACCCTCGACGTGGAAGGTGTGGTCATCGGCGGTGCCGCAGGACCGACTGGGTGTGTACCTCCTCGTGTTCGGCGTGCTGCTGGCGGTGGGGACGCGCTTGGTCCCGGCCCGGCGCGGCTGACGGCCTGCCGGGCACGGCAGCTCCGCCCGTCCCCGGGATCCGGCCGCACTGTCGGGGCCCGCGCGCGAGCCCCGACGGCGCGCTGCGGGAACGGCAGGGAACGGCCCGACCGTTCACTCCGCCGCGGAACCGAGTGAACCACCAGGCGCGATCAGGCGCCCGGGACGGCGTCCTGGGGCACGCCCCCGGGCCGGCGCGGCCGGAGGTCAGCCCGCAGCGTCCAGCGCCCGCCGGGCTGCCGCGACGACGGCGGGGTCGGTGACGAAGTGCCCGTCCTCCGCGGCCGAGGCGCCCGCGGCGCCGAGCGGCACCCATCTCCCGCCGCGCCGGGGCGCGGCCCGGGTCTTGGCGGAGAGGTGGACGGCGGTGGCGCCCGCGGCGAGCAGCTCCGCGACCGTGCCGGGACGCACCCCGCCGCCGGCCATCACCTCGACGCCGTCAGCGGCGGCGGCCATCGCGGCGATCACCCCGGCCCCCTCGGCCGCGGTGGCGGCGCCGCCCGAGGTGAGGACCCGGGTGAGGCCGAGCCCGGGCAGCAGCGCCGCGGCCGCGACCGGGTCGGCGGCCTGGTCGACGGCCCGGTGCAGGGTGACCTCCACCGGCCGGCCCGCGGCGTGTGCGGCCTCGGCGAGCGCGGCCACCACGGGGACGTCGAGGGCTCCGTGGGCGGTGAGCGCCCCGATCACCACTCCGGCGGCTCCGGAGGCGACGGCCGACCGCACCTCGGCGGCCATCAGGGCCACCTCCTCGGCGTCGTGCACGAAGTCGCCGGGTCGGCAGCGGACCAGTACGTGCACCGGCGGGCCCGCTTCGGCGGCGGCCTCGACCAGCGCCGCGGACGGGGTGAGGCCGCCCAGCTCCAGGCCGGTGCACAGCTCGACCCGGTCGGCGCCGTGCTCGCGCGCGATGCGGGCACCGGCCGGCGAGGTGACGGCGATCTCCAGGGCGTGGCGGGCGGTCACTCCTCGTCCCCGGTCAGCGGCTGGTCGGAGGCCGGGATGCGGCGGGCCCGCAGGTCCGGGTCGGCCATGCCGCGGTCGAAGGGGAACATCGGGCGGCGGATACGGTGGTGGCCCAGGCGCACCAGGTCCTGGTCGACGCCGCCGGGGGTGAGCGCCATCTTCCAGCCGGCCGACATCTCGGCGAGTTCCGGTTCCAGGTAGCCGATCTTCACGATCACGATGTCGGCGCCGCGCGGGTCGAGGCCGAGGTCGGTGAAGTCGTGCTCGTGGTGGTAGGGCTTGCGCAGCCGGGTGAGGATCGCGTGGACGCTGCCGGCCTGGATCACGACCTCGGTCCCGGCGTCCCGGTCGCCGTGCCGGACGGCGTGCACCACGCCGGTGAGGGTGACCGGACCCGCGTGCCGGTCGTCGACCTCGGCCCCGGCGGTGACGGTGACGGTGGCGCCGACGCCCGCCGCGACGGCGGTCTCGACCGCCTCCGGACCCGGGACGGAGGCGTAGAGCACCGTCGGGCCGTCGTCCTGCTGGAACTCCGGGCGCTCCAGCAGCCGGGCCAGGCCCCAGGTGACGTCGCCCGCGCCGCCCGCGGTCGGGTTGTCACCGGTGTCGCTGACATAGAACGGGCGCTGGTCGGAGACGAGTGCCTCGTCCAGGATGCCGTCGAAGGTGCCGGTGGGGGCGACGAAGTCGAAGTCGTGGCGGGCCTCCCAGAAGCCGCGGGCGAGCCGTTCGGCACCCGCTGCGACGGCGTCCCCGTCCGGGCCGGTGACCACGACGGCGGCCCGGTTGCGGGGCTCGTCGGCCCAGGCGTAGCCGACCCAGATCGCGGCGTCGGTGACGCCATCGGCGGCCTCGACCTCCTCGACGGCCGCGTACACGCTCCGGGCGGGCTCCACGCGGGTGGAGGTCTGCTCGCCGGCCAGCAGCACCGGCACCGGCACCCACGCCTTGACCGGGCGGGGCGCGCCGGAGGCCAGCAGGTCCACCAGGTTGCGGACGGCCCGCTCCTTGGTCTCCATGTGGTCCTCGTGGGGCGCCATCCGGTAGCAGGTGATCAGGTCGCTGCGGTGGACGAGTTCCCGCGAGACGTTGCCGTGCAGGTCCATGGAGGTGGAGACGGTCACGCGGGGGCCGATGGTGGCGCGGATCCGCTCCAGCAGCACTGCCTCGGCGTCGTCGACGCCCTCGACGGTCATGGCGCCGTGGATGTCGTACCAGAGGCCGTCCGGCTCGGGCAGCGCCGCGAGCCTCTCGAGCAGCTCGCCGGTCAGCTCCTCCCACGCGGCGGCCGTGACGGTGCCGCCCGGCAGCGACTTGCCGACGAGCGCGCCGTGCCACTCGGCGGCCTCGCGCAGCTGCCGGCCGGGTGCCAGGAAGGGGTAGCGCTCGAGCACCTCCTCACCGCGCGAGGGATGGAAGGCGGGGGCCAGGGTGCGGGCGGGGGAGAAGGTGGAGGACTCGATGCCGAGTCCGGCTATCGCGATCACCGGGCGGTCGGCGGGGGTGCGGGGGCGTGACACGGCTGTTCTCCTACGGGGTGCGGGGGCCCGGCGCGGCGGGGGAAGCGGGGGAGGGGAGGTGGCCGGAGGCCAGGTCGGTGCGGCCGACCTGGCGCAGGGCGTCGGCGAGAGCGCGCTGCAGCGCGAACTGCCCGGCGCCCACCAGCCCGGCGTCGGCGCTGAGGCTGACGCGTTCGATGGTGAGATGCTCGGTGACCAGCGGGTGGCAGCTCTCGTACAGCTGGCTGCGCACGGCGGCGACGAACGGTTCCAGGGTGGAGAGGATGCCGCCGAGGTAGACGGCGTCGGGGTTGAAGAAGTTGACGTTGGCGGCCAGGACCTGGCCCAGGTAGTCGCCGGCCTTGCGGACGGCGCGGGTGGCCTCGGGGTCGCCATGGCCGGCGAGCCGCACCACATCCTCCAGGCGGTCGACGTGTGCGCCGCGCTCGCGCAGGATGCGGACCAGTGCGGCGCCGGAGGCCACGGTCTCCAGACAGCCGGTGTTGCCGCAGGAGCAGGGTGTTTCGGCACCGCCGACGACGCGGATGTGGGTGATCTCGCCGGCGGCTCCGGTGGCGCCCCGGAAGAGCCGGCCGTCGACGATGACTCCGGCACCGATCGCGGAACCGATCTTCACCATGATCGACTGCCGGTGTTCGGCGGGCCGCACGGTGTGCTCACCGACCGCCATGCAGTTGGCGTCGTTGTCCGCTGCGGCCGGGACGCCGAAGCGGTCCTGGAGCCAGGAGATGATCGGGAAGCGGTTCCAGCCGGGCATCCGGGCGGGCATGACGACCGAGCCCGAGACGACATCGACCGGGCCCGGCAGCGAGAGGCCGACGCCGCGCAGCCCGGGACCGTGGTCCTCGGCCAGTGCCTGCAGGGTTTCGGCGAGCCGCGGCAGGGCCGCCTCGGGTCCCTCGTCGATGGCGAAGGGAACGGTCGAGACGCCTGCGACGCCGCCGCCGGGCAGCACCACGCCGACGCGGGCATGCCGTCCGCCGAGGTCGGCGGCGACGGCGAACTCGTCGGTGCCGCCGAGCCGCAGCACCTTGCGGGGCCGCCCGCCGGTGGACGCCTGAGTGCCCTCCTCCGCGATGAGCCCGCGCTCGACGAGTCGGCTCACGGCCAGCGAGACCGTGGAGGCGGCGGCACCGAGCAGACCGGCGAGCTCGGCGCGCGAGGACGCCTGTCCCGACGCCACGAGCTCCAGGATCCGCGGGGCGAGGGCCGAGGCGCCCTTCGCGTCCTTGGAGCCCCCTGGACTTATTTCATTCATGGACGAAGTAACTTCCGCGATGGGTGGGTGTGCCGGAGACAGTACGCCCGGGCGGCGCGTTGCGGAACGGTTCCTGATGATCTTTTCCAGCCATAAAAATTGCCCAAAACCTTGCAAAGTGCAGCATCGTGGCCGGTTCTCAGGGTAGGTCGAACTTTTTCCATAACCGCAGATACTTACTTGTTACAGAACTTTGTTTGTGTGCGGGCCGCAGCAGGCGTTAGCTGTCGTGAACACAGCGCCGGTCCGACGGCGCCAGCCCGGTTCACCGGGCTCCCCCTTCGGGTCCTACTTCCTGAGGAGAGCCATGTCCCCTGCTCCTACGGCCGCCGGCCGCCGCTGGGCCCTCGTCGCGGGCGCCACCGCCACCACCGGTGCACTCCTGGCCGGCTGCTCCGGTGGCGGCGCCTCGTCCGCCTCCGGCGCCTCGGACACGATCAACTACGCGCTCCCGGCCAACTTCACACCGAACTGGATCCTCCCGATCGGCACCGCCGCACATCTGAACACCAACAACTCCTCCATATCCCAGTCCCTGTGGGAGCCGCTGATCGCCTACGACGGCTCCACCGGCAAGGTCGGCTGGAACAAGGACAACTCGCTGGCCACCGCCGCGGACTTCGCCGACGACAGCAAGAGCGTCACCGTCACCCTCGGCGACCGGCACTGGAGCGACGGCAAGCCCATCACCTCCCGCGACGTGGAGTTCTGGTTCAACCTCGTCAAGGAGAACAAGAAGGACTGGGCCAGCTACAGCCCCGGCAAGGCACCCGACAACTGGAAGTCCTTCAAGACCGTCGACGACACCCACTTCACCCTCACCTTCGACCGGGCCTACAACCAGCAGTGGATGCTCGCCAACGAGCTGAGCATGATCCGCCCGATGCCGCAGCACGTCTGGGACAAGACCGGCGACTCCGGCTCCGTCTCCGACCTGGACCGCACCCCCGCCGGAGCGAAGAAGGTCTGGAAGTACCTCAACGGAGTCGCCAAGAAGATCTCCGGCTACGCCACCGACCCGCTGTGGAAGACCGTCAGCGGCCCCTACACCCTCAAGTCGTTCTCCACCGCCGGAAAGGTGCAGCTCACCGCCAACGCCGAGTACGACGGCGGCGGCAAGGCCCACATCAAGAACGTCAACCTGCTGCCGTTCACCACCACCGACGCCGAGGAGAACGCACTGCGGGCCGGCACCGTGGACTACGGCTACATCAAGGCCACCGACCTCGGCCAGAAGTCGCAGTTCACCGCCAAGGGGTACATCGTCCGGCCCTGGTCGGGCTGGGCCATCACCTACATGCCCTACAACTTCAACAACCCGAAGATGGGCCCGGTCTTCAAGCAGCTCTACGCCCGCCAGGCCATCCAGATGTCGGTGAACCAGAAGACGCTCTCCAAGGTCGTCTTCAACGGCACCGCGGTGCCCACCTACGGTCCGATCCCGCAGGGCCAGAAGTCCTCCTTCGTCTCGAAGAAGCAGCAGGACAACCCCTACCCCTACGACACCGCCAAGGCCCGCAAGCTGCTCACCGACCACGGCTGGAGCGAGCGCGGCGGCACCATGGTGTGCACCAGCCCCGGCGACGGCGACGGCCACTGCGGCAAGGGCGTCGACAAGGGCACCAAGTTCTCCATGCAGGTGCTCTCGCAGTCCGGCTCCACCGTGACCGACAACATGATGAGCGCCCTGCAGTCGTCGTTCGCCAAGACCGGCATCGACTTCCACATCAAGACCGCACCGGTCAACTCCGTCCTCTCGCAGTCCGGCCAGTGCAAGGCCAGTGAACCGAGCTGCAAGTGGCAGCTCTCCTTCTTCGGCACCGCCGGCAGCTGGTACTTCCCCGCCTACCCCAGCGGCGACTCGCTCTTCGCCAGCGGCGGCGGCTCCAACTTCGGCAACTACTCCGACCCCGAGGTGGACAAGCTGGTCGCCCGGACCACCACCTCCGGCTCCGACGAGGCCATGCGCGAGTACAGCGCAGCGCTCGCCGAGAAGCTCCCGGTGGTGTGGCTGCCCGAACCCGACTACCAGGTCTCCGTGGTCAAGAAGGGACTCGGCGGCTTCGCACAGGACTCACTCGCCAACTTCCACCCCGCCATGTGGAAGTGGACCAAGTAGCCCGTCACCGCGACCGCGCGCACCACCGAGCCCGAGCGACGGAACACAGATGAGCACTCCCACATACCTGATCAGACGGGTCCTGCAGGCCGCCGCGGTCATCCTGATCGTGACGATCGTCGTCTTCGCCCTGCTGCACGCCCTGCCCGGGGGTCCCGCCCGCGGGATCCTCGGCCCGCAGGCCACCGCACAGCAGATCGCGGCCTTCGACCACGAGCAGGGCCTCGACAAGCCCCTCCCCGTGCAGTACCTCTACTACCTGGGGCAACTGGCACACGGCGACCTCGGCACCTCCTACACACTCAACGAGCCGGTGTCGCAGCTGATCACCGAGCGGCTGCCGAAGACCCTGCTGCTGACCGTCCTCTCGGCGGTCGTCGGCCTGCTGCTGGCCGTGCCGCTGGGCATGTGGCAGGCCATGAGGCGGAACAAGCCGGTCGACTACGTCATCACCACGCTGAGTTTCATCGCCTACTCCACGCCCGTGTACTTCCTCGGGCTGATCCTGGTGCTGGTCTTCAGCCAGGCGCTGCCGTGGTTCCCCTCCCAGGCCCCGCAGGGGCACACACTGGGCGAGGTGCTCGCCGACCCGCAGGGACTGGTGCTGCCCGTCGCCGCCGGCGCCGCCTCGATGATCGCCGTCTTCAGCCGCTACATGCGCGCCGCCACCCTGGAGAACCTCTCCGAGGACTACGTCAGGACCGCCCGGGCCGGCGGCTCCCGCTCCCGGGCCATCCTGTGGCGGCACGTCTTCCGTAACTCGCTGACCCCGGTGGTCGCCATGCTCGGCTACTACGTGCCGGTGCTGTTCGGCGGCGCCCTGGTCGTCGAGCAGCTCTTCAACTACCCCGGCATGGGCCTGCTCTTCTGGACCGCCGCACAGTCCTCCGACTACCCGGTGCTGCTCGGCTGCGTGCTGATCATCGCGGTCGCCACGGTGACCGGCACGCTGCTCGCCGACATCGTCCAGCGGATCATCGACCCCCGAGTGAAGGCAGGCCGGTCATGAGCACAGTCATGCAGCCGGGCCGCACCCCCGGCACGCCCACCACCGCCGAGCCCGCGGCGTCCGGAACCCGGCTGGCTGTCCGGCGCTTCCTGCGCAACCGGCTCGCGGTCGTCGGTCTCGGCGTCGTCGTCTTCTTCGTCCTGTTCTGCTTCGCGGGCCCGCTGGTCTACTCCACCGACCAGACCCACACCCTGCTGCACCAGGTCAACCTCGCCCCCAGCGGCGCACACTGGCTGGGCACCGACGCCGTCGGCCACGACCAACTGGGCCGGCTGATGTACGGCGGCAAGGTGTCGATGACCGTCGGCCTCGCCGCCGGCGTCCTCGCCACCGTCATCGGCACCCTGTGGGGCGCCGCCGCCGGCTACGCGGGCGGCTGGATCGACGCGGTCATGATGCGGATCGTGGACGCCGGCATCGCCATCCCCGCCCTGTTCATCCTGCTGGTGGTCTCCGCCATCACCACGCCCGGCCTCGGCGGCCTCGTGCTCATCCTCGGCTTCGTCTCCTGGCTGGTGCCCTCGCGGCTGGTCCGCGCCGAGACGCTCACCCTGAAGAACCGCGACTACGTCCTGACGCTGCGCGCCATCGGCGGCACCCACTCCAGGGCCATCACCCGGCACATCCTGCCCAACTCGGTCTCCACCATCGTCGTCGCGGCCACCTTCCAGATCGCCGACGCCATCCTGCTGGTCGCCTACGTCTCCTACCTGGGCCTGGGCGTCCAGCCGCCGGCCACCGACTGGGGCGGCATGCTGACGGCCGGCCTCACCGCCGCCTACTCCGGCTACTGGTGGCTCATCCTGCCGCCGGGCCTCGCCATCATCCTGGTGGTGTGGGCGTTCAACGCGATCGGGGACGGGCTCCGCGACGCATTCGACGTGAGGGGACGCGGATGACCGCCACCGAACGCCCCGCCGCACCGGCGGCCGGGCCCATCCTGCAACTCGACGACCTCGGCGTCGTCTTCACCACCCAGTCCGGCGAGGTGCCCGCCGTCCGCGGCGTGTCCCTGCTGGTCGAACCCGGCGAGACCCTCGCCCTCGTCGGCGAGTCCGGCTCCGGCAAATCCACCGTCGCGCTCGCCGCGACGGGCCTGCTCGCCGGAAACGCCCGCGCCACCGGGAGCGCCGCCGTCGCCGGCACCGAAGTCGTCGGCGCCGGCGAAGCCGCACTCGCCGGCCTGCGCGGCCGGACCGTCTCCATGGTCTTCCAGGAACCGGCCACAGCCCTGGACCCGCTCACCCGCGTCGGCAAGCAGATCGCCGAGGTCATCCGCAACCACCGCGACGTCTCCGCCAAGGAAGCCGCCGCCGAGGCCGTCGATCTCCTGCGCCGCGTCGGCATCCCCGAACCGGAGAAGCGGGCCTCGGCCTACCCTTTCCAGCTCTCCGGCGGCCAGCGCCAGCGCGTCGTCATCGCCATGGCCATCGCCAACGAACCCGCGCTGCTCATCGCCGACGAGCCGACCACCGCACTCGACGTCACGGTCCAGGCCGAGATCCTCGACCTGCTGCGCCGCCTCGCCGCCGAGACCGGCACCGGCGTGCTGCTGGTCACCCACAACATGGGCGTGGTCGCCGACTTCGCCGACCGGGTCGCGGTGATGTACCAGGGCACCGTCGTCGAGACCGGCCCCGTCGAGGACGTGCTGCTGCGCCCCTCCCACGAGTACACCCGGCGGCTGCTGGCCGCGGTGCCGCGCCTCTCCGTCGCCGAGGGGAGCGCGGCGCAGGCGGCACGGCCCGCCGCACCCGTCGCCGGAACCGAGCCGGTCGTCGAACTGGACGGCGTCTCCGTCGTCTTCGGACGGGGCAGAAGCGCCGTACGGGCGCTGGACAGGGTCTCCCTCACCGTGCACCAGGGCGAGACCCTCGGCCTGGTCGGCGAGTCCGGTTCCGGCAAGTCGACCGCCTCCCGGGTCGCGCTCGGTCTGGTCCCACCGACCGAGGGCACCGTCTCGCTGTTCGGCACCGGCCTGGCCCGCACCCGCTCCCGGGCCCGCCGAGCGCTGCGGGCCGGCATCGGCGTGGTCCTGCAGGACCCGGTGGCCTCGCTGGACGCCAGGATGACCGTCGGCGAATGCGTTGCCGAACCCCTCAGGGTGCACCGCCGGTCGCTGACCGCGCGGGAGCGCCAGGACCGCGTCGCCACCGTCCTGGACCGGGTCAGACTGCCGCGCGAAGTGGCCCGGCGGGCCCCCAGGGAACTGTCCGGCGGGCAGCGCCAACGGGTCAGCCTCGCCCGCGCTCTGGTACTGGAGCCCCGCCTCCTGGTCGCCGACGAACCCACCAGCGCGCTCGACGTCAGCGTGCAGGAGGCCGTCCTCGACGTGATCTCCGAACTCCAGGCCGAACTGGGCTTCGCCTGCCTCTTCGTGTCCCACGACCTCGCCGTCGTCCAGCACTTCGCGCAGCGCGTCCTGGTGATGCGCGCCGGACGGATCGAGGAGCAGGGTGACACCGGCAGCACGCTGTTGCGGCCGGAGACCGACTACACGCGCAGACTGCTGGCCGCCGTACCGGTGCCGGACCCGGTGGTGCAGCGCGGTCGCAGAGCCGAACGCCTGGCCACTCTGGCGGCGGGCCGGACGGAGGCGAGGGCTTGACCCCCCGGGAACGCACCCTCTTCGCCGGGATGGACATCGGCGGAACGACCACCGAAGTGGTGCTCTGCGCCGAGGACCTGACCGTCCTGGACCGCGCCGGGACGGCGACCCCGGCAGCCGACGGCGGCCAAGCCATGATCGGCAAGGCGCTCGGCGCGCTGGCCCCCCTGCTGGAGCGCACCCCCGGGCGGCTGGCCGGCGTCGGCACCGGCGCGGCCGGCGTCGTCGACTCCGCCACCGGACGCATCCTGGTGGCCAGCGACTCCTTCACCGGCTGGGCGGGCTTCGCGGTCGCCGACGCCGTCGAGTCGGCACTCGGCGTCCCGGCCTACCTGGACAACGACGTCAACGCCTTCCTGTACGGAGAGGTGTACGGCGGCGCCGTGCGCGGCGAGACCGACGTCCTCGGCATCACGCTGGGCACCGGCGTCGGCGGGGCGCTGTGGACCGGCGGCACCCTGTTCCCCGGACCGCACGGCGCGGCAGGCGAGATCGGGCACATCCCCGGATTCGGCGACCTGCCCTGCACCTGCGGCGGCCGCGGCCACCTGGAGACCCTCGCCTCCGGGCGTTCGCTGTGCGCCCGGTACGCCGAGCGCACCGGCCGCCGACTCACAGCCCGCGAGATCGCCGACGCCGCCGGACACGGCGACGCGAACGCCCTCGCGGTCTACCGGGCCGCCGCCGGGGGCCTCGCGCGGGCCATCGTGATGACGGCGGGCCTGGTCGACGTCACCACGGTGGTGGTCGGCGGCGGCGTCAGCGGTGCCTGGCCGCTGCTGGAGCCCCTCGTACGGCAGGCGCTGGCCGCCGAGCCGCCGGTCAGCGGCCACCCGGTCCGGCTGGTGCGGGCCGCGCTGGGCGCCGACGCGATCCCGGTGGGCGCGGCGGCCAGAGCCCGCCGGGAACTGAGAGAGAGCGCCCTGGTCTGAGACCGCACCGAGGTTGCGGCGGTCCCGGCGCGGCAACACTCGGGCGGATCGCCGGCGGATTTCCGCGAGTGGAGCGCAAGCCCTTCCTGCGCGCGGGCGGGGCTTCACGCAGTCCGCAGGAGGTGGGAATCGAACCGGGAACTCGGCTGCTGGCTGTTTGGACTCGGAGCCTGTCGTCTCAGTCGGAGAGTGCGCGATAGCAGATGGTCTCGTCTCCTATCGCTATGGCCAGGTGGCGCGTGGTCCTGGGTGCTCTTCGGGGGAGATGTCCTGACGGCCCATCAATGCCGGGCTGCCGGCCGCGAGCGCGTCGATGCGGTTCTCGTCCTCGCGGCGGCGGGTTTTGCACTGAGCCGGGGCGACGGGGGCCCATTCCGCTTCGGGGGCCGTCGTAGATGAGTTCGGCGGTTCATCGCAGACACTCGCCGCCGTCGTCGAACTCCAGAGGGACGAAATGTCCAGGACTTCCGTGCACGAGGTGAATTCTCATGGGAGTTGCATCGTGGGAATCCTGGATGTCCGCTATCAACGACATCGACCATCTGGACCGACTATCTGGACCTGGCCTTTTGAAGAATGGCACGGCATCAGCGTCGCATCGCCCGCCTGAGCCGGAACACGACGGTTGACCCCCAGCCAGGCGTGCTGTCACTCGGGTGACCGGGTGGCGAGGGCTGAGCAGAGTCCCGGATCGCGGTGGAGTCTCGGCTCTCCAGCCCGGCTTCCCACTTGCGCCGGCGCAGCACGTGGTCGCTGAAGAGATGTCGGCTCCGGTCGAGCAGTTCACCCACCTCCGCGTCGCCGCGCCGCCCGACCGGCGACGGATGCCAGCGCTGCACTGATTGCGCGGCCCAGGTGCGTAGCTTGACATCCGGGTCCTCGAGCAGACCGACTGCCGCCCGCAGCGCCACGATGCCGCCGCACGCGTCGAGCAGTCGGAACGCGCCGAGGCGGACGTGCCGTGGCCACTCGGAACCGGTGCGCTCCAACAGCCAGTCGGCGGGCAGGTCTTTGGCCGAGGGCTCCAGGGCGGAGGCGGTCTCGCGGACGACACCGGCGGCAGGATCGTCGAGGAGCGGCCGCAACTGCTCCGCATCCGCGCAGTCCAGCACCCGCAGCCCCGCCACCGCTCGCGCCCGCACCCCGGCCACGGGGTGCGCGAGAAACGGCCGCAGCAGCCCGGCGTCTGCGCGGTTCCCGCACTCGGCCAGCCCGATGACCGCGCCGGGCTGCAACTCGGGATCGTCCGGCGCCCTGCACCGCTGGCGGTACCAGGCCGCCGGGTCACTTCCCTGCTGTCGTACGACATACCGGGCGCAAGCGCGCACGAGCGCGGAACGGTCGCTGAGGAACGTCTCCGCCTGCTGTGAGCGCCCGGCACGTCTCAGCGCGGTCACACCGGCCGAACGGGTGCGCGGGTTGCGTGCGGACAGCAGCGGCGGCAGCACGTCCTCGTAGGCGTCCTCATCTCCCAGAACCGCCAGCGCTGCTGTGGCACACAGGTCCTGGACCACGTTGTCCTGGTCCCGGGCGGCCGCGCGGGCCAGCTCAGCGGGACCGAGCAGGCGGCCCTCGATGGCCAGCCGGTAGGCGAACCGCCGGACGGTGCGGTCGGGGTGAGCGAAGAGTACGGCGAGCTGTCCATGAGATGCCTTGCGCAGGACCTGGCCGAGCACATCGACCCCGAAGGCACCTCTGTCGCGGCGGCCGACGCGAAGGATGATCGGCGTGAGGCCGAGGGCGGAGTCCACGGTCAGAGCCTCGCGCAGCACCTGCCGGGCCTGCTCGCGCACGGGGCCGGCCCAATCGGCGCACCGGACCACGACCAATGGCAGCAGACCGGGGAATCGGGCCGACTGGCGCACCGCCTTCTGACGGATCCGCCCGTCGCGGTGGCAGAGGGCGAGCGCGAGGCGCGACTCGCCGAGCTGAGTCAGGCCTGCGGGCAGCGGGGCGGAGGGCTCCCACTCCGTCAGGAACCGCGGGCGGTTCCAGGCCACCCCACGTACCGCTGCATCCAGCGCGAGCCAGCCATCGGGGTCGGCGACATCAAGCACGCTGTGAAGCGGCATACCCTCCGCGAGCCGCGTGGCCGCAGCTGCCCCGTGCCCGATGTCCGCAAGCATTCCCACCCTCCAACAGCCGTACCGGAGGAGTGTAAAGGGCAGGGTTCACGCACGGCACGCGAATTAGGCCCGTGAACGCGGAGGGCCCGCGCCGCCGCAGTCGGCCACTGCACGGCACGTCGACGACTACCGCGATGCCCACTGCCGAAGCCGGGGAGCCGACTCGCACACGCGCGTCTGCGAAGCAGCCCGGAGCGCTCAGCTCGACTCGGCCTCAAAGCCCTGACAGCGGGGGCAGCCGCCACGTACTCGGCGGCTGCTGGCCCGCACGGGTCACCGACTGCCGCCGAAGGTGTGCCGGTATGAGCTGTGAACGGCTTCGCGGGCCGCGAGGGGCAAGTGCCGCATCAGGCAACGTTCGCCCTGGGCGGTCTGCGACGATGGCGCCATGGACGAGGAAGTCATCCCCATTCTTCACGTCGAGGACGCTGCGGCGGCGGTCGCGTGGTACGAGCGACTGGGCTTCGCCAGGCAATGGGAACACCGCTTCGAACCGGGACTTCCCGCGTTCGTCGAGGTCGCCCGGGGCGGGGTGCGGTTGTTCTTGTCGGAACACAAGGGCGACGCACGTCCCGACACATTGGTCTACCTCCGCATGCGTGATGTCGACGCCATCGCCTCCGAGTTCGGTGTGCAGGCAAAGGACGCTCCGTGGGCGCGTGAGATCGAGCTGTGCGACCCTGACGGCAACCGGCTTCGGATCGGCACGCCGACGGAATGACACTCGCCGGCGGCGCGTCAGGGAAGCTGCGCTGGTGGCTGACCGAGTACGCGTCCGCGAGATCGATGACGACGGGCGGCTCCTGCTGCGATCATCCGCCGGGGCAGCGGATCGTTGGTGACGTGGTGGATGGCACAGAGGGTGCTGCTGTCCGCGCAGGGCATGCCCGTGGCGAAGATCGTCGACGTGACGTTCACCAGCGCGCGGACCGGGTCCGGGATGTGATCCACAACCACAATGCCGACGGCTTCCGCTCCCTCTACCCGAGTGCAAAGGCTGTCGGCCCGGGACATTCACCCGGCCCGAGCGGCGCGGGACCAAGAGGATCGCCAAGATCCGGCCGAGGACGGTCTGCCGTCCTGCGACCTGGAGCCTGGCCAAGCCGGCCGACTTCCTGGTCACCGAGGGGCGGTTGACGAACCAGCCAGAGAGAGGGCCTTCGGTTCCTGCTCCGCGCCCGCCGCCGATGAACGGCTACGTGAAGTCGTCGACAGGGCGAACCCTGACCGGACGAACGGCTTGTCAGTCTCCCAGGTTTTCCGGCGTCGTCGTCGCGGTCACTGCGGCGGGAAGAAGCCCGGTGAGGATCTGCTGGCGCGGCAGCGACAGCCTGAAGTGCTCCTGTAGGACCCGCAGTGTGGTCAGCACCTCGTCCTCGCGTGACGTGGTGTCGAAGAAGCCGGCCTCTTTCAGCGCGGGGATCAGGAACTCCGTCCCGTCGTCGGGGCGCTCACCGATGTTGAACCACCCGACCGTCGCACCGTCGCGGTAGTACCAGACTTCTTTGGGCGGGTCGTCGGGCTTCGGCGTGAGGTGCAGCACTTCGACCCCGCCCGCTGACATGGGCGGGTGGGCCCACCATGCTTTGGACGGCCAGCCTTGTTCGACCGCGAAGGACCAGCCCGCGCATTCGCCGAAACGGGCTGTCCGTGCCGCTTTCTCCCGGCCGGTGAGGGACTCGGCCTCTGCCATGGTGATCGGGCCGAGGAATCCTGTCGGCTCGGCGCCGAGCCGAACGGCGAGATCGTGCGGGCTCAAGCCTCGGGCGAAAGTGATGAACAGGTTCGGCGTGTTCCAGGTATCTGGCAGCCACAGGATGCCGTCAGACACTCTCTCTCCTTTGGTGTGGGTGAGGTGCAGTGCAGTTGGGGGTGGGAACAGCTGGTGTTCCCACCCCCAGCCGGTCATTCATCAGCCGATCATGCCTCTATGCGGGGCGTCACGGCTTGGGACGGTGCAGGCCGGCTTGTCCGAGCGCCGGGTGCCTCCCACCTCCTGGCACCGATGGCCTCGCCGCTGCCACCGGTACCCACGCACCGTCACTGCGCCACCCGGCACCGGGGCTACAGGGCTCCGAAGAGGGAGAGGACGACCACTCCGGCCACGAAAACGGTGAACCCGAGCCGGGTGCGGCCGCGCCGCGCCAGCTCGATCATGAGGGCGGACAGCGCGGTGGCGGCCACGAGCACGCCGACGACGGGCGCGGAAGCGTCCCCATGCACTGCCTTGACCGTCTCACCGATCCCGCCGGCCAGGTACACCGCCCCGGTCAGCATGAGGGCGCGCCGCGCATTGACCGGGGTGGTCCGCTGCTGACGGAGGGAGGCCCTCCGTTCCGCCGCGGACGACGTCCGCATCCGCAGGGCATCCCGCTGGAGCCGCTCGTACCCGTTGCCGCCGGAGGCGCTCATGCCCGCACCCTAGCGGCCCACCGTGACATCCCGGCCGCCAGGTGCGGCCCGCCGGGCCCCGCCGCGGGCCCGCCGTCCCTCCCGACGCGGCGGGCCCCACGGCAGTGTCCTCGGGCGCTGGGGTCAGTGGTCGAAGACCTGGCCGAAGCGGAGTCCGGTGTTTCCGGTGAAGCCGACGTCGGTGCCGTTGAACGAGGTGATGTCGCGGATCGTCAGCCCGGAGGAGGTGCTGCGCAGCACCCAGAGCGCACCCGCGTCCCGTACCGTGCCGATGTCCTCGCTGTCGGCCCCCGCGAACAGGTCGGCCCGCCCGTTCCCGTCGACGTCGGAGAGATGTACGCCGGACCCGAAACGGTCGCCCTCCTCGCCGATACCGGGGACGCCGGTCGTCTCCTGGTGGAACGTCTGCGCCCCGATGGCGCTGAGGCCGTCGGCCGAGCCCTTGAGGAGGACGACGCTGCCGGCCCTGCTGCCGCGTACGACCTCGTCGGGGACGCCGACGGCGAGGTCCGCGTAGCCGTCGCCGGTCACGTCGCGGACGGAGACGTCGGCCCCGAAGCTGTCGCCGCTCTCGCCGGTGCCCGGCACCCCGGGGCTGTTCTGGTCGTAGCCGACCGGCTTCGGTCCGGTGCCCAGTCCGTCCGGCGCGCCCCACCGCACGGTGACCGAGCCGCCCACCTGGCCGGCGGCCGGCTCGCCGGTGACCAGGTCGGTTCGGCCGTCGTTGTCGATGTCGCCGGTGGCGACCGAGCGCACTTCGGTGCCGCCGTCGGAGAGCACCTGGTGGTGGTACCCGATGTCGCCCGCACCGCCGCGGAAGGTCGCCAGATAGGCGCCGCCGTTCCCGCGCTTCCCGTGGAGCACGAAGTCGCTGTGGGAGCCTCCCGCGAAGCGCCCCGCTGCCACGCCGTCCAACTGCACGTCGTCGGGGAGGAAGTCGTCCTCCAGCCCGAGCGGTGTGTCGCTGCCGTCGCCCCTGGGCGTCGTCTCCGGGTACCACCAGAAGTGGCGTCCGCTGACGACCTGGAGCTGTGCGGTGCCGTCTCCGTCGAGATCGCTGAAGGCGGCGCCCTGGCCGAAGTTGCGGTCCTCCCCGGTGGGAGCGGCGAGGGCGACGCCGCCGCCCGTCAGGCCTCGGGCGCCGCCCCAGACGACGGTGAGGCTGCCGTCGGGCTTGCCGGCCACCTCCTCGTACGGGGCGCCGACGATCAGGTCGGCGTAGCCGTCGTGGTTCACATCGCCGCTGGTCACGTTCTCCCCGAACTGGTCGCCGGGCTCGGCGACGCCCGGAATGCCCGCGGTGTCCTGGGTGATGCGCACCGAGCGGGAGGGGGAGATCCCGGACGCCGAACCGTACGTCACGACCACGGCACCGGCCTTGCCGTCGGCCGCGGGCACCCCGACCGCCACGTCGCCGTAGCCGTCGCCGTTGAAGTCGTCCCGCTGCTGCGCGGGCTCGGCATCAGCCGGCGCGGCCGTCGCCAGGGGGGCCGCCAGGCCTCCGGCGGCGAGGGCGGTCAGGGTCGCTGCTGTGACAAGCGCGCGCGTGCGCATACAGGGTCCTCTTGCTTTCTCTGAGACGGAGCGCAGTCCTTCGCCCGGGCTCGGCCGGAGCGCGGGCGCCCGAGCGCCCTTTTCGGAGGCAGACCGTTTGTAGAATCGAATGGTTGTGCTCGCAGGGGGCGGTTGAGACTGCTGCGGCACGGGTGTCGTCGTCCCGCGAGAGTCCCGACTCCCCACCGCGACGACAATCCCAGTCGTGAACGGCCCGCAGGGCCCCGGCAGGGAGCTGGCGGCCGCGGCAGTCGCGACCGCCGGCTCGGGCACACCAGGGGTGTTCGAGGGGCCTACCCGTCCTCCGGCAGGCGGCCGGCGTAACAGCGGAAGTCGTCGTCGCTGCCGTCGAGATGCTTGGCCCACGTGGCGAGAGCTGCGGGTGAGGAGGCGTCGGTCAGCACGGCGGCGGCCAGGCCGGGAGGTCGGCCGGTGCTTTCGGTCAGTGCGCGCCACTGCTCCTGACGCATCGACAGGTATCGCAGCCCCGGCATCCCGGCGACCACCTCGAGATCGCGCACCGCCGCCCGGGACAGATCCAGTCCATAGAGCCTGGGGCAGTCCCGCAACGGGGCCAGTGAGACGGGTTCCGCCGACAGGACGGTCACGGATGCCAGCGTCGGGTGCCCGGCCAGCGGCAGCAGCTCCGCGTCGCAGGTCACAGAGGCATGGTGCACGGGGGTCTGCGCGGCCGCGTCCACACTGTCCGTTCCGCTGTCCGCGCCGTGGGGGAAGTCGCCGCGGTCCTCCGGCAGCCCCGCGTCGATCCACAACTCCTCGGAGGCGGCGTCGCATGTGTAGGCGCCGCGCTCCAGCGCCGCCAATTGCAGCCGCAACAGTGCGGTCACCGAGTCGGCCACGTACACGGGACCGTCGTCATGGTGCAGCCCCACGCGGATGACCTGGCCCGGACGGCCGTGTTCAGCCGGGTCCATGTCGACGGCCAGGAAGTCGCCGCCGGTGCTCTCCGCGAAGACGATCCATCCCGGACGATCGACAGAGCCACGTACGGCGGCGTGGGGCAGACCATCGGAGCGCTCCGCACCGAGCGTGTGGTACGTCCAGCTCTCGTCCGCCGCCCACCAGTGGTCCGCGTGGTGCCTGGAGACCAACTGGTCCAGATCCAGCCAGGGGTGGCGGTCGAAGAGCCGGGCGCCGCAGTCCCCGTCGTCACCGTCGGCCACGGCGTACAGCGCGCGCAGATCGGACGGCAGCCGCATGTCGAGCCCCTGTTCCAGCTCCTCGATCTCCTCGACTGTCCGGGGAGCGGGCAGCACGTCCTCGAAACGCTCCAGGCGCCCCGCCTCCCAGCCAAAGATCTCTGCCCGCTTCCGCAGATACGCCCACAGCAACTGCACCGCCTCGTGCGGATCTCCTGCCTGCCTCGGGTCCGCAGGGCCTGCTTGCAGGTCACCGGCGTCGGGGGGCCGTACATCGGACCGCAGAACGTAGACATGGCCCCCTTCTCCGAGGGTGTTTCCCGACTGCTGCACGATCGCCCGGCTGGTCACCGCCTCGAACCCGCCGTCCGGGTGCACCATCAGGTCGACGGTCAGCCTGTCGGCCCCGGTGTCGTCGAGGTCGAAGATCCGGCCCAGAGTCTTGGCTCCGGTCTCGTCGAAACCGCTTCGCCCGGATGCGAGGCGCGGCTCGCCGTCTGCGAGAACGTGGACCACTCCGTGAGTGCCCACACCGTGGTCGTCGGCATGGGCGCTGAGCGATATCCGCTGCCACCCCTTGGGTGCCCTCTTGGCCATGCTGTGCGCCAAGTTCTGCAACAGAGCGGTGGTTTCCGGGTTCTGTGGGCTGGTCATGCGGCTCCTCGTCGTCAGTTGGATCATTCGCCTTGTGTGTGACCCATTGCAGCATCCACGACCGACAATCCAGCGCGCCCAAGAGCCACCGGAGCCACCGCACCGGATGGTCGGCGTCGGTGACGGGACGCCATCGGACCGTTCACCGGACCCCGCGGCAAGCAATCCCTAGGCTGGTGAGGGAACCGGGAAAAGGGTCGCCGCGGTGACGGTGGGTGGGAGCTACGGGAGCGAGCCGGTGGCCTCGGGCAGCGGGTCCGGGTGCTGCGGGTACGTCGCGGGATGAGCCGGGAGGTGCTGGCCGGGCTGCTGGGGCCCTCCACGAACTGGGTGAAGCAGAGCGAGGGGCGGACGGTGGCAGATGCCGAAGCTGCCCATGGTGTTGCGGATTGCGGAAGTGCTGCCGAGACATACGCCCTCAGCCAGTTCTTCCCCGCCTACCAGCCCGACGCCGCTTTGCTGTGGCGCGCCGTCGAGCGCGGCATGGTGGCGGCCCAGGAGTCCGAGGATCCGCACGCCATCGGTGTCGCCGCGTGGCTGGCCGCGCAGGCTCACCGCGACAGCGGGCACGCACACTTCGACGCCGTGGACGCTCCTGTCGCTGAAGCCGACCGCTCTGAGGGACAGCGGCCCTCGGCGAGGCGCCTGGAGCAGGAGGTCAAGGCCAGGATGCCGGAGCGCTCGCTCATGGGGATCGTGGCGAGGACCGCGTACTGGGTGGACTGGTGGCAGCGCTTTGGTCCGGCGTCCGGCAACGAGCCGAAGCTGGACGACCCGTTCGGCCGTTACGTCATCACGACCTTCGTCAAGGGCACCAACTTGGGCCCGTACGAGGCCGCCCGGCACATCCCTGGAGTCTCGGGTCACGAGCTGGCGTACACGGCGAACCGGCACTTTTCCAATCGTGCTGTTGAACGAGGCAATCGCCGACCTGGTCAACGCGCACGCCCGTCTGGACATCTCCCAGGCGTGGGGCGACGGCACCACGGTGGCCACCGACGGCACCCACATGGACACCTACCTCGACAACCTGCTCGCCGAGACGTCCGTCCGGTACGGCAAGCCGGGCGGGATCGCCTATCACCACATCTCCGACACCTATGTCGCGCTGTTCATGCACTTCATCCCGTGCGGGGTGCGGGAGGTCGTCTACATCATCGAGGGCCTGCTGACGAACTCCTCCGAGGTGAAGTCGACCACGGTGCACGCGGACACCCAGGGCCAGTCCCAGCCGGTGTTCGCGCTCGCCCACCTGCTCGCCTTCGACCTCATGCCCAGGATCAGGAACTGGAAGGGCACCTGACCTTCTGCCGGCCGGCCAAGACCACCGAATACGTGTACATCGACGTCCTGTTCGGCGAGGTGGGGAAGAACGTCATCGACCGGGACCTGATCGAGTCCCAGTTCCGGCACCTGATGAAGGTCGCCGTCTCCGTACGGGAGGGGGCGATCTCCTCGTCCACGCTGCTCAAGCGGCTGCGCTCGGGCTCCGAGAAGAACGCCACCTACGCCGCCTTTCGCGAGGTCGGCTGCGTGATCCGCACCGTCCAGCCGCTGCGGTACCTCTGTGATCCGGCGGTTCGCCGGCGGGTGACCGCGGCGACGAACAAGGCCGAAGCATTCAACGGCTTCTCGCAGTGGATCGGCTTCGGCAACCGCGGGGTCATCGCGGACAGCGACCCGGTCGAGCAGGAGAAGGCGATGAAGCTCAACGCGCTGCTCACGAACTCGGTCATTCTTCACAACGCCCTGGACATCGCGGAGATCATCCGGCAGCTGTTGGAGGAAGGCTGGGAGATCGAGCCGGAGGACCTGGTCCGCATCCCGCCGTACCTGACCGAGCACATCAACCGGTTCGGCGAGCACTCCACACACGAGCTCGGCGTCCAGCCCGACGCGTACGACCCGAAACTGGACGTCGACTTCACCCAGCTCCGCGAGCAGGACCTGACCGCCGCCGACCTCAGCCAGGCCGCCTGAGCCGGCGTCGGGCGGGTCGGCCTCATGAGGGCCATGGGTGGGACGCGCGAGCTCACCGAGGACGAGGTGAACGACCTGCTCAACGGCGATGACCGCGACGCTGGCGGGGAGGACGGCGCGTACAAGTGGGTGAGGTGAACGTGCCAGGCCCCCGGGCGGGGTCGTTACTCTCCCCGCCCGGGCGCCTGGCACGTACGGGCTCGTTCAGTGGTGCTGGCCTGCCGGGTTCCGGTGGGATTCCGGGTCGGGTCTACCGTTCGCGCGTGTGGGGGTGGAGGCGGAAGAGGTAGGCGGCGGCCGGGTGGGTGTAGGCGGTGCCTCTGCCGGTGGCGTGGAGTTGTTCGCGGGTGGGGTGGGGCGGGCGTTTGGGTTGGAGGTAGCGGTCGAGGTCGTCGGTGGTGAGGCGGTAGCGGCCGGAGCGGTGGTGGAGGACGGCGGCGAGCCGGTAGCGGGGGTCGAGGTGGGCGAGGCCGGCGTCGGCGTGGCTGTTGTTGGCCAGGAGCCAGCCTCCGGGGCGCAGGCAGCGGGTGGCGTGTTCGGAGACGGGGCCCGCGTACAGGGAGATCACCAGATCCCATTCGGCCGCGGGGAGTTCCGCGAGAGTGCGGGTGTAGTCGCCGGGGACGAACGCGATGCGGGGTTGTTCGGGGTATTGCTTGTGCCGGGTGGCGAGAGTGGCGGCGTCGGGGCCCTGGAAGGCTTTGCGGGCGCGGGCGTCGGCGTCGAGGTAGGTGACGTCGGGCCAGTGGTAGGAGGGGGCGAGGTCGAGGTAGCTGCCGGGGTAGAGGACGCGGCGGGCTCGACTGTGGGCGGCGACGTCCTGGTAGAGGGGGGTGCGGTCGCCGAGGTGGCCGCCGACGCGGTCGATGTAGTCGGTGAAGTCCTGCTCGGGCACGGAGGGCTCCGGTGGGGGTGTCGGGGCCGTCAGGCCAGATGGGCGAAGTGGATGGCGTCGGCGGCGGCACTTGCGGCGGTGACGGCGGGGACGACTCCCTGTTCCCAGGTCTGGCCGGTCAGGTCTCCGGCGGCGTAGAGGCCGGGGATGCTGGTCTGGCGGCTGTCGTCCACGGCGACGTAGCCCTCGCTCAGCGCGAGTCCGTGGTCCGCGGCCAGGCGTTCGACGAGGGGGACCTGCCGCTGGGGCTGGGGCCAGAGCAAAGTCTGGCGCTTGAGGAGGGTGCCGTCGGCCAGCTCCACGGCGTGCAGGTCGCCGTCGGTGTGGTGCAGGCGGGTGATCTCGCCCTGGACGAGGTCGCTGCCCTGCTCGCGCAGGCTGCGGCGCAGGTCGTCGGCGCCGGGCAGGGAGGGCGGAGCGATGGCGATGGTGTCGCCGGTCCAGGCGCGGAAGGCGGTGGCGGCCATGCCGAGGTAGCGGGGGTTGTCGGCGACCAGGGCCCAGGTGCGGTCCGCGTTCTCCTCGCCGATACAGAACGGGCAGTGAATCACCGTGCGGCCCCAGCATGCGGCGAAACCGTCCACGCCGTCGGGGTGCTGGTCGATGACACCGGTGGCCAGGATCACGTTCCGGGCCCAGGCCGTCGTCCCGTCGTCCGCGCGCACGGTGAAGCCGTCGCCGGCCAGCGGGGTGATCTCGCCGCCCGCGGCATCGAGCCGCTGGGCCAGTCCGTAGCCGTCCAGCTCCTGCCAGGCGCGGGTACGCAGCTCGTCGGGGGTGGCGCCTTCCAGGCCGATCAGGCCGTGGACACCGCGGGATGCGGCGTTGCGGGGCGGGGCGGGGGACTCGATGACCAGGGTGCGGTGGCGGTAGCGGGTCAGGGTCAGCGCGGCGGTCAGGCCGGCCGGCCCGCCGCCGATGATCACGGTGTCGTACTGGGCGGTGGGGTTCACGGGATGCCTCCGAAGGGACTTGACGGGATCGAATGACCGCTGGTCATACTACTGACCAACGGTCATTCGCTCGACCTCATTCCCGCTGGAGGAACTGTGACCCACAACACCGGCCACGCTTGCGGCACGCCCGACGGCAACCAGGTTCACGGCCCCGGAGCGACCGGGTACCCGGACTTCGACTGGGATGACCTCTACACCGGCGACGGCAGCGACACCGCCGCCCCGGACCTGATGCTCCTGGCCCCCTCCGAGGGCCTTCCCCCGGGAAGGGCCCTGGACCTGGGCTGCGGCGCCGGCGGCAACGCCCTCGCGCTCGCCGCACGCGGCTGGCGCGTCACCGGAGTGGACCTCGCTCCCCGTGCCATCGCCTCCACCCGCGCCAGCGCCTGCGCCCGCGGTCTGGACGACCGGGTCGAACTCGTCGTCGCCGACAGCGCCACCTGGCGGCCCGAGACCGCCTACGGCTTCGCCCTCAGCTCCTACGCGCTGCCTCCCCGCGGACCCGCCCGCACTGCCACCCTCGCAGTCCTGGCCACCGCACTAGCTGTTCTGTCTCGGGAGGTTGTGGACGGGTGATGCAGGTCTCGGCTGAGGGATCTTGAACGGGTGAGGGCCTTCCGGGTTCGGTGTGGATTGCGACGTCTACACCGACCAGAAAGGCCCTCGTGCCCCACCGTAATGCACCCCTGACCGAGACCGGACGTCTGCGTCTGGCCCGTTGCGTGGTCGAGGACGGCTGGCCGCTCCGGCGGGCTGCCGAACGCTTCCAGGTCTCGCCGACCACGGCTCAGCGGTGGGCTGAGCGCTACCGGCTGCTGGGCGAGGCCGGGATGACCGACCGCTCCTCGCGTCCCCGTCACAGCCCGCGGCGGACGCCGACACGGACCGAGCGAAGGATCATCAAGGTCCGCCTCCTGCGCCGGTGGGGCCCGGCCCGCATCGCGCACCTGCTGGACCTCGTGCCCCAGACCGTGCACCGCGTGCTGACGCGGTTCGGGCTGGCCCGGCTGACCCATCTGGACCGTGCGACCGGCCGCGTCATACGCCGCTACGAACGCGAACATCCCGGCGAGCTCGTCCACGTCGACATCAAGAAACTGGGCAACATCCCCGACGGCGGCGGCCACAAGGTCCTCGGCCGCCAGGCCGGCCGCAAGACCCGCAAGAACGCCGGCTACAGCTACATCCACACCGCCGTCGACGACCACTCCCGCCTCGCCTACAGCGAGATCCACACCGACGAGAAGAAGGACACGGCCACCGGCTTCTGGGCCCGGGCACACGCCTACTTCACCAGCGTCGGCATCACCGTCGAACGCGTCCTGACCGACAACGGCGCCTGCTACAAGTCCCACACCTGGCGCGACACACTGGCAGCGGCCGGGATCACCCACAAGCGAACCCGGCCCTACCGGCCCCAGACCAACGGCAAGGTCGAACGCCTCAACCGCACCCTGCTCGACGAATGGGCCTACGCCCGCCCCTACCGGTCAGAACAGGAACGACGCGACGCGTTCCCGCAGTGGCTGCACACCTACAATCACCACCGCGGACACACCGCACTCGCAGGCAAACCACCCGCCAGCCGCGTCCCCAACCTCACAGAGCAATACAACTAGCCCCGGGTGGTCTCCTGGCCCTCGGCGAATGGGACGAGGATGCCTGCGACTGGGGAAAGCCCGGCGATCTCGCCACCCTCGCCGAGCTGACCGAAGCCTGCACCGCGCTGGGCCTGGACATCGTGCGCGCCGAACGGAGGATCACACCGCGCCTCCAGCACCTCAGCGAGGACCACGCGGTCATCGTCATCGCCCGCAAACCGCATGACACCCTGGACTCCGCCCACTGACCAGCCATCGGTCGGTCAGTCACCTGACGACGAAGGAGGGACCGTGCCCGCGGAGCAGTCCGCCCCCGCCCAGCCCACCGGCCGCTTCCAGCCGCCGGACGTCCGGCGCCGCCAGATCCTCGACGCCACGGCCGCCCTGCTCCTGGACGACGGCTACGAGGCCCTGACCATCAGCAAGGTCGCCGCCCGCGCCGGGGTCGCCAAGGGCACGGTCTACCTCTACTTCGACTCCAAGCAGGCGCTCCTGGCCGCGCTCCAGGCCGAGATGTGGGACCGCATGCTCCAGAAGCCCGCCGCCCTCCTGGAGCAGCCCGGCCTGACCTGGACCGAACGCCTCGACGGCCTCGTCGCCGCCTGGATTGCCGTAGAACAGGACCACCACGAGCTCTACCACCAGCTCTTCCACGAACCCGGCGGCGCCACCGGCGAGGAGCCCATGACCGCCGCTCGCAACTTGCTCATCACCCTCCTCGCGCAAGGCGACGCGGCAGGCGAGTTCGACGTCCCCGACCCCGAACTCACCGCGGACTTCCTCACCCACGCCTACACCGGCCCCTGCCACCACGCCCAGGCGGACACCGACATCACAGGAGTCGTCCAAGCCCTCTTCCGCCGCGTCGTCGCCGCTCACCCCCCGAGCGACCGAGTCGCCTGATCACCTCCGGCAGCGCTTCGTCAGGTGGGTTTGATCGGGTGGCGTGCCGTGGCGCATGCTGCCGGTCGTGGATCTTGGGGGGGGTGTCCCTATGGGTTTCGTCAACCTGTAGGGGCTGGTTGGGGGGTGTAGAAGGTGCCGTCGCGGAGCATCGCGAAGAGCACGTCGGCTCGTCGTCTGGCGAGGCAGAGGAGGGCTTGGGTGTGGTGCTTGCCCTGGGCGATCTTTTTGTCGTAGTAGGTCCTGGATCTGGGCTCGGACAGGGCGGCGAACGCGGACAGGAAGAAGGCCCGTTTGAGTTGCTTGTTTCCTCGCCGGGACGGCTGTTCGCCCCGGATCGAGGACCCCGAGCTGCGGGTCGCCGGGGCCAGGCCGGCGTAAGCGGCGAGGTGGGCGGCTGTGGGGAAGCCGCTGCCGTCGCCCACGTCGATGAGGATCCTGGCTCCGGTCCTGACGCCGATGCCGGGCATGGACGTCAGGACCCGGGAAAGAGGGTGGGCATCCAGGAGTTCCTCGATCCTGGTGGCCAGCAGTTTCCGTTGGTCGAGCACGTTCTGGAGCGAGCCGGCCAGGCTCGGGACGATGAGTGCGGCCGCGTCGGTGCCGGGAACGACAACGGTCTGTTCGTCGAGCGCGGTGAAGATGTCCTCGACGAGTCGTTCGGCCATGCGCGGGGCTTTGGGACGTATGAGGCTGATGAGCCGCCGACGGCCGGCCTTGCGGATCTGGGCCGGGGAACCGAACCGGTCGAGCAGGGTGAGGACGGCCGGGTGCTGGATGCGCGGGCCCAGGACGCGTTCGAGGTGCGGGTGGATCTGGGTGAGCAGGCCGCGGAGGCGGTTGCTGATCCTGGTCGCCTCGCCGGCGAGGTCGTCGTCGAAGCCCACGACCATCTCCAGCTCGGCGACCGCCTCGTCCTCGAGGGCGATCGCGCGGAGGGTGTGAGGCATGGAACGGGCGGCGTCCGCGATGACGAAAGCGTCGCGGGCGTCGGTCTTGGCCTCGCCGGGGTAGAGGTCGGCGATCCTCCGCATCGTCAGTCCGGGAAGGTAGGCGACCTCGCAGCCCATGTCGCGGGCGACCGCGAGGGGCAGGGCCCCGATGGAGGCCGGCTGGTCGACGGCCACGAGCACGGTGCCGTGTTTCGCGGTCAGCTTGCCGAAAACCTCGCGGAGTTTGGGTTCGCTGTTGGGCAGCCGCCGGTCGAACGCCTTCTTCCCGGCCGGGGTGACGGCGGTGGCGTGGTGTTCGCCCTTGCCGACGTCCAGGCCCAGGAAGACGCCGATGTCGCTGATGTCGATCACGTGCAGTCTCCGGTCGTCCTCGCCCGGCCTTGGCACGGCACCGATCGCCACATCCACATTACGAAGAGCCTCCCGACCTGCGAAGAAGCCGGTGGTCATGTCCCTAATCAGCGGTCTGTCGATGCCTCCGGAACTGGTGACACCACCCCCCGGGCCATACGTTCGACAGGGGGACACAGTCATGCCAGCTCCAGAGGCCGGGAGCCCCGTTGCGAGGCCACGAAAACGGTAATGGGGGGCTGCCGTCTGCGTGGGCTGATTTCTGGACGGCAGCGCAAGCGCAAGTCGGTCCAGCCGATGGCCGAGCGGCTACCGGACGACAGCATGCAGGCGTTGCAGCAGTTCGTCAGCCAGTCCACGTGGGACCACGCTTCTGTATTGCGAGCCGCGGCGTTCAAAGGTCGCCTCGGCGGTCTCTCCGGAGGCGTGGAGGATCGACGACACCTCCTTTCCCAGACGTGAGCTTGTTCCGCTTTGACGGACACCGTCGGTGTGGTGGTCAGGCCGCTGTGGTGGCGGCTTCGTAGTCGGCGGGGGTTCGGTAGCCGAGGCTGCTGTGCAGGCGTTTGAGGTTGTACCAGCTCTCGACCCATTCGAAGATCGCGGCGTGTGCGGTGGCTTTGCTGGGCCATGGGCTGTCGCAGGGAAGTTCCCTCTTGAGGGTGGCGAAGAACGACTCGGCCAGCGCGTTGTCCCAGCACTGGCCGGTGCGGCCGACGGACAGCCGGATGCCGAAGCTGTCGGCGAGTTCGGCGAATTCACGGCTGGTGTACTGGACGGATTCAACTGATCGTCGCAACACCTTGATCGGAAGGTGGAGCGATGGGTGCTGTGGAACGGCACAAGCAGGTTCGTGCGTACCGGGGGTTGATGCCGTCGCCGGGCAGGCCGTCGGTGGCCTGGCGTGAGGACAGGGTCAGGTTCTGGACGGAGATTGCTCGGGGTGCCAAGACCGAGGTTGCGTGCAGTGCTGCGGGGGTGTCCGGGCCGGTGGGGTTCCGCTGGTTCCGGCACGCTGGCGGCGTGAATCCGTGTCTTCCTGATGAAGTGTCCGGGCGCTACCTGTCGTTTCGAGAACGGGAGGACATCGCTGTCTGGCATGCCCAGGGCGCCGGCGTCCGCGAGACCGCCCGCAGGCTCGGACGGGCGCCGTCGACTGTCTCCCGTGAGCTACGGCGCAATGCCTCCACTCGGACCTACACGCTGGACTACCGGGCCTCGACCGCGCAGTGGCACGCTGAACGCCGGGCCCGGCGCCCGAAGACAGCCAAGCTCGTGGACAATCCAAGACTGCGAGTCTATGTCCAGGCCCGTCTGTCAGGGGACGTCACCGACGCCGGAGGCAACCGTGTCGGCCCCGAGGGCCCGGCCTGGAAGGGGCGCAACAAACCGCACCGCGGGGACAGAGGCTGGGTGACAGCATGGAGCCCGGAGCAGATAGCGCGACGCCTACCCATCGAGTTCCCCAACGACGAGGACATGCGCATCAGCCACGAGGCGATCTACCAGGCGCTCTACGTCGAGGGACGTGGCGCGCTGAAACGCGAGCTGGTGGCCTGTCTGCGCACCGGACGGGCGCTGCGTGTTCCCCGGGCTCGCGGCCGGCAGAAGGCGTGGGCCCACGTCACCGACAAGGTCCTCCTCAGCGAGCGTCCCGCCGAGGCCGAGGACCGCGCCGTTCCCGGGCACTGGGAGGGCGACCTCATCATCGGGCTGAAACGCTCGGCAATCGGAACCCTCGTCGAGCGCACCACCAGGTTCACCATGCTGGTCCACCTGCCGCGCGAGGAGGGCTACGGCGTGATCCCGCGCACGAAGAACGGCCCTGCCCTGGCCGGATACGGCGCCATCACGATGAAGGATGCCTTGGCCAGGACGATGACCACGCTGCCTGAGCAGCTCCTGCGGTCCCTCACCTGGGACCGCGGAAAGGAGTTGTCCGCGCACGCCGCCTTCACGGTCGAGACCGGCATCCCTGTCTACTTCGCCGACCCACACAGCCCCTGGCAACGCGGGACCAACGAGAACACCAACGGCCTGCTGCGTCAGTACTTCCCCAAGGGCACCGACTTGTCCCGCTGGAACAGCGAAGAACTCCAGGCCGTCGCGGCCGTCTTCAACAACCGACCCCGGAAGACCCTCGGGTGGCGAACCCCGGCTGAAGTGTTTACCAAGCAGCTACGATCGCTCCCACCAGTCAACGTTGCGACGACCGATTGAATCCGTCCAGGCATTTACGAGCACGGCGAGCCGGGATCCCCAGTCGTGGCCTACGACGTCTTCGCCGGCGCCCTGCACCGGTACCCCAAGAGACTCCGCATGTTCCTCATGGAGGAGCACAAACAGAGGGCTCAACAACTTGATCACCAGATGGGCCTGGCTCAGGCCAGGCGCCCCAGCGACCTGCGCAACCGGCTGAGCGTGGACGTGCGGGAAGGCGACTTCCACCCGGCCCTCATACAGAAGCTGCGCGCTACCGGCTCGTTAGGCAAACCGTTATTCGTCCTGCTGGACGGTTACGGAGGGCCGGACATCCCGTACTCGCTGCTTCACGAGCTCGCGCAGCAGCCGAGCACGGAGGTGATGGTGACGTTCGCTCCCAGCTTCCTGACACGCTTCGCAGAGAAAGACGCCGCCCACCGGCAGCGCGGAGACGCCGCCTTCGGCGGACAGGAGTGGCAGGAAGTATTCAGGAAGCCAAAGTCTGACAAGTTCCCTTTTCTCCGTGACCGGTATAAAGAGACGCTCCACCGTGCGGGCTTCTCCCACACCTTGCAGTTCGAGATGCTCGATGAGGGCGGCAGGTTGCTCTACCTCATCTTCGGCACCAGCCACGCCAAGGGCCTCGAGAAGATGAAGGACGCCATGTGGGGAGTCGACCCATCCCACGGCATCCGGTACCGCGACCCCAAAGACCCTGGCCAACAGCAGCTCGACCTCGCGCTGGAGCCCAATACGGCGCCGCTCCGCAGGATCCTCCTGGACCACGTCGCCTCGTCCAACGCCGGGAGAACCGTCGAGGAGCTTCAGGCGTACACCCTGCTGGAGACCGTCTTCCGGCCGGCCCAAGTCATCAACGTCATCCGCCGAATGCGCGACGCAGAGGCTGTGAGAACCGAACCCAACGGCGTCACCAAGAAGACCCGCGTACTCCTGCCCGCGAGCCATCCCACACCAAGCACGGCAGAGCAGGCCGCCCTCTGGTGAATCCGTGCCGGCGCTGTGGCGCTGCATGGCTCGTTGCCGCCGTCCATCAGCCGTCAGGCCGAACCTAGTCTCACCTGTAGGGGGCTCTTCATGCCGCGCCGGCAGGGACGCCTGTGCGCACGCGTGCCATTACGTGCCATTCGAACCGGTAAACAACGGCCACTATGCGTAACCACGGTCACGTGCGCGGACGGGGCAGCCGATGCATCTCGCCTGGTCAGAAAGCTACATGGCCCGCAACTCCGGGTGATTCCCAAGCTCAGAGCGCGGGTTCGATTCCCGTCGCCCGCTCCAACGCGAACCCCCAGGTCATGGACCCGGGGGTTCGTTCATTGTCGAGCAGCAACATGCACCGCTCAGGCCGCATACGGGGTGAAGGTTACCCGGGAGTCCTCCGCTGTGAGCGCAACGTTCAGCGAGCCGTCCAGGGCCTTGGCAAGGCGACGCAGCAGAGGAAGCGTCGGGACGGTGTCTCCACCCTCGATGCGCGAGATCCGCGGTAGCGTCATCTCCGCACAAGCGGCCAGTTCGGTCTGAGACAGGCCGAGTTCGACGCAGCGGTCGTAGATGGCCTGCCCGAGGTCACCGGCGAGACGTGTGTCGATGTACTCCTGGTCGTACTCCACAGCTTCGCCGAGAAGCTGCTTGGTACGACGCGTCTTCCACTGGTTGTGGTTCATCACGCCTCCCTGACTCGGTCGTAGATGTGCTGGGCCGGACCATGCTCGGCCTCGCAGGCTTTCTGCGCCTGATGGGTCCGGTCGACAGGGCGCCCCGGTGCACCGCGGCGCTCGCACCAGGTCACCGTCAGCGGTCGTAACAGGTAAACGAGCCATCCTGCTCCCGCGCGGTGGCGCTGGCGCCACCGCACTTCAGCATCGGTACGAGCGTGTACGCCCTGTAGCCGGCCGCGATGAGCAGCAGGCCGCACACCACGAACGTGGTGATCCGCAGTACCCCGGACGCTCGGGCGGCCGCGGCCAGCGCACACAGGGCTGCCCCGACACCGACAACGAGGATGTGCAGTGCAAGCCCACTGCGGTTGTCCCGAAGCCCTGAGAACGACTCTTGCTCCATCGTGAACATGAAGCTGAGCAGGAGCAGCAGCGCGGCAAGCGGCGCACAGCCCAAGACCAGACACCCTTTCACGAGCCCTCGCCCCTTCATCTGATGAAAAGCCGACCCGAGTCGCAGGGCAGCCTACGGCTCCTCGAAGTACGGGCCCGTGCCCGGTCCGTGCCCGATCGGACGGTGAATGACGGTCAGCAGGGACTTCGACGGGTCCTGGGACGCCAACGAAGATCTACCGGTTCTCCCGAGAGAATCAAGCTGGAAGATCAGGTGTGGCAGGGCCCAACGTTGAACCGCCCGATGCAAGGAGCTGAACCGTGCCGGTGATCCGGTACTTGAAGAGCAATAGCGGAGGGCCCGACACGGCGGCTGCGGTGACGGGGGACTGGATGAGGCCATGTTGAGCTTCCCTGCTGTGTGCGCCGCCGTCGCCGTAGTAGTGGCGGTCCTGGGTGAAGCTGGTCATGGGCAGGGAACACCACCACCGAATCGAAGAGGAAGAGCCCTACGGCGACACGTAGTCGCTCCTGCGGATGCGGCTGTGCGGATGAACAGGCCCATGTCCGTCGGACGGCCCCGGGTCGGGGCACGGTTGTCTGACAGTCCGTCCTGGACGTGCCAATCGCACGCCCTCCGGTCATCCGGTACTTCGCCTCCATGGCCGGCGGTTCCACCGGGTCCCGTTCCGGGAACGGAACCGCATGAGCGCGGCATGGCGTAGTGGACCGTGATCCGCGCCCGCTCGGAATCGGAGGCGAGCATGCGTTCACCCCTCCTGGAGAAGGGTCGCAAGGTGCCCAACCGTCGCCGGATCATTGCGGCGCGCCTCGTTCAGCTTCTTGCCTTGGGTGTGGTGCCGATCGGGATATTCCTCTCCTCCGTCAGTGCGGCCCTCGGCGCGCAGCTCACTTGGAAACGGTGGGTCGACGGCGCGGGCGGAAGCGACGTGGAGCGGTTGATCGAGGGGACGTTCGGGTTGGTCGTGACTCTCTTCGGGCTCTGTGCCCTGGCTGTCACCCTCTGGGCGGCGGGGTACGGCGTTCGATGGCTGGGGGCGCGCGTGGCCGGGACCGCCCTGGCGCAGATGACCGACGGCCTCGGAGGTGGCGGGGGAGGCTTCTTCGAGACGGTCTCGTCCGCCGACCGGAGGGTCCTGCCGCCCGGGGCCGTCCCGCGCCGAAGTGGTCCGCGCGACCGGAGGGGGTCCGTCTCGACCCGCCCACGTTTCGTCACTCTGCTGCTGGGGGTCTGGACGCTCTGCACCCTCTTCGTCGCATTGTTCCTCACCCTGGTGGGCATGGGTGCGGGCGTACTCGTCGCCGGGCGGGCCTCTCCCCTTCACAGCTGGTACGCACCGCTCGCCGGCCTCTTGGGCATCGTGGTCACGCTGGGAAGCCTCGGCGGCGTGCTCGGCGCCTTGTGGCTGACCCGTATCGCCTACTGTCGGGGCGTTCGCCGTCTCTTCGGGAGCGACGGCACGGTCATCACCGAGCCCCTGCCGAACAGCACGTCGCCGGGCGGCACATCACAGGTGGACAGCCGCCCCCGCAGCACCCGACGGGTCGTCGTGGCAGGCTTCCTGAGGTGTTGGGGAGTCTGCACGATCCTCGTCTGCCTGCTGATCTCTCTGTCGGGTTGCCTGATCGGTGCCAAGTTCGTCTGGGACGGGCTGTTGTCGTCGCAGGGCGCGGAGCGATGGACAGAGGCGCTCGTGGGCGCCCTCTTCACAGCCGGCTCGGCGGGTGGTCTCTTGGCCACCGGCTGGTTCTGCAGGACCGGCCTCGGCCGGATGATCCGCCACGTCGCCCCGGGACCGCTGCACGCGGACGGGGCCGTCTGCGACAGCGGTTGACGCCACCGGCGCCCCACGGACAGCCGTCTGCGTTCTCGTCGCGGGTGAGCAACTGGTCCGATGGCAGTTCACCGTGGACCCTGGGCAGATGGCGGATGCTGTCGGTCCCGCGTCTCCTCGGCTTCGTCGCCCGTGGCGAGGAACTGCATCCAGACATGGCAGCGTCCTACCGGCCAACGTATGAGGGGGCGTGTTGCTGCACCGCAAACTGCCGGAAGAGCTCGGCGAACTGATCGAGGTGCACCGCCCGCACCACCCTGTGGGGTGGATCCTGCCGCTCGGGGTGTCGGTACCGATAGCCGTGCTGTTCGCCGTCGGGCCGCCCGGACCGCTGGTGGGACTGACCGTGTTCGCAATGACCTTCGTGCCGCTTCTCTACATGTTCGCGGAGTGGTTCCTGCTCGAGCACCGGGTCCACGAGAACGCACTCGTCCTGCGTACCGTCCTCCCCGGTACGTACACGTACGTCGTGCCCCTCCCGGGGGTCGAGCCCGCCCGCATCGGGGTCGCACCGCGAGCCAGGATGCCGAAGGACGCCACGGCGGCCCCCCGGGTGGACCGACGGTTCCGCCACAATCCGCTGCTGAAAGAGGTGGTGGGCTTCACCGGGCTCGATCCGGAGCCGGCGAGGGAACTGGCCAAGGGAAAGATCTCTTGGGACGAAGCGTGCGGCTCCGGGTACGCGCAGGACTGGGAGCTGAGTTCCCGTGACCCGGTGCGGCTGGCCCGGCAGGTCGCGGCCCGTTGCCATGGCACAGGGGGGATCGTGCGGCGCCCGGCGCGATAGCTGCCCGTAACGGGAGTAGCTTGTAGCTGGTCCTGAACAGGGTGTCGAGTTGCCGATCGTCCGGTCGTACGGCGCATCGTCCGGTCCGGAGTCGTACGGCGGTCAGCGCGGGACGCCCAGGTCCGGTCGGGAGAGCCGCCGGGTGGCCTTGGTGTTCAGGCCCTCGGCCGAGCCGGGGAGCAGCCAGAACTGCCGGGGTTCGTATGTGGTGGTGGCGAGGACGTCGAGAGAGCCGTCCCCGTCGACATCGAGCAGCGGGGGCCGTGGACGGAAGCGGGGGCGGGCGTGTGGCGTGTTCTGCCCCGGAACGCCGGCGCTGTCCAGGTCGGCGGACTGGAGCCGGGAGTTTCGGTCGGCGTGCGCCACGTCCGGGAGCAGCAGCACCACGCCGTGGGCTTTGTCGGCGCCGGCCAGGCCCAGTACGAGGTCGGGTTTTCCGTCGCCGGTGACGTCTCCCACGGTCTCGCCGGTCACATCGCCGTCGTTGAAGCCCTTGGGCGCGTCGAGTCCGGGCACGTCGCGGAAGGTGACACGGGTGCCGGCGCCCGTTCCCGGACCCTTGCCGGAGCTGGCGGTGACGCTCACCGTCAACTCCTCCCGGTAGGCGTCGAAGCCGACGCGGCAGATCTCGTCCGTCCCGTCGTCCTCCACATCGCAGATGAAGCCTTGCAGCGCGCGGTGGTCGGGGTATTCGCGCAGGTAGTCCGCTCCTTTCTCGGAGCCGCGGAAGTGCAGGACGTCGTCGATCCGGGGGTCGCCGTCGCCCTCGTTCTCCGGGTCCGTCCAGCGGAACCACACCGTGAAGTCGCTGCGGCCGTCGCCGTTCCAGTCCCCGACGGTCGCCTCGTACGGCTCGCTGTGGTCGGCGTGTTCGGCGTCGAGGGTCTGGGTGCGGGTGGGCTCCCCGGATCGGCTGAACGGGCCGTAGTGGATGACCCCCAGCGCTCCCGACCCCGTGCCGAGCCAGAGGACGTCACCGCTGCCGTCCCCGTCGAAGTCGCCCGCTCCGCCCGGCTCCCAGCCCGCGGAGGGTGGTGCGGGGTCGGCAGCGTATCCCGTGGCGAGCAGCCTGGGGGCGCTGACGCCGCGCGCCCCGCCCCACATCGCGTACTGGCGACCGTCGCTGAGTGTGGCCAGCAGGTCGACGAATCCGTCCTGGTCGAGATCGCTCCGGTGCAGCCGGGTGGCAGGCGACAGCCCGTTTCCGGCGTCCTCGGGCATGCGTACCGTGGCGCGGGTGCGCGGTTCGGGTCCCTCGGCGGAGCCGTAGACCACAGCGATGTGGGCGCCGGTGGCCATGGCCAGGTCGTCGTGGCCGTCGCCGTTGAAGTCGCCGGGCCGGGGGCGGTCCGCGGCGGATCCGGCGGGGGGCCGCTCGGGTCCCGGGCGCAGGTCGCCGGGGCTCCCGGTGGGCTTCGGGGGTGTCGGCCGCGGCGGGCCTCCGTCGTCCGTGGTTCTTCCGCTGTCGGTGGTGCACGCGCCGAACAGCAGCGCGGCGAGCACGGCACCCGCCGCGGCCACGGTCGTCCTGCTCCTCATGGGCCCCCCATCTGACGCCGGCCGAGCGACGACGACCGTACACGGCGGCCTTCGACCGGAGAAACCTGTGCGTACGGGACATGGAGGCGGGAGGCGGGCACCCGGGGAAAGCGGTGGGCCGCCCGGCTTGCTCGGGTGCCGTATGTCTTGCGCAGAGGCTGCCGTATCGCATTCGCCGCAGCACGCGTCGCCTCCGGCCAACTCCCCGGACCGCGGTTGGGTCGAGGCGGACGGCGAGAGTGTCGTCCCTCCTCGGTCCGAACCGGCCGGCCGGGCAGGCGGGCAAGCGGGCAAGCGGGCAAGCGGGCAGCCGGGCAGGTGCTGCGCTCGGGCAGGAGGCAACAGGTCAGCGCGCGGTGACGCTACTGGCTGGGCCGATCCCCTCCGCCTTCGGCTCGGTGGCAGTCGTCGGGAAAGCGTGGCGAACCTCCGCGAAGAGGTGGGGATAGCCGGTGTCATAGGTGACCGCCGCGGCGAGGAGCGCGTCCAGCGCCGCCTTGAGGGGGTCAGGGGCAGCAGCATCCGAGAGAGCGGCGAGGGCGGCGGCTTGGGGCAAGCCGGGGGTTCCGTCGTGCGGCCTCGGAACACGTGCGTCGGCGAACACTGCGTTCCGCAGCCGTCGTGAGTCGTCCAGCGGTGGCGAGAAGGGCTTCCCCAGGTCGAGCTCCGCCAGTCCGCGCGCGACCCAGTCGATCTCCCTGAGCCCTGCCGCCGCACAGGCGCGGTGCGCTGCCCAGCAGGCGAGCGCACGCTGCTCCTCGGCGCCTGCGGCGTCGATCGCGTGCACGAGTGCGGCGTCGAGGCCCACGATGCCCTTGGGGTGATCCTGGAATTTCCGGAGCTTGTTCCGGACCTCCCGCAGTCGGTCGCTGGGCAGGCGCCCGCCCCACGCGTTCCTCTGCTGTCGCAGCTCGGCTTTCTCCTTCGCCTCGCGGGCCTGCCGCTCTGCCTCGGCTTGCTCCTCGGAGGTGGGTACGCGGGGCTGCTCGCGCGCGAACGCGTGCCAGTAGGCGGCGGTTCGGCTGGTCTCTTCGACCACACGGTCCGGGGACGGCGGACTCGGCCAGAAGCGCAGCAGATACTCATCCCGTGGGGGCTCGCCGGCGTCGTGTACAGCGCCCCTCACTCCGTCCATGCCCCGGCAGCAGTACCTGACCCGGTACGAGAGCGCGGCGAGAGGTAGTGGATACCAGTCGCTTTCCCACTCGGCGAGCACGACCTCGTCCGCCGCGGGCCGGAACGACACCTCGACGATGTCCTCCCAGACGTCGGTCTCCAGGGGCGGCTCCGCCTCGTGCAGCTCAATGGTGATCGGGACACGGCCGGTGTGCGTGCCGGTCAGCAGAAGGAGATGGCCGGGCACCGCCCCACCGCACAGCCCAGCCCGCTGCCCGGCGAAGGAGCGCTCGAGGGCGTGGCTTTCGTCGCTGCAGACGTGGAGCTGACCGTATTCCACCCTCACTTCGCCGCTGAAGAGTGTGCGCATGGACCAAGCATGGTGCGGGGGTCTGACAAGGAGCGGTCTCTTGACAACGGTCGCACCTGTATCCGGCTCGCAGTCGGTTTCAGCGCCGGAGCGGCCACCGCCCGGCGCTACGTCACCGAGGTCGCCCGAGTGGCCGGGCGGGATGTCAGTCCTTGCCCGCGCGCTTTCGGACGTCCATCGCCACAGCGACACCGAGCATCAGCACGGCCATGCTGCTTCCGAACGTCAGGCTGTCCGACCAGGGGTCCTCCCACAGGCGTGACACCACGCCGATGAGCGCCCCGTACGCCATCGCCACGCCTATGCGCTTCCCCCACAGGATCACGGAGCGCTCGTACCCTCCTCGGGCCGGGGTAAGCGTCGACCACGCCGGACGTGGCCGGGTGTGCGGTACAGCCAGCGTCTCCCCCTGCGCTGTCGCGCAGGGCAGCTCCTCACGAGTCCGGTTGTCCGGGCTCGGCCGTCGGCCGCTGGTTGCGCCGCCAGAAGGTGGGACGCCACCAATAGAGCGCTGTCTGGTCGTCGGGCCACGAAGCGCTGCTGCCCGGTTCCTCGAAGGAGTCCCGGGTGAGGTCGATGGGCCGCCAGCCCGGATCGAGCGGTTCATCGTCCTTCGGCGGCCTCACCATGTTCCGGAAGCGCTCTTCCATCGCGCCGAACCGCTGGTGGTTCTGCTGGGCCTGGATCAGCGAGACGGCGTTCGCCCCCCAGCCCATCGAAGGCCAACGCATTTGCACGAGGTCGTCCTCCCAGAAACACACGGAGCAGATCTCGTATCCCCCCAACTCGGCGAACATCTGATGTCCGCAGCAAGGGCAGGGGAACCACCCCTCGGGGGGTGGCTGCACATGATTCTCCGGTTCCGGAAGGGGCTCCCCCCGCTCGACTGCGGCCTCCAGCGCTTCCAATTCGGCAAGCTCAGCGCGCAGCTGGTCGTCCACGTTGTCCATCAAACGATCGTATGAGGGGTATTACGGTCGAATCCACGCCTTAATGGAGCGGAGTGGACGTCCTCCGACAACGGCCGAGTCCTCACGAAGGACCACCCTCCGCCGGGGGACGGCTATTTCGCCGGGAGTGTCGCGACGTACCCCCATTCCGTGCCGACCCACTGGTCCAGTGCGGCCCCGTCGAGTGTGTCTCCGGCCGCGCGTACTCAACCGCGCATGGTCCTCCAGCGGCCTACGGCGACCCCCCGAGGAGAGCCATCGCCCGCCGGACCCGATTCCCCCCCACCGTCGTGACCGTTGTCAGCCCGCGTGCGTCCAGGCATCCGGGCGGGGCGACAGTACCGCGGAGACCACCGCTTGGGACGAGGCCATGACCTCGGCGACGAACCGCATGCGCCTGATGCCGAGTCGGCGCAGTGCCGAACCGTGGTCGGCTGCGACGACGAGAGAGACCGCGAGCAGAACAAGTCGCCACAGGGCCATCGTCGGGCGGCGCAGTGCGCGGGGCAGCTCCGCCAGGGAGGCGTGCAGCCGCTCGCAGTGGAAGGGGACGTGGCGCTGCTCGTCGGCCAGGATCCGCCCCGCCACATCCGCGGTGAGCGAGTCGTCGGTGCCGTCGCGGAGGGCGCGGTAGTAGCGCAGCGCCACCACTTCCGCGATCATCAGCATCAGCAGTTCCGTACGGAGGCCCATGAGACGCCGCAACCGCACGAACGCCGCGTCGCTCCAGTGCCCGGGCAGCGTGCCTGTGCCCCCGGCGGTCAGCAGTCGGGCCAGAAGACGGGCGTGGTTCTGTTCCTCGGCGACGAAGAGCCGGACGGCCTGCCCGTAGTCGGGGTCGCCGGCCTGGTCCGCTTTGTCGATCAGGTTGGCGCCGTCCCCGTCCTCGCCGACCTGGAAGCGCTGGATGCTGGCCCACACCGCCGACGGCAGCGCCGCGCCCTGCTCCCAGTCCGGATCACCCTGTGCGTGCCGGTGCGCACGCTCGTCCTCGAACCGCCTTGTCCACTTGGCGAAGCCACCCGTATACACCTGGTTCCCCCTTTCCAGGGCACAGCCACCGCGTCCTGGAAAGGGACGACGCAAGCGGACGCCCGAACCGTTCCACTGCTGCCAGGCCCAGCAGCTGACGTCAGCGCCGGGCAGTCCGGGGATCCGAGCAGCCGGAGGTGTCGCGGCCACCGTCCCGGAGGGCGACTGGGAACGGCCATGCACTCCGCTGAGCGGCCTGGCACGTCAGCTCATCCGGTCACCCCGTCGCGTCCGGCACTCACAACCCGGTCGGACGGCGCTTCCCGGGTGCTCCGCGATCGTGCTCATGGGGCCAGCTCGAGCAACTCGTTCACGCCGTACGGGTACAGCCATGGGCTGTGGTCACCGGCCTGGAGGCGGTCGACCGCGATCACCGCGTCCGCAGCGGTCTTGCAGCTCGGATGCCGCCGGGCAAAGGCGGCGATGCGGGGTCGCTGGGTGGGAAGCCAGGCGGCAATCACCTGGGGATCGCCCTCGTGCCACCACGTGAACTCGAGCTCCTCCCAGAGGAGCTCGGTCGCCCAGTCGAGAGTGAGACGGACGAGCCCGGCATCCGCCGCTGGTCCGGGAAGCCCGGCAAGATGAACCAACCACGGCTCCACACCATCCGTCGCGTGCGCGATTCCCTCGATGAGTTCGGTGATGTCCGAAGGGAGACGACCGTCGACCAGAGCGATGGCCAGCAATGCGCGGAAGGCTTGCTCCACAGCAGCGCGTTCCGGCGCGGGCCAGTCGACGAATCCGGCACCGCGTCGGCCGAGGTGACCGAGCTCCTCGGAGGGATCGGCACCGTGCCCGTCCGGTCCCCAGTAGCGCAGCGCGCGGGGCATGAGGCGACGCCACAGGACGGGGTACTGGTCCGCCTCCCAGTGGCTGGGGACCTCACGGATGAATTGCCCGAGGAGATCGTCCGGCACGGCAGCGGGCTCGCCGCCGAGGATGTGCAGCTCCGATTCCGGAGTGCAGTGCGTACAGCCGTCCACCGGGCGGTCGAGCTCGGGAGGCGAGGCGAAGACTCGGTCGGCCTCCGCCAACGCGTGCCGCCACGCGGTGTACGGATCGCAGTCAGGAGGGAGGGACATGAAGCGACCTGCCGGTGGGACTCCGCACAGGGGGCCTGGCGAAGAGAGCACTCTACACCCCGGGACTCCCGCGGTCCTGAGCCGGAGCTGTGGAGCCAGGTCGGTCCTCGGATGACAGCTGGGCGCCGGTGCCGGGAGACCCGGTGCCGCTTTCGTCGAGGGCGCGCAGCACCCGGGTTGTCGGGTCCGGTGCCGCTTCGTCCCTGAGGCGGTCGGTGAGCAGGAAGCGGTCGGACTCAAATGCCGGTCCGTGTCCGGCCTCGTTCAGAAAGAACGTCCCACCGGCAGGGCCGGGATCCCAACCGTGTGTCAGGGCGTATTCGACGACCTTCCGTACGTCGGCCGGGTGGGGGTATGCGCCATCGGTCGCACACCCCCACGGCAGCACCGCCTTGGACAACAGATCCGCCTGGAGCGCCCAGCCGTTCTTCCCTGCGCCCCAGATGCGGAGCCGGACGCACCTGTGGCAGTCGCGCTCACCGGCCACGTGGAGGACGCGGCCCGACCACGTGAACTCTCGCCCGGACACGGACAGCTTCCGCAACCGTCTCCGCATGATTTCCCCCTGTTCCTCTGTCCGGGTTCCTCTGTCCGGTTGGAACCTCTGACCGCTCGTCCGCGCACGGTAGGGCGCAGCAAGAGTGGCGAGCGGGCTTTCCCGCCGGACATCGGATCCTCTTGCGCACTGCGAACCCGATCGAGCCGTCGAGCCCTCTCCACGGTCGAGCTCCGACGCAGGGCACCGCGGTGCGGGCCGCCCGGCTGCCGCACTCGGGCCGGTTCTGGGCTCCCGGATTCCGCGCAGACCACCGGCGCGTGCTGCGCGGCCTTACGTAGTGGAGCTCAAGAATCCCTGCGCCGTATGTGCAGGTGCCCCTCGCGGGGAAAGGACGGCGGCGCCGGGGGGGAGGACCGTGTCGAGGCGGTACCGGCTCTTTTCCGTTACGCGGCACGAGGCCGGGTTGTCCACCTGGTGCAGGAGTTCCAGATGCTCCAGCGTGCCGGCTCCCACGACGTCGAAGGCCCAGCCGGTGAGAGCCTCCACAGCGCGCGGCGCCACTCCGTGTCCTCGGGCATGCGTCGCGGTCCAGTAGCCCACCTCGGCGGACGGCTTGCCGGACGCCACCTCCTTGAGAACGACCTGGCCCGCCAACCGGCCTTGTGATGCCTCGGGTTGCACTTCGAGAACCGCGAACCCGAACCGGTTCCCCACCGTCCAGCCTCGCTCCTGGTCCCGTAGCCACTGCATCGCCTCGCCCTCGTTCTCAACGGCCGAGCTGGTCCAGTGGCGCAGTGCGGGATCACGGAACACCTCGAGGAGGGCGGCAACGTCCTCCCCGCGCCAGGGGCGAAGGACGAGTGCGGGAGCGGATGGTGTCCCGCCCGCATGCAGGGTGACGATGTCATTCACCTGCCGATCGTATGCGGCGGTGTTCCGCCCCACGCCGACGATCCCCGGTCCCTTACCGTCCCGTTCGGACGGACACGGCCTCGATGGACGAGTCGACCGTCGGGCCTGGCTCTTCGGGCAGGCCCCGGCGCCTCGTCACGCCCCCCCGTCCCGTCCCACCGGCTCCGGCCCCGCGGGGACGTTCCGCGGTCATCCGTCCGCGGAGGGTTCCGCACGCCTCAGCGCCGCTGCCGCCGGGCCGGTGAGGAAGGCCCGAAGGTACCCGGCCACGGTGGCCAGGTGGCTCTCGAGGAGGAAGTGTCCGCCGCCGGGGATCAGATGGATCTCCGCGTCCGGCAGGTCCCGGGCGAAGGCGCGGGCGCCGGCCGGGCCGAAGATCTCGTCGCCGGCGCCCCAGACGGCCAGCAGGGGTACGCGCCGTTCCCGGAACCAGGCGTGCACGCGGGGGTAGAGGGGCGGGTTGCTCGCGTAGTCGCGGAAGAGGGCGAGTTGTACGAGGTCGAGGCCAGGTCGGTTGACCTCGCGGTGATCGGCGGCCCAGGTGTCGGGGTCGACCAGTTCGGGGCGGTCCACTCCGTGCAGGTACTGCCAGCGGATGGCGTCGAGGGAGAGCGCGGCGCGGGCGGCGGACTCGGTGCGGGGTCCCGGATCCGCACAGTACGCCCAGACGGGGTCCCAGAAGTCCGGTACGAAGCCGTCGTCGTAGGCGTTTCCGTTCTGCGTGATCACGGCGGTGACCGCGTCCGGGGCGCGGAGGGCCAGCCGCCAGCCGATGGGGGCGCCGTAGTCCTGGACGTAGACGGCGTAGCGGGTGACGCCGAGCTGGGCCAGGAGGGCCTCGGTGAGGTCGGTCAGGGAGTCGAAGGTGTAGGTGAAGGCATCGGCGGCCGGGGCGTCGGAGTTGCCGAAGCCGAGGTGGTCGGGGGCGAGGACGTGGAACCGGTCGGCCAGCGCCGGGATGAGGTGGCGGAACATGCGCGAGCTGGTGGGAAAGCCGTGCAGGAGGACGAGCGTGGGCGCCTCGCGCGATCCGGCTTCCCGGTAGAAGAGCCGGTGTCCCCGCACGGTCGCGTAGTGGTGGCGGATCTCAACCATATCTAACCCCTTCAATATCTTATGAGGGTTACCGTCGAGCGCCAGTACACAGCCCATGGAGTAACCTGTCAAACAGCTTGACGGGGTTATGTGAGCAAAGCGGGAAGGTGAGTGTCGTGCTGGACGACCAGGCCCTGATGCAGGCGCTGAACAGCACACCGGTCGTGGACGGCCGACGCCGGGATCTGTGGCGTGACGACCACGAGGTGGACAGGTGGGCGCGGGAGCACGGCGGTGACGGCGGCGACGCGGAGCGCCGGTGGCTGCGCACCGCACGGGACGCGCTCCAGGCGGTGGAGTCCGGCACGCCCGCGGAGCCGCGGCTGCGCCGGATCCTGGCCGGCGTCCGCAAGGTCCCGCGGCCCGGCCCCTCCGGGATCGAGTGGCAGGTGGAGATGCCGCCGGAGCGCAGGACGGCCGTGGAACTCGTCCTCGCCTGGGCGGACGTCAAAGAACGCCTGCCCGGTCGGCTGCGGCCGTGCGGGAACCCCGACTGCCGCCTCTTCCTCCTGGACCGCAGCCGCGCCAACACCGCCCGGTGGTGCTCGATGAAGACCTGCGGGAACCGGCTCAAAGCCCGTCGGCACCAAGCCCGCACCCGGGAGACGGGAACGGAGACGGGAACGGGCACCGGCACCGGCACGGAGACCTCATGACGGCCTCGCGCCCGGTCCGGGGCCCGGACGCGGCCGGGCCCGCCCCCGCGCCCTGACGGCGGTCGCCGCCGTGTCACGACGCCCCCGCACGCCGGGTGCCGTCCGTTACCGGGAAGCCTCGGGCTGGCAGTGCGGGCACCAGAGCGTGGTCCGGCCGGCGACCGGGGCGGTGCGGAGCCGGGTACCGCAGCGGGGGCACGGCGGCGCCCCGCCGGGGACGTCGCGGCGGCCGGTCAGCCAGGTGTCCCGGGGCGGGACGTACCCGGCGCGGACGGAGGCACGCAGCACGCGGCGCAGCGTCCGGTGCAGGGCTGCGCGCTCGTCCTCGGTGAGGGAGCGGGTGGTGCGCGAGGGGTGCAGCCGGGCCTGCCACAGGATCTCGTCGGTGAGCAGGTTGCCGAGCCCGGCGAGGACCGACTGGTCGAGGAGCGCGGACTTGAGGTGACCACGGCGGGCGGCGAGGGCCGCGTCGAGGTCGGCTCGCGAGGCGGTCAGCGCGTCGGGGCCCTGCTCGTCGAGGCGGCGGGCCGCCTCGGGGTCGTCCGCGTACCAGAGTCCCTTGAGCTTGCGCTGATCCCGGTAGCGGAGCTGGCGCGCCCGACGGGCGGCACCGAGGGTGAACAGGATCCGGTCGTGGCGGTGCGGCGGATCGTCCGCCTCCGCGCACACGAGGCGGCCGGTCATGCCGAAGTGGAGCAGGAGTGTGGGCCCGTCGGTGTGCACGAGGAGCCATTTGCCGTGCCGCTCGGGCTCTCGCACCTCGCGCCCCGCCAGGTCTCGGCTGAACCGCCGGGCGCTGGTGCCGTGCAGCACGCCGGCGTCGCGCACCTCGACCCGCCGGATCGTCCGGCCTTGGGCGCACTCGGCCAGAACCTTGCGGAAACTCTCGACGTCCGGGAGTTCGGGCATGGCCGACCGCCACCTCGTCCCGCAGTTCCGCCGGTTCCGCCGCTCGGCACCCGGCGAGACCACTTCTGCATATTTGCCACACAGCAGAGCATGTTCTCTCCGTGTGCCCCACCCTTCTCACCGTACGAGCGCCCGGAGCCCGCCGCACGCGGACTCGCCCCGGGGGCGTGCCGGGCCTGCCCGCCCCCGGCCGGACAGGACGCCCTCAGGACACCGGACAGGGCGCCCTCAGGACTGAAGAGGCGACTCCGGCACAGGAGCCCGACACGGCGGCACGGTTCCTGACACAGACCCATGGGAACGACACCGGGGACGGTTCCGGAACCAACCGCACCTTCCACACGTGTATCTGGGAGACGTTCCACCCACTTTCCTTGTAAGTTCATCAGAGGATCGGCAGTGTTCACCGGCGGAAGCGGGGATTCGTGTCATTCGAGCAGGAATGGGCCGGGTTGGTAGCCGAAGCGCGGGACAAGCAGTCCTCCACCGCCACGCAGTTGAACGGCGCCGACAGCAAGGGCGACGGAAAGTGGCTCCAAGTGACGCCGTCGGTACTCGACGCAACGGCCAAGAAGGTGGAGAAGGTCGACACCGCCTTCCAAAAGGTGGACAACGCCGCCATGCGGGAGATGGAACAGGTCCCCGGGTCGATGAAGGGCTTCGCCAGCGACGAGGCCTTCAAGACTTTCCAGGAGATGTGGCGCGGCCAGATGAAGCATCTGCGCAAGCAGTTCGCGAACACGGCCACGGCGCTTCGCAACGTCACGGCGAAGACGTTGGAGGGGGACGTGTACACGAAGGAGCAGGTGGACAAGATCGCAGAGGACCGGGACCGGAAGGAGCACCCGCTCAAGTACCTCCTGGACCCGAACCGGAAGCCGCTGCTCTCCACGACGCCGCAGTACCCGTTCTCCACGGACCGGTATCCGCTGCTGAAGCCACCGTCGTCGGAGAATCCCGTGTACGGGCCGCCGTTGCCGACAGCACCCTCGGCGAGTTGGCCGAAATCCTAGGGGAGCCGACTCATGAGCGACACTCTCGACTACCAGACGGTGCGTCATGTGGATCTGACGGCGCTGCGCGCGGTGGTGAAGGCGTGGATCAAGCTCCCCGAGGACTTCAGGGAAGTCCACACGTCTTTCGACCGTACGGTCACCAAGCCGATGAGCACCGAACGGAGCGGCTGGCACGGCGAATCACACACGGCAGCGGTCAAGCATTTCACCGTCGTCCAGAACCAGGTCACAGAGGCTGCCGGACAGGCCGAGTGGCTGGGGAAGGAGATGTCCCGCTGTCTCAAGGTTTTCGAGGGCGCCAAGAAGGACCTGCAGGACGTCGAGTCCACGGTGTCGGAGAAACCCACAGGCGGCGGGAAGAACTACCTGAAGCTGAACTCCAAGGACGGCGTCGTCTATGTCGACCCGCCCGAAGGCGAGGACAGCTCAGGGATCAGGAAGGCGTACCACGAGGTCATCACGGACCTCAACAAGAAAATCGAGAAGGCCCTCCGCGACGCGGCCGAGGCCGACGCGGACCTGAAGAAGGCCCTGACCTTCGACCCGCACGGCGACGGCTTCAGCGGCGACACCCCGAAGATACAGGCCGAGAAGGACGTCGACGCGCTGTACAAACTGGCGGGCGACGAGGATTTCAAGCGGGATCCGAAGCTGCTCGCCAAGGCCAACGGCATCTTCGCGATGAACGCCGGCAACACCGAGTTCGCCGAGGAGTTCGCCACCCGTAAGGGAGCGAAGGGGGTCCTGGAGCTCTGGTACAAGGCGGCTCAGCCGGATTACGAAGACGCGATGCCGCCGAACCCGAAAGATCGTCCGAAAGGGGTGGACAAGCAGTTGGCCGCCCTCCAGGACAATCTCGGCCCCACCCTGGCCCTGGCCAGCCACTCGGACTCGCCCGCCATGGAGAAGTGGAAGCAAGATGTACTCGACTTGGGCTACCGGCGGATGGGGCCCGAGTCGGCGCAGGCAGCCCCTTACCGAGCGTCCCCGCCCTACGGATTCCAGGTGATGAGCAACCTGATGCGGACGGGGAAGTGGGACACCGACTTCCTCAACGACTACGGCGCCGAGCTGAAGAAGACCGACGAGAAGCCGTTCATGACCCCGGGCCCCTACTCCGATCTGGAGAAGGCCGTACCCGAGCGGAAGTGGTTGAGCTACGGCCTCAACCCGCCGAACTATCTGAACTTCGGCGCCGAGTACGACCAGGGCCAGGACCCGTTCACCGGGTACATGGAGGCCCTCGGGCACAATGCGGAGGCTTCGATCGACTTCTTCTCGGACGAGGAGAACTTCGACTATGTCCTCAAGGACCGCAAGTGGTTCCCCGACGGTCCGATCCCCGACTCCGGGCCGCACAAGGACTGGCAGGGCGGGCACGTGGCGACGGGCCACGCGCTCGGCGCCGCGACGACCGGCCATGCCTGGGACGCACCGCTGCATGTCCCGGCTGAGCACACCACGGACCAGGCCGACGTGATGTCCGACCTCATCAAGGGCATGGGGGAGATGGACGACAACGGAAACGCGGAGATGCCGATGTACCCGGGCATGCGTCAAGGCTTGGGGAACGCCGCAGCCGAGTACGCGCCGGACTTCTTCCGAGCCATGAAGGAAGGCTCGGACGAGGACAAGCTGTTCCCCATGTCCGGGGAACAGGCCACGATGGAACACCGCGACGCCACGAAGTTCCTCGTGCAGCTCGGACAGGATCCGGAAGCCCATGCGGCGATCACCGCCGGCCAGAAGCTCTACACCGCTCAGGTGCTCGATCAGCACCTGAGCGGGGAAATCCCCGTGAATCAGCGGTACGACGCTCCCCCGGAGGACCTCGTGCACGAGGTCCTCAAGGTCTCGGGAGAGACCGCGGGCACACTGGCCTCCGGCGCTCAGGAGGCCATCATCGGCCCGGCAGTCGTGGAGGACCAGGAATACGACAAGGGCACTCTGCAGAAGCGCCTGTGGACCAACGGCGCATTCGGCACTGTGGTGACGGGCGCCAGCGTCATGGGGCCCTTTGCCGCACATCCCGTCACAACCGCGACCGCCGCGGCGCTGCTCATCGGAGCCGAGGGGGCTGCCCTCAACGACCACGATGCCGCGCACTGGAGCAGCAACAAGTCCGCCCCGGCGGCGGACAGAGCCGGCGCGATCTATGACGAGATGGCCGGGCGGGACGTGCGGCAGAACGAGAAGATATTGGAGGCCATCGGGAAGGAGTACAACGTCGATGTCTCGAAGAGCTGGTCGGAGCTGTACTCCGAGGAGGGCTTCACCCACGGCTACAGCAGGGTGGCATCCACGGCGCCGTTCCTCACTTCCATAGAACAAGTCAGGCACATGGCCGTACAGAAATAGTGGAACGCACACACATGAACCGCCCGCTCCGTATCACCCTGCTCTCCGTCCTCGCCGTGGCACTGGTCGCCGCCGGGGCGCTGGCCGGGGCGCTTTCCCAGCATGAGGACCGCAACAGTGCCAAAAAGTTCTCCGACGTCTCGGGGGACACCACCTGCTGGGCCGCCGAGTCGGTGGTGGACCGGGTCGTTCCCGTGTCCCACTACGCGGACCGTTGGAAGCGGCTGACCCGGGAAGAGCTCGGCTACAACGCCCAGTGCGGCATCACGGTGGACGGCGAGCAGGTCTTGCGGGTCTCCGTCGAGCAGCACAACTCGGTGCACAAACCCGACCGGGTGGGTGCCGGACCGGGACACGGCAAGACCGAGAGCGTCCCCGGTTTCGAGCGGAGCTGGTCCTCCCGGGACGCCGCCGCCGTCGTCGTCCCCTGCACCAAGGACACGGGTGACGACAACGCCACCAATCTGTACGTCAAAGCCCAGGCGTGGCGGAAGAACTACGGAAAGCTGCGCCAGGACATGGTGCGGATCGTCGAGCAGGCGGTCAAGGCCCATCGGACCACGGCCTGCAACAGTGCCCCGGCCGAGGGCGACCGCGACTGACCAGGCATGGCGCCATCGTCCCCGGCGAGGACGATGGCGCGACCAGGGGCTCCTCTCCGCCTACCCGTCGCTCACCCCCACCCGGTCCGGGGTGAGGGGCAGGGTGCGGTGGCGGGTGCCGGTGGCGTGGTGGACGGCGTTGGCGAGGGCCGCGGGGGTGCCGACGATGCCGATCTCCCCGATGCCCTTGCCGCCGACGGGGTTGAGGTGCGGGTCGTGCTCCTCGATCCAGTGCGCGTCGATGTCGGGTACGTCCGCGTGCGCGGGGACGTGGTAGGCGGCCAGGTCCCGTTCGACGAAGCCGCCGAGCCGGGCGTCCAGCGTGCTGTGCTCGGTCAGGGCCATGCCCAGGCCCATCGTCATGCCGCCGATGAACTGGGAGCGGGCGGTGCGCGCGTTGAGGATCCGGCCCGCGGCGAAGACGCCGAGCAGCCGGCGGGTGCGCACCTCCCCGGTGACGGTGTCGACCGCGACCTCCGCGAAGACGGCGCCGAAGGCGTGCCGGGCGTAGTCCTCCTGGGAGCGCACGTCGGTGGTGGTGTCGACGGTGACGATGCTGCCGCCGGACTCGCGCAGCTCCCGGCACGCCTTGTGGACGGCCCAGCCCCAGGAGGCGGTGCCGGAGGAGCCGCCGGCCAGCGACGCGGTGGGCAGGTCGCTGCTGCCGATGTCGATCCGGACGGCGTCCAGTTCCACGCCGAGCTCCTCGGCGGCGATCTGGGCGAGCACGGTACGGGCCCCGGTGCCGATGTCGGTGGCGTTGATGCGCACCTGGTAGCCGGGGCGGGAGCCGTCGCCCAGCACCTGGACGGACGCGGTGGACGGGGAGACGTAGACCGGGTAGGTGGCCGCGGCCACGCCCGTGCCCAGCAGCAGGTCGCCGTCGCGGCGGGTGCCCGGGCGCGGGTCGCGGCGCTCCCAGCCGAACCGGCGGGCGCCCTCGCGCAGGCAGTCGGCCAGGTGGTGGCTGCTGAACGGCTTGCCGCTGTCGGGCTCCCGGTCGGGGATGTTGCGCAGCCGCAGTTCGACCGGGTCGATGGCGAGGGCTGTGGCCACCTCGTCCATCGCGGATTCCAGCGCGTACATGCCGGGTGCTTCGCCGGGGGCCCGCATCCAGGAGGGGGCGGGGACGTCCAGCGGGACCACCTGGTGGCCGGTGCGGATGCCCGCGGCGCCGTACATGACGCGCGAGGGCACCGCCGCCTGCTCCACGAACTCCTTGAAGGTGGCCGTGTGGGTGACCACGTCGTGCCCGAGTGCGGTCAGGGTGCCGTCGTCGCGGGTGCCGAGGCGCAGCCGCTGGATGGTGGGGGCGCGGTGACCGACGACGCCGGGCAGTTCGCGCCGGGGCAGGACGACCTTGACGGCGCGTCCGGTGTGCCGGGCGGCCATGCCGGCGAGCACGACCTGCGGGCGCGGGGTGCCCTTGGCGCCGAAGCCGCCGCCGACGTGCTCGGAGACGACCGTGACCTGTGCCGGTTCGAGGCCGAACAGCGCCGCGAGTGTGGTGCCGACGAGGGTGGCGCCCTGGCTGGAGTCGTAGGCGATCAGGTGGCCGCCCTCCCACACGGCGGTGGCGGCGTGCGGCTCCATGGGGTGGTTGTGCAGCGGGCTGAGGGTGTAGGTGGTGTCGAAGCGGTGCGGCGCCGCGGCGTACTCCGCGTCGAAGTCACCGGTCTCCTGGTCGGCCGGATAGCCGCCGTTGGCCTCCTCGGGGTGGTAGAGCCCGGGGTGGTCGGCGCGGAGCAGCACGTCGTGCGGCTCCTGGGCGTAGTCGACCCGGATGGCCTGCGCCATCTCGCGCGCCGTCTCGGGGGTCTCGGCGACGGCGAGCGCCACGTACCAGCCCCGGTGCGGCACCTGCGGGGTCTGGAGCAGGGCGAGGATGGGGTCGTCGGGTTCGCCGAGCCGGGGCGCGTTCTCGTGGGTGAGGACGGCGAGTGCGCCGGGCAGGGCCATGGCCTCGCTGTCGTCGATGCCGGTGACCCTGCCGTGCGGGACGGTCGCGGGCACCGGCCTGCCGTACACGCAGGCGGGCGGGGTGTGTTCGGCGGCGTAGCGGGCCGCGCCGGTGACCTTGGCGTGCCCTTCGCGGCGGGCGGCGGGGGAGCCCAGTACGGGTTCGCCGGCACGGTCCCCGGAACCGGCGCGATCACGGGAGGTGGTGCGGTCCTGGGAGGTGGTGTCGTCCACGGCCATCGTCTCGTCCTCGGGTCCTCAGGCCCCTGCGGGGCGGTTCGCGGCGGGCTGCGGGGGCTCGGCAAGGGTGGTCAGCAGCCGTACGGCCACGCCGCGGGCCAGCGGCACCTTGAAGGCGTTGTCCGCCAGCGGTTCGGCCGCGGCCAGTTCGGCGTCCACGGCGCGGGCGAAGGTGTCGGCGTCGGCGCGGGTCCCGACCAGCACCTCCTCGGCGGTGCGGGCCCGCCACGGGCGGTGTGCCAGTGCACCGAACGCGAGTGCGGCGTGCCGCACGGTCCCGTCCTCGTCGAGCGCGAGGACGGCGGCGGCAGAGGCCAGTGCGAAGGCGTAGGAGGCGCGGTCGCGGGCCTTGCGGTAGCCCGCGCGGGCCCCGGCTGGCGGTGCGGGCAGGGTGAGGTGCGCGACGAGTTCGCCGGGCCGGAGCACGGTGTCCCGCTCCGGGGTGTCGCCCGGCAGCCGGTGGAACGCGGCGGCCGGCACGGTCCTGGTCCCCTCGGGGCCGAGCAGTTCGACCTCCGCGTCGTAGGCGGCCAGCGCGACGGCCATGTCGGAGGGGTGGGTGGCCACGCAGTGCTCGGAGTGGCCGAGTACCGCCATGTCCCTGGTGGCGCCCTCGCGGGCGGAGCAGCCCGAGCCGGGCTCGCGCTTGTTGCAGGGCGCGGAGAGGTCCTGGAAGTAGGGGCAGCGGGTGCGTTGCAGGAGGTTGCCGCCGGTGGTGGCCAGGTTGCGGAGCTGCCCGGAGGCCCCGGCCAGCAGCGCCTGGGCGAGCGCCGGGTAGTCGCCGCGGACGGCGGGGTGTGCGGCCAGGTCGCTGTTGCGGACGTTGGCGCCCACCCGCAGGCCGCCGCCGGGTGCGGTCTCGACGGTGTCCAGGCCCAGCCGCGAGACGTCGATGAGGTGCCCGGGGGCCTCCACGCCGAGCTTCATCAGGTCGACGAGGTTGGTGCCGCCCGCCAGGAAGTACGCGTGCGGCTGCGCGGCGAAGGCGGAGACGGCCTGCTCGGGGCTGGTTGCGCGTTCGAAAGTGAAGGGTTTCATGGCGCGGGTCACCTCGCCGATGCCGTGTCGGAGGCGGAGTCGCGGTCGGAGGCGGAGTCACGGTCGGATGCGGGGCCGCCGTCGGAGGCGGGGTGCACGGTGCCGGAGCGCCGGCCGACGTGGCCGCTCGTGTCCTCCAGGGCCGCCACGATGTGCGGGTAGGCGCCGCACCGGCAGAGGTTGCCGCTCATCCGCTCCCGGATCTCCGCGCGGCTCAGTTCGGCCGGCTCCCCGGTGGTCTGCTGCAGCACCTCGTCCGGGGTGGCGTGCGAGGGGTGCCCCTCGGCGGCCTCGCACAGCATGCCGACCCCGGAGACGATCTGGCCCGGCGTGCAGTAGCCGCACTGGAAGGCGTCCCGCTCCTGGAATGCGCGTTGCAGCGGATGCGGGTCCTCGGCGTCGCCGAGCCCCTCGACGGTGGTCAGGTGCGCGCCGTCGTGCGCCACCGCGAGCAGCAGGCAACTGTTGGCGCGGCGCCCCTCCAACAGCACCGTGCAGGCGCCGCACTGGCCATGGTCGCAGCCCTTCTTGCTGCCGGTGAGGTCGAGCTGTTCGCGCAGTACGTCGAGGACGGTCGCCCGGTGGTCGACGGTGACGGTGTGCGCGGTGTCGTTGACGTGCAGGGTGAGGGTCGAGCTGGTGGCGGTGCGCTGGGGGATCACGGGGGCGCGCCTCTCGTCGGCTCTTGCGGCTGGTGCGGACTGGTGGGGGCTGGAGGGGCGGGGTGGTGGCTGCGGTCAGCGGCGTTCCAGCACGCCGCGCAGGAAGGCGGCCTGGCCGACGTGCTGCAGGGTGTCGCCGAGGACGCTGACGAGACGTACCCCGAGCGAGACCGGCGGATCCCATGCGTCGTCGACGATGCGGTCGAGGGATCGGGAACCGAGAGTGCCCAGATAGGTGAGAGTCTCCTCGTGCACCGCGTCGTGGTAGTCCAGCAGCGGTCTCGGAGAGTCCACCCGGACGGCGGCCACCTCCTGGGGCGTGTGGCCGAATCCGGTGTCGTCGGCCGGAAGGGGCAGCTCGAAGCGCTCCTCGAACCCCTGTGCGTGCCACACCTGTTCCGTGTCCGCGGCGTCGGCGAGGTGATCGTCCTGCACCCGGGTGAGGTGCCAGACCAGCCAGCAGACGCTGTTGCCCCCCGGGTCGGGGGGCTCGTTGAGGTGCTTCTTGCGGATCCCCCCGAGCGCGGCGTGGACCTCGCCGTTCACCCGGGTGAAGGCGTCTGCGAGAAGTGCGGTTGTGTCCATGTTTGCGACCTTACGATCCGGGGGTGCGCCAGATGCACTTCCGCCGGCCGCCGTGCGCCGGGACGGGCGCGTCCCCGGCAGGCCCCGGCGGCCCTCCCCGCCGCGCACCCCGGCCTCCCGGCCTGCGCGCAACCGCTTCCGGGCGTACGTGAACCCCGCCCGCCCCGCCCCGGAAGCGGAGCGGGCGGGCGGGGCCGGCGCCTCCGACAGCAGCGCCGAAGGGATACGGCCGGATCGGCTACCAGCGGTACCAGCGACCGCGCCGACCGCCGACCGACGGCCGGACGAGGAAACCGAGCAGCCAGACGACCAGCACGATCACCGCGATCCACCACAGCGCCTTCAGCGCGAACCCCGCGCCGAACAGGATCAGCGCGAGCAGCAGGACGAGGAGCAAAGGACCCACAATCGTTCACCTCCGCGGCCCGAGTGCCCCCGTTTCCCGACCGCAACCGCCCAACTTGACGGGCACGGGCCAGAACACGCACGGGTTCGAAACGCGCACGAGTCAGGTCACGTCGGGACGACCAGCCGGGCCTTCCCCTGCTGGGACGCGTAGTCGAGGGTCTGCCAGGTGCCCGACTGGGTGCTGGTGCCGACCGGGAAGCCGATCACCATGGCCGAGCGGTCGACCATCCACCGGTTCCTGGCCAGGTGGGCGGCGTCGTCCAGCGGATCGGCGGCCAGCTCGACGATCTCCGCGATGCGGTCCCAGGTGCGGTTGACAGCGTTCCTGGCCTCCGGGGGCTGCTGGTCCAGGGTGCCGGGCACCGCGACGGTGAGCCAGGCCTCCGTCTCCTCCGCCAGCCATTTGAGCGCCAGGCTGTCGATGCCGCGGCCGCCGCCGAGGTAGAAGTGCGCTTCGGCCGCGAACGGCGCCAGGTACGCCGTGAAGAGCTGCGCATAGTGGGCGGTGTCGTGGTGTCCCGCCGTACGGCTTCCGGTGATGGTCACGGTACGCATCGTCAGTGCCCCAGTCCCTGACTCGGTGGCTTCGGACGGCCATCCACCCGTGCGCGATCGCTCGCTAGGCCGCTTCGCATCCTCGCACGCGGGGCCGACACCCCGGCGGTGAGCGAGTCCGCGCCCCGCGGGACGGTTCCGGGGACCGAACAGGGCGGTGCGGCGCCCTCCTCGCGGGTGGCGTGGAGTTGTCCACGTGTGGGGGTGCGCGATGCACGAGGGGTTCGATACCAGCATCGGTGACCGGCTCGGGCGGCTGCGAACCCGCCGCGGCCTGACCCAGGAGCGGCTGGCGGAGTCGGCCGAGGTCTGCGTCGACATCGTCCGCAAGCTGGAGCAGAACAGGCGCCGAACGGCGCGTATGGCCACGCTCAACAAGCTGGCGCGGGCCCTGGATGTCGACGTGTCGGTGCTGGTCGGAACGCCGGTCACGTTCGAGGCCCGGCCGGACGGGAGCGCCACGCCACCGCAGAGCCCGACACCTCCTGGTCCCCGCCGGTCCACGCGCCGTTCGCGCTGCTGCCCGTGGGGGTGTGGCGGGACGCGGTGCGGGTTCCGTATGCGCGGGGGTGGGGGGTCGTCCGCACGCTGGGGGAGGCGTGCGGGGCCGTGATCGGGGACCCGCACCGATCGTGGCTGTACTGGCTGGTGCCGCCCGGGGGCGGCGGACTCCCGGCCCGGGAGGGCGAGGTGGTGCGGCTGTCGGTCGCCTGCCGGCTGCCCGTCCCGGCGCGGGCCCGGACGGAGCCGCCCGGCCCGTACTGGGCCATGCCGTACGGCGGCGCGGACGGGCGCGGGCTGACGGATCCGCTGCGGCTGCGGGCTGCCCTCGCGGGCGGGGCGGCCGCCCGGTGAGCGGCGTGGCCGGTGCCGGGTACTGCCTGCCGTGCGGGGAGCGGCGCGCGGAGACCGTGGTGGTGGCGCTGGTGCACGCGAACTCGGGGCCGGGCCGGGCCGTCGAGGCCTGTCTGCCGCACGCGCGGGAGTACGCGGCGGCTCCGGAGGCCCCGCAGTGGCTCCGGGACGATCTCGCGGTGCTGGACGCGCTGGACGCGGGCGGCTGACTCAGTCCGGGTCCGGCTTCCGGTCCCGGCCGCGGGGCGGCCGGCTCGCGGCGTTGCGGCGCAGCTTTCCGGTCAGCGAGGTCGCGGCGGCGGTGAGGAAGACCAGCGTGTAGACGATCTGGAGCAGGATGACGAGCCGCACGGACTGGCCGTGCGGGGTGATGTCGCCGTAGCTGAGGGTGGCGAGCGTCAGCAGCGCGAAGTACAGGGCGTCCAGCCGGGTGCGCAGGCCGGTGAACTCGCCGGGGTGGTGGGACATCACGAAGTACGCGGAGGAGAACAGCAGCACGGACAGGCACATCAGCGAGACCAGTGCTACGACCGTGCCGGGCCGGTCGAAGAGGGCGTCGCGCATGTGCTTGACCAGCAGAACGGCGATGGCCGTCAGCCCGATGCCGAACACGGTCCAGCTCAGTACCGGCCTCTCCGGGCCCAGGGTGTGCTCCGGCACCAGGAAGTAGGCCACGAACAGGGCGGCGGTCACCGGGCCCAGCAGCGGCCACCCGTGGCCGGACCACAGTGGCCGGCGGCCCCGGCCGCCGCCGGACGGGGGGCCGGAGGGGGAGCCGGAAGGAGCGTCGGACGGCTCGTCGGAGCGCTGGGCCATGGGGCCATCGTCGGCTCCGGCGCCGCCGGGCGCGCTGTGGAGGGGGCCGGTCGGAGGGCCGGTGGTCCCGGGGCGCCGGGTCAGCGCGCCGACGACGGCTTGCGGCCTGGGCGGCGGTGCGGCGGGGTGGCGGCGGCGCGGACCTCCTCGGCGGCTGCGCGGTAGGCGGGCGCCGCGCGGCTGAAGTAGTCGAAGAGGAGGGCCCGCTGCTCGGGTGTGTAGCGCTCCAGCAGCTCGGTGATGCGGCGGCGGGCGGGCGCGGCGGTCTCCTCCAGCGCGGGGAAGGAGTCGGCGGCGGGCGCGACACGCAGCCGGCGGCGGTCGGCCGGGTCCGCGGCGCGGCGGACGTATCCGGCGCCTTCCAGGCGGTCGATCAGCCGGGTGGTGGCGCCCGTGGTCAGCCCGGTGCGGACGGCCAGTTCGCCGGGCGTGAGCGGGCCCTCCACGGAGATCACGCTGAGCGCGTACCACTCGGTGGCCTGTAGTCCCACCGCTTCGGCACCGGCCATGCCGTGCAGCCCGACCGCGTCCAGGTACTGGCGGAAGACCAGATGTGCGTCGGTGGACGCGTCGTCGTCGGTCATCGCAGCCAACCCCTCCCGATTTCTCTGCTTCTATGAAGATATCCGCAAGAGAACTTCTGTGTGAGCTTAACCAGTGGGCGGCGGCCGGACCACCCCGGGGAACGCGCCGACCGCCGTCACCGAGACGGACGCCGCAAGCGCGCCCGACGATGCCCGAAGGCGACAGGACGCCCGCACCCCGCGGCCCGGCGGGACGGCCGGGACCGGACAGGAAGCGTGGGCCGGGAGCCGGGGCCAGGTCCGGCGCCCCGGCGGACGGTCAGGGTGCCAGCACGTCCAGCTCGGCCATCGCGTCCTCGGTGATGGTGCGCATCACGCGCTCCGCACGGGCACCGTCCCCCTCCCGGACGGCCTCCGCGACCTTGACGTGCAGGGTCACGGCCTCCTGGCGTGGGTCGCTGAACATCACCTCGTGCTGGGTGCGGCCGGTGAGGACGGCCGCGACGACGTCGCCGAGCCGCGCGAACATCTCGTTGCGGGAGGCCCGCAGCACGGCGCGGTGGAAGGCGATGTCGTGCACCAGGTAGTTGTCGAGCTGCCGCCCCCGCGAGGTGGCGACCATGCCCAGCGCGTGCTCGGTCAGCGCGGCGCACTCCTCGGGAGTGGCCTGCTCGGCGGCGAGCCGGGCCGCGACCGGCTCGACGGCGGACCGCAGCACCGTGAGGGAGCGCAACTGGCGCCCCTGGTCGGCACCGGCCAGCCGCCAGGTGATCACCTGCGGGTCGTAGACGTTCCACTGCTCGGTCGGCAGCACGGTGACTCCGACCCTGCGGCGCGACTCGACCAGGTGCATGGACTCCAGCACCCGCACCGCCTCCCGCGCCACCGTGCGGGAGACCTCGTAGCGGGCGGCCAGCTCCTCGGTGAGCAGCACCGTGCCGGGCGGGTACTCACCGGCCGTGATCGCGGGGCCGAGCGAGGCGAGCATCCGCCCGTGCAGTCCGCGCTCGCGGCGCACCCCCCGGCCGCGCTTCGCACCGTCCGCGGACGCGGCGCCGGCCGGGTCCGCCGCGGCGTCCCCGGCGTCCTTGGCCGCCGCGCGCTGCGGGTCCGCCGGACCGTACTCCCGGTCGGCGCCGTCGTCCTGGCTGGTCATGCCTCTCCCGACTTGTCTCCACCCCTCCCCGCGCACTCGACGAGCGCCCGGGACGCTCAGCCTACGTGCTTCTCGTCACCGCGAATAAGTATGACTACATCGCTTCCAGCTATTGAATACATGTGACCTATGGGGTTGAGTGTCCTGCGCGCCGAGCAAGGTCGACGAGGACGGTGAGAGCGGTGCGGAGCACAAGGCCCGAGCAGGACACGGGGCGCGACCCGGTGGCCGACGCGGCACCCGGACCGGCGGTGGAGCCACTCGAGGGGGCGGCCGACCGGACGGCCGAATCGGCGGTGCACCCCGCCACCGGCGCCGTGGTCGTCGTCATGGGAGTGGCGGGTACCGGCAAGACCACCGTGGGACGCCTGCTCGCCGAAGCCCTCGACGTGCCCTACGCCGAGGCCGACGCCTTCCACCCGCCCGCCAACGTCGCCAAGATGTCCGCCGGAACCCCGCTCGACGACGCCGACCGGGCACCCTGGCTCGACGCCATCGGCGCCTGGGCCCACCGCCACCAGGCGCTCGGCGGGGTCGTGAGCTGCTCGGCGCTCAAGCGCGGCTACCGCGACCGGCTGCGGGCCTCGGCACCCGGTGTCGTCTTCCTGCATCTGACCGGCGACCGCGCGCTGATCGCCGAGCGGATGGCCGGGCGGTCGGACCACTTCATGCCCGTCACACTCCTGGACTCGCAGTTCGCCACCCTCGAACCGCTGGCGCCGGACGAGCCGGGCACCGCCGTCGATGTCGCGCCGGGACCCCGCGCGGTCACCCGGCACGCCCTGGCGGCACTGAGCCGCCTCTCCCCTGTCCATACCGACCAGTTGGTCAACAACCCCTGATCCCTACCCGCCCCACCTCACCACCCACGAAGAAGGAAGAGCCGTGCGCCATCTCAGTGCCGAGATGCTGGCCGCGGGGTCGCAGCAACCGGACCCCATCACCTCCGCCGGCAACGTCCAGTTGGGGATCGCCGCCCTCGTCGGCATCGCCGTCATCGTCGTACTCATCACCCGGTTCAAGCTGCACGCCTTCCTGGCGCTGAGCGTCGGCACCCTCGCACTGGGTGCCGCGGCCGCCGCGCCGCTCGACAAGGTGATCGCCAGCTTCAGCACCGGCCTCGGGGACACCGTCTCCGGCGTCGGCGTGCTCATCGCGCTGGGCGCCATCCTCGGCAAACTGCTCGCCGACTCCGGTGGGGCCGACCAGATCGTGGACACGATCCTGGCCAGGGCGAGCAGGCGCAGCATCCCGTGGGCGATGGCGCTGATCGCGGGCATCGTCGGGCTGCCGATGTTCTTCGAGGTCGGCCTGGTACTGCTGATCCCGGTGGTGCTGCTGGTGGCCAAGCGCGGCAACTACTCGGTGATGCGCGTCGGCATCCCCGCGCTCGCCGGACTGTCGGTGATGCACGGGCTGGTGCCCCCGCACCCCGGCCCGCTCGTCGCCATCGACGCGATGGACGCCAACCTGGGCGTGACGCTGGCCCTCGGCCTCGTCGTCGGCATCCCCACCCTGATCGTGGCCGGTCCGCTGTTCGGCAAGGTCGCCGCACGCTGGGTCGACACCACACCGCCCGAAGGTGTCGTGCCCGAGCGGGCCGACGCCGAACCGGACCGGCGACCCGGCTTCGGCGGCACGCTGGCCACGGTGCTGCTGCCCGTGGTGCTGATGCTCGCCAAGGCGCTCGCCGACATCGTCGTCGACGACCCCGAGGACACCGTGCAGCGGGTCATGGACGTGATCGGCGACCCGATGACGGCGCTCCTGGTGGCGGTCCTGGTCGCGATGTTCACCCTGGGACGCCCCGCGGGCTTCACCAAGGACCGGATGTCCTCCACCGTGGCGACCTCGCTCGGTCCGATCGCGGGCATCCTGCTGATCGTCGGCGCGGGCGGCGGCTTCAAGCAGACCCTGGTGGACGTCGGCATCGGACAGATGATCCTGGACCTGTCCGAGGACTGGTCCATCCCGGCACTGCTGCTCGGCTGGCTGATCGCCGTCTGCATCCGGCTGGCGACCGGCTCCGCGACCGTGGCCACCGTCTCGGCGGCCGGGCTCGTCGGCCCCCTCACCGCCGACATGTCCACGCCGCAGACCGCACTCGTCGTGCTCGCGGTCGGCGCCGGCTCGCTCTTCTTCAGCCACGTCAACGACGCCGGGTTCTGGCTGGTCAAGGAGTACTTCGGGATGAACGTCGGGCAGACCCTGAAGTCCTGGTCGGTGATGGAGACGATCATCTCCGTCGTCGGACTGGTGCTGTTGCTGCTGCTGTCGCTGGTGCTCTAGCGCCACGCCGGTACCCGCCCGGGAGGGCGCCCCTCACCGCGGGGCGCCCTCCCGGGCTTCCGGAAAGCGGTGCCCCGGGGTTCCCCGGAGGGGGTGCCGCGCGGTTCACAGCCAGCCGTTCCTGCGGAAGGCGCGGTACATGGCCACGCAGGTCACGGCGGTGACGGCGAGGACCAGTGGATAGCCGAGGCGCCAGTGCAGCTCCGGCATGCGGTCGAAGTTCATCCCGTAGATGCCGCAGACCATCGTCGGGACGGCGACGATGGCGACCCAGGCGCTGATCTTGCGCATGCCCTCGTTCTGGGCGGTGGAGACCTGCGCCAGATGGGCCTGGAGGATCGAGTCGAGCAGCGCGTCGAAGGAGGAGATCTGCTCGGTGACGCGCGCGAGGTGGTCGGCGACGTCCCGGAAGTACTTGCGTATCTCGGGGTCGATGAGCCGGTTGGGGCGGTCGGAGAGCAGCTCCAGCGGCCGGGCCAGCGGGAGGGTGGCGCGCTTGAGCTCCAGCAGCTCGCGCTTGATCTGGTAGACCCGGCTGGTGCCGGAGCCGCCCCCGCCGCCGCTGCCCCCGAAAGGCGTCTCGGAGGCGAAGACCTGGCTCTCCAGCTCGTCGATGTCGGTCTGCACCTCGTCGGCGACCAGCAGATAGTCGTCCACGACCCGGTCGGCGATCGCGTGCAGCACCGCGGCCGGGCCCTGCGCGAGCCGCTCCGGGTCGGACTCCAACTCCTCGCGGAGCGGGCCGAGGGAGCCGTGCCGCCCGTGCCGGACCGTGATCACGAAGTCGGCGCCGGTGAAGACGACGATCTCGCCGGTGTCCACCACCTCGCTGGTGGTGGACACCTTCTCGTGCTCCACATAGCTGACGGTCTTGAAGACGGCGAACATCATCTCGCCGCCGTACCACTCGGCCTTCGGCCGCTGATGGGATTCGAGTGCGTTCTCCACCGCGAGCGGATGCAGCCCGAACAGCTCGGTGATGCCCTCGAACTCGGCCTCCCCCGGTTCGTGCAACCCGATCCACACGAAGCCGCCGTCACCCGCGGCGCCGTCACCGTCGGCCGTGTCGCCTGCGTCGTCTGCGGAGCCGCCCTTGCGGACGCAGGCCAGCGCCTCCGCGATGCCGCACTCCGCCATCAGCCGGGTGCCCTCGCGGTCGTAGGTCACACAACTCACCACGGAGGTGCCCAGCGGGGAGCGCGCCGGGTGGGAGAGGTCCACCACGGGGCGCGGCACGCGGGGCCGCACCACCCTGCGCAGGCTGCGCACCACCGGCACCGTGGGCATGGGGGCTCCTCGGACTGCTCGTCGTTCCTTGCTCTCCCCCAACTGTGCCCGGATTCCCCGACCGAATGCGTGCCCCACGCGGTCGGCACCGCACACCGGAACCGGCGGCCGGAACCGCCACCGGAACCGGCCGCCCGGGGAGGCCGCGGTGCCGGGCTTCCCGTCGCCGGAGGCGTCGCTAGGGGATCAGGACGACCTTCCCCGTGGTCTCGCGCTGTTCCAGGGCCTTGTGGGCGCGGGCGGCCTCGGCGAGGGGGAAGAGGTGGGTGGTGTGGGTGAAGTCGCCCGCGGCGGTACGGCGGAGCCCCTCGGCCCGATGGCCGGCGATGTCCTCGGGGTGGGCGAGCATGCCGCGGAGGGCGTCGATGTGGGTGGCCCGGCGGGCCGCCAGTTCGTCGGGCCCCGGGGTGAACTCGGCACCGGAGATCGCGCCGTAGGTCACGAAGCGACCGCCGGCGGCGAGCAGGCCGAAGGCGGTGCGGGCCTGCTCGCCGCCGACTCCGTCCAGGACGGCGGTGACGGAGCGGCCGCCGCCCGGCCCGGCCAGCCAGTCGGCGACCGGCTGCTGCCAGTCGGGGCGGTTGTAGTCGACGGCCAGGTCCGCGCCGAGTTCCCGGACGGCCGCGGTCTTCTCCGGGCCGCCGGCGGCGCCGATCACCACGGCGCCCAGCGCGTGGGCGTGCTGCACCAGCAGCCGTCCCATGCCGCCGGCAGCCGAGTTGACCAGCACCACGTCGTCCTCGCCCAGGCCGGCCTGGGCGAGCACCCCGACGGTCGTCCCGCCGGTGACGATCGCGGCGACCGCGGCCTGGTGGTCGAGCCCGGCGGGGCGCTCCAGCACCTCGGTGAGGTCCGCGACGACGAGTTCCGCGTAGCCGCCGGGGGCGCCCTTCGCGGTCACCACGTCGCGGCCCAGCCATTCGGGTCCGACGTCGGGGCCGACCGCGTCGACGCGCCCGGAGACCTCGCCGCCGAGCACGGTCGGCAGCTCGGGGAGCGGCGGTACCAGGCCCTCGGTCACTCCGGCGCGCATGACGGTCTCGATCGCGTGGACTCCGGCCGCGCGGACGGCGATCCGGACCTGGCCCGGTCCGGGTTCGGGGTCGGGCAGCGTCTCGCGGCGGAGGTTCTCGGCGGGGCCGAAGGTGTGCAGGACGACGGCGTGCATGGTGATGCCTTCCGGCTGGGGACTCTCGCTGGCTGCGAGACCCCCACTCTGCTACTTGAACTTCACTTCAAGTCAAAGCGTCGCGTCCGCTGCCGCCCGCCGCGCCGCCGGATACGGCCCCGCCTCACGGTGTCAGCTCGCGCGCCCGCTCCTGGGTGAGGTAGGCATCCGTGGCCTCCATGTCCTGGAGGGTCGCGGGGCGGCGGGAGAGGAAGCCGGTGCGTAGGAAGTCGTCGCCCATCAGCGCGTTGAGGTTCCAGTTCGCCACCGTGCGGACCTTCGCCGTGAAGGTGGGCAGCGCCATCAGGTGATAGCCACGGGTGATCACCTGCGCCGGGAACCCGGAGAACTCGTACCCCAGCGGCCGTGCCACCGCGTTGGTCCCACCCAGGTCCACGACCAGCCCGAGATCCTTGTGCCGGTAGGGCGTCATGGGCTCGCCCCGCAGCGCGGCGATCAGATTGCGGGCCATGTGCTTGCCCTGGCGCCCGGCGTGCTGCGCGGTGGGCGGACACACCGCGCCGCCGACCTTCGTCAGATCCGGCACCGCCGCCGCGTCGCCCAGCGCGTACACCCCGGGGTGGCCCGGCACCGTGAAGTCCGCGTTGACCGCGAGCCGCCCCTTGATCGTCTCCGCGTCGAGGGTGCTGATCAGCGGACTGGCGGCGACGCCCGCCGTCCAGATCAGGGTGCGGGAGGGCAGCACCCGGTTGTCGGTCAGGGTGATCCGCCGCTCGGTCGCCTTGGCGACCGAGACCCCCAGCGACACGTCCGTCCCCCGCTCGCGCAGGATCTGCTGGGCGCGCCGCCCCAGCTTCTCGCCCAGCTCCGGCATCAGCTTGGGGGCGATGTCCACCAGGTGCCACTTGATCAGGTCGGGATCGAGCCGCGGATAGCGCTTGGCGGCGGAGTTGGTCAGCCGCTGCAGACAGGCGACCGTCTCGGTGCCCGCGTAGCCGCCGCCGACCACCACGAACTGCAGCCGCTCGGCCCGCTCCTGCTCGTTGGTGCTGGCCGCCGCCAGGTCGAGCTGGGCGATCACGTGGTCGCGCACATAGGCCGCCTCGGCGAGCGTCTTCATCCCGCGCGCCTGCTCGTTCAGGCCCGGGATGTCGAAGCTGCGGGTGACGCTGCCGGGGGTGAGGATCAGCCGGTCGTAGGGCTGGTTGACGGTCTCGCCACTGATGAGGCGGACCACGCACATCCGGTCGTGCGGATCGATCCCGATGACCATGCCGGGGACGATGGCGGTCCGGTGCACCAGCCTGCGCAGCGGTGGCGCGACCGACTGCGGGGTGAGCACCCCGGCCGCGACCTGCGGGAGCAGCGGGAGGTACAGCTCGTAGCTGGCGGGGGTGACCAGGCTGATCTCCGCCTCTTCGGGCCGCAGTCCGCGCTCCAGTCCGCGTGCGCACTCGACTCCGGCGAAGCCGCCGCCGACGATCAGAATCCTGGTTCGCTCCATGGCTGCACCTGCACCCGCGAGGTTGGCATGATGGGGGGCGTTCCGCCTGAATTCGGCATCTCTGTCGCAGATGCCCTGCCGTCACCCTCGCACGGGTACGCGGGCCCCGCCACCGCGCACGCTGCCCCGGGTCCTCCCACCGGCCCGCCGGCCGGGTGTGCGGGACCGGGCCGGGCCCCGCCGGACGTCACCGATGCTGTTGGTAAATCCGGGGCCTGTACGTGACGTCGGCCTTCAAGACCCGGTTGTGGTCTTGAAGGCCGACGTTGTCGTATGGGGTGGGTGCGGATGTCGATGCAGCCGAAGGGGTCTGGGGAGATCCCGGCGGAGACGGTGCGGGTGGCGCGGGCCGCGTTTCCGAAGGGGAGCCTGGCGATCCGGCTGCGGGACGGACTGGGGCCGTTGTTCACGGATGAGGAGTTCGCGGATCTCTTCCCCGCCCGGGGGCGTCATGCCTGGTCACCGGCCGGACTGGCGCTGGTGTCAGTGTTGCAGTTCGTGGAGGGGCTGACCGACCGGCAGGCCGCGGAGGCGGTGCGGGCGCGGATCGATGTCAAGTACGCGCTCGGCCTGGAACTGGATGATCCGGGCTTCAACTTCTCGGTTCTGTCGGAGTTCAGGGACCGGCTCGCCCAGGCGGACGGCGGACGCCGGGTGCTGGACGGCATCCTGACAGCAGCCCGCGAGAAGGGGCTGGTCAAGAAGGCGGGCCGGGCCCGCACGGACTCCACGCACGTGTTGTCGGCGGCGCGTGACCTGTGCTGGCTGGAGATGGTGGCGGAGACGCTGCGGTCGGCGCTGAACGCGCTGGCGCAGACGGCCCCGGACTGGCTGGCCGGTGTCGCCGAGCCCGACTGGTTCAGGCACTACGCGACGAGGGCCGAGGACAGCCGGTTCCCCACCAGCCGGGCGAAGCGGGACGAGGTCGGGCTACGGATCGGCCTGGACGGAACACGCCTGCTGGCAGCCGTCTTCGCGCCCGGCGCCCCCGACGGTCTCCGCGCCCTCGCCGAGGTGGAGACGCTGCGGCAGATGTGGGTCCAGCACTTCCACCAGGTGGAAGGTGAGGTGAGGCGGCGGGACCCAAAAGACCGCCCGCCGGGCGCGTTGCGCCCGGTCACCCCCTATGACACCGACGCGCGCACCAGCATCAAACGCGATACGGCGTGGGACGGCTACAAGGTCCACCTCACCGAGACCTGCGAACCGGACACCCCGAACCTGATCACGAACGTCGCCACGACGGTGGCCACCGTCTCCGACCGGTCGATGGCCGAGACGATCCACACCCAGCTCACCGCACGGGACTGCACGCCCGGCGAGCACTGGGTAGATGCCGGCTATCCCACCGGTGCCACCCTGATCAGCGCCCGGGACGAGCACGGCATCGCCCTGCACGGGCCGCTCCAGGCCGATAACAGCGCCCAGTCCAGCACGGACAGTGGCTTCGGCCAGGACGCCTTCATCATCGACTGGGGCAGCAAGCAGGCCACCTGCCCCGGCGGCAAGACCAGCATCAACTGGAGCGAACGGCTCTCCCAGACAGGACAGCCCGTGCTGCGGGTCCGGTTCTCCGTGCTTGACTGCCGTCCCTGTCCGGTGCGGCGGGAGTGCATCAACTCGCCCTCCGGCAAGAGCCGTGAGCTGCGACTACGCCATCACGACGAACACCACGCGCTTCAGACGGCCAGAGCCGAGCAGAAGAGCGACGAATGGAAGGAACGCTACAAGGTCCGGGCGGGGGTCGAGGGCACCATCGCCCAGGGCGTTCAGCGCTGCGGCCTGCGCAGATCCCGCTACCGCGGTCTGACGAAGACCAGCCTCCAGCACCAGCTCACCGGCGCCGCGATCAACCTCGCCCGCGTCGACGCCCACCTCACCGGCACCCCACGAGCACGCACCCGCACCAGTCATTTCGCACGACTTCGCCCCGCCGACCAGACGATCGACGGGGCGAAGAAGGCGTAGGCCCCGGATTTACCAACAGCATCGGACGTCACCGACGGGGCCCGCGCTCCTGCTGTCCGACTCCGACCACCCGCCCACGCGGGCGGCCGGGGTCAGCGTCCGACGTGGGAACCGTCCTCCGGCCAGACGGCCACCACCGCCGGGCGCACATAGTGACCCGGTCCGTCCGGCCAGGTGGAGGCGGGCTTCTCCACCGAGGCGCCGTCCACCTCGCCCGGGTGCTGGACCGCGACGAGCACCCGGCGGTCCTGCACCAGCGGCCCGCAGGTCTCCGCACCGGTCGGGACGGTCAGGAACTGCCGGACCTCGCCGCGCCGCGGCCCGGCCGTGGCGACCCCGTGCAGCCCGTCGTGCGAACCGAGCTTGTTGCCGTCCGTGGAGATCCACAGGTTGCCGTAGTCGTCGAAGGTGACGTTGTCCGGGCAGGAGATCGGGCTGACCTGCTCCTTGGGGAAGCCGCCGAAGTAGGTCCCCGGGTCCTGGGGGTCACCGCAGACCAGGAAGAGCCGCCAGGAGAAGGTACTCCCGGTCGGGTCGTTGCGGCGCTCGGCGAACTCCAGCACCTGGCCGTGCTTGTTGGCGTTGCGCGGGTTGGCCTCGTCGGGGCCCGGCTTGCCGTCCTTGCCGCGGTCGGTGTTGTTGGTCAGCGCCACATACACCCGGCCGGTGCGGGGGCTGGGCTCGATGTCCTCGGGGCGGTCCATCTTCGTGGCGCCGGCCTTGTCGGCGGCCAGCCGGGTGAAGACGTACACCTCCTCGGCGCTCATCCCCGGCACGAACGACCGGTCCCCGGCGGCCAGCGGGATCCACCGGCCGCTGCCGTCGAACTCGCCGTCCTCGGGCAGCGTGCCCGCGCCGTCGATCTCGTCCGCCGGGCTGTCGCCGGTCAGCTTGGCGACGTAGAGCGTGCCCTCGTCCAGCAGGGACAGGTTGTGCCGCCGGTCCTCGGCGCTCTTCCCGCGGCGCATCCGGTTCTTGGAGACGAACTTGTAGAAGTAGTCGAAGCGCTCGTCGTCACCCATGTAGACGACGGCGTGCCCGTCCCGGGACAGCCGCGGCTGGGCCGCCTCGTGCTTGAACCGGCCGAGCGCCGTGTGCTTGCGGGGCGTGGAGTCGGGGTCGTACGGGTCCAGCTCCACCACCCAGCCGAAGCGGTGCACCTCGTTCGGCTCCGCGGTCAGGTCGAACCGCTCGTCGAACTCCTCCCAGCGCCGCCCGCTGGCGCCGCCCGAGATGCCGTACCGCTTCAGGGTCGCGGCGCGCTCGGGGTCGGTCACCCGCTCGGCGTGGGCGAAGTACTGGTTGAAGTTCTCCTCGCCGGAGAGCACCGTGCCCCACGGCGTGGTGCCGCCCGAGCAGTTGTTGAGCGTCCCCAGCACCCGGCGCCCGCGCGGGTCGGCCTTCGTGCGCAGCAGCGCGCCGCCCGCGGCCGGACCGGTGAGCTCGAACTCGGTGGTGGCGGTGATCCGGCGGTTGAGCGGGTGGCGGGGCACGGCGTGCAGCGCTCCCGTACGCCGCTCACCGGCCACCACGACGACGGACAGGCCGTGCGCGGCCCAGGCGATCTCGACCTGCTCGCGGGTGGGCTTCTCCGGGTCGTACCCGGCGAACATCAACTCCTCGTCGGTGTACTCGTGGTTGGCGACCAGGAGCTGGTCGGCCCCGTGGCTGTGGCTGTGCTGCCGGGAGCGCAGCGGCAGCAGCGTGAGGAAGTCGTTGTTGTAGCCGAACTGGCCTGCCTGGGCCTTCGCGCTCTGCCGCGCCGGGTCGAAGTCCGGCGCCCCGCGCAGGATCGGTTCGCCCCAGCGGATGACGACGTTCTGTCCGTAGCCCTCCGGGACGGTCACCGTGTCCGCGGTGTTGGGCGCGACGGGCTCGAACCGCAGGCCCTTGGCCGGCTTGCCGTGCGGCCCGCCGTGCGGGTGGTGGCCACTGCCCTGCGGCGCGGCGGCGGCGGTTCCGGCGCCGGGTCCGGCGATCCCGGTGCCCGCGGCCGCGGCGACCCCGACGACGGCGCCGGCGCGCAGCACCGAGCGGCGCGAGAGGGCCCGGGCGATGACGTCACCCGCGTACTCGTTGGTGCTGGTGTTGGGCACCTCGTGGAAGCAGGCGTCGCCGCAGCGGTAGCGGCAGGTCATCGCCGACCTTCCCGTCGGGTGCGCGGTGAGCAGCGGCAGCGGCTTTCGCATGGTCGTTCCTCCGGTCCGGGCGCGGTGTGCGCTTGTACGCCGTACGCCGCCGTGACGTTAAGGCCGCGGATACGCGGCAGGGCGACCGCGGAATGAACCGCGGGTGAATACGGCGCCGACCGCCGGGCCGGCGCCGTCCCGGTCGCCGGGAGGACGGCACTGCGGGGTCTCGGCGGCCCGCGGGGTGCGGGACGGGGGGCCCGGGGAGTGGCCTGAGGCGGGGGCCGGCCCCGGGCGGAGCATGGCCGGCCCGTCAGCGCTCGGGGAGGCGCGAGGTCAGACGGGGGGCCGGCCGCCGCGGCGGCCGCCGTCCTCGCGCTCCTCGTCCCATGCCAGCCGCATCGCTTCCGCGTGGGCGATCGTCTCGCCGATCCACTCGGGGGCCAGTGAGGTCTTGGCGTAGTCGCGGGCGCAGGGCAGGCACGCGTACGCGCTGCCGCCGGGTCCCGAACCCGTCTCGATGATCGCGATCAGGGCCCGGTGCCGCACCGGCAGACCGCAGCGGCAACACGTGCCCGGGTTGGGGCCCTCGGCGTGCACACCGCCACCTCCTTCGCCGTCACTCTCGTCGCTCGACCGCCACATTGCACACGACACCTGCGGTGTATCACCGTGCGTGACGCCTTCGGCGGGACGCCGTGCGGCGGCCCACGTCCCGTCCCCCGAGGGCTGACCACCGCACCTGTTGCATCGTGCCCGGGGCGTGCCCGCGTTGGAGCGATCGTCGCCGTCTCCGTGCACATATGTAGCCGATCGATGACCGTTGTTCTTCCGTTGCCACGCTCTCCACCAAGAGTGACCGCTCGATCGGCCGCTTGACGCCCGGGTACCGAAAACGACACGGTCCCCTCCGTATGTGTACGGAGGGGACCGTGGCGGACGCGTCGGACGCGGAGGAGGCCCGGACCGAGCCGCCGCGCCACCATCCGGCGACCCGGCAGCCCCGGGCGGCGCGCAGCCACTCGTCCCGCCGGACCCGCCCGGCTGGGCGGGCTCGGCGGGCTACTCGGCCTGCGGGGCCTGCTTGGCCTTCTCGGCCTGCTTGACCTGCGGGGGCTTGCGCAGCGAGAGGTGCAGTTCGCGCAGCCGCGCCTCGTCGACCTCGCTCGGGGCGCCCATCATCAGGTCGAGCGCGTTGTTGTTGAGCGGGAAGGCGATGGTCTCGCGGATGTTCGGCTCGTCCGCGAGCAGCATGACGATGCGGTCGATGCCCGGCGCGATCCCACCGTGCGGCGGAGCGCCGAAGCGGAAAGCGCGCAGCATGCCGCCGAACTCGCGCTCGACGTCCTCCTCCGAGTAGCCCGCGATACCGAACGCCTCGAACATGATCTCCGGTTCGTGGTTCCGGATCGCACCGGAGGACAGTTCGACACCGTTGCAGACGATGTCGTACTGCCAGGCCAGAACGTCCAGCGGGTCCTTGGTGCGCAGCGCCTCGAGACCGCCCTGGGGCATGGAGAACGGGTTGTGCGAGAACTCGATCTCGCCGGTCTCCTCGTCCTTCTCGAACATCGGGAAGTCCACGATCCAGCAGAACCGGAAGACGTTCTCCTCGAAGTGCCCGGCGCGCTTGGCGGCCTCGACACGGACCGCGCCCATGATCTTGGAGACCTCGTCGAACTCACCGGCTCCGAAGAAGACCGCGTGGCCGGGGACGAGGCCCAGCGTGTCGGTGAGCGCCTTGACGTCGTCCTCGGTGAGGAACTTGGCGATCGGGCCCGCCAGCGAGCCGTCCTCGCCGACCCGCACCCAGGCCAGGCCCTTGGCACCCTGCTCGACGGCGAAATCGCCCAGCGAGTCGAAGAACTTGCGCGGCTGGGCCGCGGTGTCCGGCACCGCCAGCGCCCTCACGTGCTTGTCGGCGAACGCCTTGAAGCCGGAGCCCGCGAAGAGCGCGGAGACGTCGGTCAGCTCCAGCCGGGCGCGCAGATCCGGCTTGTCCGAGCCGTACTTGACCATCGCCTCGCGGAAGGGGATGCGCGGGAACGGCGAGGTGACCTCGCGGCCCTCGCCCAGCTCCTGGAACAGCTCGGTCATCACCGTCTCGATGACCCGGAAGACGTCCTCCTGCTCGACGAAGCTCATCTCCATGTCGAGCTGGTAGAACTCGCCCGGCGAGCGGTCGGCGCGCGCGTCCTCGTCACGGAAGCAGGGCGCGATCTGGAAGTAGCGGTCGAACCCGGCGATCATCAGCAGTTGCTTGAACTGCTGCGGCGCCTGCGGCAGCGCGTAGAACCTGCCCGCGTGCAGCCGGGAGGGGACGAGGAAGTCGCGGGCCCCCTCGGGAGAGGTGGCCGAGAGAATGGGCGTCGCCATCTCGTTGAAGCCCTGGGCGACCATCTTCTCGCGGATGGCGGCGATGACCTTGCTGCGCAGCATCACATTGCGGTGCATGCGCTCCCGGCGCAGGTCGAGGAAGCGGTACTCCAGCCGCCGCTCCTCGTTGACACCGTCCTCGGCGTTGATGGTGAACGGGATCTGCTCGGCCCCGCCCAGCACCTCGACCTCGGTGACCTCCACCTCGATCTCGCCGGTGGGCAACTCGGGGTTGACGTTCTCCGCACCGCGGGCCGTGACCTTGCCGTCCACCCGCAGGACCGTCTCCTTGGCCAGCGAGCCGAGCTGCTCGTCGATCTTACCGGCCACGTCCCGGACCACGAGCTGGACGATGCCGTGGTGGTCGCGCAGGTCGATGAAGAGGATGCCGCCAAGGTTCCGGCGATTGTGCAGCCAGCCGCTCAGCCGGACGTCAGTGCCGACGTCCGAGGCGCGAAGCTCGCCGCAGGTGTGGGACCGGTACCGATGCATCATTCATCCAAGTCGTTCGGCTCAGGGGTCACAGTGGAGTGCCCTTCAGAGTACCGCCCTGTCCCACCCCGCCTCGCCCCCGTTTCCCCGACCCGACGAGTCGGTACAAAGTGGTGCAACATGCACCGACGACGCCCGGCCTTCCAGGCGCCGGACTCTGGACCTGGGACAACGCGGCAGGCCCCGGCGAGGGAACACGGAAGAGCGCCGGGGAGCAGCCGTCCCCGGACCGGTGGGAGGACCTGGACGCGGAGGCTTCCTGCCGCCCGTCCGCCCGGACCCGGAGGCGTCCTGCCGCCCCTGCCGCCGCTGCCGCACGAGGGCCGAGGAGCTCAGGGGGCCGGAGCGGGCCGCCGCGGGATGTTCGCGGGGACGTTCGCGGCAGCCCGGTGCGGCGAGGCGCACGTCACTCCGTACGCCGGCGCGCGGCGACCGCCCGCGCGCCTGTCGACTCAGCCGTACATCGGCTCAGCCGTACATCGGCTCAGCCGTACATCCGTCGCATCGCGAAGTCGACCATCTCCTCGACGGCCTTGGCGTCGAAGACCACGCGGTGCTCGCCCTCCATGTCGAGCACGAAGCCGTAGCCCGACGGCAGCAGGTCGAGGACCTCGGCGCCGGTGATGACGAAGTACTTCGACTCCTTGCCGGCGTAGGCGCGCAGCTCCTTGAGGGTGCTGAACATCGGGATGACCGGCTGCTGGGTGTTGTGCAGCGCGAGGAAGCCGGGGGTGTCGCCGCGCGGGCAGTACACCCTGGAGGTGGAGAAGATCCCCTGGAAGTCCTCGGCGCTCATCGAGCCCGTGGTGAAGGCGCGGATCGACTCCTGGAGGGAGGGCGGCGACGGCTCGGGGTAGAGCGGCTGCTGCGCTCCCGGCTGGCCGTACTGCGGCGGCCCCTGATGCGCTCCGTACGGCGGCGGGGGCGGCGCCTGGTGACCCTGCTGACCGGGATGCGGGCCGTGCCCGGCGTGCTGGTAGCCGTGCCCGCCGTGGCCCTGCCCGGGCTGCGGCCCGTGGCCCTGTCCGGGTGGGGCGCCGGTCTGGTCGTAACCGTACATAGCGAAAAGAGTAACGAGTCACAGAGGGGTGGTGAGGGGTTGCTTCTTATTACCGGCGGGTAGCATCATCTATGGGACTACCGACAAGTACGAGCGAGCCACTACGGAGCCGTCGCCATGGGGCATTACAAGTCGAATCTCCGCGACATCGAGTTCAACCTCTTCGAGGTGCTCGGGCGCGACACGGTGTACGGCACCGGACCGTTCGCGGAGATGGACGTCGAGACCGCCAAGAACGTGCTGTCCGAGATCGCACGGCTGGCCGAGAACGAGCTGGCCGCCTCCTACGAGGAGGGCGACCGCAACCCGCCGGTCTTCGACCCGGACACCAACACCGCACCGGTACCCGCCGCCTTCCGGAAGAGCTACCAGGCGTACATGGACGCCGAGTGGTGGCGCCTGGGCATCCCGGAGGAGATCGGCGGCACCACGGCGCCGCGCTCGCTGCTGTGGGGCTTCGCCGAGACGATCCTGGGCTCCAACCCGGCCGTGTGGATGTACGCCTCGGGCCCGGCCTTCGCGGGCGTGCTGCACGAGGAGGGCACCGAGGAGCAGCACAAGATCGCCGCGCTGATGGCCGAGAAGCAGTGGGGCTCCACGATGGTGCTCACCGAGCCGGACGCCGGCTCGGACGTCGGCGCCGGCCGCACCAAGGCCACCGAGCAGGCCGACGGCACCTGGCACATCGAGGGCGTGAAGCGCTTCATCACCTCCGGTGAGCACGACATGTCCGAGAACATCGTGCACTTCGTGCTGGCCCGTCCGGAGGGCCACGGCCCCGGCACCAAGGGCCTGTCGCTGTTCATCGTGCCCAAGTACGACTTCGACTGGGAGACCGGCGAGCTGGGCGAGCGCAACGGCGTCCACGCCACCAACGTCGAGCACAAGATGGGCCTGAAGGTCTCCAACACCTGCGAGATGACCTTCGGCGCCAACCAGCCCGCCAAGGGCTGGCTGCTGGGCGAGAAGCACGACGGCATCCGGCAGATGTTCAAGATCATCGAGTTCGCCCGGATGATGGTCGGCACCAAGGCGATCGCCACCCTCTCCACCGGCTACCTGAACGCGCTGGAGTACGCCAAGGAGCGGGTGCAGGGCGCCGACCTGGCCCAGTTCACGGACAAGACCGCGCCCCGGGTCACCATCACCCACCACCCGGACGTACGCCGCGCGCTGCTGACCCAGAAGGCGTACGCCGAGGGCATGCGCGCCCTCGTCCTCTACACCGCCACGGTGCAGGACGAGATCCTGCTCAAGGAGCACAGCGGCGAGGACGCCGCCGCGGCCCACCGCCTCAACGACCTGCTGCTGCCGATCGTGAAGGGTTACGGCTCGGAGAAGTCCTACGAGCAGCTCGCGCAGTCCCTGCAGACCCTGGGCGGCTCCGGCTACCTGCAGGAGTACCCGATCGAGCAGTACATCCGGGACGCCAAGATCGACACCCTCTACGAGGGCACCACCGCCATCCAGGGCCAGGACTTCTTCTTCCGCAAGGTCGTCCGCGACCAGGGCCAGGCGCTGACCGCGCTGTCCGAGGAGATCAAGAAGTTCCTCGCCGAGGCGCAGGGCGGCGAGGAGCTGGCCGCCTCCCGCGACCACCTCGCCAAGGCCGCCGGGGAGCTGGAGGCCATCGTCGGCACCATGCTGACCGACCTGGCCGCCACCGAGAAGGACGTCAAGTCCATCTACAAGGTGGGGCTCAACACCACCCGCTTCCTGATGACCGCGGGTGACGTCGTCATCGGCTACCTGCTGCTGCGCGGCGCCGCCGTGGCCGCCGAGAAGCTGGCGGGCGCCGCCGCCAAGGACGTGCCGTTCTACCAGGGCAAGATCGCCGCGGCGAAGTTCTTCGCCGCGAACGTGCTGCCGCAGGTCGCCGTCCAGCGCGAGCTGGCCGACACGGTGGACCTCTCGATCATGGAGCTCGACGAGAAGGCGTTCTGAGCCCTCCCGCACCCCTGATGCCGGGCCGTACCCGGCCCCCGCGCCCCGCTCCCGCCGCCCTGGGAGCGGGGCGCTGCCCGTCCCGAGCGGGGACGACCACACGCCCGGCACCCGGACACCGCGCCGTAAGGTGGGCCCATGAGCAACGCCACGCCGTTCGACCGCGCTCACACCGACGGTCTGCTGTCCTTCCTCGCCGCCGCCCCCTCCCCCTACCACGCGGTGGCGAACACGGCCGCGCAACTGGAGAAAGCCGGCTTCCGGCAGGTGCGGGAGACCGAGGCCTGGGACGCCACCACGGGCGGCAAGTACGTCCTGCGCGGCGGCGCGCTCATCGCCTGGTACGTCCCCGAGGGCGCCCTGCCGAGCACCCCCTTCCGGATCGTCGGCGCCCACACCGACTCGCCCAACCTGCGCGTCAAGCCCGTACCCGACACCGGCGCCCACAACTGGCGGCAGATCGCCGTCGAGATCTACGGCGGCGCCCTGCTCAACACCTGGCTCGACCGCGATCTGGGCCTCAGCGGCCGACTGACCCTGCGCGACCGCTCCACCCACCTGGTACACGTGGACCGCCCCCTGCTGCGCGTACCGCAGCTCGCCATCCACCTCGACCGGCAGGTCAACGACGGCCTCAAGCTGAACCGCCAGCGTCACATGACACCCGTGTGGGGGCTGGGCAGGACCGACGAGGGCGACCTGCTGCGCTTCCTCGCCGAGGAGAGCGGACTCCCGGTCGAGGACATCGCCGGCTGGGACCTGATGACCCACAGCGTCGAGCCCCCCGCCTACCTGGGACGGGACCGCGAACTCGTGGCCGGCCCGCGGATGGACAACCTGCTGTCGGTGCACGCCGGGGTCGCGGCACTGATCGCGGCGGCGGGCCGCGGCACCGACGCCGAGCCCACCGCGATCCCCGTGCTCGCCGCCTTCGACCACGAGGAGAACGGCAGCCAGTCCGACACCGGCGCCGACGGGCCGCTGCTGGGCTCGGTGCTGGAGCGTTCTGTCTTCGCCCGCGGCGGCTCCTACGAGGACCGGGCCCGCGCCTGGGCGGGCACCGTCTGCCTCTCCTCCGACACCGGGCACGCCGTGCACCCCAACTACCCCGAACGGCACGAGCCCGGCCACCACCCGCTGCCCAACGGCGGTCCGATCCTCAAGGTCAACGTCAACCAGCGGTACTCCACCGACGGCTCCGGACGCGCCGTCTTCGCCGCGGCCTGCGAACGCGCGGGCGTCCCGTGGCAGAGCTTCGTCTCCAACAACGACGTGCCCTGCGGCACCACCATCGGCCCGATCACCGCCGCACGCCACGGCATCACCACGGTCGACATCGGCGTCGCGATCCTCTCCATGCACTCGGCCCGAGAGCTGTGCGGCGCCGACGACCCCTACCTGCTGGCCAACTGCCTCACGGCGTTCCTCGAGGGCTGACCCGGCCACCGAGCCCCCGACCGACCGGCGGTGCCGGACCCCGCGCAGCCGCGGAGTCCGGGACCGCGCGGCACGGTGGTTGCCTCCGACGGATCCGGGTACCCGCGCGCGGTAAGCGAATCCGCCCGGCCGAAGAGCCAGTTCGGCCCGAATGAGCCGAGACGGCTCAACCGTGCTTGGAGGCAACGCATGGGCATCGTCATCTGCATCGGCATGATGGCCCTGGGGGCGATTCTGACCCTGGCGGTCAACATCGACATCAGCGGGATCAACGTCGACCTGATGGGCATCATCCTGCTGATCGTCGGCACGATCGGACTGTGCGCCTACATCAGCATCCTCAAACGCCGCCGGGTGGAGCCCCCGTCCCCCGGCGCCCCGGTGGTCGAGGAGTACAACCGCCACCACCTGGAGTGAGCCGGGCTCCCGCCCGGACCCGGCCGCGCGGTGGACGGCGAAGCCGCCGCGGACCGCCGTGGCTCAGACCGAAGCGTTCATCAGCGCCGTGACATAGGCGTCCAGCCGCTCCTCCACGACCCGCGTCGTCAGCTCCGTCCTCCCCGCTTCCCGCCACGGCCGGGCCAGGAGCCCGCACGCCCGTCCCCTTGAGCAGGGTGAGGGCATCGGTCTCCCGGTTCAGCCAGTCCTCGGCATGGCCCGCTGAGAGCGGATCGACGAAGCTCCGCAGCACCAGGTCACGGGTGCTTCCGTCCGCCGCGCCGATGGTCAGCCGCCGCATTGCGGCGGCCGATGGTCAGCCGCCGCATTGCGGCGGCCGATGGTCAGCCGCCGCATTGCGGCGGTGATGCCGCCTTGCAGTGCCTCGGTCCTGACGATCCGTTCGCCCGCCGCCAGGTGCCGGCTGACCCACGCCAGGGTCAACGGGCCGACATACGCGGCCGGGTGGCCGGCAGCCGCGTGGTGTCCGGTCACCATGTCTCGTCGGTCGGTGGGGTCAACTGTCCAGCGGTCAACTGTCCAGCCCCGCCAGCACCAGCGGCAGCCGGTCCGCGCCGCCGGCGGTCAGCCGCACCGGGACGCCCCAGTCCTGCTGGTGCATATGGCAGGCGGGGTACTCGCCCTCCTCGTCGCAGGAGGCGGCCATCGCCGAGACGTGCAGCACTCCCTCGCTGCCCTCCGCTCCGGCCAGCCGGACCTCGCGGTGCAGTTCGGTGCCCGTGCCCTCGCCCTCGGCGAGCAGCCCGGGCGGGGTCGAGCTGACCATCAGCCGGGTCGCGGGGCCGTACCGGGTGTCGAGTTTCTGCCCCGCCGGGGCCTGGAAGACCACATCCAGCCGCAGGGCGCCGGGCGCCACCTCGGTGGCCGCCCGCTGGGTGCGGTGTGCCACGCCCTCGACCCGCACGGCGTCCTCGGGCAGCCGCAGCCGGGTCAGCCGGTGCCGCGCCGACTCGACGACGACGATCTCCGGTGCGCCGTCCGCCTCCTCCGCGGCGCCGGGCGCCAGGACCGCGCCCGAGGGCTCCCGCAGCTCGGTGGCCAGGGTGCTCACCTCGCCGGTTGCGGGGTCGTAGCGGCGCAGCGCGTGGTTGTAGGTGTCGCAGACGGCGACCGACCCGTCCGGCAGCGCCGTGACGCCCAGCGGGTGCTGGAGCAGCGCCTGATCGGCCGGGCCGTCGCGGTGGCCGAAGTCGAAGAGGCCGGTGCCGACCGCGGTCCGCACCACGAACCCACCGCCGTCGGTGGGCTCGTCGGCCTCGGATTTCTCGGCGTCCTCGCCGCTGTGCGCGCTCTGCCGTTCGATCCAGCGCAGGGCGCTCGTCTCGGAGTCGGCGACCCACAGCCTGCTGCCGTCGGCCGCGACCGCCAGCCCGGACGGCTGCGCGAACCACGCCTCGGCGGCCGGACCGTCCACCAGCCCCTCGTTCGTCGTGCCCGCCGCGACGGCGACGGTGCCGCTCGCCGGGTCGTACGTCCACAACTGGTGCACTCCGGCCATCGCGACCCACACGCGGCCCGCGAACCAGGCCACGTCCCACGGTGAGGAGAGCGCCACCTCCCGCGCGGGCCCCTCGGTGGGCGCCCCCTGCCACCACTGCGCGCCGGTGCCCGCGACGGTCGCCACCGCGCCGGTGGCCGGATCGAGGCGGCGCAGCGCGTGGTTGACGGTGTCCGCGACCAGCACCTCGCCGTCCGGCAGCAGCGCCAGTCCCTGCGGCTCGTTGAACCGCGCGGCCTCCGCCGCGCCGTCGGCCAGCCCGCGCTCCCCGGAACCGATCCGGCGCAGCACCGTCTCGCCGTCCGCGGCGAGCTCCACGACCTGGTGCCGCGTGGTGTCCGAGACGAGGAACGTCCCGCCCGGCAGGACCAGCGCCTTCCCCGGGAAGCGCAGCTCACCGGCGACCGGCTCCGGCGGGGTGAACGGCGCGAGGCCGCGCCGCAGCGTCCCCTTGGCAACGTGCTCGGTCTCCAGCTCGGTCACCCGCCGCTCGATCGCGTGCACATGCCCCTCGCCGGCGTGCTGCGCGACGACGTACCCCTCCGGGTCGATCACCACCAGCGTCGGCCACGCGCGCACCGCGTACTGCTTCCAGGTGGCCAGCTCCGGATCGTCCAGCACCGGGTGGGCCACCCCGTACCGCTCCACGGCGTCCACCACGGCGGCGTGCTCGGCCTCGTGCACGAACTTGGGCGAGTGCACGCCGACGACGACCACCGTGTCCTCGTGCCGCTCCTCCAACTCCCGCAGCTCGTCGATGACGTGCAGGCAGTTGATGCAGCAGAAGGTCCAGAAGTCCAGGATCACCGTGCGGCCCCGGAGGTCGGCCAGGGACAGCTCCTCGCCACCGGTGTTGATCCAGGAGCGTCCGCGCAGTTCGGGGGCGCGGACTCGGGCACGGCTGCGGGGCTCGGGGGCGGACGCGGAGCTGGGCGCCGGGGCGGCATCGTTCATGGGTTCAAGCTTGCCATTCCCCCCGGACGCGCGGCCGGGGCTGTGGACAGCGGGCGATGCCACGCGAGCCCGTCGGCGACCGGCGGCGCAGGCAACGCCCACGTCCGGTCCCGGGCAGCGGCACGGCGGAGCCCGGCCCGCCGGAATTGCGTGGCACGTATATTTGCGTGGCACGCAGTTTTTGTTAGCGTGGGTGCCATGAGCGGTCTGCGGGAACGGAAGAAGGAGGCCACGCGCGCAGCGCTGAGCTGGGCCGCGGTCCGGCTCACCGTCGAGCACGGGTGGGGCGGGGTCAAGGTCGAGGACATCGCCGCGGCGGTCGGCGTCTCTCCGCGTACCTACAACAACTACTTCTCCAGCAAGGCCGAGGCCATCGCGTTCCGCTACCTCGAACGCGCCCTGGGGCTCGCGGCCGAACTCCGCGCCGGGCCGCCCGGCGAACCGCTGTGGGAGGCCATCACACGTGCGGCGATGCGGCAGCTGGAGCCCGGCCCCGAAGTGGCACGCATGCCGCCCCAGGAACCCGACACCTGGGCGGCCGGCCTGCGGGTGATGCTGGCCGAACCCGCGCTGGAAGCCGAGATGCTGCGCGCGAGCAAGACCGCGGAGAAGGAACTCGCCGCGGCCATCGCGGAGCGCACGGGCGCGGATTCGGGCGCCGAACTGCATCCCCGCCTGATGGCGGCGAGCGTGCTGGCCGCCAACAACGTCGCCCTCGAACTGTTCGTGCAGGGCGACACGGACGAGTCGATGGAGACCCTGCTGTCCCGGGCACTGCGCATGGTGGCCACCGGACTCCCCACCCCTTAGGTCCACTCGCTCCACCCCGCACCGAGGCTGCCGGCCGCGGCCTCCGCCCCTCCATGCCACGAAGAGGAGAAATATCATGCTTGATGTGGTCATAGTCGGCGGCGGCCCGAACGGACTGATGCTGGCCTGTGAGCTGGCACTCGCCGGGGTGCAGCCGACCGTGCTGGAACGCCTCGCCGGCCCGAAGACCGAGCCCCGGGCCAACGGCCTGGTCGGCCAGGTGGTGCGCATGCTCGACCGACGGGGGCTCCACGCGCGCGTCAGCGGATCCGGCGAGCCGCCCCGGCCCGCGTCCCGCTACATGTTCGGCGCGTTGACGCTGGACCTCACCGGCCTCGACGAGAACCCCCTGTACCTGCTCCCCGCACCGCAGGAGCGGATCGAGCAGGTCCTCACCGAACGCGCCCTGGAACTCGGCGTCGACCTGCGCAGGGAGCAGGAGGTGACCGGGCTCGACCAGGACGGCGACCACGTCCGGGTCGCCCTCGCGGACGGCGGGACCCTCACCACCCGCTACCTCGTCGGTGCCGACGGGGGCCGCAGCACCGTGCGGCGGCTGTCCGGCATCGGCTTTCCCGGAGTGACGACCGACGACTTCGTGCTCCGCTCCGCCAACGTGTCCGTGGCGGACACGTGTCTGAGCCCGGACAGCGAACTGCTCGTCCCCGGCTACGGCAGCCTGCCGCCCTCGCTGTACGTGCGCACGGAGCGCGGCACTGCCGTGTGGGGGCTGCTGCCCGGCCGTGCGCCCACGTTCCACACCACCGAGACCGGTGCGCCGCTCGACCCGACCACCCCGATGACCTTCGAAGAGATGAGGGCGAGCGCCGAACGCGTACTGGGCGTCCCCGTCCCGCTGGATCCGCCGGAGGGAGCCGGGCCGCACCTGCTGCGGCGGCTGGTCGGCGGCAACACCCGGCTGGCGGAACGCTACCGGGACCGGCGGATCCTGCTCCTGGGCGACGCGGCCCACGTGCACTCGGCGATCGGCGGCCCGGGCCTCAATCTCGGTCTGCAGGACGCGGTCAACCTGGGCTGGAAGCTGGCCGCGACAGTGCGGGGGCGGGCTCCCGAAGGGCTGCTCGACACCTACGACGAGGAACGCCGGCCCGTCGCCGAACGTGTCATGGCCTCGACTCTGGCCCAGGCGGCGCTGATGCGGCCGGGACCGGAAGTCAGTGCCCTGCGGACCGTCTTCGGCGACCTGCTGGCCGCACCCGGCGGCACCGCGCGCATGGCCCGCCTGCTCGCCGGCACCACCGAGGGCTTCGTGCCCGACCTCGTGGTGCACAACGGTGCGGGCACCCGCCGGCTGGCCGACCTGACGCGCACCGCACGGCCCTTGCTGCTGGACCTGTGCGGCGGCTTCGCGGCGGCCGCGAAGCCCTGGCAGGACCGGGTCGACATCGTCAGCGGCACCGCGGCGGAGGGCACGAGCGCGACCGGGCTGCTCCTGCGCCCCGACTGCCACGTGGCATGGACCGGACACGCACCGGACGACGTCAGGGGGCTGCGCGCCGCACTGCACCAGTGGTTCGGCGCCCCGCTGGGCGACGCCCGGGAGCCGGACCAGGCCGACGACCGCTGAGCGGGCGGCGGCCCTCGCAGCCCGAGCCCCCGGCCCCGGGGCGTTCCGCGGCCCGGGCCCCGGAACGCCCGGGGCTCAGAGCACCCGGTCCTTGAGGACCGGGAAGGACTCCCGCACCTTCGCCACCTGGGAGAGGTCGAGATCTGCGGTGACGACGGTCTCCTCGGTGCTGTCGGTCTGCGCCAGGACCTCGCCCCAAGGGTCGATGACGGCGCTGCGGCCGGCCTGCGCGACACCCGCGTGGCTGCCCGCCGTGCCGCAGGCCAGGACGAAGCACTGGTTCTCCACGGCGCGGGTACGGGCGAAGAGCGTCCAGTGGTCGGCGCGCTTGGCGGGCCAGCCGGCCGGGACGACCAGCACCTGGGCGCCCGCGGGCTCGGCGTCCACCAGGGCCCGGAAGAGTTCCGGGAAGCGCAGGTCATAGCAGGTGGCCAGGCCGAGTACGGCCTCAGGGCGCGGCACGGTGACCGGGGTGGTGCCCGCGGACATCATGGTGGCCTCGCCCCGGTCGAAGCCGAAGCGGTGGATCTTGCGATAGGTGGCGGCGAGCTCGCCGGAGGGGGAGAACACCAACGAGGTGTTGTAGAGGGCGCCGCCCTCCGTCCCCTTCTCCACGATCGAACCCGCGTGCAGCCACACGCCCGCGTCCCGTGCCGCCGCCGACATGGCCAGCGCCGTCGGCCCGGTGGCCGGATCCGCCTCCTCGGCCTCGGCGGCGAAGCGCTCGTACGCGAAGGCACCGACGGGCCACAGCTCGGGCAGGACCACCAGGTCGGCCCCTGCCTGGGCCCGTACCAGAGAGGCCACCCGCTCGCGCCGGGAAGCCACCGACTCGTCCGGGTCGACTTGAATCTGCAGAAGCGAAGCGCGCACCGTACCACCGTCCATGCGATCGAGGGGGGCGATTGGGCCTAGCATCGTCCCGAAACCACTGCCGGGGTGCCCGGGCGCAGCGTAACTTGAGAGCACCCATCATGAGCACCCTGCCCTGCACAGCCCGCGAACGAACCGCAACGCCGAGGGGTCCCGTGACCGACCACCCAAGCCTTCAGCCCTACGTTGACGCCTGGACGCAGTCCATGGAAGCGATATCCGAGCTGGTCACTTCCCTTGTGGAAGGGGAGTGGAACGGGCGGACCGAGTGCCCGGGGTGGTCGGTCCGCGATGTGGTCTCCCACATCATCGGCGTGGAATGCGAACTGCTGGGCGATCCCCGGCCGATCCACTCCCTCCCGCGCGACATCTACCACGTCCGCGACGAGGTCAGCCGGCACATGGAAGTGCAGGTGGACGTGCGGCGGCACCACACCGGGCCGGAGATGACCAGCGAGTTCGAGTACACCCTCATCCGCCGCGCACGCCAGTTGCGCAACGAGAAGCGCAGCGCGGAGGCCGAGGTCAACAGCGTGCTGCCGTTCGGGCCGCGGAAGCTGCCGCTGGAGCGGCAACTGACGCTGCGCGCCTTCGACGTGTGGGTGCACGAGCAGGACCTGCGGCGCGCCCTGGACAAGCCGGGCAACCTCGACTCGCCGGGTGCGCAGGTGGCCCGGGACGTGTTCCTGGCCGGACTGCCGAAGGTGGTCGCCAAGGACGCCGGGGCGCCGCCGAACTGCGCCGTCGTCTTCGACGTCAGCGGACCGGTCGAGTTCATGCGGACGGTGCGGGTTGACCAGGACGGCCGCGGGACCGTGGACAGCAGCGTCTCGCTGGGTCCCGCCGTCACCCTGGCCATGGACTGGGAGACCTACTCCCGGCTCGCCGCGGGCCGGGTGCGGCCCGAGGCCGTCGCGGACCGCGTGAAGATCGAAGGGGACGCCGACCTGGCCGACGCCGTACTCAAGCACTTCGCCGTCACGCCGTGACACCGGTCCCCGCGCGGGTGGGGCGCGGTCCCGTCGGAGCCTGACCCCGGGCCCCGGCGTTCCGGGCCCCGGCCTGTTCGCCCGCGCCTGCCGTCCCGCCCGCCGCCGTGCCGGACCCGTGGAGCCCGTCCGCTCACACGGGGACGTGCACCGCCTCCACCCGGCTGGCCACGACGCGCTCCCGCTCCCGTCGCACGGCGCGCGCCCGCAGCCTGGCGAACTGCACCAGGCCGAGGGCCTGCAGGACGAAGACGCAGGCGAAGGCGATCCGGAAGTTCTCGCCGGTCAGATCGAGCAGTACGCCCACAGCGAACAGCGTCGTCATGGACGCCGTGAAGCCCCCCATGTTGACGATGCCGGAGGCGGTGCCGTGCCGTTCGGGCGGATTGGCCGGCCGCGAGAAGTCGAAGCCGATCATCGAACCGGGCCCGCAGGCGCCGAGGACGACACACAGCAGCACCAGCAGCCACATCGGCGCCTGTCCGGGCCAGGCGAGGACCGCCGCCCAGGCCGCCGCGGTGGCGGCCACGGTACCCAGCACCAGCGGTGTGCGGGCCGCGTGGTGGCGTGCGATGACCTGCCCGTACACCAGACCGCAGCACATGTTGGAGACCACGACCAGGGTCAGCAGTTCGCCCGCCGTCCCCTTGTCCAGCCCCTGGGCCTCGACCAGGAACGGCATCCCCCACAGCAGCAGGAAGACCATGCCCGGGAACTGGCAGGTGAAGTGGACCCACATACCCGCCCGGGTGCCCGGTTCCCGCCAGGCCGCGCCGATCTGCCGCCGCACGAAGCCCGGTCCGGGCGCGCCGTCGCCTGCCCTGGGGACCGACGGCGGTTCGTACCCCTCCGGGTGGTCCCGCAGGCAGAAGAGCACCAGGAGCAGGATGACCAAACCACCCGCCGCGCTCCCGGCGAACGTCGGCGTCCAGCCGAAGTCGTCCAGCACCCGGGCCAGCACCAGCGTGGTGACGAGGTTGCCCGACATCCCGATCAGCGCGGCGACCTGCGCGATCACCGGCCCACGGCGCGCGGGGAACCAGCGCGCGCCCAGACGCAGTACGGCGATGAAGGTCATCGCGTCGCCGCAGCCCAGCAGTGCGCGGAAGGCCAGCGCGGTGCCGTAGCCGGACGCGAGCGCGAAGCCGAACTGGCCCGCGGTGAACAGCAGGATGCCCAGCAGCAGGACGCGGCGCGTCCCCCAGCGGTCCACCAGCAGGCCCACGGGTATCTGCATCCCCGCGTACACCAGCAGTTGGAGGATCGAGAAGCTGGAGAGTGCCGAGGCGTTGATGTCGAAGCGCTGCGCGGCGTCGATGCCGGCCACGCCGAGGCTCGTACGGAAGGTGACCGCGACGAAGTAGACCGCGACGCCGATGCCCCACACCCACATCGCGCGCGGGCCGCCCGGCGGATCCCCCGGCAGCCTGACCCCGGCGGACGGTGTCGCGGTCATCGCGGACCGCCCTGTCCCAGTCCGTACCCGCGCAGGTCCTCGCCGCGCACCAGATGGCGCACCCGGCTCACGTGCTGGTGCACCGCGAGCGCCGCCGCCTCGCTGTCGCCCTCGCGCAGGGTGCGCAGGATGTCCGCGTGCTCGGCGATGTTCTTGGCCACCCGGTCCGGGTGCGCGTGCATCACCGCGACCCCCATCCGGAGTTGGCGGTCCCGGAGCTGGTCGTAGAGGCGGGTGAGGATCTGGTTTCCGGTGGCCTCCACGATCGTGGCGTGGAAGCAGCGGTCGGCGGCCGAGACGGCTGCCAGGTCGCCGGTCTCCGCGTGGGCGATCTGCTCGGCCAGGGTCTCCTCCAGCCGGTCGACCAGCGGGCGTGAGACGGGCACGGCGCGGCGCACCGCGTGTTGCTCCACCAGCAGGCGGGTCTCCACCACGTCCTCGATCTCCTGCGCGGAGACCGGCAGGACCAGGGCGCCCTTCTTCGGGTAGAGCCGGATCAGGCCCTCGACCTCCAGCCGGAGCAGCCCCTCGCGCACGGGGGTCCGGGACACCCCCACCGCCTCCGCGAGTTCGCCCTCCGTCAGCAGCACCCCGCCCTCGTAGCGCCGTTCGAGGACGGCTTGCTTGACATGCGCGTACACCCGCTCGGCAGCGGGCGTACGCCGGGCGTCCTTGGCGGCCGAGGCAGGCGCGGGGGAGGTCATGCGCACACCTTAGATACAACACGCATGCCTGCGCAGACGCCATCCGCGATGTGGGACGGCGCGAATCCGGCGCCCGGAGGACGTCCGGGCGCCGGCACGCGAACGGGGGTGCGGGACAGTGCCCCGCACCCCCGGTGCGTTCGCTTCACGGCTCGCGGCCGCCGCGTGTCAGGCTCACCTCACGGCCACCTGGTCAGGAGCACGCCATGCCCCGCGTGGTCAGGAGCACGCCATGCCCCGCGTGGTCAGGAGCACGCCATGCCCCGCGTGGTCAGGACCACGTCATGAGCCGCTTGGGCCGCTCCAGCACCGCCGCGGTGTCCGCCAGCACCCTGGAGCCCAGTTCCCCGTCCACCAGCCGGTGGTCGAAGGAGAGCGCCAGCGTGGTGACGTGCCGCGGCTTGACCTTGCCCTTGTGCACCCAGGGCTGCTCGCGGATCCGGCCGAAGGCCAGAATGGCGGACTCGCCGGGGTTGAGGATCGGCGTACCGGTGTCGACGCCGAAGACGCCGACATTGGTGATCGTGACCGTGCCCCCGCTCATCGCGGCAGGACTGGTCTTCCCCTCGCGGGCGGTACCGACCAGCTCACCGAGCGCGGACGCCAGTTCGGGCAGGGTCTTGTCCTGCGCGTCCTTGATGTTGGGAACGATCAGCCCGCGCGGCGTGGCCGCCGCGATCCCCAGGTTGACGTAGTGCTTGCGCACGATCTCCTGGTGCTCCTCGTCCCAGGACGCGTTGACGTCCGGGTTGCGCCGGATCGCCAGCAGGAACGCCCTGGCGACCAAGAGCAGCGGATTGACCCGGACCCCGGCCAGGTCGGGGTCCTCCTTGAGCTGTCCGATCAGCTTCATCGTGCGCGTGACGTCCACCGTCACGAACTCCGTGACATGCGGCGCCGTGAACGCGCTGCCGACCATCGCCTGCGCCGTGGCCTTCCGCACGCCCTTGACGGGGATGCGGGTTTCGCGGGCGCCGGGGGCCGCGGGCTCCGGTGCCGCTTCCGCCACCGGTTCCGTCGCCGCGGCGACGGACGACGGTGCGGGAGTCGCGGACGCGGACGTCCGGGCCGGCGCCGCGGCCGCGTGCACGTCGTCGCGGGTGACGATGCCGTCCGGGCCGGTCGGAGTGACGGTGCTCAGATCGACACCCAGGTCCTTGGCGAGCTTGCGCACCGGGGGCTTGGCGAGCGGCCGCGGCCCGCCGGGCACGGCCGGGGCCGCGGCCCCGCTCCCGTTGCTCGCGGGTGCCGGAGCCGGCGCCGGAGCGGTGACCCGCTCCGCGGCCGGAGCCGGTGCCGCCGTGTCCGCCGCACCGGCCGCGGGCTTGCGCGGGCGGCGCTTGGTCGAACTGGCGCCGACGCCGTACCCGACCAGCACGGGCTGCCGGCCCTCGGGCTCGGCCTCCTCACCGCCGGCCTGCGCGGCCTCCGCCTCGCCCGCGACCTCGGCGGCCGCCGCGGGACCGGTCTCCATCGCCGGCTGGGCGGCGGAGGCGTCCCCGCCGCCGGTGCCGGTGGCCGGGCCACCGGTGTCGACGGTGATGATGGGCGTACCGACGTCGACCGTCGTGCCCTCGTCGAACCGCAGCTCGTGCACCAGCCCGTTGAAGGGGATGGGCAGTTCCACCGCGGCCTTGGCCGTCTCCACCTCGCAGACGACCTGGCCGTCGGTGACCGTGTCACCGGGCTGGACGTACCACTTGAGGATCTCCGCCTCGGTGAGCCCCTCACCGACGTCGGGCATCTTGAACTCGCGGACTCCGGCTGCCGCCTGTCCGGTCTGTGCGCTGTTGGTCATCGTCACGCTCTCCTCAGTACGCCAGCGCGCGGTCGACGGCATCGAGCACCCGGTCCAGGTTCGGCAGGTACTCGTCCTCCAGCCGGGCCGGTGGGTACGGCGCGTGGAAACCGCCCACCCGCAGTACCGGTGCTTCAAGATGGTAGAAGCACCGCTCGGTGATGCGGGCGGCGATCTCCGCTCCGGTGCCGAGAAAGACCGGGGCCTCGTGGACGAGCACGAGACGGCCCGTCTTCTCCACGGAGCGCTGCACCGTGTCGAAGTCGATGGGCGACATCGAGCGCAGGTCCACGACCTCCAGCGAGTTGCCCTCCTCCGCGGCGGCTGCCGCCGCCTCCAGGCAGACCTTCACCATCGGGCCGTACGCCGCGACGGTCACCGCACTGCCCGGCCGGGCCACCTGCGCGGAGTGCAGCGGCGCCGGGATGGCGGACGGGTCCACCTCGCCCTTGTCCCAGTAGCGCCGTTTCGGCTCGAAGAAGATCACCGGGTCGTCGCTCTCGATGGCCTGTTGCATCATCCAGTAGGCGTCCGAGGCGTTCGAGGGCGAGACACACTTGAGTCCCGCCACATGCGCGAACAGCGCTTCCGGCGACTCGCTGTGGTGCTCCACCGCACCGATGCCGCCGCCGTAGGGGATACGGATGACGACCGGCAGTTTGATCTTGCCCAGAGCCCGCGCGTGCATCTTGGCGAGCTGGGTGACGATCTGGTCGTAGGCGGGAAAGACGAAACCGTCGAACTGGATCTCGACCACCGGACGGTACCCGCGCAGCGCGAGCCCGATCGCGGTGCCGACGATGCCGGACTCGGCCAGCGGGGTGTCGATGACCCGGTCCTCGCCGAAGTCCTTCTGGAGCCCGTCGGTGACCCGGAAGACCCCGCCGAGCTTGCCGACGTCCTCACCCATGACGAGGACCTTGGGATCGTTCTCCAGCGCCGTGCGCAGCGAGGAGTTGATCGCCTTGGCGACGGGAAGCTTCTGGGCGGCCGCGGGGGCCGTGCCGGTGGCGGCCATCAGCGGCCCTCCTGGGAATCCGAGTCGGCGAACGAGGCGAGATACGAGGCGAACTGGGCGCGCTCCTCGTCGACCAGCGCGTGTCCGTCCGCGTAGGCGTTCTCGAAGATCGCCATGGTGTCGGGGTCGGGCATGGTGCGGATCGCCTCCCGCACATGCCGCCCCATGGCCTCGCTCTCCTCCTCCACACCGGCGAAGAAGGCGTCGTCGGCCAGGCCCGCGCGCTCCAGGTGGACCCGCAGCCGCTGGATCGGGTCCTTGGCCTCCCACGCGGTGCGCTCCTCGTCGGAGCGGTAGCGCGTGGGGTCGTCGGACGTGGTGTGGGCACCCATCCGGTAGGTGAACGCCTCGATCAGCATCGGGCCCTCACCCGTACGGGCGCGCTCCACGGCGGCCTTGGTCACCGCGAGGCAGGCCAGCACGTCGTTGCCGTCCACCCGCACCCCGGGGAAGCCGAAGCCCTGGGCCCGCTGGTAGATCGGCACCCGCGACTGGCGCTCGGTGGGCTCCGAGATGGCCCACTGGTTGTTCTGGCAGAAGAAGACCACCGGCGCGTTGTAGACCGCGGAGAACGTGAACGCCTCGGCGACGTCGCCCTGGCTGGAGGCGCCGTCACCGAAGTAGGCGATCACCGCCGAGTCGGCGCCGTCCTTGGCCACACCCATCGCGTACCCGGTCGCGTGCAGCACCTGGGAGCCGATGACGATCGTGTAGAGGTGGAAGTTGTTGGTGTTCGGGTCCCAGCCGCCGTTGTTCACCCCGCGGAACATGCCCAGCAGCATCGTCGGATCCACGTCGCGGCACCAGGCCACGCCGTGCTCACGGTAGGTGGGGAAGACGTAGTCGTCCGGGCGCAGCGCGCGGCCGGAGCCGATCTGCGCGGCCTCCTGGCCCAGCAGCGAGGCCCACAGCCCCAGCTCACCCTGCCGCTGCAGCGCCGTGGCCTCGGCGTCGAACCGCCGGGTCAGCACCATGTCGCGGTAGAGGCCCTGGATCTCCTCGGCACTCAGATCGACGTCGTAGTCCGGATGGGTGACGCGCTCGCCCTCGGGGGTCAGAAGCTGGACCAGCTCCGGCTCGGGCCGCCCGGGACCGTCGCCGGGGGCCCGGGTGCGGGCCTTGGCCTTGGCAGAGCCCTTCGCGGCGCTCTTCGCGGGGGCCTTACGGGTGGTCTTCCCGGTGCTCTTGGTGCTGCCGGTGCTCTTGGCGGCCGGCTTGCGGGACGTCTTCGCCGCCGCCTTGCGGGACGTACCCGAGGCGGTCGCGCCCTCGGGGGCCTCGGCCGTCCCGTTCGAGTCGGCCTTGCCGTTCCCGGCGGCCTTGCCGGTGGCGGCCTGGGTGGCGCGCTTTCCTCCGGTGCCGCTGCGGCGCGCGTCGCTCCGCGCGGCAGTGCTCTCCACGGTCACGTGTGCTCCTCCGTCTGTCCGGCCGCCGGGATTGCCGGTGACCTGGGGCTCCCCCACCCACTGGCGGGGGGAGGCTCGCCCGGTCCCGTGCGGCGCACGGGGTGGGAGCGTCGCGGTCGGCACCGGGCGGTGACTGCTGTCCCGGTCGCGGCCACGCTGTCCCGACCCCGGCCGGGACACCCCAGCCATGGCTGGCATCTCCATAGACGCACGAGGCGGCCCTGACCTGCAACTTTGCTCGGATATCCAAGTAAGAACGAGGAACCCCGAGCAATTGTGCGAAGAATCGGGACATCACTGGTCACGGCTTCGCGAGCCGCGGACCTCCGCACGGTAACCCGGGGTGCGGGAGCCCGGGAAGAGTGGAGAGCCGATCAATATGTGAGACTGAGAAAATGCCCGAAAGTGGACGAACGCGGGTATACCTGGTCGACGATCACGAGATCGTCCGCAGAGGCGTACGCGACATGCTCGCGGCCGACCCCGGCGTCGAAATCGCCGGAGAGGCCGGTACCGCAGCCGACGCACTCACCGGCATCGCCGCCACCCGGCCCGACGTGGCCATCCTCGACGTACGACTCCCGGACGGCAGCGGCATCGAGGTCTGCCGCGAAGTACGCTCCCGCGACGAGAGCGTGCGCTGCCTGATGCTCACCTCCTACGCCGACGACGAGGCGCTGCTCGCCTCCGTGGTGGCCGGCGCCTCCGGCTACGTACTCAAAGGGCTGACCGGCGGCGAACTCCTGCACGCCGTGCACCAGGTCGCGGCAGGCGTCTCGCTGCTCGACCCGGCCGACACCCGGCGGGTACTGGACCGACTGCGCGACCGCGGCACCGACGGCCCCCGGGACGAGCGGCTGGGCGCCCTCTCCACCCAGGAGCGCACGATCCTGACGCTGATCGGGGAAGGGCTGACCAACCGGGCCATCGGGGAACGGCTCCACCTCGCCGAGAAGACGGTGAAGAACTACGTCTCCGGACTGCTGGCCAAGCTCGGCATGGAGCGGCGTTCTCAGGCCGCCGCGTACATCGCGCGGATCCGCGCCACCGACAGCCACGACAGTCCCCGCGGCGACAGTCACCACGACTGAACCGCCCCCTCCGCGGGGCGGTCCCGGCTGCCGCGGTGCCCCCATCGGTTGTCCGCCCTGGTACGGCACCGTTGTCGGGGGCGTGCCCCCACTACGCAACGCACCCCGCGGAGAAGGGGAACGGACCCCGCGAAGAACGCCCCCGCGCAGGGGGCGGCGCGTCAGCCGCAGAACGCGGACCGTACCGCCGTGTAGTGACCGGTCCACCACACGACCAGCGCCGCAGCCGCCGGAAACTGCGGATCGGTCCGCACATCGCACAGCTGATAGCGCCAGCGCAGCATCCAGAAGTCGTTCAGCCGCTCCCACCACACCCGGTGCACGGCGGCGGCCAGCTCCGCGCGGGAGGCTCCCGCGGCTCCCCGGTAGGCACGGGCGAAGGCGCGCACCTTCCGCAGATCGAGGGTGCCGCCGGGGCGCAGGAAGAAGATCGCCGCACCGCGGACCGCCTCCTCGGCCCGCGGATGGACCCCCAGCCGGTCCCAGTCCAGGATCGCCACCGGACGGGGGCTGCGGCCCGGGGGCGCGTAGAGCAGATTGAGCGGATGGAAGTCCCCGTGCACCCAGCCGGTGAACCGGTCCGGGACGGCGGCGGGCCGCGCGTCCGCGTGGCGGCGCAGCAGCTCACGGCGCTCGGTGAGCCGGTGCTCGGCCAGCTCGTCGAAACTGTCCCGGCTGCGGCGGCCGCGGACCCGCTCCAGCAGCTCGCCGATCATGTCGTAGGTAGCGGCCGGGTCCGCGCTCTCGTGGCCGGTGCGCGGCGCCTCCGGCAGCGCCCGGGCCAGCCGGACGTGGACCCGCCCCAGCAGGGCGCCCAGCTGCCGGGACTGCCCCGCGGTCAGCTCACTGCCGTGCCGATGGGTGCCCTCGATCCACGGATGCAGCGCGAAGCAGCGCCCCTCGGCCACGGTGACGGTCCCGCCGCCGGACCCCGGCACCACCGGCACGACCGGCAGTCCCAGCTCGCGCAGCCGGTCCGTGGCACGGTGCTGGCGCTCGATCCGGCCGAGCGAGCCCGGTCCGTCCAGGTGGTGTTTGAGGAAGTAGCCGCCGCGGGTGGTCGTCAGTCGGTAGCCCCTGTTGAGCAGTCCGTGTGAGACCGGTGTGCACGAGAGGGGCTCCCCGACACCGTCGTACTGCCGCAGCAGAGAGTGGAGCGTGCCCTCCGTGAGGGCGGGGGAAGACGGCTGCACGGCCGCATCGTAGAGCCCCCAGGGGGCCGCGCGCCGCCTCGTCAACCCCCGGTGGACGCACCGTCAACCGAAGCTGACCAGCGGGTCCGCGCCCCGTCCCGGCGCAGGGCCCGGGCTCCGGCCCTACTGCTCGGTTCCGCTGTCGGTACCCGCGTCGCTCTCGCCGGCGCTGCCGCCGTCGTTGCCCCCGCCACCGCCGTCGGCGTCCCCGGTGGGCGGCGACTGGCTCTTCGTCGGCTTGCCGCCGCTGCCGCCGTTCCCGGAACCGCCCCCGTTGCTGCCGCTGCCCGTCTGGCTCGGGTCGCCCGTCTCGGAGGGCTGCGTCTCACTCGGCTGCGTGTCGCTCGGGTACGACTCGGACGGCCGGTCGGTCGGGGTCCAGTCGCCGTTGCCCTCGTTGCTGCCCGGCTGATCCTCCTCGGTCTCCGTCGGAGTGGACGAGGGCTTCTCGGAAGGCTTGTCGGTCTCCGACTGGGACGTGCTCGGGTTCGGCTTGTCCTGCTTGTTGTCCTTGGCGCCGTCGCCGCTGAGGGCGAAGAAGATCCCGCCCGCTATGGCGACCACCGCGAGGAAGGCGAACAGCGCGTACCGGACGCCCTTGCCGCCCCCGCCGCCCTTGCCGCCGCGCCGGGGCCCGCCGTCGAAGCCGCCGTCGTCCTCCCGGGCGCCCGCCGGCATCGGAGCGCCCATCTGGGAGGTGTCGGAGTGCGAGGGGTGCGGCCGGGCACCCGCTCCCGCGGCGCCCATCACCTGGGTGGCGGCCCCCTGGTGCGCCACCGGGCCGGTGTTCCACAGGCCGCCGGTGTGGCTGCCCTGCTCGTTCAGCATCTGGAGCGCGTACTGCGTCAGCCCGCGCATCTCCTCCGCGGACTGGAACCGGTCGTCCGGCTCCTTGGCCAGCGCCCGCATCACCAGGCCGTCCAGCTCCGGCGGGGTGCTGTCCGAGACCTGCGAGGGCAGCACCGGGTCGTCCTGGACGTGCTGGTAGACGACCGACAGCGGCGTCTCCCCGGTGAACGGAGGCCGCCGGGTCAGCAGCTCGTACAGCAGGCAGCCGGTGGCGTAGAGGTCGGAGCGGGTGTCGACGGTCTTCCCGAGGGCCTGCTCGGGGGAGAGGTACTGCGGGGTGCCCATCACCATGCCGGTCTGGGTCATGGTGTTGGAAGCGCCGTGCAGGGCGCGGGCGATACCGAAGTCCATCACCTTGACCGCGCCGCCCCGCGTGATGATCACGTTCGCGGGCTTGATGTCGCGGTGCACGATCCCGTGCTGGTGGCTGTAGGCCAGCGCCTCCAGCACCCCCGAGACGATGATCAGCGCCTGGTCCGGCGGCGGTGCGTCGGCGTTCAGCAGCAGATCGCGGATGGTGCTGCCCTCGACCAGCTCCATCACGATGTACGGGGTGATGTTGCCGCCGATCAACTCCTCGCCGGAGTCGTAGACGGCGACGACCGAATGGTGGTTGAGGCCCGCGACCGACTGGGCCTCGCGCGTGAAGCGGGCCTTGGAGACGGGGTCCTCGGCGAGGTCGGAGCGCAGCAGCTTGACCGCGACCGTGCGGCCGAGCCGCACGTCCTCGGCGCCGAACACCTCGGCCATACCGCCACGGCCGAGGCGGTGCGTCAGGCGGTACCTGCCGTCACCCACCAGGCCGTTGTTACCCCACAATTCCGGCGAATCGGGCAGGGAGCCGCCGCCCGTCGCGTCGGGGTCCGAAGGGCCCCCAGCGGCTTGCGTCTGTGCCATGAGTCCTCGCCGTAGATTCGAATCCGCGGACTTTCACGCGGTGGACACTCCCCCCGAGGAGGCTACAGGCACGCGGGGGGTGCAATGGGTGGGACGGAGTACCGAAGCCAACGAGCGGTCATCCAACAAGCTCGGAAGCAGCCCCGCAAGTCGGTCTCGGAATCGCGCCGGACCGCCCCCGCACACACCCTGTCCGCGCCTGCCGAGAGACACCCTCTAGGCTCGTGGAACGCTTCGGGGCGGCGCTCGCGAAGGGCTTATGCGCATTCGGTCACGGAACGGGCAACCAACTTGACGTGACCGAACCCCCGGGCAAACTTGGGCCAGTATCAGGGTCAGGGATCACTCAACGTACCTGCACGGGGGCAGCGCCGCCGAGGGGGAAGCAGTCAGATGAGCGACGACGGCGCACAGGCGGCCGGCAACTACTTGGGCCGCATGGTCGGCGGGGGGCGCTTCCAGCTCCGTTCACTGCTCGGCGCCGGCGGGATGGCCTCCGTATATCTCGCCTACGACTCCGTGCTCGACCGGCAGGTGGCCGTCAAGACCCTGCACACCGAGCTCGGCCGGGAACAGTCCTTCCGCGAGCGCTTCCGCCGCGAGGCGCAGTCGGTCGCCAAACTGACGCACACCAACATCGTCTCGGTCTTCGACTCCGGCGAGGACGAGATCGACGGCGCCCTGGTGCCGTACATCGTCATGGAGTACGTCGAGGGCAAGCCGCTGCGCACGGTCCTGGACGAGGACATCGCCCAGTTCGGGGCGATGCCCGCCGAGAAGGCGCTGAAGATCACCGGCGATGTGCTGGCGGCCCTCGAGGTCAGCCACGAGATGGGCCTCGTGCACCGGGACATCAAGCCCGGCAACGTGATGCTCACCAAGCGCGGTGTGGTCAAGGTCATGGACTTCGGCATCGCCCGGGCCATGCAGTCCGGTGTGACCTCCATGACACAGACCGGCATGGTCGTCGGCACCCCGCAGTACCTCTCCCCCGAGCAGGCCCTCGGCCGCGGGGTGGACGCCCGCTCCGACCTGTACTCGGTCGGCATCATGCTCTTCGAGCTGCTCACCGGGCGGTTGCCGTTCGACGCGGACTCGCCGCTGGCCATCGCCTACGCGCACGTCCAGGAGGAGCCGCCCACACCCTCCTCCATCAACCAGTCCATCCCCCCGGCCGTGGACGCGCTGGTCGCCCGGACCCTCAAGAAGAACCCCAACGAGCGTTTCCCCTCCGCCGAGGCCATGCACGACGAGGCCAACCGGATCGGCGGCTCCGGGGTCGCCTCCGGCGCCTCGCCGATCATCATCAGCGGCGGACCGCCGGCCAACAGCGGTGCGGGGGTCGGACAGGCCGTCTTCCCGCCGGTCGACGCGAACTCCCAGCCCCAGCAGGGCGGAGTACAGACCCCCTACCAGCCGCAGGGGCAGCCGGGGCAGCAGCCGGGTCCGTACAACAGCGGGGGCTTCGGCCCCTCCACCCCCCCACCCCCCACCCAGACCTCCCCCGCGCCGGGCTACGGATACCCGCAGTCGCCCTACGGCAGCGGCGGCCCCTCCACTCCGCCGCCCTACACGATGAACGCAACCGGCTCCGGCCCGGGCAACGGCGGCTCGGGCAAGAAGCCGTCGGCCGGTGCCATGGCCGGGTACGGCCTGGCCGCTGTCGCCGTCGTCGTCGCCCTGGTCTTCGTGATCATCGGGCTCACCGACAGCGGCGGGGAGGACCCCGACCCCAAGCCCACCGCCAAGCCGAAGCCCACCCAGAGCGCCGACCCCGCCGGCAACTCCGGGGACAGCGGCGACGAAGGCGGCTCGGACTCCGGCGGCTACAAGGGCCCGGACCCCAGCCGCACCATCGACTCCACCCGCTGCACCGACGCGACGAAGTCCTACAGCGACAAGAGCAAGATCATGGTCCCCGAGCTGACCTACAAGGACCTCACCTCGGTCAAGGCGTGCCTGCGCGCCGCCGGGTGGAAGCTCGGCGAGGTGACCACCGAGGACGAGAACGTCTGGGGCAAGAACACCGTCCTGGAGCAGACCCCGGACTACCTCGACGACTTCGACCCGGACAAGGACAAGATCGACCTGACCGTCTCCACCGGCCAGCCCGCGGACTGAGGTCCGCCCGAAGAGCCGGGGTCCGTACGACGACAAGGGCCCGCGGTCCGCGGTCCGCATCGACTCAACGCCTTCACATGCCCCCGGGTGTCCGCCACCCGGGGGCATGCTCGTCAGTCCTCCGCCATCCGCCGCACCTCCACCACGCGGAACCGGCCCGAGACGAAATCCCCGTCGCACAGCGTGCAGTTGGCCGCCGGGTTTCCACCCGAGCCGTGGAAATCGCTGAAGGCGGCCGTCTGGTTGACGTAGATGCCCCCCGTGAGATTGAGCGAGAGCTGCGCGGGCTCGTCGAAGCACACCTCCTCCAGTTGCCGGGCCACCTCGGAGGAGGTGGTGTATCCGGCGACCGTCATGGCGCCCTTGGCCTGGAGCGTGTGCCGCAACAGCTCCAGAGCGTCCTCCGTGGAGCCGACAGCCACCGCGAAGGAGACCGGGCCGAAGCACTCGTCCTGATACGCGCCCTCGGACTCCGGCTCGGTGGCGTCCAGCTTGACGATCGCAGGGGTGCGCACCGTGGCGTCGGGGAACTCCGGGTTCTGCACGCTACGGGAGGCCAGAGCCACCTCCCCCAGCGAGGGCGCCGCCTCCAGCCGCGTGCGCACCTGCTCGTTGACCAGGGCGCCCAGCAGCGCGTTGGCCCGCGCGTCGTCACCGAGCAGCTTGTCCACCGCGGCGGCCAGATCGGCCACCACCTCGTCATAGCTCCTGTGGCCGGACTCGGTGGTGATGCCGGCCGACGGGATCAGCAGGTTCTGCGGCGTGGTGCACATCTGGCCGCTGTAGAGCGACAGCGAGAAGGCGAGGTTGGCGAGCATGCCCTGGTAGTCGTCGGTGGAGTCGATGAGGACCGTGTTGACACCGGCCTTCTCCGTGTGGACCCGCGCCTGGCGGGCGTGGGACTCCAGCCACTCGCCGAAGGCCGAGCCCCCGGTGTAGTCGATCACCCGGATCTCGGGCCGGACGGCCAGGTCCCTGGCGAGGCCGTCACCCTCCGCCTCGGCAGCCAGCGCCACCAGATCGGCGTCGAACCCCGCCTCCGCGAGGACCTCGCGGGCGATCCGCACCGTCAGCGCGAGCGGGAGCACGGCCCGCGGGTGCGGCTTGACCAGCACGGCGTTCCCGGTGGCGAGCGAGGCGAAGAACCCGGGGAAGCCGTTCCAGGTGGGGAAGGTGTTGCAGCCGATCAGCAGCGCCACACCGCGCCCGGCGGGGGTGAACTCCTTGGTGACCCGCAGCGGGTCACGCTTGCCCTGCGGCTTCTCCCAGCTGACCCGCGCGGGGGTGCGCACCTGCTCCGCGTAGGCGTAGGCCACCGCCTCCATACCGCGGTCCTGCGCGTGCGGACCGCCCGCCTGGAAGGCCATCATGAACGCCTGGCCGCTGGTGTGCATCACGGCCTGCGCGAACTCCGGGGTGCGGGCGCTGATCCGCGCCAGGATCTCCAGGCACACCGCGGCGCGCACCTCGGCCCCGGCCTTCCGCCAGGTCGGCAGCGCGCCGCGCATGACCGGCAGCAGGGCGTCGACGGCTCCCTCGTCCATACGCGGATAGGAGATACCCAGCTCGGGCCCGTACGGCGACACCTCGGTGGCCACCCATTCGCCGGAGACCGGCTGGCCGGGCAGCTCGAAGCGGCTGCCGCACAGCGCGTCGAAGGCCGCCTTGCCCTGCTCGGCCGCTCCCTCGCCGTACGCCTTCGGGTGCTCGGGGTGCGGGGTCCAGAACTCCCGGCCCGCGATGGCTTCCAGTGCGCGGTCCAGGGTGGGGCGGTGGGTGTCGACGAGCTGGGCAGTGGTCGTTCCGATACCGGTGGTCACGCAGGACCAACTCCTCGCTGAGCTGGGACGGGATGCGGGGTGGGCACGGCGTTGCCGGAGCCGCTCACCTGGTAGATACTGCTACCGAACGATCGGTCGGTGCAAGGGGGCCCGGGAAGCTGTGGAAAACTCCGCTCGGCAGCACGCGCGGGGCCCGGCGCCACGGGCCGCACGGCCCCCCTCCCGGCGCCCGGCGGCACCGGAGGACGGCCCGGCTAGCATCGGCCGCATGCCCACGGTCAAGCGCGACACCTACACGCCCGACTCGCTGCTCTCCGTCGCCGTGCGGGTGTTCAACGAGCGGGGCTACGACGGCACCTCGATGGAGCACCTGTCCCAGGCGGCCGGGATCTCCAAGTCGTCGATCTACCACCACGTACGCGGCAAGGAAGAGCTGCTGCGCAGGGGGATAAGCCGGGCGCTCGACGAGCTGTTCGCGGTCCTGGAGGAGCCCCGGGCGCGCGAGGGGCGGGCGGTGGAGCGGCTGGAGCACGTCACCCGCCGCACGGTCGAGGTGCTGCTGGCCGAGCTGCCGTACGTGACGCTGCTGCTGCGGGTGCGCGGAAACACCGAGACGGAGATCTGGGCGATGTCCCGGCGCCGGGAGTTCGACCAGCGGGTGGCCGAGCTGGTCAAGCAGGCGGCGGCGGACGGGGACCTGCGTTCCGACGTCGACGCCCGGCTCGCGACCCGGCTGCTGTTCGGCATGATCAACTCGATCGCCGAGTGGTATCGCCCCGAGCGCGCGGCACACCCCGGCGGGCCGGAGGGCACGGCGCCCGAGGCGGGCGGCGCCGGCACCAGCAGCGCCGAGGTGGCCGAGGCCGTCGTCCGCACCGCCTTCGCGGGCCTGCGCACCGGCTGAGAGCCCGCGGGCCTACGGCCCCGGCTCCAGGTCGGTCTCCTCGAACACCAGCAGCGTGCGGGTGCTCAGCACTTCCGGCATGGACTGGATGCGGGTCAGCACGAGGTCCCGCAGGGCCCGGTTGTCCGGGGTGTGCACCAGCAGCAGAACGTCGAAATCCCCGCTGACCAGCGCGATGTGGGCCGCGCCCGGCAACTCCCGGAGCTTCTCGCGGACGCTGCGCCAGGAGTCCTGGACGATCTTGAGGGTGATGTAGGCCGAGGCTCCGTGGCCCGCGCGCTCCTGGTCGACGCGGGCGCTGAAGCCGCGGATCACGCCGTCGTCGAGCAGCCGGTTGATGCGCGCGTACGCGTTGGCACGTGAGACGTGCACCCGCTCGGCGACCGACCGCACGGACGCCCGGCCGTCGGCACGCAGCAGCCGCAGGATGTCGCGGTCGACGGAGTCCAGCGGCCGGGCGGGAAGCCGGTGCCCGGCCGGCGGGTCGGTTTCCCCGGGGCCGTTGGCCATATGTTCACCCCGCACGGTCCTTCGCCTCCCCCGCATGGACACTCTGCGGACATCGAACGGTTTTGCGGGCCAGTTGTCCACAGGCAGAGGCCACCCGTAGCCAAAATGTGCCGTCGACCGAACAATCGGTAGGGGTGGCCCACCCGGCCACCCGGCCCGGCCTGCCGGTGGTACGGCCATCGGCAGGCCGGCGCGCCAGAAGGCCGGCGCGGGCCGGGCGTATCCGCAGCCCGCACGCGCCGCAGCCCGCCCACGAGGAGGTGCTCGTCATGACGGTCCTAGAGCAGCCAGGAACCTACACCCCCGCCCCTCCTCCCTCGTGGCGCCCCCGCACCGAAGCCGCGCCGCTCCTCCCCGAGGCCGAGCCCTACCGCGTCCTGGGCACCCGGACGGCGGAACGCGAGGGCGACACCGGTCCGGACGCGGACCTGCTGCGCCGGCTGTACGCCGCCGTCGTGCGGGGGCGGAGGTTCAACGAGCAGGCGACCGCGCTGACCCGGCAGGGCCGGCTGGCGGTCTATCCCTCCTCACGGGGGCAGGAGGCGTGCCAGGTCGCCGCGGCGCTGGCGCTGCGTGCGGAGGACTGGCTCTTCCCCAGCTACCGCGACACCCTCGCCGCGGTGGCGCGCGGTCTGGACCCGGTCGAGGTGCTGTCGCTGCTGCGCGGCGACTGGCACCACGGCTACGACTCGCCCGGCACCCGGGTCGCGCCGCTGTGCACCCCGCTGGCCACCCAGCTTCCGCACGCGGTCGGGCTGGCGCACGCCGCCCGGCTGAAAGGCGACGAGGTGGCGGCGCTCGCACTGGTCGGCGACGGCGGCACCAGCGAGGGCGATTTCCACGAGGCGCTCAACTTCGCCGCCGTATGGCAGGCGCCCGCCGTCTTCCTGGTGCAGAACAACGGCTTCGCGATCTCCGTACCGCTGGCCAAGCAGACCGCGGCGCCCTCACTGGCCCACAAGGCGGTCGGCTACGGCGTCCCGGGGCGGCTGGTGGACGGCAACGACGCGGTCGCGGTGCACGAGGTGCTGGCCGAGGCGCTGGAGCGCGCCCGGTCGGGCGGCGGCCCCACCCTCGTCGAGGCGGTCACCTACCGGCTGGAGGCACACACCAACGCCGACGACGCGACCCGCTACCGCGCCGACGGCGAGGTCGAGGCGTGGCGGGCGCACGACCCGGTGACGCTCCTGGAGCGCGAGCTGCGGGACCGCGGGCTGCTGGACGAGGAGACCGTGCGGGAGGCCGAGGCGGCAGCCGAGCGGCAGGCGGCGGAGCTGCGCGAGCGGATGCACCAGGACCCGCAGCCGGACCCGATGGAACTGTTCGCGCACGTCTACGCGGAACCGACACCGCAACTGCGCGAGCAGGCCGCGCAGTTGCGCGCCGAGCTGGCCGCGGAGCAAGAGGCGGCCGCCGCACGGCCCGCCGGGAACCCGGCTGCGGGGGAGGAGACCCGATGAGCACCGCGGTACGGCAGCACACCGCCGCACGCACCGACCGCAGGCCCGCCACCATGGGGCAGGCACTGCGCCGGGCCCTGCGCGACGCGCTTGCCGACGACCCGGCGGTACACGTCCTCGGCGAGGACGTCGGCACGCTCGGCGGCGTCTTCCGGGTGACGGACGGGCTGACCGCGGAGTTCGGCGCAGACCGGTGCGCCGACACCCCGCTGGCGGAGGCGGGCATCCTCGGCACGGCGGTCGGGATGGCGATGTACGGGCTGCGGCCGGTGGTGGAGATGCAGTTCGACGCGTTCGCCTACCCCGGGTTCGAGCAGCTCGTCTCGCACGTCTCCCGGATGCGCAACCGCACCCGCGGCAGGCTGCCCATGCCGCTGACGGTGCGCATCCCCTACGGCGGCGGAATCGGCGGTGTGGAGCACCACAGCGACTCCTCCGAGGCGTACTACCTGGCCACACCGGGCCTGCACGTCGTCACCCCGGCCACGGTCGCCGACTCCTACGGGCTGCTGCGGGCCGCCATCGCCTCCGACGACCCGGTGGTCTTCCTCGAACCGAAGCGGCTGTACTGGTCGAAGGCCGACTGGGACCCGGAGGAGCCGGACGCGGTGCCGGGCATCGGCAAGGCCGTCGTGCGCCGCCGCGGCAGCTCCGCGACGCTGATCACCTACGGCCCGTCCGTACCGGTCTGCCTGGAGGCCGCCGAGGCGGCGCGCGAGGACGGCGCGGAGGGCTGGGACCTGGAGGTGGTCGACCTGCGTACGCTGTCCCCGTTCGACGAGGAGACCGTTGCCGCTTCGGTACGGCGCACCGGGCGGGCCGTCGTCGTGCACGAGTCCCCCGGCTTCGCCGGCCCGGGCGGTGAGATCGCGGCCCGGATCACCGAGCGCTGCTTCCACCATCTGGAGGCGCCGGTGCTGCGGGTCGCCGGCTTCGACATCCCCTATCCGCCGCCGATGCTGGAGCGGCACCACCTTCCGGGTGTCGACCGGGTGCTGGACGCCGTCGCGCGGCTCCAGTGGGAGAGCGGCTTCACCAGCGGCCGGGACGGCGCCGAGGGCCGGGGCGGGGGTGCGCTCTGATGGGTGAGGTGCGCGAGTTCGCGCTGCCGGACCTGGGCGAGGGGCTGACCGAGGCGACGATCGTCCGCTGGCTGGTACCGGTGGGCGACACCGTGCGGGTCGACGAGCCGGTCGTCGAGGTCGAGACGGCCAAGGCGCTCGTGGAGGTCCCCTGCCCCTTCGCGGGCGTGGTCACCTCGCACGCGGCCGACGAGGGAGCCGAGGTGGCCGTGGGCGCGCCGCTGGTCACCGTCGCGATGAGCCCCGACGGCGGTGCGTCCGGCCCGGGCGGCGGAGCCGCGGGGACACCCGATGAGCGGGCCGACGAAGCGGACCGGGCGGGCGAGGCGGAGCACGTCGGCGGCTCGGGCAATGTGCTGGTCGGCTACGGGACGGCGCAGGCGCCTGCGCGCCGGCCCCGGGCGGCGCTGCGGCTGTCCGGACTGTCCGGCCCGGCCGGTGCGGGAGCGCCCGGCGCCGGCCTCGGCGGAATCGCGGCGGCGCCCGGAGCGGGGGCAGGGGAGGAGTCCCGGTCCGGAGCCGACCGGGGTGCCCCCGCCCGCGGGGCGGGCCGTACGGCGCCGGAGCGCCCCACCCGGGGCGGACGGGCTGCGGCCGGCCCCGTCCCGGTGATCTCTCCGCTGGTCCGCCGGCTGGCCCGGGAGCACGGCCTGGATCTGCGGGCGATGACGGGCAGCGGTCCGGACGGGCTCATCCTGCGCGCGGACGTGGAACGCGCGGTGCACGCCGTGCGGGAGGACGCACCCCCGCGGGAGGCGCCCGTGCCGGAGGGCACCGCGGAGCCCGGCGGGGCCCGGGCCGGGGCAGCCCGGCAGGAGCGGCGCATTCCGCTGCGCGGCATGCGCGGCACGGCAGCCGACCGGCTCACCCGCAGCCGCGCGGAGATCCCGGACGCCAGTTGCTGGGTGGACGCCGACGCCACCGAACTGCTCGCCGCGCGCAAGGAGATGAACGCCGCCGCCGACGGCGACCCGGCCGCGGCACCGATCTCGCTGCCGGCCCTGCTGGGCCGGCTGTGCACCGCGGCGCTGGCGCGCTTCCCGGAGCTGAACTCGACGGTGGACACCGAGGCGCGCGAGATCGTCGTGCTGCCCGAGGTGCATCTGGGGTTCGCGGCGCAGACGGACCGGGGCCTCGTCGTCCCGGTGGTCCGCGACGCGCACACGCTGAGCGCCGAGCAGCTCACCGCGGAGCTGGCCCGGCTGACCGAGGCGGCCCGCGCCGGGACCCTCACCCCCGGCGAGCTGACCGGCGGCACGTTCACGCTGAACAACTACGGCGTGTTCGGCGTGGACGGCTCCACCCCGATCATCAACCACCCGGAGGCGGCGATGCTCGGTGTCGGCCGCATCGCCCGCAAACCGTGGGTGGTCGGCGACGCGTTGGCCGTCCGCAGTGTCGTGCAGTTGTCCCTCACCTTCGATCACCGGGTGTGCGACGGCGGCACCGCGGGCGGGTTCCTGCGCCATGTCGCGGACTGCGTGGAGCGTCCGGCGCGGCTACTCCGTACCCTCTGAGGCGTGACGCAGGCCCCAGGACCTCCCTCGGCAGCCGGACCGCCCGACCGCCCGCACCCGGCGGGCGGTGCCGGGCGGGTGCGCCCGGCACCGGACAGCGCCGGCCGCCCGTACACGGCCCTCGTCCTCGCGGGCGGCGGCGCGCGGCGGCTGGGCGGGGCCGACAAACCCGCGGTCACGGTCGGCGGCCGCACGCTGCTCGACCGGGTCCTCGCGGCGTGCGGCGACGCGACGGCCACCGTGGTGGTGGGGCCGCGCCGTCCGACGTGCCGCCCGGTGCTGTGGGCTCGCGAGGAGCCCCCCGGCGGCGGCCCGCTCGCGGCCCTGCAGGCGGGTCTGGATGCACTGGCGGCGGCTCCGGACGCGCGGGCGGGGGCACGCACGGGCTCCGGCGCGGGGCGAACCGGCCCCGGGCACGGGGCGGCGGGCGGACGGCCTGGGGACGGCATGCCCGGGGCGGAGGGTCCGGTGCTCGTCGTCTCCGCCGATCTGCCGTTCCTCTCACCGTCGGCGGTGCGCACCCTGGTGTCCGTGCCGGACGGGACCGAGGCCGCCGTCGGCCACGACGGCCGCGACCAACCGCTGCTGGCCGCCTACCGGGTGGACCCGCTGCGCCGCGAACTGGCGCTGTTGCGAACCGAGTACGGTTCCCTGACGGGGCTGCCGTTGCGGATGGTGCTCCAAGGGCTGATGCTGCACCGGGTGACCGCGCCCTCCGTCACCGCCGCCGCCCTCGACTGCGACACCTGGGGCGACATCGCCACAGCGAGGGCCCGCATCAGGGAGCATGAAAGCGTGCTGGATGAATGGATCTCCGCGGTCAAGACCGAGCTCGGCATCGAACTCGACGTCGACACCTCAGCCCTGCTCGCTCTCGCCCGGGACGCGGCGCACGGCGTCGCGCGCCCCGCGGCGCCGCTGACCACGTTCCTGGTGGGCTATGCGGCGGCGCGGGCGGGCGGTTCGCCACAGGACGTCGCGCGGGCGGCGGAGGCGGCCGCCCGGCTCGCCCGGCGCTGGGCCGACGAGTCGGGCGGAGATACCCCCGGAGCGGACGGCTCCGGGAACACCCCCGGGCCGCCCGCCACGGACGGCCCGGGCAGCCCCTCCGAGCAGACAGACGGCCGATGAGCGACGCCGACGAACTCGACGAGGCCATCGCCCTGGCCAACAGCGGCCGGATCCGCCAGGATCCACCCCCCGCACCGCGCCTCAAACGCATCCGGCGGATCCAGTGGGGCGCCGACGGCACCGAGGGCCCCGACGGCGGCGACGCCCCCGGCCCCGCCGAGCACCCGGGCGGGGCCCGGCCTGCTGCGGGTGACACGGGCCGCGGAGCCGTCCCGGGCGGCGCGCACCCGCCCGAGGGGGTCGCGGCAGGCGGCGGCCGGTCCGGACACGGCGGCGACGGCCCGGCCGGGCACCCGGGGAGCGGCGCGGCGGACGGAACCCGGCAGCCGACGGGCACGAGCACAAGCACCGGCACCGGCACCGGCACCGGCACCGGCACCACGGAAGGTACCGGCCAGGACCCGCACGGACGGGGGCAGTCGCGGCAGCACCCGCAGGACCGGAGCGACGACGGGGCCCGGCAGCCGGCGGTCACCTGGTCCGAGGCCGTGGCGCTGGCGTCCTCGGCCGTCACCGCGCTCCCCCCCGAGACCGTCCCCCTCGCACACGCGCTGGGCCGTACGCTTGCCGCACCGCTGCGGGCACTCACCGACCTGCCACCGTTCGACACCTCGGCGATGGACGGCTGGGCGGTGTCCGGCCCCGGCCCGTGGGAGCCCGCCCGCGCGGCGGACGGCACCGAGCGCCCCGGTCTGCTGGCGGGCGCCCGCGCGGAGCCCCCGCAGCTCGCCGACGGGGAGGCGGTCCGGATCGCCACCGGCGCCCGCGTCCCGCCCGGCGCCAGCGCCGTGCTGCGCCGGGAGGCGGTCCGGCACGCCGGCGCGCGGGTGCGTACGGCCACTCCGCCGCAGCCCGGTACCGACATCCGTCCGCGCGGCCAGGAGTGCCGCAAGGGCGACGAGTTGCTCCCGGCAGGCGCGGCCGTCACCCCTGCCGTGCTGGGGCTGGCCGCGGCAGCCGGGTACGACGATCTGCCGACGGTGCCCCGGCCGCGGGCCGAAGTGCTCGTCCTGGGCGACGAACTGCTGCACCGCGGACTGCCCCGGGACGGCCGGATCCGGGACGCGCTCGGACCGATGGTCGAGCCCTGGCTGACGGCTCTGGGGGCCGAGGTGACCGTCACCCGGCTGCTGGGCGACGACGCCGAGGCCCTGCACGAGGCGCTGGCCGGCTCGACGGCCGATGTGCTCGTCACCACCGGCAGCACAGCGGCCGGACCGCTGGACCACCTCCGGCCGACACTGCGCCGCCTCGACGCGCGGCTCCTGGTGCACGGTGTGCGCGTCCGCCCCGGGCATCCCATGCTGCTGGCCGTGCTCGGACCGGGGGACCGGCAGAGCACCGGCGGACAGCCGCGCCACCGGTTCCTGGTGGGGCTGCCCGGAAATCCGCTGGCCGCGCTCTCCGGCCTCGTCACCCTGGCCGCACCGCTGCTGCGCGCACTGGCCGGGCGCGGGGCGCCCGAAGCGCGGGAGGCCACCTTGGGCGCGGAGGTGTCCGGACACCCGCACGACACCCGGCTGGTACCCGTGCGGTACGAGGGCTCGGGCCTCCGGGCGCGCATCCGGCCGCTGCGCTACGCCGGTCCGGCGATGCTCCGCGGCGTGGCCTCCTGCGACGCGCTGGCGGTGGTGCCGCCCGGCGGCGGCGCACCCGGTACGGACGTTCCGGTACTGGACCTGCCGTGGTGAGGCGGCCGGAGGGGGCCGGCGCGACCACCGAGCGGCTGGGCTCGGTGCTGCTGCCGCGTCCGGACATCAGCCCGCAGCGGCAGGTCGCCCGCCGGCTGTTCGCCGCGCTCGCCGTGCTGTGGATCACGGTGCTGCTGGTCTACCTGGACCGGGGCGGCTACGCCGACAACACCGACAGCGACGTGTCGTTCCTGGACTGTCTCTACTACACCACCGTCACGCTCTCCACGACCGGCTACGGCGACATCACCCCCGCGTCCGACAGCGCGCGGCTCGTCAACATTCTCGTCATCACGCCGCTCCGCGTGCTGTTCCTGATCATCCTCATCGGCACCACCCTCGAGGCGCTGACGGACCGCACCCGGCAGCAGTGGCGCCTGAACCGCTGGAGGTCCGCGTTGCGCGACCACACCGTCGTCGTCGGATTCGGCACCAAGGGCCGCTCCGCCGTCCAGACCCTGCTGTCGACGGGGCTGGGCCGCAATCAGGTCGTCGTCATCGATCCGCACGGGCACGCCGTCAAGACCGCCAACGCGGAGGGGTTCGCCGGGGTCGAGGGCGACGCCACCCGCAGCGAGGTACTGATCCGGGCCGAGGTGCAGCGGGCCAAGCAGATCGTGATCGCCCCGCAGCGGGACGACACCTCGGTGCTGGTGACGCTGACCGCGCGGCAGCTCAACCCGCGGATAAACATCGTGGCGGCGGTGCGCGAGGAGGAGAACGCACCGCTGCTGCGGCAGTCGGGCGCGGACCAGGTGATCACCAGCGCCAGCGCGGCGGGCCGGCTGCTCGGGCTGGCGATGCTCAGCCCGAACGCCAGCTCGGTGATAGAGAACCTCATCCAGCAGGGCACCGGCCTCGATCTGAAGGAGCGCCCGGTCACCAAGGCGGAGGCCGGGCGCTCCCCGCGCGACTGCCCGGACCTGGTCGTCTCCATCGTCCGCGGGCACCGGATACTGGCCTTCGACGACCCGGAGGCCGCGGAGCTGGAGCTCACGGACCGGTTGGTCGTCATCCACCGTGCCTCCCGGAAGGGCCCCGAAGCGGACATACCGCGCGGCGACCTGCGGTAGCAGCACACCCCCGCCCCTCATCCCTTCAGGTGACTGTGCGGCGCCCGGCCGACCACCGCCGGGCGCAGGCGTGACGATGACGCGATGGACCCGCCACCGACCTGCCCCAACTGCCCGGAGCGCCTGCTGTGGAAGGACACCCGGGAGACGGGGCCGGGCAAGGAGGACTCCTGGTTCTGGTTCTGCACCGGCTGCCATCAGGCGTACGTGCCCACTCCGGACCAGAAACTCCGCTTCACCTACGCGGCCTGAACGCCGGGGCCGGCGTGTGGCACGTACCCGGGGGACGGCCGGCGGCCGGGGACGGCCGGGGACCGGAACCGTCCCGGTGCCGGGAGGTGCGGGTAGCGTCGGCCGCATGCATGCGATCACGATTCCCGAACCCGGCGGCCCCGAGGCCCTGGTCTGGGCGGAGGTCCCGGACCCGGAGCCCGGGGAGGGCGAAGTCCTCGTCGACGTCGCGGCGAGTGCCGTCAACCGCGCGGATGTCCTGCAGCGCCAGGGCTTCTACGATCCGCCGCCCGGCACCAGCCCCTACCCCGGCCTGGAGTGCGCGGGGCGCATCGCGGCCCTCGGGCCCGGAGTGTCCGGCTGGTCGGTCGGCGACCAGGTGTGCGCGCTGCTCGGTGGCGGCGGCTACGCCGAGCGGGTCGTGGTGCCGTCCGGACAGCTCCTGCCCGTACCCGAAGGAGTCGACGTCACGGCGGCGGCCGGTCTGCCGGAGGTCACCTGCACGGTCTGGTCGAACGTCTTCATGGTGGCGCACCTGCGTCCGGGCGAGACCCTGCTGGTGCACGGCGGCTCCAGCGGCATCGGCACGATGGCCGTCCAGCTCGCCAAGTCGGTGGGCGCCCGGGTCGCGGTGACGGCGGGCACGGCGGAGAAGCTGCGGCGGTGCGCCGAGTTGGGGGCCGACATCCTGATCAACTACCGCGAGCAGGACTTCGTCGAGGAGCTGCGTGCGGCCACCGACGGCGCGGGCGCCGACGTGATCCTGGACAACATGGGCGCCAAATACCTCGAGCGCAACGTCAAGGCCCTCGCGGTGAACGGCCGACTGGCCGTCATCGGTATGCAGGGCGGCACCAAGGGGGAGCTGAACCTGGGCGCGCTGCTGGCCAAGCGCGGCGCCGTGACGGCCACGTCGCTGCGGGCCCGCCCGACGGCCGAGAAGGCGGCCATCGTGGCCGCCGTCCGCGAACACGTGTGGCCCCTGCTGTCGGACGGCCGGGTGCGCCCCGTCGTGGACAGCACGGTGCCGATGCGCGAGGCCGCCCGCGCCCACCAGCTCCTGGACGAGAGCGGCCACGTCGGCAAGATCCTGCTGGTCACCGCAGGCTGAGGGCTGCACCCGCTGACGGCGCCTCCCTCCCGCGCCCGGCTGCGGGAGGGGGCGTGGGGCCGCACGGTGCGACCCCGTACCCCGCCACCGGTGCCCGCCCGCGCGAGCCCGGTTACGGCGGACTCCGGTTGCGCGCGCTCCGGTTGCGGCGGAGTCACGCGGGCGCTGTCACCCGTTCCCTCTGTCCGAAATGCCGATCTTATCCCTTCATGTGACGCTGGGACGGTCTGCGGACCATCCAGTGCGGAAGGGTCACGGTCGTGCGGCACACTCAGCGACGGAACACTGCGGTCACCTTGCTGACCTGCGCGTTCCTGGCACTCCCCGCGCCTGTCGCCGCTGCGGGGGAGCCCGCGGTCCCCGACGGGGACCGCACCGCGTCCGGGGCCGCCTCGGCCCCCGGCGCTCCCCTGTCCGGGGGCACGCCCAGCGGCCCCGCTTCCGGTACCGCCGCGCCCGGTGGCGCTCCGGACGCGGCATCCGGCCTGCTGCCGCCCGCGGCTCCACCGCGCACCTGGGCGCCCCGTCCCCAGGCCCCCCGGATGCCGCGGCTTCCGGACCTGCCGAAGCTGCCCCGATTCCCGCAGCCGCCCGAATCGCCGCGCCTCCCCGGCACGGAACCCCGGTCCCCACTGCCCGGCGCCCCCGGACAGCCCTCGGGACTGCCCGGCGCGGCACCCTCCCTCACCGGCCCCCCGTTCTTCCGGGCGCCCGCCGACCGAAGGGGGCACCCGGTGCGGTGGGACAACGGGGAGGCCGAACGGCGCGTCGAGGGGAACAGCGGAACCGGGCCGCGGCCCGGCGAAGAGGACGCGCACGGGCAGGGGGCGGAGAACGAGCGCGAGGCCCGGCAGCCGGGGGGAGAACAGCCGAAACCGCACCCGCGGGAGGAGCAGCCGGGCGGCCGGCGCGCGGAGGAGCAGGAGGAGCGCGCCGCGAAGCAGGACCAGCACCGGCAGGACCAGCACCGGCAGGGCACAAGCCGGCAGCGCACGGCGCACGAGGAACACGCGCCCAGGGAGCGCCGAGGGGAACAGCCGCCCGCGCACGGAGAGGGCGACCGGCGGCAGGACCGGCGACAGCAGCGCCGGACCGACCCGCCGAACCACCGGGCCGCGCTGCGGCCCCCCGCCTCTTTCGGGAACGGCACCGCTCCCCGTCCGTCCGGCCAGGCCATCGGCAAGCACGACCTGTACGCGGCGGACGACGCGAGCCCGCAGAGCGAGGAGCCGCGGCGCGGCCGGCTCGCCGCGCAGCCGTCCGGGCAGGTGCTGCCCGTACTGCCGCTCGGCACCGGTCTGACGCTCATGGGTCTGGGACTCGCCTTCCTGGCCCTGCGCGTTCGCCGCGGCGCCTGACCGGGCACTCGCCGGGGGGCGCGCGGGAAGGACGCCGCCACCAGGAGCGGGACCCGGGCGGCGGTGGCGCCGCCCGGTCGGACGCGGGATGTTCCCGCCCTCGCTCGGCGTCGGTCTCCCCGCAGATGCAGAATGGGGGGCATGACACAGCCGAGCAACGAGAAGTCGCAGGAGAGCCCCCAGGTTCTGGTCGTGGGCCCGGACGGGATGGCTCTCGGCAGTCCCACCCCCAAGGGCGGCGACGGCGAGGGCGATGAGCAGGCTGAGGTCCCCCTGACGGAGATGGTGGAACAGCCCGCGAAGGTCATGCGGATCGGCAGCATGATCAAGCAGCTGCTGGAAGAGGTGAAGGCGGCGCCGCTGGACGAGGCCAGCAGGGCGCGGCTCAAGGAGATCCACACCAGCTCGATCAAGGAGCTGGAGGACGGGCTCGCCCCCGAGCTGATCGAGGAGCTGGAGCGGCTCTCCCTCCCGTTCACGGAGGAGTCCACCCCCACCGACGCCGAGCTGCGCATCGCGCAGGCCCAGTTGGTGGGCTGGCTGGAGGGGCTCTTCCACGGCATCCAGACCGCGCTGTTCGCCCAGCAGATGGCGGCGCGTGCACAGTTGGAGCAGATGCGCAGGGCACTGCCGCCGGGGGTACTGCCCGAGGAGGCCGCGGGACAGCCCGGTGAGGCGCAGCACCGCACGGGCGGCCCGTACTTGTAGCCCGCCTGCGGCGTGCGACCGAGCCCGCGGGGCTCACCGGATCGAGGGCGACAGGGCCGGTTCCGCCTCGCGGGCCGGCCTTGTCGGCGCGGTTGCGTCCGCCGGCGTACGGCCGGCCGTACGCGCGGTGCGGCCGGCCGTCAGCGCGGTGCGGCCGGCCGTCAGCGCGGTGCGGCCATCCAGTGGTAGAGCGCCATCGCCACGCTGGTGGCCAGGTTGTAGCTGGAGACCTGCGGGCGCATCGGAAGCGCCACCAGGCGGTCGGCACGGGCACGCATCCCGGCCGAGAGGCCGTGCCGCTCCGAGCCGAAGGCCAGCAGCGCCCTGTCGGGCACGGCGACGGAGCGCAGATCGGCGCCCTCCGGATCGAAGGCGAGCAGCGGACCGTCCGGGAGTTCGGCCACCTGGCGCCGCGCGACCCGGGTGGCGAAGTGCAGTCCGGCACCCGCCCGTACCGCGGCGGGGTGCCAGGGGTCGAGGTCGCCGGTGGTGAGTACCCCGCCGGCCCCCGCACCCGCCGCCAGCCGTACCACCGCGCCCACGTTGCCGAGGTTGCGCGGGTCGTCGAGGACGACGAGCGGCGCCGCCCGGTCCCCCGGTCCGACGGCCGTCGGGTCCGAGGCCGGGTCCCGGAGCGCGAGCGCCGCCACACCGGTGGGGTGCGCGCGTGGCACCAGAGCGCTCAGGGTCGCGCCGGGCACCTCCCGCAGCAGGGCGTCGAGCGCTCCGGTCAGGTCGGGGGCGAGCTCCTCGGCGAGGGCGAGCGCGGCGCGGCGGTCGGTGGCGAGCGCGACCGGCACCCGCGCGCCGAACCGCAGCGCGTGTTTGAGCGCGTGGAACCCGTCCAGCAGCACGCCGTCGGCCGCATGGCGCGCCCACCGGCTCTCAGCCGTCTCCGCCGTCATCCGAGCCACCCTACGCGGCGCCCCGGACCACCCGGCCCGGGCCTCCGGCACTCCGGCGGGTGGCATCCCCGGGCCCGGATGTGCCCCGGGAGCCGTGGGCGGCCCTCAGACGGAGACCTTCGGGACCTCCGCCGCGGGTTCCGGATCCGGCCGGGGCGCTCGGCGGCCGCGGCCCGGCAGCAGGCCTCGCGCTCGGCCGCCCAGCGCGGTGGTGCTCCGGCCGAGCCAGATCAGGAAGACGGTCGGCAGGAAGACGGCGTCCGCCGCGATCATCGCCAGCGAGAAGAACGGCAGCCCGAGCAGCACGGCGATACTGAGGTGCTCCGCGATCATGAAGGCCAGCAGGACGTTCTTCGCGCGCCGGTTGAGGAGGGTGAACGGAAAGGCGACCTGGGTGGCGACGGTGCCGTAGGTGACCAGGAAGACCATGATGCCGTTGGCCGCCAGCAGGTGGCTCAGGTCGGGCCAGGGCGTGAAGTAGTCCAGGTTCATCGGGTAGTAGACGGCCGTGCCGTCCTGCCAGCGAGTGCCCTGGATCTTGAACCAGCCGGCCGTCGAGTAGACCAGGCAGACCTCGATCATGATGACGAGCAGCACGCCGTTGTGCACCAGGTTGGCGAGGATGTCGCACACGTCGCGCATCTCGCGCACCGCCGCACCGCCGCGCGCCGCGGCCCGCCGGACGGACCACCACAGTCCGTGCACGGCCCACAGCCCCCAGTAGAAGAGGGCCCAGCCGACGGTGAACCCGCCCGCGACGGTGCTGCCCAGCAGAACCGCGCCGAGCACGGTCCACAGGACCACGCCGCCGACCCCGGCGTCGCTCCCGGCCGCCGGAGCACCGGCCGGCCGCCCACCGCCCGGCGTCTCGGTGTCCGGCGCCTCGGTGTCCGCTCCCTGCTCCGCGGCCCGGAAATCCTCCGTGCGGTCCGCCGCGGCCTCCCGGCGCCGCCGGGTGCGGGCCGCGCGCCTGGCGTCCAGGGACCACACCTGCGCGCAGCGGGTGAAGACGAGGTACATCGACATCAGGTGGATGACGTTGTCTCCGCCGTCCCCCATGAAGACGCTGCGGTTCTGCAGCGAGAGCACCCCGACCATGAACAGCACGGTGGCGGCCCGGGTGTGCCAGCCGAGCAGCACGGCGGCGGCCGCGGCCAGGGCGACGACGTAGACGAGTTGGAACCAGTTGTCGCTGCTGGACCACATCAGGACCGAGAAGGCGTCGTTGGTCTCGATGAGCCGCTCCGCCAGCCCCCACGACCACGGGCTGTCGGGGCCGTAGAGCTCCTGCCGGTGCGGCCACTCGCGCAGCAGGAAGAAGAACCACGCCGCGCCGAACCCGATCCGGACGATCGCCGTCTGGTAGGGGCCGAGCGCCTGCGCGGTGATCCGGGTCAGACCGCGCGAGACGCACCGCTCGATTCGTACCCGCAGGCCGTGCACCCCCATGTACTGTCCCTGGTCGCTCACTTGCCGCCTCCCGGCAGGTCGGCGCTGGTGACGTGCCACCAGGGCTGCACGGTGTACCTGGTCTTCACCTCGGTGCGCTCGTCGCTCCAGTCGGGCGGGGCGACCGGGGTGACGGCGGAGCGCACCTGGATGCGCTCGACGCTGCCGCCGTTGAGCTCGGGGCCGAACCGCCGCATCACGATGCGCTTGACGTACTGCTCGGAGAGCGCGCCGCGGAGCCCGACGGGCTTGCCCTTCTCGTCGTGGTTGTCGACGTAGAACTCCCAGGCGCGGCGCAGTTCGTTCTGCTGGGTGTGGCTGGGGGCCGGGTTGCCGTGGATGGCCGCGCCGTCCATGGCGCTCAGGTCGACCCAGCCGGTGGTCTCCGTGCGGCCGTCCTTGGCGACGGAGGCGCGGGCGTGTACGGCGACGTTCTGCTGGAGGGGATTGGGCGCGAACAGTTTCCAGTTGCGCTCGAACTCCGGGTAGACGTAGGAGTCGACGAGTTCGCCGTGCCGCTTGCTGATCGTGTTGTCCGGGGCTGTCTGCAGGAAGACCATCGCCACGTGGAACGCGATTCCGACCGTGACGACGGCCACGGCTATCGCGACGAAGATCCGCGCGGGCAGCGAGAGCGCGGCGATTCCGCGCATGCCTTCCCCCCCGGGCGCCTGGTGCGCCGCTGGCTCCATGCCCTACCCCTGCTCCCCATGTTCTTCATGCCCATGACCGGGCTGGTCCGTCTCAGAGACTCTCAGAGGGTACTGGGGCGGAGCCGACCGGCCCCGCCGGTCGGCGGCATTCGCTCTTGACAGCCCCGGAACCCGCGCTCATCCTTGAACCGAACGATCGGTCGGTCGGCTGGAAACCGAGGGATCAGGGGGCTCTATGACACCGGTGACATCGCCGCCGCGCGGCCACGCGGCGGAAGCGGACGGGCAGCCGGACGGCTCCGGTCCCGGGCCGGAGGCCGATGCGGCGCAGGCCGCCTTCGACGCCGCGGTCGCCGCCGACGAGCGCATCGAGCCGCGGGACTGGATGCCGGACACCTACCGCTCCACCCTGGTACGCCAGATCGCCCAGCACGCACACTCCGAGATCATCGGCATGCAGCCGGAGGCCAACTGGATCACCCGCGCCCCCTCGCTGCGCCGCAAGGCGATCCTGATGGCCAAGGTGCAGGACGAGGCAGGCCACGGCCTGTACCTCTACGGCGCCGCCGAGACGCTGGGCACGAGCCGCGACGAACTGCTCGACAAGCTGCACGCGGGCCGCCAGAAGTACTCCTCGATCTTCAACTACCCCACGCTCACCTGGGCGGACGTCGGCGCCATCGGCTGGCTGGTGGACGGCGCGGCCATCACCAACCAGGTACCGCTGTGCCGCTGCTCGTACGGCCCCTACGCCCGTGCCATGGTGCGCATCTGCAAGGAGGAATCCTTCCACCAGCGCCAGGGCTACGAACTGCTGCTGGCCCTGACCCGCGGCACCGAGTCCCAGCGTGCGATGGCGCAGGACGCGGTGGACCGCTGGTGGTGGCCCTCACTGATGATGTTCGGCCCCCCGGACGACGAGTCGTCGCACAGCGCGCAGTCCATGGCCTGGAAGATCAAACGGCACTCCAACGACGAGCTGCGGCAGCGCTTCGTGGACATCTGCGTACCCCAGGCCGAGGCGCTGGGCGTGACCCTGCCCGACCCCGAACTGCGCTGGAACGAGGAGCGCGGCCACTGGGACTTCGGCGCCATCGACTGGCAGGAGTTCCGCGAGGTACTCAAGGGCAACGGCCCCTGCAACGAGCAGCGACTCCACCGGCGGCGCACGGCGCACGAGCACGGCGCCTGGGTCCGGGAGGCGGCAGCGGCCCACGCCGCCAAGCACACCGCCAGGCACACCGCCGGGCACACCGCCGGGCAGGCCACCGGGAAGGCCACCGGGAAGGCCGCCGAGCCCTCGGCCGCACATGCCGCGGAGGTCACCGAAGAGGGCGCCGCACAGGGCCGAGTCGGCCACCGAGCCGAGCAGGCGGCCACCGGTCACGCACGGCCGGACACCGCACCGGACGGCGCGGTCGCACCGTCCGCCACCCGCAGCACGAGGAGTCGAGCATGAGCGCCGAATGGCCCCTGTGGGAGGTCTTCGTCCGCAGCAGGCGCGGCCTCTCGCACACCCACGCGGGCAGCCTCCACGCCCCGGACGCCCAGATGGCGCTGCGCAACGCGCGGGACCTGTTCACCCGCCGCTCCGAGGGCGTCTCCCTGTGGGTGGTCCCCTCCCAAGAGATCACCGCCTCCTCGCCCGACGAGAAGGACCCCTTCTTCGCACCCGCCGCCGACAAGCCCTACCGTCATCCGACCTTCTACGAGGTGCCCGAGGGGGTGCGAAACCTGTGACCGCCCCCGCACCCCCGGCCCTGGCCACCCTCCCACTCGGTGACGACGCGCTGATCCTCTCCCACCGCCTCGGCGAGTGGGCCGGACACGCCCCGGTCCTTGAGGAGGAGGTGGCGCTGGCCAACATCGCGCTGGACCTGCTGGGCCAGGCCCGCGCCCTCTACGCCGGGCTCTCCGACATCCTGGGCAGCGAGGACGAGATCGCCTTCCTCCGGGAGGAACGCGCCTTCCGCAACTGCCAGTTGACCGAGCAGCCCAACGGGGACTTCGCCCACACCATCGTCCGGCAGCTCTTCTTCTCCACCTACCAGCAGCCGCTCTTCGCCCGGCTGTCCCCGGTGCTTCCGCTGGCGGCCAAGGCCGTCCGCGAGACGGCCTACCACCGCGACCACGCCGAGCAGTGGACCCTGCGGCTGGGCGACGGCACCGAGGAGAGCCACGCCCGCACCCAGCGCGCCGCCGACACGCTGTGGCGGTACACGGGCGAGCTCTTCCAGCCCGTCGAAGGGCTGGAGGTCGACTGGCCGGCGCTGGCGGAGGAGTGGCACGCCGCCATCGGCGACGTCTTCGCACGCGCCGGACTCACCGTCCCGGAAGGCCCGAGCGAGGGTGCCTGGTCGGCCGGTGCGGGCCGCCAGGGGCTGCACACCGAGCCGTTCGGACTGCTGCTGGCCGAGATGCAGCATCTGCACCGCAGCCATCCGGGGGCGGCATGGTGACCGCGTCGGCCCGGCCGGGCTCCTACGCCGCGCTGGCCGGAGAGGTGCCCGATCCCGAGCTGCCGGTGATCACTCTCGCCGAACTGGGCGTGCTGCGCCGGGTGGAGGAGCCGGAGCCGGGGCATGTGCTGGTCGAGCTGACCCCGACCTACACCGGCTGCCCGGCCGTCGAGGCGATGGCCGCGGACATCGAACAGGTGCTCAGGGCTGCCGGTGCGGCACAGGTCGAGGTCCGCACGGTGCTGGTGCCGCCCTGGTCGAGTGACGACATCAGCACGGAGGGCCGCCGCAAGCTCGCCGAGCACGGCGTCGCCCCGCCGCGCGCCGGGGCCCGCGCCGCCGCCCCGGGGCCGGTGCTGGTCGGCCTCTCCCCCACCCGGCACCCGGCGGAGGACGCCCGGCCACCCGCTCCGGAGCCGGTCCGCTGCCCGCACTGCGGCGCGGCGGACACCGAGTTGCTCAGCCGGTTCTCGTCCACCGCCTGCAAGGCGCTGCGGCGCTGCACCGCATGCCGGGAGCCGTTCGACCACTTCAAGGAGGTGTGAGGGTGCCCGCCTTCCACCCGCTGCGGGTCCGCTCGGTGGAGCCGCTGACCGACGACGCGGCCGCACTCACCCTCGAGGTGCCGCCCGAACTGCGGGAGACCTTCGGCTACCTCCCGGGGCAGCACCTCACCCTGCGGCGGATGAACGAGCGGGGCGAGGAGATCCGCCGCACCTACTCGCTGTGCGACCCGGCGACACCTCGACCCGAGACGCTCCGGGTGGGTATCCGGCTGGTGGAGGGCGGCGAGTTCTCGACGTACGCGCTCAAGGAACTGACTGCGGGCGGCACCGTCGAGGCACTGCCGCCGATGGGCCGGTTCGTGCTGGAGCCCCGTGCGGGCCGGTTCGCCGCCGTGGTCGGCGGCAGCGGCATCACACCGGTGCTGTCCATCGCGGGCACGCTGCTGGCACGCGAGCCGGAAGCGCGCTTCTGCCTGATACGCAGCGACCGCAGCACGGACTCGACGATGTTCCTGGAAGAGGTGGCCGACCTCAAGGACCGCTATCCCGGGCGCTTCCATCTGGTGACGGCGCTCTCCCGCGAGGAGCAGCACAGCGGACTGCCCTCCGGACGGCTGGACGAGGAGCGGTTGACCGCGCTGCTGCCCGCGCTGCTGTCCGCCCCCGGGGTGAGGGAGACGGACGGCTGGTTCCTGTGCGGCCCACTGGGGCTGGTGGAGGGCGCGGCCAAGGCGCTGCGGACGCTGGAGGTGCCCGCGAACCGCGTCCACCAGGAGATCTTTCACGCGGAGGCGGCCGCCGCGGCTCCGCCACCGCCCACCCGGACGGTGCCCGGCTCCGCCACGGTGCGCGCCACCCTCGCCGGACGCAGCGGCAGCTGGCCGGTGCGGGAGGGCGAGACCCTGCTGGAGGCGGTGCTGCGGAACCGGACCGATGCCCCGTACGCCTGCAAGGGCGGGGTCTGCGGCACCTGCCGCGCCCGGCTGCTGGGCGGTGAGGTGCATATGGACCGCAACTTCGCCTTGGAGGAGGAGGAATTGTCGGTCGGCTATGTCCTGGCCTGCCAGTCCCACCCCCTCACGGAGGAGGTGCAGGTGGACTTCGACGCCTGACATCCTCCCCGGCCCGAAGGCCCGAAGGCCCGAAGGCCCGAAGGCCCGAAGGCCCGGAGATTCCCGCCTGCTCCCAACGGATGGGTGAGGGCCGGGGCACTCCCGGCCATCCGCTGAGCCGCACGGGCGGGCGCGTCCCGCGCCGCCCGCGGCCGGGGTGGGGCACGGGGCGGGCAACCGGTCACCGGCGGAAAGCCATCGGGCCGCGCCGAAGGACCACCGAGCCGAGACCCGAAGAGGCGCCCGGCACAGACCCGAGAGGGCACCCGGCGAGAGGGTCACCGGTGGGTCGTCACCGCACGAACGCCGGGTCCGCGTCGCCCTCCAGGGGGCGGCCCGCGCTCTGCCAGGCCAGCATCCCGCCGTCGACGTTGACCGCGTCCACGCCCTGCTGGGAGAGGTAGCCCGCGACCTGCGCCGAGCGGCCGCCGACCCGGCAGACGACGTACACCGGACCGCTGTCGCCGAGGCGTTCGGTCAGCTCGCCCTGCCGGGCGACGAACTCGCTCATCGGGATGTGCAGCGCGCCGGGAGCGCGTCCGGCGGCCCATTCGTCGTCCTCGCGGACGTCCAGCAGCAGTGCGTCGGCCGGCACGGAGGCGGCGTCGGTCTGCCGTACCTGCCCGGGAACGGGGTTCATTCCTGCTCTCCCTCTCTCAGCCGGGCGAGCTCCTGCTCGCGCTCGGCCACCTGTCCGAGCAGTTGCTCGGCGATCTCGTCCAGCAGTGCGTCGGGGTCGTCCGGCGCCAGCTTCAGCATGGCCCCGATGGCGCTCTCCTCCAGCTCCGCGGCCATGTCGGCGAGCATCTCCTTGCGCCGGGCCAGCCACTCGAGCCGGGCGTACAGCTCCTCGCTGCGCAGCAGTTCGGCCACGGGGCCGGGCAGCGGGCCCGCCGCCCACTCCTCGGCGAGCGCGGCGAGCGCGGATGCGTCACCGTCCGCGTACGCCTTGTTCACCCGCACGAGGAAGGCCTCCCGACGCTCGCGTTCGGCGTCGTCCTGCGCGAGGTCGGGGTGGGCCTTGCGCACCAGGTCCCGGTACGCCTTGCGGGCCTCCTCGCTGGGCCGGACCCGGCCCGGTGGGCTGACGGGCTCCTCGTTGAGCATGGCCTGGGCCTCGGGGAGCATGCCGGTCGAGTCGATCCAGCCGAAGAAGAGCTCCTCGACCTGGGGCATGGGCAGGACGGCGCCACGTGCCGCGTCGGCCTTCCGGATGTCCTCGGGGTCGCCGGTGCGGGCCGCGACGGTCTCCGCGATCTGCGCCTCCAGCTCGTCGAGCCGCGCGTAGACGGGGCCCAGCCGCTGGTGGTGCAGCCGGGAGAAGTTCTCCACCTCGACGCGGAAGGTCTCGACCGCGATCTCGTACTCGATCAGCGCGGCCTCCGCGGCCCGCACCGCCTTCTCCAGGCGCTCGGTGCCGGGTTCCGCGCTCGCCCCGGGCGGCCGGTTCGCCTCCGGGGCCTCCGCCCCGGAAACAGGTGGCTCCGGGGTGCCGCTCGCGGGGGGATCTTCGCTCGCCTGGGCGGGGGAGTTGGGGTTCATCGGGACCACCCTACGACCGCCGCGCACCGCCCCGTGGCCGGAAGCCCCCGCCTCGGGGCCGGAACCTCCACCGGGCCGGAGGGGTCGGCCGCGCCGGGGACGGGGAGCCGGGGAGCTTCCCCTGCTCAGCGCCGGAATGCCTCGGGGCAGGATCCCGCGGAGTCCGGGAGGTGGCCGTCGGCCCAGCGGGTGAGCTCGACCATGGCGGGCTTCAGCGCGTGCCCGGCGTCGGTGAGGCGGTAGCTGACCCGCAGCGGTGGGCCCTCCTCGACGGAGCGGAACACCAGGCCGAGCGTGGCCAGCTCGGTCAGCCGGTCGGAGAGCATCCGCTCGCTGATGCCCGGAACGGCGCGGCGCAGCTCGGCGAAGTGGCCCGGGCCGCTCATCAGGGCGGCCAGGATCAGCCCCGTCCATCGCTTGCCGAGCACGTGGAAGACCCGGGTGACGGCGCTGTCCGGCTCGGTGCAGATCGCGGCCGCGGCGCCCTCCTGCGACTGATCGCACACCTCTCCAAGCTCTGACATGGCTCCAGGATACTGCGCCGCCGCAAGCGGATGCAGAAAAGTAAGTACCTGTGTTATACCTAGCTACGTCGGAAAGTTCGACAGCTTACGAATCACTAGGAGCTTCCCATGGCCACCCTCCTGCACCTCGACGCCTCGGTCTTCCCCGACGGCGGCTCGGTCTCCCGCTCGGTCACCGCCTCCTTCCGCGAGGCCTGGCAGGCCCAGCACCCGGACGGACAGGTGATCTACCGCGACCTGAACGCGGACCCGGTCCCACACCTGGAGGGCCTCGGCGCCGGCGCCGGCTTCACGCCCCCGGCGGACCGCACCGCCGAGCAGGCCGCCGCCTTCGCCCTGCGCGAGCAGCTGATCGGGGAACTGGAGGCGGCGGACGCCGTGCTGATCGGCGCCCCGATGTACAACTACGCGATTCCCTCGACTCTCAAGGCATGGCTGGACCACGTGATCCTGATGGGGCGCACCACCGCCGCCGAGACCCGGACGGCCGCGGGGAAGCCCGCCACCGTGGTCGCCAGCCGGGGCGGCGGCTACGGTCCCGGCACCCCGCGTGAGAACTTCGAGTTCGTCCTGCCCTACCTGCAGACGGTGCTGGGCCCCGAGGGCTTCGGGCTGGATGTCGAGTTCATCGTGCCGGAGCTCACGCTGGCGGAGACGACGCCGGGCATGGAGCACCTCGTCGAGCCGTCCAGGGCCTCCCGAGCCCGGGCGCACGAGGCCGCCGAGAGCCGCGGCAAGGAACTGGCCGCCCGGCTCGCCGCCTGACCGACGAGCACCCGGCTGACGAGCGCCCGACCGACGGCCGCCGGACCCGGCGCTTGGACCGCGCCTCCCGCAGAACATGACGAAGGCCCCCACCGAACCCGGTGAGGGCCTTCGTCGCTGTGCGCGAGGGGGGAGTTGAACCCCCACGTCCTTTCGGACACTGGAACCTGAATCCAGCGCGTCTGCCTATTCCGCCACCCGCGCATTGGGTGTTGCCGGCTCGCCCGGTGCGGGCGCCTGCCGACATCCAGAAGATTAGCACGCTGCCGGGGGTGGACTCACATCCGTATTCCACCCCGCCACCTCGGAGGCTTCCGCCGGGCACCGCCCACGGGGCCCGCGTGCCCGACCGGACACTCGGTGCGGGACTCAGCACGGGCGCTCTACTATCCATGCAAGGGTGTAGGGCGGTACGGGACTGCGGGCGGGGGCACGCGCGGACCACTGTGAGGGGCAACACTTGAGCACCGGGCCCCGATGGGGAACCAGTCGTTCCCTCCGCGCGTGGATACGATCAGTAAGCAGTACCGCGGAAGCGTCGTGCCCGAAAGCCGGGGACACTGGGACGGAGACATCGAGACAGGCGCCAGGGACGTAGCGGGCACTAGGCCGGAGAACAGCTGGGAAGGAGGTGCGTCGTGGGAGTACTGAAGCGGTTCGAGCAGCGGCTCGAAGGACTCGTGAACGGCACCTTCGCGAAGGTGTTCAAATCCGAGGTGCAGCCCGTGGAGATCGCGGGCGCCCTCCAGCGCGAGTGCGACAACAACGCAACGATCTGGAATCGCGAGCGCACGGTCGTCCCCAACGACTTCGTCGTGGAACTCAGCCCGCCCGACTACGAGCGGCTCAGCCCCTACTCGGGCCAGCTCGGGGACGAACTCGCCAGCATGGTGCGGGATTACGCCAAACAGCAGCGCTACACGTTCATGGGCCCGATCAAGGTCCATCTGGAGAAGGCCGACGATCTCGACACCGGCCTGTACCGGGTGCGCAGCCGCACCCTCGCCTCCAGCACCTCCCAGCAGGCCCCGCAGCAGGGCGGCGCGGCCCCGGCCGACGCCGGCGGCGGATACCCGCCGCGCCCCGCGTCGGCGCCGCCCGTGCCCGCCTCCCCGCCGTCCTACGCGCCGGGCCCCTCCGGTTCGGCCGGGCCGCTGCCGGGCTCCGAGACGCGGCGCTGGGTCGAGATCAACGGCAACCGGCACCAGATCTCCGGCCCGACGCTGGTACTCGGCCGCAGCACGGAGGCCGACGTACGGATCGACGACCCCGGAGTCTCCCGCCGGCACTGCGAGATCCGGGCCGGAAACCCCTCCTCGATCCAGGATCTGGGCTCCACGAACGGGATCGTGGTAGACGGACAGCACACCACGCGCGCTACGCTCCGCGACGGCTCACGCGTCGTCGTGGGCAGTACCACGATCATTTACCGGCAAGCCGAAGGGTGAAGCGGGGGCAATGTCAGAGCTGACCCTCACGGTCATGCGGTTGGGGTTTCTCGCCGTACTGTGGCTGTTCGTCATCGTGTCCATCCAGGTCATCAGGAGTGACCTGTTCGGCACCAGGGTGACGCAGCGCACCGCCCGGCGCGCCGAAGCCCAGCGCCCCGCGCAGCGTCCCCAGCCGCAGCAGGCCCCGCAGGGCGGCGGCGGCAGGCGCGGGCGCGGCCGGAACGCCCCCAGCAAACTGGTCGTCACCGAGGGGTCGCTCACCGGCACCACCGTGGCCCTCCAGGGGCAGACCATCACCCTGGGCCGCGCGCACGACTCCACGATCGTGCTGGACGACGACTACGCGTCCAGCCGGCATGCCAGGATCTACCCGGACCGTGACGGCAAGTGGATCGTCGAGGACCTCGGGTCGACCAACGGCACGTATCTCGACCGGACCCGGCTCACCACACCGACGCCGATCCCGCTCGAAGCGCCGATCCGTATCGGCAAGACGGTCATCGAGCTGCGGAAGTAGTACCGACATGACGACCGGAGGGTGGGCACCGTGCGGATGTACCCGGAGCCGACGGGCGAGGTGCGCATGAGCCTGTCACTGCACTTCGCCGCCGGATCACACGACGGCATGATCCGCGAGCACAACGAGGACTCGGGCTACGCCGGTCCGCGACTGCTCGCGGTCGCCGACGGCATGGGCGGCCAGGCCGCCGGGGAGGTCGCCTCCTCCGAGGTGATCTCCGCCATGGTCCAGCTCGACGAGGACATCCCCGGCTCGGACATCCTCACCTCCCTCGGGACGACCGTGCAGCGCGCCAACGACCAGTTGCGCGTGATGGTCGAGGAGGACCCGCAGCTCGAGGGCATGGGCACCACCCTGACCGCGCTGCTGTGGACGGGGCAGCGGCTCGGCCTGGTGCACGTCGGCGACTCCCGCGCCTACCTGCTGCGGGACGGCCAGCTCACCCAGATCACCCAGGACCACACCTGGGTGCAGCGGCTGGTGGACGAGGGCCGGATCACCGAGGAAGAGGCCACCACGCACCCGCAGCGCTCGCTCCTGATGCGGGCCCTGGGCAGCGGCGACCATGTGGAGCCGGACCTCTCGATCCGCGAGGTGCGGGCCGGGGACCGCTACCTGCTGTGCTCGGACGGGCTCTCGGCGGTGGTCTCGCACCAGACGATCGAGGAGACGCTGGCCGGCTACCACGGCCCGCAGGACACCGTGCAGGAGCTGATCCAGCTCGCGCTGCGCGGCGGCGGGCCCGACAACATCACCTGCATCGTCGCCGACGTGCTGGACGTGGACGCCCTCCACCCCGAGGACACCGTGCACGGCCGGCTCAACGACACCCCCGTCATCGTGGGCGCCGTCGCCGAGAGCCAGCAGGCACCGGGCGGCGACGGCACGGCGCCCAGCACCCCGGCGGCCCGTGCGGCCGAGCTCGGACGCGGCGGAGGAGTGCCCCAGCAGAGCGGCTCCGCGGCCCCCGAGGGCTTCGGCCCGCCGAACGCCGACCCGGCCCCGCCGGCCGGCGCGTTCGGTCCCTACACCGACGAGGACTTCGCCAAGCCCGCCAAGCGCAAGGGCCGCTGGCTCAAGCGCTCGCTGTGGATCGCGCTGGCGCTGGCCGTGGCGGGCGGCGGCCTGTACGGCGGCTACCGGTGGACGCAGACGCAGTACTACGTCGGCGCCAACGAGGACCATGTCGCTCTCTTCCGGGGCATCAACCAGGAGCTGGCCGGCGTCAAGCTGCACAAGGTCGACCAGGACCACCCCGAGATCGAACTCAAGTACCTCGCCGGTTTCCAGCGCAAGGAACTCCGCGAGTCGATCGCGATGAACAGCCGCGACGAGGCCCGCGCCAAGCTGGACGAGCTGAGCGCGCAGTCCGAGGTCTGCAAGATCGTCGCCGAGCGGAAGAAGAACCCCGACTCCGGGGACAAGGACAAGGGCGACAAGGGCGACAAGGACAAGGACTCCGGCGGGGCGGACGACTCCGAGAAGAAGCGCAAGGACGAGCAGAACGCACCCGGTGACGCGACCACCGGCGGCACCGGCACGGGTACCGCGGGTGTCGGCGAGGCCGGCAACGGTGTGGGCACCGTCGCGCACACCGCCTTCACCTCCGGCTCCACCAACGACACCACTGACGCCGCCTCCAGCACTCCCTCGCCGAGCCCCGAGCTTTCGGAGAAGCAGCAGGAGCTGGCCAAGCAGTGCACCGGGCCGTAGGGGGCGGCACAGGCATGAGCAACCTCACCAACACGGGCAGCAACACCACCGTGTCCTCGGGCGGACTGCCCAGCCGCCGCAACACCGAGCTGGCGATGCTCGTCTTCGCGGTGCTCGTCCCCGTCTTCGCGTACGCCAACGTGGGACTGGCGATCAACGACGAGCTGCCCTCCGGCATGCTCGGCTACGGCTTCGGGATGGTGCTGCTGGCGGGGGTCGGCCACCTGGTGGTGCGCCGGTACGCGCCGTACGCGGACCCGCTGCTGCTGCCGCTGGCCACCCTGCTCAACGGGCTCGGGCTGGTGCTGATCTGGCGGCTGGACCAGTCCGAGCGGCTGCGCCAGCGCGCCGAGAGCCTCTTCGGCAGCTTCAGCCCGGACGCGCCCAAGCAGCTGCTGTACTCCGCGATCGGGCTGGCCCTGTTCGTGGCGATCCTGCTGCTGCTGAAGGACCACCGCGTCCTGCAGCGCTACACCTACATCTCGATGGCCGTCGGCCTGGTGCTGCTGGTCCTTCCGGTGTTCTTCCCGCCGGTCAACGGGGCCCGGATCTGGGTGAAGCTGGGCTTCATCAACCTGCAGCCGGGTGAATTCGTGAAGATCATCATCGCGGTGTTCTTCGCGGGCTACCTGATGGTCAAGCGGGACGCGCTGGCCCTGGCGTCCCGCCGCTTCATGGGGCTGTACCTGCCGCGCGGCCGGGACCTCGGCCCGATCCTCGTCATCTGGGCACTGAGCCTGATGATCCTGGTCTTCGAGACCGACCTGGGCACCTCGCTGCTCTTCTTCGGCCTCTTCGTGATCATGCTGTACGTCGCCACCGAGCGCACCAGCTGGATCGTCTTCGGTCTGCTGCTGTCGGCCGGCGGCGCCACGGTCGTGGCCACGTTCGAACCGCACGTGCAGGACCGCGTCCAGGCGTGGCTGCACCCCTTCGCCAAGGAGACCATCGAGAGCACCGGCAGCGACCAGATCGCCCAGTCGCTGTGGGCCTTCGGTTCCGGCGGGGTGCTCGGCACCGGCTGGGGCCAGGGCAACTCCGACCTGATCGGCTTCGCCGCCAACTCCGACTTCATCCTCGCCACGGTCGGCGAGGAACTCGGGCTGACCGGCATGATGGCCGTCCTGATCATCTACGGGCTGATCGTCGAGCGCGGTGTGCGCATCTCGCTCGCCGCCCGCGACCCGTTCGGCAAGCTGCTCGCCGTCGGCCTCTCCGGCGCCTTCGGGCTCCAGGTCTTCGTCGTCGCGGGCGGCGTGATGGGCCTGATCCCGCTGACCGGTATGACGATGCCGTTCCTGGCCTCCGGCGGCTCCTCGGTGCTCGCCAACTGGGCACTGATCGGCATCCTGATCAGGATCAGCGACACCGCCCGCCGCCCGGCGCCCGCACCCGCACCGTCACCCGACGCCGAGATGACCCAGGTGGTCCGACCGTGAACAAGCCCCTGCGCCGCATCGCGATCTTCTGCGGTCTGCTGGTCCTGGCCCTGCTCGTACGGACCAACTGGCTGCAGTTCGTGCAGGCGGACGAGCTCAAGACCGACCCGAAGAACCGGCGCGTGGACATCGCGCGCTACGCCCAGCCCCGCGGCAACATCATCGTGGACGGCAAGGCGGTCACCGGCTCGACGGTCGTCAACGGCACCGACTTCAAGTACAAGCGCACCTACAAGAACGGCAAGCTGTGGTCGCCGGTCACGGGGTACGCCTCCCAGCGGATCGGTGCCAACCAGCTGGAGAAGCTCTACGACTCGTTCCTGACGGGCGACGACGACCGGCTGTTCTTCAACCGCACCATCGACATGATCACCGGGAAGCCGCAGAAGGGCGGCAACGTCGTCACGACGCTCAACGCCAAGGCGCAGAAGGCGGCCTACGACGGGCTCGGCGACAAGAAGGGCGCCGTCGCGGCCATCAACCCGAAGACCGGCGCCATCCTCGCGCTGGCCAACAAGCCCTCCTACGACCCGTCCACCTTCGCGGGCATCAGCGGCGAGGACGGGGAGAAGTTCAAGAAGCTGGACGACGACGAGGACCAGCCGATGCTCAACCGGGCGCTGCGCCAGACGTACCCGCCCGGCTCCACCTTCAAGGTCGTCACCGCGGCGGCGGGGCTGGAGAGCGGTGACTACGACATCGACTCCAAGACGGACTCCGAGGACCCGTACCGGCTGCCGAACTCGTCCACCGACCTGGGCAACGAGGGCAACAACCCGGCGTGCAAGAACGCCTCGATCCGGGTCGCGCTCCAGTGGTCGTGCAACACCGTCTTCGCGAAGATGAGCGACGAGCTGGGCAACGACAAGATGATCGAGGAAGCCGAGAAGTTCGGCTTCGAGAAGGACGTCAAGGGCGGCACGCTGGACCCCGACCTGGACACCCCGGTACGGCCCGCGAAGAGCATCTACCCCGAGGACAACCGTCCGCAGAACGCGATGGCGGGCATCGGCCAGGCGTCCAACCGCGCCACCCCGCTGCAGATGGCCATGGTCGCCTCGGCCGTCGCCAACGACGGCAAGCTGATGAAGCCCTACATGGTCGATCAGCTCGTCGCGCCGAATCTCAACGTGGTCGAGCAGACCAAGCCGGAGGAGCTGAGCCGGCCGGTCTCGCCGGAGAACGCGCAGAAGCTCCAGTCGGCCATGGAGACCGTCGTGGAGAAGGGCACCGGAACCTCGGGCAAGATCCCCGGCGTCACGGTGGGCGGCAAGACCGGTACCGCGCAGCACGGTGAGAACAACAAGGACAACCCGTACGCGTGGTTCATCTCGTACGCGAAGACCGGTGACGGATCTCCCGTCGCGGTCGCCGTCGTGGTGGAGAGTTCCGACACACTCCGCAGCGACATCGCGGGCGGCAAGCTGGCGGCCCCGATCGCCAAGGGCGTGATGGAGGCCGTCCTCGACGGCAAGCACTGACAGACGCCGCCCGCATCGGGTGAGGCCGGTCACCACGGCCGCACCGGGCACGCACCCTGTGGCGGGTACCGTATGCCGAGCAGCACACCGCCGTGCCGCAAGCGTGGGGGTACTTCCCAGCCGGAGGCTGGGGGAGCTCCACGCCCGGCGGCACGGAAGACCGGAGAGGGCTGGAGACTATGGAAGAGCCGCGTCGCCTAGGCGGCCGGTACGAGCTGGGCTCGGTGCTCGGCCGCGGAGGCATGGCCGAGGTCTACGTCGCCCAGGACACCCGGCTGGGCCGCACGGTCGCGGTCAAGACGCTCCGCGTGGACCTCGCCCGAGATCCGTCGTTCCAGGCCCGCTTCCGCCGCGAGGCCCAGTCGGCCGCCTCACTCAACCACCCGGCGATCGTCGCGGTCTACGACACGGGCGAGGACTACGTCGACGGGGTCTCCATCCCGTACATCGTCATGGAGTACGTGGACGGCTCCACGCTGCGTGAACTGCTGCACTCCGGGCGCAAGCTGCTGCCCGAGCGATCCATGGAGATGTGTGTCGGCATCCTCCAGGCGCTGGAGTACAGCCACCGCAACGGCATCGTCCACCGCGACATCAAGCCCGCGAACGTCATGCTGACCCGCACCGGTCAGGTGAAGGTCATGGACTTCGGCATCGCGCGCGCCATGGGCGACTCCGGCATGACCATGACGCAGACGGCCGCCGTGATCGGCACGGCGCAGTACCTCTCCCCCGAGCAGGCCAAGGGCGAGACCGTCGACTCCCGCTCCGACCTGTACTCCACCGGCTGCCTGCTGTACGAGCTGCTGACCGTCCGGCCGCCGTTCGTCGGCGACTCCCCGGTCGCCGTCGCCTACCAGCACGTCCGCGAGGAGCCGCAGCCGCCCAGCGCCTTCGACCCCGAGATCGCACCCGCCATGGACGCGATCGTGATGAAGGCGCTCGTCAAGGACCCGGACTACCGGTACCAGAGCGCGGACGAGATGCGCGCCGACATCGAGGCGTGCCTGGACGGCCAGCCCGTCGCCGCCGCGGCCATGGGCGCGGTGGGCTACCCCGAGGACCAGCCCACCGCGGCGCTGCGCGCCCAGGAGCCGCAGACCTCCATGCTGCCGCCGATGCGCTCGGACGACGGCGGCTTCTACGACGAACAGCGCAGCCGCCGCAAGGGCAAGAACCCGCTCTCGACGATCCTGCTGGCGCTCGCCGTGATCCTGGTGCTGGTCGGTGCGATCTTCGTCGGCAAGGCGCTGCTCGAGTCGCCCAGCAACGATGTCGACGTCCCCAACGTCACCGGGCTGTCCGCGTCCGAGGCCGAGGAGCAACTCGGCAACTCCGGGCTGAAGGCGGCCAAGGGTGACAGCGTCTACTGCGACGAGAAGAAGGACACCGTCTGCAAGACGGACCCGGGCATCGGCGAGAGCGTCGAGCCCGACAGCACCGTCAGCCTGATCATGTCCAAGGGACCGCGGGACGAGGCGCCCCGCAGCGTGCCCGACGTCACCGGCGACGTCTACGCGGACGCCAAGCAGAAGCTCAACGAGGCGGGCTTCAAGGTCGTCAAGAAGCAGCAGGAGTCCGAGGACCAGCAGGCCGGGACCGTGCTCAGCCAGGACCCCGGCGTCGGCCAGAAGGCCAAGAAGGGCTCCGAGGTCACGCTGACCGTGGCCACCGAGTCCCGGCCGACCGTGCCCAACGTCGTCGACAAGCCCTTCGACCAGGCCAAGAGCCAGCTCGAAGCGCTCGGCTTCAAGGTCTCCAAGACCGAGCAGGAGAACGGGGACAAGCCGGCCGGCACCGTGCTCAAGCAGGACCCGGGCACCGGCAAGCAGCCGGAGGGCAGCACCATCACGCTGACCGTCGCCAAGGCCCCCGCCGACCAGCCCGCCACCGTCCCGGACGTCACCAACCAGAAGCTCAAGGACGCCAAGAAGGCGCTCCAGGACGCCGGCTTCCAGATCGGCAACGTCCGGGGCCCGCAGGACGGCAATGCCGTCGTGATGACCACCAACCCGCCGCCCAACACCCAGGGGAAGAAGGGCGACAAGGTCAACATCATGACGCGGCCCGGCGGCCCGGGCGACGGCAACGGCGGCGGAGGCGGTGACGACGGCTTCTTCGGCGGGAACTGGGGTTCCGACTGACCCGCGGTCCGCACCGGGGCCGGGCCGGCTGACAGCCGGCCGGGCTCGGCGGACCCGCTTCGACGGCGGGCGGCGACCGCGAGCCGGTAGTACCGGCTCCGGACGGCGCCCGCCGTTCGCGTACGCGGGGTCCGGGTCCGGGGTCCGGGTCCGGGGTCCGGGGCACGACGGATGCGCGCGGGTTCGCCGGTGGTGCGCGGGCGGCTCAGCGGAGTTCGGCCGGGGGCGTCCGGTCCTCGTCGACGTCCTCGGTGCGCACGAGTTCGCCCCAGACCACGTAGCGGTACTTGGAGGTGTAGACGGGCGTGCAGGTGGTGAGGGTGATGTAGCGGCCGCGCTGCTTCTTGCCCGACTCCTTCGGGATCGGGTCCACCACGTCGACGTTGTACTTCGAGGTCTGCGGCAGCGTCGCGAACACCCTGTAGACGAACCAGGTGTTCTTGGTCTCGAAGACGACCGCGTCGCCCTCGTCCATCTTGTCGATGTTGTGGAACTTGGCCCCGTGCCCGTCGCGGTGCGCGGCGAGCGCGAAGTTGCCCGACTGATCCTGCGGCAGTCCGGACTTGACGGGCTCGGTGTAGTAACCCGCGATGCCCTGGTTCAGCTCCTTCGGGTCGGTGCCCTTCTTGACCAGGATGTCGTCCGAGGACATCGACGGCACGTGCAGGAAGCCGATGCCGTCCCGGGTGTCGAGATTACCGGGGCCGCGGTCGGCCGCCCAGTGCTCGCGCACCCGGTTGCTCTCCTTCGCGGCCTGCCGGTCGGCGAGCACGTTCGTCCACCACAGCGAGTAGACGACGAACAGCGCGAGCACCAGCCCGGCGGTGATGAGCAGTTCGCCGAACACCGCCACGGCCATCGCCATCGCCCCGCGCCGCGGATTCGCCGGGGAGTCCTCGGCGGACTCGCCGGACTGGTCGGACTCGGCGGACTCGGCGGGGACGTCGGCATCCGCGGACTTCCCGCTCCCCGCGGGGTCGGCGGACTCCGCGGAGTCACCGCTCTGCGCGGGCTCCGTACCCTCCGCGGCGGCGGTCTCGTCGGCCGGGTCCGGGGTTTCCGTCGTACCGGCGGTCTCCCGCTTGCCCTTGCTCACCTGCTGCCGCCTCCGCCGCCGTCTCGCTGGTCACCACCCCGGGCTCCGCCCGTCGGGTGTCAGTCGACGAGCGCGTCCGGCTTGCCCTTGCTGCGCGGACGTTCGTCCACCATTTTGCCCCAGACGATCAGACGGTACTTGGATGTGAATTCCGGTGTGCAGGTGGTGAGCGTGATGTAACGACCGGGCTCCGAGAAACCCGACTTGGGCGGAACCGGGTCGATCACCCCCGTATCGGACGGGGAGGTGGACGGAAGCTGCCGCGTCACCTTGTACGTGTAGTACTTCGACCGGGTCTCGACCACGACCTCGTCGCCCGCCTGCAACTTGTTGATGTAGCGGAACGGTTCACCGTGGGTGTTGCGGTGCCCCGCGAGGGCGAAGTTGCCCTTCTCGTCCCAGGGCATGGCGGTCTTGAGGGGCTTCTTGTCGTAGTGGCCGACCATGCCCTTGTCCAGCACCTTCTCCTTGGAGACGCCCTGGGCGACGGGCCGGGTGATGTCGATCTTCGGGATATGGATGATCGCGAAGCCCTCACCGGGCTTGAAGGCACCGGCTTTGCGTTCGGGGTCGACACCGTCCTCGGAACCGCGCTCGTCCCACTGCTGCTGGAGCTTGTCGGTGGCGCCGTTCGCCTGCTGGTCGGCACGGACATTGGTCCACCACAACTGGTAGGCGACGAACAGCAGCATCAGCACACCGCATGTGATGAACACCTCGCCGATGGCCCGGCTGGCGATCATGCCGGGACCCGGCCGCAGCGCCCGGGCGGCCCTGCGGGCCTCCAACCGGGTCGGCCCGGGCGGGCGCTCCGTGCGCGACCGGGGAGGGAACTCCTCGGCGCGCGGCTGCCGCAGCCCCACGGTGCTGCGGTCGTCCCGGTCCGGCTGCCCTCCGCCGCCGTACCGGCCGTTCTCCGGGCCCGCAGGCGGGACGGGCCCCCGGACGAACCGCGGCTCGGGCTCGGCCGTCGGCGCCCGCCGCCCCGACTGCATCTGCCCCACGGGCGGCTGCGGAGACTGCGACTGCTGCGGGAACTGCGGCTGTGCGGCCCCCGTGTACGGCTCGTACGGTGCTGCCGAGTACCAGGTGGCCTCCTGGCCCGCGTCGGCCGCGTACGGGCCTCCAGCCGCCGTCTGCGGCCCCGGCGGCGGCTGCGGCGGCTCGTGGCCTGCCCGCGGCCCGGACGGTCCCGGGGAGCCGGACGGCGGCGGCTCAGGCTGCGCGTGCGGGTGCCGCTCCGGCCCCGGCTGCGCACGGGGCGGCTCCGGCGGACGTCCGCCCGGGAGCGGGTCGTTGAGCGGGTCCGCGAGGGCGTCGACGGCCGCGCGATAGCGGTCGTACTCGGGATCGTGCCCGGACCCGTACCGGTGACCGTCCGCCTCCTCGCCACCGCGATGGCCCGGGGTCACCCGGTGACCGTCCCCAGACCGGCGCCGCGCGGCACCTCCAGCCCCGCGGAGCGCTCCACGGCGCCGGTGTCACCGCAGCGCACCAGCCAGTTGGCCAGCATCCGGTGGCCGCCCTCGGTGAGGACCGACTCGGGGTGGAACTGGACCCCCTCGACGGGCAGCTCGCGGTGGCGCAGCCCCATCACCAGGCCGGCCCCGCCGGTGCCGGCCCCCTGAGCGGGGGTGGCGGCGTCCGCGCCGCCCGGCGCCGTCCAGGCCGTGACCTCCAGCGTGTCCGGGAGCGCACCGCGGACGGCCAGCGAGTGGTAGCGCGTCGCGGTGAAGGGCGAGGGCAGTCCGGCGAACACGCCCGCACCCTCGTGCGAGACGACGGAGGTCTTGCCGTGCAGCAGCTCGGGCGCCCGGCCGACGACGCCGCCGTAGGCGACCGCCATCGACTGCATGCCCAGGCAGACCCCGAAGACGGGAATACCGCGGGCCGCGCAGTGCCGCACCATGCCGATGCAGACTCCGGCCTCCTCGGGTGCGCCCGGTCCGGGGGAGAGGAGCACCCCGTCGAAGCCCGCCTCGGCGTGTCCCGGCTCGACCTCGTCGTTGCGGACCACCTCGCAGGTGGCGCCGAGCTGGTAGAGGTACTGGACGAGGTTGAAGACGAAGCTGTCGTAGTTGTCCACGACCAGGATCCGGGCGCTCACGGCGTGCCTCCCGCGACCGTGCCCGCGATCCCGGCGGCCCGGCCGGCGGCACCGTCCACGGTCACGTCGTTGAAGGGCAGCAGCGGCTCCGCCCACGGGAAGACGTATTGGAACAGCAGAAAGACGGCCCCGGTCACCAGTACCGCCGAAATCAGTGCGCGTACATAGACGTTGCCCGGCAGATGCCGCCAGATCCAGCCGTACATCCCGCGATGCCGTCCTCTCTCCTCCCGCGCCCGTCGGGCACGCATGCCGTTCGGCCCACCCAAGAGTACGGCGTCAGAGTACGGCCTCGGCGCGTGAGCGCGTCCGTCTTCCCCACGCTCGCCGACCGGGTGCCGTCCGGCCGCGCCCAGGCGATCGACCGGTGGCTGCCGGCCCGCTTCCCGTCGGCCGCGAACATCCGTGCCGCGGACCTGTTCGGCAGGGACGTGCTCGGCCCGGGAGGGCCCGGCGCGGGCACGCTCACCGCACGGGCTCGGCCTGCTGGAGATCCACTGTGCCGGAGTAGCCGGGAAGCGTCATCGCCTTGTGCTCCTCGACCTTCCAGCCGAGACCGTAGGCGTCCACGTACTCGAGGTAGTTGCGGATCGCGGGAGCCTTGTCGAGCGCGGTGCGCAGCTGCTCCCGGTCCCCGACGGCGCTGACCTTGTAGGGCGGGGAATAGACGCGGCCCTGGAGGATGAGGGTGTTGCCCACGCAGCGCACGGCACTGGTGGAGATGAGCCGCTGGTCCATCACCTTGATGCCCTTGGCGCCGCCCTGCCACAGGGCGTTGACGACCGCCTGCAGGTCCTGCTGGTGGATGACCAGGTCATTGGGCTCGGGGTCGGGGAGTCCGGGGACCTTGGCGGTGGCGTTGCTGGGGGCGTCGTCCAGGGTGACGGTCAGCCCCTGGCCGGACAGCTTCTTGAGTCCCGCGCGCTTCTCCAGGTCGTCGAGCCTGCGGTCCTGGTCGCGGGTGCTGCCGTCGTCGCGCCGGGCGAGCTTGTCGACCTGGCGGCGGAGCCCGGCCGCCTGGCGGTCCAGCTCCGCGTTCTGCCTGCTGCGCTCCTGGATGAGGTCGGAGAGCCGCAGCATCGAACTGTCGCTGCGGATGTTCGTCCCTTGCGCCGTGTTGAAGCTGACCCAGAAGATGAGGCCCGCGAGGGCGAAGACACCTATGGCAGCCAGCCGTGCAGGCCGGATCAACGATCTGGTCACCGTACCCTTGTCTCCCTCCACCCTGGGAAAGCACTACGCTAACGGACCACCGTCCCCATGGGCCGTACGGCGGTCAGCAGAGCATCGACAGGAGAGTCTCTCGTGCCGAAGTCACGTACCCGGAAGAAAGCGGACTTCACGCCCCCGCCGGAGAAGAAGGCCACCAACATCGACCTGCGTGGTGGCGGACGCCGCTGGGTCGCGCCGCTGATGCTGGCGCTGTTCGGCATCGGCCTCGCCTGGATCGTGGTGTTCTACGTCACCAACAACTCGCTTCCGGTCGAGTCGCTGGGCAACTGGAACATCGTGGTCGGCTTCGGCTTCATCGCGACCGGCTTCGTCGTCTCCACCCAGTGGAAATAAGAGTTATCCACAGGCTGATCCACAGCCTTGGATAACTCACAAGATCTGTGGATAACTTTCTGGGTGTTGACGCCGATGTGACTGCACCGGCGCCGGGAAGAGCCCAGGTCGACCCTGCAATAGCAAGGGATGCGCACACCTGAGCGAAGACGGCCTCGAGTGGACCACGCCGTGCACAAGATTCCGCACCCGCTGTGGACAACCGAGGGTCGAGCCCACTTTCGAGCACCGTACGAAGGTCCCGGCAACCCGGTTGTCCACCGGAGACCGGGGCCGGCGGGCGGCCCCCGGCGGCCGACCCGGCGCGCCCGACCGGCCTGACCCGACCCGGCTCAGGTCAGGTCAGGTCAGGTCAGGTCAGGTCAGGTCAGCTGGAGTGTCCGTACCACCAGCAGCACCACGACCACCGCCAGCAGCAGTACGAAGGCACCGACCTGCACCAGGGTCCGCCGTGCGCGCGGGGCGTGCACCATCGCGTAGGCCAGCAGCACACCCGCGACCAGGCCGCCGACGTGCGCCTCCCAGGCGATGTTCTTCCAGGTGAAGGTGAAGACCAGGTTGATGGCCAGCAGGATCAGGATCGGCCGCATGTCGTAGCGCATCCGCCGCATCAGCACGGCCATCGCGCCGAACAGGCCGAAGATCGCGCCGGAGGCGCCCAGCGACGCCTGCTGCGGCACGGCCAGCAGAAAGGTGAGCGCGCCGCCGGCCAGCCCGGAGAGCAGATACAGGCCCGCGAAGCGCAACCGGCCCAGCGCCGACTCCAGCGGCGGGCCCAGGAACCACAAGCCGAGCATGTTCATCGCGATGTGCCAGATCTCCTGGTGCAGGAACATCGAGGTCAGCAGCCGGTACCACTGCCCTTCCGCGACGCCCTCCACCGGACCGTACGGCTCGGTGACCGCCCGCCCGAACAGCAGCAGTTCGTCCAGCAGCCGGTCGCCGCCCGCGAGCACCGCGATGAAGACGGCCACGTTGATGCCCAGCAGCACCTTCGTGACCAGCCGCGGATCCCCCGTGACGCGCCCGCCCGCCACCGTCCTGGGCCGATCTGCACCCGGCCGGTGTCCGGTCCCGGAGCCCGACCGCACACATTCGGGGCACTGGAATCCGACGGAGGCCGCCACCATGCATTCCGGGCAGATGGGCCGCTCGCAGCGCGTGCACGAGATGCCCGTCTCCTGGTCCGGATGCCGGTAGCAGTACTTCGGCGCCGGCTGTGCGGCCCCGCCCCCGGGTTGTCCGTCCTGCTCCACGCTCACCCCTCCAGTGTCCCGTACGCACACGCCCCACCCGCCCTGACATACGGACGGGTGAGGCGTGTGGTTCCCGCTGCCGCTCGGGCCGCCGGCCCGCCGACGGGTGCCGGCCGCCGGCTGCCGCCGCCTGCCGCGGTTACTGCCGCTCGATGACGACGGACTCCAGCACGACGTCCTGCACCGGACGGTCGGTGCGAGGGTTGGTCTCGGTACCGCTGATCTTGTCCACGACCTCCCGGCCGGCCTGGTCCGCGACCTCGCCGAAGATGGTGTGCTTGCCCGTCAGCCAGGTCGTGGCACCGACGGTGACGAAGAACTGCGAGCCGTTGGTGCCCGGACCCGCGTTGGCCATGGCCAGCAGGTACGGCTTGGTGAAGGCGAGGTCGGGGTGGATCTCGTCGCCGAACTCGTACCCGGGGCCGCCGGTGCCGTTGCCCAGCGGGTCCCCGCCCTGGATCATGAAGCCGCTGATCACACGGTGGAAGACGGTGCCGTCGTACAGCTTCGCCGTGGTCTTCTCACCCGTCTGCGGATGCGTCCATTCGCGGGAGCCCTCGGCGAGCTCGACGAAGTTCTTGACCGTCTTGGGCGCATGGTTCGGGAAGAGCTGAACGCGGATGTCGCCGTGGTTGGTCTTCAGGATGGCGTGGAGTTGCTCGGCCACGGTCTACCTTCCATCTGCCTGCATTGTCTCGCCCCGATCCTCCCACGGACGCCGGGGGCGATGGCTGACCCGGATGCCCGACCGGGAGAGCGGGGCGGAGCACCGGCAGGCATGATCTTCGAAACAGGTGGAAAACGACTTCCTGTCCTCCGTTGTCGGAGAGACTGCCACGTGAGTCATGAGCCACCGAGGAGGAGGAACCGTGACCGCCAAGGAAAGCGTGCGCGCTGCGACCGGCACGGCCAAGGAGAACGTGCGCCATGCCGCGGAAGTGGTGAAGCCCCACGCGGGCCAAGCCAAGGACACCGCGGCGCGCTATGCCCATGAGGCGAGTGCGCGGCTCGGGCCGAAGGTCTCCAAGGCCGCCGAGCAGGCTCGCCACTCCGCCCGTGAAGGATACGAGCACTACGTCGGCCCCCGGGTCGCGCAGGCTCTCGACGCCCTGCCTCCCGAGGTGGACAGGACCGCGGGCCGCGCGGCCGAGCACACCCGGGAGGCGGCCCGCCGGGCGGCCGCCTACGCAGGCCCGCGCCTGGAGACGGCGATGACGGAGGCCCGCGCCGCCGCCGGACCGGCCCGCGAGGAAGCGGCGGCGCGCGGGGCCGCGGCGGTGGCCGCGCTGCGCGGTCAGGTGACGGTCGAGGAGATCGAGAAGCTCACCCGGCGCCGCCGCCGGCGCTCGCGCGCCGGCCGGTTCGTGCGGCGCGCCGGTCTGATCGGGCTGCTGGCGGGCGGCGCCTACGCCGCCTGGCGCTGGTGGGACCGGCAGGCGAACCCGGACTGGCTGGTGGAGCCGCCGGCCGCGACCGAGGTCGACGACCGCACCTCGCTCTCCAGCGTGAACGGCTCTCCCGCCGAGAGCAGCGGGAGCGACGGGAGCGAGCTGGACCCGGAGGTCCGGGCCAAGCAGGAGGACGCGGAGTCCGAGGGCCGCGACAAGCAGTAGCCCGCCTCCGAGGGCCGGCGCCGCGACCGTCGGTGGCGCCGCCCCTCGGCTGTGCGAACGGCGACGGCGCGGGGCTGTCGGCGGCGCGGTGCCCCGCCGCGCGTGGATGGCCCGTGGCACGGGTGTCGCGGCGGCGTGCCGCGGCGCCTTGAGGGCGCCGGCCGTCGCCGCCGGGCACGCGGGTGCTCCGGTCGGGTGAGCGGGGGTGTCAGCCCTTCCGTCCTCCGGCCGCGTCCGGACCGTCCGCGCCGTCCCGGCCGTCCGCCCGGTCCGGCACGTCCGCCCTGCCGTCGGCGGGGCGCGCGGCGTTCGCGGCGTTCCGGTCCGGTTGCTCCGGGAGCGCCTCCGGCGCCGGCACGGGGACCAGGACGTCCTCCAGGCCGGTGATCCGCAGCAGCCGCAGGACCCGCGGGTCGGCGCACACCAGGGTGAAGGAGCCGCCGCTCGCCAGCACCCGGGCCCGGATGTCCACGAGGAGGGCCAGTCCGCTGCAGTCGATGAAGGTGACCGGCCGCAGGTCGGCGACGAGCTGCGGGGCGGGAGCCGCGGTGAGCGCGTAGAGCCGGGGCGTGGTGGCCAGCACCACGGCCAGGTCGATCTCCCCGTGCAGCTCCACCACGCTGCGACCGCGCTCGGCGCGGGTCAGCACCGTGCCTGCCGGAGCCTCCGCCCCCTCGCCGGGGGTGCCGGCTCCGCCCGCCCAGGGCTGTTCGGCGGTGGCCCGGAGCTGCTCTGGTGCGGTGGAGGACAGCCTGCTGCCGCTCGCGTCGGGGTGCGGTGCCATCGGTGCCCTCACGTATGACCTTGTGACCGTAGGAGTCCAGGAAATCGGCCCGTAAGCATAGGCAGGGCCTTTGGGGGTGGCGCTGCGCCACCCCTGCATCGTCACTCGAACGAGTGTAAAAACCCAATTCTGCTTGCGAGTTGACGCTTCATCCTCACGAGTCCTTCGCATCCGGGAGAATGCCCGAAGTGGCGGACTACCGGCCGGTCGGCAGGAAGACTGGCCCCGTGCAGCAGAACATCCCCGAGGAGACCACGTCCTTCGTCGGCAGGGCCGCCGAACTGGCGCGGCTGGCCGAAGCGCTCAGGGAACAGCGGCTGGTGACCCTCGTCGGCGGATCCGGAGTGGGCAAGTCCCGGCTCGCCCTGCACGCGCTGAGCACCGCCCAGCCCGGAGTCGGGAGCATCTACTGGGCCGACCTGTGGCCGCTGCGGAGCGACGAACTCCTCGCCGCCACCGTGGCCGACGCGCTCGGCCTCTCCGACCACACTCCCCGGATACCGCTGGACGCCCTGTGCGGCTGGGTGGCGGACCGCGCGGTGCTGCTCGTCCTCGACTCGTGCGAGCACCTCGTCCCGTCCTGCCGCCACCTGGTCGGCGAACTGCTGACCGCCTGCCCGCGGCTGACCGTGCTGACCACCAGCAGGGAGCCGCTGGGCGCCATCCGCGAGACCGTGCTGCCCGTACCGCCACTGACGCCCGGCACCGAGGCCCTCGCCCTCTTCCAGCAGCGCGCGGAGGCGGTCGGCAGACCGCTGCGCGAGGTCCCCGAGCAGCGGCTGGCCGCGGAGCTGTGCGCCCGGCTGGACGGCGTGCCGCTCGCCCTGGAGCTGGCGGCGGCACAGTTGCGCCACCACACGCTGGCCGAGACCTCGGACCGGATCCGCTCCGGGCTGGATCTGCTCGACGATCCCGGCCGATCCGACCCGGGAGGGCCCTCCGGGCCCACCGGCTCCGGGCCGCCGGGCGGCGCCGCTGCCGGGCTGTCCGGGCCCGGCGAGGAGCTTCGGCGCCCCGCACGGCACAGCGCCGTGCGGACGGCCGTGGGCTGGAGCCACGAGCTGTGCCGCCCCACCGAACGCCTGCTATGGGCCCGGCTGACCGTCTTCCCCGCCGGATTCGACGGCGGACTCGCCGAACAGGTCTGCAGCGGCGGCCCCTTGACCTCCGGGGAGCTGCGCTCCTGCCTGGCTGGTCTGGTGAACAAGTCGGTCGTCACCGTCGAGGGGGGCCGCTACCGGCTGCTGGACAGCATCCGCGAGTACGGCCGGATGTGGCTGCGGGAACTGGGCGAGACCGAGCAACTGGCCACCCGGCACGCCGCCGCGGTCGTGGAGCTGTCACGGCAGGCCCGCACCGAGTGGCCCGGGGCGCGCCAGCAGGGGTGGTACGAGCGGATCGAGGAGCTGTACCACGACGTGCGCGAGGCACTGCGGTTCCTGTTGGCCTCCGACCCGGCCGCGGCCCTGGAGCTGGCCGGGAACGTGGCCTTCTTCTGGGTGTGCTGCGGTCACCTCTACGAGACCCACCACTATCTGGAGCTGGCACTGGCCTGCACCGAGGGGTCGAGCGAGGCGCGGACGCGCGGCCTGTGGTCGCTGGGCCTGGCCCGAGTGCTCCACGGGGACCACGAGTCGGGCCGCGCGCTCGCCGAGCTGACCCGGCGGGAGGCCGGCCTCGCGCGGAACGAGGAAGGGCTGCGCGGGGCCGCCTATCTGGAGGCGCTCGCCGCGCTGCTGGCCGGACGCCCGCTGGCGGCCCTGGCGACGGCCGACGCGGCGCTGCGCGACACCGGCCGCGCGCCGGAACCCGCCTTCGGCAGCACCCTGTGCCGGCTGGCCCGGCTGTTCGCGCTCACCGGCGCCGGACGGCTCAAGGAGGCCCGCCGCGAGGCCGAGGCCCTGCGCCGGGAGTGCGTACGGCTCGGGGAGTACTGGACCCGTTCGTACACCGACTACCAGTTGGCGCTGATCGCGCTCTTCGAGGACCGGCCGGGCCCGGCGGGCGCCCACGCGCGGGACATGCTCGACGCGAAGCGCCGCATCGGGGACCGCTTCGGCATCGCTCTCGGGCTGGAGTTGCTGGCCGCCGCCCAGGCGCGGGAGGGCGAGCCGGAGCGGGCCGCGCTCGCCTACGGCGCCGCCGCGCAGCACTGGGAGATCGTGGGCCACCCGCAGCGCGGCACCCCCGAGGTGGCCCCGTTGCGGGACGAGGGGCAGGCCGCGGCCCGGGCGCAGCTGGGAGACACCGCGTACCAGGCGCTGTTCCACAGGGCGTTGCACGCCGACCGCGATCAGGCTCTTGGCTGGGCCACCCGGCCCGATCCGGAACCGCGCCGGTGAGATGCGGCGCGGCCGGCGCCCCCGGTGACCAACGCCGTTCCCGGCCCGTGCGGCAGCCGTCCCCGAAGGCCGGCCAGGCCATCGCGGTGCACGGCCTGCGTCCGTCCTGCGGCGGGTTCGCGCTCGACGGCGCCGCACCCGCCCCGGGGACGCCGCGCGCCCGGCCCGGCGGCGCCGGTAGGCGGTGCGTCCGACGCCAGACTCCCCGCCGGGCGCCATCGTCCAGTGGCCGACCACTTTGGGCCTGACCGGTTCCGGCCAGAGGAAGGGGGCCCGGTGTCAGTGGATCGGTGGCAGGATCGGCTTTTGTCGGGCACAGCTCCGATCACCGTATGAATGATGTACGGGCGTCTCTTGTACTCATCCGGGGGAATCAGCATGATCGATCGTTCTCTTACTCGTATCGCCCTTACCGGGCTCGCCGCCGCGTCGGTGCTCGCGGTGGGCGGTGCCTTGACGGGAGCCGCGCCGCGGACCGCCTCGGCCGCGGTCTCCTCCCTGTCGGCCACCGGCTCAGAGCCCCGGTCCGGCATGGCCGGTGCCTCGGGCCTCGACGACACCGGCTGGGACTGAGCCTTCCGGCTACGGCAACAGCACCACACAGGACGGCGGCACCACGTACATCGACGGCGCGACACGAACGACAGGCGGGTCACGGGACGGCTCAGGGAGAGCCCGTGGCCCGTCCTGCTGCTGTGGCGGCCCCGGAGCCGCTGCCTTCCAGCACCTCAGCTCCCCGCCCCCTGTTGCCGCTCATCGCGCGCTGATACCCCTCAACGTCCCTCCGGCCCCGGATCCTGGCCCGGCTCGGTGAGCAGGGGAACGGACTGGACGAGCCCGAGTTCCACCGCCTTGACGCCGGCCATGAAGCGGCTGGTGGCACCGAGTTCCTCCATGATGGCCGCCATGTAGCGACGGCAGGTGCGGGTGGCGACGCCGAGCCTCCGGGCGATGACATCGTCCTTGAGGCCGGTCGCCATCAGTCGGAGAATCGTTTGTTTCAGCTCTTCCGAGGTGCCCTGATCGTCGCTCTCCTCGGTGGTGTCGAAGGGGTGCGCCGAGAGCCAGGACTTGTGGTGAGTGCGCCAGAGGTAGCCGACGACGGTGGGGTCGGTCACGATCGCGGCGCCGGGGGCCCGCCGGCCCGTTCTGTTCTGCGGGACGAACGCCACCCGCGCATCGAAGATGATCACACGTTCGTGGATCTCGGCCGTGGTGCGCACCTCGCCGCCGAGTTCGGTGATGTGCCCTACATAGGCCCGGGTGGCCAGGTCGGCGCGGGCGGTGTGCTGGTAGAGCACCCGCATCTGCACACCGCGGGTGAGCATGAGCGCGTCCCGGCTGGAAGCCTCGCTGAGTGCGGCCGTGCTGCGCCCACCGCCCGGCTGCACCGACAGCACCTCCTCCTCGCACTCCCGTGCGGCCAGGGCGAGTTCGCCGCGCACGGCCTCCGCGTCCTCGACGAGGCGGACGGCGGGCGGCCCCGCCGCCGAGGAGCGCTTGCGGCGCTCGGCCCACACTCCTGACAGCTCGCGCATCTGCCGGGAGACCCGGACGACTTGGCTGCGCCGTTCGATGATGTCGACTTCGAGCCGGTTGGCGAGCACGGCTTCCGCGATGCCCGGGTCGACCAACTCCGGCCGCCGCCCCACGCCGTGGCTGGCCAGCAGGCACAGCTCGGTCAGAGTGGCGCGGATCCGCCGGACTTCCGCAGGGTCGCAGTCGAGGAGGGCGGCGATCCCCTCTTCGTCGAAGCAACCCTCGCGCAACGCGTGCCAGTAGGCGGCTCTGCAGGATTCATCCAGTTCGGGTGGCTGCAAGGCATTTAACGGCTGCATGTCCGAGTTCCCCCTGTTTGACAGGATCCACTACCTGCCTGGACATTTTATGACAGCGCACCCCTGTGGTCGCGACCCACTTCCCGGTGCCAGGCTCGTCCCGCTCGCACAACGTGGCGCCTCCCCGTACGCCGAGCAATTCCGTCGGCCGAATCGAGGGACGAATTCCGTCGACCCCGGGAACGCCGCGAGCCGCGAGTTCCGATACGCGGGCTGGTATTCCAATCCTTGACCAGCCGGCATCGGCAAGTCCGGGACACAAGCCGTAAGTGGGGATTCCGAGAGGAAGACGGCGCATGCGTGAGATCGAGATAGCAGGCAACCGGATCGCGGACGACTCGGCGGCCTACGTGATCGCTGAGATCGGCCACAATCACGAGGGCAGCCTGACGAAAGCGGAGGAGCTGTTCCGCAAGGCGGCCGAGGCCGGAGCCTCCGCCGCCAAGCTTCAGAAGCGCCACAACAGAACGCTGTTCACTCGCGAGATGTTCCACCAGCCGTACACCGGAAAGAACAGCTATGGCGCCACCTACGGCGAACACCGGGAATTCCTGGAGTTCGGCCACGACGAATACGCGTATCTCATCAAGGTGGCCCAGGAGCTGGGTATCGACTTCTTCGCGACCGCCTTCGACCTTCCATCGGTCGACTTTCTCGCGGAACTGGACATGCCGGCCATCAAGATCGCGTCGGCGGATGTGACGAACACGCCCCTGCTGCGCTACGCGGCCGGCACCGGCAAGCCGCTCATCGTCAGCACCGGCGGGGCGACCATGGACGAGGTCCGGCGGGCGGTCGAGACGATTCTGCCGGTCAACAGCCGGCTGGCGCTGCTGCAGTGCACGGCGGTCTACCCGGCGGCGCCCGAGGACCTGAACCTGTCGGTGATCGAGACCTACCGCCGGGAGTTCCCCGAGGTCGTGGTCGGCTTCTCCGGACACGACCTGGGCAACGAGGCCAGCGCGCTGGCCTACTCGGTGGGCGCCCGTGTCGTCGAGAAGCACTTCACCCTCGACCAGACCCGGCCCGGCAGCGACCACCACTTCTCGCTCGACCCGCCGCTGCTGGCGAAGCTGACCGCGTCGCTGGAACGAACCCGGGCCGCGCTCGGGTCGCCGGTGAAGGTGTGCAGCGAGCGGGAGGCGCCGGCGGTACGCAAGATGGGCAAGAAGCTGGTCGCCGCGTCCGACCTGGCCGCCGGGCACACGGTCACGGAAGCCGACATCGCCTACCGGTCCCCCGGGGACGGGATGAAGCCCTACCGGACTGGCGAGCTGCTCGGCCGGGTGCTGGCCCAGCCGTTGCCGGCGGACGGCGCGTTCGCCCCCGAGCTGCTGCGGCCACGCACGAAGAGCGCCGAGACCGCCGTGAACGCCGAGACCGCCGAAGCCGCTGGGTCCGCCGTCGCCGCTGCCGATCCCGCCGTGGCCGCTCCGCCGAAGCCGGACCCGGTCGGATGACGGGGTCGCGGAGCGACCCGTTACTGGCAAGCCTGCGCGGCGCCCCCGCGGTCGTCACCGGGGTCAGCGGCCGGCTCGGCCGGGTGTGGACTTCCGCACTGCTGCACGCGGGAGCCGATGTGCTGGGCCTCGACAGGCTGGAGCCGGCACCCGAGGTCGCGGAGGAGCTCGCGGAGACAGCCGAGAAGCAGTCCCGCACCTTTCTCTTCCACCGGGGCGACGTCACCGACCTGGCCTCGCTGCGCGAGGCGCTCTTCTTCTGCGTCGAGCGGCTGGGCACCCCGCGCGTCCTCGTGAACAACGCGGGCATCGACCAGCCGCCGTCGGCCGGAGCCCGGAACCACCACTTCGAGGACATCCCCGACGAGCTGTCGGCCGCGGTGCTGGATGTGAACGCGGCCGGAACGCTGCGGACCTGCCAGGTCTTCGGCTCCCGGATGGCGGCGCAGGGCCGCGGTTCCGTCATCAACATCGGCTCGCTGTACGGGTCGGTGGCGCCGCAGCCCGCGCTGTACGAGCATCTCGGCGTCGATCCGCCCTTCCTCAAGCCGCCCGCATACGGCATGTCGAAGGCGGGGGTCGCTTCGCTCACCCGCTATCTGGCCACGCTGTGGGGCCCGGACGGGGTGCGGGTCAACACCCTCTCGCCGGGAGGTGTACTGGGCGGCCAGGACCCGCTGTTCCAGCAGAAGTTCACCGCGCGGGTGCCGATGAACCGGATGGCCACCGAGGACGACCTGGTGGGCCCCCTGCTGTTCCTCGCCTCCGACATGAGCCGCTACATCACCGGGAGCGAGCTGCACGTGGACGGCGGTTTCTCCGCCTGGTGAGCCCGGTCCGCGCCGCACGTGCACGTCATCGAGCCGACGCAACGACCATCCCGCCCCGACGCACACGCAGGGAGTCGCCATGAGTCATGCCCCGAGCTGGGTGCCCGCGTCCGAGTTCGCCCGGGTACGGGAGGAGATCGCCGACCCCTACGACCGGGCTGCCGCGGTCAGCACCCTCGCCCGGCTCAACACGCTCTACATGATCGAACGGGCCGGCTCCGGCCATCTGGGCTCCAGCTTCAGCGCCGCCGACATCGTCACGCAGCTGTACCTCTCCGAGCTGCGCGACCCGGCCGCGACCGACGGGGACGTCTACTTCTCGTCCAAGGGACACGACGTGCCCGGTCTGTACGCCCTGCTGGCCGGGCTCGGGCACCTGGACGAGGGGCTGATCCACCGGCTGCGGCGGCTCGACGGGCTGCCCGGCCATCCGGACGTGGGCACCCCGCACATGCCGTTCAACACCGGCTCGCTCGGCATGGGCATCTCCAAGGCCAAGGGGCTGGTCCTGGCCGACCGGTTGGCGGGCCGCGACCGCAGGGTCTATGTGCTGACCGGCGACGGCGAGCTTCAGGAGGGCCAGAACTGGGAAGCGCTCGCGGGCGCGGTACGGCACGGGATGCGGGAGCTGACCGTGGTCGTGGACCACAACAAGATCCAGTCCGACACCTGGGTGGCCGACGTCAGCGATCTGGGGGATCTGGAGGCGAAGTTCCGCTCCTTCGGGTGGGGTGTCGTCCGCTGCGACGGCAACGATCCGCAGGCGCTGGAGGCCGCCTTCGCCAAGCGCGCCGCCGCGTTCCCCGACGGCCCCGCGGTGCTCGTCGCCGACACGGTCAAGGGCGCCGGCTGCGGCACGTTCGCCGCGACCTCGATGTGCGAGGAGGAGTGGCGGTACCGCTACCACAGCGGGGCGCCCTCTCCCGAGGACTGTGCAGCCGCGTACGCGGAGCTGTGGGAGACGGCGGGGCAGCTGCTGGCCCGGCATGGCGTGGCCCCGGTGCGGCCCCGGCCCGCGCCGGTGGCGGACGGCGGTACCCGGGGGGCGCGCGAGAGCGCGTACGAGCCCTACCGGCTGACGCCGGTCTACGGCGAGGCGCTGATCGAGCTGGCGCACCGGGATCCGCGGGTGGTCGCCCTCGACGCGGATCTGGTGCTGGACACCGGGCTGATCCCCTTCCGGGAGCAGTTCCCCGACCGCTTCTTCGAGTTCGGCATCGCCGAACAGGACATGGTCTCGGCCGCGGGCGGGCTCGCCGCGGGCGGGCGGCTGCCGTTCGTGCACTCGTTCTCCTGCTTTCTGCACTCCCGCCCCAACGAGCAGATCTACAACAACGCGACCGAAGGCCGCCGGATCGTCTACGCGGGCTCACTGGCCGGGCTGGTACCGGCGGCACCCGGCCACTCGCACCAGGCGGTACGGGACGTCAGCGCGCTCGGGGCCGTACCGGGGCTGGTGGTGGCCGAACCGGCGAACGCGGCACAGACCCGCGCTCTGGTGCGGTTCGCGGCCGCGGCCCGGGAGTCGGTCTACCTCCGGCTCTCCAGCGCACCCGTACGGGCGGTGGTCGACGCGCTGCCCTTGGGCGAGGAGCCGTTGACCGGCCGGGGGACGACAGTACGGCGGGGCGGGCCGCTGGTCGCAGTCGGCGCCGGGCCGGTCGTCCTCGAACACCTCATGGGCGCGGCCCAACTGCTGGCCGCCGACGGCGTCGAGCTGACGGTGGTGGACCTGCCCTGGCTCAACCGGGTGGACCCGGACTGGCTGGCCGGGTTGGCCCGCGGTGCGCAGGCGCTGACCGTCGTCGAGCACCACTACACCCACGGCGGCCAGGCCGACACCGTCGCCCGCGCTCTGCTGGAGCTGGGCCTCACCGCCCCGCCGGCCTTCCGCGGCCTCGGCCTGACCCGGCTGCCCGACTGCGGCACCGAGGCGGAGACCCTCGCCGCGCACGCGCTGGACGCGGCCTCGCTGGCGGCGGCGCTGCGCCCCTGAGTCCCGGACCCGCCGCACCCGAACCGACCCGCACGTCCGAACCGAGGAGAGGCAGACCGCTGTGCAGACCGTCTACAACGACCTCGTCCGCCCGCCCCGCGAGACCGTCGAGGCGTTCCGCGAGGTGCTGAAGGAGTACAGCCCGAGCTGCCTGGTCACCGACGCGCGCAAGCGCGTCGGCGCCATCGGCGGCTTCCACACCGTGCGGCCCGAGCACAAGGTCGTCGGGCCCGCGCTGACCGTCAACCTGTCCGTCGACGACCTCGTCGACTGCATGCCGGTACTGGCCAGGGCGGAACCCGGTGACATCGTCGTCGTCGCCTGCCACGGTACGCCGCTGACCGCGATGTGGGGCGGGCTGATGTCGACCCTTTCCCTCAAGGCGGGTATCACGGCCGGTGTGGTCGACGGCGCGGTGCGGGACGTGGACGAGATCCGCGACCTGGACTTCCCGCTCTGGTACCGCTCCACCGTCCCCCGCCCCTCCCCGACGGCGGTGCACGACCGCACCGAACCGGTCCAGGTGAACGTGCCGGTCGTGGTGGGAGGCCAGGTCATCCGGCCGGGCGATCTGCTGGTCGCGGACGAGAACGGGATCGCCGTCGTCCCGCAGGCCGAGACCGACGACGTCCTGGCGGGCACCCGGCTCGGCATCGGCAAGGAGCGCACCATCCGCGAGAAGATCGCCTCGGGCGCCACGGTGACCGCGCTGCTCGAAGAGTTCGGCCACCTGTGATGGCGACGGCATCGGGGCCGACGCGGATCCTGCTGACCGGCGCGGACGGGCTGCTGGGCACCGCGCTGCGGGACGTGCTCGCCCGGGACGGCGACCGGTGGCAGGTGCACGGGGTGTCGAAGGACGACTTCGACATCGCGGACGCCGCCGCGGTACACGGTGCCACGGCCGGCTTCCGCCCCCACGTGGTGGTGCACTCGGCCGCGCACGCCGTCGTCGACGACTGCGAGCACGACCCCGCGCTGGCGCTGCGGGTCAACGTCGCCGGAGTGCGCAACGTCGTGGCGGCCTGCCGCCGCACCGGAGCCCGGCTCATCCACCTCTCCAGCGACTACGTCTTCGACGGCGCCGAGGTGCCGCCGGGCGGCTACCGCGAGGAGGACGTGCCCTGCCCGCTGAACGTGTACGGGCTGACGAAGCTCGCCGGTGAACGGCAGTGCGCCCTGCTCGGCACCGCCGGGCTGAGCGTGCGCACCTCGTGGCTGTTCGGCGGCGACAACCCGCGGGTCGACAACGTGCTGGCGGCGCTGGTCAGGGCACGGCGCGGAGAGCCGGCCGGACATATCGCCGACCAGTACAGCCGACCCACCTCCACCGCCGACCTGGCCGAGGCGCTGGTGCGGCTGCTGGCGGCACCGGAGCCGGTCAGTGGCACCCTGCACATCGCCAACGAGGGCACGGCCAGCTGGTACGAGGTCGCGTTGGCTTTGCGCGAGCTGTACCCGCGGATGCCGGAGCCCAAGCCGCTGAGCACCGCCGAGGCGGGTTTCGCCGGCGAGCGTCCGCGCGACTCCACGCTGTCGACGGACCGGCTCGCCGGGCTGGGGATGCGGCTGCCCCACTGGCGGGACGCACTGGAACGGTACTGCCGGACGCTGGAGGCGGCCGGGTCCGCGGCACTCGGCGGCCGGCCGGAAGGGCGGCGGTGACGATGACGAGCGTGACGACGGCGCGGCAGCCGGCCGCGGGCCGGGGAGTGCTGCGCGACTCCCGATGGCGCACCTGGGCCGGCACGGTGGAGTGCGCGCCCGCCCGGACGGTGCGGCCCACCGGTGAGGAAGAGCTGGTCCGGGCGGTACGGAAGGCGGCACGCGACGGACTGTCCGTGCGGGCCGCCGGCACGGGGCACTCGTTCAACCGGCTGGTGCCCACCTCCGGGGCCCTGATCGACCTGACCGGGTACACCGGCATCGTCGCGCTGGACACCGCGGCGGGCGAGGTGACGGTCCGCGCGGGCACCCGGTTCACCGAGCTGTGCGCAGGGCTGCACCGCCGCGGCATGGCGCTGCCCAACATCGGCACCCTGGCCGAGCAGACCGTCGGCGGCGCGCTGTCGACCGGCAACCACGGCACCGGGCTGCGGCATCGGGCACTCTCCGGCGACGTCACCCGGGTGCGGTTGGTGACGGCCGACGGCAGGGTACGCGGCGTAGGGCCCGGGGACGAGGCGGAACTGTGGGGCGCCGTGCGCTGCGGGCTGGGCACCCTCGGCGTCCTCAGTACGGTCACGCTGCGCTGCGTACCGCAGTTCCGGCTGCGGTCGGAGTCGGCGACCGAGCGGCTGGACGCCCTGCTGGAGCGGTTCGAGGACTGGGCGGCGGGCAGTGAGCACCCCAGCCTCGGTTGGCTTCCCTGGTCGGACCAGGTGACCGTGCGCTCCGTCGACCGGACCGACGAGCCGGTCACGCCGGGAGCGGGATTCCGGCGGCTGGCGGCGACGCTTGACGAGGTTCGGTGCGGAGTGACCGGGCAGGCGGCGCGGCTCGCCGGTGCGGAGGCCGTGCCCCGGCTCACCGCCCGGCTGGGCGGGCTGTGGCCGGACGGCCCGTATGTGGACGCCAGCCACCGCGTCTTCACCTTCGCGCAGCCCGTGCGGTTCCTGGCGATGGAGCACGCGCTGCCGCTGGAGCGCACCCCCGACGCGTTGCGCGCGCTGCGGACCGTACTGCGCCAACTGGGCATCTATTCGCCCTACTCGGTGCTGGTTCGGGTCGGTGCCGCCGACGATGTCCCACTCTCCCCGGCGTACGGGCGGCCGACCGGGTACGTCAATCTCACGGTGCCGCGCGCCGCCGGGCAGGTGGAGATCCTGCGGGCCGTCGAGCCGGTGCTGCGCGACCACGGGGCCCGGCCGCACTGGGGCAAGGCGCACACCGCGACCGCCGAGGTGTTGGCGGGGCGGTACCCGGGCTGGGCGGAGTTCCAGCGGGTGCGCTCCCGGCTCGACCCGTCGGGGATGTTCGCCGGCCCGTACACGGACACGCTGCTGGGCCCGGCCCCGGCCCCGGTCGCCGAGCCGGCCGTGGCCGCGGGGAGGGGAGCGAGATGAGCGCCGTACCGGGAGCACCGGGACGGCCACGGGAAGGCGAACGGCTCCCCGGCGTCGTGCTGTTCGACTTCGACGGGCTGCTCTGCGACACGGAGGCGGCCGGCCACCGGGCGTGGTGCGAACTGTACGCCGAACACGGGCGCACGTTCCCGGACCGCACCTGGCGGGAGATGGTCGGCCGGGAGGACGGCGAACTCCTGGCCCTCCGCCGCCTGCTGGCCGGGGAGCCCGACCAGGCCGACGACGCCGCATACGCCGGTGGCGGCACTACCGCCCGGGCCGCCGAACTGCTGGCGCGCCGGCGGTGGCGCAAACGCGAACTGTGCACCCGGGAGCCGCTGCGGCCCGGCGCCCGGGAACTGCTTCAGGAGGCCGCGCGGACCGGCGTACCGGCCGCCGTGGTCTCCAGCGGTCCGGCCGCCTGGGTCTTCGGGCATCTGGAACGGCTCGCCGTGCGGGAGCTGTTCGCACTGTTGGTCACCGGTGACCAGGTGCGGCGGCCCAAGCCCCATCCCGAGCCGTATCTGCTGGCGCTGCGCAGGCTGGGGTGCCGGGCCGCCGAGGCCGTGGCGTTCGAGGACTCGACGGTGGGGGTGCGGGCGGCGCGGGCGGCCGGCGTGTGGTGCGTGGCGGTGGACAACGCCGCGGGCGGTCCCGCGGATCTCTCCGAGGCCGACGTCGTGTTGGACAGCCTTGCCGACTACCGGCTGACGGCCCCGTTCGGCGGCGTCGGACACGAGACCAGCGAAGGGTTCGCCGTATGAACAGCATGACCGGTGTGACCAGCGTGACGGACATGGACCGTGGGCACGGGGGCGAGCCGCGGCAGATGGGTGCGCTCGCCGGCTCCGGTGCCGCGCACCCCGCGTGGCTGTGGCGCTCGGGTGCCCTGGTGCCCTGGGACGAGGCCCGGGTGCATGTCAACGCGGTCGGCCACGCCTCGGTGGCCGCCGTCTTCGAGGGCATCAAGGGCTACCTCGCCGCCGACGGGGAGCGGCTGCTCGTCTTCCGGCTCGACGACCATCTGCGGAGGTTCGCCGAGTCGGCCCGGCTGTGCCGGCTCACCCTTCCGTACGACACCGGCCGGCTGCGGGATGCGGTGTTGGAGCTGCTGGTGGCCAACGGTTTCCGGCAGGACGTGTATCTGCGCCCCTGGGCGTTCCCGGAGGGCATCGTGCGCGAGGCGATGGTTCCCGCGGACGCCCGCTGCGAGGTGGCCGTGGACTCCTGGACGTTCGACAGCTCGCTGGAGTCGGTGCGGGGCTGCCGCGCCGCCGTCAGCTCCTGGCGGCGGATCGGCGAGGCCGCGATGCCACCGCGGGCGAAGGCGTTCTCCAACTACCACAACGGCCGCATGGCGCTGATGGAGGTGCGGGAGAACGGCCACGACTGGCCGATCATGCTCAACGAGCGCGGCCAGGTCGCCGAGGGTGCCAGCGCCTGCGTGGCCCTCGTCCGGGACGGCACGCTGCTGACCCCCTCGCTCAGCAGCGGGGTGCTGCCCGGCATCACCCGGGACACGGTGCTGAGCCTCGCCAGGGACCTCGGCATCCCGGTGGAGGAGCGGGAGGTGGACCGCAGCGAGCTGTACCTGGCCGACGAGATCTTCTTCATGGGAACGGCCTGGGAGATCCTCCCGGTGGCCGCGATCGACGGGATGCCGGTCGGCGGGACCGGCGCCCGCCCGGCCGGGGAAGCGGCCCCCGGGCCCGTGGCCCGGCGGCTGCTGGAGACCTACCGGCAGCTGGTGCGCGGGATGGCGGGCGCCTCGCCATGGCTGACGGAGGTGAAGCCGGCGTGAGGGCGGTGCTCGTGCGGGAGCACGGCGGCCCGCGGGTGCTGCGGGTGGCCGACGTACCCGATCCGCTTCCGGGACCGGGGGAGCTGCTGATCGCGGTGGAGGCCGCGGGCGTCAACTTCATCGACATCTACCGGCGTTCGGGGGTCTATCCCGGCGTGCTGCCGTTCGTGCCGGGTGTCGAGGCCGCGGGCACGGTGCTGGCCGCGGGCGAGGGCGCCGAGGACGGTCCCCGGCCGGGAGAGCGCGTGGCGTGGGCGAACCAGCCGGGCGGCTACGCGGAGCGGGCGGTGGTGCCCGCGCACCGCGTGGTGCGCGTGCCCGAAGCTCTGACCTCGCGGGATGCGGCGGCGGTGCTGTTGCAGGGGATGACGGCGCACTATCTGACGCACGAGACCTACCCGGTGCGGCCCGGTGACACGGTGCTGGTCCATGCGGCGGCCGGCGGCATGGGGTTGCTCTTGACCCGTTTCGTTCACCTGCGCGGCGGACGAGTCATCGGTACGGTGTCGTCCACCGAGAAGGAACAGGCGGCCCGGGCGGCGGGCGCCTGGCAGGTGCTGCGGCGCGACGGGGGGAGCGCCGGGGATGCCGGGGTGGACGGGGATCTCGCCGCGACGGTCAGGGAGTTGACCGATGGGGAGGGGGTGGCAGCGGTCTACGACGGAGTCGGCGCACCCACGTTCGACACCAGTCTCTCCGTGCTGCGGCCCTGCGGCACGCTCGCCCTGTTCGGCCAGGCCGGAGGAGCGGTACCGCCGGTGGACCCGCAGCGCCTGAACACTGCCGGGTCCGTCTTTCTCACCCGTCCCAACCTCGACCACCACATCCGCACGACGCAACAGCTCACTGCCCGGGCCGAGGCGCTGTTCCGGTACGTCGCCGACGGGCGCTGCCCGGTCCATGCCGGCGGCAGCCATCCGCTGGAGCGCGCCGCCGAGGCGCACCGCGCCCTGGAGAGCCGGAGCACCACCGGGAAGCTGCTGCTCACCACCGAGCCGCCGGATCCAGCCGGCACGTAGCCCCCCGGCAGGCCGCCCCACACGTATGTCGCATCGGTACAGGAACGGAGAAACTCCATGACCACCACCCGCAATCCCCGCACCTTCGCCATCGGCGGCGAGCTGACCGTCGGCCGACTCGGGTTCGGCGCCATGCGGCTGACCGGGCCGGGCGACTGGGGGCTGCCCGCGGACCCGGCCGGCGCGCTGAAGGTGGCACAGCGCGCGGTCGAACTGGGCGTCACCTTCATCGACACGGCCGACGCCTACGGCCCGGGCACCAACGAGGAGCAGCTGGCCGAGGCCCTGCACCCGTACCCGGAGGGGCTGGTGATCGGCACCAAGGCCGGCCAGAGCAGGCCCTCGGCGCGCGAGTGGAAGCCGCTGGGGCGGCCGGAGTACCTGCGCCAGCAGTGCGAGCTGAGCCTGCGTCGGCTCCGGCTCGACCGGATCGACCTCTTCCAGCTGCACCGGATCGACCCGCAGGTGCCCGAGGAGGAGCAGTTCGGCGTCCTCGCACAGCTGCGGCAGGAGGGCAAGATCCGGCACATCGGTCTGTCCGAGGTCTCCGTCGAGCAGTTGGAGCGGGCCCGGAGCAGCATCGAGGTGGCCAGCGTGCAGAACCTCTACAACCTCACCGAGCGCAGGCACGACGACGTGCTGGAGTACTGCACCCGGGAGAACATCGCCTTCATCCCGTGGCTGCCGATCGCCAGCGGGCAACTGGCCGCGTCCGGCGGTTCCCTGGCAGCCGTCGCCGCCGAACTGGGGGCGACCGCCGCCCAGGTGTCCCTGGCGTGGCTGCTGCACCGCTCACCGGTCGTGATCCCCATCCCCGGCACTTCGTCACTGGGGCATCTGGAGGAGAACGTGAGCGTCGCAGAGCTCTCCCTCAGCGACGAGCAGTACGCGACGCTGACCGCGCTCGGCTGACCCGCGGCCCGCCACCCCGGCCGCGCCCGCGCATCCGCCCCGCATCCGTCTCAGGCCCCTCCACCTGTCTCAGTCCGCGAACGGAAGGCAGTGTCCACCGCCATGAGCATCCTTGTGCTGCACAAGAAGAACCTCAGCCGCAGACGCCATCTCGCCCGTGCCCGCGAGTACGCCCGGCAGCACGGCGAGCGGCTGCTGCTGGTGATGAAGGATCCGGACTGGGAGGCGGACTACGTCGACCGGGTGGAGATCGCCGACACCAGCAGCATCGAGGAGACCCTCACCGCGGCCCGCCGGCTGGCCGCCGAGGAGAGCGAACCGTTCACGGCGGTGGTCACCTTCGCCGAGGCGCCGGTGCCCGCCGTCGCCCGCGTCGCCGCCGAGTTCGGCCTGCCCGGGGTGCCGGAACGCACGGCCCGCCTGGCCCGGGACAAGTGGCAGATGCGCCGGGCGTTCACCGAGGGCGGGGTGCCGCAGCCGCGGCACGGCCTGGCGCGCTCCCGCCAGGAGGCCCGCGAGGTGGCTCGGCACACCGGCTTCCCGCTCGTCATGAAGCCCGTGCTGGGCACCGGCAGCATGTTCGTGCGCAGCGTCGCCGACGAGGACGAACTGGCCGAGTACTTCGACACCTTCCGTGCCGGGGCCTGGGACGGGTTCACCTACGACCCGCTGCACGAGTCCGCGCAGCGCGAGTACGGGGGCGGTCTGCTGCTGGAGGAGTTCGTGCCGGGCACGGAGATCTGCGTCGAGTCGGTGGTGCACGAGGGCGCGGGCACGGTCCTGGCGATTCACGACAAGCCGCTGCCGACCGGCCCCACCTTCGAGGAGGTCTACGCCTGCACCCCCACCAGGCTGCCCGCCGCGACGGTCAAGGCCGTCGAGGAGGCCACCGCGGCGGTGCACCGGGCGCTGGACATCCGCACCGGCGCCACCCATGTGGAGTTCCGGCTGCGCGGCGCCGAGAACGATCCGGCCGACCCTCCGCAGCCCGTGGTGCTGGAGGCCGCGGCCCGGATGGGCGGCGGGCCGATATACCGCTCGGTCCAGCTCTCCACCGGCGTCGACATGGTGGCCGCGGTACTGGACCTGGCCTGCGGCCGGGCCCCGCACATCGAGCCGCGGCCGGAACCGGTCCCCGTCGGCTTCTGGAACATCTTCCCCCGGCGGGCGGGCACCTTCACCGGCGCCACCGGCCTGGAGGAGGTCCGCGCCGATCCCCGCGTGGACGAGGTGGAGATCTACCGCAAGCCGGGCGAGGACCTGCTGGTACCGCCGCGCACCTTCCAGGGCCACGGCCACCTCATCTACACCGTCGAGCGGACGGAGCTGCTCGACCCCGCCTTCCGCGAACTGACCGGCACCCTGCGTCTGGAGACCGAATGACAGCGCCCGGCACGGCACGGCGACGGGTCGCGGTCGTCGGCGGACAGTCCCACTCGGTGATGGCAGCGCCCGAGCTGGACCTGGACGTCGTGCTCGTCCACGCCCCCGGTATGTACGAGGAGAAGCTGCACGCCTGCTGCGAGCGGATCGAGCACGCGGACCTGTCCGACGCCGACGCGCTGTTCGACGTGCTCGCCCCGCTGCACGCGCAGCGGCCGTTCGCACGGGTGCTGACCACCAGCGAGGTCGGTGCCGTACCCACCGCCGAGGTGACCCGCAGACTCGGACTGCCCGGCAACAGCCCCGAGGCCGTCGGCATCCTGCAGGACAAGGCCCGCACCCGGGCCGCGCTGGAGCGGGCCGGTATGCCCGCCGTCCGGCACCGGGTGGTCCAGGACGCGGACGCGCTCGCCGCCTTCCAGCGGGAGATCGGGGGCCGGATCGTCCTCAAGCCGGTGGACGGCACCGCCAGCGCGGACGTCCATTTCGCCGACGACGAGCACGGCGCACGGCGCGGTTGGCAGCAGTACACTGCCGCCGGCCACCGGCGCGGCCTCGCCGAGGAGTTCCTGGCGGGGCCGATCATCAGCGTCGAGTCCTTCTCCGCCGCCGGCCGGCATCTGCCCGTCGCCCTGATGACCTCCGTACTGGACGAGCACCTGGTGGAGATGGAGCACACCGTTCCCGGAACCTACGGAGCCGAGTGGACCGAGCAGCTGCACGAGCAGACCGTGGCGCTGCTCACGGAGATCGGACTGCTGGAGGGCCCCACCCACACCGAGTTCCTGCTCACCCCGGACGGGCCCAGGATGCTCGAATCGCACGCCCGGATGGGCGGCGGCGGGGCACCCGCCGCCGTCCGGCGCGCCTGCGGTCTGGACTTCTCCAGGATGTTCCTCTCGGTGCCACTCGGCCTCGAACCGCTTCCCGAGCAGGCGCCGGACCCGGTCGCCGCCGCCACCGTACGGTTCTTCGCGCCGCAACCCGGGACGATCACCGGCTTCGACGGCATCGAGGCGCTGGAGGCGTCCGGCGTGACCGTGCTGCGGGCCCCGGACGGGGTGACGTTACCCGGCGTGCCGGGCCTCACCGAACTGTCCGAGGCGGCCACCGGCGTCATGCTGGCCATGGGCCGGGGCGGTACCGTGCCGCCGATCCGGGCGGGCTGGGACCGCGCCATGGGCTATGTGATCACCACCGCGCCCGACGCGGCCGCGGCCCGCGCCCGCTGCGACGAGGTCGAGCACACCATGCGCATCCGGACGGCCGCGACCGCACGGCCGGCCTCCGGCAGCGAGGCGGTGGCCAGGTGAACGACGCACACGAGAGCACCGAGCGCTCCCCGGCCCCCGGCGCACCGGCCGCCACGCAGCCGGCCGTCGTCCCGCCGGCCGGTCCGCCCCCGGACCGGCCGGGTGCTCCGGCGCCCGCCGCCGACGGCAAACCCACCGGGCCCGGCAGCGCGGAGCAGAAGTCGGGGCTGATGCGGGACCACGACTTCCGGATGCTGTTCTCGGCAGCCGTGGTCAGCAAGGTCGGTACCCATATCGGCTACATCGCGCTGCCGCTGGTGGCCATCGAGACGCTGGACGCCTCGGCCGGACAGGTGGGCGTGCTCGGCATGCTCAGCACCGTCGCCTTCCTGCTCATCGGGCTGCCCGCGGGGGCCTGGGTGGACCGGATGCACTACCGGCGCACCATGATCACCGCCGATGTCGTCCGTGCCGTACTGCTCGGCTCCGTACCGCTCGCCGCGCTGTTCGACGCCCTGACCATCACCCAGCTGTACGCCGTGGTGCTGCTGAACGGGTGCGCGACCGTGTTCTTCGACGTCGCGGCGCAGAGCTGCCTGCCCGGCCTCGTCGGACGGGACCGGCTGGTGGCCGCCAACGCGCAGCTCAACAGCTGGGACGCCGCCCTCCAGGCCGGCGGCCGGGGCGGCGGCGGATTCCTGGTGCAGGCCCTCACCGCACCGGTCGCGGTGCTGGCCAACGCGCTCGGCTTCGTCTCCTCCGCGCTGCTGCTCGGCAGGATCAGCAAGCAGGAGATCCCCCCGGAACGGGACCGCCGCAAGACCCTGTGGGCGGAGGTGGGCGAAGGAGTGCGCTTCGTCGCCGGGCACACGGTGCTGCGCCCGGTGGCACTGGCCGGCTCCTGCACCAATCTGTCCGTCTTCACCATCACCACGATGGTCCCCGTCGTCTTCCGGGACGAACTGGACCTGCCCCTGTGGGCCGTCGGTCTGTTCCTGTCCATCGGCGGGATCGGGGTCTTCGCCGGCGCACTGACCGCACGGCGGGTCGGAGACCGGCTGGGCCCCGGACGCGCCCCGTGGATCCTCGGCATGTGCACCGTGCCGTTCGCGCTGACCGTGCCGCTGGTGGACCGCGGCTGGCTGCTGGGGGCCGCGGCCGGGGCCTGGCTGCTGGTCACCTTCCGGATGGGTGTGGACAACGTGCTGCTCGTCAGCTTCCGGCAGCGGGTGACGCCCGGGCCGCTGCTCGGGCGGATGAACGCCACCATCCGCTTCCTGTTCACCGGCGCGCTGGCCGTCGGCGGCGGCATCGCCGCGGTGGTCGGTGAGTACGCCTCGCCGCGGGCGGCCCTGTGGGTCGGCGCCGTCGGGCTCGCCGGGGCATGGCTGCCGGTCTTCCTCTCGCCGCTGCGCACGATGAGGACGCTGCCCGACCAGTGAGGGCGCGGCCGCTGCCTCCGTTTGCGCCCCGCGCGGGCCACCTGCCGGACGGAGGAGGGGCCGCCCGGTGCCGCGCAGCGGGTGCCGCGAGGGTGCCTGCCCGTCGCGCAGTTCCCGCCTCCCGTTCCGGACGCAGCCCCGGGGCGGGGCACGCAGTGTGCGCCGGACACGCCGACCGGCGTGTCCGGAACCCCACCGTTCAGGGAGAGCCATGACCGACTCCGTGACCCGCAGCTACAACGCCGCCTGCCGCGCCGGCGACACCGCGCTGCTGCACAGCATGGACCAGGCGCGGGCGGATTTCCCGCCGCTGTTCGACGCCTCGTGCGGACACCGCCTGCTGCCGCGGGCGTTCTTCATCGACGAGCAGGAGATGCGCGGCTTCGCCGCCGACGTCCACGCGTTCTTCCAACTGCTGGTCAGTCTGCCCGACCGGCTCTTCGGCGGCGACCTGGGCGCCTACTGCGAGGCACTCGGCATCCCGGGCCCACAGGCACGGCTGATGCGGCGCTTCGCCCACGGCGACCCCACCCCGTACGGGCGGGCGGACCTCTACCACGACGGCACCTCCTTCCGGCTGCTGGAGTTCAACGTCGGCAGCGAACTCGGGGGTGCCGACCGGGCGGAGATCCAGCGCTGTCTGCTGGGGGTCCCCGCGTTCGAAGAGTTCGCACGGGAGCACCGGCTCAGCTACGTGCACACCGGGGAACGCATCGCCGCCACGCTGCGCACCGCCGCCGAACCGCTGACCGGCGGCGCCGAGCCCGTCGTCGCGTTCACCGAGGCGGACGGCGCACTGGGCACCTATCTCCATCTGGTGCGCTCCTTCCAGGAGATGATGCGCCACCTCGGCGTCGACCTGCGGATCTGCGAGGTGGGCGAGCTGAAGGAGAAGGACGGCAGGCTGGTGCTCGACGGCACCCCGGTGGACGTGGTGCTGCGCTACTTCTCCACCGCGCAGATCGCCCGCGCGCCCGGCGGTGCGGAAGCCGTCGAGCCGGTGCTGCGCGCCCACGAGGAGGGCAGAGTGGTGCTGTTCACCACCTTCCAGAGCTCCCTGTACGCCAACAAGGGCTGCCTGGCGCTACTGTCCGGGGCACGCGGCCGGCAGACCTTTTCCCGGCAGGAGAGAGAACTGGTCGACCGGGTACTGCCCTGGACCCGGGAACTCACCCGGGACCTGGTTCCCCACTGCCGCGAGCACCGGGAACGGCTGATCGTCAAACCACGGGCGGACTTCGCGGGCGCCGGAATCCACGTCGGCTGGCAGCTCGCCGACCGGGAGTGGGCGCGCGTCCTGGCGGACTGCGCGGACGCCGGGTTCGTCGTCCAGGAACGGATAGCCCCCCGCGCCGAACCGGTGCTGGACCCGGAGAGCGGCCGGACGGAGGACTGGATGGCCGTCTGGGACGTCTTCCTCACCCCCGACGGCTACGCCGGCTCCCATATCCGCGCCCTGCCCCATGGCGCCGGAGCGGTGGTCGGCATGGGTGCCAGCCCCGACTGCCGGACCTCCGGTCCGTTCCTCGTGGCGCGATGACGCACGGCGGGACCGACGACGACGCGGACGGCGGGACGGACGTGCCGGGCGCCGGTACGAGCGACCAGCCATCCGGTGCGGCAGCCGCCGGTGCCGTGTCGGATGCCCGCTTCCGACTGGTCATCGCGGGCTTCGCCGTCTCGCAGTACGGCAGCTTCCTGAACATGGTCGCGCTGAACCTGTTCGTCTACACGACGACGGGCAGCGCGCTGTCCACCGGGCTGTTCATGGCGGTGCGGCTGATCTCCGGCTTCCTGGCAGGACCGGCGTGCGGCCCGGCCGCCGCCCGGTTCGGGGCCCGCTCGGTGATGCTGTGGGCCAACTTGCTGCAGGCCGCTGCGCTGCTGGCCCTCGTGCTGGCGCCGGACGGGATCCGCGCCGTGGCCCTGTTCGTGTCCGCCGCCGTCGTGGGAGCCGGGGGCACGCACTTCCTCGTCGCGCTGCGCGGTGCCGTTCCCGAACTGGTGGGCCGGCGGCGGCGGGCCTGGGCCAACTCCTGGATGGCGACCGCGCGCTCCGGCGCCATGGTCGTCGGCTTCGCCTCCGCCGGTGTGGTGGTACCGCTGCTCGGCTACACCGCCGCCTTCCTCATCGACATGGCCACCTTTCTGTGCTGCGCCGCCACCATCGCCCTGCTGCCCTCCGCTCCGGCCGCGCTGCCGGAGGCGGACGGCGGGAAGGCCGACCCGGACGGCGGGAAGGGGGCGGACGACGGGGAGGGGACGGACGGAGGCGGACAGGACACCGTTTCCGAGGGCCAGCACAGGCTGCGGGGCCGGACGCGGGGGCGGATGCGGAGCGCCGCGTCGGTGGCGGCGCTCACCGGCACGCCAGTGCTGCTGCTGATGGTCGGCCTGCGCAGCGTCGACGCGCTGGGCTCCTCCTCGCACAACGTGGCCCTGCCCGTCTACTCCACCGCCGCCGACCCCGCCGACCCGGCGGCCTTCGTCAGCCGCTTCTGGCTCTGCTGGGGGGTCGGCAACGTGCTGATGCAGCAGCTCATCCGGTGGTATGGGCGTCGCACCGGCAAGCAGGCCGGAGCGCGGGGTTTCGGCGTCGGCACGGTCGTGATGTCGGTCTCCTTCATCCTCGCCTTCGCCGGCTTTCCGCTCGCCGCCGTGGTGCCGATCGCACTGGTGGCCGGAGCCGCGGACGGCCTGACGGAAGTGTCCTACGTCTCGCATCTCCAGACGCTCCCCGCCGACGTCCGGACCCCGGTCTTCGGCCTGTCGGCGGCAGCGGAGAACTTCGGGTTCGGGGTGGGCATGGTCGGGGTGTCGGCGCTGCTGGAGGCGTTCGCGCCGCTGACCGTGGTCGCCTGGTCGCACGGGGCCGCCGTGGCCGTCGCCGGTGTCTTCCTCACCCTGCTCGCTCTCGGGCCGCGCCTTGGGCGCTCCTCACCTTCCCAGGCTTCCGGTTCCCCACGCGGTTCCCGTTCCACCGATTCCTCGACGACCCGCCGGGATCAGGCGGAGAAGGGAACGAGAAGTGGCAGCCACACCCCGGACAGCATGGACGGCACGAACGGCACAGCCGGCACAGGCGGCGCCAACCGCGGCGAGGACCCCGGCGGACCGGACGCCGATAGCGGTGATCGGGGCGGCGTTCCGGCTCCCCGGAGCTGACGGCGGAGCACAGCTGTGGCGCGACATGTACGAGGGCGTCAGCCACGTGCGGCGGTTCACCGACACGGAGCTGAGCGCCGCCGGCCTGCCCGAACGGGTGCGGGCGGCGGCGGACTTCGTCGCCGCGGGGGCGCCGCTGACCGGCATCGAGGACTTCGACGCCGCGTTCTTCGGCATGAGCGCGAAGGAGGCCGCCGTCACCGACCCGCAGCAGCGGCTGCTGCTGGAGTGCTGCCACCACGCTCTGGAGGACGCGGGCTACGGCGACCCCGCACGCACGGCGGAACGTATCGGCGTCTACGCCACCACCGGATACCGCCTCCACTCCCTGCACTCCTACCTGGACCACAATCTGGCCGCGGAGCGGGAGGGCGCGGACTGGGTGGCCCTCAAGAGCCTGCAGGTGGGCAACTACCCGGACTTCGCAGCGGCCCGGGTGGCCTTCCGGCTCGGGCTGACCGGTCCCACCGCGGGGCTGGCGACGGCCTGCTCGGGCTCGCTCGTCTCCGTGCATCTCGCCTGCCAGGCACTGCGTGCGGGGGAGGCGGGAATGATGCTCGCCGGCTCGGCCGCGCTCCATCTGCCGCAGGCCACCGGGCACCGGCACATGCGCGGTTCCACCCTCTCGCCGACCGGCGCCGTGCGGCCGTTCGACGCCGACGCGGACGGCACCATCGGCGGCAGCGGCACCGTGGCGGTGCTGCTGAAGCCGCTGGAGCGCGCGCTGGCCGACGGCGACACCGTGCACACCGTGATCCTGGGCTCCGCCGTCACCAACGACGGCGCCGACAAACGCAGCTTCGCCGCCCCCAGCGTCTCCGGTCAGCGCGACGCGGTTCTGCTGGCGCTGGAGCGCGCCGGAGTGCGCCCGGAGACGATCGGCTACCTGGAGTCGCACGGGACCGGCACGCTCAAGGGGGACCCCCTGGAGTTCGCCGCGCTCAGCGAGGCGTTCCGTGCCCACTCCCGGGCCCGCGGCCACTGCGCGCTCGGCTCCGCGAAACCGGCTGTCGGCCATCTCGACAGCTGTGCCGGACTGGCCGGGCTGGTCCGGGCCACCCTGGCGCTGCGGCACGGCACGGTCCCGCCGCTCGTCAACCACCAGCGCCCCAACCCCGCCCTCGGTGCACTGGCCGACAGCCCGTTCCTGCTGCCCCGCTCCCCCCTGCCCTGGCCCGTGGACGACGGCCCCCGGCGGGCAGGCGTGCACTCCATCGGCATGGGAGGCACCAACGCGCATCTGATCCTCCAGGAGCCGCCGCCGCGAAGACGCACCCACGCGTCCCGCGGGCGGGGCGGCCACACCCCGACGAGCGACGCCCACACACGCAGCGTCCCCGCGAGCGGCCTCCCCGCAAGCGGCGACCCCGCCGCCGTCCCGCTGCTGCCGCTGTCCGCGCGGACCGGGCCCGCCCTGGCGGATGCGGCACGGGCGCTGCGCGACCGGCTGTCCGCCGGGCACGCGCCACCGTGGGAGGACCTGGTCACCACGCTCGCGCTGGGCCGCCGGCACTTCGCACACCGCCTCATCCTCACCGCCGGGCCCGGAGCACCGCCGTCCCCGGCGGCGCTGGTGGCGCAGCTCGACGACTGGCTCGCCCACGAGCACCACGGGCACCGCGAGGACCGGCGGGCCCGCGCGCGGCCGACCGAAGGGCCCGGATTCCGCACCGCGTTCGTGTTCGACCGAGGACGCGCCGGTGCGCGCGCCGACGAGCACGCCGGGCTCCCGGCCGGCGTGGCCCGCGGCCTGTATGAACGCTTCCCCGTGGTGCGGGAGACCGTGGACGCGCTCACCCGCCCGTACCCGGGCCTCGCCGCCCTGCTGCTGGCCGCCGAAGCGCCCGCGGACCGCCGCCGCGCCCTCGCCGAACCCGCCCTGTTCGTCCTGCAGACCGCGCAGCACGCCCTCTGGGAGCGGGTCGGCATCCGGCCGTGCCGGGTGACCGGGCACGGCGCCGGACGCTGGGCGGCGTCCTGTACGTCGGGCGCGCGGGCGCCCCGGGAAGCGCTGCGGATGCTCATGGAGGGCCGGGACCGTCCCGCGATGCCGCTGCCGGAGTCCGGCATGGCGGCGCCGGCTCCCCGGAGCGTCCCGGGGGCCGACGCTGTCGTCGTGCTGGGCCCGGCACCGTCCGCCGAGCCTGCCGACCCCTGCCGCGCGGCCGGGCCCGCCGATCGCGCTCCGGGGCCGGGCGAGGCGCCGGCGGGCTTCTGGCATGCCGTCGGCACGCTCTACCTGGCGGGGGCGGAACTCGACTGGGACGCGCTGCTGGACGGCCACCAGGGCGGCCGCGTTCCGCTGCCCGGCTACCCCTTCCAGCGCACCCGCCACTGGAAGGGGCCGCCGCCCCTGCCCCGTACGGAAGCGAGACCCCGCACCGGCACGTCAGCAGCACGTCCCCACAACCGCACGGAGGATACGTTGACGGACCACGCCATACTCGACCGCGTCACCAAGCTGACCGCGGACCACCTGGACCACTCTCCGGAACAACTCGACCCGGACCGCGGCTTCGTGGCGCTGGGCGCCGACTCGCTCCAGCTGATCGGTCTGGTGCGGCAGTTGGAGGGGGAGTTCGGCGTCGAGCTCGACCTGACGGAGCTGCTGGACGACGCGGGGACCCCGCGCCTCGCCGCGGAGATGATCGCAGAGCGCTCGCTCGCGAGACCCGGGCCGGAACTCGCCCGGGAGCCCCGCCGGGAGTCCGGCGGCACGCCCCACCAGGAACCCCACCAGGAACCGTGCCAGGAACCGCGCCAGGAACCGCGCCCGGGTCCGGGCCCGGACCGGCAGGAACCGGTCACCCGCGCGGAGCTGGACGAACTCGCCCGGCAGGTCGGAGTGCTGGCCGAGACGCAGCAGCGGATGCTGACCCAGCTCGCCGACGCGGTGGCGCTGCTCACCGACGGGCGCGGGGCGGTCACCCGATGAGCGCCATCGGCACCCGGGCAGGCCGGGAGGAGACCGGGGAGGCCGGGAAGTCCGGGGGAGCCGGGGAGACCGGAGAGCCGGCCGGCGCGGTGGACCGGGTGGCGAAGCTCTCGGCCGAGCTGAGCGAGCGGCTGGCCGCCGCGCACCGCGCCCGCCGCGCCGATGTGCCCGCTGAGGACCGCGGCGAACCCGCCGGCGCCCGCAGCCCGGCCCCGGGCGCCGCGCAGCACGGTCCGCACGTCCGCATCGACGCCGGCTCCGGAATGAGTGGCGCGGCGGCGGACGAGCGACAGCGCGCGCACACCCGTGACCTGGTGCGCAGGCTGAACGCGCGCACGCCCGGCTCCAGGGCGTTGGCCCAGCGGCACCGCCGGGTGCTGGCCGACAGCCGTGCGGTCGTCGGATTCCGCAGCGCCACGAAGGACCTGCTGTATCCGCTGGCCGCCCGCGAGGCGCGTGGCTCCCGGATGGTGGATGTCGACGGCAACCCGTACATCGATCTGACCATGGGTTTCGGTGCCCTGTTGCTCGGCCACGAACCGGAGCCGGTTCGGGAGGCCGTACGGCGGCACCTCGCGCACGGGCTGCGGCTGGGCCCGCGGGAGGCCCTCACCGGCGAGGTCGCCGAGCTGCTCGCCGAGCTGACGGGGGCGGAGCGGGTGGCGTTCGCCACCACCGGCACCGAGGCCAATTCGGCAGCGGTCCGGCTCGCACGTGCCGCGACGGGACGCAGCCGCGTTGTCATGTTCCGAGGCTCGTACCACGGCCACGTCGACAGCGTGCTCGGCCGTCCGGGAGGCCCCGAGGGCGCCGCCGTTCCCGTCTCCAAGGGGATTCCGGACAGCGCCGTCCAGGAGCTGACGGTGCTGGAGTACGGCAGCCGGCAGGCGCTGGAGACCATCGACCAGCTCGGCGACAGCCTCGCGGCCGTGCTCGTCGAGCCCGTGCAGTGCCGCAACCCCGGGTTGCGTCCGACGGCGTTCCTGCGCACGCTGCGCGAGATCACCCGCAGACACGGGATCGTGCTCCTGTTCGACGAGATGCTCACCGGGCTGCGCCCGCACCCGCGCGGCGCGCAGCACCACTTCGGTGTCGAACCCGATCTGGCCACCTACGGAAAGGCTCTCGGCTCCGGCTTCCCGATCGGCGCGATAGCCGGCCGGGCCGACATCATGGACGGGGTCGACGGCGGTTTCTGGCAGTACGGGGACGACAGCCGGCCGCAGCGCGAGACCACCTTCTTCGGCGGAACGTACATGCAGCACCCGCTGTCGATGGTGGCCGCCCACGCCGTGCTCGGCCATCTCAAGGAAGCCGGCCCCGGGCTGCAGGAGGAGCTGAACCAGCGCACCGACCGGTTCACGCTGGGCCTCAACGCCACGCTCGAACGTGACGAGTTCCCCCTCCAGGCGGTCAACTTCGGGTCGATGTTCCGCTTCCGGCAGCGCGCCGACATGGATCTGCTGTACCCGCATCTGCTGCTGCGCGGCATCTACATCTGGGAGTGGCGCAGCTGCTACCTGTCCACCGCGCACACCGAGGAGGACCTGCACCAGGCGCAGGAGGCGGTGAGCGACGCGCTGCGCGAACTGCGGGACGCCGGCTGGTATCCGCGTACCCGTACCCCTGCCCGGGCTCGGCCTCGCTCCGCACCCGAGTCTCCGGCGCAGGCGCCGATGCCTCCCGGGGAACGGCCGGCGCCGGACTTCAGCATCTCCTTCTTCGGCGACTATCCGGAACAGCCCCGCACATCCCCGTCGAAAGGGTCCGGGTCCGCGGGCACGGGCACGGGCGACGAGGCGACCGGGGGCGCGCCCGGCACCGGGGACGGACCGTACGCCCTCGTCCTCGACACCGCCCGCTTCGCCGACCGGCACGGCTTCCACGGCGTGTGGCTGCCCGAGCGCCACTTCCACACCTTCGGCGGCATCTTCCCCAACCCGTCCGTACTCGCGGCCGCGCTGAGCCGGGAGACCAGCCGAATCCGGCTGAACGCCGGATCGGTCGTCCTGCCGCTGCACGATCCGCTGCGGGTGGCCGAGGAGTGGTCCGTGGTGGACAACCTCTCCGGCGGACGGGTCGGACTCGGCTGCGCCGTCGGCTGGCACGCCCAGGACTTCGTCCTGGCCCCGGACCGGTTCCCGGGCCGCCGCGATGTCACCTTCGAGCACCTGGCGGACCTCCGGCGCCTGTGGCAGGGCGGCACCGTGCGGCGCCCCACCGGCGAGGGCGCACCCGTCGAGGTGCGCGTCCAGCCACGCCCCGTGCAGAAGCTGCCGCCGCTCTCGCTGGCCACCACCGGACGCCGCGAGAGCTACGAGCAGGCCGCCCGGCACGGCCTGGGCCTCCTCACCAACCTGATGCACCAGGACGTCGGCCAACTCGCCGAGAACATCCGGCACTACCGCACCACACGCGCCGCCTGCGGGCTCGACCCGGACACCGGCCGGGTCACCGTACTGCTGCACACCTATCTCGCGGACGACCACGCCACGGCACGGGCGGAGGCGCTGGAGCCGATGTGCCGCTATCTGCGCGCGTCGCTGACCATGCGGGCCGCGGCCACCGCAGCGGGCCACCGGCCGCAGGACGTGGCGGACGCCGACGAGAAGGACCTGGATCTGCTCTTCCGCCGAGCCTACGACCGCTACTGCGACGGACGGGCCCTGATCGGCTCGCCGGAGAGCACCGCACCGCTGGTCGACGAGCTGCGCAGGGCCGGGGTGGACGAGATCGCCTCGCTGGTGGACTTCGGCATGCCCGCCGACCGGATGCGAGCCGGACTGGAGGTCCTCGACAGCCTGCGGGCCCGGTTCCACGACGAACCCGCCGCCGGTCCGGCGGCCCGCCCCGCCGGGGCCCCGGTCAGCGGGCCCGCCACTCCGGAACAGCGGCGGCTGTGGACAGCGGCTCACCTGGCTCCGCCCGGCACCTACAACGAGATCCAGGCCGTGCGGCTGCGCGGCCCGCTGGACGAGCGCGCGCTGCGTACGGCGCTGGACGGCCTGGTCGCACGGCATCCCGCACTGCGCACCGTCTTCTCGGAAGAGCCCGGCGTCCCGGAAGGGCCCGGCTGCCCGGACGAGTCCGCCGCTGACGCGCGCACCGGCGAACCGCCCGGCCCGGACCCGAGCGACCCGGACGGCGGTGCGGGCACCGGCGGCACCGGCACCCTGTGGCAGACAGTCCTGCCGGCCGACACCGCCGTTCCCGTCGCGCTCCACGTCTCGGACGCCGCAGCCGAGGACGCCGGGGCCGCGATCCGCCGGGTGCTGCGCGAGGAGAGCGAGCGGCCCTACGACACCGCGCGCGGCCCGCTGTTCACCCCCCGGCTGCTGCGGCTGGGCGCGCGGGACCACGTCCTGGTACTGGCCATGCACCACCTGGTCACCGACGGGCACTCGGCCCGGCTGATCGGTGCGGACCTCCAGGAGCTGTACCGGGCCGCACACGAGGGCCGCGCCCCCCTCTTCCGCCGCCCGGCCGGCTCGCCGCTGGAGCACACCGGCACGGCACGCGCCCCGCGGGACGTGGAGTGGTGGCGAACCCACCTGGGCGAGGATCCGCGGCCCCCGCAGGTGCCCACGGACCGGCCGCGCCAGCAGACGGTGGGCCGAGGCGACGCGGTGAGCGTCCACGTCGACGCGGACGAGCTGGCCGGACTCCAGGAGTGGAGCGGGCAACAGGGTGTCACCCTGTTCGCGACGCTGCTGACGGGCTGGCGGATCGTGCTGCGCGGCCTGTGCGGGCAGGACGACTTCGTCCTCGGCTGCACCTTCGGCCGGCGCCGCCCGGCGGACCTGGACACGGTCGGCTTCCATGCCGGGCTGCTGCCGCTGCGCGGCCGGCTGACGGACGACCAGCGCCCGGCCGACGCCGTCCGGGCCACCCGAGACACCCTGCTGGCCGCGGCCCGGCACCAGTTCACCGACCTGGACGACCTTCCCGCCCTCCGCACGGCCCGCGCCGCGACCGCCGCGGCCGCCCGCCCCCTGGCCACCGTCTCCGCCGACCTGGACACCGACCACCTCGCCGGCCTCGACCTGCCCGGGCTGGAGACCGAGCCGCTCGCCGAGGGCACGCTGTCCGCCCCGCTGGAACTGGCCCTGATGGCCGTACGGACCCCTACCGGGCTGCGGTTACGGGTGCGCTACGACGCGGACCTGTACGAGGCCGACACCGTGCGGCGGATGCTGCGCCGGCTGCGCGCGGTGCTGCGGGCCCTGCGGGGGCCGGCGGCGTGCGTCGCCGAACTTCCCGTCGCGGCGCCCGAGGACGAGGCGGAGGAGGACGGCTGGTGCGACGGCGGCCCGGCGCTGCCGCATGAGCCGGCCCTGACCGCGCCGCGCCCGCCCGCGACCGACGCGCCGCTCGTGTACGCCGCCGACGGCACCGCCGACCCGGGCGGCGGGCACGGCCCCGACGACCGGGCGTGGAGCGGGAACCGGGTGAGTGCCGCGGCCGCGGCACTCACCGGCCGGCTCCGCGACGCCGGAGTGCGCCGCGGCGCCACGGTGGCGCTCGCGCTGCCGCGCGGCCCGCAGTTCGCCGCCGCGGCGCTCGGTGTGCTGGACGCCGGCGCCTGCTGCCTGCCGCTCGACCTCTCCCAGCCGGCGGCGCGGCTGACGGCCGTCCTGGACGACGCTGCCCCGGCCGCCGTCGTCACCCGCGAAGACGACCCGCTCCACCCGGCGGTACACGGACATCCGGCACTGCTGCGGATGGCCGCCGAGGAGGGCGGGAAGCGCGACGAGGCCGGAGAGGTCGGCACCCGGGCCGAACGCTCCGCGACGGTGGGCTCCGATCCGGCGTTCCTGCTGTACACCTCCGGCTCCACCGGCCGCCCCAAGGGAGTCGTCCTGGAGCACCGGAATCTGGCCGCGACCCTGGCCACCTACCGCGACGGACTCGCCATCGGCCCGGAAGACCGGCTGTCCTGGTACAGCGGAACCGGCTTCGACGCCACCGCCCTCGAACTGTGGCCCGCGCTGGCGACGGGCGCGCAGCTGCACGTCGTACCGGAACGGCTCCGCCTCGACCCGCCCGAACTGACCCGCTGGCTGGTGGAGCGGCGCATCACCGTCACGTTCGTGCCCACCCCGATCGCCGAGGAACTGCTGGCACAGGACTGGCCGGCGCACACCGCGTTGCGCTCCCTGGTGACCGGCGGCGAGCAACTCCGCCGCCGGCCGCGCCCCGGACTGCCGTTCTCCCTAGTCAACATCTACGGCCCGACCGAGGCCGCCGTCTTCTGCTCCTGGGGCGAGGTCACCTGCGAGGGCCGGACCCGCTTCGGGCTGCCCTCGCTCGGCCGCCCGTCCCCTGGCATGCGGCTGGAGCTGCGCGACCCGGCCGGGCGCCCGGTTCCGGCCGGCGCGGTCGGTGAGCTGCACATCGGCGGCCCCCAGGTGGCACGCGGCTATCCGCGGGACGCTCCGGCGACCGAGGAGCGCTTCCGCACCGATCCGACGGGCAGACGCTGGTACCGCACCGGGGACCTGGCCCGCCGCCGCCCCGACGGGCGCGCGCACTACGTGGGGCGGGCGGACGATCAGACGCAGATCAACGGCGTCCGGGTCGAACCGGCCGAAGTGGAGGCGGCGGTCCGCACCCTGGACGGCGTCCGGGACGCCAGAGTCCTCCCGGAGTTTCCCGGCGTCCCCGGCACCGCCGCTCCGTCCGACGCCCCGGACGGAGGCAGGCAGCTCCTGCACTGCCATGTGGTGCCCGAGACGGCAGAAGCCGCCGCCCCCGGCGCCGTCCGCGGCTGGCGCCGCGCCCTCGGCGAGCTGCTGCCGGGCCCGATGGTCCCCGAGCGCTGGACGGTCGTGGCCGAACTGCCCCTCACCCCGAACGGCAAGTGGGACCGCGGCCGGACGAGCGAGGCGGCAGGAGCACGACCGGCGGCCGACAGCGGCCACCAGGACGCCCCCGAGGACCACGCGGAGACCCTCGCGGCACTCCGTGCCTGCTGGCAGCAGGTGCTCGGAGTCGACGACGAGACCGCGGAGCAGCTCTCGGACGACGACAGCTTCTTCGCCGTGGGCGGCCATTCCATCAGCGCGATCCGGCTGCTCAACCGCGTCCGGGAGCGGTTCGGCGCCGCCTGCACCATGGCCGAGTTCTTCGCCGAGCCGACGCCGGCCGCCCTGGCCGGCCGGCTCGCCACCCGCCGCCCGCGCCGCCGGGCCCCCGCCACCATGGAGCAGATGTCGATCCTCCGGGCGCACACGGCGGCGCCGCGGCCGGAGGTGTGGAACGTACCGACGCGGCTGACGATGACCGGCCGGCTGGACGTCGGCGCGCTGGAGCAGGCCGTCGGCCGGCTCCTGGCCCGGCACCACGCCCTGCGCTGCCGGTTCGTCCGGGACGACGGCGGGCGCTGGTGGCAGGAGGTGCACGAGGCACCGGCGCACGCCCCGGTGGCGCTGCCCGTCCGCGACCTCGGCGGCCTCCCCGGGCCGGAACGCGAGACACGGGCCGAGGAGCTGTGCCGGCAACTGGCCGCGACGCCCTTCGACCCCAGCCGCTCGGTGCGGCCCGTGACCCGGCTGCTCCGCCTGGGATCCGACCGCTGGATGCTGATGCTGGTGCTGCACCACAGCAGTGTCGACGCGTGGTCCCTGTCGCTGCTGCTGGACGAACTGGCCACCCTGTACACCGCGGCCGTCCACGGAGTGCCGGCCGGCCTGCCCGCACCGGGCTCCCAGTCCACCGACTACGGCGACCTCCAGCACCGGCTCCGCGACCCCCACGAGGAGGCCGACCGGAGGGAACGCTGGAGCCACTACCTCTCCGGCGCCCCCTTCCGGCTGGAACTGCCCGCCGACCGGCCCCGCCCGGAACAGCCGAGCGGCCGCGGCGGCACAGTCCGCCTGCGGATACCGGAGCACACCCGGTCGGCCGCCGAACGCCTGGGCCGCTCCCTGCGCACCACCGCCTTCCCCGTGGCGTCGGCCGCGCTGGCGGTACTGCTGGCCCGGCTGTCCGGCGAACGGGACATCCTGCTCAACATCCCCTACGCACACCGGGAGTGCGCCGCACACGAGTCGATGGTCACCTGTACGGCGATGGCGGCCTCGGTACGGATCCGGCTCGACGAGGCGGCCACGTTCGAGGACCTGGTACGCCACAGCAGCGCCCGCACCCACGAGGCCATCGGCATGCTGCGCCCGATGTTCGAGGTGCTGGACCACATCCGCGCGTCAGGCGTCCCCGACGTACCCGAACGCCTCCCGATCGGTTTCGCCTTCAACAACTCCCTGGACACCGGTGTGTCGCTGCCCGGTCTGGAGACCCAGGTCGACGACGTGGCCGCGCCGGCCGCCCGCTGCGACCTCACCTTCGGGCTGACCCCGGCCCCGGCACCCCCGGACGAGCAGCCCGGCGGGTCCGGCTACTGGGCCTTCCTCGAGTACGCCACCGACCGGTGGGACCCGGACACCGCCCGCGCGCTGCTGGCCTCCTACGCCGACGCCCTGGAGGAAGCCTGCGCCCGCCCCACCGCTCCCCTGGACTCGCTCCTCCGCGCCCGGCCCACCGGGCCGGGAGGTACCGCCGCAGAGGGAACGGCGGACGCCGGGAGCAGGCCATGACGTACCCGACGGCCACGCCCCTGCCGGGCCCCCGGCGAACCCCCAGGGGGCGGCCGGGCGTCGGGGGGGGCCAGGGAGCCGGGAGCGTGCGGCGGCGGGCCGCCCTTCACGCCCTGAGGTGGCGGCTCCGCGAGGAGGACCGCCGTTCCCTCCGGGCCCGGAAGCCGACCCGAAAAAGACCCCTCTGATCTGCGCTTCCGCAGGTCAGAGAGGTCTTCACGGTGGAGCCAAGGGGAGTCGAACCCCTGACATCTGCCATGCAAAGACAGCGCTCTACCAACTGAGCTATGGCCCCGTCGCGCACCAGGGTACCGGCTCCGGGGGACGAATTCCGACCGGGTATCGCCCCGCCCCCGCCGCCGTCCGTAGGATGCACGGCAAGTTCGCGCGAGCGAAGCACCACAGGGCAGGCCAGGGGAGACGCCATGGACGCAGCAGCACAGGACCCGACGGCGAAGGCGCGCGAGCTCCAGAGTCAGTGGTACGGCGAGCCGTTGGGAACCCTCTTCCGCCGGCTGATCGAGGACCTGGGACTCAACCAGGCCCGCCTCGCGACGGTGCTCGGACTGTCCGCACCTATGCTTTCGCAGCTCATGAGCGGGCAGCGGGCAAAGATCGGCAACCCGGCCGTCGTGCAGCGCGTCCAGGCCCTCCAGGAGCTGGCCGCCGAGGTGGCGCGCGGCGACATCAGCGCCGCCGACGCGACCAATCGGATGGACGAGATCCGCCGGACCGCGGGCGGCAGTGTGCTCAACAACACCACGCAGACCTCCTCCTCCGGCGCCTCGCAGACCCCGGTCAAGCGAGTCGTACGGGAGATCCAGGCCCTGCTGCGCTCGGTGTCGGACGCCGCCGACATCATCGAGGCGTCCAACGCGCTCGCCCCCTCCCACCCGGAACTGGCAGAGTTCCTCCGGGTCTACGGCGCGGGCCGCACCTCCGACGCGGTCAAGCACTACGAGGCGCACCAGAGCTGATCACCACGAGCCGTACCGCGGCACCGCGGCACCGCGGTACGGCGGGAGAGCGCGGAAGCAAGGGGCGGGCGCGAGCACCATGGGTGAGATCTTCGCCGGCAGGTACGAGCTGGTCGATCCGATCGGACGCGGCGGCGCCGGGATGGTCTGGCGCGCCTGGGACCATCGGCGCAGGCGGTATGTGGCCGCCAAGGTGCTGCAGCAGTCCGACGCCCACACCCTGCTGCGCTTCGTCCGCGAACAGTCCCTGCGCATCGACCACCCGCACGTGCTGGCCCCGGCGAGCTGGGCGGCCGACGACGAGCAGGTCCTGTTCACGATGGATCTGGTCAGAGGCGGATCGCTGGCCCATCTCGTCGGCGACTTCGGCGCACTGCCTCCCACGTTCGTGTGCACCCTGCTCGATCAGCTCCTCTCCGGCCTGGCCGCCGTGCACGCCGAGGACGTGGTGCACCGGGACATCAAACCGGCGAACATCCTGCTGGACTGCACCGGCACGGGACGTCCGCACCTGCGGCTGTCCGACTTCGGCATCTCCATGCGCAAGGGCGAGCCCCGCCTGACCGAGACCAACTACGTCGTCGGTACGCCGGGCTACTTCGCACCCGAGCAGTTGCTGGAGGCGGAGGCGGACTTCGCCTCGGACCTGTACGCGGTGGGACTGGTGGGGCTCTACCTGCTCACCGGCCGGAAGCCCGACGCCCAGGCGCTGTTCGAGGAGTACGAAGACGGGATGCCCGCGGCGCCCGAAGGGGTGGCCGAGCCGCTGTGGCAGGTATTGGGCCAGTTGCTGCAGCCCGATCCGGCCGTGCGCTTCCGCACCGCGACAGGTGCCCGCAAGGCCCTGGCCGCAGCCGCCGAGCTGCTGGACCGGGACGCGACGGTGGAGCAGGAGGCCGTCGAGGTCTTCGACCACATCGGCCCGCTGCCGGACGGGTTCGGCGCCGAGGGGCCGCTGCGCGCGGCCTCCCCGAGCCCGGACACCGCCGCCGGTAGTGCCGCCGGGAACGGCAGCGGGACGCCGGCCGGGAGCGGCACCGTCGGGGCGGCCACCGAGGAGACTGCCGCCGGGGCGGCCGCCGATGAGGCCGCAGCCGTCGCCCCGGCGCCGGGGGCCGCGCCCGCTCCGCGGCCGTCCGACACCGGGAGCTTCCCGCTGCAGCCGCCCGCGGCGGTACCCGCCGCAGCGGCCACCGCCGCGCAGCCGGTACCGCAGCAGCCGAGTACGCCACCGGCGCCGCCACCGGGGCCGGGTCGGTACCCCACCGCGGCGGACCAGGGCACCCGGGTCTACCCGGCGCACGGATACGGATACCCGGCGGGACCGCCCGTCGGAGCGGCGCCGACCGCGACGCCGCCGCCCGCGCACGTGCCGGCCCCCGCACGGAGGCCCGGCCCGCCGCTCAAGGTGGCGGTGCCGATGCTGCTCGTCGCGCTCCTCTGCCTGGCCACCGGCGTCTGGGCGCTCTCCACGGCGGCGTAGCCCGCGGCCTGTCGGTACCGCCGCCCCCGCCCCGCGGCCCACCGGGTCCGCGGGGCGGGCACTAGCTCTGCGGAGGGCCTCCGTACGGGGGACCGTGGAGAGGGTGGTGCGGGAGCAGGCCGTCCGGCGGGACCGGAGCGTAAGGGTCCGGCGCCGGGTGCCCGGCCGTGCGGGCCCGGCGGCGGGCCAGCAGCAGCCAGAGGGCGAGGACGAGAAGGAGCGCCCCGCCCGCACCGACACCGGCCCAGCCCACCGTGCGCAGCGTCGCGCTGCGCTCGGCCTGGGCCTCGGTCAGCCCCTTCTCGGCCATCTCCCGGTCCCGCCCGGAGACCCCGAACCCGGCCGCGGCGGCGTCCCCGTCGTACTCCGGGCCCTGCTGCGCCCGGCCTCTGACGTCGATCCGCAGGGTGACCGGGGTGCCGTCCGGGAAGGGCGTGGCCATGTCCGGGCCGACGGTGACGGCCACGTAGTACCAGCCCGCGAAGCGGGTCCCGGAGGCGGCGTCGAGGAAGCGGTTCTCGTAGCGGACCGGGTTGCTGTAACGGTCGAAATCGGCTCCGTCGCCGTCGTAGCCCTGGAAGTCCTCGTCGTAGAGCGGGGTACGGGCCGGGTTGTAGACGTTCATCCGGAAGCCGTGCGGCACATACCGGCTCCCGGTCCCGGACTGCCGCGCGGAGTTGGGCAGCTCCGTACGTACGTACAGCCGCTGCCCCCAGTCCACGGGCACCCGGTACCAGCGGGTCTCCCCGGCGCGGACACGGTCCTTCCACACCCCGTCCCCGAGCGCGCGGGCGTCGTTGAAGCCGGTACCGCCGGTGCGGGTCTCCGCCGGACCCGAGGGCGGTGCGGGGCGGGTGTTGTGGGCGTCGGTCTCCTCCTCGGCGCCCGGCCGGGGCGCGGGGATACCGCCCTTGAGACCGGGCTCCACCATGACCGACAGCTCCAGCGGCCAGGAGCTCGGGTCGGAGTTGTCGCCCTCCTCGCGGACGACATGGACCAGATAGGGGCCCGCGCTGCGGCAGTTCTCGTCCGCGGGGTCGCCCATCAGCCGGGAAGCGGTGGCGGCCAGCGGAAAGGCGGTGTCGCCGTTCCCGTCGGCCGAGCCCTCGGAGCAGGAGTCCCCTTCGGTGTTCTGCAGCGTCACCTTGAGGCCGTCCTGGAAGGTGACTCTGGACCCCGGCTCCGGTACGGCGGTCGCGGTCACATGGACGTCCGCCTTCGCGTCCAGGTCGAGCGCGTAGTACTTCTCCTGGCCCAGCCGGATCCGGTCGGTGAACAGGCCGGTCGCCACCTCGGGCGCGTCCGCGCTGCTCGCGGCGCCGGTGATCTGCCGTGCTTCGGCGGCCGGTTGATAGCCGCGCGGGGTGGCCGCCGCCCACGCGCGCGGGGCTGCCTGGCCGCCCAGGACCCCGGCGGCCAGGCACAGTACCGCGGTCGACACGGCGGCGGCGCGGGCCGCACGCCGGCGCCCGTGTCCGCGTTCGCTCCCGGGCCCGAACCCGAGCCCGCTTCGGCGCCGGTCGGTGGGTCCTCTTCCGCGCCGGCGGCCGTCACCGGCTCCCGCGGCGTACCCGACCCGGCCGCGCCCGTCACTCCCGTCGTGCCCCGTCACCACGTTCCACCCCTCGTCGCCGTAGCGCTCCGAACCCTGGCACGGCGCCGCAGCGCGTACCCCGCTCCGCCCGCCGCCAGCAGCACGGCCGCGGCGCCGCCCGCGGCCGCCACCGCCGGATGCACTCCTCCCGCCGCGCGCTGCACGCTGCCCGACGTCCCACTCCCGGCGGACCTGCCGCCGCTGCGCCCGTCCGCCGCTCCACCGGCACCGGCATACGGGGCGTCGTGCTCGGGGCCCCGCTTCCGGCGGCCCTTGACGTCGACGCGCAGCACCACCCGGACCGCGGCGTGCGCGGCGATGCGGTCGGCCCCGGCGCCCAGTGTGACCGCGACGTAGTAGTCGCCGTCACGCCGCACCGGGCGCACCGAACCGGCGGGCTCCGTGCGGTTCCGCCACGAGACCGGCACGGTACCGTGCGACACCTTCACCGGCTCGCCCCGGTAGGGGCGGCGGGTGGTGAACTCCGCACCGCCGGGGACCGGGAGCCGACCGGGCGCGTACAGCTCCGTCCACACGGACGAGGAGGGGACGCCGCCGCTCCGCGGACGCGCGGGCTCGTTGGCGAACTCGACGTCGTAGCGCAGTTGCTGGTTCCAGCCCACCGGAACCCGGTACCAGCGGGTCTGCGCCGGAACCAGGGTGTCCCGCCACACGCCGGCGCGCAGCTTCTTCGCGTCGTTGAATCCGGTGCCGCCCTCGATGTCCCGGGGCGCGCCGGTCGGCAGGGCCGCGTCCTCGCCTCCCGGCCCGTAGCCGGTCTCGGCGCGGGCCGGGGCCACCCCGCCGGGCAGCGCCCGCTCGGTGCCGAGCCGCAGCTCCACGGGCCAGCGCGCCCGGTCCGAGCCGTCGGCGGTGGCGCGGGTCAGCTCGAAGGTGAAGCGTCCGGGCCGGTCGCAGGAGCGGGCGCCGTCCCCGTCGGGGATCCGACTGACGGCCGCGGTGAGCGGGACACCGCCCTCGTCCTGTGCGAACCAGGACCGGTCGTTGCCGCACCGGCTGCCGTCGGGGCTGCGCATCGTCAGCTCCAGACCGTCCGTGCTGCCGACCCGGGCGCCGGGCCGGGGCACTCCGGTGGCGGCGAGGTCCACGGCCCGCGCGGTGGAGCCGGCGCCGAGTTCGGTGCTGTACCAGCGGGTCTCCCCGGGCCCGATGGTGTCCAGGTACTGGCCGGGGGCACGCAGCGCGGGGGCGTCGGCCGAGGAGCGCGCTCCGGCGACCCGCCTGCCCTCGAACCGGTAGCCGGCTGCCGACTGGCGCCCGGCGCGCTCCAGTTCGCGGGCCAGGTCCTCGGCTTCCGGCGCGTCGTAGTACTCCCCGTGCCCGGCCTCGGCGATGCACTCCAGCTGTTTGCGCGCCTCGCCGCGCACCTGGAAGCCGATGGTGTCGATCCGCAGGTCCAGGCCGTCCCGGGAGAGCTCCTCGGCGACCTCGCACGGCTCCGGGTCCCCGCAGGTGTCCTCGCCGTCGGAGACCAGCACGATCGTGCGGCGACCCAGCGTGTTCCGCGGCGGGTCGGGCAGGTCGTCGGCGGCCTTCCGGAGCGCCGGGCCGATCGGGGTCTCCCCCTTGGGCCGCACCGCGGAGACGGCCTTCTTGATTCCCGCCCGGTCCAGCGCCCCGACCGGTTCGACGAGCCGGGTGTCGGTGCAGCTCGCGGCCCGGTCGGCGCCGTAGACCCGCAGTCCGGTGGGGTAGCCGTCGGGGAGGCTGTCGACGAGGGTGCCCACCGCGTCCCGGGCCGACTCCATCCGGGTCCCGCCGGAACCGGTCGCCCGGGCCATGGAGCCCGAGGAGTCCAGCACGATCTCCAGCGCGTGGGTGCCGCTCTCCGTGGCGTCCCGGGCGTCCGGAGCGGCCGGGACGGCGGCGGCGGGTGCCACCGCCGGCCCGGCGAGCAGGGCGAGCAGCACCCCTCCCGACACGCCTCGCGGCAGTCCTCCGGCCCGGCGCCCCCGCGCAGTACGCATGTTCGTCTCCCCCCTCGGCCCGTACGGACCCGGTAGCTTTGCTCAAGCACGTTATTGCTTTGCACAAGCAAGCGACAAGAGAAAGGCTGTCACGGTACAGCAACAGCGGAGGCTCCGTCCTGCCCCGCGCACCTCGGCCCGGCTCGCCCCCAAGACACATGCCACAGGCACTCATCGCCGAGGCAACCGGCCGGCAGCCGACCCCGCGGAGCGTCCGCACATGACGGAGGCCCCGGCCGCAATCGGCGGCCAGGGCCTCTCGTTGCTGTTCGCTTGGGCTACACGCCGGAACCTGCGGGCACGGAGTCGGTCGCCTCCGTCCACAGATCCTGCTCGGCGCGATCCGCCTGGATCTGGCGGTACACGAGGAGACCGCCGATGGCGGCCAGTGCGACCAGGAAAAGCTTCTTCACCGCGCTACCTCGTCCTTCTTAGACATTGGGACCTCTTAGGCGGCCGATGATACCCAACCACCTCTTCCGACAGCCGGGTCGGCCCGCCCCGCCCGGACGCGCCCTCAGGCAGTCCGCGCGCGCTTCCTCCGCGAGGCGGCGGAGCGCTCCGCCAACCGGATCCGCCGCTCGGCACCCGGCACCCCGGCCGCCAGTTGCCGGCCGCGCTCCCGCTCGGCGTTGAACTCGGCGCCCAGCACGACAGCGAGATTGGTCAGACACAGCCACACCAGGAAGACCACGACCCCGCCGAGCGTCCCGTACGTCTCGTTGTACGACCCGAAGTTCGCCACGTAGAAGGCGAAACCGGCGGAGGCGACCATCCAGACCCCCAGCGCCAGCACGGCCCCCGGCAGCACCGAGGACAGGCCGGGCAGCCGCACGTTCGGCGCGGCGTAGTACAGCCCGGCGATGATCGCCACGACGGCCGGCACCAGCACCGGCCACTTGGCCCACTCCCAGGCGGTCACCGCCGTGTGCCCGACGCCCAGCGCCTCCCCGGCCGACTCCGCCACCGGGCCGCTGACCACCAACCCGACCAGCACCACCGCCAGGAGCAGCACGGCGGCAGCGGTCACCAGGAGCTGCACCGGGCGCAGCGTGCGGAAGGGACGGCCCTCCTCCACCTCGTAGATGACGTTCGAGGCCCGGACGAAGGCGCCGACGTACCCCGACGCGGTCCACAGCGCACCCAGGACGCCGACGACCAGCAGTACCGACGGGGCGCCCGAGCCGGACGCCATGGATGCGATCGGCTCCTCGAACGTCTCGGCGGCGGACGCCGGGCCGACCGTGTCGACCAGGTCGTTCAGGGTTTCGACGATCTTCTCGCGGCTCAGCACCAGACTGACCAGCGAGACCAGCGCGATGAGCGCGGGGAAGACCGACAGCACCGCGTAGTAGGTCAGCGCGGCGGCCACATCGGCGAGGCCGTCCTCCTTGAACTCGGCCGCAGTGCGCTTGAGCGTCTGGCCGAGCGTCCCGCTGCGCGGGTGCGGCGGCCCGGTGGGCAGCCTCCCGGCCGCGGCCTCCACCTCGGGCTCGGGGCCTTCGGTCTCCGGGTCGGGTTCCGGGTCGGGTTCCGGGTCGGATCCGGTCATCGCAGCGCTCCGCTCGCCGGGAGGCGCCCGGGGGCGCCGACAGCAGGACGGGGCTACCGGTACCAGAACGGGAACGGCACCAAACGTCCGCAGCGTGCGCTCCTGCTCACGCGCCGTCCACGCGATCCCGGCGGGAGCCGGCGAACGGGGGAGTGGGACCGGGGCGTGCCGGGCCGGGGGTCGAGGTGCGGAGAACGCACCGGAAATGCGGAAGGCCCGGCCCCTCCTCCGAGGGACCGGGCTTTCCGTCGCTGTGCGGCTACCAGGACTTGAACCTGGGGCCTCTTCCTTATCAGGGAAGCGCTCTAACCGTCTGAGCTATAGCCGCGCGCTGCACAGAAAGGTTAGCGCACTTCAGCCGTGGTCCCAAATCGGTTCCGGGGCAACCGGAGCGGGACCACGGCGGGGCCTACTCGTCCTCCGCCAGGGTCAGCTCGACACCGCCGACGAAGCCGGCCGAGAGGTTGTAGACGAACGCCGCCAGCGTGGCCAGCGCGGTGGCCAGCACGACGTTGATCACGGCGATCAGGGAGGTGAAGAGCAGGACGCGGGGCAGCGAGAGGAACGTCTCCAGGTCGAAGCCGCTGCTGCCCTCGGCGCTGGTGGCCTCGCTGACGGTGCCGCCGATGCTGGAGAAGACGCCCATCGCGTCCATCACCATCCACAGCACCGCGATCGCCACGATCGTGCAGACCCCCAGCGCCACCGCCAGCAGGAAGCTCACCTTCATCACCGACCACGGGTCGGCCTTGGCCACCCGCAGCCGGGCCTTGCGCGTCCGCGGCACCGTGCGCGCCCCGGTGCGGGGCTTGCGCACCGTGTCGGAGCCCCCGGACCGGCCGGAGTGCTCCGGCCGGTCCGACGGTCCGGCCCGGCCCGGGTCCGGAGACGGATACGCCTGCGGCGGCCGGTGCGGCTGCTGCTCGGTCTGCGGCTGGGCCGGGGACGGGGGCTTTGCCTGCGGCTGCGCCTTCGGCTGCGGCTGAGCACCACTCACGCCCTGCTCCTAGTTGTCCTAGTCGTCATCCGGGTCGGGCGCGTCCTGCTGCTCCCCCTCGTCGGGGGTACCCGCCGCGGCCTCCACTTCCTCGGCCTCGCGACCGGCCTCGGCGTTGCGTGCGACGCCGACCACCGCGTCCTTCTTGCCCAGGTTGATCAGTTGAACGCCCATGGTGTCACGGCCGGTCTCCCTCACCTCGTTGACCCGCGTGCGGATCACCCCGCCACCGAGCGTGATGGCGAGGATCTCGTCCGTCTCCTCGACCACCAGCGCGCCGACCAGCGATCCCCGGTCCTCCACGATCTTGGCGGCCTTGATGCCGAGCCCGCCGCGGCCCTGGACCCGGTAGTCGTCCACATTCGTCCGCTTCGCGTACCCGCCGTCGGTCGCCGTGAAGACGAACGTACCCGCCCGCACGACATTCATCGAGAGGAGTTCGTCGTCCTCGCGGAAACTCATCCCCTTGACACCGGAGGTGGCCCGGCCCATCGGGCGCAGCGCCTCGTCGGTCGCGGTGAAGCGGATCGACTGCGCCTTCCTGCTCACCAGCAGCAGGTCGTCGTCGGACGAGACCAGTTCGGCGCCGATCAGCTCGTCGTCGCGGCCGTCCTCCATCTCGCGGAGGTTGATCGCGATGACGCCGCCGGAGCGGGGCGAGTCGTAGTCCTTGAGCGGCGTCTTCTTGACCAGACCCGATTTGGTGGCGAGCACCAGATAGGGAGTGGCCTCGTAGTCCCGGATGGCGAGGATCTCGGCGATCTGCTCGTCGGGCTGGAAGGCCAGCAGATTGGCCACGTGCTGGCCGCGCGCCTCCCGGCCGGCGTCCGGCAGCTCGTAGGCCTTGGCCCGGTAGACGCGGCCCTTGTTGGTGAAGAACAGCACCCAGTGGTGGGTGGTCGAGACGAAGAAGTGGTCGACGATGTCGTCCTCCTTCAGCTTCGTCCCGCGCACCCCCTTCCCGCCGCGCTTCTGGGCCCGGTAGTCGTCGGTCTTGGTGCGCTTGACGTAGCCGCCACGGGTGATCGTGACGACGATGTCCTCCTCGGCGATCAGGTCCTCGATGGACATGTCGCCCTCGAAGGGGATCAACTTGGTGCGCCGGTCGTCGCCGTACTTCTCGACGATCTGGCCCATCTCCTGGCCGATGATCTGCCGCTGCCGCTCGGGCGAGGCGAGGATCGCGTTGTATTCGTCGATCTTGAGCTGGAGTTCGTCGTGCTCGGCGGTGATCTTCTGCCGCTCCAGCGCGGCCAGCCGGCGGAGCTGCATCTCCAGGATCGCGTTGGCCTGGATCTCGTCAATGGTCAGCAGGCCCATCAGGCCCCCGCGGGCCTCCTCGACGGTCTGGCTGCGCCGGATCAGGGCGATGACCTCGTCGATCGCGTCCAGTGCCTTGAGCAGACCGCGCAGGATGTGGGCGCGCTCCTCGGCCTTGCGCAGCCGGAAGCGGGTGCGCCGCACGATGACGTCGATCTGGTGCGCGACCCAGTGCCGGATGAAGGCGTCCAGCGACAGGGTGCGCGGCACGCCCTCGACCAGCGCGAGCATGTTCGCGCCGAAGTTGGTCTGCAGATCGGTGTGCTTGTAGAGGTTGTTGAGGACGACCTTGGCGACCGCGTCCCGCTTCAGGACGATGACCAGGCGCTGCCCGGTCCGCGACGAGGTCTCGTCGCGGACGTCGGCGATCCCGCCGATCCGGCCGTCCTTGACCAGGTCGGCGATCTTCAGCGCCAGGTTGTCCGGGTTGACCTGGTAGGGCAGCTCCGTGACGACCAGGCACTGGCGGCCCTGGATCTCCTCGACCTCCACCACGGCCCGCATGGTGATCGAGCCGCGCCCGGTGCGGTACGCCTCCTCGATCCCCTTGCGGCCCACCACCAGGGCGCCGCTGGGGAAGTCCGGGCCCTTGATCCGCTCGATGAGGGCTTCCAGCAGCTCCTCGTTGGACGCCTCGGGGTGGTCGAGGTACCACTGGGCGCCCGCGGCCACCTCCCGCAGGTTGTGCGGCGGGATGTTGGTCGCCATCCCGACGGCGATCCCGGCGGAGCCGTTGATCAACAGGTTGGGGAAGCGCGCCGGCAGGACCGTCGGCTCCTGGTTGCGGCCGTCGTAGTTGTCCTGGAAGTCGACGGTCTCCTCGTCGATGTCCCGGAGCATCTCCATGGCCAGCGGGGCCATCTTGCACTCGGTGTACCGCATGGCGGCGGCCGGGTCGTTGCCCGGAGAGCCGAAGTTGCCGTTGGAGTCGACCAGCGGCATCCGCATCGACCAGGGCTGCGCCAGCCGCACCAGCGCGTCGTAGATCGAGGTGTCACCGTGCGGGTGGTAGGTGCCCATGACGTCGCCGACGACACGGGCGCACTTGTAGTAGCCCTTCTCGGGGCGGTACCCGCCGTCGTACATCGCGTACAGCACCCGCCGGTGCACCGGCTTGAGGCCGTCCCGGATGTCGGGCAGCGCGCGGCTCACGATCACGCTCATCGCGTAGTCGAGGTAGGAGCGCTGCATCTCCGTCTCGAGGCTGACGGGCTCGACGCGGGCACCCGCCTCGGTGTCCACCAGCGCGCTGTCGGGCGCGGGGGCGTTCTCGGGCGTCGGCTCGGGTGTGGTGGGGGTCTCGTCGGCCATGGTGAAAGATCAAGTCCTTGTCTGTGTGCGGCGCTTCGGGTCCCGGCGCGGTGGCCAGGGGCCGACGTCAGATGTCGAGGAAGCGGACGTCCTTGGCGTTGCGCTGGATGAACGAGCGGCGGGCCTCGACGTCCTCCCCCATGAGGATGGAGAACAGGTCGTCGGCCGCGGCCGCGTCGTCCAGCGTCACCTGGCGCAGGACGCGGTGCTCGATGTCCATCGTGGTGGTGCGCAGCTCGTCCGCGTTCATCTCACCCAGGCCCTTGAAGCGCTGCACCGAGTCGTCCTTGATGCGCTTGCCCTGCTCGCGGCCGAGCTGGATGAGGCTGTCGCGCTCCGGGTCGGAGTACGCGTACTGGTACTCGTCCCGGCTCCACTTGATCTTGTAGAGCGGCGGCTGGGACAGGAAGACGTGTCCTGCCTCCACCAGCGGCCGCATGAAGCGGAAGAGCAGGGTCAGCAGCAGCGTGTTGATGTGCTGGCCGTCGACGTCGGCGTCCGCCATCAAGATGATCTTGTGATAGCGGAGCTTCTCGATGTCGAAGTCCTCGTGCACACCCGTGCCGAACGCCGAGATCAGCGCCTGCACCTCGGCGTTCTGCAGGACCTTGTCGATCCGCGCCTTCTCCACGTTCAGGATCTTGCCGCGGATCGGCAGGATGGCCTGGTACTCCGGGTCGCGGCCCGATTTGGCCGAACCGCCCGCCGAGTCGCCCTCCACGATGAAGATCTCGCACTTGACCGGGTCGTTGGACTGGCAGTCCGAGAGCTTACCGGGCAGCGACGCCGTCTCCAGCAGCCCCTTGCGCCGGGTCAGGTCCCGCGCCTTGCGCGCGGCGACCCGCGCCGTGGCCGCCTGGATGCCCTTGCGGATGATGTCTGCGGCCTCGTTCGGGTTCCGGTCCAGCCAGTCGGTCAGATACTCGTGGACGATCTTCTGGACGAAGGTCTTCGCCTCGGTGTTGCCCAGCTTCGTCTTCGTCTGGCCCTCGAACTGCGGCTCGCCCAGCTTGACCGAGATGATCGCGGTCAGGCCCTCGCGGATGTCCTCGCCGGTGAGGTTGTCGTCCTTCTCGCGCAGCAGCCTGCGGTCCCGCGCATAGCGGTTGATCAACCCGGTCAGCGCGGCCCGGAAGCCCTCCTCGTGGGTGCCGCCCTCGTGGGTGTGGATGGTGTTCGCGAAGGAGTACACGCCCTCGCTGTACTGGCTGTTCCACTGCATCGCGATCTCGACCGAGAGCATCCGCTCGGTGTCCTCGGCCTCGAAGTCGATCACCGTGTCGTGGACCAGTTCGCCCTTGCGCGAGTTGAGGTAGCGGACGAAGTCCGCGATCCCGCCCTCGTAGTGGTACCGGACCGCGTTGGGCCGGCCCTCCTCGTCGACGTGGCCCTCGCGCTCGTCGATCAGCGAGATGGTCAGCCCCTTGTTGAGGAACGCCATCTCCTGGAACCGCCGCGAGAGCGTCTCGAAGGAGTAGTCCGTCGTCTCGAAGATGTCCCCGTCGGCCCAGAAGGTGACCACGGTGCCGGTCTCGTCCGTGGCCTCGTTCTGCGACAGCGGAGCCGTCGGCGCGCCCAGCTTGTAGTCCTGCGTCCAGCGGTGGCCGTCGGTCCTGACCTCCACGGCGACCCTGCTGGAGAGCGCGTTCACCACGGAGACGCCCACGCCGTGCAGACCGCCGGAGACCGCGTAGCCGCCGCCGCCGAACTTGCCGCCCGCGTGCAGCACCGTCAGCACGACCTCGACGGCCGGCTTCCCCTCGGAGGGGATGATGCCCACCGGGATACCGCGCCCGTTGTCGGTCACCCGCACCCCGCCGTCGGCGAGCAGCGCCACGTCGATGGTGTCCGCGTGCCCGGCGAGGGCCTCGTCGACCGAGTTGTCGACCACCTCGTACACCAGGTGATGAAGGCCACGCTCACCGGTCGACCCGATGTACATACCGGGGCGCTTGCGGACCGCGTCCAGCCCCTCCAGGACGGTGATCGCGCTCGCGTCGTACGACGACCCCTCGGTGCCGGACGTCGCCGCCGCAGCAGCGCCGCCGCCCGCGGGGTCCGGACCGGCGCCCTCGCCGTGGTTCGGGGGTTCCTCCGCGGACTGCGGCGGAGTCGTGTTGTCGTTCTCGTTGAGATCGCCGGAATCGGCCACGAAGCGCCCTTTCTGGCACAGCACAGGCCGTCTCCAAGGCAAGGCGGAGCGGCTGCGTCGTTCGACATGTTCCGCAACGGTGCGGTAGTCCCCCAGTGTACCGGTGGCCGCAACGTGAATGGGGGTTTGCCGGTGCCTGAGTCCACATGTGGCGCCCTGAACTGGCGTCCATCGACTCCCCATATTCGGACCGGGGGGCCAGAGGCCTCACAGTGGCACTGAGCGCTTCGATCCGTATCCGGCTGTTCCAGTCCGTACACACACCGCGACCGGGCCGCTCACGACCTCACCCGTACGTGTCGCCCGGACCCCTGCTGCCGGGCGCCCGCAGCGGTCCGTACCCCTTGCGCGGAGCCTCCGGACCCCGCACCTTGAGCATCCGCACGGTGCCCTGGCCGAGGTCCTCGTTCAGCCGGGCCACCAGCCGCGGCGCCAGCAGCCGCAGCTGCGTCGCCCAGGCCGTCGAGTCGCAGCGCACCAGCAGCGCGCGCTCCTCCTCGTCGTACCGCTGCGGCTCGCAGTGCTGCGCCACCTCCTGCCCCACCAGTTGCGGCCAGCGCCCCATCACCCCGCCGACCGCCGCCGGGGTCTCCCAACCGCGCTCCGCGAGCAGCCTGCTGACGGCGGCACCCAGCGGCAGCGGATCGCGCCCGTCGCGCCCCGCCCCCGAACGCAGCCCGCCGCCGCGGCGGGCCTGCCGGCGCTGCTGCGCCTCGGCACCCCGCGCCCGCGCCTGCTCCTTGGCCGCACGCAGCGCGACCCGCGCCAGATCCACCCCACTCGCCGCGGGCGGCGTGCCACCCCCCGGCTCACCCCGTTCATCCGTACCGCCCGAGCCGCCCGGCGCATCCGTACCGCCCGCCTCGGGAGACCGGCCCGCCGCATCCGGCTGCTCGCTCACAGCGGCTCCACCTCCCCGTCGGCCACCGCGAACCGGGTACCCGACAGCACCTGAGGCACATCCTCCGGCACGGCAGCGGTCACCAGCACCTGCTCGGCCGGGGCCACCAGCTCCGCCAGCCGGGCCCGACGCCTGCTGTCCAGCTCGGCGAAGACGTCGTCCAGCACCAGCACCGGCTCATGCCCCTCGCTCTTGAGCAGCTCGTAGGCGGCCAGCCGCAGCGCCAGCGCATACGACCAGGACTCCCCGTGACTGGCGTACCCCTTCGCGGGCAACTCGCCCAGCCGCAGCAGCACATCGTCACGGTGCGGGCCGACCAGCGTCACCCCGCGCTCGATCTCCTGCTTGCGCGCCTCGCCCAGCGCCGCCACCAGCCCCGCGTACAGCTCCTCCCGGGACGCGCCCGTCACCGGCCCCCGGTAGGCCAGCGCCACCGGGCCGCCGCCCGGCGCCAGCCGCTCGTACGCCTTGTCGGCCAGCGGCCCCAGCACCGCCAGCAGATCCAGCCGCTGCGCCAGCAACTCCGCACCGACCCGCGCCAGATGCTGGTCCCACACCTCCAGCGTGGACAGATCCACCCCGCGTCCACCGTGCCGCCGGGCCATGGCAGCCGACTTCAGCAGGCTGTTGCGCTGCTTGAGCACCCGCTCGTAGTCCGACCGCACCCCTGCCATCCGGGGCGCCCGGGCCGTCACCAACTCGTCCACGAAGCGGCGGCGCTCGCCCGGATCGCCCTTGACCAGCGTCAGGTCCTCCGGCGCGAACAGCACCGTGCGCAGGATGCCCAGCACATCCCGGGGCCGCACCTGCGACGAGCGGTTGATCCGCGCCCGGTTGGCCCGGCCCGGATTCAGCTCCAGTTCGATCCGCTGCTCGCGTTCGTCCTGCCGCACCACGGCACGGATCACGGCGCGCTCGGCACCCTGCCGCACCAACGGCGCGTCCGCCGAGACCCGGTGGCTGCCCAGCGTGGCGAGATAGCCGACGGCCTCCACCAGGTTCGTCTTCCCCTGGCCGTTCGGCCCGAGGAACGCCGTCACACCCGGTGCCAGCGGCACCTCGGCCCGGGTGTAGGAGCGGAAGTCGGCGAGCGAGAGATGCGTGACGTGCATCGGCCGGCGTCAGCCTCCCGCGGGCGGCGTGACGTCGGCACCCGGTGCGTCCGCGCCCTTCTCACCGGCCTTGTCCGCGGCCGTGACCGCGTGTCCGCCGAACTGGTTGCGCAGCGCGGCGATCATCTTCATCTGCGGGGAGTCCTCCTGCCGGGAGGAGAACCGCGCGAACAGCGACGCGGTGATCGCGGGCAGCGGCACCGCCTTGTCGATCGCGGCCTCCACCGTCCAGCGGCCCTCGCCGGAGTCCGCCGCGTAGCCACGCAGCGCCTCCAGGTGCTCGTCGCTGTCCAGCGCCTTGACGGCCAGGTCCAGCAGCCAGGAGCGGATGACGGTGCCCTCCTGCCAGGAGCGGAAGACCTCGCGCACGTCGGTGACCGAGTCCGCGGCCTCCAGCAGCTCCCAGCCCTCCGCGAAGGACTGCATCATCGCGTACTCGATGCCGTTGTGGACCATCTTCGCGAAGTGGCCGGCGCCGACCTTCCCCGCGTGCACCGAGCCGAACTCACCCGCGGGCTTGAGCGCGTCGAAGACCGGCTGCACCTTCGCCACGTCCTCCTCGGAGCCGCCGTACATCAGCGCGTAGCCGTTCTCCAGGCCCCACACGCCACCGGAGACGCCGCAGTCGACGAACCCGATCTGCCGGGCCCGCAGTTCCTCGGCGTGCTTCTCGTCGTCGGTCCAGCGCGAGTTGCCGCCGTCCACCACCAGGTCACCGGGCGAGAGCAGCTCGCCGAGCCGGTCGACGGTCGACTGGGTCGCCGCGCCCGCCGGCACCATCACCCACACGACCCGGGGTGCGCTGAGCGAGCCCACCAGCTCCTCGATGCTGTCCACATCGGAGATGTCCGGATTCCGGTCGTACCCGATGACCGTGTGGCCCCCGCGGCGGATGCGCTCGCGCATGTTCCCGCCCATCTTCCCGAGACCGACCAGACCGAGCTCCATCACTGCCCCTTAGCTGAGTTTCCGCAGTTTCGTACGCATTCGACCCTACGCCTTGCCGCACCCCTGTTCGGCGCCGCGGTACGGCGCTCGGGCGCCCGGCCGAGCCCGGGCCAACCCGGCCCCGGGCCGCTTCCGGCCGCCGGGGCGCGGCCTCGGGCGGTGTCTGCTCAGCCGGAGAGGCGGACCGGCATGATCAGATACTTGTACGCCTCGTCCGCCTCGGCGTCCTTGGCCGGTCGGCCGCTCAGCAGCGCGGGCTTGGTCGAGGTGGTGAACGACAGCTGCGCCACCGGCGAGTCGATGGCGCTCAGCCCCTCCAGCAGGAAGCCGGGGTTGAAGGCGATCGAGATGTCGTCGCCGTCCAGGTCCGCGTCGACCCTCTCCACAGCCTGTGCATCGTCGCTGGAACCGGCCTCCAGGGTGAGCACGCCCTGCTCGAAGCTCAGCCGCACCGGGGTGTTCCGCTCGGCGACGAGCGCCACACGCTTGACGGCCTCCACGAACGGTGCCGTCTCGATCACGGCGACGGAGTTGAACTCCGTCGGGAAGAGCGTGCGGTACTTGGGCAGGTCCCCCTCCAGCAACCGGGTCGTCGTCCGCCGCCCGGCGCCCTCGAAACCGATCAGACCCTCACCGGAGCCGGATCCGGAGAGCGCCAGCGTGACGCTGTCGCCCCCGTTCAGCGACTTCGCCGTGTCCAGCAGCGTCTTTGCGGGCACCAGGGCCACTGCCGAGGCGTCCGGTGTCTCGGGCTTCCACAGGAACTCGCGCACCGCGAAGCGGTACCGGTCGGTGGAGGCCAGCGTGACGGTGTCGCCCTCGATCTCGATGCGCACACCGGTCAGCACCGGCAGGGTGTCGTCCCGCCCGGCCGCGATGGCGACCTGCTGGGCCGCCGCGGCGAAGACCTCGCCGGGGACGGTGCCGGTCGCGGACGGCATCTCGGGCAGCGCCGGGTACTCCTCCACAGGGAGTGTGTGCAGCGTGAACCGCGACGAGCCGCAGACGACGGTCGCCCGTACACCGTCTGTGGAGATCTCCACCGGTCGGTTGGGGAGGGCCCGGCAGATGTCGGCCAGCAGCCGGCCGGAGACCAGCACCGTGCCGTCCTCCTCGACCTCCGCCTCGACCGAGACCCGCGCCGAGACCTCGTAGTCGAAGCCGGAGAGGCTCAGCGTGCCGTCGTCCGCCTTCAACAGCAGGCCCGCGAGCACGGGCACCGGCGGGCGGGCGGGGAGGCTCTTGGCCGTCCAGGCCACCGCCTCCGCGAGCACATCGCGTTCAACCCGGATCTTCACGTTCAGCCGCCTCCTGCTGCTGCCTCTGCTCGTGCTTTGCCGGGCACCAGTCTGACGCACCCGACTGACAGCGGGCGCGGGTGCGGGTCAAGTCGGTGCGGTGCGGTCCGGAGCGCGCGGCGCCGAGTTGTGCACAGCCCCCACTTCGAAGCGAATCCCGGGCTCTCTCTGTGTGGTCGTAGTAGTAGGGCTTGTGGAAACGGTGGAAAAGCACGTTTCCGCAGCTCAGCCGGGAAATTTTGTCCACCGCGCCTGTGGGCGGACCGGTGGAGGAAGCGGGGCTCGCTGTGGACGACGAAAAGTTCTGCACATCCCGCCCACAGGGAGGGGCGGTTTCCCCACAGCTCCGCCCACAGCTTTCCCCGGCTTTCCCACAGCCCAAACCTCGCCCCGGATGTGACGGCTTTCACTCGGACCGGTGAGCGGGCGCGTTGAGTTGCCGAACAGTGGACAGTTCTGTGGAGAAGAGGCCGATCACTGGGGATAAGAGGCCGCATCCTGTGGGCAGCCGGTGGACAACCCGCGGGCCCCGCTCCTGGCCGCCGCCCCCTCCACACCATGTGGACAACGCGCGCCCACAAGTCCACAGCCGAGTGACCTCGGCAAACCAGCTCCACGACAGGGTGGTTGTGGACGCCCTTGGGACAACGAGGAGAGTCCCCAGGGTGTGGAAGCGGTAAACCGCTCCTTGCTGTGGATTCCAGTACCTCGCACGCCACGATTCGAACAGCACGCAGCCTTCGGAGAGTTGTCCCCAGCGGTGGGCCGGCCCTGGAAGGGGCCGCGGAGCCGATTCCGGAGCCGTCCGCGGGGGACCATCAGCCGTCCATGGGGCGTGAGCCGTACGGTGCCCGGCTTCGGGGCGCGCGCGGGGAGCAGGGGCGAGCCGGCCGGGGCCGGGGCCGGGGCCGGGCGAGGCGGCTGGTGGCGGTCGTGGCGGGCCGTCGGCACCCTCTGCGGGGCGCGCGGCACACCCGGGCGAGTTCTGGCGCCGGAGAGCGCGGGGCGCCCCCCAGGAGTGCCGCTGTCGGCACGCCGGGCGGGCAGCGGGCAAAGCCGCACCGCCCGGCGGTGCGGCCCTGTCAGTCCCCTGTCAGCCGTTCTTGATGCGGTTGGTCAGCTCCGTGACCTGGTTGTAGATGGAGCGCCGCTCGGCCATCAGCGCGCGGATCTTGCGATCGGCGTGCATCACCGTGGTGTGGTCGCGGCCGCCGAACTGCCCGCCGATCTTCGGCAGCGACAGATCGGTCAGCTCCCGGCACAGGTACATCGCGATCTGCCGTGCCGTGACCAGTACCCGGCTGCGCGAAGAGCCGCACAGGTCGTCCACCGTCAGCCCGAAGTAGTCCGCCGTCGCGGCCATGATGGCGGGCGCGGTGATCTCGGGGGTCGCGTCCTCGCCACCGGGGATCAGGTCCTTCAGCACGATCTCGGTCAGCCCGAGGTCGACCGGCTGCCGGTTGAGGCTGGCGAAGGCCGTCACCCGGATCAGGGCGCCCTCCAGTTCCCGGATGTTGCGCGAGATGCGTGACGCGATGAACTCCAGCACCTCGGGCGGCGCGTTCAGCTGCTCCTGTACCGCCTTCTTGCGCAGGATCGCGATCCGCGTCTCCAGCTCGGGGGGCTGGACGTCGGTGATCAGGCCCCACTCGAAGCGGTTGCGCAGCCGGTCCTCGAGCGTCTCCAGCGCCTTGGGCGGCCGGTCGCTGGAGAGCACGATCTGCTTGTTGGCGTTGTGCAGGGTGTTGAAGGTGTGGAAGAACTCCTCCTGCGTCGACTCCTTGTCCGCCAGAAACTGGACGTCGTCGACGAGCAGGATGTCCATGTCGCGGTAGCGCTTGCGGAAGGCGTCCGCCTTGCCGTCCCGGATGGAGTTGATGAACTCGTTGGTGAACTCCTCCGAGCTGACGTAGCGCACCCGCGTACCCGGGTAGAGGCTGCGCGCGTAGTGGCCGATCGCGTGCAGCAGGTGCGTCTTGCCGAGCCCGGACTCGCCGTAGATGAACAGCGGGTTGTACGCCTTGGCCGGTGCCTCGGCCACGGCCACGGCCGCCGCGTGCGCGAACCGGTTCGAGGCGCCGATCACGAAGGTGTCGAAGAGGTACTTCGGGTTCAGCCGCGCCGTCGGCTCCCCCGGCCCGGTGGCGGGCGCGGGCTGCGCGGCCAGCGGCCCGGGCGCTCCGCTGGGCGCCGGCAGCTGAGCGGGGCTGTCGTAGTGCGGCGCGGGCGGCCGGCCCTGAGGCGGCACCTGGGGACGGGGGCGCTGCTGGTGCTGCGGCTCGTACGCCTCGAACGACTGCTGGTCGTAGCCCTGGTTCCGTTGCCCGGCCCGGCCGCCCTGGTAGCCAGGGCCGCTGTCGTAGCCCTGGCCGCCGCGCTCGTAGCCCTGGCCGCCGCCTCGCTCGTAGGCCTGCGCGGAGTCGTAGCCGGCGCCCTGCTGCTCGTACGACTGCTGGTCGTAGGAGTGCTGCTGGTGTTCATAACCCTGCTGCGGGTCGTAGGGCCGGTGCTGCTGCGGCGGGTACGGCTCGCGCGGCTGCTGCCAGGACGCGGGTGCGGCGGCGGGCGAGCCCGGGCCGCTGGAGGGGAGAGCACTGCGCGCGTAGTCCGAGGGGTATGCGGAGCGGGTGCCGGGGACTTCCCGGCCGTCGTACTGGTCGTACTGGTCGTCGGGGTACCGCTCGTCGGGATAGCGCTCCTGGCCGTACCGCTCCTGCTGGGCGTGGGGCTGTCCCTGTCCCTGCGGCTGTGTTGGTCCCTGCTGCTGGGACGCCTGCTGCTGGTGCTGCGGGGGCTGCCCCTGCGGCGGGTTCTGCTGCTCCGGGGGCGGTGTCGGCGAAGGGATGGCGGGAGCGGGCGGGGCGGCCTCGGGCGCCGGGCCCGTCACGGTGATCGCCAGCCGGATGGGCTGCCGGCACTCTCGGCCGAGAGCCTCGGTGATCAGCGGGGCGAGCCGGCCCTCCAGCACCCCTTTCGCATATTCGTTCGGCACGCCGAGCAGTGCCGTCCCGGAGACCAGGACGAGCGGCTGGCAGTCCTGCAGCCAGCGCTGGTCCTTCGCCTCGACGCCCTGCCCCTCGCGCAGGAGCTGCTCCAGCACCTGTGGCCACACTGCGGCAAGATCGGCAGGTAGGTCAGCCACGGGGCACGCTCTCTCACTCGCTGGGTGACGGGCCACTCGGAGGGTGACGGTCGTCCGGTGACCGACCCGGTCCCACGAATGCATGTTTCTCGGGACGGTCGGGAAGGAAAGGAAGTTCGGCCACGGTAGTCACGCGGACCTGCCCCGTTCAAGTCGTTGTCCACAGGCTGTGCACGAGTGCAGTAGTCGAGTCGCCACCGGGGTGGTCGTCGGTGGGTGGCCGGGCCCCGTCGGGCCCGGTTTGACCGGGTGGTGCGGGCACGCGTACCGTAACCAGGTCGAGTGTCGACGGCTGCTGCCGCCTGCCTCCGATGGGCAAGATCAAACGGGATTCCCGGTCGATCATGAAGCGGTGCACACTCGGGCGTTGCGAGCTACTCGTGGGCGCACGGTGACAGCCGGTCGACTCCCCGCACCCAGTCCTGCGGCGAGCGCGGGACACCAAGCATCTCTGGAGCCCCCGAGTGAGCAAGCGCACCTTCCAGCCGAACAACCGTCGCCGCGCGAAGACCCACGGCTTCCGGCTGCGCATGCGGACCCGCGCCGGCCGCGCGATCGTCGCGAACCGCCGCAGCAAGGGTCGCGCCCGCCTGTCGGCCTGAGCAGCCTGACCACAGGTCCATGACGTGCTGCCTACCGAGAACCGGCTGAGGCGGCGCGAGGACTTCGCGGCCGCGGTACGCCGAGGACGCCGGACCGGTCGCCCGCTTCTCGTCGTCCATCTACGCAGTCGAACGGACCCGCACGTGCCGGGGGGAGAGGTCCCCCCGCCGCGTGCGGGTTTCGTCGTGAGCAAGGCCGTCGGCAACGCGGTGGTCCGTAACCGTGTGAAGCGGCGGCTGCGGCATCTGCTGCGGGACCGGCTCTCCCTGCTGCCCCCCGGTAGCCTGGTTGTCGTACGGGCGCAACCCGGTGCGGCGGACGCGGACCACGTGGAACTGGCCCGCGATCTGGATGCCGCGCTGCGGAAGCTGCTCAACGGGCCCCCTCACCGCTCTGCCGCCTCGGGGGACAGCCCCCGGAATCCCGGAAGCGAACCGGGAGGGAGAGCTCAGTGAAGTACCCGCTGCTGTGGTTGATCAAGCTGTACCAGTGGACCATCAGTCCGATGCTCGGTCCGGTGTGCCGGTACTACCCGTCGTGCTCCCACTACGGGTACACGGCCATCGCCCGTCATGGCGCCGTGAAGGGAACGGGCCTGACGGCTTGGCGCATCCTGCGCTGCAATCCGTGGTCGCCCGGTGGCGTCGACCATGTCCCCGCCCGGAAGCACCCGGTATGGCACCAGCGGATCCGCTCCCGCTGGCAGCAGCACCGGACCCAGTCCAATGCCCAAGGAGCCTGATTCGTGGACACGATCCTGAGTCCTCTCTACAAAGCCGTCTCCTGGATCATCGTCCAGTTCCATTCGCTGTTCAGCCTGGTCTTCGACCCGGACGGCGGCTGGGCCTGGGGTCTGTCCATCTTCTTCCTGGTGGTGCTGATCCGGATCTGCCTGATCCCGCTCTTCGTCAAGCAGATCAAGTCGACGCGGAACATGCAGGCGCTCCAGCCGAAGATGAAGGCGATCCAGGAGCGCTACAAGAGCGACAAGCAGCGCCAGAGCGAAGAGATGATGAAGCTCTACAAGGAGACGGGCACCAACCCGCTCTCCAGCTGCCTGCCGATCCTCGCGCAGTCGCCGTTCTTCATCGCCCTCTTCCGGGTGCTCCAGCACATCGCGGACAACAAGCCGGTGGGCGTCCTCAACGCCGCCCAGGTGGACAGCGCCAAGGACGCGCAGATCTTCGGCGCGCCGATCGCGGCCAAGTTCATGGACAGCGCCGAGAAGGTGGGCCAGCTCGGCGCCAGCCTCACCGACGTCCGCGTGGTCACGGTCATCATGATCGTCCTGATGTCGGCGTCGCAGTTCTACACGCAGCGCCAGCTGATGACCAAGAACGTCGACCTGACGGTGAAGACGCCGTTCATGCAGCAGCAGAAGATGCTGATGTACGTCTTCCCCATCATGTTCGCCGTCTTCGGTATCAACTTCCCCGTCGGTGTCCTCATCTACTGGCTGACCACCAACGTGTGGACGATGGGCCAGCAGATGTTCGTGATCAAGCGCAACCCGACCCCCGGCTCCCGCGCCTTCAACGAGCGCCAGGAGAAGCTGCGCGCCCAGGGCAAGCTCAAGGAGGACCCCAAGGAGGTCGAGGCGCGCGAGGCCGCCGAGGCCGCCCGGGTCCGGCGGCAGCAGCCCAGGCGGCAGAGCAAGTCGCAGCGTCAGGGCGGGGGCGCCACGAGCACCACGAAGGACGAGCCCACCCCGGCCGCCACGTCCATGCAGAAGACCGGACCGAAGACGAACGAGAAGCAGTCCGGCCAGTCCGGCCAGAAGCAGTCCGGTCAGCAGCAGAAGTCCGGCCAGAAGCAGGGCGGCGGGTCGAAGGCGGCAGGCCAGCAGAAGTCGGGCCAGAAGAAGTCCGGCCAGCGCAAGGGCCCGCAGCGTCCCAAGCACCCCTCCAAGAAGTGAGCACCGAAGGAGTCCCCGCCGTGACGGATACGACTGCGCCAGAAGGCACCGAGGCCGACAGCGACACCCTGACCCGGCTGGAACAGGAGGGTGAGATCGCAGCCGACTACCTCGAGGGGCTGCTCGACATCGCCGACCTGGACGGCGACATCGACATGGACGTCGAGGCCGACCGTGCCGCGGTGTCGGTGATCAGTGAGGGCTCGGCCCGCGACCTGCAGAAGCTGGTGGGCCGGGACGGTGAGGTCCTGGAGGCCCTCCAGGAGCTGACCCGGCTCGCCGTGCACCGGGAGACCGGCGACCGCAGCCGGCTCATGCTGGACATCGCCGGATTCCGGGCCCAGAAGCGCGAGGAGCTCGCGGAGCTGGGCGCGAAGGCGGCGCAGGAGGCACAGAGCAGCGGTGAGGCCGTGAAGCTCCGCCCGATGACGCCGTTCGAGCGCAAGGTCGTGCACGACGCGGTGAAGGCGGCCGGACTGCGCAGCGAGTCCGAGGGCGAGGAGCCGCAGCGCTGCGTGGTCGTACTCCCGTGACACAACGGTCGGGGGAGTCCCCGGAGGAGGAGCCGGGCCTGCCACCCGCTCCCGAGGCGGCGCGCAGGGCGTTCGGCGACAGCCTCCGCACGGTGGAGCGGTACGCGGAACTGCTGGCGGATGCCGGAGTGAGGCGCGGGCTGCTCGGCCCGCGCGAGGTGCCCCGGCTGTGGGAGCGGCACCTGCTGAACTGCGTGGTGCTCTCCGAGGTGGTGCCCGAGGGCGTCACGGTGTGCGATGTCGGCTCGGGTGCCGGGCTGCCCGGCATTCCGCTGGCGTTGGTGCGGCCGGATCTGGAGATCACGCTGCTGGAGCCGCTGCTGCGCCGCACGACGTTCCTCCAGGAGGTCGTCGAGCTGCTCGGACTCGATCATGTGACGGTGCTGCGCGGGCGGGCCGAGGAGATGCTGGGCACGCTGACGCCGGTGCATGTGGTGACGGCCCGCGCGGTGGCACCGCTGGACCGGCTGGCCGGATGGGGCGTTCCGCTGCTGCGGCCGTACGGCGAGATGGTGGCGCTCAAGGGCGACACCGCCGAGGACGAGGTGCGGACCGCCCGGGACGCGCTGCACAAGCTGGGTGTCGTGGAGACGACCGTGGAGCACATCGGCGAAGGGCTGATCGATCCGCCCTCGACGGTGGTACGCGCCAGAGTCGGGGAGAGCCCCGGCGGGGTGCGCTTCGCCGCACGGCGGGTCAAGGCCGAGAAGGCGGCCCGGGCGAACGGCCGCTCCGCCCGAGGCGGCCGGCGGCGACGCTGATCCGGGCGGGGGCAGGCCGGTCCCGCTGATCTGTTGGTCGGGCCGGCTGGTCGTCCGGTCGGTGCTGAAACGCTGATTCGGTTACTCCATAAAAACGCTTAAGACCCCGCGGAGCGGAGTGTCGCGGCGGACACCGCGCGGTGCCTGTGCATCGTGTTTCACGTGAAACGCCGCTCTCTGTTGCACGGAATCATCAACCGAGGCCGCGCCGCCGCCGGCGGGCGTGGCCAGACCGCCCCTGAGCCCCGCTCGGAAGTGGATTCATCCACAACTGAGTGGGGCTCGCTGGTTCACGGGCCCGAAAGCATGGGAGGCTCTGCTCATAGCGAGCCTGATGTTGAGGAGAGTGAACCGTTGCGGTCCGACGCCAACATCGCGGGACCGATGGCCGATCCGGTCCCCGGTCCCCGTACAGAGCCAGGGGATACCAGCGCGGTCGCACCCCGCGGTGATGCGGCACGCGAGACGCCACCGCCCATGGACGACACCCCGATCGGCCGCGCGGCACAGCAGGCAGTCGAGGCGATGAACCGCGCCGGAGAGGGCCTGCCCCGCCCCGCTCAGACCCGGATCATGGTCGTCGCCAACCAGAAGGGCGGCGTCGGCAAAACCACCACGACCGTGAACCTTGCAGCCTCGCTGGCCCTGCACGGGGGCCGCGTCCTCGTGGTCGACCTCGACCCGCAGGGCAACGCCTCGACGGCGCTGGGGGTCGACCACCATGCCGAGGTGCCGTCGATCTACGACGTACTGGTGGAGAGCAAGCCACTCTCGGAAGTCGTCCAGCCGGTGCCGGACGTGGAGGGACTCTTCTGCGCGCCAGCGACCATCGATCTCGCCGGTGCGGAGATCGAGCTCGTGTCGCTGGTGGCGCGGGAGAGTCGCCTTCAGCGCGCCATCGAGGCGTACGAGCAGCCGTTGGACTACGTCCTCATCGACTGCCCGCCCTCCCTCGGACTGCTGACGGTGAACGCGCTCGTGGCCGGTGCCGAGGTGCTGATCCCCATTCAGTGCGAGTACTACGCGCTGGAGGGTCTCGGCCAGCTGCTGCGCAATGTCGAACTGGTGAAGGGTCATCTGAACCCGAAGCTCCACGTGTCGACCATCATCCTCACCATGTACGACGGCCGGACCCGGCTGGCGTCCCAGGTGGCGGAGGAGGTGCGCGGTCACTTCGGCAAGGAGGTCCTGCGGACCAACATCCCGCGGTCGGTGCGCATTTCGGAGGCCCCCAGCTATGGGCAGACGGTTCTGACATACGATCCGGGTTCCAGCGGGTCGCTCTCCTACCTGGAGGCGGCGCGGGAAATCGCGCTGCGGGACCCGCATGTTGAGCAGGCACAGCAGGCACAGCAGCTTCAAGCACAGCAACTACAGGCGCAGCAGCACGGCAGCATGGCGGAGGGGACTCAGTGAGCGAGCGACGTAGGGGTCTGGGGCGGGGGCTCGGTGCACTGATCCCGGCGGCTCCGACCGGTCCGGACGCTGCTGACGCAGAAGGTGAGCAGCAGCGGCCGAATGTGAGTGGAGGTTCCACCTCCCCCACCGCCGTTCCCGTGCTGGCTCCGGAGCAGGGGGTGCGGGGCGTGGCGGCGGCCAAGGTCGCGGAACTCTCGCAGCGGGACCAGGAGGAAGCGGGGGCGGAAGACGCCGTTTCACGTGAAACGGCCTCGGCCGTCCCCGCTCAGGGCGCCGGCTCCGAGGAGGCGGGAGGCGCGTTCTTCGCGGAGGTGCCGCTCGACGCCATCACCCCGAACCCGCGCCAGCCTCGTGAGGTCTTCGACGAGGACGCACTGTCCGAACTCGTCACCTCCATCAAGGAAGTCGGGCTCCTCCAGCCGGTCGTCGTCCGGGAGATCACACCTGGCAGCTTCGAGCTCATCATGGGTGAGCGCCGCTGGCGGGCCTGCCGCGAGGCGGGGCTGGAGCGGATCCCGGCCATCGTCCGCGCCACCGAGGACGAGAAGCTCCTCCTCGACGCGCTGCTGGAGAACCTGCACCGGGCACAGCTCAATCCGCTGGAAGAGGCAGCCGCCTACGACCAGCTTCTGCGGGACTTCAACTGCACGCATGACGAACTGGCCGACCGGATCGGCCGTTCCCGACCGCAGGTGTCCAACACACTGCGGCTGCTGCGGCTCTCTCCCGGAGTACAGCGCCGGGTGGCAGCCGGGGTGCTGTCCGCCGGGCATGCACGGGCGCTGCTGTCGGTGGAGGACGGAGAAGAGCAGGACAAGCTCGCTCACCGGATCGTGGCCGAGGGGCTCTCGGTGCGTGCGGTGGAGGAGATCGTCACGCTGATGGGTGGCAAGCCCAAGAGCGCCAAGCCCAAGGGGCCCCGGGCCGGCGCCCGGGTCTCCCCCGCGCTTGACCATCTGGCCGGGCGGCTCTCGGACCGCTTCGAGACCCGGGTGAAGGTCGACCTGGGGCAGAAGAAGGGCAAGATCGTCGTCGAGTTCGCCTCCATGGACGACCTGGAGCGGATTCTGGGCCAGCTCGCTCCGGGCGAGGGCCGGGTGCTGGAACAGAAGCTCGCCGAGGACGACAGCGACGAGGACGCAGTCTCTTCGTAGGCATTCACCTACCTCGCACTCACCTACCTCGCAGTGGGAAGGCCCGGGCGCTGTCGCTCGGGCCTTCCCACTGCCGTCATACCGTCGTCGTGTATCGAACCCCAGCGGCGTAGGAGCACCGTCGTAGCGCCGTTGTGGTGCTGGCTCAGCGGTGCGGCGGGGAGGGGGCGGAATCCGGCAGCCGTCTCGCTGCCCTCCGGATACGATGGGTGCCATGGGACGACAGCTCGTTCCCCTCACGCTGGACAACCTCCCGGATCTCCCCAACCGCTGCCGCGGCTGCGTCTTCTGGGAGTTGGATCCGGTCAGCGGCGAGGAGGCACAGAGGTCGGGGCGGCCCGATCTGGAGAAGGAAGCCTGGATCTCCTCGGTCCTGCTGGAATGGGGCTCCTGCGGTCGGGTTGTCTATGTGGACGAGGCCGCTGTGGGCTATGTGCTCTATGCGCCGCCCGCGTACGTACCGCGCTCCTTTGCCTTCCCCACCAGCCCCGTCGCCCCGGACGCGGTGCAGTTGATGACCGCCTCCCTGCTGCCGGAGTTCCGGGGGCAGGGCATCGGACGGGTGATCGTGCAGACGGTGGCGAAGGATCTGCTGCGGCGGGGCTTCAAGGCGATAGAGGCGTTCGGAGACGCGCAGTGGAGGGAACCGGCCTGCATGTTTCCGGCAGAGCATCTGCTCTCGGTCGGCTTCAAGACTGTCCGCCCACATCCCCGCTATCCCCGACTGCGGCTGGAGCTGCGCTCCACCGTCTCCTGGCGACACGACATGGAGCGGGCTCTGGACCAGCTGCTGGGGAAGGTGCACAGCAAGGAGCCGGCCCTGCGGCCGCTCTGAGACGCCGAGACGGAGGTCGCTGTCCCGGCGACGCTGTGGGGCATGTCGAGATCGTGCCAACGGGATGCGACACAGAGGTGCGGCACGGGACAACTGGGCCTGACAGCGCTGAGGGCGCCGTTTCACGTGAAACGGCGCCCTCAGCTAGGTACGGATGCTCAGCCGATGAACTCGGCGAGGTCCTTCTCGATGGCGCCCTTCGGCTTGGCGCCGACGATCGTCTTCACGACCTCGCCGCCCTGGTAGACGTTCATGGTCGGGATCGACATGATGCCGTACTTGGCGGCGACGCCCGGGTTCTCATCGATGTTGAGCTTCACGACCGTCAGCTTGTCGGCGTTCTCGGAGGCGATGGCCTCCAGCGAAGGAGCGATCTGACGGCACGGCCCGCACCACGCCGCCCAGAAGTCGACCAGCACAGGCTTGTCGCTCTTCAGGACGACGTCCTCGAAGTCGGCGTCGGTCGCGGTCACGGTGGCACCGGCCATGGTGCTTCTCCTCTTTCTCATTGACTGCGGGGGTGGGGAGCTGAGCGGGGACCGGTAGCGGTCCCCTGCGGGCTGGCTGGGTCAGACGGTTGCCGCGGTCTTCTCCGGCTCGGGGGTTTCCTCGGCGTCCACGTCCGTGAGCGCCGCCAGGTAGCGCTCGGCGTCCAGCGCCGCTGAGCAGCCGGTGCCCGCCGCGGTGATCGCCTGGCGGTAGGTGTGGTCCACCACGTCGCCGGCTGCAAAGACCCCGGGGACATTGGTGCGGGTCGAGGGAGCGTCCACCTGAAGGTAGCCGTCCTCGTCCAGGGTGAGGCTGTCCTTGAACAGCTCCACCCGCGGGTCGTGGCCGATGGCGACGAACAGCCCGGTCGCGTCCAGCTCGCGGGTCTCGCCGTTCTGGGTGTCGCGCAGGGTGAGGCCGGACAGCTTGCCGTCCTTGCTGTGGATCTCGGCGACCTCGCTGTCCCAGGCGAAGGAGATCTTCGGGTCGGCGAAGGCCCGCTCCTGCATGGCCTTGGAGGCGCGCAGTGTGTCCCGACGGTGCACCACGGTGACCGAGGCCGCGAAACGGGAGAGGAACGTGGCCTCCTCCATGGCGGTGTCCCCGCCGCCCACCACGGCGATGTGCTGCTCGCGGAAGAAGAAGCCGTCGCAGGTGGCGCAGTAGGAGACGCCGCGGCCGGAGAGCTCTTCCTCCAGCGGCAGGCCCAGCGTGCGGTGCTGCGAGCCGGTGGCCACGATCACGGTCCGGCCGCGGTGCACGGTGCCGTTGGAGTCTGTGACGCTCTTCACCGGGCCGGAGAGGTCGACCGCGGAGATATCGTCCGGCACCAGTTCTGCCCCGAAGCGCTCGGCCTGGGCGCGCATGTTGTCCATCAGTTCCGGGCCCATGATGCCTTCCTGGAACCCGGGGAAGTTCTCGACATCGGTGGTGTTCATCAGCGCTCCGCCTGCGGTGACGGAACCCTCGAACACCAACGGCTTCAGCGACGCGCGGGCGGTGTAGAGCGCTGCCGTGTATCCGGCCGGGCCCGAGCCGATGATGATGACGTTGCGGACGTCGCTCACGGGAGTCTTCCTTGTCTGCCGACTGCTTCCGGGTACTTCTGCCGAGGCTTGCACCCCGTCCAACGGATCCTACGGGGCAGACATTCCCCTGCTCTCGTCCGCGTGTCACCCGCGCGGGTAGGTGCCCTTGAACAGGATCTTGCCCGGACGGGACGGGTCGGCGTTCACACAGGAAGGGTCGACGACGTAGGCATCGACCAGCTTCGGATCGCCGCCCTGGTGGGGCAGGACGACCAGATACCCGGAATGGTGCTGGAAGGTGGCCGCGGAATCGACGGCCAGCGGGCTCTCCGCGCGGTGGAGACCGTCGCGGATGCAGGAGGGCACCGTCGGCCCGTCGCCGAGCGCGTCGTCGCGGAGTGTGTTCCCCTCGCTGCTGGGGCTCCGCTCGACGTCGACCGTTGGCGTGTCGCTGGGCGTGCTGGGGCTGTCCGGCACCCCTCGGGACGGCGGAGGCGAGCTCTTGTCGGAGAGCAGCCCCTGGACGCGCTTGCGCAGCTGCTGATCGTCACTGCTGCCTCCGGCATCGGTGTCGACGGAGGCCGTCGGGCTGGACGGAGCCTGGGGTGCCCGTTTACCCGTGGTCGACTTCGCCGTATTCGAGGCCACCTCGGTGGGAGCCGAGTCGGAGAGCGCGCGGAGGGTGATGCCGCCCAATGTGAGCACGACCATGGACGCCACCGCGACCAGCACGATCGTGCGCCGCCGATGCCGGGTGCTTCGGACGCCGTTCCGCCTGCCCGGTCCGGGGGTGCTGGCCCCGCGGTCCGCTCCTCCGGGGCCGGTGGAAGCCGTGGCACGCCCTGGCGGCCGACCTGCCGCCGCACACCCGGAGCGACGGCCGGACTGAGTTTCACGTGAAACCGAGCGCTCATCCGCTCCTGAAGCGGACCCGTGAGACTCCGCAGCCGTTTCACGTGAAACCGAGCGCTCATGCGCCGCACCGTCATCGTCACCGCTGTCGCTGTCGCTGTCGCTGTCGGTGGCATCCGTTTCCGTGAGGAAGATCGCCGCCCCCGAGGCCCGGGCGGAGGCCGCCGGGGCGGCCTCCGCCGCCAGTGCCCGGTCGATCCGGCTTGCCACATCCTCGGGCATCCGCTCGGGGCCCGGCAGAGTGCCGAGCGTTTCCCGGATCTCCTCCAGCGAGGCGGACACCTCCCTGCAGAGCTCGCAGGTGATCAGGTGCGCGCGGAGTTCCGCCCGGCGTGCCTCCGGCACGATGTCCTCGCTGAGCGCGGAGATCTCGTCGATCTCCGGGTGCTCGTCGCGCGGAGAAGGAGTGGATGTCATGCCTGTCCCCCTCCTTTCCCGGCCCCGGAGCCTGTGGTGTCCTGCTGGGTGGTGTGCGGAGCCTTCCGCGGTGGCGGCTGCTGAGTCGCCTTCCGCGGGGCCTTGCGCGGCGCCGCTCTCGGTGCTGGGACGGATGCTCCCGGCGGGGGGTTCCGTCCGGTACCGGCTTCGTCCTGGGAACCGCCGTCACTGTCTCCGTTGCTGCCGCCGCCCCTGTCTCCGTCGCTGCCGTCCCTGCGCAGATGCGAGACGAGGGGGAGCAGCCGGGCCCGGCCGCGGGCGCACCGGCTCTTGACGGTGCCCACCGCCACATCCAGCACCTCTGCGGCTTCGGCGACGGGGTATCCCTGCATGTCCACCAGTACCAGTGCCGCCCGCTGGTCCACCGGAAGCTCGGACAGCGCGGAGACGATCTGGCGATGCGTCTCGCGGCGTTCCACCGGCGCGGCGGCGGACTCCTGGGGCTCCAGGAGCTGATCCATCCGTTCCGTGTCGTCGGTGAGCGTGGCCCGGCGGGAGGCTGCCTTCCGGACGCGGTCCAGGCAGGCGTTGACCGTGATGCGGTGCAGCCAGGTGGTCACGGCGGACTGTCCCCGGAAGTTGTGCGCGGCGCGATAGGCGGAGATGAGCGCGTCCTGCACGGCGTCGGCTGCCTCCTCGCGGTCTCCGAGCGTGCGCAGCGCCACGGCCCACAGGCGGTCCCGGTGCCGCCGGACGAGCTCGCCGAACGCCTCGGGATCCCCCGCGACATGACGGGCGAGCAGCTCCTTGTCGTCCGGCTCGGCCGTCCAGCCGGGCGCCTCCTCGCTCGCCATGCAGCCCCTCCCCTCACCCTGCCGCCCGCATGTCGGAAGCGGCGCCCGCGGCCTCAGCTGAGGACCTGGACCTCCGTGACGCGACCACGGTAGTCGCCGCCGTCGGTGGCCGGGAGCTTGGTGAGCCACAGCAGCACGTAGCGGGTCTTGATGGGCTTCTTGGCCTTCAGGGTGAGGTGTGCCCCGGAGCCGTTGGTGACCTTGCTGAAACTGCCCAGTGAGGAAGGTGTGTTGGTGACGCTCTTCGGCGCGGCCAGGAAGCTCGCCGAGGTCTTCCCGATGAAGTCCACCTTCAGCTGGCTGACCTGCCGGGTGTTCCCGAGATCGAGGATGAGGCCGGCACCGGACTTCAGATTGCCGAAGGTGGGGTGGCCCAGGTACTTGTCCGTGAGCCAGTAGGTGCCGGGGTCGCCGTCCACGGCGTCGCCCGCCCGCTCCGGCTTCTCGCGTCCGTCCGAGCTCTCCGGGTCGAAGTCCTGCACCTCTCGGATCTTGATGGGCTTGCCGGTCTGCACCGGCTTGTCCTCGCCCTCCACCGGCTTGGTGGGCTTCTCCTTGACCGGTTCGCCCTTGAGCAGGGCGTCGGCGATCTGCCAGCTCCCCAGACCGAGGGCGGCGATCAGCAGCGCGGAGACCCCCCACTTGAGGGCCTTGCCGGTGCGCCCGGGCAGCGTGGGCGGAGCCGGGGGCTCGGCGCCCGGCACCGCGGCCGGACTGCCGGGAGCAGCACCGCCGGGACCGCCGGGCGCCCCGAAGCTGCCCTGCTGGTAGGCAGTGCGCTGGTACGGGGGCGGGGTGGTGAACGCCTGCTCCGGCGGGCGGATGCGGGGCAGCGAGGCGACGGCCTTGCACAGCTCGTCCGGGGTGGTGCAGGGCTGTTCCTGCCGGGAGGCAGTCGCGCCGTCGTTCACGAGAGCGCGCATGGCCAGCGTGGACAGACCGCGGTGGACCCCGGCCCGGAGCTGCTCGGGGGCCACCAGCGCCCCGATGTCCAGCGAACCGGTGCCCGGCAGTCCGTGCGCACCCTCCTCGTACGGCCAGCGCTGGGTGAGCGCCGCGTACAGCAGGGCACCGATCGCCTCCGTGTCGTCCCGCTGCGGGTGCTCGCTCGTGACACCGCGCAGCGCCGCGTTCACCGCGAGCCCGCGGATGCGGTACTGGCCCATGCCGGTCCGGAGCACACAGGAGGGCGTCAGACGCAGATGTGCGAGGCCCTCGCGGTGGGCCGCGGCCAGGGCCTGAGCGAGCTGGTTGACGAGCTGGTACGCCTCGTGCGGCTCCAGGGGGCCGGCGGCGAGCAGCTCGCTGAGCGGGATCGCGTCGGGCAGCCACTCGTGGACCACGTAGACCAGTTCGCCCTCCTCGACCGCGTCGAGGACCTGCACGAACCGGGGGTCGCCGAGCAGGGCCGCCGAGCGGGCCGCGGCGAGGACCTGGCGGGCGCGGGCGTGGCCGACGGGCAGGACGTGCACGCCGACGGCACGACGGAGCTTCTCGTCGACCGCGCGCCAGCTGCTGAACCCGTCGAGCCGGGTGACGCACTCCTCCAGCCGGTACCGCCGGGCCAGCTTGTGGCCGCTGTGCAGCTCGGGGACCCGCATCTCGGCGGGCGCGGGCTTCGAGGACCCGTCGGCCGGCCCGGAGGCCGCTTCGGCCGACTCCCCGGGGCTCTCCGGCTGCTGTCGGCCGGCTCCGGGCCTCTCGCGGTCCTTGGCCTTCTTCCGGGGCTTCTGCCGCCCCGTGTGCTGCCCCGCACCCTTCCCGTCGGCGTTGCCGGAGTCCGCGGTGGCTCTGTCCGCGCCTTCCGTGTCGCTGTCGCCGTCGGGGCCGGAAGCCGCGTCGGCGTCCGGGTCGGAGACCGCGTCGGAGTCGGCACCGGCAGCGGTGCCGGGATCGGCGTCGGCACCGGAATCGGCGTCGGTGGGGCGCTCAGGAGCGGCCGGGGAGGTGTCGTCACCGCGTGCCCCGTCGGCTCCGTCGGGATCGACGGCAGGCTCCTCCCCATCCGAGTTCGGCTGGTTCCCACTGCTCCCTTCGGGGGAGGAGTCGGGGCGAGTGGCACCGCGCGTACCCGTCAGCGGTGCGGTGTCGGTGGAGTGGGCTGGGGACTCGTCGTGGTCCGAGGTCCCGGTGTCGCGGCTGTATCCGTTCGTCGCGTCCGTCGCACCGTCGCCCGTGGCCCCGTCCTGCTGGGCGGTCAGTGGTGCGTCATGTGCGCCACTGGTCTCGGCCACGCCGACAGCGGCTGTGCTCCGTTCCGCCACCGTCGTTCCTGCCTCCCCATCCGTGGTGGCCGTTTTCCAGGAAACGGCCAAAAACATTGTGCCTACACCTCGCCGCTATGCACGACACGCGGGGGCGAATGATGGTTGTATACGCCGGTTTCCCAGCCGCTTTTCATCGGCCGAGTCTGGCGCGCACCATCCCGAGCATCGCCGTCATCTCCTCGATGCGCATGCGCTTCGCCGCTAGGACGAAAACCGCGCCCAATACGATCCCTCCACCCAGCAGCGCGGCGATCGAGCCGAGCGTGCCGCTGCCCAGCGCGTGGGTGACGCCCCAGGCCGCGGCTCCGGCGGCGAGCGTGGCCGGGACGCTGGCCCCGGCGAGCCGGGTGTACGTACGGATCACGTGCCGCCCGTCGAGGTCGCCGCCCAGCCGGTGGCTGAGCCGGCGCCAGGCGACGCCGACGCCGATGATGTAGGCGAGCCCGTAGGAGGCGGCCATGCCCACGACCGCCCAGCGCGAGGGCAGCAGCAGGAAGCACAGTGCGGAGGCGACGGCGTTGACGGCGGCCACTATCACCGTGTTGAAGAACGGGGTGCGGGTGTCCTCGTAGGCGTAGAAGGCACGCAGGACGACGTACTGCACCGAGAAGGGGATCAGGCCGAGGCCGAAGGCCATCAGCATGTACCCCATGGAACGGGCCGCGTCCACGCCCGCCGAGCCGTAGATCATCGTGCACATCGGGATACCGAGCGCCACGAAGCCGAAGGCGATCGGGACGATGGCGACGGCGGAGTTGCGCAGGCCCTGCGAGATGTCGTCCCGCACGGCTCCGCTGTCACCGTCGGCGGCCGAGCGCGAGAGCCGGGGCAGCAGCGCGGCCATCACCGAGACGGTGATGATCGCCTGCGGCATGTTCCAGATCAGCTGCGCGTTGGAGTAGGCGATGTAACCGGTGCCCGAGTGGCCGCTCTGGGCCGCCGTGGTGCCCGCCCAGGTGGAGAGCTGCGAGACGACCAGGACGCCGGCCTGGTTGGCGAGCACGAACAGGATCGTCCACTTGGCCAGCTTGGCGGCCTTGCCCAGGCCGTGTCCGCGCCAGTCGAAGCGGGGGCGGATGCGGAAGCCCGCGGCCCGGAGGTACGGGATCATCGCCAGCGCCTGTACGACCAGACCCAGCAGGGTGCCGACCCCGAGGAGCCGTGCACCCTCGGGCGGGATGGTGTTGACCGTCAGATCCGAGGTGTCGGCGGTGCCGTAGACCCACAGGAACATGCTGATGGTGGCGATGATGACGATGTTGTTCAGGACCGGGGTCCACATCATGGCGCCGAAGCGGCCCCGCGCGTTGAGGATCTGCCCCATCACCACATGGATGCCCATGAAGAAGATCGAGGGGAGGCAGTAGCGCACGAAGGTCACGGTGACCTCGTTGGCCGCCGGGTTGTCGGCGAGTTTCACCGACATCAGCCGCACCAGGACGGGTGCTGCGAACACCGAGGCCACGGCCAGCGCCCCCAGGATCACCGCGACCAGCGTCAGCAGGCGGTTCGCGTACGCCTCGCCGCCGTCGCCGTCCTCCTTCATGGCGCGGACGAGCTGCGGCACGAAGACGGAGTTGAGGCCGCCGCCGACGGTCAGCACATAGATCATGGTCGGCAGCGTGATGGCGAGCTGATAGCTGTCGCCGAGGGCCGAGGCGCCGAGTGCGGCCACGATCATCGCGGAGCGCACGAACCCGGTGAGCCGGGAGACCATCGTACCCGCGGCCATGATGGCGCTGGACTTGAGGAGACCTCCCCCGCCGCCGGAGGCGGGCGGTGCGGCGGGAGCCGCGCCCTCTTCGCCGGGCGGAGCGCCCTTGGGGACGACGGTGCCGAGATCGACCGTCTGCGCGGACGGTTCCTCGGCGGCACCGGGAGCCCCCGGCTCGGGCGGGTAGGGCGGCGGCTGTGTGGGTTCCGGGTGGAACCCGGAGGACTGCGCTTGGTCCCGGCCCGGGCCGTGCTCCGGCGAAGGGCCGTGCCCCGGTGAAGGGCCGTGCCCCGGTGAAGGGTTCTGCCACGGGTCGGAGCCGGGCGGCTGTCTCCGGTCGGCGGGCGGGACGTACCCCGGGGGCGGCCCCGCGGGCGGCGCGGACTGCTGTGGCGGCGCCTGACCCTGGTCGCGGTAGAGGTGCGCGAAGGCGTCGCTCTGCGGTGCGTGCGGAGACGGGGGTGTGGGCGAGGAGGGCGACGAGGACGGGGCCGGTGGCCGGTGGGCCGTACCCGGGGCCTGGAGCGGGTGCTGGGCGGGTTGCGGGCCCTGGTACGCCTGGCTCTGCGGCGGCCCGCTCTGCTGGGCCTGACCTGGGTGTGCCTGCCCCTGCTGGGCCTGGCTCGGGTATGCCGGCCCCTGCTGGGATTGGCCCGGATACGGCGTGCTCGGGTATGGCGTGCCCGGGTACGGCTGCTGTCCCTGATACGGCTGGCTGCGGGGGGAGCGCGGCGGGTCCTGTGCCGCGTGCGGTTCTTCGGGCTGTGGGCCGGGGGAGGGCCAGGTGTGCGGATCGTGGACCGAGGGGTCGCGCTCCTCGTGCGGGTCGGGCCCGTACGAGTCCTGTGCGTACGCGTCTTCCGGCCGGCCAGAGCCGTCACCGGGGTTCCGGCCCCGGTCACCGCCATACGGCGCGTTCATCGTCGCTACCTACCCCTGCCCCTGCTCGCCCGGATGAGTCAACGGTCCACTTTCTCACCCGTCGCCGGGGGGTTGTCGCTTTCCCGTTCGGTGTCGTCTCCGTCACTGCTGTCGCGCCCGGCGGCGTCGGTCCCCTCGGCGTGGTCCTCGGCGCCTTCCTCGGGAGGACCCTCGGGGGCGCTTTCCCTGTCGCCGGAGCCATCGCCGTCCGTCGCTTCGCCGCCCTCGGGTTCCGTTCCGTCCTCCGCGTCGTCGGCGTCGTCGGCGTCGTCGGCGTCGTCGAGGCCGTCCGCGCCGTCCGCGTCGTCCGCGTCGTCGCCGTCCGGCTGCTCCAGCGGAGCATCCGGGTCGGGGGCCGGGCCGGAGCGCTTGCGCTGCGTGTACATCCGGATGCCCGCGAGCACGATCAGCAGCACACCGCCCGCGATCACCAGCAGCACGGTCGAGGTGATGGAGGTCACATTGACCTGGAACTTCATCACCTTGCCGTAGCGTTCACCGTCCTCGGTGTAGAGCTGTGCGTAGACGTAGGCGCGGCCGTTGTTCTTGGCGCTGGTGTCGAACTTGAGGGACTGGGTGTGCTCCCCGTCGACCTTGACCCGCTTGGCGTCGCCCACGTCCAGCCCCACCCGGCTGGAGCGCAGTTCCAGGACGAGCCCGTCGACCCCCTGCGCGAGATTGTTCTGGACGGTCACCGGGATGGTGGCCTCGCGCCCGGAGAGGGTGATGTCCGACTTCTTGATGAGCTTGACCGCGCCCCGCAGCTCCAGCAGGTACTTCTCCACGGAGTCGCGATAGCGCTCTCCGGCCCGGCCCTCGCCCCGCCAGGCGTTGGAGACCTCGCGGTCTATCGCCGTGGTGAACGGCGGCATGACGCGCTCGGCCTGGCTGAGGATCCGCTTGAAGTCCTCCAGCCCGTCCTTGGTCTTCCGCACCTGCTCGAAGGCGGCGGTGGGCAGCTCGCTCTTCCGCAACGAGGAGGGGTAGGAGGACGGCGCGGGCATCCGGCGCCGTGCGTTCGGGTCGGGCTTGGCCTCGGCGGCGTCCGCCAGGCTGCTGGTCTCCGTCCAGCCGCTGCCCTCGAGCGCCTCGATGCCCGCCGCCATCGCCTGCGCCTGGGAGACGCTGGGCCTGCGCTGCGGGGCGACGACGACGCTGCGGCTGCGGGAGGGCACCTGCCGGGCCAGCGCGAGGGACTGCGCGGCGAACCGCTGGACGGCGAGCGAGGAGTTCCCCGCCCGCGACATGTCGCCCTCGAACGCGGTGGACAGCAGCGCGTCGGCGACCAGCGCGGTGTTGCCGCTGCCGATCGGGCGGGCCGCGGTGGGGCTGTAGGACAGCCCCTTCTCGCGGACGCTGTCACTCCGGGCGATGACGTTGCGCGCGCCCGCCGAGGTGGCGACATCCACGATGGAGGAGTCGACAGCGCCCTGGTAGGGCCAGGCGAAGTCCGTGCTCGGTTTCACGTGGAGCACCACCTGTACGGTCCTTTTGGCCAGCGTGGTGGCCTGGCCCAGGGAGCTGAGGGCGCCGCGGACCCTGGTGCCGCGGTGGGCGAGCGAGGCCAGGTCCGGGTCCGCGAACGGGAGGGCGACGACCTCCTTGCCCTCGACCGCCTGCTGGAGCTCGGCCAGCCAGCGCTTGGCGTATGCCTGGTTCTTCCCCGCGACGGTCTCTTCCGGCTTGCCGCCGGGCTTCTGCACCCGGTAGCGCCCGGCCATCATGTCGACGCTCGCCAGCAGGTCGGGGTCGATGACCCAGGTGACGTCGAGGTCCTTGCCGAGCTCCAGCATCTGCTGGAGCCGGCCGCCGGGTGCCAGCTCGTCCGCGAGCGAGTCGTCCTCGAAGACGGGGGTCTGCTGTTCGTCGGACTGGGTGCGTGCCGTGACGTGCGGGGTGGAGATCAGCGGCCAGAGGTAGGTGAGCCGGGTCCGGTTCTCGGGTGTCCCCTCCTGCCAGGGCAGGAAGGTGCGGCCGATGCCGAGGATCTGGGCGTAGGGACGGTTGCGGGTCTGTCCGGTGAGGGAGACGGCGAGCTGATGGACCCCGCCGCCGCTCAGGTGGAGGTCGTCGACCGGCACCTTGAGGGTGAAGGAGCGGGTGACGCCGGAGGCGAGGCCGCTGAGCCGCGCGCCGTGGTCGCCGGGGACCTCGATGCCGTCGGCCCCGGAGAGGTAGCCCTTGCGCCGTGCCGCCTGCTGGATGGCGCTGCGCGAGGTGAGAGTGGGACCGATGCGGGGGGCGAGCCGCAGATCGGTCAGCGACGTCTTGCTGGTGTTGGTGACGGTGCCGCTCAGCGTGAGCGTGTCGCCCTTCTCGGGGACGGTCGGCGTGACCTCGTCGAGGGAGATCTGCGCGCTGCGGGAGCCGGTGCCGCTGCGGACCGTGGGCGCTGCCGCGGCGGCGTTCCCGGAGGCGGCGGCGGGCGCCGCGGCGGCCGCCGAGGTGGTTGCGGGGAGCACTCCGGCCAGCACGGGGAGTGCGGCCATGAGGAGCGCCGCAGCCCGGCGCCTCCAGCGGTTCGTCCCCTCCGGGCCAGGGGGAGCCTGACTCTCAGCCGCCTCGGCCACGCGCTCGTCCATCCCGTCGTCTGTCGTCTCGATTGCTGCGTCGACGTGTGTCGAATGTGCTGTGTCGCTGTGGTGCCTGCTGTCTGGCGCCTGGTGCTCGGCGCATGGTGGTGCCGGTGCCCGGCGCGGATTCTCCGGCTGTGGAGGGTACGGCGGGATCCCCGACGTTCCGTTCCGGGGCGCCGGTGTCCCGTTCCGGATCCCTGATGGTAACGATGCCCGCAGGGTGGAAGTGCCGCGCCGTCCACCACATGATCACCCAGGCCGGTACCGCGGGTCCCGGGCGGTTGCTGGGAACGGGGGCGCCTGCGCGCGGGGCGGCAACGTAACCTGTGCTGTTGTGCCGAACGCCAAGAGTGACAGCCAGGACCAGCCCACCGTCGTGCCCGCGATGTCCGCAGCGGACCGTCCGGCGGCCGAGCAGCTCAGTGCGGTGCAGCGGCGCGCCGTGAGTGAGCTGCTGCGGGTCGCGCCGGTGGCCGACGAGCTAGCGCGCCGCTTCCAGGAGGCCGGCTTCCGGCTCGCTCTGGTCGGCGGCTCGGTGCGGGACGCGCTCTTGGGGCGGCTCGGCAATGATCTCGATTTCACCACGGACGCCCGGCCCGAGGACGTGCTCGCGCTCGTGCGGCCGTGGGCGGACGCGGTGTGGGACGTGGGTATCGCCTTCGGCACCGTGGGGATCAAGAAATCCGACTTTGTCCTGGAAGTGACGACGTATCGGTCGGAGGTCTACGACCGCACCTCCCGCAAGCCGGAGGTCTCCTACGGCGAGACCATCGAGGAGGACCTGGTCCGGCGTGACTTCACGGTGAACGCGATGGCGGTCGCGCTGCCGGAGAAGGAGTTCGTCGACCCGTACGGCGGGCGGGAGGACCTGGCCACCCGTCGGCTGCGTACTCCGGGCACTCCGGAGGCGTCCTTCTCGGACGACCCGCTGCGGATGATGCGTGCCGCCCGGTTCGCCGCGCAGCTCGATTTCGAGATCGCGCCGGAGGTCGTGGCGGCCATGAAGGAGATGGCCGACCGGATCGGGATCGTCTCGGCGGAGCGGGTCCGGGACGAGTTGAACAAGCTGCTGCTCTCGCCTCAGCCGTGCAAGGGGCTGCGGCTGCTGGTGGAGACCGGGCTGGCCGACCGGGTGCTGCCGGAGCTGCCCGCACTGCGGCTGGAGCGCGATGAGCACCACCGGCACAAGGACGTCTACGAGCACTCGCTGACGGTGCTGGCCCAGGCGATCGACCTGGAGGAGGACGGCCCCGATCTGACGCTGCGGCTGGCGGCACTGCTGCACGACATCGGCAAGCCGAGGACGCGGCGGTTCGAGAAGGACGGACGGGTCTCCTTCCACCACCACGAGGTGGTGGGCGCCAAGATGACGAAGAAGCGGATGGCCGCGCTCAAGTACCCGAGCGAGATGATCAAGGAGGTCTCGCGGCTGGTGGAGCTCCATCTGCGCTTCCACGGGTACGGCACGGGCGAGTGGACGGACTCCGCGGTGCGTCGCTACGTACGGGACGCCGGGCCGCTGCTGAGCCGGCTGCACAAGCTGACCCGCTCGGACTGCACCACCCGCAACAAGCGGAAGGCGCAGGCGCTGTCCCGCGCCTACGACGGCCTGGAGGAGCGCATCGCCCGGCTCCAGGAGCAGGAGGAGCTGGACGCCATCCGGCCCGACCTCGACGGCAACGAGATCATGCGGGAGCTGGACGTGCCCCCCGGGCCCGTGGTGGGGCGGGCGTACAAGCATCTGCTGGAGCTGCGGCTGGAACACGGGCCGCTGGGATACGACGCCGCTGTCGCGGAGCTCAGGAAGTGGTGGGCCCAGCAGGAGGGCTGACCCGGTCCGTCCCGCCGCGCAGCGTTGTTTCACGTGAAACGCGGAAGAGCGCGACGGCGAGGAGCGCGTAGAGCACGGCCACTCCGACGACGACGGCCGCGGACCGGCCGTCCGGCGGAAGCATCGCCGCGGCGACTCCGGCCGCCCCGACGTAGGACACGTTGTAGAGCATGTCGTAGAGGGAGAAGACCCGGCCGCGGAAGGCGTCGTCCACGGAGGTCTGGACAGCGGTGTCCGTGGCGATCTTCCCGGCCTGGGTCACCAGCCCCAGCACGAAGGCGGCCAGCAGTATCGGCACGGGCCGGAAGGACAGCCCCAGGGCCGGTTCCAGTACCGCCCCGGCACCCGCGCACAGCGCCATCCAGCCGAAGATGCCGACCCGAGGCACCGCCGAGGGCGTGATGACGGCGGCGACGAAGAACCCAAGCCCCGAGAGGCCGAGCGCGATCCCCAGCAGCGGGAGCCCACCGTCGGAGTCGCCGCTTCCGTTCCATGCGTACCGGGCCAGCATCAGCACCGTGACCGTCAGTGCTCCGTAGCAGAACCGCATCAGTGCCGAGGCCGTCAGCGCGTACACGGCGGCAGGACGCCCGCCGAGGTGGACCAGCCCCGCGAGCAGCCCCCGCGCGGTGCTGGCGACGGCAGCGAGGACGCGGGGCTGCACCTCGGCGGGATCAGGGCCGAGCAGTTCCTTGCCCATCCGCAGTGAGGCGAGGCCGGCCAGCAGATACACTGCGGCGGCCGTCAGCAGGACCAGGGCATCCGCGTCCCGTCCGGCGCCGGGGGCGAGGAAGCGCACCACGAAGGCGACACCGCCGCCCAGTGTCGCGGCGAGCGTCCCCGCGGTCGGGGACAGGGAGTTGGCCACCACGAGGCGCTCGCCGTCCACGACGCGCGGCAGGGCGGCGGACAGTCCGGCGAGGACGAACCGGTTGACGGCCGTGACGGTGAGCGCGGACAGAAAGACGAGCCACTCCGGGACGGCGCCGAACACCAGCGCCGCGGTGACGGTCGCCAGTGCGGTGCGGAGAAGGTTGCCGAAGAAGAGCACCTGCCTGCGCTGCCAGCGGTCCAGCAGCACCCCCGCGAACGGTCCGAGCACGGAGTACGGCAGCAGCAGCACCGCCAGCGCGGAGGCGATGGCAGCGGGGGAGGTCTCCTTCTCGGGGGAGAAGACGACATAGGCCGCCAGTGCGATCTGGTAGATGCCGTCGGCCGACTGGGAGAGCAGCCGTACCGTCAGCAGCTTCCGGAAGTCCGGAAAGCGAAGCAGGGTGCGGAGATCGCGGGCGACGGACATGGGGACAGCCTCACACAGTCCGGACCGGCGACGACGGTTTCACGTGAAACGACGCAGCCGGCCACCCCGCTCGCCCCCGCTCCGGGCCCGACCCCTGTTCCTGTCTCGGCCCCGGGCCGGGGTCTCTCCCGGCCCGGCCGCCCGGCCGGTTCACTTCCGCAGCGTCGTGCCCCAGTGCACCGCCGCCCCCGCCACCGGCACCGCGGAGCGCTGGAGTACCGGCGGGCGGGTGAGCGAGGTCAGGGAGAACGCATCGGGTGCCCGGTCCAGTACCCCGCCGCCCGGGTCGTCGGAGCCGTCGTCCCGGCGGACCGGGTCGTTCTCGGGGCGCAGCGCGTCGCGGACCACCATCGCGCACAGATAGGCGGTGCCGAGCAGATGTGCGGCGATGACCAGTTGGTAGCCGTCCTCGGGCAGGCCCTGGTGCTTGTCGGAGCCGTTGTAGGCGAGGTACAGCCAGATCCCCAGGAAGTAGAGCGCCTCACAGCTCTGCCAGATGAGGAAGTCCCGCCACTTGGGGCGGGCGAGGGCGGCCAGCGGGATCAGCCACAGCACGTACTGCGGGGAGTAGACCTTGTTGGTGAGCACGAACAACGCCACTACGAGAAAGGCGAGTTGGGCGAACCGGGGGCGGCGGGGCGCGCACAGCGCGAGGGCGGCGATGCCCGCACAGCCCAGGGCCATCAGGAGGGTGGCATAGAGGTTGGCGTCGTCGAACGTGCGCCCGGTCCGCTGCTGGAGGATCAGCCACAGCGAGCCGAAGTCCACCGGACGCTCCTGGCTGAAGCGGTAGAACTTCGACCAGCCCTCCCAGGAGAGCAGCATCACCGGCACGTTCACCACCGCCCATGAGGCCGCCGCGCCACCCATCACTCGGCCGAAGGCGCCCCAGCGTCCGGCCCGCCAGCACAGCAGCAGCAGCGGACCCAGCAGCAGTGCGGGGTAGAGCTTCGCCGCGGTCGCCAGGCCGATCAGCACCCCTGCCGCCAGCGGGCGCGAGCGGGACCAGAGCAGCATCCCGGCGGCCGTCATCGACACGGCCAGCAGATCCCAGTTGATGGTCGCCGTCAGCGCCAGCGCGGGGGCGAGCGCGACGAGCATGCCGTCCCAGGGGCGGTTGCGGTGGGTGCGGACCACGCAGACGATCAGCACCGCGGCGCAGACCATCAGCATCCCGGCGTTGACCACCCAGTAGAGCTGCTCCTCCTGCTGGAGCGAGTCCCCGCCCACCGTGAGCTTGGCCGCGATGTACATGAACACCCCGGTGAGCACGGGGTATTCCAGGTAGTCCATGCCGCCGGAGATCCGGTCCGGGATGCGGTCGAGGTAGGGCAGGAAGCCGTCCGCGAAGCCCCGGCCGTGGTAGAGGTGCGGGATGTCGGAGTAGCAGGCGTGCACGTACTGCGCGGTCTGCCCGGAGAACCAGCCACCGTCCAGGCACGGGACCTTCTGCAGCAGGCCAAGCGTGTACATGGCCAGGGCGAGGGTCACCACGGTGCGGATCGGCGTCCACCAGCCGGTCCCGCTCACGGCGCGCCGGCCGGCGGGACCGCCGGCCACTTCGCTCGCGGCGGTCGCCACCTCGTCGTGGTCCGTGGGGCGTACGACGGGCGGCGCGGCGGAGGGGCGGCCGGCTCGCGGAGCGGGGTTCCGTGCGGTGGGGGCGCTCGTCATGGGGTCATCCTGCCGCACCCCGGATACGGGGACGGCCCCCGGCTCGGACTCCCGTTTTCAGGAGTCGGGCCGGGGGCCGTCCGCGGAGCGGTGCGTCAGGGACGTGGCCGGGTGCTCACTCCCGCCGGGAGCCGACGGGGCCGCCGAAGATTCCGCCGTTGTCGTTGCCGCCCGGATCGCCGGTACCGCCCCCGTCGCCGCCGCCCGGGCCGCCGCCCGGTCCGGAGGTTCCGCCGTTGTCGCCGCCGCCGTTGCCGTTTCCGCCGTTGTCGTTTCCGCCGTTCTCCTGGCACCCGGGGTCGAGTGGCGGGCAGCTCGAGCCGGACGGGGACGGGTCGCCCGACTCGGACTCCGAGGGCGACTCGGACGGCGTCTCGCTGGGCGTCTCCGACGGGGTCGGCGGCGCCGTGGTCTCGGTCGGTGTCGGCTCGGGGCTCTCACCGGGCCCGTAGACCTTCTCCCCGATGGGCTGCGCCTTGGGGAACTGCTTGACGCTCGTGCCCTTGAGGGCGGACTTCATGTAGGAGGTCCAGATCTGCGCCGGGAACGAGGCGCCGTGGATCTTCTCCTGGCCACCGGTGCCGAACATCTCCAGGAACTTGCGGTCCTTGGCGGAGGCGTCGTCGTTCATCCGCCACATGCCGACCGCAGTCGACAGCTGCGGGGTGTATCCGGCGAACCAGGCCGACTTGTTGCCGTCCGTCGTACCCGTCTTGCCGGCCGCCGGGCGGCCGATCCCCTTGGCGACGGTGCCGGTGCCCCGCTCCACGACGTCCGTCAGCACGTCGGTGACGTTGTTGGCGACCTGCGGGCTGAAGGACTGCTTGACCTTGTGCTCGGGCAGGGTGAGGCGCTTGCCGTCCTGGCCGATGACCTTGGTCACCGAGTACAGGTCGTGCTGCTTGCCCTGCGCGGCGAACGTGCCGTAGGCGCCGGCCATCCGGATCGCGCTGGGGGTGGAGATGCCCAGTGAGAAGGAGGGGCTGTTCGACTTGTTGAGGCTGGAGGGCAGCAGCCCGGCGTCCTCGGCGTTCTTGCGCACCGTCGGGATGCCCACGTCCATGCCGAGCTGCACGTACGGGGTGTTCACCGAGTGCACCATGGCCTCGCGCAGGTCGATCCGGTAGTCCTCCGACTTTTCGCCGTAGTCCTGGTTGCCGTCGTTGGTCTGCCGCCAGGACTCGCCTTCCTTGTTCTTCCAGATCTCGCCGTTGTAGTTGCGGACGAGCATCTTGTTCTTGCCGCTGTAGAAGCTCTTGTCCGGGTTGGCGAGGGTGCGCTGGGTGGCGGACTGCTGCTCCGGTCCACTCCGGTCGCGCACGCCGTCGCGCATGGCGGCACTCAGCACGAACGGCTTGAAGGTGGAGCCGACGGGCACACCGGTCTCGTCCGCGTTGTTGGTGAAGTGCTTGACGTAGTCCTTGCCGCCGTACAGGGCCACGATTCTGCCGTCGCTGGGAGAGACCGAGGCGCCGCCGAACTGGACGTGGGTGTCCAGATCAGGGCGTTTCTTCGGGTCGATGTTCTCCTTGTAGATCTTGTTGACCGAGTCCCGGAGGGCGAACGTCTTCTCTTTGTCGAACGTCGTGGTGATCTGGTAGCCGCCGCGGTTGAGCTGCTCACGGGTGAGGACGTCGTTGTTGACCAGGTAGCGGTTGGCCAGGTCGATCAGGTAGCCCTTCTGACCCCGCTTGTCCATCGCCTTCTTCGGCGGTTTGATCGTCGGCAGACCCTTTTTGATGAGCTTGTCGGCCTCGGCGCGGGACATCTTGTGGACCTCGACCTCGCGGTTGAGGACGGACGCCCACTTCTTCTTCGAACGTGCCTCGTTCGCCTTCCGGTCCCCTTCGTAGGGGTCGTAGAGCGCGGAGCCGTTCAGCAGCGTCGTCAGATACGCGCCCTCGGACGGGGTGATGTCGGCGACGTCCTTCTTGAAGTACGCCTGCGAGGCCGCCTGGACGCCGAAGGCGCCGCGGCCGAAGTAGGCCGTGTTGAGATACCCCTCCAGGATCTCCGACTTCTTCATCGTGGCGCCGGCCTTGATGGAGATGAACAGCTCCGTGACCTTGCGCTTGATGGTCTGGTCCTGGGTGAGGTAGTTGTTCTTGACGAACTGCTGGGTGATCGTCGAACCGCCCTGGGTCTCCCCGCCGGTCGCCATGTTGAAGGCGGCGCGTGCGATACCCATCGGGTCGACGCCGGAGTCCTCCCAGAACGACGCGTTCTCCGAGGCGACGACCGCGTGCTGGAGGGACTCGGGCATCTGGTTCAGCGAGACGTTCTGCCGGTTCTTCTCCCCTTCGGCGCCCGCCACCGCGAGCCGTTCGCCGCCCTTCCAGTAGTAGACGTTCGTCTGCGAGCGCGCGTCCGCCTTGGCCTGGTCGGGTACCTCCACCATCCACAGACCGATGGCGAAGGCGACGATCAGCAGCCCGACGAAGCCGAAGCAGGTGGCGGACACCAGCTTCCAGGACGGCAGCCAGCGCCGCACGCCGTGCTTCCCGGCCCGCGGGTAGTCGATGAAGCGCTTGCGCTCCGGCGTCCCGCGGCCGCGGCCGACTCCGCGCCGCCCGCCCTGGGCGTTGGCGGCCGCCGCCGCGGCCCGCCGCCGTCCGCCGCCCTGGGCGGCTCTCCTGGCCTCCGCGCGGCCCCCGCCGTGGCCGGACCCGCCGGGTGCCGACCGGTGGCCCTGTGCTTCGGGGCCCGGACCGGAGGGCGGCTGCTGCTCGCCACCGCGGGAGGCCGACCGGCGGCCGGAGGACGGTGGCGGCTGCGCCGCGCGACGGCCGCGCCCCTGCGGCGGCTTTCGACGGTTTCCGCTCATTGGAACAGCTACTCCTCGGGCAGGCGGCCCGTGCGCCTGAAGGTGGCAGTTTGCTTCTGGTCCCCCCGGGTGCGCCGGGACGGGAGAACCGGACCCGGACGCACTTCACCGGAGACGAGGACGCGCACTCGCGTCGCACGGTTCCCGGTGGTCTGCACGCGGACAGACTACGCAGCTTCAAAACCGTCCTTAGCCGGTATTCGCCACAAAGGGCGCAAAGGTGCTCCGGTGAATCGGCGATGTGAGGGCCCTCACCGACCCCCCTCTTGTCGCTCCCGGCGCCGCGTTCTATCGTCGGGATGTATCGAGTCGATACATCAGAGCGAGATAAGCACGGGATAAGCGGTTGTGGACGGAGGTGGGCGGACGGTGAGCAGGCGCTCCGGCGTTCTCGAGTTCGCCGTACTCGGTCTGCTGCGCGAGTCCCCGATGCACGGGTACGAGCTGCGCAAGCGGCTCAACACCTCGCTCGGCGTCTTCCGCGCCTTCAGCTACGGCTCGCTCTACCCCTGCCTCAAAGCGCTGGTGCAGCGCGGCTGGCTGGTGGAGGAGCCGAGCGAGCAGCCGGAGGAGCAGCAGGCCGCGCGGGCCCAGACGGCCCCGCTGGCCGGGCGCCGGGCGAAGATCGTGTACCGGCTGACGGCCGACGGCAAGGAGCACTTCGAGGAGCTGCTCTCCCAGACGGGTCCCGACACCTGGGAGGACGAGCACTTCGGCGTCCGCTTCGCCTTCTTCGGCCAGACCTCGCGCGACGTCCGCATGCGTGTGCTGGAGGGACGCCGCAGCCGACTGGAGGAGAGGCTCGCGAAGATGCGCGCCTCCCTCGCCCGTACCCGTGAGCGCCTCGACGACTACACGCTCGAACTCCAGCGCCACGGCATGGAATCCGTGGAGCGCGAGGTCCGCTGGCTCAGCGAACTCATCGAGAGCGAGCGTGCGGGGCGCCCGGCGCGGGAGACCCGTCCGGACCGTCCAGCACCGGGTCCGTCCGACAACACCGACAGATGAGGCCGCGCTCCGTCGCGAGCCTCAGCGAGAACACACAGGGAGCAACCGGAATGGGTTCGGTTCGCGTAGCCATCGCCGGCGTGGGCAACTGCGCCGCATCGCTGGTCCAGGGCGTCGAGTACTACAAGGACGCCGACCCGGACGGCAAGGTGCCGGGGCTGATGCACGTCCAGTTCGGCGACTACCACGTGCGCGACATCGAGTTCGTCGCCGCCTTCGACGTCGACGGCAAGAAGGTGGGCCTCGACCTGGCCGACGCCATCGGCGCCAGTGAGAACAACACCATCAAGATCTGCGACGTGCCGCCCACCGGCGTCTCCGTGCAGCGCGGCCACACCCACGACGGTCTGGGCAAGTACTACCGCGAGACCATCGAGGAGTCCGACGCCGCCCCCGTCGACGTCGTCCGGGCGCTGAAGGACGCGCAGGCGGACGTGCTGGTCTGCTACCTGCCCGTGGGCTCGCAGTCCGCCGTCGAGTTCTACGCGCAGTGCGCCCTGGACGCCGGGGTGGCCTTCGTCAACGCGCTCCCCGTCTTCATCGCCGGCACCAAGGAGTGGGCGGACAAGTTCACCGCCGCGGGCGTGCCGATCGTCGGTGACGACATCAAGTCGCAGGTCGGCGCCACCATCACGCACCGGGTGATGGCGAAGCTGTTCGAGGACCGCGGGGTCGTCCTGGACCGCACGATGCAGCTGAACGTCGGCGGCAACATGGACTTCAAGAACATGCTGGAGCGGGAGCGGCTGGAGTCCAAGAAGATCTCCAAGACGCAGGCCGTCACCTCCCAGATCCCCGACCGCGACCTGGGCGCCGACAACGTGCACATCGGCCCCTCGGACTTCGTCGCCTGGCTGGACGACCGCAAGTGGGCCTATGTCCGGCTGGAGGGCCGCGCCTTCGGCGACGTGCCGCTGAACCTGGAGTACAAGCTCGAGGTGTGGGACTCGCCCAACTCCGCCGGTGTGATCATCGATGCGCTGCGCGCCGCGAAGATCGCCAAGGACCGCGGTATCGGCGGCCCGATTCTCTCGGCCTCCTCGTACTTCATGAAGTCGCCGCCCGTGCAGTACTTCGACGACGTGGCCCGGCAGAACGTGCAGGACTTCATCGACGGCAAGGCGGAGCGCTGACCGCCGGCCGCTGACGGCACACTGCGCGGAGGGGCCCGGGGACGTTTCCCCGGGCCCCTCCTTGCATGCGCTGCCACTGCTGTAGCCGCTCCCCGCGGCCGGGACGGACGGGCCCGTGCCGGCCGGACACGGCCCGCGCTGCCCGGGCCGCCGTCAGCGGGCTGCTGTCAGGTGACTGCCGTCAGCGGTCCACTGTCCGGTCCACCGCGGTGGTGGTGTGGCGGAGGATCGCGACGAGCTCCTCGCCCACATGCGGCTCCGGCGCGTCGGCGGGGACGAAGAGGATGGAGACCTGCATGTGCGGCGGCTCGGCGAACCAGCGCTGCTTGCCCGCCCAGACGAACGGGGAGAGGTTCCGGTTGACCGTCGCCAGGCCCGCGCGGGCGACGCCCTTGGCGCGCGGTGTGATGCCGTGCAGCGCCTTGGGGGACTCCAGGCCCACCCCGTGCGAGGTGCCGCCCGCGACGACGACGAGCCAGCCGTCGCCGGACGCCTTGGCCTGCCGGTAGCCGAACCGCTCGCCCTTGGCCACCCGGCTGACGTCCAGGATCGCGCCCCGGTACTCGGTGGCGGCGTGGTCGCCCAGCCACAGCCGGGTGCCGATCCGGGCGCGGAAGCGGGTCTGCGGGAACTGCTGCTGGAGGACGGCGAACTCCTCCGGCAGCAGGTGGCTGACGAACATGGTGTCCAGCGGCAGCCGCGCGGCGCGCAGCCGGTCCATCCAGCCGATGACCTCCTCCACCGCGTCCGAGCCGTCGGCCCGGTCCAGCGGCAGATGGATGGCGAAGCCCTCCAGGCGGACCTCGTCGATGGCGGCGTGCAGCCGCGGCAGGTCCTGCTCGGTGACGCCGTGCCGCTTCATGCTGCTCATCACCTCGATGACGACCCGGGCCCCGCGCATGAGGCCCACGCCCTCCACCGAGGAGACCGAGCGGATGGCGCGGTCGGGCAGCGGCACCGGTTCCTCGTCCTTGCGGAACGGGGTGAGCACCAGCAGATCGCCGCCGAACAGGTCCTTCGTACGGGCCGCCTCGTAGGTGGTGCCGACGGCCAGGATGTCGGCGCCGAACGCGGTGGCCTCGTCGGCCAGGCGCTCGTGGCCGAAGCCGTAGCCGTTGCCCTTGCAGACCGGCACGATGCCCGGGAACTGCTGGATCACGGTCTGCTGGTGCGCTCGCCAGCGATCGTTGTCGACGTAGAGGGAGAGCGCCATGGCCGGTACGGAACCTTTCTGGTGGGGTCGTCTGGTGGGGTCGTGCTGTCGGGCGGACAGCCCGGACGGGCGCGGGGAGCGCGTTCAGCGACGAGACATGTACATGTCGAGCGCCTTGTGCAGCAGCTTGTTGAGCGGGAAGTCCCACTCGCCGAGGTACTCGGCCGCCTGCCCACCGGTACCGACCTTGAACTGGATCAGGCCGAACAGATGGTCGTTCTCGTCCAGCGAGTCGCTGATGCCGCGCAGGTCGTACACGCTCGCACCCAGGGCGTAGGCATCCTGGAGCATCCGCCACTGCATCGCGTTGGACGGTCGCACCTCGCGCTTGTGGTTGGCGGAGGCGCCGTAGGAATACCAGACGTGACCGCCGACGACCAGCATGGTGGCGGCCGAGATGCGCTCGCCCTCGTGCTCGGCGAAGTACAGCCGCATCCGCTGCGGGTCCTCGGCGTTCAGCACGTTCCACATCCGCTGGAAGTACGCCTTGGGCCGGGGCCGGAACCGGTCGCGCTCGGCGGTGATCTCGTACAGCCGCTGCCACTCGTCCAGGTCGTACGGGTTGGCCATGTCGCCCTGGACCACCTGCACCCCGGCCTTGTCGGCCTTCTTGATGTTGCGGCGCCAGAGCTGGTTGAAACTCTTGTGCACGTCCTCCAGCGAGCGCCCCTCCAGCGGGACCTGGAAGACGTAGCGCGGCTGCACGTCGCCGAAGCCCGCGCCGCCGTCCTCACCCTGCTGCCAGCCCATCTTGCGCAGCTTGTCGGCCACCTCGAAGGCGCGCGGCTCGATGTGCGTGGCCTCGATGTCGCGCAGCCGCTTGACGTCCTGGTCCTGGATGCCCTTCTTGATGGCCGCCGCGTCCCAGCGCCGGATCACCACGGGCGGGCCCATCTTCACGGAGAAGGCGCCGTGCTGCTTGAGGTGGTCGAGCATCGGGCGCAGCCACTCGTCCAGATTGGGCGCGTACCAATTGATCACCGGGCCCTCGGGCAGATACGCGAGGTAGCGCTTGACCTTCGGAAGCTGCCGGTAGAGCACCAGCCCGGCCCCCACCATCTCGCCCGTACGCTCGTCGAACCAGCCCAGGCTTTCCGAGCGCCACTCGTTCTTGACGTCCGCCCAGGCGGGCACCTGACAGTGGCTGGCCGACGGCAGGCTCTGGATATACGCCAGATGCTGCTCTCGGCTGACGGTCCTCAGGGTCAGGCTCATGGCGGGACGCTCCTCCGGGAACTGACGATGCTCGCCGGGAAGCCTACTGTGCCCCGCGACGCCCTGTTCGGCCCAGGGCCTGGCCGGAGAGGCGGTTTCGGGCCGTCCCGACCGGCTCCCGCGCGGCCTGTCCCGTCGGCTCCCGCGCGGGCGCCTCCCGGCACCCGCGCGCTGTGCCCGTCCTACGGCAGCGGCTACGGCACCAGGCCGCCGTGCGCCACGCCCAGGTAGAACCCGACCGCCGCGGCGCCGAGCCCGATGATCGTCACGAACCGCTCACCTGTCGTCGCGGAGATGAACTGGCCCCAGGCCCCGGTGAGGATTCCGATCAGCCCCGCCCACGAGCCGATCATGTGCAGCCCCGGCCACCATGCGGTGATCACGGCCACTACGCCCAGCAGCAGCGTCACGCTCGCGAAGGAGTTCTCCACGGGATGCCGCTTGCCGTCGGAGTTCAGATAGGAGAAAGGATGGTTCCAGCGCACTGCCTGTGCCATGTGGCACCTCCCGACGCAGCTGTGGACAGTGTGACGCGGCTCCGGGCGGGGACGCGGCTCCCGGGGGAAGCGCGGCGCGGACTGTAACGCCGCTCACATCTGAGGTGTCCAGATTGCTCCGGGTTACCCCTGGATTTCAACCGGAAGGCCGTGGCCGGGTAGGCTGGCCCGTCTGCACCCCGCGGGTGCGGAAACGACTCCCGCGGGTGCGGAAACGCATCACGACCCTCCTGCCACGGAACGACCGTGGCCGCTGAGTCCAGAGGAGGTGGGTTCCACATGCGTCACTACGAGGTGATGGTCATCCTCGACCCCGATCTGGAGGAGCGCGCTGTCTCCCCCCTGATCGAGAGCTTCCTTTCCGTCGTCCGCGAGGGCAACGGCAAGGTCGAGAAGGTCGACACCTGGGGCCGTCGTCGTCTCTCCTACGAGATCAACAAGAAGCCCGAGGGCATCTACTCGGTCATCGACATGCAGGCCGAGCCCGCTGTGGTCAAGGAGCTCGACCGGCAGATGAACCTGAACGAGTCCGTCCTGCGGACCAAGGTCCTGCGCCCGTCGACCCACTGAGGCCGACTCCCGAGTAGCACCGAGCACCACAGCACCACCGAGCACCACCAGGCACCACAGCAGCCAGCAGCACGCCGAGAGGTTCACCCATGGCAGGCGAGACCGTCATCACGGTCGTCGGCAATCTCGTCGACGACCCCGAGCTGCGCTTCACCCCCTCCGGTGCGGCGGTCGCGAAGTTCCGTGTCGCGTCCACCCCCCGCACCTTCGACCGGCAGACCAACGAGTGGAAGGACGGCGAGAGCCTGTTCCTGACCTGCTCGGTCTGGCGGCAGGCGGCGGAGAACGTCGCCGAGTCCCTCACCAAGGGCACCCGCGTCATCGTGCAGGGCCGCCTCAAGCAGCGCTCGTACGAGGACCGTGAGGGGATCAAGCGCACGGTCTACGAGCTGGACGTCGACGAGGTCGGCGCCAGCCTCCGCAACGCCACGGCCAAGGTCACCAAGACCACCGGCCGCGGCGGCCAGGGCGGCGGCTTCGGCGGTGGCGGCGGCCAGGGCGGCGGCGGCAACTGGGGCGGCGGCCCCGGTGGCCAGGGCGGCCAGGGCGGCGGCCCCGCGAACGACCCGTGGGCCACCGGCCCGGCCGGAGGCGGCCAGGGCGGCGGCGGCAACTGGGGCGGTGCCCCCGGCGGGGGCAACGGTGGCGGCTACTCGGACGAGCCACCCTTCTGAGCGAAACTCATAGGAGTAGAGACATGGCGAAGCCGCCTGCTCGCAAGCCGAAGAAGAAGGTTTGCGTGTTCTGCAAGGAGAAGATCTCCTACGTCGACTACAAGGACACGAACCTGCTGCGGAAGTTCATCTCCGACCGCGGCAAGATCCGTGCCCGCCGGGTCACCGGCAACTGCACCCAGCACCAGCGCGACGTCGCCACGGCCGTCAAGAACAGCCGTGAGATGGCGCTGCTGCCCTACACCTCGACCGCGCGATAAGGGAAGGGTGACCACACCATGAAGATCATCCTGACCAACGAGGTCTCCGGCCTCGGTGCCGCCGGCGACGTCGTCGAGGTGAAGGACGGCTACGCCCGCAACTACCTGGTCCCGCGCGGTTTCGCGATCCGCTGGACCAAGGGCGGCGAGAAGGACGTCGAGCAGATCCGCCGCGCCCGCAAGATCCGCGAGATCGCGACGATCGAGCAGGCCGACGAGATCAAGAGCCGGCTCGAGAGCCTGCGCGTCGGCCTCACGGTGCGCGCCGGGGAGCAGGGCCGGCTGTTCGGCTCCGTCACCCAGGCGGACATCGCCGACGCCATCAAGGCGTCCGGCGGCCCCGACGTGGACAAGCGCCGCATCGAGGTGGGCTCGCCCATCAAGTCGCTGGGCGCCCACCAGGTCGCCGTGCGGCTGCACGCCGATGTGACCGCCACGGTAGGCGTCGACGTCGCAGCGGCCTGACGCCGCGCGCGACGGGGATGGCTGAGGCCGGCCGCGGCCGGCCTCAGCCGGTTGAGACACGCAGCAGGGCGCACTCCCTTCCGGGGGTGCGCCCTGCTGCGTCGTACCGGGGCCGCCTCAGCCGCGTCGTACCCAGGCGCCCCGCCTCCGTCAGGCGCCTCCACCCGGCCCGCCCGTCAGGCGCGTACCGCGCCGGTGACGGCCCAGCGCCCCGAGCGGGCCCGCAGAGCCAGGGTGACCAGCCGGGTGGCCATCATCAGTCCGGCGACCGTCCACCACAGCGAGGTGAGCCCGCCGCCGAGCGCCGGTACCGCCAGCGCGACCGGCGCGAAGACCGCCAGGGTGACCAGCATGGCGCCCGCCAGGTAGGGGCCGTCCCCGGCGCCCATGAGCACCCCGTCGAGCACGAACACCACGCCCGCGATCGGCTGGGTGACGGCCACCACCAGCAGTACCGGGGTGAGCTGGTCGATCACGCTCTGGTCCGTCGTGAACAGCGGCATGAACAGCGGCCGCACCAGTGCGACCAGCGCCCCCAGCACCACCCCGGAGACCACGCCCCACAGCACCATCCGCCGGCAGGCCGCCGTGGCGCCCTCGGCGTCGGAGGCGCCGAGACAGCGCCCGATGATGGCCTGACCGGCGATGGCGATGGCGTCCAGCGCGAAGGCGAGCAGCGACCAGAGGGTGAGGGTGATCTGGTGGGCCGCGATGTCGGCGTCGCCCATGCGTGCCGCCACCACGGTGGCGATCAGCAGAACGGCGCGCAGCGAGAGCGTCCGGATCAGCAGCGGGGCCCCGGCCCGCCCGCTGGCCCGGATCCCGGCGAGGTCGGGACGGAGCGAGGCGCGGTGCCGCAGCGCGGCGCGCACCACCACGGTGAGATAGACTGCGGCCATCCCCCACTGCGCGAGCACCGTGCCCCAGGCGGAACCGGCGATGCCGAGTCCCGCGCCGTAGACGAGCAGCGCGTTGAGCGCCGCGTTGGCGCTGAACCCGCCGACGGCCACGTACAGCGGGGTCCTGGTGTCCTGGAGGCCGCGCAGCACGCCGGTCGCGGCGAGGACGACGAGCATGGCCGGGATGCCGAGCGCGCTGATGCGCAGGTAGGTGGTGCCGGGCGGCGCCGCGGTCGGGGAGGCGCCGAACGCGTCGATCAGCCAGGGGGCCGTGGGCAGTACGGTTGCCACGACGAGTCCGCCCAGCAGGAGCGCCAGCCAGATGCCGTCGAGGCCCTGCCGGAGTGCGGCGGGCAGATCGTCGGCGCCCAGCCGGCGGGCGACGGCGGCGGTGGTGGCGTAGGCGAGGAAGACGAAGATGTTCACACCGGTCTGCAGCAGCGCCGCGGCGACGCCGAGCCCGGCGAGCTGGGGGGTGCCGAGGTGGCCGACGATGGCGCTGTCGGCCATGACGAAGAGGGGCTCCGCGACGAGTGCGCCGAAGGCGGGGAGGGCGAGCGCGATGATCTCACGGTCGTGGCGTCGCACGGCGGTGCGCGTGGTCGGGGAAGCGGGGCTCATGGGTTCGATCCAAACATCCACAGGTAATGAGCACAATTGGCTTGTGACACTTACTTTACGGTGTACGCGACAGGCGCGAACACCCTCGGTGACCCTCCCGGGGGTGCCGACGGAAAGTTTTTTCACCGCACAGGGCGTGGACGGTGAAAGTGCAGGTCAGAGTAGCTGGCCTGGCGAGGTTGGGAAGTAATCCACAGCACTGTCCCCCGACTCGTGCACAGCTTTCGGCGGCTTCTCCACAGGTTGACCCCGACTGTCCACACCACCCTGTGGATAAGGTGATTGGCTGAACCGTGCGGGCCACCTACGGTGTACCAGCGCCCGTGCAGCCCGTTTTCAGCGTTTCCCCTTTCCACACCGTCGCAGCGACGCGCCGTGACCCGGGCCGGGCGGCCCGATTGCCAGCGTTTGTCAGTGCTGTGCCGTAAGACTGTGCCCTACGACGGGACCTGTGGGAGGAGGCGAAGCGGGGTGACCCAGCAGCCCGAGCACGTGGAGGACCCCTGGGCCGCCGACCTCGCCACCGAGGAGGGCTTCGCCCTGACGGCGCAGCCGCCGCAGAGCCGCAGGCGCAACGGCAGCGGAAGCAACGGCGGGCCGGGCGGCTCCCGCTCCGGCCCCGGCGCGGAGCGCTCCGGACCCGGCCTGCCCGAGCAGCACGACCGCGGAGCCGAGGGCCCGGCAGGCGGGTTCGAGCGGGTGCCCCCGCAGGACCTGGAGGCGGAGAAATCCGTCCTCGGCGGCATGCTGCTGTCCAAGGACGCCATCGCCGACGTGGTCGAGGTCCTCAAGGGCGTCGACTTCTACCGCCCGGCGCACGAGACGGTCTACCAGGCCATCCTCGACCTCTACGCCAAGGGCGAGCCCGCCGACCCCATCACCGTCACCGCCGAACTCACCCGGCGCGGGGAGATCGCCCGGGTCGGCGGCCCCGGCTACGTCCAGGCGCTGGTCCAGGCCGTCCCCACCGCGGCCAACGCCGAGTACTACGCGGAGATCGTCCACGAACGCGCCATCCTGCGCCGCCTGGTCGAGGCCGGCACCCGCATCACCCAGATGGGCTATGCGGCGGACGGCGACGTGGACGACATCGTCAACGGCGCACAGGCCGAGATCTACGCCGTCACCGAGCAGCGCACCTCCGAGGACTACCTTCCGCTCGGCGACATCATGGAGGGCGCCCTCGACGAGATCGAGGCCATCGGCTCCCGCAGCGGCCAGATGACCGGCGTCCCCACCGGCTTCACCGACCTCGACTCGCTCACCAACGGCCTGCACCCCGGCCAGATGATCGTCATCGCCGCCCGTCCCGCCATGGGCAAGGCCCTCGCGCTGGACACGCCCCTCCCCACCCCCTCCGGGTGGACGACGATGGGCGAGGTGAAGGTCGGGGAGCGGCTGCTGGACGCGCACGGCCGCGCCACCCGCGTCACCGCCGCCACCGAGGTCATGACGGACCGTCCCTGCTACGAGGTCCGGTTCGACGACGGCACCGTGCTCGTCGCCGACGCCGAGCACCAGTGGCTCACGGACACCCGTGCCTCCCGCCGGGCCGCGCGGGAAGCGGCCCGCAGCGGCGACGGCCGGCCCCCGCAGGACCTCCCGGCGGTGCGCACCACCCGGCAGCTCGCCGAGACGCTGCACTCCACGTCCGACCGCCGCCTCGACCACTCGGTGCGGAACACGGCCCCGCTGGACCTGCCGGAGCGCCAACTGCCGCTCGCGCCGTACAGCCTGGGCGCCTGGCTCGGCGGATCCCCCGACGGCGACGTGGCCTTCGACGTCGACAGCGCCACCGACGACGACGGGGCAGCCGACACGCTCCGGGTCACCACCGACGAACCCGAGGTGCTGCTCCAGCTCGGAGCCGACGGATACGCCACCTCCCGGATCGGCCACACATCGAGCCACGCGTTCCACCCGCCCGGCGCTCCGGTGCCGTCCGGGAGCGCCCGGACGGTTCTCCGTACGATGGGGATGACGGAGAGCAAGCGCATCCCGCGGAGCTATCTGCGGGCCTCCGAGCCCCAGCGCCGGGCGCTCCTGGCCGGACTGCTGGACACCCACGGCACGGTCGGAGAAGCGGGCGCCGTCAGCTTCGCCGTCACCCGTCGGCAGTTCGCCGAGGACTTCCGCGAACTGCTGCTCGGTCTCGGCTACCGCTGCGCCTGGACCACCCGCCGGCTGCGGGACGGGGGCGGGGACGAGGAGCACGAAGGCCAGGGCCTCTGCGAGGACCACGGCCCCCGCGTGGACTCCCCGACGGGCCCGGTGCTCCACGAGATCACCTTCACCACCCCCGACGAGGTCTTCCGGCTGGAGCGGAAGCGGCTGCTCCACAAGGAGCGCAGGCCGGCACACGCCCCCCGTGCGGATGCCCGGTTCATCACCGAGGTGCGCCCGGTGCCCAGCGTTCCGGTGCGCTGCGTGCAGGTGGACAATGCCGACAGCCTCTATCTGGCCGGTCGGGCGATGGTGCCCACGCACAACTCCACCCTCGCCCTGGACTTCGCCCGCGCCTGCTCCATCAAGCACACCATGCCCAGCGTGATCTTCTCCCTGGAGATGGGCCGCAACGAGATCGCGATGCGCCTGCTGTCCGCCGAGGCCCGGGTGGCGCTGCACCACATGCGCTCGGGTTCGATGACGGACGAGGACTGGACCCGGCTGGCCCGTCAGATGCCGCAGGTCACCGACGCGCCCCTGTACATCGACGACTCGCCGAACCTGTCGATGATGGAGATCCGCGCCAAGTGCCGCCGCCTCAAGCAGCGCAACGACCTCCAGCTGATCGTCATCGACTACCTCCAGCTGATGCAGACGGGCGGCTCCCGCCGCCCCGAGAGCCGTCAGCAGGAGGTCTCGGAGATGTCCCGTAACCTCAAGCTGCTGGCCAAGGAGCTGGAAGTCCCGGTCATCGCCCTCTCCCAGCTCAACCGGGGACCCGAACAGCGCACCGACAAGAAGCCGATGGTCTCCGACCTGCGTGAGTCCGGCTCCATCGAGCAGGACGCGGACATGGTGATCCTGCTGCACCGCGAGGACGCCTACGAGAAGGAGTCCCCGCGCGCGGGCGAGGCGGACCTCATCGTCGCCAAGCACCGCAACGGCCCCACCGCCACCATCACGGTCGCCTTCCAGGGCCACTACTCCCGCTTCGTCGACATGGCCCAGACCTGACGTGTTGTGGTGTGCTTCCGTCGGCGGGTTGGGCGGGAGCATCGTGCTGCCGGGGGCAACGCCGACTCGGGAATGTCCGAACGCGCCACCGCCATGAAGCCGGCCCCTTCGGGAAACGCGTCGTCACAGCCGCTCGGAAAATTCCGGCTGGGGCGGACCTGTTGCACGGCGCTGGGGCCCAGCAGCGAAGGGGGGAAGATGACGCTGAACAGGAAGGGTTCCCGGCGCATAACTGTCGACGGGATCGAGTACCGCTGGAGGATCCGCAGAAAGCCCTCCTACATGCAGGGACTCTGCTGGACACCGATGACCTACGCGGTCGAAGCGGCCGGCGGCAGCCAGCCGGGCACGATCTTGATCGTCATCAGCGATCAGGCCCATTCCAGTAACTGGGTTGGCGTCGAGACGGAGCCGATTCGTCCAGCTCACGTTGCTGCCAGCATCCGAGAAGCACGGAATCAAGGCTGGGATCCGACCCGTTCCGGCTCGCCTTTTCAGCTCGACCGATCGGCAGGGTTCATCGCTCAACCATGAGACAGAGCGGAGTGGCACGGCGTGTCCGGCCTGACAACATGGCCCGGTGACCACATGGATGCGCTGCTACTGGGACGTGGAAGACACCTGGTTCTACTTCGAGGTCGACGCCGAAGGCTGGGTGGTCCGGCAGGTCGAACTCGAAGGGCCTGAACGGATCCCGATCGCAGCTGCCTCCCTCACCGAGTGGCAGCAGGCCCGCGACGCAGGCCGCCTCGAGGAGTACGACAGCAGGTTCGGGATCACCGCCGAGCCGCCCGTCTCGGAATGGGAAGGCCACGATCCCGAGCAACTCACCTTCGAGGAGTTCGAGGAAGTCTGGGGAGCTGCCCGTCGCCGGATCGCATCCCGGCTCGGCTGACCGCTCGGTCCCACACTGCCTGTTCGCGACGCTCGTGCAGCGGCTCACGGTCCGTCCCGGGAGGCCGCCGCGGTGGAGGTGCCGGCAAGTGCTGACCGTCAGCACCGGCGAACGGATCCGGGGTCCTCGACGGCCTTCCCGAGCAGAATCCAGGTGCGCATGAGCTGATTCGCATTCGTATACTCGTGCGAGCACATGGAGGGGGAGGTGGGGACAGTGAAGCTTGCTGAGGCACTGGCAGAACGTGCGGAGGCGACGCGGCGTGTGGAACAGCTTCGAGCCCGCGTCGTCAGCAGCGCGCGATACCAGGAAGGGGAGACACCCGCCGAGGACGCGGCCCAGCTCTTGGCTGAGGCCGGTGCGGTGCTGGATGCTCTGGAAACGTTGATCCGGCGGATCAATCGGACCAACGCCGCCGTGGAGTTGGAACCGGATGGGACGCTCACCGATGCCCTCGCGCGCCGGGATGTCCTGCGGTTGCGTCACTCTGTGGTCACTGCGGCGGCGGACGCGGCAGCGGGTAAGGGCGAGCGGGGATACGGTCGGCAGCTTCGGTCCGAGCTGATGATGCTTTCCGCGCTTCCGGTCGCGGAACTGCGCGGACAGGCAGATGCGCTCGCCCGAGAGATCCGCGAGGTCGATGTGCGGATCCAGCGTACGAACTGGGAGGTCGACCTGTTGGACTGAGCAGTCCAACGGGCTCGGCGATATGGAGCAGGTAGCTGCTTCGGAGGCGTGCACACACCGAGGGCCGGCGGTCTTCCAGCCCACTCCTGGCGCGTGAAGAGCAACGCAGGGGTTCGACTCCCCACGCACAGTGCAGCTCAGCACCGCATACAGGTAACAGTGCACAGCGCACAGCACATCACCACGTGCAGATCCGGGCGGCGAGGGCGGGTTCGGGGCTTCCCTATCGCAGCACCATGGAGAAGTGGTCGGCGCGATCTCCGTCGCGGGGTCGCTCGCCCTGGTGTTCGGTGTGACCGCCGGGACCTGGCTGGGGTGGCGGCACGGCTGGCCCGCGCCCGTCACCGTGCTGGCGGCACTGGGCTGCGTCGCCCCGCTGCCCGTCGCCGCGCTGCTGCCGACCGCGCGCCCGGACCGGGAGCCCGCCGCGTACGGGACCAGCCCCGACGCCCGCCGGTTCGGGACCGTGCTGCTGGCCGGCACGCTCTCCGCCACCGGAGCGTTCGCGGGATACACCTACCTCGCGGCCTTCCTGAGCGAGGTGAGCGGCTGTTCTCCGGGTGCGATCAGCGTCCTGTTCCTGGCCTTCGGTGCGGCGTGTCTGGTCGGGGTCACCCTCACCGGGCTGCTGCTGGACCGCTGTCCGCAGGCCGCGCTGACCACGGCCGTGGGCACCCAGGCGGTGGGCATGCTCGGGCTGTACGCGGTCGGCAGCGACCCGGTGGCCGCAGTGCGTTCCTGGTGCTGATGGGCGGCGCACTCGGCCCGGTGTTCATGGCCACGCAGCACGCGATGCTGCACTGCGCGCCGAGCCGCACCGACCTCGCCCTCGCGGCCAACTCGGGCCTCTACAACGCCGGTATCGCCGCAGGCGCCGCACTCGGCGGACTGGTCCTGGCGTCCGCCGACGTGCGCGCCGCCTTCCTCGTCGGCGGGCTGCTGACCACGGCGTCCTGCGCCGTACTGCTCGGCAGCCGGCTCCTGCCCCCGGCGCCGCGGTCCGCCGGGCGGGGCCGTGGTCGGAGCGCGGACGAGGGCGTCCCCCCGCGCTGAGAGAGCGACCGCGCCGTGGCGTGAGGCCGGCTCCCGGCCGCCGCGGCCGGTGGCGTTCCGCCCGCAGCGATCGGCATGCGGGAAGCTGTGCAGAAGGACCGGCGGCCGACACAGTGTTCTCATGACTGTGGGGTTCAGTGGTGAAGTGGCGGAGCACTACGCGAGATTCCGGCGGGGATACCCGGAGAGCGTGCTGGACACCCTCCAGGAGTACTTCTCCCTGACAGCGGCCGACTGCGTCCTGGACCTCGGCTGCGGCACAGGGCAGCTCGCCCTTCCGCTCGCGCGGCGAGTCCGCTCGGTGCTCGGGATGGACCCCGAGCCGGACATGCTGCGCCTCGCGCGCGAGAGATCCGGTGCGCGGGGGGCGGCCAATGTGACCTGGGTGCTCGGCGCCGACACCGATGTCCCCGCGCTCGGCGCGCTGCTGGGACGGGCGTCCCCCCTTGCGATGGCCGTCATCGGACAGGCCCTCCACTGGATGCGGCACGACGCGCTCTTCCGGGACCTGTTGCCGCTGTTCCGCGCGGGCGGAGGCATCGCCGTGCTCGCCAACGGGGCGCCGCTCTGGCAGCAGGACTCCGACTGGTCCGGCGCGCTGCGCGGCTGCCTGGAGGAGTACTTCGGCACCGGACTCACCGCGTCCTGCGGGACGGCCGAGCAGGACCGGATCCGGTACGCCGAGTCCCTGAAGGAGGCCGGTTTCTCCGACGTGCGGAGCACAGCGGTGTCCTACACCGAAGAACTCACCTTCGAGCAGGTCGTCGGCGGTCTCTACTCCGCCGTCCCCGCGGAGCAACTGCCTGCGGCCGAGCAGCGACCGGCATTCGAGGACCTGCTCCGGAAGGCACTGCCGCCTGTCGAACTGTTCCCCGAGCAGGTCCATGTCTCGGCACTCGTCGGCCGGGTCGGCTGACCGGGACGCAGCGGTGGTCCGGACGCAACGGTAGTCCGGCCCGGCTGAGCAGCGGGTGCCTGCGAGGCCGCGCTCCGCGTGACAACGGCGTCCCCTCAGGGGCCGCGGAGCGGTACGTGCCGCTAGGGTGGGCCGATGGCGTCGATCAAGGAATTCCAGGTCACCTTCGACTGCGCGTCGCCCGAGCGCGTCGCCCGTTTCTGGTGCGAGGTGCTGGGGTACGTCGTACCGCCGCCGCCGGAGGGGTTCGGCACCTGGGACGAGTACAACCGCTCGCTGCCGCCGGAGCGCAGGGACGCCGCGTTCGCCTGCAGTGACCCCTCGAGCGCGGGTCCGCGGTTGTTCTTCCAGCGGGTTCCCGAGGGCAAGGTCGCCAAGAACCGTCTGCACCTCGATGTGCGGACCGGTACCGGGCTGGTGGGCGAGGAGCGGATCGCCGCGCTGGAGGCCGAGTGCGCGCGGCTGGTCGCCCTCGGCGCGCAGCGCGTGCGTCTCCTGCTCGCCGACGAGGAGAACGAGTCCTGCCTCGTGATGCAGGACGTCGAGGGCAACGAGTTCTGCCTCGACTGAGGACCCTCCCCGGGCAGGCGTCCGCCCCCGGGCCCGCTGCGGTCCGGAGTCCGGACGGGCGGCGGGGGCCCGCCGATGAGAGCCGTGCCCCGGGGCGTGGGCCGGCAGCCGGGATCGCAGCGGGGACCCTCCGGCGCCGGGTCAGCCGGGTCAGGGCGCGGAAGTCCCTGACCCGCCGGTTCACTCCGTCACCGGTACGCACTCGGTGAGCAGGTCGACGATGTCGCGCCAGGCTCGCTGCGCGTGCCGGGGGTGGTGTGCGACGCCGGGGACGGTGGTCTGGTCGACGGGCGGGTAGTGGAAGGCGTGCAGGGCGCGGCCGTAGACCACCAGGCGCCAGTCGACGCCCGCGGCCTGCATCTCGGCCGCGAAGGCGTCCCGTTGCTCGGCGGGCATGATCGGGTCCTCGGAGCCGACCCCGGCCCACACGGGGCAGCGGATGTGCGCCGCCTCGCCCGGTCGGCCCGTGGTCACCGCGTTGACCGTGCCGATCGCCCGCAGGTCGACCCCGGCGCGCCCGAGTTCCAGCGCGATGGCACCTCCGGTGCCGTAGCCGACGGCGGCGATCCGGTCGGGGTCGGTCAGCGGCTCGGCGCACAGCACGTCGAGTGCCGCACGGCCGATGTCCCGCAGCCGGTCGGGGTCGGCGAGGAGCGGGGTCGTACGTGCCAGCATCTCCTCGGGGTCGGTGAACCAGTGTCCGCCGCCGTGCAGGTCGAAGGGCAGGGCCACGTAGCCGAGTTCGGCGAGGGCGTCGGCCCGGCGGCGCTGGAAGTCGTTCAGGCCCGGCCCCTCGGGGCCGACCAGGACGCCGGGCCGAGGGCCGGTACCGGCCGGGAGGGCGAGGTGCCCGATCATCGTGAGGCCGTCGGCCGGGTACTCGACCTCGCGGGTGCTGATCGTCGTGAGTCCGGACGTTACTGGCCGCCGGGTCCGATCGGGCCGGTCTTCACTGTCGGCGGAAGAGCGCGCGGCGGACGCCCGTGGCCGGGTGCGGAAGGCCTCGGCCCGGGGCGCGGGGCCGGCGCCCGCTCTCGTCGGCCGCTGCGCCGGCCCGGAGCCCGCTGAGGGCCGGCTGCTACCGGATCTTCCGCACCTGGGTGGTGCCGGGCCCGAGGGGCGTGCCGTCGGCGCCGGCCGGTGCGAGCTGCGGAACCGGCGTGCCGTGTTCGTCGTGTCGGCGCCGTCCGCGCCGCCGGTGCGGCGGCCGGGTTCGTCAGGGCACCCGGCGGGGTCGTGGGGACTGACGCGGTGGACGTAGGGGAGTTGCACCGTGCGATTGTCCGCTGGGCGACGGCCGCCGCGCCGCGAGCCGGAGCCGTGAGCCGGAGCCGTGAGCCGGGGCGGGGCGGGGCGGGGCGCAGGGCGGGGGCCAACGGCGCGCGGCAGGCCCGGTCAGCGGACCAGCCGCCTCGTCGAGCGGCGGAACGACCAGAAGACGACCAGCAGCGCCGGTGCCAGCAGCGGGGTGCCCATGGCGATCTTGGCCACGGCCAGCCAGCCGGTGGCGTCGGACAGGTAGAGCCACTGCTGTACGGCGAACCTGGCCGCGAGCAGGACGGTCAGCGTGCCGGTGGCGACGTCGTGTGCGAGCAGGCTGGGCCGGTCGCCGCGCCACGCGTACGTGTTGCCGTGCGACACGTTCCACAGCACGCCGGTCAGCGGCCTTCGCGCGAGGAGCGAGCCGAGCAGGACCAGCGCTCCGGCGAAGCTCGCCCAGATGCCGATAAGGAAGAAGTCGCCCGCCGAGCCCGTCCATGCCGAGACGCCGCCGGCGGTGGCCACCCCGACGAGACCGCCGACCGCCGTGGCGAAGCGCTCGCCCCGCACCATGCGCCAGACGGTGATCGCGGCCGCCAGAGCGAGGGCGACGCCGATCGCGATCGGCAGCGGGACGGCCGCGTCGGCCGCGACGAACGCCGCGACCGGGATCGCCGTGCAGACCATTCCCCGGGTGCCGCCGAGTTGGTCGAGCAGCTTCTGCTGCGACGACACCGCCGGGGCGGGCTCGGCGGCCGCGGCTTCCGGGTCCGGGGCGAGCCTGCGTGCATCGGCCGGTGTGCCGCCCGGGGTTCCGGCCGCGCCGCCGGGTGCGGCATCGGCCGCGGCCCTGGCTCCCGGCGCGGCTTCGGCGGAGGTGAGTGCGCGCTGATCGGTCGTGGTCATCGGTTCCCTCCCGGATTCCGTCGTGAGCGGTGGGTGAACTGGGGAACACGAAAGACTGTGCCGTTACGGCACACTCAAGCTGCGGCTGTTGTGGGATGGATCACGTTCCCGTCAAAGGTTCCTGACCAGCTCGTTCTCCGAGCGGTTCACCGTCGAGGGTGTCGCCGCCGGGCGGCCCTTCCGCCCGGAGGGGTCGCGCTCGGGCCACCGGTCGGGGGCTTCGCGGGAGGTGTCGTCCGCGTGGCCGCATGTGACCATGCCGCACTTGACCATGCCGCGACGGCATGGTTTGGACTTGGGTCCGTCGGCGCTGCCGCGCCGACGTCCAGCGGTGGAACGGAGCGGGAGCATCGTGGCGTGGAGCACGCGGGAGATAGCCGAACTCGCGGGCACGAGCCTGCGTGCGGTACGGCACTACCACGAGGTCGGCCTGCTCGAGGAGCCGGAGCGTCGCGCCAACGGCTACAAGCAGTACGGCGTGGCCCATCTCGTCAGGCTGCTGCGGATCAAGCGCCTGGTGGACCTCGGGTTCTCGCTGTCCCGGATCGCCGAGATGGGCGCCACCGACGATCATCCGGAGGACGCGTTGCGCACCCTCGATGCCGAACTGGCGGCCACGATCGAACGCCTGCAACGGGCCAGGGCGGAACTCGCCCTGATCCTGGACAAGTCGGCGCCGACCGATCTGCCGCCCGAGTTCGCCACGACGGCGAACACCCCGATGCCCGAGGCGGACCGCTCGTTCGTCACCGTCATGGGCACCGTGCTCGGTCCCGAGGGCATGGAGTCCTACGCCGACTTCCTGCGGAATCCGACCATCGGTCCGATTGGTGAGGAGTTCGAGAAGCTGCCCGGCGACGCCGGCGAGCGGATCCGCGCCGACCTGGCCGAGCGCCTGGTGCCCTCCCTGCGGGCGCTGTACCGGCAGCATCCGGGACTGGCCACGCTGCCCGCCGACGCCGCACGGGGTGAGGAGTTCGTCGGGGAGACGATCGACAGGGCCCTCGTGGATCTCTACAACCCCGCGCAGGTGGACGTCATGCGGCGGGTGAGCAGGCTGCTCGCGGAGACCGGCGGGTCGGAGCAGGAAGACGAGCGGGAATCTCCCGGGTGAAGAGGCCGGGAACGGACCGGTCTTCCGTATCCGGCGGTGCTGCGGCGCCCCGTTCCGGCTGTTCTGATCATAAGCTCGAGGGATCGAACGGACAGGAGGGTCCATGCCCATCAAGACGCTGTCGATTCCCACCGTGGACGGTCGGGCCGACGCTTTCGCCGCCCTTCCCGACAGTGCCGGACAGCACCCGGAGGCGCTCCCGGGGGTGCTGATGTACGGGGACGCTTTCGGCGACCGGCCCGTGCTGCGCGAACTCGCCCAGGAACTGGCCGGGCACGGGTACTACGTGCTCGTTCCCAACTTCTTCTACCGGACCGGTCCGGCTCCGGTGATCGAACTCCCCGAGCACATCGGGGACGCGGCCCGGGACGAGGCCATCGGCAAGCTGATGCCCCTGATCCAGGCGCACACCGACGAACGGATCGTGCGCGACGCCGAGTCCTGTCTGGAGTTCCTCACCGCGCAGCCGGAGGTCCGGCCCGGGCCCGTCGCGGTCACGGGCTACTGCATCGGCGGCCTGCTGGCGGTGCGCACGGCGTCGGCCTTCCCCGACCGGGTGGCCGCCGTCGCCGGATTCCACGGGCCGGTGGGCGCCGATGAGCCCGACAGCCTGCACCGCCTGCTCTCCAGGATCACCGCCGAGATCCACCTCGGGCACGCCGAGACCGATCTGACGCCCGAGGCCCTCGGTGAGCTCAACCAGGCCCTGGACGCCGCCGGGGTCCGCTACACCTCGGAGATCTACCCCGGCACCGCGCACGGTTACACGATGTCCGACACCGACGCCTTCAGCCCGGCGGGGCACCGGCGCCACTGGGACCGGCTGCTGCCCCTCCTGGAGCGCACGCTGGGCGACGGCTGAGGGCCCGGCCGGGGAATCGGGGGCGGCGGATGTCCGGAGCGCGTGGACGTGGATCACGTCGCGCTCGCGGCTCCGGATTCCCGGCCGAAGATCCCCGGGGACGGAGTCCGGAGTAGGGTCTGAGCATGCAGTTCTTGGTGATGACCCAGCGCTACAGCGACCGTTATTCCGAGGAGGAGTTCGCCGCTGTGCTCCCCGAGGAGACGGCGGCGGTACGGAAGTTGTACGCGGACGGGGTACTGCGGCAGATCTGGCTGCGCGGGGACGGACCGGGGGCCTGCTTCCTGCTGGAGGCCGGCTCGCCGGAGGAGGCGCAGGCGGCTGTGGACACCCTTCCGCTGGCCCGGAAGGAGATGTCGGAGTTCCGCGTCGTGCCGCTCCGGCCCTACGGCGGCTTCGGGCCGAGCTGAGCCCGGTCCCGGGAGGGGCCGCGGTGTGCTGCGGTCCGATCGCGGTCGGCAGGGGTCGTTGTCAGTGGGGTGGGGCATGCTTGCGGACATGAGTGCGGATGCGGTCGGGGTTTCCGGTATGGGCGCGGGTGCTTCGGAGTTGGGCCGGATCGAGGGAGCGCTGCGCGCTTCCTGGGGCGCGGACACCTGCTCCCCGGACGATCTGCGGCGCGCGGGCTGGAGTCCGGCGAACCCCGCGTGGGGGCAGTGCGATGTGACGGCGCTGGTGGTGCACGACCTGCTGGGCGGGGAGCTGATGTGCGGGGAGGTGTACGGGGAGCACGGCGGCCGGCAGGGGTTCCACTGGTGGAACAGGCTGCCGGACGGATCCGAGATCGACCTCACCCGCGACCAGTTCCGCGCCGGTCAGGTCGTCATGGAGGGGGTCTCGGTGCCGCGCCCGATGCGCCACTCGCTGCGCAGGGCGGAGGAGTACGCGCTGCTGCGCGGGCGCGTGTGGCAGCGGCTCGGTATCCCCGCCGGGAGCGCGACGGCGGGCCCCTCGGCAGGTGCGGGTGGAGGTGTGGCTGCGGGGGCGGGCTCCCGCGGCGCGGGTTCCTGGGCCGGTCCCGCCGCCAGAGGGGCGATGGCCTCCTGCCGGGAGCGGCGCGGGGCCGCCTGAGCCCGGTCGCGGCCTGATCCGGTGCGGCCGCGCAGGCTGTGGTGAGGCCCTGCGGCGGCCCGGTTCAGGACAGCGGCATCTTGAAGCCGAGGTGCGAGGCCTGGAAGCCCAGGCGCTCGTAGAAGCGGTGCGCCTCGACGCGGGTGGCGTCGGAGGTGAGCTGGACCAGTACGCACTCCTGGCGCCGGGACTCGGCGACGGCCCACTCGATGAGCCGGGTGCCCAGACCGCTGCCGCGCAGATCGGTGTGCACCCGTACGGCCTCGATGAGGGAGCGGGTGGAGCCGCGGCGGGACAGCCCGGGGATGATCGTCAGGTGCAGGGTGCCGACTGCTCTGTCGTCGATCTCGGCGACGACGAGGTGCTGGTGTGGGTCGGCGTCGACCCGCTCGAACGCGGCGCGGTAGGGGGCGAGGTCGGAGGGGGTCTCGCGGGTGGCCCCGAGGGCGTCGTCGGCGAGCATGGCGACGATCGCGGGGATGTCCTCGGCCCGCGCCCGCCGGACGGTGAATTCCGCTGCGGGCGTCTCGGCGGGGGTTCGCGAACCGCCGGAAGTCGTGGTCATTCTCCGCACTGTACGCCCCGGGCCCGTGGGTGGGGCCGGACGGTCACTCCGCGGGCCGGGCGGGGGCGAGCGCGCGGACGGCGGCTGCCAGGGGGGCGAGTTCGGGCCGGGCCTCGGCCGCGGCCAGCGCCTCCTTGAGCGCGGTGTCGTGCGTGGGACGTGCCGCTTCCAGCAGGGCGTGGCCCGCTTCGGTGACGTCGGTGTAGATGCCGCGCCGGTCGTCGGGGCACAGGTAGCGGCGGAGCAGTCCGCGCTCTTCCAGCCGGCTGACCAGGCGGGTCGTCGCGCTCTGGCTGAGGACGACGGTGTCGGCGAGTTGGGTCATCCGGAAGTGGCCGCCGTCCCCGTCGTGCTGTTCGCTCAGGACGTCCAGCAGGGAGAACTCGCGCACGCTGAGCCCGTGTGCGGCGTGCAGCGCCCGTTCGATGTGGGTCTCGATCCGGCCGTGCAGCGCGGAGAGCGCGCACCAGCCCTGTGCGAGGCCCAGATCGGCGTGGCGTGACATGAAGGAACTCCTCTCCCGGCCGGCCGGCTGTCCGTTCTCCCGCCCGGCTTCCGGCTACCGGCTTCCGTTCGGCCGCCCTTGTCCCCGTATCACCGGGGCGGACCTGCGCGCACCGGCGGAGCGGCACGGCGCGCCTTCCAGGCTAGAGCATCCCCGCAATAGTCGGCGTTTGCATATATCCAGCGTCTGCAATTAATGTCGACGCTTGCAATCGCCCTCCGCATGGAAAGGTTCCCCGCTCATGCCTCTCGCCCTGCTGGCGCTCGCCATCGGCGCCTTCGGCATCGGGACCACCGAGTTCGTGATCATGGGCCTGCTGCCCGAGGTCGCCGCCGAGTTCGGGGTCTCCATCCCCACCGCCGGGTATCTGGCATCCGGCTACGCGGTCGGGGTGCTGCTGGGCGCCCCGGTCCTCGCCGTCCTGGGCACCCGGACCTCCCGCAAGCGGATGCTGATGCTGCTGATGGGCCTGTTCGTGCTGGGCAACCTGGTCTCCGCGCTCGCGCCCGCCTTCGGCGTGATGCTCGCGGGCCGGGTCATCGCCTCGCTCGCGCACGGTGCCTTCTTCGGCATCGGCTCGATCGTCGCGGCCGGACTGGTGGCCCCGCACCGCAAGGCCGCGGCCATCTCCCTGATGTTCACCGGGCTGACCCTCGCGAACGTCGTCGGTGTGCCGCTGGGCACCCTGCTGGGGCAGCAGGCGGGCTGGCGGCTCACCTTCGTCGCCGTCGCCGGGCTGGGGGTGCTGGGGCTGGCGGGCGTCGCCGCGCTGGTTCCCCGGGACGTCCCGGCGGAGAGTCCGGCCGACGGCGTGGCCGACCGTCCGGCGGCCGGGGCACCGGAGGGGCCCGTCCCCACGGGCGGACCGCGCCCCCGCACCGGCCGGATCCGCGACGAACTGGCCGCCTTCCGCAACGTCCAGGTGCTGCTGGCGATGGGGATGACCGTGCTCGGCTTCGGCGGGGTCTTCGCCGCCATCACCTACATCGCGCCGATGATGACGGAGGCCGCCGGGTACGCCGACACCTCCGTGACCTGGCTGCTGGTCCTCTTCGGGGTCGGCATGGTCGCCGGGAACCTGGTCGGTGGCCGATTCGCCGACCGGGCCCTGCTGCCCATGCTGTGCATCGCCCTGGTCGCGCTGGCCGGGACGCTGGCCGTGTTCACCGTCACGGCGCACGACAAGGCGGCGGCCGCCGTCACGCTGACGCCGATCGGCGCGTTCGGCTTCGCCACGGTCCCGCCGCTGCAGAAGCGCGTGCTCGACCAGACGGCGGACGCGCCCACCCTCGCCTCGGCCATGAACATCGGCGCCTTCAACCTCGGCAACGCGCTCGCCACCTGGCTCGGCGGGCTGGTCCTCGGGGCCGGCTTCGGCCCGACGTCGCCGAACATGGCGGGCGCCGGGCTGGCCCTGGGCGCCCTCGCGCTGGCGGTGACCTCCGCGGTCCTGGAGCGCCGCGGCGCCACTCCGGCGCCCCGGACCGGGCTGACGGTGCGGACGGCCGGGGCGGCCGCACCGGACGGCGCCGCGGAGCCGGGGCCCGCGTACGCCGGGGCCGGGCCGTCCGCGGCCGCCGTCCGGGCAGCCCCCGGCGGGCCGTCAGCCGACAGCCTGCCGTCCGGGGGCCGGGGCCGCTGACCGGCTGCGACGGCCGGGCGCCGACGGCCGGTTCCACGCATCCGCCGCGGGTGACCGGTCCTGCCGTCCGGAGCCCGGTGACCCGGCCCGCGGGCCCGGGCCCGCGGGCCGGCGGCGGGCCGGGGCGCCGCGGCGGCCCCGCTTGGTCGGGCCCCAGGGCTTCAGCACCGAGATGACGGTCATGAACGTGTAGGCGCTCAGCGAGACGAGCGGCGGGATCACCAACTCGTACGGCAGGATCGGGCGCCCCGCGGCCACGTCGGCGACGGTGCTGTCGATCCGCACCCGGAAGAGGAGCACGCTCGCCAGGGTGGCGGCCAGCGTGAGCCAGAACTTGATCCACACCCACCAGTACCGTGCCAGCCCCCAGCGGGTGCCCACCGACAGCAGCACACCGCTGGCCAGGGTGACCAGCGCGAGCGGGGCCAGCAGCCAGTCGGCGAAGACCTTCATCGAGCGGTAGGAGGCCTCGGCCGCGGGGCCGGACCCGGTGAGGGCCGCGGTGAGGCCGAGTGCGAGCAGGCACAGCGTCATGCCGAGCCAGCCGGCCGAGGAGCAGACGTGGAGCGCGAGAGTGCCTCTGCGGGCACGTCGGGACAGTTGCCGCATACCGGCGACTGTGCCGCCGTCCGGCGTCCGGGGCGTCCGACAGCGGGAGTATCGGGGGCTACTCGGCTCCGAGTACGCGGCGCAGCGCGGCGTACCCGTTGCCCGGCTGCGGGGTCGGTGGCAGGCCCGCGCCCGTACGATCGCCGGTATGCGTCCGGCTCAGCATCCGAATCCGCGACCGACGCCGGGAGAACGCCGCCCCCGGCTCCACCTCTTCGACCTCGACGGCACCCTGCTGTACGGTTCGGCGGCCTCGGTGGAGATATCCCGGCAGCTCGGGGTCGACGCCGAGATCCGGGATCTCGAACGGGCCTTTGCGGAACAGAAACTGACACCGCCGCAGTTCGCCCTCCGGGCGTGTGCGCTGTGGTCGGCGCTCAACGACGAGATCGTGTCCGCGGCCTTCGCGGCCGCGCCGTGGCTGACGGGCATCCCGGAGGTGTGGGCGAGGCTCAGGGCGGAGGGCGAGCGCTGCGCCGTGATTTCTCTCTCGCCGGATTTCTTTGTGCGGCGACTACAGGATTGGGGGGCCGAGGTTACCCACGGTTCGCGATGGCCGGAGGTTCCGCGCGCAATTCCGAACGGAAGTACGAAGTATCCGGCGCGTCCCCTCGATCCCGCCGGGATTCTTTCGCCCTCGTCGAAGGTGAAGATCGCGGAGGAGCTCTGCGCCCAATTCGGGCTGCGGCCGGCGGACTGCGTGGCGTACGGGGACTCCCTCTCCGACACGGAGCTGTTCGCCGCCGTACCCGTCTCCGTCGCGGTGAACGCCGACCACCACGTCCGCTCACTCGCCTCGCACCACTACACCGGAAGTGATCTCCGGGAGGCCCACGCACTCGTCCCCGCGGCACGGTAATTCCTTCGCGGGTTCCGAATGACGGAATTCGCGGGAACCGCGAACGGGGGTTGTGGCGTGAAGGCTTCACGGTATGGTCGGTCCCTCCCGCATCGTGCGGTAAGGAGTGCAAAGTGTTCTGGGCACGGTGTTCACAGGGGGCGGTTCACCGAAACTTTCGGAACACGGATGTGCACAGAACGTCCGGAAGAGGTACGAGGCGAGGCGAGCATGACCACCATGTCGGGCAGCGACGGTGCGTCCGCCGGTGGCAGCGGCGGACGGGGTTGGTTCACCCCGGCGTCCGATGCCGCACCCGCGGAGCGCCCCGCGCCAGGCGCACCTGACGCGGCACAGTCCCTGCGGACCGCGGGGGCGACCGCACCGGAACCGGAACACGAACCGGAACCTGAACACGCGCACGAGCCGGAGGCGGCTCCCGAACCGATGGCGGCGGCGCCGGCTGCCGCAGCGGGGCGGACAGCTCCCGCCGCGCCCGCGAACCCCGCAGGCGACCAGCTCGGCGACTCCGAACTGATCGGAGCCTCCATGGCGGAGCTGGAACGTTCCGCCGACTCGGCGACCGCCTATTTCTACGCGCTGCTGTTCGTCCAGTACCCGCACTTGCGCGAGATGTTCCCGGCCGCCATGGACGGCCAGCGCGACCGGCTCTTCCGCGCGCTGCTGACCGCCGTACGCCTCTTCGACGACGGCAAGCTGCTCGGCGACTACCTCGCCGGGCTGGGTCGCGGCCACCGCAAATACGGCACCCTGCCCGCGCACTACCCGGCCGTCGGTGAGTGCCTGATGGCCGCGATCGCCCGCTACGCACCCGACACCTGGAGCCCCCGCACCGAGGCGGCCTGGGTGCGCGCCTACACCGCGATCTCCCAGACGATGATCGACGCGGCGGCCGAGGACGAGCGCCGGGCGCCCGCCTGGTGGGACGCGGAGATCGTCTCGCACGAACTGCGCACCTCGGAGATCGCCGTGATCACGGTGCGTCCCGACCAGCCGTACCCGTTCCGCGCCGGGCAGTACACCAGCCTGGAGACGCCCTGGTGGCCCCGGGTGTGGCGGCACTACTCGTTCGCGTCCGCGCCTCGCCCCGACGGCCTGCTGACCTTCCACGTGAAATCCGTGCCCGCCGGGTGGGTCTCCACGGCGCTGGTGCAGCGCGCCCGCCCCGGCGACGTGCTGCGGCTCGGCCCGCCCGCGGGCTCTATGCTCGTCGACCACGAGGCCGACAGCGGACTGCTCTGCCTGGGCGGCGGGACCGGTATCGCCCCCATCAAGGCACTGGTCGAGGACGTGGTCAGCCGGGGGCGGGCGCGCCCGGTCGAGGTCTTCTACGGGGCCCGCACCGACCAGGACCTCTACGACCTGGAGACGATGCTGCGCCTCCAGGACCGCCACCGGTGGCTGTCGGTGCGCCCCGTCGTCGCGGCGGGAGCGGCCTCGGCCGCTGAGGCGCTCGCGGGCGAGCTTCCGGACGCGGTACGCAGATACGGCCCCTGGCCCGCGTACGACGGCTACCTCTCCGGACCGCCCGGAATGATCAGGACCGGGGTCGAGACACTGCGCGGGCTCGGGATTCCGACGCACCGAATACGGCACGATTCCCTCGACGAACTGGCCGCGCAGAGGGCATAGGTGGTGGGGTGTTCGGATCGCGGCTGCTGCCGGGAGCCGGTCACCCGGGACGGGTACTCCGAGGCCGGCCGCGGGGCAGCCGTCCGGTCGGCCGGTCGAGGAAAGGGACGAGTGGCGGCGTTGAGTGACGCGAACGGATACGGCGACGGTTCCGCGGGGCACGCGGAGGGCATGGGCGCGGGGACCGACCAGCACCCCGACCCGCCGCGGCGGCTGCCCGGCAGCGACGGGGAGCACGCGCTGCAGCAGCGGATCGGTTCGCAGGAGCGCGCCGAACGGTTCTACCAGGACCAGGTGCTCGACCATCTCAACGAGCGGATGCGGGAGTTCACCCAGCAGCAGGAGATGTTCTTCCTCGCCACGTCCGACCGCAACGGCGAGTGCGACAACAGCTTCCGCGCCGGGCCGCCCGGGTTCCTGCGCGTACTGGACGAGCGGACGCTGGTCTTTCCGGAGTACCGCGGCAACGGCGTCCACGCCAGCCTCGGCAACATCGGGGAGAACCCGCATGTGGGCCTGCTTCTCGTCGACTTCCTCCGCGCCCGGATCGGCCTGCACATCAACGGCCGCGCCCAGGTGCTGGACGACGCGGAACTGCGCCCCTCGGTACCGGACCTGCCGCAGGACCCGATACCCGGTCGGCGGGCCGTGCTGTGGGTGCGGGTCGAGGTGGAGGAGGCGTACATACACTGCGCCAAGCACATCCCCCATCTGATGAAGGCCCCGCGCCGCGCGGCGCGCGAGTGGGGCACCGACGACTACAAGCGCAAGGGCGGCGACTTCTTCGGAGCCGCCCGGGACGCCCGGGAGGGCCACCGCGAGGTGACCGCCCCCGCGGCAACGGTGTCGCCGGGGCCGGTGCCCCCGCCGGTGCCCGCGGCGCCGCCGGTTCCCCCGTCGGCACCCGTATCGGCCTCCCCGCCGTCGGCGCCTCCGCCCGCGTCGGGACTCCCGGCCCCCGCCCCGGCCGTACCCGCCGTCCCACCGGTGCCGCCGTCCGGCGACTCCGTCCCGCTGCCCCCGCAGGCACCACCAGCCCCGGCGTCCCTGCCGTCCGGCGCGATACCCGCACCACGCACTCCCCTCTCCCCCGGCGCCCCGCCCGCCCCGGCACCCGTCCCCGCGCAGGCGCGTACCGGAGCCCGCGAACCGGCCGCGCAGCCCGAGGCCGGGCCGGGCCGCGACGGGAAGGCCGAGGACGACCCGCCGCCCGGTGCCGGACCCACTGCCGCACCGGAGGACGCGACCGCGCGGGCGGCCGCCCTCCCGCAGCTGCCCCGGCGGCGTCAGCACGCCGCCGGGACGACGCCGGCCGCGTCCTCCGCGGTCTCGGCCGCCATCTCGGCCCGCGCGGAGAGCGCCGGGTCCGCCGAGCACGCCCGGGACGTCTCCGCCTGGCGGCTGGAGGCCGAGCGGGCGCTGGCGGAGGCGCAGCGGCGCGGCCGCCAGGAAGCCGAGCCGAGCGAGCCGCGGAAACCCGCGCCCTTCCAGGGCTGGTTCGGCTAGCGTGCGGAGTCGGGTGGCGGCCCCGGCGGGTCGGCCGGCCCCGGCGACGGACGGCGGAGGTCGGGCGCGAGCAGGGCCTGCACCCCCTCGATGTTCGCGGCGAGATAGGCCCGCAGCCTCGGCGGGACCACCTCCACCGAGTTCAGGCCCTGTGGAGTGAAGGGGAGCCGTACGATCTCGTACTCTCCTTGCGGCTCCTCCACTTCGGGTCCGTGCCGTAGGCGAGGGTCGAGCGAGACGAGTCGGCACACGAAGAAGTGCTGTACCTTCACTCCCCCCGGTGTCTCCGCGGGGTCACTCACCGTGTCCACGAAGGCGGGCACCACATCGGTGATCGCCCCGCCCAGTTCCTCGGCCACCTCACGGTGCAGGGCGTCCTCCACGGTGCGGTCCACGCCGGGCTCGACGCCGCCTCCCGGGGTGATCCAGTACGGCTCCTGGCCGGGCTTGGTGCGCTTGATGAGGATCAGTTCCACCGTGGGCGCCGGACCCTCCCCGGCGGCGAGGAGGATGGCGCGGGCAGTCCGCTTGACCACAGGGCGTTCGACGAACATGCAGGAGACTTGGCCCACATCGTCGTGCGTCAAACCCTCCGCTTTCATTACTGTGCGTATCAGGTCAGAACATCGCCCAAGAGGTCCATATCCATAAGTGACTGGACACTGACGCTGAGTCAACTATTCTTGTCGTCCGCGCCGCCGCGCGCATCGAACCGGGCGGTTCGTGGCAGGAGGGGGGAGCCACGAACCGCCCTCGCGGCTCCCGCCCCCGCTCTACCGGCGCGCGGGTCTCACGGGGCCATCGGCAGATACACCCGGTTGCCCGCCGCCGCGAACTCCCTCGACTTCTCCAGCATCCCCGCCTCGATCTCCTCGGCGGACGCGCCCTCTTCGCCGCCGAACTGCTCTGTGATGCTTCTGCTGATCTTCATCGAGCAGAACTTCGGGCCGCACATGGAGCAGAAGTGCGCGGTCTTGGCCGGTTCGGCCGGCAGCGTCTCGTCGTGGAACGAGCGGGCCGTGTCCGGGTCGAGCGCCAGATTGAACTGGTCCTCCCAACGGAACTCGAACCGGGCGTCCGAGAGCGCGTCGTCCCAGTCCTGCGCCCCCGGGTGGCCCTTGGCCACGTCCGCGGCATGGGCGGCGATCTTGTAGGTGATCACGCCCGTCTTGACGTCGTCCCTGTCCGGCAGCCCCAGGTGCTCCTTCGGAGTGACGTAGCAGAGCATCGCGGTGCCCCACCAGCCGATCATCGCCGCACCGATGCCGCTGGTGATGTGGTCGTAGGCGGGCGCGATGTCCGTCGTCAGGGGGCCCAGCGTGTAGAACGGGGCCTCCTCGCAGACCTCCTGCTGGCGGTCCACGTTCTCCTTGATCTTGTGCATCGGCACATGGCCGGGACCCTCGATCATGGTCTGCACATCGTGCGCCTTGGCGATCCGGTTCAGTTCGCCCAGGGTGTCCAACTCGGCCATCTGCGCCGCGTCGTTGGCGTCCGCGATCGATCCGGGCCGTAGCCCGTCGCCGAGCGAGAACGTCACGTCGTAGGAGCGCAGGATCTCGCACAGCTCGCCGAAGTGCTCGTACAGGAAGCTCTCCCGGTGATGCGCCAGACACCACGCGGCCATGATCGAGCCGCCGCGGGAGACGATGCCGGTCTTGCGGCGCGCCGTCAGCGGGACGTAGCGCAGCAGCACCCCGGCGTGCACCGTCATGTAGTCGACGCCCTGCTCGCACTGCTCGACGACGGTGTCCTTGTAGACCTCCCAGGACAGTTCCTCGGCCTTGCCGTCCACCTTCTCCAGCGCCTGGTACAGGGGCACCGTGCCGATGGGGACGGGGGAGTTGCGCAGCACCCACTCGCGGGTGGTGTGGATGTTGCGGCCGGTCGAGAGGTCCATGACGGTGTCGGTGCCCCACCGGGTCGCCCACGTCATCTTCTCGACCTCCTCCTCGATGGAGGAGGTGACGGCGGAGTTGCCGATGTTGGCGTTCACCTTCACCAGGAAGTTCTTCCCGATGATCATCGGCTCGGTCTCCGGGTGGTTCACGTTGGCGGGCAGTACGGCCCGCCCGGCGGCGATCTCGTCCCGGACGAATTCGGGGCTGCGGTTCTCGCGGAGGGCGACGTACTCCATCTCCGCGGTGATCTCGCCCCGCTTCGCATAGCCGAGCTGGGTGACGGCCGCGCCGTTCCGGCCGCGCCGCGGCTGGCGCGGACGGCCCGGGAAGACCGCGTCGAGCCCCGCCAGATCGTCGGCGCCGCCGCGGACGACTCCGCCGCGTGGGCTGGTGTGCTTGCGGCCGTCGTCCTCGGGCCGCAGTTCACGGCCCGCGTACTCCTCGGTGTCCCCCCTCTGGACGATCCAGTTCTCGCGCAGCGGCGCCAGGCCGCGGCGCACATCGGTGTCGATCTCGGGGTCGGTGTACGGCCCGGACGTGTCGTAGAGCGTCACGTCCCGGCCGTTGGTGAGGTGCACCCGTCGGACGGGGACCCGGATGTCCGGGCGCGATCCCTGCAGATATCCCTTGTGCGAGCCGAGGGCTTTCTCGGCCCCTTCGGCGCTTCCGGCCTCTTCGGCCGTCTCGGCGCGCGCGTGTGCATCCTGCGTGGTCATGAGACCCACTCCCTACGCCGGCATTACCCGGTAACAGGTTCGGCGGTCGGCGCAGCCGGTTCCGTGGTCCCTTCCACGGAGGTCAGCGCCCTCTCAGCCCCGTGCTCGGAGCTCCCGCGATGTGCAAAGGCGCCTCTACGCTAACGGCACACGGCCCGGACTGAACACCCCGCCCGGCCGTTCTTGCGATGATCGGGCGGTGACCCACACCGACCCCGCCGTCCCCGCGCCCGAACCCGGCCCTGCTCACGGACACCGCCCTGCCCCTGTCCATGCGCCCGCCCAGGGCCAGGGGCCCGACCACAGGCACGGGCACGGGCACAACCACGGGCACAGTCACAGCCACGGGCCCGCCGAACCCGTCTCCCGCCATCTGCGGAAGGTCATCGCGGCGGTGCTGGTGCCGTTCGCGGCGGCCGTGCTGGCCGGTCTGGTGGTGCTGTGGCCAGGGGGTGTTCCGGGGCACCAGCACGACCACTCCGGAGTCGGCTTCGACCGGCCCACCTTCACCGCCAAGGTCGTCGAACTGGCCGAGGTGGACTGCGGCAAGGCCAACGTCCGGCAACCGCCCGGCTCCTCGGGCGGAGGTTCCGCCGAGCGGAGCGGTGGGCAACAGGGCGGCGAGGGCGGAGCCCAAGGGACGTGCCGGAAGGCCGGCATCGAGGTCACCGAGGGCAAGGACACGGGGCACACCTTCACCGAGGTCGTACCGCCCGACGCCACCCGCAGCTACTCCGTCGGGCAGGACGTCGTCGTCGCCTACGCCGCGAAGGCGCCGCGCGATCTCCAGTACAGCGTCGTCGACACCGACCGGGATCTGCCGATGGTGCTGCTGGCCGGCCTCTTCGCGCTCGTGGTGGTGCTCGTGGGGCGGCTGCGCGGAGTGCTGGCGCTGGTGGGGCTGGTCATCAGCTTCGCCGTGCTGACCCTGTTCATCCTGCCCGCGATACTGCAGGGCTCCAATCCGCTGGTGGTCGCGGTGGTCGGCGGGAGCGCCATCATGCTGACCACGCTGTATCTGTGCCACGGCCTGTCCGCCCGCACCTCGGTCGCGGTGCTCGGCACACTGGTGTCGCTCCTGCTGATCGGGCTGCTGGGCTCGTTGTTCATCGGCTGGGCCGGACTGACCGGCAACACCGACGACCAGACCGGCCTGGTGCACGGGCTCTACCCCGGTATCGAGATCCGCGGGCTGCTGCTCGCGGGGGTGCTGATCGGCTCGCTCGGCGTGCTCGACGACGTGACGGTCACCCAGACCTCGGCCGTCTGGGAACTCAAGGACGCCGATCCCGGGGCCGGTCGGCGCCGGATCTACCGGGCCGCCATGCGGATCGGCCGCGATCACATCGCGTCCGTCGTCAACACCCTGGTGCTGGCCTACGCGGGAGCGGCGCTGCCGCTGCTGCTGCTCTTCTCGATCGCGCGCAGCGACGTGACGATGGTCGCCACGAGCGAGGTGGTCGCCGAAGAGATCATCCGCACACTGGTCGGCTCCATCGGCCTCGTCGCGTCGGTGCCGGTCACGACGCTGCTGGCCGCGCTCGTCGTCTCGGCGGACCGCGGGCGGCCCGAGGCGGCGGAAGCGGTCGGCGGCCGTGCCGCCGGGGGCACGCCCCCGGGCGTGCCCGCACCGGCGCCCGGGGAACCGGTCTCCGGCGCCCCCGCGTCCGGCGGCCGCCCCGCGCCGGGCCGCGGCGCCGGGGTCACCGGCGGCCGGGGGAGGCGGCGGAAGCCGAAGTGAGCCGGGGCGGGGGACGGCTCCCGGCCCGCCGGAGCGGCGTACAGCCGTTCGGTCTCCTGGCCCCCCGGCCGCTCCGCCGCGGGGTGCGCCCGGTGCGGGCGGGGGTTCACCAGCCGCTGCCCGAGGAGCCGCCGCCCTTGAAGCGGCGGACGAGGTAGACGACACCGCCGACCAGGGCGACGAAGATCAGCACCTTGAACAGCAGGCCGATCAGGAAACCGACCAGGCTGGCGATCAGGCCGCCGAAGACGACCAGCGCGATCACCGGTATGACGATCCACGTGACCCACCACGGCAGGCCGGCAAGGGTGCCTTTCGCGTCCATGACTGTCTGCTCCGTCTCTGAGAGTTGGCGAGGGCTCTTCGCACCCTCTGCCCCCGATGCTAGAGCGGGCGGTGGGCCGATGGGCCGCTGCGGGCCCCTGTCCTCCCCTGAGTCCGACCCTGAGGTGACCCTGAAGAACCTGTTCGACCCCGCAGAACCTGCTCGACCCCGCAGAGCCCGCTCGGCCCGCTCGCGGGTCCGGTCAGCTCTCGGGAGGCGAGAAGACCACCAGGACCCGCAGGTCCTCCGAGATGTGGTGGAACTTGTGCGTCACCCCGGCCGGTACATAGACCACGCTGCCCCGCGCCACCTGCGTCGTCTCCACCCCGACGGTGATCGAGCCGCGGCCGCTGACGACGAAGTACACCTCGTCCTGGGCGTGCGGCTGCTGCCGGTCGACGGCGCCCGCGTCCAGCGCGTACAGGCCGGCCGACATGTTGCGCTCGTGCAGGAAGCGGAGGTAGGCGCCGTCGTTCACGGCACGTTCCGCCTCCAGCTCCTCCAGCCGGAATGCCTTCACCGCTGTCCCCTCTCCCTGGCCTGGCGGCTGTTCTGCGACGATCTGAGTATGAACTTCCTCATCAAGACGCTGGCCAACGCGGCGGCTCTGGCCGTCGCGACCTGGCTGCTCAGCGATATCGAGCTGACCGGTGGTTCCTCAGGTGAGAAGGCGCTGACGCTGCTCGTCGTCGCCCTGATCTTCGGCGTCGTCAACGTCGTGGTCAAGCCGATCGTGAAGCTGTTCTCGCTGCCGCTGCTGGTGCTCACGCTCGGGCTGTTCACGCTGGTGATCAACGCGCTGATGCTGATGCTGACCTCCTGGGTCGCGGACAAGCTCGACGTGAGTTTCCATGTGGACGGGTTCGGCACCGCGTTCCTCGGCGGTCTGATCATCTCGGTCGTCTCCTGGGCGCTGAACATGGCCCTGGACCGGGACTGACGGGATGTACCGCGTCTGCTTCGTCTGCACCGGCAACATCTGCCGCTCTCCCATGGCCGAGGCCGTCTTCCGCGCCCAGCTGCGGGAGGCGGGGCTGGACGGTCTGGTCGAGACCGGCAGCGCGGGCACCGGGAGCTGGCACCTCGGTGACGCCGCCGATCCGCGGACGAGCGATGTGCTGGAGGCCGCCGGGTATCCCCTCAGCCACACGGCGCGGCTGTTCGAACCGGACTGGTTCGACCGGCACGACCTCGTCGTCGCCCTCGACGAGGGGCACGCCGCCCAGCTGCGGGCGATGGCCCGCACCACGGCCGAGGCCGCCACGGTGCGGCTGCTGCGCTCCTACGACCCGGGCAGCGGTCCGGACGAGCTGAGCGTGCCGGACCCCTATTACGGAGGCGCACGCGGCTTCGCCCGGTGCCTGGAGATGGTGGAGGCCGCTGTCCCCGGGCTGCTGTCGGAGGTCGCGGCCGCCGTCGGGGCCCGGGAGGCGCCTTGACGGCCGCCGGCGGCGGGGCCGCCCCGCCGCCTCCGCGCCCGGTGGCCCGTACGGCCGAACTGCTGGGCCGCCGGGCCGACCGGGCCGTCCCGGTCGGCGGCGGCTCCATCTGCGACGCCTACCAGGTGGTGCTCGCCCCGGGCGAGGAGCGCCAGGCCCCGGGCGACGCGGGGCACGCGAACGCGCCCACCGGGTCCGCCGCCCTCGCCGAGACCGCCACCGCCGTCTTCGCCAAGGCGCTGGACGCCGCCCCCGCCGACTTCTTCGCAGCCGAGGCCGCCGGGCTGGCCCGGCTGCGCGGCACCGGGACCGTCCCGGTGCCGGAGGTGTACGCCGCCGAGCGGGACGTGCTCGTCCTGCAGTGGATCGAGCCGGGGGCGCCCGACCGGGCGGCGGCCGAACAGCTGGGCCGTGCGCTCGCGGCACTGCACGGGACGGCCGCGCCGTCCTGGGGCACTCCAGGGGAACCCTGCTATCTCGGGCCGCTGCCGCTGACCTCGCCGCCCCGGCCCACCGCCGATCCGGCCGCCTGGCCCGCGTTCCACGCCGAGCATCGGCTGCTGCCGCTGCTGCGCGCTGCCGTGGACAGCGCCCGCATCGGTCCGCGGGAAGCGCGGGACGTCGAGCGGCTGTGCGACCGGCTCGACGACGAGGCCGTGGCGGGCCCTCCGCAGCCGGCCGCCGTCATCCACGGCGACCTGTGGTCCGGCAACGTGCACTGGACGGCGGACGGCCGGGCCGTGCTGATCGACCCGGCGGCCCAGGGCGGTCATCCGGAGACGGACCTGGCGATGCTCGAACTGTTCGGCTGCCCCGAATTGCCCGTGCTGCTCGCCGCGTACGAGGAGGTCCGTCCGCTGCCCGGCCGCCGGGCCCGGGTCCCACTGCACCAACTCCAGCACCTCCTGGTCCACGCCGTGCTCTTCGGCGGCGGATACGGTGCTCGGAGCGGCGCGGCGGCCCGCGCGGCACTCGGCTGACCGGCCCGGTGCGGGCGCCGTCCGCCGCCCGCACCGGGCGGGAACCGACCGCGGCCCGCCGCGTCGCGCGACAGGGAGGCAGCCATGACCGCTCCGGAGGATCCGCCCTTCACCGGCCCGCATCTGGACTACGGCCCGGCGAACGACGCCGACGGCACCCGGGTGGTCCGCGCCGGGCTGCCCGCCGAGGAGCCCTACGAGCCGCCCCTGCCGGGGCCGGTCTTCGCCGCCCACTACCACCTGCCCGGCGAGGTGGAGGGCGCACCGTACGCCTACGGCCGGGACGCCAACCCCACATGGACCCACCTGGAGCAGGCGCTCGCCGAACTGGAGGCACCCGGCGACCCGGACACCGAGGTGGTGGTCTTCTCCTCCGGTATGGGCGCGATCTCCGCGGTGCTGCTCTCGCAGGCCCGTCCGGGCCGAACGGTGGTGCTGCCCTCGGACGGCTACAACCTGCTGTCCGCGCTCCACGAGCGGCTGGAGAGCTTCGGCGTCCGGGTGCGTACCGCTCCCACCGGCGGCGACGGGCAGCTCGCCGAACTGGAGGGGGCCGACCTGCTGTGGCTGGAGACACCTTCCAACCCGGGGCTGGACGTGTGCGACATCCGCAAGCTGGCCGCGGCCGCACACGAGAGCGGCGCGCTGGTGGCCGTGGACAACACTCTCGCCACTCCCCTCGGCCAGCGCCCCCTCCTGCTGGGGGCCGACATCTCGGTGGCCAGCGGCACCAAGGCGCTCACCGGGCACGGCGACGTCCTCCTGGGCTATGTGGCCACCCGCAACCCGGACATCGCGGCGGCGGTACGCGGCTGGCGCAAGACGGTCGGCGCGATCCCGGGCCCGATGGAGGCGTGGCTCGCGCACCGGTCGCTGGCGACCCTCGACGTCCGCACCCAGCGCCAGGCCGGCAACGCGCTGGCCGTCGCCGAGGCGCTGGCCGTCCGGCCCGAGGTGCGGAACGTGCGCCACCCGGGGCTGCCGCAGGACCCGGCGCACCCGCTGGCCGCCCGGCAGATGAGCCGCTACGGCTGCGTCGTCTCCTGCACGCTGTCCGACCAGGCGTTCGCCAACCGCTTCCTGGGCCGGCTGCGCCTGGTGAACGACGCCACGAGCTTCGGCGGGGTCCGTTCCACGGCCGAGCGCCGGGGCCGCTGGGGCGGCGACGCGGTCTCGGACGGCTTCGTCCGCCTGTCGGTCGGCGTGGAGGACAGCGTCGACCTGGTGACGGACATCAGGCGGGCCCTGGACCAGGCCGGCTGAGCCGCCTGCCGGCCACCCCGCGGCGGCCTCGGATCGCTCCTGGGCCGGGGTGCCTCGACGCATCGTGGGAGCGGCGGCTCCCGGCCGGCCGTGGTCAGCCCCGGCTCTCCGGGCCGCCGTACTCGGGGCTGGAGTAGTCCGGGCTGGTGAAGCGCGGCCGGGAGTGCTTCTCGTCCGTCTCCGAGGAAGGACGGCTGGAGAACCCGGGGTGTGAGTAGCCGAGCGGACTGCCGGGCGGCTGCGGTACGTAGACCGCCGGCGCCTGCCGCGGACCGTCCGGATCGGCCAGCGCCTCCCGCAGAAACGGCACGATACCCCGCTCCAGCAGTGCCTCCCGCCAGGCGGAGCGGGCCAGCGCCACCTCCTCGGTCAGCCGGCTGCCGCCCGGATCGGGGCCGGTTCCGCCGCCGCCCGCCCGGATCGAACTGGCACCGTTGCGCCGCGCCGTGAGCAGCAGACCGGCCATGGCCACCAGGATCCCGGCGGCGGCGAAGGCCGCGAACACCCAACCGGCGCTGCGGATCGGACCGGCGACCGCGGGCACCGGGGAGAGCAGCCGCAGCGCGTAGCCGAGCAGCAGGAAGATGACGGCGGCGGTGGCCGCCAGCACGGGGGCGAGTACCGAGACGACCGCCACCAGCCCGGCGCCGGACGCCTCGGCGAGGTTCTCGCCGCCCATCGCGCCCACCAGCCGCTCCCCGACGCTGCCGCCGCCCTGACCGGGGCCGCGCAGCTCGGCAGCGGCGCCGTCTGAGCCGCCCTGCGCGGGGCCGTCCGCGACGGGGGCGCCCGAGGCGGACGGGGCGTTCTCCGGGCGGCGCAGCTCCTCGCGGAGCCCGACGAACTGCTGGTACTCCGCCTCGGCGCAGGCGGCTATCGCGGTGGCGGCGCTGAGCGCCATCGTGCGCAACTGCTCGGCGTTCAGCCGTTGGCCGATCGCCGCCAGGTCGGGGCGTCGGTGAGCGGTTCGCAGTGCCTCGTCGAGGACCCGCTCGAATTCGGGTCGGTCCTCGCGCAGCAGGTGCGGAGCGCTGTTCATGTGCATCCCCCGATGCTCCGTAGGGCCCAGGCGGCCGGTCGAGGGCGGGGCAGGTCAGCAGGCGGACAACTCGGGACGGCAAGCCCTGATGGTAGAGCTGTTCCCGCGTCACGTGACAGACACTTTCCAGAATTGACCCGCTACAGCGACGCCCCCCAGCCGATCACTTCTGGGAAAAACCTGCCCGGATATCCGCGCGTGAATCAGCAGGGGTGTGGAACCGCGCTCCGCGCGCCCGTCGGCCCGGCCCCGCGCCCCCCGGCCGGGGGACCGGATCTCGACGGGACCGGTTCACCGCACCAGCGGGAGCTGGGCGATGAGCAGCTTGCCGGCCATGGTGACGCCGCCGTCCATGGCGACGGCCAGCCCGTCGGCGTACACGTGCGGTCCGGTCACGTCCGGCGCGCTCTCGCCGTCCTCGCTGTCGACCTCGCCCAGCAGATACGGGATCGGGCTGTGTCCGTGCACGATCCGGGTGCCGCCGAAGGTGTCCAGCAGCTCCCGCACGGCCGCCGGCCCGGAGGTCTCCTCGCGGAAGGCGAAGCGCTTGGTGAACTTGCGGAACAGCTCCCAGGTCTCCTCGGCGTCGTTGCGCTGGAGGGCCTCGGTGATCGAGTCGTTGACGGCCTCGATGGTGTCGCCGTAGTCGAGGTAGCAGCTCGCGTCGGAGTGCACCAGCAGATGGCTGTCGGCCAGCGCGATGGCGTCCAGCCGCGACATCCACTGCAGATGGTGGTCGGCGAGCCGTTCCATGTCGCTGCGCTGGCCGCCGTTGAGTAGCCACGCCGCCTGGAACGAGGCCGTGCCGGCGCCGGAGTTGACCGGCGTGTCCCCGAACCGCTTCGCACCGAGCAGCAGCAGCTCGTGGTTGCCCATCAGCGCCTTGCAGTAGCCGCCGACGGCCGCGGCCTCCGCGGAGAGCTGCATGACCAGTTCGATGACGCCGATGCCGTCCGGGCCGCGGTCGGTGAAGTCACCCAGGAACCACAGCCGGGCGTTGCCCGCGATCCAGTGGCCGTCCGCGTCGATGATGCCGAACTGGCGCAGTGCGGTGCGCAGTTCGTCGAGATAGCCGTGCACGTCCCCGACGACGTAGAGCGGTCCGTCCCCGTCGTTGACCGCGCCGGCCGGAACGGGCACGTCCACCATCGTCGGCTCCGGGCCTCCGGCCGCCGCGACGGCGGTCCTCAGAACGGGCAGATCCCGCTCGGTCGGTGTGTACTCCTCGGGCATCCCGTCCCCGCCGCCGCTCGTGCTGCCGGTGGCCGTGGCACCGGTTCCGGCAGCCGTCCCGGCGTCCGCCGCCTGGGCGCCTGCGGCGGCGCGTGGCGCTGCCGGGGCCATCGGTGCGCGGGGATCCGGGCGCGCTGCGGGCGCGGCCCCGGCCGACCGCGGATCGGGCGGCCCCCCGGGCCCGTCGGGCCGGGGAACAGCGGACAGCGCCTGGGCGGTCCCCTCGCCGTGTGTTGTCTCCCCGCCGTGCCATACGTCGGGTCCCTGACCGGCCCCCTGAGTCATCGACCCCTCCACCATCGCGCCGCCGCCGTGCACCGCAGGACCTCCCCCTTCCGTGGGCCCCATCTGCTGGTCTGTCGGCCGGGGTTTCGCCCCAGGCCGGGAGCCGGTCCCGGTGTCGTACTCCCCCGGCTTCGGCCGGGTGCACCCAATCATAGGAACGCTGGTCGCGGCTTGTGACGCACCTGGGGACGCGCATTTGACGAGGTGCCCGGGCCGAGGGGGAATTCCTCCGGAATTCTCCGCTGTCGTACCCTACGGAATCCGCCACCGGATACCCTCGGAGACCCGCCCGGCAGCGCCCGCGCGGCCCGGCCCGGCCGCGGAACGCCGCGCACCCGGCCGTCCGGGGGTCCGTGCCCCGGCCGTTCGGGTTCCGCGGCGAAGTCCGAACGGCCGGGCCGTGCTCAGTCGGACGCGGGCGTGCGGGGGGCGCTGACCGTCGTGCGGGCGCTGCCGCGCCGGGAGGACGCGCGGACGATCAGCTCGGTCGGCATCACCCGCTGGACGGGGCGCGCCGGAGCAAGGCCCTCGATGGCGTCGATCAGCAGCTGGACGACGGTGTTGCCGATCCGTCGGGGCTTCAGGGACAGCGTGGTGACCGAGGGCGCCGTGGTGGCGTAGGCGGGGGACTCGCTGCAGCACACCAGCAGCAGGTCCTCGGGTACCCGCAGTCCGTAGCGGCGGGCAGCGGCCAGCAGGTCGGTGCCGTTCGGGTCGAAGAGCCCGTACACCGCGTCGGGGCGGTCCGGTCTGGCGAGCAGCCGGTCGGCGGCGACCGCTCCGGCGCACGGATCGTGCGCGGGATAGCGTTCGTAGACCGGGTCCTGGCCGACCCGCTCGCACCAGTCCAGGTACGCGGTGGTCGACAGTCGGGTGTAGGTGTCGGTGCTGGTGCCGGTCAGCAGCCCGATGCGGCGGGCGCCGGATTCGGCGAGGTGGTCGAGGATGTCCCGGACGGCCGCTTCGTGGTCGTTGTCCACCCAGGTGGTCACCGGGAGCGAGTCGCTGGGCCGGCCGTCGGAGACGACGGGCAGTCCGGAGCGGAGCAGCTCGCTGACGATCGGATCCTGCGCCGAGGGGTCCACGACGACGGTCCCGTCCAGCGCGACGTTGGACCAGACGTCCGGGGCGCCGGCTTCCGCGGGCCCGCGCCGGGCCGGTGCGGGCAGGATCACCAGCGCGTAGCCGCGGGCCAGCGCGGCCGAGGTGGCGGCTCGGGCCATTTCGGCGAAGTAGGCGAACTCCGTGAAGGTGAACGGTTCTTCGCCGTACGTCGTCACCGTCAGGCCGATCAGCCCCGATTTGCCCGTGCGCAGCGTGCGTGCGGCGGCCGACGGGCGGTAGCCCAGCCGCTCTGCGACCTCGCGGACGTGGCTGCGCGTCGCGTCCGGGAGGCGGCCCTTGCCGTTGAGGGCGTCGGAGACAGTTGTGATGGAGACACCGGCTGCGGCGGCGACATCTCTGATGCCCGCCCGTCCTTTCGACCGGGCCCCGCCGCGTGGGGGAGGGCACCTCCCGGCCCCGGGCAGGGGCCCTGAGGCCGATGTCCGGCCCGCCTGATGCTTCTCTGCTGCTGTCATGGCGAGCCGATGTTAGGCCCGGGGAAGGCGGGTGGCAGGGCGGCCGGCGAGCGGTGCCGAGGCGGGGCGCTGTTGCCCGTCTCTTCTCCGGCGAGCGGGGGAAACCCCAGCTCGGAACGGGCGGCTCCGGGGCGTGTCCGGCCGCAGGAAGCGCGCTGTCCCACGGCGTCGGCGGGGATGAGAGCCACTCCCAACTCACCTTCACGAGTGACGCGCGCTACCGCGCTCGCCACCAGCGCGCGTGATTTCCGGCGCACGCAGGCGTGAATGAGAGAGTGCGACAAATTCGAGCGCCCCCTTCCGAGCCTCGGGGCGCACACCTACCCACGGCGCCCCGCCTCGCAGGGCCGAACGGCACAGTCGTCCTGCGCAGCGCTGCGGCTCCCGGGCCCCGCAGCGGAGTCCGAGTGATTCCCTCGCGGGCTCACTCGCGATCCCCTACCGATCGGGTGCGACCACGCGAGACCACAGAGGACCAGCTCAAGACCGCTCCGGAAGCTTTTCGCGACCGGACGGGACACGGCCGGGGTCACCCGGGGAGCTACGCCGTGCGGGTGAATCCTCTTAAGGTGAGGAGTATTGGCGCAGCGCGCCGGCGGAGCCGACGGTGACGACGGAGGAGGAGCAGCGGTGAGTGACATGAGCGAGCGGAGCCCGGGTGGCCCCCGGCTGCGGGAGGCGCTGGAGGGCATCCCCAGCTACAAGCCGGGGCGTCCGGCCGCCGCCGGCGGTCCCGTCTCCTACAAGCTGTCGTCGAACGAGAACCCCTACCCGCCGCTGCCCGGGGTGCTGGAGTCGGTCTCCGCGGCGGCCGCCTCCGTCAACCGCTACCCCGACATGGCCTGCACGGAGCTGTACGCGGAGCTGGCCGAGCGGTTCGGGGTGCCCGCCGCACACCTGGCCACCGGGACGGGTTCGGTCGGCGTGGCCCAGCAGCTCCTCCAGACGACCGCCGGACCCGGCGACGAGGTGATCTACGCCTGGCGCTCCTTCGAGGCGTACCCGATCATCACCCAGATCTCCGGCGCGACGTCGGTCCGGGTGCCGCTGACCGGGGGCGCGGAGCAGGAGGCGCACGACCTGGACGCGATGGCGGACGCGATCACGGAACGCACCCGCCTGATCTTCGTCTGCAACCCGAACAACCCCACGGGCGCCGCCATCCCCCGTGCCGATCTGGAGCGCTTCCTGGACCGGGTGCCCGGCGACGTGCTGGTGGTGCTGGACGAGGCGTACCGCGAGTTCGTCCGCGACGAGCGGGTGGTCGACGGGCTGGAGCTCTACCGCGACCGGCCGAACGTGTGCGTGCTGCGCACCTTCTCCAAGGCGTACGGCCTGGCCGGGCTGCGGGTGGGCTTCGCGGTGGCCCACGAGCCGGTGGCCGCCGCGCTGCGCAAGACCGCCGTGCCGTTCGGGGTGAGCCAGCTCGCACAGGAGGCGGCGATCGCCTCGTTGCGCAGCGAGGACGCACTGCTGGAGCGGGTCGAGGCGCTTGTGAAGGAACGCACACGTGTGCTGGCCGAGCTGCGTGCGCAGGGCTGGGCGGTGCCGGAATCGCAGGCGAACTTCGTCTGGCTGCGGCTGGGGGAGCAGGCCGCCGGCTTCGCGGAGCGCGCCGAGGAGGCCGGGATCACCGTGCGCCCGTTCCCGGGTGAAGGGGTGCGGGTCTCCCTCGGCGAGGTCGCGGCCAACGACATCTTCCTGCAGGTCGCGGCGGCTTTCCGAAAAGAGGCGTAGGACGGTTTCGGCCGTCGCTCCGCCGCGTGGAGCGACGGCCGGGTCGCGGGTGGCCGGGCGGGTTCCCGAGGACCGGGGGCCCGCCCGGTCTCGTTCTGGGCATACCTTCACGGCGAGTAGGGGGCCCGGTGACATGTCCGGAATGGGGTCGTCGTACGCTGGCCTTGTGAATGTGAACGCATTCACGAATGCGCTCAGGCGCGTGCCTGAAGGAGAGAGCAACGTGGACCTTGCGTTGGCGCCGGAGACACTGGCGCGCTGGCAGTTCGGCATCACGACCGTCTACCACTTCCTCTTCGTGCCCCTGACCATCTCGCTGGCCACCTTCACGGCGGTGCTCCAGACCGCGTGGGTGCGCACGAACAAGGAGAAGTACCTCAAGGCGACCCGCTTCTGGGGCAAGCTCTTCCTGATCAACATCGCCATGGGCGTGGTCACCGGCATCGTCCAGGAGTTCCAGTTCGGGATGAACTGGTCCGCCTACTCCCGCTTCGTCGGCGACATCTTCGGCGCACCGCTGGCCTTCGAGGCGCTGATCGCGTTCTTCATGGAGTCCACCTTCATCGGGCTGTGGATCTTCGGCCGCGACAAGCTCCCGAAGAAGCTGCACCTGGCGACGATCTGGCTGGTCGCCTTCGGCACCGTCGCCTCCGCCTACTTCATCCTGGCCGCGAACTCGTGGATGCAGCACCCGGTCGGCTACCGGATCAACGAGCAGAACGGCCGCGCGGAGATGACCGACTTCTTCGGCATCCTCTTCCAGAACACCGCGCTCGCGCAGTTCTTCCACACCATGACCGCGGCCTTCCTCACCGGCGCCGCCTTCATGGTCGGTATCGCCGCCTACCACCTGCTGCGCAAGCGGCACATCGCCGTGATGCGCAGCTCGCTGCGGCTCGGACTGGTCACCCTGGTGGCCGCCGGACTGCTGACCGCCGTCAGCGGCGACCGGCTCGGCAAGATCATGTACGAGCAGCAGCCGATGAAGATGGCCTCCGCCGAGGCGCTGTGGGAGACCCAGGCACCGGCGCCCTTCTCCGTCTTCTCCTACGGCGACGTCGACAAGGGGCACAACAAGGTCGCCATCGAGATCCCCGGCGTCCTCTCCTTCCTCGCGCACGACAACTTCTACGAGGCCGTCCCCGGGATCAACGACACCAACGCGCAGCTCAGGGAGAAATTCAAGGACAGCACCGGGCTGGACGACTACCGGCCCAACATCCCCGTCGCCTACTGGTCCTTCCGCTGGATGATCGGCTTCGGGATGTCCTCGCTCGCCCTCGGCGCCGCCGGCCTCTACCTCACCCGGCGCCGGTTCTGGCTGGCCGAGCGGCTGCGCACCGGCGAGGACCAGGTGCCGCGGCTCGCCCTGACCAAGGAACGCGAACTGGGCACCCGGCTCGGCACCTGGTACTGGCGGCTGTCCGTCCTCACCCTCGGCTTCCCGCTGATCGCCAACGCCTGGGGCTGGATCTTCACCGAGACCGGCCGCCAGCCCTGGGTCGTCTACGGCGTGCTGCCCACCTCCGCCGCCGTCTCCCCCAGCGTCTCCCAGGGCGAGGTGCTCATCTCGCTGATCTCCTTCACCGCGCTGTACGCGCTGCTGGCCGTCATCGAGGTCCGGCTGCTGGTCACGTACGTCAAGGCCGGGCCACCCGAGCTGACCGAGGCCGACCTCAACCCGCCCACCCGGATCGGCGGCGGCAGCGGCGGCGCCGACGCCGACTCCGAAGACCGGCCCATGGCCTTCTCGTACTGACAGACAGGGGCGCTGCGCAATGGAACTCCACGACGTCTGGTTCGTCCTCATCGCCGTCCTGTGGATCGGCTACTTCTTCCTGGAGGGCTTCGACTTCGGAGTCGGCATCCTCACCAAGCTGCTCGCCCGGGACCGGGCCGAGCGGCGGGTACTGATCAACACCATCGGGCCCGTCTGGGACGGCAACGAGGTGTGGCTGCTCACCGCGGGCGGCGCCACCTTCGCCGCGTTCCCCGAGTGGTACGCCACCCTCTTCTCCGGCTTCTACCTGCCGCTGCTGATCATCCTGCTCTGCCTCATCGTGCGCGGCGTCGCCTTCGAGTACCGCGCCAAGCGGGAGGAGGAGCACTGGCAGCGCAACTGGGAGCACGCCATCTTCTGGACCTCCCTGATCACCGCGTTCCTGTGGGGAGTGGCCTTCGCCAACATCGTGCGCGGGGTGCGGATCGACGCGGACATGGAGTACGTCGGCAACCTGGCCGACCTGTTCAACCCCTACGCGCTGCTGGGCGGCCTGGTCACCCTCACCCTCTTCACCTTCCACGGGGCCGTCTTCACCGCGCTCAAGACCGCCGGCGACATCCGCACCCGGGCCCGCCGCACCGCGACCGGCGCGGGCGCCACCGCCGCCGTGCTCGCACTCGGCTTCCTGCTGTGGACCCAGGCCCACCGGGGCGACACCGGCTCCCTGGCCGCCCTGCTGGTGGCCGCCGCCGCACTGGTCGCCGCGCTCGCCACCAACCTCGCCGGCCGCGAGGGCTGGGCCTTCACCTTCTCCGGGCTGGCGATCGTCGCCGCGGTGGCGATGCTCTTCCTGTCCCTGTTCCCGAACGTCATGCCCTCGACGCTGAACGAGCAGTGGAGCCTCACCGTCAGCAACGCCTCCTCCACCCCGTACACGCTGAAGATCATGACCTGGTGCGCGGCGCTGGCCACCCCCGTCGTCCTGCTCTACCAGGGCTGGACCTACTGGGTGTTCCGCAAGCGCATCGGAACCCAGCACCTCGCACCCTCCGGCGGACACTGAGCCGGGGACTGCCTGATGAAACCTGTCGATCCGCGGCTTGTGCGGTACGCCCGTGCCACGCGTGTCTTCCTCGTCGCCTCCGTGGCTCTCGGGCTGGCCGGCGCCGGACTCGTCGTCGCCCAAGCCGTGCTGCTCACGGACGTGGTCGTCGGCGCCTACCGGCACGGCCGGTTCGAACAGGGCGCACTGCTCCTGCTCGCCGCCGTCTCCCTCGCCCGCGCCCTGGTCTCCTGGCTGACCGAACTGGCCGCGCACCGCTCCGGGGCCGCCGTCAAGTCCGAGCTTCGGCGGCGGCTGCTGGAGCGGGCCACCGCGCTCGGGCCCGGCTTCCTCAGCACGCAGCGCACCGGCGAACTCACCACCCTCGCGACCCGGGGCATCGACGCGCTCGACGAGTACTTCGCCCGCTACCTGCCCCAACTCGGCCTCGCCGTCGTGGTGCCCGTCGCCGTACTGGCCCGCATCGGGACCGCCGACTGGATCTCGGCGGCCATCATCGTCGTCACCCTGCCGCTGATCCCGGTGTTCATGGCCCTCATCGGCTGGGCCACCCAGTCGCGGACGGACCGGCAGTGGAAGCTGCTCGCCCGGCTGTCCGGCCACTTCCTCGACGTCGTCGCAGGACTGCCGACCCTCAAGGTCTTCGGCCGCGCCAAGGCCCAGGCCGACAACATCCGCACCATCACCGCCGACTACCGCCGCGCCACCCTGCGCACGCTGCGGCTGGCGTTCCTCTCGTCGTTCGCGCTGGAACTGCTGGCGACCATCTCGGTGGCCATCGTCGCCGTCAGCATCGGAACCCGCCTGGTGCGCGGGGAGATGGACCTGCACACCGGGCTGATGGTGCTGATCCTCGCGCCGGAGGCGTACCTGCCGCTGCGCCAGGTCGGCACCCACTACCACGCGGCCGCCGAAGGGCTGGCGGCGGCGGAGTCGGTCTTCGAGGTGCTGGAGCGGCCCATGCCGCCCTCCGGCACGGCCCGCGTGGACGTCTCCGGTGCCGCCGTGGCACTGGAGGGAGTCGCCGTACGGCACGAGGGGCGTGCGGGACGGTCGCTGCCACCGACGGACCTGATGCTGCGCCCCGGTGAGACGGTCGCCCTCACCGGTCCCTCGGGAGGCGGCAAGTCCACCCTGCTGTCGGTGCTGCTGGGCTTCACACCTCCCACCGAGGGCCGGGTGCTGGTGGGCGGCCTGCCGCTCGCCGAGCTGAACCTCGCCGCCTGGCACCAGCAGATCGCCTGGGTGCCCCAGCACCCGTACCTCTTCGCGGGGTCGGTTGCGGACAACGTCCGTCTGGCACGGCCCGACGCCGGTGAGGCAGCCGTCGTCCGGGCGCTCGCCGACGCCGGGGCGCCGGATCTCGACCCGGCACTGGAGCTGGGGGAGTCGGGGACGGGTCTCTCCGCGGGACAGCGCCGCCGCGTCGCCCTCGCCCGCGCCTTTCTCGCCGACCGCCCGCTGGTGCTGCTGGACGAGCCGACGGCCGCGCTGGACGGGGCGACCGAGGCCGCCGTACTGGCCGCCGTACGGCGGCTGACCAAGGGCAGGACGGTGGTCCTGGTGACCCACAGGCCGACGCTGCCGGCAGCGGCGGACCGGGTGCTCGAGCTGCCCGGCGACGCGGTGATGACGCGGGCTGCCGCGACCGCATCGGAGCTGCCCGCGGTCGGGGGCGGCAGCGGGGACGCCCCCGGCCTGAGAGCGGGGGAGGGACGAGGCAGCCCGCAGACACCCACCGACGCCCGCCTCTCACCGGCAGCCGGCGCCGCCCCCACCCGAAACCCCCTCACCCGCGTCCGCGAAACAGCCCACGGCCTGCGCCGCAAGTTCGCCCTCGCCCTCACCCTGGGCGCCCTCGCGGCGGCCGCAGCGACAGGGCTGATGGCGACCTCGGGCTGGCTGATCTCACGCGCCGCCCAGCAGCCGCCGATCCTCTATCTCATGGTGGCGGTCACCGCGACCCGGGCTTTCGGCATCGGCCGAGCCGTCTTCCGCTACGCGGAACGCCTCGTCTCGCACGATGCCGCCCTGCGCGTCCTCGCGGAGCTCCGCGTCACCGTCTACCGGCGACTGGAGCGCCTCGCCCCGGCGGGCCTGCGGAACCGGGCGCGCGGCGACCTGCTCACCCGCCTGGTCTCGGACGTGGACGCGCTCCAGGACTACTTCCTGCGCTGGCTGCTGCCGGCCACCGTCGCCGGAACGGTCAGCGCGGCGGCGGTCGTCTTCACCGCCTGGCTGCTGCCCGCCGCCGGGGCGGCCCTCGCGGTGGGCCTGGCGGTGGCCGGCATCGCGGTACCCGCGCTCACAGCGGCCCTCTCCCGGCGTACGGAGCGCCGACTGGCCCCCGCGCGAGCCCGGTTGGCGGTCCGCACAGTGGACCTGCTCACCGGTACCGCGGCCGGTGAACTGCCGGTCACCGGCGCGCTCGCGGCCCGCCGCGCCGGTGTGACCGAGGCGGACACGGAGCTGACCGGGATCGCGGCGCGCTCGGCGTCCGGCACCGCGCTGGCGTCCGGGCTGAGCACCCTGGCCGCAGGTCTGACCGTGACGGCAGCGGCGTGGGCGGGCGCACGCGCCACCACGGCCGGTGGGCTGGACGGGCTCCTCCTGGCGACGGTCGTCCTCACCCCGCTCGCCGTGTTCGAGGTGGTGACGCCGATTCCCCAGGCTGTGCAGTTCCGGCAGCGGGTGCGGCGCTCGGCGGAGCGGGTGTACGAGGTGCTGGACGCGCCCGCCCCCGTGGAGGAACCGGAGCACCTCGAACCGCTGCCCGCCGACCCGTTCCCCCTCCGCGTCCGCGGCCTGACCGTCCGCTATCCGGACGCCCCGACGGGGGCGCGGCCGGCCCTCGCCGGTTTCGATCTGGATCTGACACCCGGCCGCCGGGTGGCCGTCGTCGGCGCCTCGGGCTCCGGCAAGACGACCCTCGCCAACGTGCTGCTCCGCTTCGTGAACCCACAGGCGGGCACCTACACCTTCGGCCCGGACCCGACCGTCTCCGCGCTCGACGCGGCAACCGACACCGTCCGACGGCAGGTCGGTCTCTGCGCCCAGGACGCCCACCTGTTCGACAGCTCGCTACGGGAGAACCTGCGGCTGGCCAGGCCGTCCGCGACCGAGCCCCAACTGCACGCGGCACTCGCCGCCGCCCGTCTGGACGACTGGGTGGCGACCCTCCCACGCGGCCTGGACACCCTGGTCGGCGAGTACGGCGCCCAGCTCTCCGGCGGTCAGCGGCAACGCCTCGCGCTGGCCCGGGCCCTCCTCGCCGACTTCCCCGTCCTCGTCCTGGACGAGCCCGCCGAGCACCTGGACCTGCCCACGGCCGACGCACTGACCGCCGACCTGCTGGCTGCCACGGAGGGCCGTACGACGGTACTGATCACCCACCGCCTCCAGGGGCTGGCCGCGGTGGACGAGATCGTCGTGCTGGACCGCGGCCGGGTCGTCGAACGCGGTGGCTACGCCGAACTGACCCGCTCCAAAGGCCCGTTCGCGGCGGCGCTGGAGCGCGAACGCGCTGCCGCCTCCGGCGCTGCCGCCGCTTCCGGGGCCGCTCCGGTGTCGGCGGTGTGACCTGTGCACCGACCCGGTACTGCGGCAGCCTGCCTGCTCAGGCCGCGCGTTCGGCGGCGCTGCGCTCCACGCAGAACTCGTTGCCCTCGGGGTCGGCGAGCGTCGCCCAGCCCCGGCCGTCCGCGGTGCGGTGGTCGGCCACCAGCGTGGCGCCCAGCGCCAGGATCCGCTCGACCTCCTCCTCCCGGGTGCGGTCCTGTGGCTGGAGATCGAGATGGACCCGGTTCTTGACCGTCTTGGCATCCTCCACGGTCACGAACAGCAGCGCCGCGCCGGGCGCCGTCACCAGCGCCTCGGGGTCGCCCGGATGGTCGTCGTCGGACAGGGTGCCCTCCAGCACCGCGGCCCAGAACAGGCCCTGGTTGTAGGCGTCGTGGCAGTCGAAGGTGAGGTGGCGCACGAGAGAAGACATACGGAGAACTATCGGCCGGGCCGCCCCGCCGGTCCACCGCGTTTCTCCACCACCGGCGGACCCGGGCTGCGGGGATGCGCCTCGGTGCTCACCGCGACCGTGTTGGCGGCCACGATCACCAGGACCGCCGCCCAGGAGAGCGCCGGAAGGTGCTGGCCCAGCGCGACCAGTCCGATCAGCGCCGCCGAGACCGGGTTGACGCTCATGAAGACCCCGAAGAAGTGTGCCGGGACCCGGCGCAGGGCCATGAGGTCGGACAGGAACGGGACGGCGGAGGACAGCACCCCGGCGGCCAGGGCGCAGGAGACGGCCGCGAGCGTGGGCCGGTGGTGCAGCAGCACGCCGATCCCGAGCGGCAGATACAGCGCTCCGGAGACCAGTGCCGCGGCGGCCGAGCCCTGCGCCCCGGGCAGCCGCTCCCCCACCGTGCGGTTGAGCAGGATGTAGCAGCCCCAGCAGACCGCCGCCAGCAGCGCGAGCGCGATGCCGAGGTAGTCGGTGCTCGGCTCGGGCCGCACCAGCACGACGACGGCCGCCGCGGCGGCCCCGGCGCAGCCCAGATGCAGCCGACGCCGCGAACCGGCCAGCGCCACGGTCAGCGGGCCGAGGAACTCCAGCGTCACCGCCAGGCCGAGCCCGATCCGGTCGATCGCCGCGTACAGCGACAGGTTCATCGCGGCGAACACCACGGCCAGGCCGAGCACCGGCCGCCACTGCGCGGCGGTGAAGGATCGCAGCCGCGGCCGGCCGGCGGCCAGCAGCAGCACGGCGGCCACCCACTGGCGCACCGCCACCACGCCGACCGGGCCGAGGGTCGGGAAGGCCAGCGAGGCGAGGGCCGCACCGGACTGGTTGGAGACACTGCTGCACAGCATCAGTGCCAGTCCGGACAGCCGGCCGCGGCGGGTGGGCCCGGGCGCTGCGTACACGGCAGGCACGTCTGCCGTGCCGGGTGTGCCGGGCGTGGCCAGGGCGTCGATGACAGGTGCGGGTGCGGGTGCAGGTGCTGGGGCGGGTGCGTGGGGCGTCTGGTGCGTGCGGGGTGCGGAGGACCGTGCCATGACCGCACTGTCGTCCGCCATCATGCATACGCAAAATGCATCGCAGTCGCCATCGATACGCTGTGCGTATGCAGAACGCATCAGGGCCGGAACTGGAGCTGCGCCAGCTGCGCTGCCTGGTCACCATTGTCGACACCGGGAGCTTCACCGACGCCGCCCTCGAACTGGGCGTCTCGCAGGCCTCGGTCAGCCGCACCCTGCGCTCCCTGGAACAGCTCCTCGGCGTCCGGCTGCTGCACCGCACGAGCCGCACCGTCTCCACCACGACCGCCGGAGTGGAGGTCCTGGTCCGCGCCCGCCAACTGCTCGCCGAGGCCGACAACCTGGTCCGCGCGGCCACCGCCGGGCGCACCCGCCTCCGCCTCGGACACGCCTGGGCCTCCGCGGGCCGCCACACCGCGGAGTTCCAGCGCCGCTGGGCCGAGCGCCACCCCGGCATCGAGCTGCAGCTGATCCGTCACAACAGCCCGACGGGCGGGCTGGCCGAAGGGGTGTGCGACCTCGCCCTCGTGCGCACCGCCGTCGACCGGCACCGCTACGCGCACGCGGTCCTCGGCCACGAACGCCGCGTCCTCGCCATGGCCTCCGACGACCCCTGGGCCGGGCGCCGCGGCGTCCGCCTCGACGAGGTGCGGCAGCGCACCGTCGTCGTGGACCGGCGCACCGGCAGCACCACTCTCGAACTGTGGCCCGCGGAGGCGCGCCCGGCCATCGAGTACACCCACGACATCGACGACTGGCTCGCGGCCATCGCCACCGGGCGCTGCGTCGGCATCACCCCCGAGGCCACCAGCACCCAGTACCGCCGCGTCGGCATCGCCTACCGCCCCTTGCGCGACGCCGCTCCCGTCCCCGTCCATCTCGTCTGGCAGCACCACGACCCGCACCCCGCGACCCACGCCGCGGCCGCCCTGCTGACCGACCTCTACCGGGAGCACTCCTGACGCACCCCGGCGAGCGGGCCGCCGCCCGCCGCGAGCGCTCTCGGCCCGACGTCCGGACCGCCCGGTACGGGGTGTCTCACAGGAAGCTCTCGATCACGGCGGCCACCCCGTCGTCCTCGTTGGAGCCGGTGACGTGGTCCGTGCTCAGCAGCACGTCCGGGTGGGCGTTGGCCATCGCGTAGGACGTGCCGGCCCAGGTGAGCATCGCCAGGTCGTTGGGCATGTCGCCGAAGGCGGCGACCTCGTGCGGGGCGATGCCGCGCTCCTGGCAGGCCAGCGCGAGAGTGCTGGCCTTGCTGACGCCGCGGCCGGATATCTCCAGCAGGGCGCTGGGGCTGGAGCGGGTGAACTCGGCGTGCGCCCCGGCGGCCGTGCAGCCGAGCGTGAGGAAGGCGTCGGGGTCGCCGGTCGGGTGGTGGGCGAGGAGCTTGACGATCGGGTCGGCGAGGTGGCCGTCCCCGCCGTCGGCCAGCAGCTCGTCCACCGGCGCGTAGGAGGTTCCGGGGTCCTGTGGGAAGGACGGGTACGCGGGCTCGTAGTGGATGCCCGCGGTGCGCTCGACGGCGAAGCTCACGCCGGGCGCCGCGGCCCGCAGGGCCTGCACCACATTGACCGCGTCCGGTCGCGCGAGTTCGCGGACCCGGATCACCCGGCCGCCCGCGTGCAGGTCGACGACGGCCGCGCCGTTCGCGCAGATGGCGAGCCCGTGGCCGTGCACGTGTTCGCTGACGATGTCCATCCAGCGGGCCGGCCTGCCGGTGACGAAGAACACCTCGATCCCGGCGGACTCCGCCGCGGCGAGGGCCGCGATGGTGCGGTCCGAGACCGTCTTGTCGTTCCGCAGCAGGGTGCCGTCCAGATCGGTGGCGATCAGGCGGGGGGCGGTGCGCCTGCCGGGCGACGGCTGGGGCCGGGGGGCGGGGTGTGCGGACGAACGCGTCGGATAAGTCACGTGAACCATCTTCGCGCATATGCCTGAACATGCGTGCGGACCTCTGCACGGATGAGTGATGAATGAGAGCACACAGTGAGGACAGGGGGCACGCCAGCGCACGCAAGGGGCGCACGGGACGAGAGTGAGCACCCCCGTGTGCCCACCCGGCCGGGTGCGGGGGCGCTGGCACGGGCCGCCACTCCGCGCACGCCCCCGACCAGCGGCACGGACACGGCGGCCCTCGGGTCACGGCGGCCCGGCCCCTCGAACAGCACGGTCATCGCGGTCACGCGGCGCTCAGCAGGTCAGAGCACGGTCAGGGCGCAGTCAGCGCAGGCAGAGCGCACTTATCGCCCCCAAAGCGGTCGAACAGGCACAATCGAAGAGAGCGCCCCATACGTGCTGCGTTCCCGCGCTACAGCCTCCGCGCCTCAGGAAGGAGCGGCCGCCATGGCTCGTCACTCGCGCTACGTCGCAGACCGTGGCCTGACCGCACGGATGGTCACCACCATGTTCTTGATCGGCTTGCTCTACGTCGTTCTGGTCGGCGTCCTGGTGGCAGTGCTGAGCAACGCCTGGCCCTTCGTGCTGGTGATCGCGGGCGGGCTGTTCGTGGCGCAGTTCTGGTTCAGCGACCGGATCGCCGCCTTCAGCATGGGCGCTCGCGAGGTCACCCCGCAGCAGGCCCCGGAGCTGCACGGCGCCGTCGACCGGCTGTGCGCCCTCGCCGACATGCCCAAGCCGCGGGTGGCGATCGCCGACAGCGACGTCCCCAACGCCTTCGCCACCGGCCGCAACCAGAAGAACGCCCTGGTCTGCGCCACCACCGGACTGATGCGCCGACTGGAGCGTGACGAACTCGAAGGGGTGCTCTCGCACGAGCTGTCGCACGTCGCACACCGGGATGTCGCCGTCATGACCATCGCCTCCTTCCTCGGGGTGCTCGCCGGGATCATGACGCGGGTGGCCCTGTGGGGCAGCCTCGGCCGCAGCGCGGGCCGGGACAACAACGGGGTGGGGCTGCTTCTGCTGCTCGTCCCGCTGGTCAGCGCCGTCGTCTACGTGATCAGCTTTCTGCTCACCCGGCTGCTGTCCCGCTACCGCGAGCTGTCGGCCGACCGCGCCGGAGCCCTGCTGACCGGACGCCCCTCCACCCTGGCCTCCGCCCTCACCAAGATCAGCGGCGACATCGCCCGGATACCGACCAAGGACCTGCGGAAGGCCGAGCCGTACAACGCCTTCTTCTTCGTCCCGGCCCTCTCCGGCGAGAGCCTCGCCTCGCTGTTCTCCTCGCACCCGAAGCTGGAGAAGCGCCTGGAGCAGCTCAGCCGGATATCGACGCAGCTCGGCCAGTGACCACCGAAGGACGACTCACAACGAAGCACACTCTCCTGACCGTGGGCGACGACCCACTTCCGAACGGAGGCCGAGCGTGGGCTTTCTCGACGTGCTTCTGGGCCGCAGCAAGCCCAAGCGGCCCGACCTCGACCAGCTCTTCGCGCTGCCCGCCGCCGCGCTGACCCTGCAGGCCGGGACCGCGTTCCTGCCGACCGGCGTCGGCGCCGTCTGCTTCGCCAGCGTGGAGGGCGGCGCGTTCAACCGGCTGCAGAGCGACGTACGCGAATTGTTGGACGCGGACACGGCGCGCGGCGGCATCCCCGTCGAGTTCGGCCAGGACTCCTACGGCTACACCTGGCTCACCGCACGCCAGTCGGCCGACGACATGGCGTCGCTCGTCAACGATCTGCACGCCGTCAACACGCTCCTCGCCGAGGGCGGGTTCGGCCCGCAACTGCTCTGCTCGCTGGTGTCCTTCCGGCACGAGAACTCGGGCGCCTCCCTCGCGCTGATCTACCTCTACAAGCGCGGCACCTTCTACCCGTTCGCCCCGCTGCCCGGCGGCGCGGAGAAGCGGGACAACGCGCTGGAGCTCCAGGTACGCGGCCTGTTGGCGAACGACCTGACGGTGGAGGAGGACCTCGGCCGCTGGTTCCCCGTCTGGGGCGCCCCCGGGCTCTGAGCACGGGCGGGCACCCCAGGCGGGAACCGCACGGAACCGGCCCGGTGCGGGCCGCCGCGCCGCGGCGGTGGCGCCTTGGCAACCCCTCCCTGCGAGAGGCGGATTCAACTCTGGCAGGATCATGCGCTCAGAACATGGTCCGGCCGTGCTGGCGAAGCCGCCCCGGCCGGATACGGGGATCAACGGGGAAGTGAGGAAGACATGCGTACGTGGACTCGTGCTGTTCCGGCGGTGGCGGGAGCGCTGGTGCTGACCGTCGCGGTGACCGGGTGCAACAGCGACTCGAGCTCGAAGAAGTCGAAGAAGAAGAGCCACGCGGGATCGCACTCCTCCGACTCCGGCTCCCGCTCCTCGAAGGAGAAGACGACCTTCCGGCTGGGGCAGGCCGGCCCGGTACAGAAGAGCGACGAGTCGAGCTCCAGGGGCGCCAGGTACACGGTCACGCCGACCAAGGTGCAGACCGGCACGAAGGCCGACATGGACAACTCCGGCCTGAAGAAGGACGAGGACGACGGTCCGCAGATCCCCGTCTACGTCTGGTCGACCCTGGAGCACAAGGGCGGCAAGACCATGGAACTCGGCGACATGGACGACGACCTGGTCATCAAGACGGACAAGAACAAGCGCACCCGCGCCCTCATCGTCCTTCTCGGGCAGGCCAAGTGGCCCAACTGCCCCGGCTTCGACTCCGACAAGAAGGTCAAGGAGGGCGACTCGGAGAAGATCTGCTCCGCCTTCCTCATCCCGGAGGGCCAGAAGGCCGCCGCGGTCGAGCTGAACCGGGGCTTCTCCAAGGCCCCGCTGGAGTGGCCCGTCACGAAGTGACCGAGCGGCCGACGAGTATCCGGTACTCGCGGCACTCTCCCGGCGCCCCGGGCGCCTCCCCCGTGCGCGTCCCCGTCACCGGGGGCGCGCATGTGGCGTTCGCGCGCGGTTGGCGCGGACGGGCGGGGTCCCGCCCGTGGGCTGCGCTCTCGGCGAAGTGGCCTGGGCAGGCCGCGCTTTCGCTGGTTGTGTGGCGGGATGGAGATACTCGTTCTGGGCGGAACAGCGTGGGTAGGGCGCGAACTGGCGCGGCAGGCGATCGAGTGCGGGCACACGGTGACGTGCCTCGCGCGCGGGGAGAGCGGAGGGGTCGCCGACGGCGCCACGCTGGTCGCCGCCGACCGGCGTGACCCAGCGGCGTACGCGCCGCTGGCGGGACGGGCATGGGACGCGGTCTTCGAGGTGTCCTGGCAGCCGGATTTCGTCCGCGGTGCGCTCGACGCGCTCGGGGACCGGGCCGGACACTGGACCTACGTCTCCTCCGGCAACGCCTATGCCTCCCACGCCGAGTTCGGCGCCGACGAGTCCGCAGCCACTCTCGCCCCCACCGACCGGGGCGAGGTCGACCGCTCGCTGTACGGCGAGGCCAAGGTCGCCTGCGAGGAGGCGTCGGCAGCCGCTGTCGGCGACCGGCTGCTGACCGCCCGCTCCGGCCTCATCGGCGGGCCCGGCGATGTGAGCGGCCGGTCCGGCTACTGGGTGGCCCGCGCGGCCCGCGACCCGCACGGGACGATGCTGGTGCCCGACACCCCCGCTCTGCCGACCCAGACGGTCGACGTGCGGGACTTGGTCGCCTGGCTGCTCCACGCCGCCGCGAACGGGACCACGGGTACCTACGACGCGGTGGGACCGGTCGTTCCCTTCGCGGACTGGATCGAGATGTCCCGGGACGCGGGAGGCCACACCGGACCGGTGCGCTCGGCGGGGTCCGAATGGCTGCTCGCCCACGACGTGGCCCAGTACATGGGCCCCGAGTCGCTGCCGATGTGGCTGGTGAAGCCCGGCTGGGAAGGGTTCTCGGCCCGCAGCGGCGCCGCCGCGCGCGCCGCCGGACTCCACCACCGATCCCGCCCGGAGATGCTGGCCGACACCCTGCGCTGGGAGCGCGAGCAGGGCCTGGACAGGCCGCGGCGGGCCGGACTCGGCGCGGAGCGTGAACGAGAACTGCTCGCGGTGCTGGACTGACGGGGCCTTGTACGGTCAGGGCCTTGGCCCGACGGGGCGCCGGCCCGACGCGGCGCCGGGCGGACGCGGCGCCGGGCGGACGCGGCGCGGAGCCGGGCCGAGGCACCGGCATAGCATGACGCCATGGCGAAGACGGCGACGCTCTACCACAACACCCGCTGCGGGACCTCCCGAAAGGTCCTGGCACTGCTGGAGGACGCGGGCTACGAGATCGAGATCGTGGAGTATCTGAAGACCCCGCCGGACGCGGACACCCTCCGCGGACTGATCTCCGACGCGGGGATCCGGACCGGGGACGCCGTCCGGACGAAGGAGGCCGCCTACCAGGAACTCGGCCTCGACCGGCCGGAGGTGACCGACGCCGAGTTGATCGAGGCCATGACCGCACACCCCGCACTGATCCAGCGGCCCTTCGTGGTGACGGACAAGGGCACCCGGCTGGCACGGCCGGCCGAGGTCGCGAGCCAGGTGCTGTAACCCGCGTCGGCTTCCCGCTCGGGCGCGTCATTTCCTCCGTCCTGCCTGTGTGCCACCCGCGTCAGGGCCGCTCACAGCCCGCGCCAGGGGGCGGAACGGGTGGCCGGACGAGCGCGGCGGCCGCCTCCGTCGCCCACCCGGAGAGTCACAGGAGTCGGATATGAGCAGGCACGAGCAGGCGCAGGACAACCGGGCGCCGGGAAGCGGCATACCGGCGGCCCGGGCCACCGAAGACCGGGCCACCGAAGACCGCGCCGCGGACGAGCAGGCTCTGGAGGAGTGGGCCGCCGCGGAGCGGCAGCGCGTGGCCGCGTTCCGCACCCGCATCGGTGCACCCGCGCTGATCGACATCCACACGCACTTCATGCCGGAACGGCTGCTGGCCAAGGTGTGGGCCTACTTCGACGCCGCCGGGCCACTGGTCGGACGCGCCTGGCCGATCACCTACCGCACCGACGAGCAGCGCCGACTGGAGGTGCTACGCGGCTTCGGCGTCCGCGCGTTCACCTCGATGCTCTATCCGCACAAGCCGGGCATGGCCCGCTCTTTGAACGACTGGGCTGCCGACTTCGCGGCCCGCACGCCAGACTGCCTGCACACCGCCACCTTCTACGCCGAACCCTGTGCCTCCGACGACGTGCGCCGCGCAATCGAGCAGGGCGCGCGCGTCTTCAAATGCCACCTCCAAGTCGGCGGGTTCGATCCGCGCGACCCCGTGCTGGACGAGGTGTGGGGCCTGCTCGCCGACGCCGGCGCCCCCGTCGTCACGCACTGCGGCTCCGGGCCGGTACCCGGAGCGTTCACCGGCCCCGGTCCGATCGGTGCCGTACTGGAGCGGCATCCGAAGCTGCGCCTGGTCGTCGCGCATCTGGGCATGCCCGAGTACACCGAGTTCCTCGCGCTGGCCGCACGCCATCCGGAAGTCATGCTGGACACGACGATGGCCTTCACCGGCTTCGCCGAGGAGGCCGCTCCCTTTCCCCCCGACGCCCTGCCTCGCCTGGCCGACCTCGGCGAGCGGGTACTGCTGGGTACCGACTTCCCCAACATCCCGTACCCGTACGCCGACGCGCTGGAGTCGCTGGAGGAGCGCACCGGCCTCGGCCCCGCGTGGCTGCGGGCCGTGTGCCACGACAACGCGGCACGGGTCTGCGGACTGGACTGACCCGGCGACGGCGGCAGACCCGGCCCTCGACGTCCTGTCTTCTGGCTTCCTGACCGTCCCGGCGGCTGTCCAGGCTGTCCCGGCGGCTGGCCTGGCTGTCCGGCGGCTATCCCGGCAGGGAGTTCATCCAGCGGGACAGGCCGCCATACGCCATCGGAACGACCTCCCGGTAGGAGAGTTCGTCGTCCAGGGCGACCACCAGCCGGCAGAACGGCGGGTACCAGGTCCGCTTCAGATGAGCGCGCCGGTCGAAGACCGCCTCCAGGAACGCCGGGGTCGCCTCGCGCGGCAGATCGTGGAAGGTCACCCCGTCGACCGTGATGTGCGCGTCGCCCTCCTCGAAGAGCTGAATCGAGATCTTCGGGGTGAGCGGCGCACCGCCGCCGTCCGCCGTGCTGCCCGTCGCGGGGATCTCCAGCAGCGCCTCGTGCGGCAGGGAGCCGTCCTCGTCGGTGACCGCGAACGCTCCGGCCGCCGTCCGCCGGGACGACTCGTCGGCACCGATGGCATGCTCCACCGACACCGGAAGCCCCCTGCGCTCCGCCAGCGCACACAGCACGGAGACGGCCGACTCGGTGCTGTGGAGCTCCGGCATGCGGTGCGGCGGATGGGTGTGGTCCATACCACCGAGGATGCCTGCTCCCGCACCGGGCCGCGAAGCGGGGTGCGCGGGGCTGTGCGCTTAAGCTCGGGGTATGCGTCTGAGTACCGTGATCCTCCCCGTCCGCCGCTGGTCCGAGGGTGGACGGGAGAGGTGGCGGCGGGCCGAGGAGCTGGGCTTCCACGCCGCGTACACCTACGATCACCTCTCGTGGCGGGTCCCGTTCCGCGACGGCCCCTGGTTCGGTGCCGTCCCCACCCTCACCGCTGCTGCCGCCGTCACCTCCCGGCTGCGCCTCGGCACGATGGTCACCTCGCCGAACTTCCGGCACCCGGTCCCGCTGGCCAAGGAACTGATCACCCTCGACGATCTCAGCGACGGCCGGATCACCCTGGGTATCGGCGCCGGGGGCTCCGGCTTCGACGCGACCGCCCTGGGTGAGGAGGCATGGTCGCGCCGGGATCGGGCGGACCGCTTCGCCGAGTTCGTCCCGCTGCTCGACCGGCTGCTCACCGAGGAGGAGGTGACGGCCGAGGGCACCTACTACGCCGCCCACGAAGCGCGCGGACTCCCCGGCTGTGTGCAGCGGCCCCGGCTGCCGTTCACCGTCGCCGCGACCGGTCCGCGCGGGCTGCGGCTGGCCGCCCGCCACGGCCAGGCATGGGTGACGACGGGTGACCCGGCCGCCAACGAGTCGGGTACGCCCGCCGACTCCCGGGCCGCCCTCGCCCGCCAGGCCGATGCTCTGGAGAAGGCGTGCGCCGACAGCGGCCGGGCGCCGGACACCTTGGGCCGTACCCTCCTCACCGGCTTCACCCCCGACCGCCCGTGGGAGTCCCTCGACGCCTTCGTGGACTTCGCCGGCCGCCATGCCGCTCTCGGCTTCGACGAACTCGTCCTCCACTGGCCCCTCCCGGGCACCCGCTTCGAGGCCGACGAGGCGATCTTCGAGCGGATCGCCACCGAAGCCCCCGCCCAGCTCGGTCGCGCCGGCTGAGCCGGAGCCCCCGGTACCCGGCTGGCCGAGCCGGGGCCCGCAGCTCATCTCCCCTCCGTACTCATCCGATCCATCTGCCGGGCCCGCACCTCCCGCTCCGCCGCCGCCGCGATGAAGTCCGGCACCCGTTCCTCGCCGACGAGGGCGCCGACCGCCTCCACGGTTTCGGTCGGCAGCCGTATCCGTGTGGTGCGGGCCGGCTCCGCCGGTACGGGGTCGGTCGGGGCAGCGGCCGCCGAGCGGAGATGGTCGCGCAGGTTGCGGGCGGCGAACTTCTGCATCGCCCGCCCCAGTTCGGCCTCCACGGTCTGCTGTGCCAGCGGGCGGAGGCGGCGCACCAGGTCCGCCGCCTCGGAGGCGTCCCCGTCAGACAGGTGGACGCCCAGATAGCGGACGAACACATGCTCGTTGGTGAAGTCCAGGAACCGGGCGGCGATGTGCTCCACCTGGCCCCGCAGTTCCCGCAGCTGCCCGGTGATGGCGGGCAGCGGCACGCCCGCCGTGTGCAGCTCGGCCGCCACCGAGAGTTCCTGCGGGCTCGGCACCCGGAACTCGTCCTCGCGGCCCGGAAGCGGTTCCAGCACTCCCAGGGCCACCGCCTCCGAGACCGCTTCCTCGTCGTACTCCCCGCCGAAGAGCTCACCGAGCTCGGCGCGTGAGACGCGGCCCGACACCTCGTCCGTCCACGGCCCGTCCACCTCTGTCACCAGGCCCAGCACCCCGGCGAGCCCACGGCCCTCGTCCCACGCCTGGAGCAGCTCCCTTATCGAGGCCAGCGTGTAGCCGCGCTCCAACAGGTCGGCGATCTGCTGGAGCCGTGCCAGGTGCGAGTCGTCGTAGACGTTGGCACGGCCGCGCCGCCCGGGCTTGGGCAGCAGGCCCTTGTCCTGATAGGCGCGGATGGTGCGCACCGTGGCGCCGCTGCGCTGCGCGAGATCCTCGATGCGGTACTCGGACTCCGACGTCGAAGCCGGCGTCGGCCCCGCGGGATGGGGGGACGGAGGCATGGTGGTGAACTCCTCTGACGGCCGGTACGGCACGCGACGGGCCCTCGGGTCCGCCGGCCGTCACCTCGGGTCTAGGTGGGCGGTTGGATACGGGCTATCCCGCGCAGGGCCCGCGGGGCGAAGCGGGCCAGCAGCCGTGCCCCGCGGGCCTCGGGTGTCACCGGTACGACGGCCTGATTGCGTACGACCGCACGCAGGACGGCGTCCGCCACCTTCTCCGGCGGGTAGTTCCGTATCCCGTAGAGCCGGGAGGTGCGGCGCCTGCGGCGCTGCTGCTCCGCCTCGTCCACCCCGGCGAAGCGCGCGGTCGCGGTGATGCCGGTGTTCACGAAGCCGGGGCAGATCGCCGTCACCCCGATGTCCTTTCCCGCCAGCTCGGCGCGCAGACACTCGCTGAGCATCAGCACGGCGGCTTTGGAGGTGCTGTACGCGGGCAGCGCGCGGGAGGGCTGATAGGCGGCGGCGGATGCGGTGTTGACGATGTGCCCGCCCTGGCCACGTTCGGCCATCTGCCGTCCGAAGAGGCGGCAGCCGTGGATGACCCCCCAGAGGTTGACGTCCAGCGTGCGCTTCCAGTCCTCCGTCGAGGTGTCCAGGAAGGCACCCGCTATTCCGATGCCCGCATTGTTGACCAGCACGTCGACAGTGCCGTACTCGGCGGCCACCTTCTCGGCCAGCTTTTCCATCGCCTGCTCGTCCGCGACATCGACCGTCTCCGCCCACGCCTGCGGCGCGCCCATCAGTCGGGCCATGTCGGCGGTGCGGGCGGCGCTCTCCGCGTTCCGGTCGACGGCGATCACCCGCGCTCCGGCCTCCGCGAAGGAGAACGCCGTCGCCCTGCCGATCCCGCTGCCGGCGCCCGTCACCAGCACCAGCTGACCGGCGAACCGGTCCGCGTACGAGCCGGTCGCCGACGGCGCGGGGGTCGGCAGCTGCGGATCGCTGCCGTCGACGAACTCGCCGATCCAGTCCGCCAGCCGGTCTGGCCGGGTGCGGGGCACCCAGTGCTTGGCCGGAAGCGTGCGCCGGGTCAGCCGCGGCGCCCACTGCTCCAGATCGTCGTACAGGTGCTCGCTCAGGAAAGCGTCCCCGGTGGGTGTGACGAGCTGCACCGGTGCGTGTGCGTAGCAGTCGGTGCGCGGGCGGCGCAGCCGGGCCCGGACGTTGTCGCGGTAGAGCCAGGCGCCGTGCGCCGCGTCGTCGGGCAGCGAGTCGGTCGGATAGCCGCCGCGCGGCACCTTCTCGGACAGCTCCAGGAGACGGGGCCAGCGCTTGCCGAGCGGCCCCCGCCACGCCAGTTCCGGCAGCATCGGGGTGTGCAGCGCGTACACGTACCAGGACTTGGCGCCCTGGCCGAGGAGCTGGGCTGCGCGGCGCGGCGTCGGCCGGGTCGTCCGCTTCTTGAGCCAGTGGCCGAAGTGGTCGAGCGACGGGCCGGAGATCGAGGTGAAGGAGGCGATCCGCCCTTCGGTACGGTGCACCGTCACGAACTCCCAGCCCTGCACCGACCCCCAGTCGTGGCCCACCAGATGCACGGGTTCGCCCGGACTGACCGCATCGATCACCGCGAGGAAGTCGTCGGTGAGCTTCTCCAGGGTGAACCCGCCGCGCAGCGGCTTGGGCACCGTGGACCTGCCGCAGCCGCGTACGTCGTAGAGGACCACGTGGAAGCGGTCCTCGAGCCGGCGCGCCACCGCGGACCAGACCTCCTTGCTGTCCGGATAGCCGTGCAGCAGGACCACCGTCGGCCGCGCGGGGTCGCCGAGTTCCGCGACGCACAGCTCGATCCCGCCGGTGGCGACGCGGCGCTCCCGCGCTCCCGCCGGCAGTCCGCCCGCCTCCGTGCTGCCGTCCGTGTTCTCGTTCATACCGCCCGTACCTCCTCCTGCCGGCCGCACACGCGGCAGATCGTTCTCCAGCCAGAACGCGCTCTCCAGGAGGTCCCGGGAGTCGGTGACGACCAGGATCTCCTCGAACTTCGCGCCCGTCCCGTCCTGCCTCCCCGGTGCGTTCGTCGGCGGCCTCCGGCACCTGCGCAACGTGACACCGATGAATGTGACATCGGTCCGTGGCGTGGTCAAGAGGGTCCTCCCAGCCTGTGGAAAACCCCGGAAGCCGGTCGCCGGCAGCTGCTCCGGGGCCGGTCGCGGCGCTCCCCTACGGGTGCCTCCGACCTGAGAGTGAGGCGCCGGAGCACTTGAGAGGTACGTGCTCCGCGCCGAAACCGGCGCAGCGTCTGACGCGGACGCGGCGAGCGGCTCATAGCGTCGGAGCGTGACTGTGATCGCGATCGAAAGCCTCAGCAAGCGGTTCCCCCGGGTGACCGCCCTGGACCGGCTGACCGTCGGCATCGAGCCGGGCGTCACCGGTCTGGTGGGCGCCAACGGAGCCGGGAAATCGACCCTCATCAAGATCCTGCTCGGGCTCTCACCGGCCACCGAGGGCACCGCGTCCGTGCTCGGCATGGACGTGGCCACCCAAGGCGGCGCGATCCGGGAGCGCGTGGGGTACATGCCCGAGCACGACTGCCTGCCCCCGGATGTGTCCGCCACCGAGTTCGTCGTCCACATGGCGCGGATGTCGGGCCTGCCCGCGACCGCGGCGCGGGAGCGCACCGCCGACACCCTGCGCCACGTCGGCCTCTACGAGGAGCGCTACCGGCCGATGGGCGGCTACTCGACCGGCATGAAGCAGCGGGTGAAGCTCGCCCAGGCGCTCGTGCACGACCCGCGGCTCGTCCTGCTGGACGAACCGACCAACGGACTCGACCCGGTCGGCCGCGACGAGATGCTCGGCCTGATCCGCCGGGTGCACACCGACTTCGGCATCTCCGTCCTGGTCACCTCGCACCTGCTGGGCGAACTGGAACGCACCAGCGACCACATAGTCGTCATCGACGGCGGCAGGCTGCTGCGCTCCTCCTCGACTGCCGACTTCACCCAGCGCACCGCCGTCCTGGCCGTCGAGGTCACCGACACCGACGAGCACCCCGACGGCACGGCGGTCCTCCGCGCCGCGCTCCGGAAGGGCGGCCTGGAACCGCACGAGCCCGCGCCCGGCAGCGCACCGGCGCCCGGTGCCGGGCACCTGGTCACCCTCGACATCGGCGGCGAGAGCGGAGACGCCGACGAGTCGGTCCTGGACACCGTGCGGGACACCGTCGCCGAACTCGGCCTGGGCCTGGTCCGCATGGAACGGCGCAGGCACCAGATCTCCGAGGTCTTCACGGAAAGGAGCAGCGGCGATGTCGCCTGACCAGACCCCCGCGCCGCCGGCCACCGCGAGCGGTGGGGCGCCCGCCGCCGAACGCGGCCAGGACGTCATCCACAACATCGGCTACCGCGGCTACGAGGGGCCCCGGCTGGGCCGCTCCTACGCCCGGCGGGCGCTGTTCAGCCAGTCGCTGCGCGGCGCGTACGGGCTGGGCCGCTCGGCCAAGTCCAAGGTGCTGCCGCTGCTGCTGTTCGCCGCGGTGTGCATCCCGGCCGCCATCCTGGTGGCGGTCGCGGCTCTGACCAAGGCCAAGGACCTGGAGGTCGGATACGCGGAGTACATACTGCTGCTGCAGCCGCTGCTGGGCATCTACCTGGCGGCTGCCGCGCCGCAGGCCATCTCCATGGACCTGCGCTTCAAGACGACGCCGCTCTACTTCTCGCGCCCCATGGAGCGCAGCGACTACGTGGCCGCCAAGTACGCGTCCCTGTCGGCGGCGCTCTTCCTGTTCACGGCCATCCCCGTGCTGATCATGTACATCGGTGCCCTGCTGGTGAAGCTCGACTTCGGCGACCAGACCGAGGGGGCCGCGCAGGGCCTGGTGTTCTGCGCGCTGTTCGCGCTGCTGCACGCCGCCATCGCCGCCTGGATCGCCGCCCTCACCCCGCGCCGCGGCTTCGGCGTGGCCGCGATCATCGTCGCGATCACGGTCCCGTACTTCCTCGTCACCGCGCTCCAGGGCATCGCCTGGACCTCGGACAACAACGCCGCCATCGGCTGGCTCGGTCTGGGATCGCCGGGGACGCTGCTGGACGGTGTGCAGAGCAGGTTCCTGGGCGGCCGCTCCGGGTTCCCGGACGCGCAGACCCTCACCGGTATCCAGGGCGCCGTCTACCTCGTCGTCCTCGCGGCACTGATCGTCTGCTTCTGCACCCTGCTGCTGCGCCGCTACCGAAAGGCCGGACTGTGAGCACGATCCACATCGACCGCGTCTCCCGCTGGTTCGGGAACGTCGTCGCGGTCAACGACATCACCATGGACATCGCCCCCGGTGTCACCGGCCTTCTCGGGCCCAACGGCGCCGGCAAGTCCACCCTCATCCACATGATGGGCGGCTTCCTCTCGCCCTCGAACGGGACCGTCACCCTGGAGCCCCCGCCCGGTCCGGACGGCAGGCCCGCAGCGGCGCCGATCTGGCGCAACGAGGACGCCTACCGGCACATCGGCCTGGTACCGGAGCGGGAGGGGATGTACGACTTCCTCACCGGCGAGGAGTTCGTCCTGGCCAACGCCGAACTGCACGGGCTGCGCGACCCGCGTGCCGCCGCCGCCGAGGCGCTGGCGACGGTGGAGATGGAACACGCCCAGGACCGCCGGATCTCCACCTACTCCAAGGGCATGCGACAGCGGGTGAAAATGGCCTCCGCACTGGTGCACCACCCCACGGTGCTGCTGTTGGACGAGCCGTTCAACGGAATGGACCCGCGCCAGCGCATGCATCTGATGGAGCTGCTGCGCAAGATGGGCGACGAGGGCCGCACCGTGCTGTTCTCCTCGCACATCCTGGAGGAGGTCGAACAGCTCGCTTCGCACATCGAGGTCATCGTCGCCGGACGACACGCGGCCAGTGGCGACTTCCGCAAGATCCGCCGCCTGATGACCGACCGGCCGCACCGCTACCTGGTGCGCTCCAGCGACGACCGGCGGCTGGCCGCCGCGCTCATCGCGGACGCCTGTACAGCGGGCATCGAGCTGGACCGGACCGAGGAGGCACTGCGCATCCAGGCCGTGGACTTCACCCGCTTCACCACCCTGCTGCCCCGTGCCGCACGGGAGCACGGCATCCGGCTCTACACCGTCTCGCCCTCCGACGAGTCCCTGGAGAGCGTCTTCTCGTACCTCGTCGCGGCCTGAGCGGCGGAAAGGAGCTGACCCGATGTACAACCCGACGGTCGCGCGGCTCACCTGGCGGGCTCTCCTCGGCCGCCGCCGCGCGCTGATCCTGTGCGCGCTGCCGGCGCTGCTGCTCGTGGTGGCCGCCGCCGTACGCGCCATGAACGGCGCCGACGACGCGGTCACCAGCCAACTGCTCGGCGGCTTCGCACTCGCCACCCTGGTGCCGCTGATCGGCGTGATCGCCGGAACCGGCGCCATCGGTCCGGAGATCGACGACGGCTCGGTCGTCTATCTGCTCGCCAAGCCGGTCGGCCGCACCTCGATCATCGTCACCAAACTGCTCGTCGCCGCCGGGACGACCGCCGTCTTCGCGGCGGTGCCGGTCCTCGTCGCGGGCTTCGTGCTGAACGGCAACAGCCAGCAGCTCGCCGTCGCCTACGCGGTGGCCGCCGCGGTCGCCTCCCTCGCCTACAGCGCGCTGTTCCTGCTGCTGGGCACGGTCAGCAGGCACGCCGTCGTGATCGGCCTGGTGTACGCGCTGATCTGGGAGGCGCTCATCGGCAGTCTGGTGCCCGGCGCCAAGACGCTCAGCGTGCAGCAGTGGGCACTCGCGCTCGCCGAGAAGATCGCGGGCAGCGGTGCGGACGTCAGCTCGTCGGTGGCGGTGCCGACCGCCGTGGTGCTCCTCGTGATCGTCACCGTCGGCGGCGCTCTCTTCGCGGGGCAGAAGCTGCGGACCCTGAAGCTGGCCGGGGAGGAGTAGTCGGACGGCGCCCCGCCGGTGGGAGGGCACGCGGTCCCACCGGCAGGCCGCCGCGACCGGGCGTGCTGCCCCTTGTGGGCAACTTCCGCCGGGCCGGGGCCTTCAGCCGGCGGTTGCGCCGTCGCCGATCCGGCGGTCCCGGCCCGCGCCCAGGCCCAGCAGCACCAGTCCCGCGCACACGCACAGCAGCAGCACGATCGGCACCGTCCAGCCGTCCGTGGCCTGGTGCACCGCGCCGAGCAGCAACGGGCCCGCGGCGGCCAGCAGATAGCCCCAGGTCTGCGCCATGCCGGACAGCCGGGCCGCGGTGTGCGCGTCCCCCGAGCGCAGCACCATCAGCGTCAGGGCCAGCCCGAGGGCACCCCCCTGGCCCAGGCCCAGCAGCGCCGCCCACACCCATGCGCCGGTCACGGGGGCGATCAGCAGCCCGGCGATTCCGGCTGCCATGGACAGGGCAACCGTCGTGCACAGCAGCCGCTGCCGGCGCATCCGCCCGGCCAGCACGGGCACCACGAACGATCCGGCCATCTGCACCAGTGTGCTGAACGCGAAGACGAGGCCCGCGCTCGTCTCGTTCATCCCGTGGTCGGTGAACAGGGTCGGCAGCCAGGCGATGGTCACATAGGCGATGAGCGACTGCGATCCCATGAACAGCGTGATCTGCCAGGCCAGTACGGACCGGGCCAGCCGGGGGCCGGGCACCTCCCGCGTCGCCGCGGCACCGGCCGCGGCATGTGCGGCAGCGGCGGCAGGACGGCCGTGCGGCGTCCGGCGCCGGACGAGGAGGACCTGGGGCAGCCAGACGCAGGCCGCGAGCCCGGCCGGCAGCGCCCAGGAGACGAGCGAACCACGCCAGCCGCCCAGGGCCCGCTCCAACGGCACGGCAGCCGCGGCGGAGGCGGTCGCGCCCAGGATCATCGCCGTCGAGTAGAGGGCCGTCATCCCCGCGGCCTGCTGAGGGAAGTCCCGTTTGATCAGACCGGGCATCAGTACGTTCAACAGCGCGATGCCGGAGCCGACCACGGCGCAGCCCAGGAAGAGCGCGACCGTCGGCGGCGCGATCCGCAGCACTATGCCGCCCGTCAGCAGCACCAGTGCGCCGAACAGCACGGTCTCCGTGCCCCGGCGCCGGGCCAGCCCCGGTGCGAGCGGTGAGACGACACCCATGAAGAGCAGCGGGATGGTCGTCACCAGGCTGCTGACCGTGGCGGTCATGCCGAAGTCGTCGCTGATCTGCCCCAGCACGGGGGAGACCCCGGCCAGGGCGGCGCGCATGTTGAGCGAGGCGAGGACGATACCGGCGAGCAGCAGCAGCGGATGGGACCGCAGCCTGCGGCGGGCCGCCGCCGCGGCGGGCCCGGGCGCCGGACCCTCCGTCGCGTCGATCAACTCGGCTGTCGGCAGCTCCTCGGTGCTGAGCCCTTGCTGCGGCGACGGCGGGTGCGGGGACCGGGACATGCGGGGGTGGTGCCTTTCTCGACGGGCAGCTGGTGCGCGGGGATGCCGGTGCCTCAACCGGCGCCCCCGCCGGGGTCGGTACCGGTGCCGGGGCCGGCGTTCGGGTCGGTACCGGTGCCGGGGCCGGTGTCCAGCAGCGCGTCCACGGCCTGCTTCGGCTTGGCGAGCAGCGACCTCGCGGCGCGCTCGGCGGCCTCCGGGTCGCCGGTCCCGATGGCGTCCACGAGGTCGTGGTGGTCGGTCTCGTGGATGCGGGGCATGTGCCGGTCGTGCAGCGAGGCGACCAGTGCGTCCCGGACGGAGCTGCTGAACCAGCCGTACGTCGCGCTCAGTGCGGCGTTGTGCGCGGAGTCGACGACCGCGACGTGGAACTCGATGTCGTGCTCCGCGTACAGCTCGTACTGCCCGTGCGCGGGCTGTCCGAGGGGGTCGCGGAAGGCGGCCTGCGCGGCGAGCGCGGCGCGCATCCGCTCCAGGTCGGCCGCGGTGTGGCGGAGGGCCGCCAGGCGGGCGCCCTCGGCCTCCAGTGCGATCCGCAGCTCCAGCACGTCCCGTACGTCCGCGCGCTGCACCCCGCGGACGATCTCGCCGGGGTCGGCGGTGGCCACGACGAACGTGCCCTCGCCCTGCCGGGAGCGCAGCATTCCGGCGTGCACCAGTACCCGCACCGCCTCGCGGACGGTGTTGCGTCCCACCTGGAGCTGCTCGGCCAGCGTGTGCTCGGTGGGGATGCGCTCGCCCACCGGCCACTCTCCCGCCGTGAGCTGCGCGCGCAGCTCACCGACGACGGTGTCGACGAGGGACTGCCGCCCCGCGGCCCGCAGCGTCATGGCTCCCACTCCTTCGGCTTCCTCGAGTCATTCGCCCGGTTGCCCGGTCATCCTACAAGTGCCCTCGGCTGAGATGGTGCCCCGGCCCGGTACGACGAGCCGGGGTCACCCCTTGTCCCCCGACTTCACTCCTCTCGGATTTCTCTCCTGGTGTGCCGGCTCAGGACTCCGCGCGCGGCGCCGGGGGAGTCGACGCGGCGCTCACGGCGCGTACGACAGCCTGCAACTCCCGGCGGACGCCCCGCATCTCCTCGCCCATGTCGGCGAGCCGCTGGCTCATCGCGCACACCACCCGCTCGGTGCGCTCCGTGCGCTGTTCGGTGTCTGCCAGCCGGTGGTCCATGCGCTCGGCGCGCGTGGAGATACGGCCGATGACCGGGGCCAGTTCCTGCAGTACGGCGCCGAGTTCGGCACCGGTCGTCTCCAGGTTGCCGACCTTGCGGTCGAGCGATCCGTATCCGGCGGACAGCGTCCGGACCGTCTGCCGCAACTCCTGTGTCGACTGCCGCATTTCCTCCATCCCGGGGCGTGCACGAGCGCTCTCCTCGACATCGAGGAGGTATGTACGCACCCGCTGCGCGATCACGCTGTCCCGCAGCAGCATCGCCACGTCGAGGACGGCGCGGCGGCTGAAGACGGTGAGGCCACTGCGCCGCTGTGGATAACCTTGCGCCTGCTCGGATGAGACCGACAACTCGTCGGTCTGATATTTCTGCAGCTCAACGCCCCGTAGGACAGCCATTCCGTTGCTGATGAGCTCGTCGCGGTGCCGCTCGGTCAGCTTTTCCACAGTCTTGAGGGGCACTTCGAAGTAGTCGGCCACATCCCGCGTGGTGGCCTGTGCACCACCTGTGGAAATCGCCAACGCCTTCACTCTGTCGAGGATCTCGACCCTGTGTGTCATACCGGAGCGCGCGCTTCGCGACTCCAGAAGGACGGAATCGGTGTACATGGCAGACCCTCCTTGGTCCTGGTCTCGGACACGTCTGGGAAACCCCGTTCGCCTGGGGTCGTCAGGTGTCCGTATCCAGGAGCCAGGAGCGGAGGTCAGCTCATGTCTTCCCACGTACCGCACGACCGGCGGGAGGCCCCGCGTCGGGCCTTGTCCCCGCCGGCTACCACCACTTCACACACTCTCGACGCCGTCGCTCGTACATCGCCTCCACGCAAGAGGTACAACGATTCGAGAGTCGTACGGTTACGCGAATGCCCTGTTCTCCCGGAGCCGCCAAGCGGTGAGTAGCTCAGCGTGTCGTCACGGTCTTGGCTTCGGAGCGGGGTTGCGGAATTTCGCTGCCGGTGGGGGTGGTGAGGGCGGCAGGAGGGCGTGGACGCGCGGAGGTTCTCCCGCTCGGTCCGGTCTCCGTGCTGCCGCTGCGCGCCTCTTTCGCCTGGTGGGGGCGGGCCGGTGGTCGAACATTGCCGACTTCTTCCGGAACTCCGACCCCGCCCCTGCCTGTTGCGTCACTGGAGGATGTGGGCGGCCTTGACCTGGTGGAGGTGGATGAGGATGTCGTAGGAGCGGCCGAGGGCGGTCGCCGCGTCGTCCGTCGACCAGTACAGGCCGTAGGAGCGGGTGGGGCAGGCTTCGGCGCGCCAGGTGCGGGCGGGTCTGCGAGCCCTCACCGGCATCGTCGACGCACAGGAGCAGCCGAGGCACTGAGAGGGCCACCCGATCACCGGCCGCGGAACAACCCCTGCGGGTCGAACTCGGCCCGCAGCCGCTCCAGCCGCGTGGTCGTCTCGTCCCGGTGCACCGACCGGAGGGTGGCGGGCTCCTGCGGGCCGTAGAGGAAGTTGCCGTTCCGGGCCGGTGCCGGGCCGGTCACCGGGGCCAGCACGCGCGCGTGCAGACTCCGCACCGCGTCGTCCTGGTCGGGCCCCGACACCGGGGAGAGCACGTACACCAGATACCGCGCGTCCCGGTGGTCGACCGCGTCCGGTACCTCTGGCGGGCGGGAGAACGCGCCGCCCAGGTGCCGCACGCACAGCACGCACATCGCCGCGGCGGACGGGCCTGCCTCGGCCGGCACGGCACGCCGCGCGTCGTCGTCCAGCCCCGCCGCGTCCAGCAGGACGTTCGAACTGCGGTACGCGTGCGGCGTCTCCGGCTCGCTGAAGACCGTGGCGCACTCCGTGTACGGCATCTCCCGCACCTCGTCCACCAGCAGCGCACCGATCTCCCGCAGCGGCCGGACCCACTGCTCACCCTCCTCCCGCGGTCCGGTGAAGGCGAGGTGCACCTGGGCGAGATACCGTCCCCGCAGTGCCGCTGGGACAGCCGGCAGGTCCGGCATCGGCAGCAGCGTCACGGCAGAGGTGAGCGTGTCGGGAACCGACCGGGTCCACTCCTGCCATGTCCGCAACACCTCTTCGGCGACCTGGCCGCCGTCGAACACCAGACGACCGCCGAAGATCCGCTCCACCGGCACCAGGCCCAGCTCCAGCCCGGTCACCGCTCCCAGGCCGCCACCGCCCCCGCGCAGCCCCCAGAACAGGTCCGGGCAGCTCTCCGCGGTCACCCGGCGCAGCCGGCCGTCGGCGGTCACGACGTCGAGCCGCCGCACCAGGCCCGTCGCGTAGCCGAACTCCCGGCCCAGCAGCCCCACCCCGCCGCCCAGCGCATACCCGACGACGCCGACCCCGGGAGCCGAACCGTTGACGGGCGCCAGCCCGTGCCGCGCGGCCTCCGCCACCAGGTCGCCCGCCCGGACCCCCGCCTCGACCCAGGCGGTACGGGCCGCCGCGTCGATCCGGATCCCCGTCATCCCGCGCGTGGCGACCAGCACGCCCCCGCGGCCCGCCGCGCGCAGTCCGTGCCCCGTCGCCTGTACGGCCAGCGGCATCCCCTGGCGCCGTGCGTGGTCCACCGCCGCCCGCACATCCTCCGGCGTCCGCGCCGCGACGAGCACGTCCGGACCGTGCCGGTCCCCGCGCTGGAAACCGGTGCGCTCCCGGTCGTATCCCGCGTCACCGGGGAGGAGCACACTGCCGCGTACCGCGTCCCGCAGCGCCTCCAGCGCCTTCGTCCGCATCATCTCCACTCCCGAGGTCTCGCCGGCCGGCCGGGCCGACCGGCCGTACGGCTCCATCCGCCGCTCCTGCTCCCGCCCGATCCCGCGGCCCTACCGAGCTGCCGCGTCCGGTGCCCGCCACTCGGGATCCCGGCCCAGCCAGGCGGCCAGCTGCCCGTAGCCGTCGGCCCCCGCCAGGGCTTCCCGCACCTCCCCGAAGGGCAACTGCTCCCGGCCCGCCGCCGGCACCGCCTGCTGGGCCACACCCAGCGCGAACCGGCCCACTTCCTCGTCCAGCGGTCCGCTCCAGCCGAGCGCGCGGGCCAGGTCCCAGGTGTGGGCCGCGGTCTCCATCACCGACCCGGCGAGCGCCATCCGCCCCGGCACCCGCCCCCAGGGCACCGTCACGACGGTCTCCATGAGCGCGTCGTCCGCCCAGGCTTCGATCATGCGCATGCGGCCGTCCTCGAAGAGGTCCGGCCACTCCCCCGCCGGTACCTCGGCCGTCCACTCGGGCAGGTCGGCACCCTTGCCGTCGCCGCCGCCGGGAACGGCGGCGATGCGCCGCATGGCGCCGACGAGATGACCCAGCAGGGAGCGCACGTCGTACTCGGTGCACGGCGTCGGTGCGTCGAGCTGCTCGGTCCGGACGGCGGCGACCACCGTCGCCAACTGCGCGGTGCCGCGGGCGTACAGCGGGCGGGGGTCGGGCATCGCGGGTGTGCTGCTCACAGTTCTCTCCTCATACGTCGGGCTCCGCCGTGCGGAGCCGCGGCTTCGACGGAGGAGAGTCTGCCGGGAAAACCTGACATGACCCGTCAACATTTTTCCGGCACTCTGGTGGGGTGAAATCCGACCGGTTGCTGGCCATCCTGCTGCTGCTCCAGACCCGCGGCCGGGTGCCCGCCGAAGAGCTGGCGACAGAGCTCGAGGTCTCCGCACGCACCATCTACCGGGACATCGAGGCGCTGTCGGCGGCCGGGGTCCCGGTGTACGCGGAGCGCGGCCGGCACGGCGGCATCACGCTGCTGCCCGGCTACCGCACCGACGTGACCGGGCTGACGGCGGACGAGGCCCGCGCGCTGTTCGTGCTGGCCGCACCGGGCCCGCACTCGGCACTCGGTCTCGACAGCGCGCTGGCGTCCGCGCTCCGCAAGGTGATGGCGGCACTGCCCGCCCCGCACCGCCCGGCCGCCGATCTCACCAGCCGCCGCATCCTGGTCGATCCGGACCGGTGGCTGCCGGGCCCTCGCACCGAGGTGGAACTGGACGTGCTGCACACCGCGGTCTTCGCCGACCGCAGGCTGCGCATCCGCTACCGGCACGGCGGCGACAGCCGACCGCACACCTACACCGTCGACCCCTACGGTCTCGTCAACAAGGCCGGTGTCTGGTACCTGGTCGCCGACCGGCGCGGTTCCCCCGCCCTCTTCCGCGCGGACCGGATCGCCTCCGCGACCGCGCTGGAGGACCCCGTGCGGCGGCGCGCGGGCGTCGAACTCGCGGACGTCTGGCACACGCTGCGGCGCCGGGTGGAGGAGCGGAACCGGGACGTGCGGGTGACCGCGCGGGTGCACAGATCCCGGCTGGGCATGTTCGCCCGGATCGTCGCGCCCGTCCTGGCCGCACCCCTCGGTACCGAGGCGGACGAGAACTCCGCGGGGGACGACGGGGCCGAGGGAGCCGAGGGAGCCGAGGGAGCCGAGGGAGACTGGGTCACCGCCCGTCTCGCGTTCTCCGCCCTCCCCGCCGTGTCGGTACTCCTCCAGTTCGGCCCCTGGGTGCGGGTGGTCGATCCGCCCGAAGCCATCGAGGAACTGCTGCTCCGGGTCCGCGAGACGGCCGCGCTGTACGACGTGCAGCACGGGAGCACCCCGTCGGACGGGGCAGCCCCGGCGCCGGAGGAGGCCCCGGGGCCGTCCTGAAGGGCGGCGGGGCCGACTCCCGCTACGCGGCCAGTCGCTCCAGCACCCGGGCGATGCCGTCCTGGTCGTTGGAGGTGGTCATCTCGTCGGCGACGGCCAGCAGTTCCTCGTGGCCGTTCTCCATGGCGACACCGCGCCCCGCCCAGGCGAACATGGGGATGTCGTTGGGCATGTCGCCGAAGGCGAGGGTCTCGGCCGCGCGGACCTTGAGACGGCGGGCCGCCAGCGCGAGCCCCTTGGCCTTGCTGAGGCCCAGCGGGAGCAGTTCCACGATGCCCTCGCCGGCCATGACCACACCCACCAGGTCGCCGACGGCGGCCCGTGCGGCCTTCACCAACTCGTCGTCGCCGAGCTGCGGATGCTGGATGTAGAGCTTGTTGAGCGGCTTCCGCCAGATGGTCTCGCGGTCCTCGAAGGGGACATACGGCAGCGGTCCGTCGTGGACGCGGTACCCGGGTCCGGCCAGTACCTCGCCGTCCAGGCCGTCCCGGGAGGCGGCCACCGCGACGGTGCCCACCTCCTTCTCGAGCAGGGTGAGGGCCTGTTCGGCGACCCGCCTGTCGAGGGTGACGGAGGTCAGCAGCCGGCCCGAGCCCGCGTCGTACACCTGCGATCCCTGTGCGCACACCGCCAGCCCGCGGTGGCCGAGGTCCGCCAGGATCTGCTTCGTCCACGGCACGGCCCGGCCGGTGACGACGATGTGCGCGGCGCCCCGCGTGGTGGCGGTCTCGAGGGCGGCCCGGGTGCGCTCCGAGACGGTGTCGTCGGAGCGCAGCAGGGTGCCGTCGAGGTCGGTGGCGATCAGACGGTAGGGGAAGGCAGGCGGGCCGGAGGGTGCCGCGGGCGACGTGCTCACCTGGCGACCGGCTCCAGTGCGCTGCGGCCGCCCAGATAGGGCCGCAGCACCGGCGGGATCCACACCGAGCCGTCCTCCTGCTGGTGGTTCTCCAGCAGTGCGACGATGGTGCGGGGTACCGCGCACAGTGTGCCGTTCAGCGTCGCCAGCGGCCGTACGGCCTTGCCGTCGCGGCCCTCGCGCATCCGGACCGCGAGCCGACGGGACTGGAACTCGGTGCAGTCCGAGGTGGAGGTCAGCTCGCGGTACTTGCCCTGGGTGGGGATCCACGCCTCGCAGTCGAACTTGCGGGCCGCGGAGGAGCCCAGGTCGCCGGTGGCCACATCGATCACCTGGAACGGCAGCTCCAGGGACGAGAGCCACTGCTTCTCCCACTGCAGCAGTCTGCGGTGCTCCTCCTGGGAGTCCTCCGGTGCGACATAGGAGAACATCTCCACCTTGTCGAACTGGTGGACGCGGAAGATGCCGCGGGTGTCCTTGCCGTACGAACCCGCCTCGCGGCGGAAGCAGGGCGAGAAGGCGGCGTAGCGCAGCGGCAGCCGGTCGGCCTCGATGATCTCGTCCATGTGGTAGCCGGCCAGCGCGACCTCGGAGGTGCCGACGAGATACAGGTCGTCCTTGTCGAGGTGGTAGACGTCCTGCGCGGCCTGGCCGAGGAAGCCGGTGCCGTCCATGGCCTGCTGCTTTACCAGCGCGGGCGTCAGCATCGGGGTGAAGCCGGCCTCGGTCGCCTGGGCGATCGCCGCGTTGACCAGGGCCAGCTCCAGCAGGGCCCCGACGCCGGTGAGGAAGTAGAAGCGCGAGCCCGACACCTTGGCGCCGCGCTCGACGTCGATGGCGCCGAGCTTCTGGCCCAGCTCCAGGTGGTCCTTGGGCTCGAAGCCCTCGGCCGCGAAGTCGCGGGGCGTGCCCAGGGTCTCCAGGACGGTGAAGTCCTCCTCGCCGCCGACCGGGACGTCGGGGTGCACCAGGTTGCTGAGCCGGCGCAGCAGCCGCTGGGTCTCCTCCGCGGCCTCGTCCTTCTCCGCGTCGGCGGCCTTCACCGCGCCGGCCAGTTCCCCGGCGCGGCGCAGCAGTTCGTCCTTCTCCTCGCCCGCGGCCTTCGGGATGCGCTTGCCGAGCTGCTTCTGCTCGGAGCGGAGTTCGTCGAAGCGGACACTGGAGGACCTGCGCCGCTCGTCGGCGGAGAGCACCGCGTCGACGAGGTCGACGTCCTCTCCACGGGCGCGCTGGGAGGCGCGCGCACGGTCGGGGTCCTCACGGAGCAGGCGAAGGTCAATCACCCCGCCAGGGTACCGGTGGCCTCGGGAGCTGCTCGATTCGACATCCCTTTGATGCGTTTTGTCCGAATTGGGGGTTTTGGTATTCCGGGGAATTGCTGTTCCCCGGGATTCCCGTTCTTCCGATTCTCCGGTTCTCCGGCTTTCCGGCTTCCGTGCGGGATGGATCCGTGCGGTGCGCTGCGCTGCGCGGGGGATGGGGTGGACTGGGGGCATGCACGGGGAAGTTGGGCGGGCCCTCCGGAGGCACTTATCCACAGCCGGGGGTGCGGCGGCCGAGTTTTCCACAGGGGCGGGAGGAGTGCTGTGGAAATGAAGGCGTTCCGTTCCGGCGCCGGTGCGATCGGCGCGGAATTCCCCGGGTAAACCCGAAATACCCACTCAATCGAGGGGGAATAGCTCACCCCAAAGAGTTGATCAAGGGAATTGTAGTGACGCGGTGAGGGGCGCGCCCTGTGGAGGGGGATGTGGTCTGTATGCCGTTTTGTCGACTGCGTCCGTTTTCCCTGTCGACTTGTGCACAGGTCACCCTTCACTCCTGTGGATAACTTCCCGGGGTCTGCGTACGGGGCCCGCGTGACCGTTCCGGCCGCGATCCGGCCTCGCCGGTGCGACCCCGGCCGTGATCCGGTCCGCCCGTCGGCATGGTTGAGCGTCGCTGGGTGCCGTTCGGTGCCGTTCGGTGCCGTTGGGTCAGTCCCGTCCGTCCAGGCACCGCGACAGCCAGTCGGCCGCCGCCACGAAGTCCTCGTCCGCGGTACCCGAGCGCACCGTCGGCGGCTGCCGGTCGGCACGCGGGTACGAACCCAGGAAGCGCACCGCGCGACACGAGCGCCGCAGTCCCATCAGCACGTCGCCCACCCGGCGGTCCTGCACATGGCCCTCGGAGTCGATCTGGAAGCAGTACTGCCCGATGCCCTCGCCCGTGGGCCGCGACTCGATCCGCATCATGTTGACGCCGCGCGAGGCGTACTCGTGCAGCACCTCCAGCAGCGCGCCGGGCTGGTCCCCGCGCAGCCAGAAGACCACCGAGGTCTTGTCGGCGCCCGTCGGCGCCGCCGGGCGCCCGGGCGGCCCCAGCAGCACGAACCGGGTCGTCGCGTTCTCCGCGTCATGGATGTCGGTGACCAGCGGCTCCAGACCGTAGGTCGCGGCGGCGAACTCGCCCGCGAACGCGGCATCGTAACGGCCCTCCTGCACCAGCCGGGCCCCGTCCGCGTTGGAGGCCGCCGACTCCCACACGGCGTCCGGCAGCTGCGCCGCGAGCCAGTTGCGCACCTGGGGCTGGGCGACCGGATGGCCGGTGACGGTCTTGACCTCCGCCAGCGGCGTGCCGGGCCGCACCAGCAGTGCGAAGGCGATCGGCAGCAGCACCTCGCGGTAGATCATCAGCCGGCTGCCGCCCGCCAGCTCGTCGAGGGTGGCGGTGACACCGCCCTCCACCGAGTTCTCGATCGGTACGAACGCCGCTTGGGCCTCCCCGTTCCGGACGGGGTCCAGAGCAGCCGGAACCGACACCATGGGAGTGAGCTGGCGGGTGGCTGCTTCCGGCAGGGTGTGCAGCGCGGCCTCGGTGAAGGTGCCCTCGGGTCCCAGGTACGTATAGCGGCTCGCAGATGACATACCGCCACGGTAGTCCGGTCCACAGGGCACCGGGTGCCGATCTCAGCCCTCGAGCAGCCGCTGGCCCACGTACTCGCCCTTGCCCGGGCCTCCCGGCACCGCGAACAGCGCACTCGCCTCGTGCCGCAGGAACCGCGACAGCGCGTCCCCCCGGTCGAGCTTGCGCTGCACCGGCACGAAGCCGCGCAGCGGATCGGCCTGCCAGGCCACGAACAGCAGCCCGGCGTCCGGCGCCCCGTCGCCGCGGAACCCGTCGTGGAAGGAGAAGGAACGGCGCAGCATCGCCGCTCCCCCGTTGCTCTCCGGGGCCGTCACCCGGATGTGCGCGTCCGCGGCGATCAGCGGCCGCCCGTCCGGCCCGCGCTTGTCCAGATCGGGCTCGGTCCGCTCATGGCCCCCGGAGAGCGGAGCACCGTCGGACTTGCGCCGCCCGATGACCTGCTCCTGATCGCCGAGCGAGTGGGTGTCCCACGCGTCCAGCAGCATCCGGATCCGCCGCTGCACCACGTACGAGCCCCCGGCCATCCAGGAGGGGGCGCCCGAGGACGGTACGAAGATCCGCTCGTCGAAGTCCTTCTCCTCGGGGCGGGGGTTGTTGGTTCCGTCGACCTGCCCCATCAGGTTGCGCATCGTGCGGGGCTGCTCGGTGGCGCCCGGAGAGCGGTTGAAACCGGACATGTGCCAGCGCACCCGCGCCGTGTCCGCCGCCTCGCGCTGCAGGGCGCGCAGCGCGTGGAAGGCGACCAGCGCGTCGTCCGCGCCGATCTGCACCCACAGGTCCCCGTCCGAGCGCTTCTTGTCCAGCGCGTCCGCCGAGAAGTCCGGCAGCGGCGCGAGTTGCGCCGGCAGCCGGTCCGTGAGCCCGGTACGGGAGAAGAACGTACGGCCGAATCCGAAGGTGACCGTCAGCGAGGACGGGCCGGCGTCCAGCGCGATCCCGGTGTCCCGCTCGCCGCCCTCGGGCGGTTCACCCGCCATCATCCGTCGAGCCGCCTCCGACCAGCGGCGCAGCAGCGCCGCGGCCTGTTTGCGGCCGGCCCGGGGTGCGAGGTCGAAGGCGAGCAGGTGGCCGTGCGCCTGGGCCGGGGCCACGATTCCGGCCTGGTGCGTGCCGTGGAAGGACACGGCCGTGGAGCCCAGCGAGGAGAGGGTCGTGGGCGGCGCGTCCTGGGCCGCCGAGTGGGCCCAGGCGCCGCCCGCGGCGCCCGCCGTCAGCCCGGCGGCGCCCGCCGCGGAGGCGGTGCCCAGCAGCCGCCGACGGGTGATCCGCCCGCTCTGCCGGGGCTCTCGGCTCTGTCCGCCGGCCGCGCCGTCGCCGTTGCTGCCGTCGTCGGCGCCGTCCGGCGCGCCCGGCGCTTCGGGCGTGCGCTGCGAGCGCTGCGTGGGAGGAGTCTTACGGGTGTTCTGAGTGCTCATGTCGTCGCTCGGTTCCGGCTCAGCCGATGGTGGCGGTCGTGGTCCTGGTGATCTGATCGATGTCGGAGGTGCGGACGGTGACCGCGACCTTCCATTTTCCGGCCATGGGCAACTGGAGTCCGTCGGCTCTCCAGTGCCCCTTCTCCCGCCCGACCGCTTCGAGCGGAACGGACAGCGGGCCGAGATCCCGCGCGGGCAGCGTGAAGGCGACCTTCACCTCGGCCGCCTCGACGGGCTTGCCGCTGGGTGCGGTGGTGCGCAGCTCCAGGGTGTTCCCGCCGCGGGTGCCGGGGGAGATCTCCAGCGCGGCCCGCCCCTTCCCGCCCGGGCCGCCGGTGTCGAACGGCACCTCCACATCCACCGGCCCACCGGGGTCCCGCGCCGCTTCGGCCGCACGCGCCTGCTCCTCGGTGCGGCCCGGTTCGGTGCCGGTCAGGACCGTGGTGACGGCGAGCAGCACCACGGCGAGGGACGCCTCGGCCAGCACCGAGCGGCGCAGCGCGCTGCGCCCCGGATCGGCTTCCCGCTCCCGGCGCTGCCGGGCGGCGTCGGCGGCCGCCCGCTGGCGGGCCAACTGGGCGGCCCGGACGGGGTCGCCGGGGGCGCTCTCCTGCGGCCGCGTGGAGTGGCCGCCCTCCGGGGCGGGGGAGGGACCGCTGCGCGTCCGTGGCGTGTCGTCCGGGCCCGGGGCCGTGGCCCGGACAGTGGCGTCTTCCGGGGTGCGGCCGTGCGGGACGGCTGCCGCCGCACCGGTCGTAGTCCCCCGGCTCCCGGAGGCGGCGTCCCGGATCGCCGAGGCGGCGGCCTGCTCCGGGAGTTCGGTCAACCGGGTTGTCCACCGCCGGGAGAACCAGGCGACCGACAGCACGGTGCCGACCAGCAGGATCTTCACCACCAGCAGTTGCCCGTACGAGGTGTCCGTCAGCGCGCCCCAGGAGCCCACCTGCCGCCACGACTGGTACAGCCCCGTCGCCGCGAGCACCACGACGCAGCCGAACGCCAGCCGCGAGAACCGCCGCACTGTCGTACCCGTGGGCGAGGGTCCCCAGCGCAGCAGGCAGAACAGTGCGGCCAGACCGCCCAGCCACAGGGCGACGGCGAGCAGATGCAGCACGTCCACGGGCACCGCCAGCCCGGTCTGGATGCCGGTGGAGGCGTGTTCGGCCAGCGACCAGGTCGCCGCGAGACCGGCGGCCACCAGGGCCCCGCCCGCGGACAGTCCGTAGTGCAGGTCCCGCCGCTGCCGCGCCGCCTGGCCCTCCCGGGGTGCGGCTTCGGATTCCCCGGCCTCCCGCGGCAGACCAGCCGCACCAGCCGCACCGGCTGTACCGTTCTGCCGGGCTTCCTCCCGTTCGCCGCTTTCGTCTTCGGGTGCCCGCTGCCGCGCGTACACGCCGAAGAGCACCGAGGTGAACAGCGCGCCGGCCGCGAGCAGCAGCAGCCGGGAGACCAGCGCGGCTCCCGGCTTGGTGGCGACCACGTCCTTGAGCCCGCCCAGGTCGAGCACGTCCGCGAACCGGCCCGATCCGGTGTAGGGCCCGCGCAGCAGCAGCAGCGCCAGCGTCGACGCCGCCAGGAGGCTCCAGCCGGTGGTCACCAGCCGCTGCACCGCGCGTGCGGAGGCCGTCCGCGGCGAGCACAGCAGCACGAAGGCCGCACCGCCGATCAGCAGGATGTAGCCCGCGTAGGCGACGTACCGCCCGATGCCGTAGAGGGCGCCCACGCTCCCGCCGCCCGCGTCCTCGTCCTGCTGCGGCACCTTCGCGCTCGTCTCGGACGGTTTGCCGATCGAGAAGGTGAACGCGCCCGAGACGGGGTGGCTGTCCGCGGAGACGGCCTGCCAGGCGACGGTGTAGGTGCCCTGGCCCAGCCCCGGGTCGAGCGCGACGGTGCGCCGCACTGTGCCACTCGTACCGGTGTCGCGGACCTTCCCGGTGTCGACCCGTGCTCCGCGCGGGTCCAGGACGCGGATGGCGCCGTCCGACATGGCCACGCCCTCGGAGAAGTCGAGCGTGACCTGCCGGGGCGCGTCGTCCACCACAGTACCCTCCGCGGGATCGCTGCCCGTCAGCGCGGCGTGCGCCGCTGCCGGGCCCGCCAGTGCCAGCACTCCCAGCAGCGCGGCGGCGACCGCGGCGAGGGCCGACAGCGTGCGGACAGCGGACCGCGAGGTGGTGCGGAGGGGGCCTGGGAGGGTGGACGACACGCCTGCGAACCTCACTTCCGTCGGGTGTAGTTCGTCGCTTCGACGGGAGCCTTGACCGTGACGGCGCCGGACCGCTGGAAGTGCAGCACGAAGGTGACCGTCTGGCCCTTCGTCGGCTTGCGCTCCAGGTCCATGAGCATCAGATGGTTGCCGCCGCGTCCCAGTTCGAGCTCGCCGTGCGCGGGCACGGACAGTGACTTCACCCGCTGCATCTGCTGCTCGACGGTCTTGTGCAGTTCGACCTTGCCCGCCACGTCGCTGGAGACCGATGTCAGCCTGTCGGCGCTGTCGCCACTGTTGCGTACGGTCAGGAAGCCCCCGGCCATCTCCTCGGTCGGCGGCTGCGGCACGTAGGCGCCGCTGACCTTCAGCTCCGGGCGGCCGTCCCCCTTCGCTGCGTCTTTCCCGTCCCTCCCGTCCCCGCCGCCGGAGCAGCCGGTCAGGGCGAGCGCGCACACCGCGCCCAGTGCCAGAGCGGGAAGCGGGCGGCGCGCGGCGGTCACGGGTTCTTCCCCTCGATCAGCTCGGGCAGGTCCTTCTCGAGGATGTCCGGCCCGGAATTGCCCTCCGTGTAGAGGACGTGCGCCTTGTCGTCCTCGGGGGAGAAGGCGAGCACCTGGGCGCCGTGCGTGGAGACGACGTCGCCGTTCTTCTTCTTGTACGAGGGCGCGATGCTGACGCCCACCCTGCGAGCGCCCGCCTGGATGGTGTCGAAGTCACCGGTGAGCCCGATGAAGGACGGGTCCTGGCCGTCCAGCCACTTCCGGAGCTCCTTGGGGGTGTCCCGCTCCGGATCGCTGGTGACGAAGACGACCCGCAGCTTCTTCTGCTGCTCCTCGGGCAGCTTGGACTTGGCAACCGAGATGTTGCTCATGGTCAGCGGGCAGACGTCCGGGCAGTGCGTGTAACCGAAGTAGAGCAGGGTGGGGCGGCCCTTCGTCTTCTCGATCAGGTCGTAGCTCTTGCCGTGCGTGTCGGTGAGCGTCAGATCGGGCTTGTCGAAGGGCTGGTCGAGGACGGTGCCGCCCTTGTGCTGCTGCTTCTCGACCGTCGCCGGTTTGTCCGTGGCGCTGCCGCCGCCGTCGTCGCCGGAGCCGCAGCCCGCCAGGGCGAGCCCGGCGGCCGCGACCAGTGCCGCGGCTGCCGCGGTCGTTCTCATGGTGCGCATAGTGCTTGTCCGCATCGTGCAGTAGGGATTGTGCAGGGCCGGGGGTGCGGGCGGCGGCCGACGTCGCCCGCACCACCCGGGGGAGGTGCGGGCGGGAGTCAGGCGGTCCGACGGCGCCCCGCCAGGACGCCGAAGGCGATGCCCGCGACGCCGACGACGATGCCCGCCACGCCGAGGACGCGCGCCGTGGTGTCGGAGCCGGAACCGGAGTCCTCCTCGGGCGCTGCCGCCGTCTTCCCGGCGGCCTTGGCGTCGTCCGCCGAGTCGTCCGCGTCCGCGCCGGACTCCTCCGCCGCTGCCAGCTTCAGCACCGGCGCCGGGTGCTCGGGCTCCGCCCCGCCTTCTTGCGGCTCCTCGATCCAGCGCACGACGTCCTCGTCGTCATAGGTCTGCAGCGCCTTGAACACCAGGTGGTCCGCGTCCTTCGGAAGCTGCCCCATGGAGACGGGGAACTGCTGGAACTCGCCCGGCTCGACCTTCCCACCGCTCCAGGTGACCTTCGAGACGGCCTCGGTGACCTTCTCGCCGTGCATCGTGATCGGCTTGTCCAGCTTCTTCTTCTCGACCTTGACGTCCCAGCCGGGTACCGGCTGCGGCATCACGGACGTCAGCGGGTGGTCCGCCGGGAAGTTGACCTCCAGCTCGACGGTCGACGCGTCGTCCTTCTCGTTCGGCACCTTGAAGTTGACGGTGCTGTAGCCGCCCTTGGCGGCCTCCTGCGGGTCGACGCCGACGTGCGCCGACGCCGGCCCCGCGACCAGCAGGACGGTTCCGGCGGCGAGCGCGCAGACGGTTGCGGCGCGGCGGTTCGCGATCTTCATGAAATGAGCTCCTGAGTGACACAGGACGGATGGCATGGCATGGCATCGGAGGCGGGCACGCGAGGGCGGCACCGCGCGCAGCGTCACGGCCCGCGCCGACCGCACCCCGGGGCGGGGGCGGACGGCTCGGTCCGGTGAGCGTCGTGCGTGCGTCAGGCCGCGAGCGTGAAAGCGTCCGCCTGCCGCGCGGGCGGGCCGCGGCGGTGGACGGAGTGCTGCAGCAGCAGCGAGGACGGGTGCGCCGTCCCGTCCTCCGGGCGCTCGGGCACGGGCCGTTCCGGAACCCGCGGCAGCAGCCCGTTGTGCAGGGCCCGGACGAAGGCCAGGGCGGTGCGCAGGGCACGCGCGGCCACCAGTTCCTCGGCCACTGCCGCGGCTGAGTAGGACAGCCGCACCAGCCGCCACAGCGCGGCCTCGCCCCGCCGCAGCATCCAGCCGAGCAGCAGCGCGGCACACACGTGCCCGAGCAGCATCGGTACGTCGAGCAGTCCGGCCGCGGCCCGCGCCGCCTCGTGCAGGCAGTCGAGCGGGGTGCCGGGGAAGGAGCCGGCGCCGGCCGCGTGCGCCGCGTCCGCGGTCGTCCTTCCGGCGCCGTCCGCGCCCGCGGCGGTCTGCGGATCGAGCCCGGCGTTCACCACCACGCGCCGCGCCTCGGCGTCGCTCAGCGGCGCGGTGCCGCCGTGGCACAGCAGCTTCCCCGCCAGAGCCTGGATGCCGCCCGGCCGCGGGCCCGCCGGAGCGGCCGCCGCCGCTCCGCCGTGCAGCCTGTGGGAGCCCATCGAGAACACCAGGTGCAAGGCGACCTGCCCCGGCGCGAGCAGTCCCGCGATACCCGGCAGCGAGCGCTCCCGCCCGGCGAGCGCGACGGCGACCGCGAAGACGCAGCCGAAGCCGAGTGCCAGCGTGCCGAACGGCAGGACCGTCCCCGCGGCGAGCACATGCCCCGCGGCGGACACGGTGACGCAGACCGCGGCGAACACCGCGGCCCGCAGCAGTCTCAGGTCCGCACCGGCAGTCATGGCCGCGCCATCATCTCACCGTCGTCCCAGCCCGCACACACCAGGGCCACACCCGCTCCACCGGTGCTCAACCGACTCACCGGTGCTCGGGGCCAGCGTGCGCGGGTGGCCTCGCCGGGGGCGCGTGCCCCGGTGCGTGCCTCCGCCGTACCCGCACGCAGGGCCCCCGGCTCCACTACCCGGCGCCGCGCTCTTCCGCCGTACGGGGGGCATCGCCGCGGCGCCGCGTAGTGCCGGTACCCGCAGGCAATAGGTAAGCCGTGTGTCGAGCCGCATGGAGGGTGAGCATGAGCAGCCTGTGGTGGTCTCTCCGGCTACGGCGCGAAGCCGCCAGTGTGCCGCTCGCGCGCCAACTCCTGCTGAGCTCCATGGCCTCGGCCGGTGTCGACCCGGATGTCGCCTACGACATGTGCCTGGCGCTGTCCGAGGCGTGCGCCAACGCGGTCGAGCACGGCAGCGCCGCCGGTGACCTGGGCGGTGCCTACCGCGTCTCGGCCTATCTGGAGGGCAACCGCTGTCGCATCGAGGTGGCTGACACCGGCCCCGGCTTCCCCTCCGGATACGACCCCCGATGCGGGAACGAGGCGGAGAGCGGGCGCGGCCTCTACCTGATCGAGTCCCTCGCCGACCATGTGCGGTTCCGCAACCGCTCCGGGCGCGGCGGGGCCGTCGTCAGCTTCGACAAAGTGCTCGCCCGCCGCGACGGGCATCTGATGACCGCTTCCTGACCAGGGCGCGTTCCGCGGGAGAACCGGCCCTCCGTCCGGACGGGCCGCCGTCTCACTCCTCGGCCGCGGCGGTCCGCGGCCCGCGGGGCACGGCGGGGCTCCGGTAGCGCAGCAGCAGCATGGCGGCGTCGTCGTGCAGCGGAGAGCGCACATGCTCCTGGATGTCCAGCCGCACGGCTTCCAGCGCGCCCTCCGCGTCCGAGTCCTTGAGCAGGTGGGCGCGGTGGTCGAGCGGGTAGAAGAGGTTGTCGCTGTCGCGGGCCTCGGTGACGCCGTCGGTGTACAGCAGCAGTTGGTCGCCCGGCGCGAACGGCACCTCGTGCGGACGCGGCGGTTCACTGCCGTGCAGGCCGAGCCCCAGTGGCAGCGAGCGCCGCGGCGGTTCGGCGAAGTGCACGCTGCCGTCCTGCCGGACCGCCAGCGGGGCGGGGTGTCCGAAGTTGAGCAGGGTCGCGGTGCGTGTGCCGGACCCGTGCGGCACCTCGGCGAGCACCGCCGTCACGAACTTCTCGCCCAGCAGATGCCGGTCCAGGGCCCGTTCCAGCCGGTCCCCGACCGTGGCCAGGTCCGGCTCGTCGTACGCGGCCTCGCGGAACGCGCCGAGCACCACCGCGGCGGTCTCCACCGCCTCCAGCCCTTTGCCCTGGACGTCACCGATGATCACCCGTACCCCGTGCGGCGAGGTGACCACCTCGTACAGGTCGCCGCCGATCCGGGCCTCGGCGACGGCCGACGTGTAGGAGACGGCCACCTGCAGCCGCCCGGCACTGCGCGGCACCGGGCGCAGCAGCACCCGCTGTGCGGCCTCCGCGATGGAGCGCACGTTGGCCAGCTCCGCCTCCCGTTTCTGCCGCATCGCGGTCGCCACCAGCGCCGCCACGGAGACCCCGGCCACGGAGATCAGCGTCGCGTTGCCGCGCCGCTCGCCGAACTGGCCGTTGTAGAGGCTGAGCGCGATCGACAGTGCCATCGCCAGCGCGCCGACCAGGGCGGTGCGCCGCTTGCCGCCGCTCAGCCCGGCGAAGGCCGGACCGAGCGCCATCATCGGCTGCAGGCCGATCCCGGGTCCGCCGGTCAGATCGGCGGCACCGACGGCACCCATGGCGAGGAAGGGAAACGCGGACAACAGTCCGGTCCGCAACCGGGAGACCAAAGCGTGCTCTCTTCCTAGTCGATGACAGGCGCAGCAGGTTCGTGCCGTGACGTCGTCTCCCGTCATCGCCGCTGTGCTCGATGGTCCGGTCGGGTTCCGGCCGGTCGTCGGGACCGCCCGGTCGGCGCCGGGGTGTGCCCCGCGGCGTCCGCTACCGGGCGGTGCCCGTCGGCGCGCAGGCACCGGGCGTGAGCCCGCCCGGTGCGCGCGGGCTCACGCCCGCAGCTTCGCCATCCAGCTCTCCACCTCGAAGCTGCTGCGCGGCAGTGCGGCTGACATGTTCCGGTTGCCGTCCTCGGTCACCAGGATGTCGTCCTCGATGCGCACACCGATGCCCCGGTACTCCTCGGGCACGGTCTCGTCGTCGGCCTGGAAGTAGAGCCCCGGCTCCACTGTCAGGCACATGCCCGGCTCCAGCGTGCCGTCCGCGTAGGTCTCGCGGCGGGCGACCGCGCAGTCGTGCACATCCATGCCCAGCATGTGGCCGGTGCCGTGCAGCGTCCAGCGGCGTTGCAGCCCCAGCTCCAGCACGCGCTCCACCGGGCCCTCGATCAGACCCCATTCGACCAGCTTGGTGGCGAGCACCCGCTGCGCCGCACGGTGGAAGTCGAGGTACTTGCCGCCCGGCTTGACCGCGGCGATGCCCGCCTCCTGCGCCTCGTACACCGCGTCGTAGATCGTGCGCTGCAGCTCGGTGAAGCGGCCGTTGACCGGAAGGGTGCGCGTCACGTCGGCCGTGTAGAGAGTACGGGTCTCCACACCGGCGTCGAGCAGCAGCAGCTCGCCCGAGCGCACCGGGCCGTCGTTGCGCATCCAGTGCAGCGTGGTGGCGTGCGGTCCGGCTGCGCAGATGGAGCCGTAGCCGATGTCGTTGCCCTCCACGCGGGCGCGCAGGAAGAACGTGCCCTCGATGTAGCGCTCGGAGGTGGCCTCCGCCTTGTCGAGGGAGCGGACGACGTCCTCGAAACCGCGCACGGTGGAGTCGACGGCCTTCTGCATCTCGCCGATCTCGAACGCGTCCTTGACCAGCCGCATCTCGGACAGGAAACCCCGCAGCTCCTCGTCCCGCTCGGCGGTGATCTTGTCGGCCAGCGCCGCCTCGACTCCGGCGTCGTGGCCGCGGACCACCCGCACCGGGCCGGTGCCCGCGCGGAGCGTGTCGGCGACCGTCCGGACGTCGGCGCAGGGCATTCCGTAGAGCGTCGCGCTCTCGGTGAGGCTGTGCCGCCGGCCGACCCACAGCTCGCCCTGGCCGTCCAGCCAGAACTCGCCGTTCTCCCGGTCGGAGCGGGGCAGCAGATACAGCGTGGCGCGGTGGCCGCGGGCACCGGTGGGCTCCAGGACCAGTACGCCGTCCTCGGTCTGGTTCCCGGACAGGTACGCGTACTCGACGGAGGCCCTGAAGGGGTACTCGGTGTCGTTGGACCGGGTCTTGAGGTTGCCCGCGGGGACCACCAGACGCTCGCCGGGGAAGCGCGCCGACAGCCGCTCGCGCCGCTCGGCGAGCTCCGCCGCCTGTGCGACGGGCTCCAGATCGTGCAGCTCGGTGTCGCTCCAGCCGGACTTCATGTTCGCGGCGAGCTCGTCGGAGACGCCCGTGTACAGGCCGTTCTTCCGCTGCTTGATCGGCTGCTCGTCAGCGGCGTCTGCCACGTCTGCCTCCTCTTTGACGGATAAAACCACCTTCCATCGTATGGGTGGGGCCCGGTTGGTCCACAGCCGTGCGCATGTGATGTTGAACGGTGCCGTCGGGCGGTGCCGCCGCTCAGAAGCGGGCGGCCAGCAGGACGACGTCCTCGGGGTGGTCGGGCAGATCTGCCAGCGGCCCGGGCAGCACCGTGCGCAGCACGTGGTCGACGAGGGCGTCCGGATCCTCCCGGGCCGTGCGCGGGGCGGAGGCGGCGGCCGAGCGGAGCCGGGCGAAGGCGCGGTCCATGGAGTGGCCGGTGCGGTGCAGCAGCCCGTCGGTGTAGCACAGAAGCGTTTCGCCTTCGCGCAGGACGACCTCCGCGCTGGGTGCCTCCCAGCACGCCAGCATCCCCAACGGCGCCGAGACCGCGGTCTCCACCGGTTCGATGCGCCGGGGGCCGACGATCAGCGGGGCGCAGTGCCCGGCCCCGGCGAGCAGGATCTTGCGGCTCGCGGGCTCCGCGTAGGCGAACAGCGCGGTGGCCGAGCAGGAGGGCTCGGTCAGCCGCAGCAGCAGTTCCAGGTCGGACAGGACAGCGACCGGATCCTCCCCCTCCATCACCGCGTACGCCCGCAGGGAGGCCCGCAGCCGGCCCATGGCGGCGACCGCCGCCGGCCCGCTGCCGGTGACACCGCCGACCGCGAGTCCTACCGCCCGCTCCGGCAGTGGCAGCGCGTCGTACCAGTCACCGCCGCCGCGCGGACCCGTGCGGTGCCGTACCGCGAGGGAGACCCCGGGGACGCGGGGAAGCGCGCTGGGCAGCAGTTCCTCACGGAGGGTGACCATGTCCGCGCGGGTGCGTGCGCACTCTCCGAGCCGCGCGCAGTGTTCGGTGGCGTGCCGCAGATAGCTGTCGAGGAGTTCCCGCCGACGGACGGTGGGCTCACCCGGCTCGTCGAAGAACCAGACGGCGGCGCCGAGCCGGGTGCCGGACCCGGTGGTGAGCGGCACGCCGTAGGTGGCCGCGTAGCCGAGGCGGGCCGCGACCTCCCGGTGCCGGGGGGAGAGCGCCTGGTCGGCCGCGATGTCGGGGCAGATCAGGGCGGGGTGGGCGAGCCCGGCACCCGGGTCGGGTACGGACTCCGCCTCGGAGGCGCTCGCTCCGGCCTCGCCCGGGGCGGGCTCGTGGCCGGTTTCGTGGTCGGGGCCGCGGCCGGGCTGGTGCGGTCGGCTCGCTCCGTCGGCCGCATGAGTCCCGTCCGTCTCGTCCGCCGGGCGGGTGTCCGGTCCGGCCGTATGGCCGCGTCCGGCATCCGGTCCGGTGGTACGGCTGCGGTCGGTTTCCGCGTCGAGGACGCGCGCGTAGGTGGCGGAAAAACGCGGAACGGTCTCGATCTGCCCCAGGTCGGCACGCCCGAGGCCGAGGCCGATGGTGCGTTCGGTGGCCCGCTCCGGGGAATCGGAGGGTTCGCTTCCAGGATCGGTGCCGGGCGCGAGCGCGACCATGCCGCGGGGGGCGCCCAGCAGCGTGGCGCCGGCGCGCAGCGTCTCCCGGAGCGCCGAGTCGAGGCTCGTGGTGCGAACGAGACGAATGGTGAGGTCGTGAAGGGAGGAGAGGTCACCGATCCGGTCCCGGTCGGCCGGTGAGCCTCCGGGGCCGAGCGCGGTGGCCCGCGCGGATGAATCCGCAGCGCACGCGGCAGAAGAAGCAGGGACAGCGGGCCCCGGGGCCGCCGTGGAGGCCGCGGCGGTGGAGGCCGCGGCGGCCGGCGACGGGTTCGAGGAAACCGACGACTGGATTCCAGCCACTTTCGGCAGGCGCGAGGAGGTCATGGGCGGCAGCTCGGGCTGCGGGTGAACTGTCCCAATAGCATCGCAAACCCCCATGTCATGCTGCTCCGCTATCAATGCCACTACATCTACACATGCCGTTGGGGCATGTCCAGCACGTACGCTGCAGTGCCGAGAATGTCCGGCGAGCGGACCTGTCTCACGAGGGCAGGCCGAGGGGTGAGAAGATTGGCGGAAAATCGCCCACATGGCGTGCATACTGCTGTCGACTGAGGCCATTCAGCGGCGCGTTGGCACCGCTGTTGCGGGTACGGAACCCTGTGGAGAGTCACGGCGTCCTAGGGAGCAGCGGGCGCAGGCCCGCCCGCTTCTTGCGGGAGGGCATCAGCCGCAGGATTGCACCAGTCAGCACATGCGCGGTACGGCGGACCACGAGCGGTCCCCGGTACAAGACGAGCAAGTACGAGCAGCACCGGCGCAGGTGGCAGTCCACGGACCGAACGCCATGTGCGCGCCACCCCCCGCCACGTTCCACGCTCGACCCGCAACATGATGCGCTGTTCGGCACGCACGGTCACCAGCGTTCCCCATGGTGAAGTGAGCTAGAGATCGGTCGGCACGGCCAGTTGGCGGTGTTTGCGGTGTTCATGAAATAGGCGTTGTTCGGCGTTCACGGAAAGGAACGAGCGCTCATGCGCGAGATCCTCGGAAGGCGCTCCCTCCGGGCCTGGGCGCAGCTCCAGGGCCGACGGCTCTGGGCGCGGTCCGGACGGTACAACCACAGGTCACCGATGCGGAGCACGGCGCTGACGGCGGCCGCCCAGTGGCAGTGGCCGGTGGTGCCGGGCGCCGCTCTGACCGCCCCGGGGACCCGCGGCGCGTCGGCTGTGTGCGCGTGCCCGGACCCTGAGTGCGTGGTTCCTGGGGCACACCCCTTCGATCCCGTGCTGCTGGCGGCCACCACCGACCCGACGATGGTCCGCTGGTGGTGGCGGAACAGGCCGGACGCCTCCGTCATCCTCGCGACCGGCGGCACCGCGCCCTGCGCGCTGAGTCTTCCGGCTGTCGCCGGGGCACGGGCACTCGCGACGTTCGACCGCACCGGCGTCCGCGTCGGCCCGGTGATCGCGACGCCCACCCGCTTCTCGGTGCTGGTCGAGCCGTACGGCCTCGAAGAGCTGGGCGAACTGCTGTACGCCCAGGACCGGGTACCCAGCTCGCTGCGGTTCCACGGCGACGGGGGTTATGTGGCACTCCCCGGCTCGCTCACCGGTGCGGGCAAGGTGCGCTGGGAGCGGGAGCCGGACCGCGCGGACGCGGGCCGTCCGTGGCTGCCCCGGATGGAGACGCTGCTCGACGTGCTGGTCGAGGAGAGCGCCGCGTCCCCGGACAGCGGAAGCCGGCTGGCCTACTGAGCGACGCGCACGGCACGACCCTCGTGCGCCGACGCGCCGCCGTACGTCGATGCGCCGTGCGTCGATGTGCCGTGCGCCGACTGCGCCAGGGCCGGGCGTTTCCGAGCCGGTCGTCCCGAGCCCGGGGCGGCTCGGTGTCACCTGTACCGGGCCCGGTGGCGGCCCGGCGATGCGGTCATTCCCCCGTACGGGTAGCAGCCGACCGGAGTTACGGGGGAAACAGGTCGCTGTAGCGCCTCGGCGGCCCCTCGGTCCCGATATGTTCACCTCATCAGTCGGTCCGGTCCTCTCCGCGTCCCAGGTGGGTTCCCTCATGCACCAGCCGCAACAGAGAGCTTCCCGGCTCCGTGTGGTCACACTCGCCAGCGCGGTGGCGCTCGTCGCCGCGGTGCCCCTCGCGGCGGCGGTGGCGGGCGAGGACGCGCGTCTGGCCGCGGAGGTGTTCCAGGCCGCCCAGCCACGGCAGGCCGGGAACGGAACACCCGGGGCGCACTCCTCCGCTTCCCCCTCGTCCGGACAGGGGGATCAGGCCACCTCGTGCGGGCTGGAAATCGTCTCGCCCCATGGTGTGGCGGCCCGGGTCTGCGTGTTGACCGAAGGCGGTGATACCTGGGCCCGTACGTACTACCGCAATCCGACCGGCAGCCGGCTGCCCGCTCTTCTCACCCTGCACGGGCCGGACGGGCGGACGGCGCGGGTGCGCTGCGTCCTGCGTGACGGGCACGAGGGCGGCGTCTGCGAGACGCCGCGCGACGGGACCCCGGAGACCTCGGATGACCGTCCACCGCTGGCGGCGCACGCCTACTCCGCGGTGGCCGAGGTCAGCTCGGTGAACGGGGACCGGCTGCTGCGTGCCGGAAGCGACCGCCGGCCGTAGGGGGGAAGTCAACTCACCGTGTCGTGAGAGGAGTTCGCCGACGTCGGCGGGACCGGCCGACGCCGGGCACAAAAGAACCCGGTCGCTGGCGACGGGGGATGCACCAGCGACCGGGCTCTTAGAACGGTAACAAGAGATCGGCGGTTAGCAAATTCGATCGCCCAGATCCGGACGCCGATTTACCTGTGGGCAGGGCGAGTTGAGGTGTCAGTGTGACGGGAGTCACGGTCGTGAAACCTTCGCCGAATCCACACAGGATCCCGCCGAAACCCCTTAGTTGAGGGTTACCTGACGGTTGGTGAGGCCGCTCCGGGAGCGGCGCTCCTCGGACGTCAGCGGCGCCGTGACCGCCAGTGCCTCCGCCAGCCGTTCAGCGAACCCCGCCGCGGGCTTCTCACAGTCCTCGGACCTCATGCCGCGCGGCAGGTCCCACACCGGCACCGTCAGACCGTGGGCGCGGAAGGAACCCACGAGCCGCGAGTCCCCGGAGCCGCCGCCCGGCTCGTCCAGTGACGAGGCGCCGGCCGCGTGCAGCCGCGCGAGCGCGTCCAGGAGCTGCTCCTCGGGGTGGGTCATCACCCAGCGCAGATGGTTCTTCTCCGGCGCCTCGCACCAGTACGCGCCCTCCACGGACGCGAGCCTGGCGGTCGGGATGACGGCCTCGTTGGCACTCTCCAGAGAGGCCGCCACCTCACCGGCCGCCTGCTCCTCGCCATCCAGCCAGAACTCGAAGCCCGAGTGCACCTCCGGCACGAACGGCGCCTCCAGATCCAGCAGGTCCTGCAGTCGCGGGCCGTCCGGCGCCGGACGGCCCGCGGCGACCGGCGTACCGGGCTCGGCGGCCAGCGCCCGGTTCAGGGTGTCCGCCAGGTCGCGGCTGATGTCGCCGGACGCGGTGTCGTTCTGCAGGCCCAGCAGCACCTCGCCGCTGTCGCGACGCAGCGCGGGCCACGCCATCGGCAGCACCGTCGCCAGGGTCACTGCGGGGACCCCCTCCGGCAGGCCGCCCTTGAGTGTGAGGCGTGCCGTGGCGGCCGGGACCAGCTCGCGCATCGCGACCCAGTCGCACTCGTGGGGAAGACCCTCGAACGGGCGACGCACCAGCTCGGTGGCCGCCTGCGCTGCCGCCCGGCCGTGGCACGCCTTGTAGCGGCGGCCCGAACCGCACGGGCAGGGCTGCCGGGCTCCCACCACCGGGTAGTCTCCGGCTGCTGCCGCGCCCGCGGGGGTTCCGGCGGGCGCCGCGGCGGCTGTCTGGGGTCGGCGCTTCTTTGCCATGCGAGCGGTTCTCCAGGTGTGCGGCGGTTGTGGAGTCCGCGATCCTAGTAGCTCGACGGCACCCGCCGCCCTCCGCACTCGGCACGGCGCGCACCGGGGCTCGCCGTGGCGCAGTGCGGACACTTGGTGTCGAGGGGACACGGGCCGCCACCGGCCGACGCGGACCGACTGGGGTCGAGGGGCCGGCGCCCGCCGGGCGGGGCGGTCGAGGACCGCCCCGGCTAACGGAGCTCCTCCACGGAGGCCAGATCGAACTCGCCGCTCAGCCCGCCTCCGAGGCTGGCGGCGACTCGGCCGCTGAACGAGCTGTCGGGCCGCAGCACCGCCCAGACCGTCACCCCGGGTGGCTCGTCCGCGAGGGTGCGGGGTTCCGAACGCACCCCCCAGTCGCGGGCGAGAGCCGTGATGATGGCGAGCCCTCGGCCGCCGCGGGCGGTGACGGAAGGCTTGGCCGGAAGTGGACGGGTCGGACCGCCCCCGTCCGTGACCGCGATGGTCACCTCGCCTCGTACGTCCCTGCGCCACGACGCCCTGACGGTCTCCACCGGGTTGCTCGCGCCGCTCGCTCCGGTCGTCTCCTCGTGCAGCGGCCGCGCGTGACGGCACGCGTTGCTGAGAAGTTCGGAAAGAATCAAGATCGCATCATCGACCACCGAGTCGGGTGCTCCGCACGCGAGGAGTTCCTCGCGCATCCTGCGCCGTGCGACGCGTACTCCCGACGGACCATGGGGCACGGCCATGGTCGACGAAGTAGGCACCTCCTGTGCCACCACCAACGCCACCCCCGAGACCTCCTTTGCCCCACGCCATCGGGATGAATGCCCCAGCAGAGTGCGGCGGAAACCGGCCACGCCCGTTCTCTTGACGCACCCGCGCGGCTGCAATAAGCACCGAGTGCGCCGGTGCACGCCCTCCGACCGGCTCCTGCGTCCTCAACCTGGAAGCCCGCGCCGGAGTTGGGCGCGCACCTGGCGGGGACGGTTGGTGATGATGGCGTCGACCCCCAGCCGCACGCACAACTCGACGTCCCCGGGTTCGTCGACCGTCCACACGTGCACCTCGTGGCCGGCCCGGTGCGCCCGGGCCACGTACTCCGGATGGCTGCGCAGGACGCGGATGCTGGGACCGACGGTGCGCACGCCGTACGGCAGTCTGCCGTCCCGGTGGCGGGGGAGCAGGAACTGGGTCAGGAGCACCGTCGGTATCTCCGGCGCCGCGATGCGGACCCGCTGCAGGGAACGCGCGGAGAAGCTCATGATGCGGACCGGTGTGCGGAGCCGGTGCCGGTCCAGGAGTTCCAGCAGTCGCTCCTCCACCTGGCCCGCCCAGCGGGTGGGGTGCTTGGTCTCGATGGCCAGTTCGACCGGGCGCGGTGCCTCGGCGACCAGGGTGAGAAGGCGGTCGAGAGTGAGGACGGAGGTGCTCTCCGGGTCCGCCGCCACCCCGAGCCGCCCCATCGCGCCGAGCGGTTCCGCCGTACCGAGGCGTTCCGCAGGGCCGGGTGGTCCGGCAGGGCTGGGGCGTCGTGTCGTGCTGCGGCGCACCGGGCTTCCTGCGCAGCGGTCGGGGGGCTCGGGGGGCTCGGGGGCGCCGGCCGGGTTCGCCGCCCCGCCGTGCGTGGCGGCGCTCGGGTCCAGTGCGCTGTCCGGCGACTCGTACAGGTCGGCGTGCCGGTCCCGCCACGAGCCGAAGTCGAGGGCGGCCAGGTCCGCGAGCTCCAGGGCGGAGACGGCGCCGCGCCCGTTGGAGGTGCGGTTCACCCTGCGGTCGTGGACGCAGACCAGATGGCCGTCCGCGGTGAGCCGTACATCGCACTCCAGCCCGTCGGCGCCCTCTTCGATCGCCCGGCGATAGGCGGCCAGCGTGTGCTCGGGTGCCGCCTCGGAGGCACCACGATGGGCGATGACGGACGGCAGGTGGTCGAGGCGATGGCGTGACCCGGCACGGATCTCGTTGCTCACCGGGATATCGTGCCACCGGGCCGAATGGACACACTGTGCAGGGTTGTGGGGAGCACTTCGCGGCGCTCGCGGGGTTTCGATCGGCGCCGGACCCGGTGGGATCCGGTACCGGTGCGCCGAGGGACGGTTTCGGTGCGGATCCGCCGAGGGGCGGTTCGGTGCGGGCGCGCCTAGGCTGGGTGCCGTGATCACGCGTGTGGGTGACGTCGCGCCGGAGCCGACTCGCGCGCCCGGCAGCGCCCGCAAATCCGGGAGCTACCGAGAAAATGGGGTTCTATGTCCGGTTTTGACCCGACGTAAAGAAGGGGGTGCGGACGCTCAGCGTCGGTTTACGCCCGTCTGATGTGTGATGGGAAAAGCTGTCTCCGGATACCCGCGTACGTGAACACGCCCATCTCTGCGATGTCGTGTACCTGATGAGGAGTGAGCTGTGAGCACCGAGAACGAGGGCGCTGCCGTGACGCCTGCGGCGGGGCCGGGTCCCACGCCCCCGGCGCCGGCCCAGGCCCCGTCGACCGGCGCCCCGACGAGCCGCGAGGACGGCGACTTCTCGCTGCCCTCCCCTGACTCGTCCGCCCCCGCATCCGCCGACGCCGCCACCGACGCGGACCGTACGCAGAAGGGTCCGGACGTCCAGGACACGGTCGTATCGAAGAGGGAGTCCATGGACGACACGCTCGTGCAGCCACCGCAGGGGGGGACCGACGCGCCGCCCGCGGCGCAGCAGTCCGCGGGGGACGAGCCCGCGGTCCCCACCCCGCAGCAGCCCGCCGACGCACCGGTCGCCCCCCCGGCGGCGGCCCCCGCCGCCCCCGGTACGCCGCCCGCTTCCGCCGCGCCGGCCCCCGTGGCGACCGAGGCCGGCCCGCGGCAGCCCGGCGACGACCCGGGCGTCGGCTCCGGACCGGACGCGGGTCCCGGCTCGGGTCCGCCCGGCGCGGGGCAGTCCGGCGGCTGGGGCCAGGACGGAACGGGAACCCCGATGCCGCCTCCACCACCGCCCTACGGCGGTCCGGGCGGCCCGGCGGGCCCCGGCGGCCCGGGTGGTCCCGGCGCCGGTGGTCCGGGCGGTGGTGGGATGCCCCCGCACGACCCCTGGGCGATGCCGTCCGGCCCGGCCGGCCCGGGACCGGGCGGCAAGAAGCGCCGCGGTGGCCTGCTCGCCGGTGTCCTCGTCGCCGCGCTCGTGGCCGGCGGGATCGGCGGCGGAATCGGCTTCTGGGCCGCCGACCGCAGCGACGGCGCCACCACGATCAGCTCCTCCGGCGACCCCGAGAAACTGAACCGCTCACCCAAGTCCGTCGCCGGCATAGCTTCCAAGGCGCTGCCGAGCGTCGTGACCATCCGCTCCTCCGGCGGCGGCGAAGAGGGCACCGGAACCGGGTTCGTCTTCGACAAGGAAGGCCACATCCTCACCAACAACCATGTGGTGGCCAACGGGGCGCAGGGCGGCAAGCTGACCGCGACGTTCTCCGACGGCAAGAAGTACGACGCCCAGGTGGTCGGCAAGGCGCAGGGCTACGACATCGCCGTGCTGAAGCTCAGCGGTCTCGGCGGCCGCAAGCTGAACCCGCTGCCGATCGCCGACTCCGACAACGTGGCGGTCGGTGACGCCACCATCGCCATCGGCGCCCCGTTCGGCCTCTCCGGCACGGTCACCACCGGCATCGTCAGCGCGAAGAACCGTCCGGTGGCGTCCAGCGACGGCCAGGGGAGCAAGGCGTCGTACATGAGCGCGCTCCAGACCGACGCCTCGATCAACCCCGGCAACTCCGGCGGCCCGCTGCTGAACGCCCAGGGCGCGGTCATCGGCGTCAATTCGGCCATCCAGCCGGGCGGTGGCGGAGGCGGTATGCAGGGCGGCCAGTCCGGCAGCGTCGGTCTCGGCTTCGCGATCCCCTCCAACCAGGCCAAGCGCGTGGCGAAGCAGCTCATCAAGACCGGGCAGCCCGTCTACCCGGTGATCGGCGCGACAGTCCAGCTGGGCGGCAACGGCAAGGGCGCCACCATCTCCGACAGCGGCGAGGGCGGCGCCGACCCGGTCACCCCGGGCGGACCGGCGGACAAGGCGGGCCTCGAGCCCGGCGACGTCATCACCAAGCTGGACGACACGTTGATCGACAGCGGGCCCACCCTCATCGGCACCATCTGGACCCACCAGCCGGGCGAGAAGGTCGAGCTCACCTACGAACGGAACGGCAAGGAGAAGACCGTCGAGCTGACCCTCGGATCCCGGAAGGGCGACGACTGATCACACGCTAGGCTGTTCCCGTGTCGTACGCGCGACGACACCCGGAGGCGTGCCCGAGCGGCCGAAGGGAGCGGTCTTGAAAACCGTAGAGGTGGCGACACCTCCGTGGGTTCAAATCCCACCGCCTCCGCACAGTTAGAAAGCGTGCAGGTCAGAGGGGGTTCCTCCGTCGGAGAGGAACCCCCTCCGCGCGTGCGTGTCGCACCTCGCTTCCCTCATCTGCCATCCCTGACCAGCGTGTGCGGGCCATGCGTGGGCCAGAGGTGGCGGACATGCCGCATGGGCCCCGGCGGCGGGCGGTCCGTCGGGACGGGCGGAAGAACGGAGCGCCCGTCAGTTCCTGCGGCGACGGCCCTGCCCGTACGGGCCGCGGCGGTCGTGTTCCCGCCACTCCTCCTCGCGGGGGTCGCGTTCCTCGCCGTCCGGGTGGGTACCGGGGGTGCCCCTCCCGGGAGTCGGAACCGTCTCCCCCTTGGTGACCTTGGCCAGCAGTGAGGCGAGTGGGTCGGGAGGCCCGTCGGCGAACCGGTCGGGGTCGCGCCGCGGGAGCGGTGCCCGCGCGCGGGTGCGATTCGCGGCCCGTTCCGCCGCGGCTCCGGCGTCCGCTGCGGCGTCTGTGCCGACCGCCTCGGCGTCGGTGCGACGCGGGCGCGACGTATCCCCCATGAGCTTCCCCCGATGCTCCGATACTCCCCTGGGGTCGATGATTCCCCGGCAGATCACCGCCAAACGGAGGGGGCACGCCGAACACGGGCACGCCGCTCACGCCGGCCGCCGCGGGCGAGCAGCGGCCCGCGGCTCCGCGGGGTGTGCCGGTGGCTGATCCACCCGTACGGCGGAGCACCCGCGAAGGGCTCTTCCCGCGCGGCGGCCGTACGGGACCCGCCCGCGAGCCGGGGCGACAGGAGGCACCGGAGGGTGCCGGGCCCGCGGTCGACGAGTTCCGCCGTGCCGGATGGTCTGCAGAGGCGGACGCTGGTGTCACGGGGTGTTCACGGCCGCACGGCTGTACCCCCGGCGTCGTCCCGCCGGGGCGGCGCCGGGGCGCGGCGGCGGCCGCGTCGCGCGGGCACCTCGCTCTGGCGGCAGCGACGTATCCGCGGAACGGGAGGCGAGCGGCATGGTGGACGGTGTCAGTGACGTGATGTCCGGGGCGGGGGCCGGGCCGGGCGGCGGGGAAGACGTTCCCGTCGACCTGCGTCCGGCGGCGCGTCGCGCGGCGGCGGTGGTGACCGGCGTGGGGGACGACCAGCTCGGCGCCCCCACGCCCTGCACGGAGTTCGCCGTACGGGACCTGCTCCGGCACATCGGCCAGCTGGCGGTGGGCCTCCAGCGCACGGCGCGCAAGGAGGTGGGGGAGGGCACGGCCGAGGCTCCGGTCCCCTTCTCGGGAGAGCAGCTCCCCGACGACTGGCGCGAGAGCCTGCCGCACTCCTTGGCGGACCTGGCGGTGGCGTGGTCGGCGCCGGACGCCTGGACGGGCAGCACGCAGGCGGGCGGCATCACCCTGACGGGGACGGAGGGCGGTCTGGTCACGCTGGACGAGCTCGTGGTGCACGGCTGGGACCTGGCACGGGCCACCGGACAGGAGTACGAGCCGGACGAGCCGAGCCTGCGTGCCGTCCACAGCTTCCTGGCCGGTGCGGTCGCCGAGGACGGGGAGCAGGGGATCTTCGGGCCGGTCGTGCACGTCGAGGCCGACGCCCCGCTGCTGGACAGGATCGTCGGCCTCGCCGGGCGGGACCCGGGCTGGCGCCCGCCGAGCTGACGAAGTCCTCCGGCGAAGCCACCGGACGAAACCACCGGACGGGGCACCGGCCGGACGACGGGTGGTCCGGGGCGGCGCGCGGACGGCGGCGCGCGCGGTCGGGCGAGCGCCGGGCCCGGCCGCTGTCTCCGATCCCGTGCTGACGTGCGGGGACTGCGGTACCGGGGTGGGGAGCAGGGGCGGAAAGCACAGGCTTGGGGGCGTACATGGGGTTTATCGACAGCTCGTCATACGTGCGGGGGAATGAGGCTGTCCGGGCGAATCGGCCCCCGACGTCGTGGGCAGCTCTGGACCCGCGACGTCGCAAGCGAAGCCGCGGACAGTGGGCCAACTGTTCACGGCAGCAACGCACTTCCGGTGCAGCGTCCCTCGTGGCGCAACTTACCGTTCCTGGAGGAATGAACATGGCACGCATCCGTACCGCCCGCGTCATCGCGGCCGCCGCCGCCCTTCCGTTCGCCTTCGCCGTCATGTCCGGCGTGGCCCAGGCGGACAACGGCTCCCTCGCGGACGACGGATCCAACTCCAACGCGAGCTCCAGCTCCCAGGTGCAGGGCGCGGTGGGCAACGGGAACAACACCAACAACGCCAACAACGCCACCGTCAACGGCAACGGTGCCGTCGTGAATCAGGTCAACGAGACGCACAACGAGACAGCCACCGTCGTCTTCAGCAACATGTGGTGACGGGCTGACGGCCGGTCGCTCTGATCGGCCGTCGTCCGTGGGGCTGGGCTCGGGCCGCGCGTTCGCGATGCTGTCGCGGACGCGCGGTCGTCGTTCTCGCCGCCGTTTCCTGACCCCTCCGTGCCGTGTCGTTCCGCGCCGTGCCGCGCCGTGCCGCGCAGCGGGTGCGCGCGGCAGATGGCTGAATCGTGGGGCGTGGCGGGCGTGCCTGACCGGTTCCGCGGGTTCCGGCTCGTTCACTCGGCCCATGGCGACCAAAAATCAGATGATGCGACGGGCCGCCCTGCTGTCGGCCGCGCTCGCCACTGTGCTCACCGGAGGCGCTGTCCCCGCCTCCGGTGCCGAACCCACTCCCCTCGACTCCGCCGCCTACCGCCCCGCCGCTCCCGCCCCGGACGGCGCCCCGTCCGACCCCGCTCCCGGTGGCGGTGCGCCGACCCCCGGGGAGCCGGGGGTGCCAGGGGAACCGCGCGAGCCGGGAGACCCGGGAAGCGGGCCCGGCGACTCCAGGGAGCTGACCGACCCGGCCGCGCCGGACGCACCGGCCGACCCGGGGTCACCCGGTGCCGACGCGGGTGACCAGCCCTCCCTGGTACGGGGCGATCCCCGCGAGTTCGGGGCGCAGATCTTCCGCGGCAACGCCTTCGACACCTGCCAGGCCCCCTCGGCGGACACCATGCGGGCCTGGCACGGCACCTCGCCGTTCGGTGCCGTCGGCGTCTACATCGGCGGCCGCGGCAGAGCGTGCCCGAAGCAGAAGCATCTGAGCCCCGACTGGGTACGGACGGTCGATCAGCAGGGCTGGAAGCTGATGCCGGTCTACGTGGGCTCGCAGGCGCCCTGCGTCATCGCCAAGAACAAGCGCAGGTTCCGGATGTCCGACAAGGACCCCTACGGGCAGGGCAAGCGGGAGGGGCTGGACGCGGTACGCCAGGCGGAGAAGCTCGGGATGGGCAGGAACAGCGCCGTCTACCTCGACATGGAGGCGTACCGGTACAAGCAGCAGAAGTGCGCCGACACCACGCTGCGCTTCATCCAGGGGTGGAACAGCGCGGTGCGTGCCGAGGGATACGTCGCAGGCTTCTACAGCAGCGCGGATTTCGGCGTCGCGCACCTGGAGAAGGCCCGCGCCGCGGGCGCCCGGGGGCTGCCGTCGGCGGTGTGGTTCGCCCGCTGGCGCACCGAGCCGTCGACCGACGGGGAGCGGAATCTCAACCCGGAGGCGTGGCAGCCGCACCGCCGCATCCACCAGCACACGGGCAACGTGAAGCGCACCTACGGCGGCCACACGGTGCACATCGACCAGAACCTCGTGGACGCCCCGGTGGCGGTCGTCGGATGACTGCTCCCGGCACACCCTGATCCGCCTGGTGGATTCTCTCCACCTTCAGGAGGTGTAGGAAGCACCACCACTACACCCTGAGGCGGACGCGGCATCGGGACCTTCGGGCGATCCGGGGAGGCCGACCGACTCCTAGCGTGGATGCCATGACCACGCCTGGGACAGTTCGGACTCCCCGGACCTTCAATGCGAAGCACGCGCGGTCCCTTGCGATGCAGCCAGGCTCCGGGGGACAGCCACTGACGTTCACCTCCTACGTCCAAGCGCGCGGCCCGGTGCTGCTGCGCACCGCCCGCTCCCTGACCGCCAACCCCAGTGACGCCGAGGACCTGCTCCAGACGGCACTGACGAAGACCTATCTGGCCTGGGAGCGGATAGAGGACCACCGCGCGCTGGACGGCTACGTCCGCCGGGCGCTGGTCAACACCCGCACGTCGCAGTGGCGCCGCCGCAAGGTGGACGAGTTCTCCTGCGAGGAGCTGCCGGAGCCCGACCCGCTGCCCGCGCCCGATCCGGCCGAGCAGCAGGCCGTACGGGACGCCATGTGGCGAGCGGTGCTCAAGCTGCCCGCCCGGCAGCGCGCCATGGTGGTGCTGCGCTACTACGAGGACCTCAGCGAGATACAGACGGCCGAGGTGCTCGGCGTCTCCGTCGGCACGGTCAAGAGCGCCGTCTCACGGGCCCTGGCCAAGCTGCGGGAGGACGCGCAGCTCGCGGCGGACGTCCGCGCGGACGCTCCTGTGGCCGGACCCGCGGCCGAGTCCGCGGCCCAGGAGGCTGTCGCGGCCTGAACCGGGGGTCCGAGGGTGAGCCGGCAGCGCCGGCCGGGGGGCGCGCCGGGCATCCCGAAGGGGCTTCCGGGCGGTGTTCGGGGGAGGGGGACGAACCCGGGAGACGGTTCCGCAACCGGGGCCGACGGGGGGTTCGCGATCCGAGATCGGCGACGGATCCGCACAGGACCCCGTGACATACCGAGCGGTCGGTGGCAGGCTTCCGCGAAACCGACGCATTACCCGCGCGTAATTCCACACCTGTGCGTAGCCGCTTCCCGCGTGCGCGCACGCGCGTGCATCGCACGGCATGCGTCCGTTCCGCGTATCCACCGCTCATGGGGAGGCCCCGGTGCTGAGCACGATGCAGGACGACGTACCGCTGACCATCTCGCGCATCCTGCGCCACGGAATGACCGTCCACGGGGACGCGCGGATCACCACGTGGACCGGCGAGGCCGAGCCGCACCGCACGACCTTCCGGGCGACCGGGGAGCGCGCCGCGCAGCTCGCCCACGCCCTGCGGGACGCACTGGGGGTGCGACCGGAGGACCGGGTCGCGACTCTCATGTGGAACAACTCGCAGCACGTGGAGGCGTACTTCGCAATACCCTCCATGGGCGGAGTGCTGCACACGCTCAACCTGCGGCTGCCCGCCGAGCAGCTCGTCTTCATCGTCAACCACGCGGCCGACCGCGTCATCCTGGTCAACGGAACGCTGCTCCCGCTGCTGGCGCCGCTGCTGCCCCGGCTGGAGACCGTCGAGCACATCGTGGTCGTGGGCCCGGGCGACACCTCGGTACTGGCCGACTGCGTGCCCCAGGTGCACGACTACGAGGAACTGCTCGCCGGGCGTCCGACCGACTACGACTGGCCCGAGCTGGACGAGCGCACGGCAGCCGCCATGTGCTACACCTCCGGCACCACCGGTGACCCCAAGGGCGTCGTCTACTCGCACCGCTCCGTCTACCTGCACTCCATGCAGGTCAACATGGCCGAGTCGATGGGGCTGACCACTGCCGACACCACGCTCCCGGTGGTGCCGATGTTCCACGTCAACGCCTGGGGGCTGCCGCATGCGGTCTTCATGACCGGCGTCAGCATGCTCATGCCCGACCGTTTCCTGCAGCCCGGGCCGATCGCCGAGATGATCGCCGCGGAACAGCCCACCCACGCGGCAGCCGTCCCCGTCATCTGGCAGGGACTGCTGGACGAGCTCGCCGCCACGCCGCGCGACATCTCCAGCCTGAAGACCGTCACCATCGGCGGCTCCGCCTGCCCGCGGAGCATGATGCGGGCCTTCGAGGACCTGCACGGCGTCCGGGTCTGCCATGCCTGGGGGATGACCGAGACGTCCCCGCTGGGCAGCCTCGCCCACCCGCCGGGCGGCCTCACCCCCGAGGAGGAGTGGCCCTACCGGGTCACCCAGGGCCGCTTCCCCGCCGGAGTGGAGGCCCGCCTGGCGGCTCCGGGCGGCGGCTTCGCCCCCTGGGACGGTTCCTCACCCGGCGAGCTGGAAGTACGCGGCCCCTGGATCGCGGACGCCTACTTCGGCGGCGTGGGCGAGCCTCCGCTGCGCCCCGAGGAGAAGTTCAGCCCGGACGGCTGGTTGCGTACCGGCGATGTCGGCGTCATCAGCCCGGACGGGTATCTGACGCTCACCGACCGCGCCAAGGACGTGATCAAGTCCGGCGGCGAGTGGATCTCGTCCGTCGAGCTGGAGAACGCGCTGATGGCACACGAGGCGGTCGCCGAGGCCGCCGTCGTCGCCGTCACCGACGAGAAGTGGGGCGAGCGCCCGCTGGCCGGTGTCGTCTTCAGGGAGGGCCGCGAACCGCTGCCCTACGAGGAGCTGTGCTCCTTCCTCGGCACCACCATCGCCCGCTGGCAGCTCCCCGAACGCTGGGTCACGCTCGACGCCGTACCCAAGACCAGTGTGGGCAAGTTCGACAAGAAGGTGCTGCGCCGCCAGTACGCCGCAGGTGAGCTGAAGGTGACCAAGCTGCGCTGAGCGCGGAGCAGCCGCGCGTCGGCGCGCCCGCCCAGGGCGCGCCGACGCCGGGCGCCCGGGGCGCCGCCAGGACACATCGGGGCCGGACTCCGGGCGCCCCCGGTGGCTCGGTGCGGGCCGATCCCGGTGGGTCAGTTCGCGCCGATCTTCGTCAGCAGGTCGACGATCCGCGCCTGCACCTCCGCGCTGGTCGAGCGCTCGGCCAGGAACAGCACCGTCTCGCCCGAGGCCAGCCGCGGCAGCTCGTCGGGGTCCAGGCCGGCCGAGGTGTAGACGACGAACGGAGTGCGGTTGAGTATCCCGTTCACCCGGAGCCAGTCGATGATGCCGGCCCGTCGACGCCGTACCTGCATCAGATCCATCACCACGAGGTTCGGCCGGACCTGGGCGGCGACCTGCACCGCTTCCGAGTCCGTCGGCGCGTGCGCGACCTGCATGCCGCGCCGCTCCAGGGTCGCCGCGAAGGCCGCCGCGATCGCCTGTTCCTCCTCCACCAGCAGCACCCGGGGCGGATGCTGCTCGCTGTCGCGCGGCGCGAGCGCCTTCAGCAGTACCGCGGGATCGGCGCCGTAGGCCGCCTCCCGGGTTGCCTGGCCCAGCCCCGCCGTCACCAGGACCGGCACCTCGGCGGCGACTGCCGCCGTGCGCAGCGACTGCAGTGCCGTTCTGGTGATCGGTCCGGTCAGCGGGTCGACGAACAGCGCGGCCGGGTAGGCCGCGATCTGTGCGTCCACCTCCTCGCGCGAGTGCACCAGCACGGGGCGGTATCCGCGGTCCGAGAGCGCTTGCTGGGTGGAGACGTCCGGCTCCGGCCAGACCAGCAGCCGCCGCGGGTTGTCGAGCGGCTCGGGCGGCAGCTCGTCGTCCAGGGCGTGCGGCGGTACGCCGAATCCCCGCCCGTCCGTCACCTCGACAGGGCTGTCCGGGCCGTCCAGCGGTTCCGGCCCCTCCGCCAGTTCCGCGGCCGGCCCGCCGGGGCCGCCGACGGCGAACTGCTGCGGGCCGCCGGGCCTGCCCTGCGCCTGCCCGCCCTGGCTCTGCCCCGGGGGCTGCCCTGGGACCTGGCCCGGGCCCGGCCGACCGGGGCCCGGGGCACCGGCGGCTCCTGGCGGACCCGCCTCGGGCTGCGGCAGCGGCATAGGACCCGGCACCGCACCGGGCAGCCCCTGCCCCTGGGCCTGTGCCTGCCCCGGCCAGGACCGGCCCTGGCCGGGAGCCGCATCAGGACGGGGCCCGTGCGGGGGTTCCGTCGACGGACCGGCACCACCCTGCGGCGCCCCCGTGGGACCGCCGCCCTGGGGGCCGGGCGCGGCGTTGCCCTGCGCGCGTTCCTCCGGGGTGGCCAGCTTCCGGCGGCGGCCGGAGCCGGCCGGCGGTGCGGGGGTCGACGGGGTGGACGGTATGGCCGACATGGCCGACGGCGTCGAATGCTGCGCCGGTGGCCACTGCTGGGCCTGGGCCGCGGACTGCTCGGCCATCCGCTCGGCGAATGGGACCCCCTGCCCCAGCGTTCTGACGCGGGGGCCCGGACCGGTCTCGTAGGAGCCCGCCTCGACCGGCTGTCCCTGCTCCGGCCGGGAAGAGGGCGCGTGCGCCTGCTGCGCCCGCGCCTGCTGCTGTTCCGGGAGCGCCCCGCCGCCCAGGATCGGGCTGGCGGCGACCACCGACGAGTCCCCGCGCCGCGGCTCACCGCTCTCCTCACGCGGGTCCGGGATGTCCGCTGCTCTGCCCGGGTCCGGCGTTCCGTCGGAGGGCGCACTTCCGTCCGCGGACATTCCGGCGTCCGCGGGCATGCCTCCGGCTGGGGGCACGGTTCCTGCTGAGGGCACGGTTCCGTCGCGGCCTGCGGCTTCCGGGCTCGCGGCCTCCGGGCCTGCTGCTCCCGGACCTGTTGCTCCCGGTGCGCCGGTTCCCGGAGCCGCCCACATGCCCGGTGCGGCCGGTGGTGGCGCGCCCGGTCCGGCGCCGCCCGGCGCGTGGGGTGCCGGATATGGGGCGTACGCCGGATCGTCCGCACCGGTCCCCGGCTCCGCACCGGCCCCCGGCTCCGCACCGGGCTCCTGGACCGCGGATGCGGGGGCCTCCGAGGCGGCCGGAGGGAGTGCGAACGGTGCATGGCGCGGAGCCTGCTGGGCCTCGGCCTCCGCCGCCTCCGCCCGCGCGCGGGCCGCCGCGATGCGCCGTGCCCTGCGACCGCCGTCGGCCGGTGAGGGGTCCGGACCGCCCACGGCCTCCTCGGCTCCGACGCCGCCCGTGTCCTGCGGGCCGGGCCGGCCCGGCAGTTCGGGCACCGCGCCCCCAGCCTCTGCCGCTGCCTGCGCTTCTGCGACACCTTGCGGGCCGTGAGCGGTCTCCGTGCGCTCACCCAGCGCACGCCGGGCGCGCCGGCCGGTCCCCTGCGCTGTCACCGGCGCGGAGGTGCTCCCGCCCGGGTCGCCCGCGGGGAGTTCGAGCGCTCCGGATCCTGCGCGGGCGCCCGCCTCGCCCTCGTAGGACGCCTGCGCGAGCTGCTCCTCGGCCGGACTCGGGCGTCCGCGCCGCCGCCCGGTGGGCCGGGGCATCTCGGGGGGCGTGCCGGAGCCGTCGGCGCGGGAGTCCTCCTGGTGCGGGCGCTGCCCGGGCACCGGCGCGACCGGACGGCCGGGCACCGCCGACGAGCCCTCCAGGGAGCCGGCCCCGGAGGTGCCTCCGGCGTCGGGCTGCGCGTGCCCGACGTCCGGTCGGGCGCCCCCCGGGGAGGGCGCGGGGCCCAGCGCGGGCGGCCCGGCCCCGAGAGGGTCGCTCGGATCCCCGCCGGGCACGGACGAGCCCGGCCCGCCGGTGAGTTCCATGCTCTGCCGCGGGTCCGGCACCGGGGCGAGCCCGGTTCGCGCCTGCCGCGGATCCGTCACCGGCTCCAGCGCCGCCGCCGACGTCCCGTCGCCCTGCCCCCGGTCCTCCGCGTCGGGGCGCTCGACCGGTGCCGGGAGGGAGGCCGGGGGACCGCTTCGGGCGGCGCCCTCCGGAGCCTGCTCCACGACGCCCCGCGCCCGGGCCGCCGGTACGGGCATGACCGTCGTCTCGCCGTGCTCCGCCCCGGGCAGCACGCTCGGCACTCCGAAGGCGCCGGCCTCGCCGCCCTGCGAGGCGCCCTCGCGGGCACGGCTGCCGCCCCGCGCGTGGCTGCCCGTACGCGCGCGGCTGCGGTCACCGCCGCCGGTCGAGTCGTCGCCCGCCGCGTGACCGCCGCCTGCCGCGCGGCCCGCACCGGACATGCCTCCCTGGCTGTCGCCTGTGCCGGACCCGTCCGTGTCGGCCGGACCGCCCTTGCGGGCCCGGCTGCCGGACTGCCTGGCCGTGTTGCCGACCGCCTTGACCGGGACCTCCAGCACGTACGCGCTGCCGCCCGCCGAACCCGGTACCTCGTGGGTCTGCAGGACACCGCCGTGCCGGCTGACGATGCCGCGCACCAGCGGCTCGTGCACCGGACTGCCACCGCTGTACGGGCCGCGCACCTCGATGCGGACCACCTCGCCACGCTGCGCCGCCGCGACCACGATCGTCGGGTCGGCGCCGGGCGGCGGCGCGGCCTGCGCGCGGCCCGTCGCGTCCACCCCCGCCACGTCCGCGATCAGATGCGCCAGTGCCACCGCGAGCCGTTCCGGGTCGACCTCGGCCTCGATCGGCGGGGCGTGCACGGCGAACTGCGCGCGCCCCGGACCGATCAGTTCCGTGGCACCCTCGACACCCGCCGAGACCACCGCGTCCATCGGCACCGGCTCCGTCCGCAGCCGCTCCTGGCCGGAATCCAGCCGCTGATAGCCGAGCACGTTGTCGACCAGTGTCGTCATCCGGGCGTAGCCCGCCGACAGATGGTGGAGGATCTGGTTCGCCTCCGGCCACAACTGCGCCGCCGGGTCGGAGGACAGCCCCGACAGTTCCTGGCGGAGCTGCTCCAGCGGTCCGCGCAGCGACTCCTCGAGCACGGCCCGCAACTGCGCCTGCCGCCCGGCGACCGCGTCGTAGGGGCGGCGGTCGGTGAACGTCAGCACCGCGCCGACCAACTGCTCGCCGTCCCGCACCGGCGCCGTCGTCATGTCGACCGGTACCGCGCGCCCGTCCTTGGCCCACAGCACCTGCCCGGCCCGCACCCGGTGCTTGCGCCCCGAGCGCAGGCTGTCCGCCAACGGTGTCTCCTCGAACGGCAGCGGGCTGCCGTCGGGCCGCGAGTGGTGCACGAGGGGGTGCAGTTCCTGACCGCCGAGGTCGCTGGCGCGGTAGCCGAGGATCTGCGCTGCCGACGGGTTGACGAGCACCACCCGGCCCTCGGAATCCACCCCCACGACGCCCTCCGAGGCGGCGCGCAGGATCATCTCCGTCTGACGCTGCTGGCGCGCCAGTTCGGCCTCGGTGTCGAGGGTGCCGGTGAGATCGCGTACGACGAGCATCAGCAGTTCGTCGCCGGTGTACCCGCTGCCCGGACTGTCGGCGAAGGCGGCTTCGATCGCGGAGGCGTAGGGCGTCCGGCCGTCCTCCAGGTTCGCGCTGGTCACCTCGACCGGGAACTCACTGCCGTCGGTACGCCGCGCCACCATCCGGGTCGGCTTCTGCCGCCCCTGGCTCTGTTCGGCCTCGTCCGGGCGCCGCATCGACCCCGGGATGCGCTTCGAGTCGAACTCGGGCAGCAGATCCAGCAGCCCGCGCCCGACGAGCGCCGTGCCGGGCGTCTCCAGGGTCTCCAGCGCGATGGCGTTGGCGTTCACCACCGTGCCGTTGCAGTTCACCAGGAGCAGCGCGTCGGGCAGTGCGTCGAGTATGGCGGCGAGGCGAGCAGCGCCTCGGGATGGCCTGCTGCTCACGGCGACAATTCCCTCCTGCTGACCTCAGGTGCACGTGACCTTCCGCCCGTTTCTTCCCAGTTGGTCCGGTCAGGTCACGGCTGCCAGTCTGCCGTTCGCCCCGGGCGTGTCACTAGGGGGAGTCTACGGGCCACCCTTTCGGGCGCGGCGCCGGATGCGGGAGAGGTCGCCTGGTACGGAGGGGCCGGACGGTCGCCCTCGGAGCGGTCCGTGCCCAACAGGCGGTGCACGGAGGTGAGTACGCCGAACACTGCCGGACCACCCTTCCGGATCCTCCGGCAAGGGGCGCTGCCGGGCCTCCGTCAAGGCCACTTCCGGTCGCCGCCCAGGGGTGACTTCCGCCCGCTGCCCCCGGCTGTGTCGTGGCCACTGTCCGGGGGCTCGGGCGGGGCGTGCCCGCGGGTTCGTGGACAGTTCGGAGCCAAATGTTCCGCTTGGTTCCCGGGTGGGAGGGGCGATTGTCCGCGCCCGGCCCTTTTGCGTCCGCAGGTGCCGAGGCGGCGGGATGGACAGGACGGACGGGACGGTGTCGGAACGGCAGGCGGAGACCGGGGCGCGAGAGGAAGGGGACAGAAGGAAGGAGGAGATCTGGAGGGGATCTGGAGGGGATCTGGAGGGGATCAGGGAAGGATCAGAAGGAGGTGCGGGGCAGCGCCGGAACGAGGCGGTTCCACCGCGCCACCTCGCAGCCGTTGGTCCGGCTGAACCGGGCGCCCACCTTCCGTCCGTGCCAGGTGCCCGTCACGCGGGCCCGCGCGGGGCCCCCATAGATCATCGCGCAGACCGCGTCCCCCGGCACGGGTGCGAACGGGTCCCTGCCCCCCGAGGCCGCCCGGTCCAGCGCGGCGCAGGCCCGGCCCGGCGCGGGGTGCTCGCCGCCCGCGGGGTGGCAGCGCAGGGTGTACGACCCGTCCCGCGCCGCCCGCCCGCTGCGGGTCACGGTGAAGGTCAGTCTGTCGGCCGGCCGCCGTCCCGTGGGAGGCACGGTTGCCGCGGCTTCGCCGGGAGCGGCCGCGGGGGCTGCTGCCCGACCCGCAGCGGACGCCTCGGGCGCCCCGAGGAGGGCGAGCAGTCCGGCCGTCGCCGAGGTGACCGCGGTGAGGGTGAGAAGAGGGCGGATGCGGAGGAGTACGGGGTCGGTGCGGCGCGGCATGGCTGGCTCCAGAGGTCGGGAGCGCTCCCGACCGGCCGGACGGGGCGGATCTCCACGAGGGCGAGGGGACGGGGGGGCGCCGCGAGTACGCCCCCGTCGTGTTCAACGCCGCTTCCGGCCCGCCGTTGCGCGGACGGACCCGTCCGGCCCCGTCCGAGCCCAGGACGCGCCCCGGATGGGCGCACCGCCGGCCCGGGCGGGCCCACCGCAGGGCCGGAGCCGCGCGGCGGGGGCCGGAGTACGCGAGGGGGATCGTCGGCGGGGATCAGCCGTGCCTCCCCCTTCCCGGCAGTCGCCGAAGTGCTTTGCCCAGGGGTCCGCGGACCGAGTACGGTGGGAGCCGATTGGAGACAGCCCCCAGGGTTGTGCCATCATCAGCACACACTTTGTCGCCCCTGCGGGCGCTCGGAGTGTGTCTGGAGGCTTCGCCTAGTCTGGTCTATGGCGCCGCACTGCTAATGCGGTTTCGGGGTAACCCCCTGATCGAGGGTTCAAATCCCTCAGCCTCCGCTTGAGATCTACGGGTCCGTGCTCGCATACGGATCTCAAGATCACCGAAGCCCCGGCCCGTCCGGGGCTTCACTCGTTCCGGGCCGCAATCTCTCGGTCCCTGCACGCCTCGGAGCCCTTGCCGGCCCGTCCGGGGCGACCCGGGGCCGGCCCGTACCCGAAGTCCCCCATGGGTACGTTTTCGCAGGTCAGCCGGGATGCGGACAATGGATTTCGCCTGGGACCGCAGGTCATGTAATGTTGTTCCCGCAACGCCGACCGGCAAGAAACACCGCCGGACAGCAAGCGCTCGTAGCTTAACGGATAGAGCATCTGACTACGGATCAGAAGGTTGCAGGTTCGAATCCTGCCGAGCGCGCAGCAGATCAAGGGCCCTGTTCAGTATGGAACAGGGCCCTTGGCGTATCCTGTTGACGGCAGTTTTGACGGCAACCACCTAGCGGATCATGACTCTTCCCGGTCGTTGTCCTCGCTCAGGCGTCGCTCAGCCGTCCGATGGCGTCACGCTGCTCATCCAGGCGCACGATGCCGCCCTACCAGGTGGGGCCGGTGTGGCCCACGTCGACAATGCCCGTGGTGCGGCGCCAAGTCTCGCTGCTGGCCTTCGCCGACCCGCAGGCCGCGGCCGAGGACATCGACCTCGCCGAGCAGTTGCCGGCCCCGCTGGACATGCTCGCCACCAAACTCACCGTCCGCATCGGCTCCCTGGCCCGGGATGCCGGCCGCACCGACGCCGACATCGAAGACCGCGCCCACCTCGTGCGCACCGAAGCACAGGTCGCAGGCGTGAGGGAAGCAGAGGTCAAGCTGGAGCTCGCTTTGGCCCTCCACCACGCCGTCCGCAACGACCAGGAGCAGCACGCCACTGTCCTCGACCGGCTGCGTGAACTGTCCGAAGACGGCGCCCACGCCCACTACATCGAGATCGCCCGCTTCATGGCCGGCCTGGCACCGATCCCCGAGGCCACCGCCCAGTGGATCGAGGGGACACAGACCCAGACCCCGGCGCGGGCACTGGAACGGTATGGTCCGGCGTCGGCGGACTGAGGTGGAGGGGGTCAGCCGGTCCGGCCCAGGTGCATGACGACGACGGTGACGGTGTTGTCGGTGATCTCGTACACGACCCGGTAGCGGCCCACGTACATGCGGCGCAGGTCGGGCGAACCGTATTCGACGGTGCCATCCGGCCGCGGCTCCTGGGCGAGGAGATCCACCGCATCCATCAGCCGGCGCAGCCCTTCGGCGTCATCCTCGAGGAAGCGGGGGGCAGCGTTGAGAGCCGCCTCTTCCCAGACGATCGCGTAGGTCAACCGCGCTCCAGACCGAGCCGGGCGCGTACCTCGTCATGCGGGACCAGGGCCGTCTGGCCGGCCGCCTGCCGGGCACGGTACTCGGCCAGCGCGAGCGCGTCCTCCAGATCGGCGAGCTCCTGCGGATTGACCAGGACAGCCGCGGGCTGACCGTGATCGGTGATCGTGATGCGCTCGCGGGCATGGGAAGCACGGCGCACCAGCGAACCGAACCGGGCCCTCGCCTCAGTGATCGGCAACGTCTCACTCATGTACGGAACTGTACACTTATCGCCGCCACCGGCAAGACCGGTCACCACGGGTTCCAGGGGCAGGGCTTGTGGCCGCAGGTGCCACCAAGCCCGGGTCCAGCGCGCCACCTGCCCTGCCGGGACGGGCGGGAGCCGGGACGTGCGGTGGAGCATCCTGTCCGGCTTCTGCCACGGCCGCCTTCGACGGTTCCAGTTCCTCCCGCAGAGGGGCGCTGTGCGACAGGTGGTAGCCGAGGCGGCCTGCGAGCTGTGCCACCAGCACGGCTTCACCGGTCTGGCGAGCGGCCGGGTCACCGAGTCGGCAGGGGCGCTGCGAGTCCTTGCCGCGACCGGCTCGGAGACGATCCATCCGGCAGATCCTTCCTGGGGGCGCGCTCGGTTCGCGGCAGGGCGGCTGTAGGTGCGGGACCGTCGCGGCGCGTGCGGCTGAACGTCGGCCGGGTACTGCGGACCCGGCCGGGCAGGTGGGCAAGACTCTCTGGAGTCGTATGGCAGACGAATGCGGCAAGCGCGGCGGGCGGCCGGTCAGGGGGCGGTCAGGGGGCGAAGAACATGGAGACGTCCGTCCGGTCGAAGCGACGGGCTGCCACGTCCTGTCTCGCGAGGGACCAGTGGACCACCGCGCTCTCCCAGTCGTCGATGTCGGGGTGCCACTGGGCCAGGAGCACCCAGTCCTCCGGCCGTGCGACGTCGACATGCGCTGGGTGGTCCGCTGCCGCCGCGCGGGCCGCGGCCTGGACCGGGTCCAGTTCGCCGTACTCGTCCATGGCGTACCCGTCGAGCTGTATCTGCGACCACTTGGTGAGGTTCAGATCCGTGTCCCGCACCTCGCGCCATGCCTCGCGCAGTTCTCCGGCGTGTGGATGTGCGGCGGGATCGACGAGCGAGTCGTGGTCCGGCAGGGAGACGTCGTGGCGCAGCCGCAGCTCTCCCATGCGGAGCAACTGCGCGTCCAGTTCGGCGAACAGGTCGGTCGGGCTGGAGCCGCGCTCCACGGGGTGTTCCTCCACGGGGGTGTCCGCGGGGAGGTGTATCGCCGTGCCGTGGGCGTCCAGCGCGTCGGGATGAGCGCACAGCAGGAGCCGGCCCTCGCGCGGCAGGGGGAGGCGCGTCGCGTCCGCGGGGAGCGCGGCAAGGTCCAAGGACGCGATGAGGTGCAGCTCGTCCAGGCCCTCCGGGCGGGGGGCGCCCACGGGAAGCGTCAGCGGACCGCCGAAGCGGCCCACGACCGGTCCGTCCACGTGCGGTGACAGCGTCGCGCACGGACGCGCGGTCGTCAGCCACCGCTCCACGTCGGCGGGCGGCACCTCGCGCGCGAGCGCCTCCCGACGGAACCGGTCCAGCTTCTCCAGGATCTCGGGCCTCATAGGAGGAATGTAGGGCCGGGGTATGACACTCACTCCTCCCGCCCCGGCCGGGCGGCTGGGCCGGGCCGGGCCGGGCCGGGCCCGAGTGTTTCTCAGGCAATTCCCATGTGGCGGCAAGCTCCCTCTCACTCCCGCGCCCGAGGGTGAACCCATGACGCGGAGTGGAGCGAGTGCGGTGCCGGCACCGCAGCGGGACGGGACGAGGAAGCAGGCGCGGGCGGAGGGAGCCGGGTGCTCCGAGGGGGCACCACCGAGGGCCGGACGTGGCCCGCGGAAACCCGGTGTCCGGCGGCAGCACGCGATCCCGCGGGAGCGGACTGCCGCGCGGGCGCACGGTGCCCAGCCGGAGCAGGGAACCCGGCGGGAGCACACGGCCCCGCGGATGCTCGTGGTCGGAGATCTGGCGCTGGACGAGGAGAACCGCAGGGTGCGGCGGGGCGGGGGGTGGATCCGGCTGACCGCGACGGAGTTCGAGTTGCTGCGCTTCTTGATGCGCAATCCCGGCAGAGTGCTCAGCAAGGCGCAGATACTCGACCGGGTGTGGAACTACGACGTGAGCCGCCGGGTCAACCTGGTCGAGATCTACATCTCGTATGTGCGACGGAAGATCGACACGGGCGGGGAGCGGCTGATCCACACGCGGCGCGGTGCGGGCTATGTCTTCAAACCCGGCGAGTCCGTCATACCGGCGTTCCGGCCGCTGAAGGCGGATGAAGGGTCGGATACGGATTAACATCGAGGGGTGACGGTCCGTGCTGATCTCGGCCGTTGCCGCCCCGTTCCGTCTTCCGACCGGCCCGCGGAGCCGGCCCCCAAGGAGCGCGTGCCATGAGCGACGGCAGCCGCACGAGCCGGATGCGCAGGACCAGCGTGTGGCTGGAGGAACGGACGGCGAGCCGCCGCAGAGCCACCGGGAGCGGCCAGACCGAGGGGCTGGACCGGGAGAAGATCACGGCGGCTGCCGTACGGCTGCTGGACACCGAGGGGCTGGCGAAGTTCTCCATGCGTCGTCTGGCGGCCCATCTCGGTGTCACCGCGATGTCCGTGTACTGGTACGTGGACCGCAAGGACGACCTGCTCGAACTCGCGCTGGATGCCGTCGAGGGAGAGTTGGAGGTGCCGGACGCGGACGCTGCGGGGGCGGACTGGCGCGAGCAGTTGCGGCAGTCGGCCTTCGCGCTGCGCGGTCTGCTGCACTGTCACCCGTGGGCGTCCGGGACGCTGGGCAGCTTCCTGAACGTCGGTCCCAGCGCGATGTCCTTCCAACTGGGGGTGCGGCGCGTGCTGCTGCGCTCCGGGCTGCCCGAGCAGCAGGCGGACGGGGCGTTGGCGGCGCTGTTCTCGTTCGTCTACGGGCACGCCGCCGTGGATGCCAGTTGGCAGCGCCGGTGCAGCGAGGCGGGCGTCAGCTCGCAGGACTGCGTCGATGCGCTGCGCTCCACGGTCGGTGCGCGCCCCGAGTACGCGGAGTGCGGCACGGGCGTACGCGGAGAGGCCGTACGCCCGGTGGAGCAGCGGGATTTCGGTGTCGCGCTGGACTGCGTGATCGCGGGTATCGAGGCCATGGCACGGCACGGGCGCGGCCCGGCCCCGCAGGACCGGGCCGCGCCCGTGATTCCGCCCCAGCCTCCGGCTCCCGAGGACCGCTGAGCGGGCGCCGAGAGCCGGAGGACCACCCTCGGTGCCTCCCCGGACCGGGCAACCGGCCTCAGAACGGCAGCGATTCCCCTTGTACCGCCTGGATGTCCAGGTCCACCTTCAGCGTGGTTCCGACGGCGGCGATTCCGGCGGCGACGACCTGGTTGTAGTTCATCGCGAAGTCCGAGCGCCGCAGTTCGGCCGTGGCGCGGAAGGCGGCGCGCCGACCGCCCCAGGGGTCGGGGCCGCTGCCCAGGTAGCTGAGGTCCAGGTCCACCTCGCGCACGACGCCGTGCATCTCGAGACGGCCGTGCACGGTCCACCGGTCCGGTCCGGCCGCGTCGATGCCGGTGCTCCGGTAGGTGATGTCCGGGTGGTTCTCGATGTCGAGGAAGTCGCCCGAGCGCAGGTGCTGGTCGCGCATGGCGTTGCCGGTGTTGATGGACTCCGCTTTGATGACGGCTTCCACGGACGACTTCCCCGGGTCCTGCGCGATCTCGATACGGCCGCCGAACTCGGTGAAGCGGCCGTGCACGCTGGTCATCCCCAGGTGCTGCGCGCTCGCCGCCACCGTGGAGTGCATCGGGTCGAGGGTCCACGGGCCCGGTGGGGGCAGCTCGGCACCGCCCTGCCGGGCCAGTACCAGGGCCCCCAGGTCCGCGCGCCCGGAGGCGGTGACCATCGCCGTGGAGGCGGCCGGCGCGTAGCCCACGGCGGTGGCGATGACCGTGTACGCGCCCTGCGGCAGCGGCTGCCCGCTGTGCACGACGCCCTGTTCGTCGGCCTCGACGCGCAGCACCTGGGCACCCGTCATGTCGGTGACGGTCAGCACCGCGTGCTGCACCGCCCATCCGTCCCGGGTGCGCACCCGGGCTCGTAGGCCGCCATTCGCGGCCCCGGCCCCGGTTCGGCCGTCGGCCCCGTTGCCGGTGACGCCGTCGGCCGCACCGGGGTCCGCTCCGTCTGCCCCGCCTGTCATCTTTCTCCCAGCTCTCTCTCACCTGCGACGGCGGGCCCCGGCGACGTACACGCCGGTTCCCCGGTGTCGTTCACCATGGCCCCTCGGGCGTCGAGGGACCATGGCCTCATGGACTGGTGGCCGCACAGTCTCGACGGCCTCCTGGATGACGGGCCCCGGCGTCCCGGCGGCGGGCCGTCCCTTGCCCGCGCTCGCGCAGTGCGCTGATCCGGGCCGCCGGGGCCCTTCCCCGAACCGGACCCGGCGGCGCGTGCTCCGCTCGTGTCACGCGCCGCCAGGACCGGGGGGTCATTCGTCCGGGTGGTGCAACTCGATGTCGTATGCGTCCACTCCGGGCCCGGTCACGTGCAGGGCGTTCGCCTGGGGCGGATAGCCGCCGGCAATGACCGAGTAGTCGCCCGCGTCCAGGTCGGAGAAGGCGTAGGCGCCGTCCTCACCGGTGGTGGACGTGGCGATGACGTTGCCCGCCGCGTCGACGAGCGTGACCCGCGCGTCGGGCAGCGGCCTGCCCGCGCTCCCGGCGCGCACGGTGCCGGTCACCCGGGCACCCGCGGCCAGGTCGACGTCGAGCCGGGTGGTGCCCTGGCCCTGCACCTCGACCGGGAGCGCGGTGGGCCGGTGGCCGGGTGCGTTCACGGCGACCGTGAAGCTGCCGGTGACCAGTTCGTCGAACCGGTACTCGCCCGTCTCGCCGGTGACCCCCGTGGCGAGCACCTCGCCGCGGACGTCCGTGACGACGACCATCGCGCCCTGTACGGGGGCGCCGTCGGCCCGGCCGCGGACCTGGCCCGCGAGGCCGCTGGTGCCCGAGAGCAGCAGGTCGTGGCTGAGCGGTTCCTCGCCGACCACGACCGTGGAGGCCTGCGGCTGGTGGCCGTCGGCGGCCGCGATCAGCACGTAGGAGCCGGCTCCGGGTGCGTCCAGCCCGTAGGAGCCGTCCGCGTGGGCGACGGAGCGGCCGAGTTGGCGCCCGCTGAGCGAGATCAGGGTGACGGCCGCTCGGGCGACGCCGATTCCCTCCGCGTTGCGGACGGTGCCGTAGACGCCGTAGTCGTTGGTCGGCATCGGTGCCGGGGACTGTGCTATGGCCATGGCCGCGTACTCCCTGAGCTGCTGAGTGTCGCCCCCCGGCGATGCGGCGCCCGAGGGCGCCCAGGTGGGGGCGGCCGCCGCGGCGTCCTGCGGCGCGGCTCCCTCGAGTGCCCCGGCGCGATCCACTACCGCGTCGGCGGGGTGTTCCGCCGCCGCGGGGGTGTCCTCGTCCGCGCTCGCCTGGTGCGCGGACGTGGTCCGCAGCGGGACCTCCCGGATGAACAGCACGCACACCAGCGCCAGCAGCGCGACCGGCGCGGCGTACAGGTAGATGTCACCGATGCCGTGCCCGTAGGAGCTCTCCACGACGGTACGGACCGGCGGGGGCAGTTCGTCCAGGTCCGGCAGGGCGCTGCCGCCACCGCCGGTGGCGCCGCCGCCCGGCTTGATGCCGAGCTTGGCGAAGCCGTCCTCCATGTAGTGGGTGATCCGGTTGGAGAGCACGGCGCCGAGTGCCGAGACGCCGACCGCGCCGCCCAGGGAACGGAAGAAGTTGACCGTGGAGCTGGCGGCTCCGAGGTCGTTCGCCGCCACCTGGTTCTGGGTGGCGAGCACCAGGTTCTGCATCATCATGCCGACGCCGAGGCCGAGCAGCGCCATGAAGATCGCCATGTGCCAGTACTCGGTGTCGTACCGCAGCGTGCCCAGCAGACCCATGCCCGCCGCCATCAGCACGCCGCCGGAGATCAGGAACTTCTTCCACTTGCCCGTCCGGGTGATGATCTGCCCGGAGACGGTGGTGGAGACGAACAGCCCGCCGATCATCGGGATCGTCATGACGCCGGCCATCGTGGGGGACTTCCCCCGGGCGAGCTGGAAGTACTGGCTGAGGAAGACCGTCGCGCCGAACATGGCGATGCCGACGAAGAGCGAGGCGACCGCGGCCAGCGTGATGGTGCTGTTGCGGAACAGCCGCAGCGGGATGATGGGCTCCTTGGCCTTCGACTCGACGAGCACGAAGATCAGGCCCAGTACGATCGATCCGCCGACCATCGTGTAGGTCTGCCAGGACAGCCAGTCGTACTTGTCCCCGGCGAAGGTGACCCACAGCAGCAGGGTGCAGGCGGCGGCGGCGATGAAGAACGCGCCCGCCCAGTCCACCTTGACGCCCGGCCGCTTGACGACGGGCAGGTGCAGGGTCTTCTGCAGGACGATCAGCGCGATGACGGCGAACGGGACGCCGACGTAGAAGCACCAGCGCCAGCCGAGCCAGCTCGTGTCGGTGATCACGCCGCCGAGCAGCGGGCCGCCGACGGTGGCGATCGCGAAGGTGGCGCCGAGATAGCCGCTGTAGCGGCCGCGCTCCCGGGGGGAGATCATCGCGGCCATGATGATCTGGGCGAGGGCCGAGAGCCCGCCCATGCCGATGCCCTGCGCGACCCGGAAGGAGATCAGCGTTCCCGGGTTCTGCGACAGGCCGGCTCCGGCCGAGGCCAGAACGAAGACGATCAGGGCTATCTGCACCAACAGCTTCTTGCTGGTGAGGTCGGCCAGCTTGCCCCAGAGCGGGGTCGACGCGGTCATCGCCAGGAGTGACGCGGTCACGACCCAGGTGTAGGAGCTCTGGCTGCCGTTCAGATCGGAGATGATCCTCGGCAGCGCCGTGGAGACGATCGTCGACGACAGGATGGCGACGAACATGCCGAGCAGCAGCCCGGAGAGCGCCTCCATGATCTGCCGGTGCGTCATCGGCGCCGTGCGCTCTGCCGTGGTCGCGGTGGTTCCTGCCGCCGCCGACTCGGCCCCGGCGGTCTGGATGCGGCCGGACGACGCGGCATGCGCCGCGTGCCGGGCCCCACCGCCGGCTCCCGGCGCGGCGTCGCGGGACCCCCCGGCCGGCGGCTGGGATCGGGTTGTTGCCATTCGGCGTCCTTCTAACTCAGTGGTGCGGTCGGTGTTGTCTCGTGGGGCGTCCCGCCGCGGGCGCGGCAGTCCCCGAAGCTGGTACGGAGCCGGCTGAGCAGTGTGTTGAGCCGGGCGACGTCCTCGTCGCTCCAGTCCTGCAGGTGGGCGGCGAACGCCTCGACGAGATGCGCGGTGAGGTCCGCGAGGAAGCGCTCACCGCTCTCGCTGATCCGCAGCAGGCGGGACCTGCCGTCCTGCGGATCGGGGCGGCGCTCGATCCAGCCGCGGTCGGCGACGTGGGTGACGTGTCTGCTGGTGACCGACATGTCGATAGCCATCAGCTCGGCCAGTCTGCTGGTGCGCATCTCCCCGTGCTTGTCCAGGAGGGTCAGGACGACCGCCGAGGCGGGTGGGCACTCCGGGGGGAGGCCGCGCGCCATCTCTCGCTTGACGGCGCCGATGGCGCTGATCTGCCGGGCCAGCTCCTCGTACTGACTGCGTTCGGCCATCTGCACCTCAGGTACTTGTTGCTTAAGGCAACCATACGGATGGTTGGTTGCTGTAGGCAAATTGATTTCGGACAACCCAGGCAAACGCTTGGCAAAGAGTGTGTGTGCTGCCGGTGTGCGTGCGCGGGGTGTCGGCCGGGGTGCCGCAGGTGCCGGATGTCCTGCACGCTGCGCAATCGGGAGCGGACAGAGGGGCACAGGAGAGGGCGGGATCACCGTCGGCGACTCAGGTGTGAGCGAGTGCACAGCGTCCACCCCCGTGCGGCTGTGCCATCCGGGGGAGGGTTCGCTAGGGTCCTGGGACATGGCTCACAACCCGCAGGCGCCGCAGGGTCCGGACGGACAGGGACCCGACCCGGCAGGCAGCACGCAGATGTTCCGCGCCTTCGTCGACGAGGGCAGTCCCCGGCCCGGTAGCAGGCAGGCGGCCGCACCGGCCCCGGCGGGTCCCCGGATCGGCCTGATCGTCGGAGTCGTCGTCGCGCTCGCCGTACTCGCCGGTGTCGCCTGGCTGGCCTTCTCCTGACGGGCTGACGAGTTGACTGACTGACGGGCTGACGGCCCTGACGGGGCGATGCCCTGACGGGGCCACACGCTGCCGGCAGGACAGTGGCTGACGCCCTGTGACATGCCGCTCGGGTGAGGGGTTCTGACGGGCTGACGCGTTCGCGGGGGGCGACGGTGGCCGGCAGCCCGACGGTCCGGGCTCGACGCGCGGGCCGCCACCAGCCGTCGTCCCCGTCCGCGCCGCAGCCGGCGGTCGGCGGCGGCCCGAGACGGACGAGAGCCGCCGAGGCGGCTATCCGGCTGCCTCGACGGCTTCGTGGCGTGCTCTCCTGGGTCCGCATGGCGCCAGTGATGCTGACGCCCTGTCAGAAGTGCGGCTTCTGTCGGCGGCTCCAGGTGTCCCTTCCGCGGTGCTCCTCGTTGTCCCGGCCCCTGGCGGCACCCCTTTCCGTGTCCCGGCGACTCGCGTCCCCGGCATCCCCGCAGGTGTGCCGCGAGAAGTGCGTCGCGGCCCTGCTGCCGAGGTCACGGTCGATGCTTCCGTCGGTGTTCCCGTCGATGTCTCCGCAGGTGTCCCGGTCGATATCCCTGCCGGTGTCCCCCGTGGCACTCCGCCCCCGTTCCGGTCAGTCCTCCGCGATCAGCCCTTCGCGCAACTGTGCGAGCGTGCGGGTCAGCAGCCGGGAGACATGCATCTGGGAGATGCCGACCTCCTCGCCGATCTGCGACTGCGTCATGTTCGCGAAGAAGCGCAGCATGATGATCTGGCGCTCCCGCGGCGGGAGTTTGGCCAGCAGCGGCTTGAGGGACTCGCGGTACTCGACGCCCTCCAGCGCGCTGTCCTCATAGCCCAGCCGGTCCGCGAGCGAGCCCTCGCCGCCGTCCTCCTCCAGCGCCGGGGAGTCCAGCGAGGAGGCGGTGTAGGCGTTGCCGACGGCCAGCCCGTCGACCACGTCCTCCTCGGAGACGCCGAGGCAGCTCGCGAGTTCGGTCACGGTCGGGGAGCGGTCCAGGGTCTGGGACAGCTCGTCGCTCGCCTTCGTCAGTGCCAGCCGCAGCTCCTGGAGGCGCCTGGGCACCCGCACCGACCACGAGGTGTCGCGGAAGAAGCGCTTGATCTCCCCGACGACGGTCGGCATCGCGAACGTGGGGAACTCCACGCCGCGTTCGCAGTCGAAGCGGTCGATCGCCTTGATCAGTCCGATGGTGCCGACCTGGACGATGTCCTCCATCGGCTCGTTCCTGCTGCGGAAGCGGGCCGCGGCGTAGCGGACGAGCGGCAGGTTCAGCTCGATGAGGGTGTCACGTACATACATCCGCTCCGCGGTGTTGGCCGTCCCCGGGGAGTCGGCCGCCGCCTTGTCCAGCGTGGCGAGGCGCAGGAAGAGGGAGCGGGACAGGGTGCGGGTGTCGAGCGTGTCGCTGCCGGGCAATGCCGTCGCGGCCCCGGCGAGCTCCGTCGGCGCCTCCGCCGCGAGGTCGTCCGGCGCCACTTCGTCGAGCATCGGTGGCAGGCTGCCGGGCTCGGCGGGCCCGGGAGGTGCCCCCGGGGTCGGGGACGTGTTCTCGGCGAGCACCTTGGAGCTGCCCAGTTCTACGGACATGCCACCCCCTTGAGGTCGCGGACGGTCGCTGCGGCGCCCTCGGCTCTGAGGGAAGCACCTCCCCCTCCATACCGGGCACGCCACTGCGGCAAACGCAGCTCTTGCAGAATGTCACAAGTAGGCAACGCGACGTAGCCTCATGTCGATAAAACTGCACAGTTGAGAGCGCTGGGACAGAAGTTGACGTCGCTCGATCCGGTTACGCGTCGATGCGATTTGCGGCGCGCAGCCGCGCGAAGCTGCGCGAGAGCAGCCGCGACACGTGCATCTGGGAGACCCCGAGCTCGGCGCTGATCTGGGACTGCGTCAGATTCCGGTAGTACCGCAGCAACAGGATCCGCTGCTCCCGTTCGGGCAGTTGTACGAGCAGATGGCGGACGAGGTCCCGGTGTTCGACCCCGTCCAACTCGGGGTCCTCGTAGCCGAGCCGGTCCAGCAGACCCGGCATCCCGTCCTCGCGCTCCTGTGCGGCCTCCAGCGAGGTGGCCCGGTAGGCCCGGCCGGCCTCGATGCAGGCCAGCACCTCCTCCTCGCCGATCTTCAACCGCTCGGCGATCTCGGCCGTGGTCGGGGACCGGCCGTGCAGCGTCGTCAGATCCTCGGTTGCGCCGCTGACCTGGACCCACATCTCGTGCAGCCGGCGCGGCACGTGCACGGTGCGTACGTTGTCCCGGAAGTAGCGGCGGATCTCCCCGACGATCGTCGGCATCGCGAAGGTCGGGAACTGCACCCCGCGGCCCGAGTCGAACCGGTCGATCGCGTTGATCAGACCGATGGTGCCGACCTGGACCACGTCCTCCATCGGCTCGTTCCTGCTGCGGAACCGCGCCGCGACATACCGCACCAGGGGCAGATTGGCCTCGATGAGGGCGGCGCGGATCCGCTCGCGCTCCGCCGAGCCGTGCTCGTGCCGGGCGAGCTGCTCGAAGAGGGACTGCGTCAGCGCCCGGGTCCGCGCGGCTCTTTCCCGTTGCGCCTCGGCGGGGGAGGGGGGCGCCTCGGCGTCGCCGGAGGGCGTCTGGGTGGGGGTACGGGTCCCGTCCACTCAGCCACCACCCCTTACGGTGCAGATCTGTCCTGGTCGATCACGTGGACCGCGTCGCATGCTGCCCTTGCTCGGTGTGCCCCCGCCGTGTCACCCGCGGTGTCGGTGTGGGCGCGTTTCATCAGCCAAAAAGCGGTCATAGCATCACAAGACATGTGCACCGTGTGCAAGCACCAAATGACTCCGTGTTGCCTGCCAGTTGCGCCGGGGCGCGCGCCGGTCGCACCGTCGAGGAGAACTCAGGCCGTGGCGGCGGTACGGATGAGTCGAGGGAAAACGGCAGGGCGCGGCGGGGCATGACGGGGCCCCGGCGTCCTTCCCGGGCGCGGGAGCCGACGGACGGAGCGTGGGCTCAGTTGACCAGCGACGTCATGAACCGGCCGACGCCCTGTGCGGCACTGGAGATGCCTTCGAAACCTATCTGGACCAAGTCGGCCGAGCGTTCGGGGGACGTGATGATCGTGTACAGCACGAAGACGACAAGCACATAGCCCGCGATCTTCTTCGTCTGCGCCATCGCGCTGTCCCTCCCCCGGGCGGGCGTTCCGACCCCCGGGTGTTCGATCATCGACACCCTGTCCACCGATGTGGCGGTGCGAGTGTAGCGGGAACAGCGAGCCGTCAGCAGATGCGGGAGATTCCGCCCCCTCCCGCCTCCCGTTTCCCGTCCGTACCCGCGCTCCTTCTCTCCTCTTCGCTCCCCTCCTTTCCTCGGCCGGCGGCGCGAGGGCGTGCGAGGCCGTGTGAGGGGGTCTCGGGAAGCACGCGAGTGCCGGATCGGGGCTGTGAGGGGCTGTAGGGGCGCGTACAGCGATGCAGGGCGTGGTGGAGCCGTGCCGCGCGGAGCCGCGCGGCACGGGAGGGCGAAGGTCCGGAACCGGGCGGGCAGCCGTAGGGCGGGGCGGCAACCGCGAACCGAGGACAGCGCGGGGCCGGGCAGTGGCTCAGGTGAGGAGAACGGTCTTTCCCCGGGCCCCGCCCGCCCGGTTGCGTGCCACCGCCCCCGGCGCCTCGTCGAGTGGTACCTCGACCTCGATCGGCACGGTCAGCGGCCCGCTGTCGATCTCCTCGCCGAGCCGTTCCAGCAGCTCGGCGGAGGCCGCGAGGTGGTAGTTGATGCCTTCGATGCGGCGCCCGTGCAGGGCGTCCAGCGATGCCGCGTCCAGAGTGGAGACGGCCACACCGCCGTCCCGGACCAGCGCCGTGTTCCGAGCGAACTCCCCGGCCGATGTCGATCCCAGGTCGACCAGCGCGTCCACGCCCTCGGGGTACTCCTCCCGGACGGCCGCGGCCAGGTCCGTCGTACGGACGTCGATGGCCGAGACCGCGCCGAAGGCGCCCATCCGGGCCTGGTCGTGGCCGTGTGTGGCGGCCACCACGCGCAGGTCACGAGCCGACGCGAGCTGGGTGAGAAAGGTTCCGACGCCGCCCGCGGCTCCGATGATCAGCACGCTCTCGTACGAGCGCAGCGCCGCGGAGTCCATGATCCCGAGTGCCGTCATACCCGCTGTGGGCGCGCCCGCCGCGACGGTCAGCGGGATGCTGGTGGGGGCGCGCGCGATGCTGCCCGCTTCGTTGACCACCACGTACTCCGCGTACGTCCCGCCCCCCACCGGTTCGCTCACCACGTGGCCGAAGACCTGCTCACCGGGGGTGAACCGGTACGCCTCAGGGCCGCAGCTCTCCACGGTCCCGGCGAAGTCAGCGCCCATGACGAGCGGGAAGTCGTAAGGGACCAGGCTCTCCAGCATGCCCTCGGCGATCTTCCAGTCCAGCGGGTTCAGGCCCGCCGCCACGACCTGGACCAGCACCTCGCCCTCGCCGGGCTCGGGCTGCCTCGCCTGCAGGATCTCGGGCCGCCCGTTCCGCTCCCGTACACCGACAGCACGCATCCACCGCGCCTCCCTGCTCCCCCCTGGGACCAGCGGACCTCTCTCAACGTACGACAGCACACAGCCCCCCGCAGAGCACCGGCTGTTCCGGCGGGGAATGAGGGTGGGGACGAAGTGGCGAGGCGGCAGCGGAGAGTGCTTTTCGGCGGCGAGCGGCAGTCGTTCGGGGCTGCACGTGATGGTGGGTGACGCAGAGGGGCCGGGAATGGACGGGTTCTCCTCGGACAGCGGTATTCCGGGCGAGGCGGAACCGAATCCGTACCGGAAAAACGGCGGGAACAATGCTAGTCTGCAGCCAGCAGCGTCATTGCTGACGGTCCGCAGGATGCGGACCCCGCACCTTTGTCGGAACGAAGAGCGGGGCCGCGGACGAGGACCTCCGATGGGCTCATCCCGGGCCGGGGGTGGGCCCATCATCTCGTAGGGGAACTACCACAGTTGCTCTGTCCGGACGGCGTAGTACACCGCCTGGAAGAGGCCGGCGATCGCTCGTGCGAGATCAGCGAAACGCTGCAATGTCGTCCTCGCCGGTTCAGACTTCCAGCCCGCACCGGCCATTTCTCCTCACCCCCTCTCAAAGGGAGGTTGGGATGACGATACAGCAACGCGCAAGCACATCCCGAAGAAAAACGCCACTATTGTTCCGGTGAATTGTCGAATGGCAATCCCGGCAATGCGCGAATTGCTCCCTCCGGCGGGCCGGGCTGGACCGGGCTGGGCCGGGCCGGGCTGGGCCGGGGGCGCGCGGGGCAGCCGCGCTCCCGTGCCTGGGTGCGCAGTCGGCACCTTCTCCCGCCCGGGGAGCACCTCCGGGCAGGGACTCCGGGAGGGCTCCCGCGCGGGTACGGCCACTCCTGGTCGGGCAGGGCCACTCGCGCTCGGGGAGGGCCACTCCCGCTGGGGCAGGGCTACTCCTGCTCGGAGAGGGCCGGCCTCCTCCTGATCGGCTTCCGGGGCGGGCTCAGGTGGCCGGGGTGGTCGATCCGGTGGCTTCGGCCTGCTTCGCGCTGTGCCGCCGGGCCTTGGCCCGGTTTCCGCAGACGCGCATCGAGCACCAGCGGCGGCTGCGGTTCTTGGAGGCGTCCCAGAAGACCCAGGCGCAGGTGTGCTCGGAGCAGCGTTTGAGCCGTGCGGCCTCCCCTGTGAGGGTCAGCTCGCACCAGGCGATCGCCAGCTCGGCCAGGGCTCTGCGGACCGGCGGAAGGTCCGGCGCGGGGGCCAGCGGGCCGGCGCCGGTGCCGCGTCCGACGGCGACCAGGACGGGGAGCTCGCGCAGCGCTTCATCGGCTCCGGCGCGGAGCGCGGGGTCGGCGCCGTCCCCGACGTTGGCTCCCAGCTCCTCCCGGATGCCCGCGCGCAGCCGTAGGCAGAGGTCGTGCTCCCCGGTGTCGATCCCGTGTTCGCGGTCCAGCATCCCCCGCTCGGCGAGCCAGGCGGCGAGTCCGCCCGCCGAGTCCAGCTCGTCGGTGCCGAGCTCCACGTCGACCGTGTTGGCGAAGGCTTCGATGAGTCGGGCCGAAGCCGGGGCCTCACGCATGGCCACCTCCTTCTGGGACGGCCCCACCCTACCCGGGCTAACCGGCTAACGGTTTTACCGGTAGCGGATGTGTGCCCTGCTGTGCCAGACTCCGACCCTCATTAACTGGTGAACACCTTTAGATGGTTACCGCCTGGGGTGACTCGACGAGTCTCCGGACGGCTGTACGCCGGCGGCCGGCGGCGATTGCTCCGGTTCGGCGGCTTCTCCGGTTCCGACGTGTGAAGGGGGACGGCTCGATGAGCGGTGGACGGATACCGGCAGTGGGTGCGTCGGAGCCCATGGGGAGCGCGAGGGCGTGGAAGGAGGCGGACGCGGGACCGGCACCCGCGACGGAGCAGGCGGCGCGCGCTGCCGCTCCCGCCGTCGTCCCGTCCGCGCCCGATCTCCCGTCCGCGCCCGATCTCCCGTCCGCGGCGGATCTCCCCTCCGTGTCGGACCCCGCCGCGCGGTACGGGACACGCAACACCGTCGTCCTGCTGGTCTTCACCGCGGTCACCAATCTCGCCGACGGGGTCACCAAGATCGCGCTGCCGCTCCTCGCCACCCGGGCGTCCGGCTCCCCGGCCCAGGTGGCGGCGGTCTCCCTCAGCCTGTCGCTGCCGTGGCTGCTGGCGGCCCTGCACGTCGGCGTACTGGTCGACCGCGTCGACCGGCGCCGTCTGCTGTGGGGCGCGAACGGCCTCCGGCTGCTCGCGCTCGGCATCCTGATCCGGGCCGCGGCGACCGACGGCGCCACCGTCCCCGCCCTCTGCGCCGTCGGTACGGCGCTCGGAGTGGCCGAGGTGGTCGCGCTGACAGCCGCCTCCGCCCTGATCCCGGCCCTGACCCCGCCGCGGGGGCGGGAGCGCGCGAACGCCTGGATCGCCGGCGCGGAGACGGTCTGCAACGAGTTCTGCGGCCCCTTCGTCGGGGGCCTGCTGCTCGCTGCGGGCACGGGCGTCGCCCTCGGGTCGACCTGGGTGTCCTATCTGGCCGCCTCGTTCGTGCCGCTCCTGCTCGTCGGCCGCTTCCGCGCGGCCCGGGAGACCCCGGTGCCGGACCGGTCCGAGAGCGTCAACCGGCAGATCGCCGGCGGGCTGCGCTACCTGTGGCGGCAGGTGCTGCTGCGCACGATGGCACTGATCCTGACCGTCCTGTGCGCGTGCTGGGGCGCCTGGCTGGCGCTGATGCCGCTGTTCGCCACCGAGGCCATGGGGGTGACTGCGCAGGAGTACGGCGCGATCCTGAGCGCGCTGGGGATCGGCGGACTGGTCGGCGCCCTCGTCGTCACCCGGGCCAACCGGCTCCTCGGCCGCCGCCGGGTGATGTTCGCCGACCTGGTCGGCACCTTCGTGATGATGGCCGTACCGGCACTCACCACCAGCGTCTGGGCCGTCGCCGCCGCGGCCTTCGCCGGCGGCGCCGGGGGCACGCTGTGGACGGTCAACTCCCGGACGATCGGCCAGCACCTGGTACCCGACAGCATGCTCGGCCGCTACAACGCCGTGAGCCGCCTCTTCAGTTGGGGCGCCATGCCCCTCGGCGCCGGGCTGATGGGCCTCCTGGCCGAATGGTGCGGCATGCGGGTCGCGTTCCTGGTGTTCGCCGCCTCGGTCGCCGTCGTCGTCCTCCCCTTCCTGCGCGTCCTGACGCCCACCGCGCTGGCGGAGGCGTTCGGTACGGAACGCGCCTGAGCCGGCCGCGCCGCACCGGGGTGGCGGAGGGGCGGCCCGGGCGCGCGCCGGCGTACGCGCCCGGGCTGTCCGTCAGCGCCGGCGGCCCCGGGGTCGGGTCACCTCCCGGAGCCGTCGGTGGGCGGCCCGGGGTACGAGGTGCCGCCGCCGTCCGCGGGAGGTGCCGGCCAGGACGAGGGGTACGAGGTCGGATACGACGGCGGCCGGGGAGGTGCCGGGTACGAGGAACCTTGCTGCCGGCGCTGTTCCTGGCCCTGCCACCCGCCCTGGTCCTGCCACCCGCCCTGGGTCTGCCACGCGCTGGGGCCCTGCCGCTGTTCCTGGCCCTGCGACTGCCCCGGAACCTGGCCTTGGTCCGGGCTGCGCGATTCGGTGCGGAGCGGCTCCTCGGCGACACTCGACCAGTCGAGGGCGGGGCGGTGTCCGACGAACGCGCCGAAGAACAGGGCCGCCGCGGTGGCGGCGAGCACGCCGGGCACCATCTCGTAGATGCCGGTCTGCAGCGGCCCGAGAAGCGGGTCGATGTGCTTCCACAGCAGCACTGTCAGCGCTCCGGTGAGCATGCCCGCCTTCGCACCGGCCGCCGTCATCCGGGGCCAGAACAGCGACAGGAGGATGACCGGGCCGAAGGCCGCGCCGAATCCGGCCCAGGCGTAGGCGACGATGTCGAGCACGGCACCGCCGCTCAATGCGATCACATAGGCCACCAGTGCCACGGCCACCACGCTCAGCCGTCCGATCAGCAGCAGCATCGTGTCCGAGACCTGGGCCCGCCGGCGGAAGAACGCCCGGTAGAGGTCCTCGGTGAGGGACGTGGCCGAGACCAGGAGTTGGCTGTCCACCGTGGACTTGATCGCGGCGAGCACGGCCACCAGCAGGACTCCCGCGAGCCAGGGGGAGGTCAGCTGGGTGGACAGCGCGATGAAGACGGTCTCCGGGTTGTCGAGCGGCTTGTCGAGGGCGACGATCCCGGCGAGTCCGACGAGCGAGGCGCCGGTCAGGACGACGATCACCCACGTGACGCCCAGTCGGCGGGCCAGCGGTATGTCCCGGGTGCTGCGGATGCTCATGAAGCGGGTCAGGATGTGGGGCTGGCCGAAGTAGCCAAGCCCCCAGGCGAGCAGCGAGATCGTCGCGACGGCCCCGAGGGATTGGCCCGATGTCCACTTCCTGTCCGCGAACGACGCCTCGGCCAGCGGGTCGAGCAGCGCCGGAGTGGCGGCGGTGAGCCGGTCGTGCAGTGCGCCGAAGCCGCCGAGTTGCCACAGGGCGATCGCGGGGAGGGCGATCGCGGTGAGGAACATCAGCGTTCCTTGTATGGAGTGGCTGACGCTCAGGGCCCGGAATCCGCCGAGAATGGTGTAGATGACGATCACCACGGCGAAGACGGTGAGTCCCAACTCGAAGCCCGCACCGAATATTTCGTCCGCCAGAAGTCCGCAGGCGACCAGTCCGCTGGCGACGTAGACGGTGAAGAACACGACGGTGACGACGGCCGACAGCAGCCGGATCACCCTGCTCCCGTCCTCGAACCGTTCCTCCAGGTAGGACGGCAGGGTCACAGCCCCGACCCGTTCGGTGTAGATCCGCAAACGGGGCGCGACGAAACGCCAGTTGAGATACGTGCCGACGATCAGGCCGACGGCGATCCAGGTGGCTCCGATCCCGGCCATGTACACAGCGCCCGGAAGGCCCAGAAAGAGCCAGCCGGACATATCGGCGGCTCCGGCGGACAGGGCCGCCACCGGGGCGGTGAGGCGACGGCTGCCAACGGTGAAATCATCGAATGTGGTCGTTTCTTCGTGCGTCACCACGCCGACCATGACCATCGCGATCAAGAAGACGCCAAAGGTGATCATGACGGGGACGGTCAGGGCGATCATGTATTACTCCCTGTGCTGCGGAAGCGCCCTTTGGCACATCCGCGTACGCGGTCACACTTTCGGGCCGGAAGGCTGGAGCTTAGGAAAGCGGAGCGCTTTCTGGCGAGAGAATCCGGCGCCGCACGACTTGATCGGTTCCGGATCGTGATGCGCGCGCGGCGTCACGCTTCAGCAGGGGGCTCCCGGAACTGGCGAGTAGCGGGTGACGAGGGGGAACACGCGCGGGCTTATCGGCATGAATCGCGCGGAATCCGGCCCTCCGTACGGCGTTCTGAGCGGCGTCCCGCGCGGATTGGCGGAGTGGAACGAGTCCCGAAAACACCGACGCACTTGCATGAACAACGACAGACAGCACTGAACATCGCCGCACATCGGCAAGCGTCGATGGAGAAACCGTGAACATCACCGTGACGCGAGGACCGAAGACCCCGGACGCACCAGGGGAAACGCCGTCGAACTCGAATGAACACCGGAAGGCATCGCGAAAGGCGGATTCGGCAGCGCGCTCTGCTTCCGCGCCGTCCGCGGCTCTCCGTCCTCCGGTGCGGTAGGACTACCTGGTGCGATATGCCCGCAAAAAGGTCCGCACTCCCTCGACGATGAGCGGTCGGACGCGGGTGTCCTCCGCCGCGTTGGCGGAACCGAGCCTGTCCAGCGCGACGCCGAAGGTCAGTGCGAGGAACTGGTCGGCCGCGAGCCGCGGGTCGGGGACGTCCAGCAGGCCGGCGTCCGCGAAGGCGGCGAACCGCTCGCCGATCGCCTCGTCGGGGGCGTCGGCCATGGGGTTGTAGCCCCGGTGCGGCAGGTGGCCGGACTCCGTCCGGACCAGCCGGAGCAGCGTCGCGTACTCCGCCGAGTCGAGCATCTCGGTCGCGATCTGCACCGAGAACGCGACCAGGGCGTCCTCGAGGTCGGCCGCCTCGGTGCGGTCCGTGAGGGTGTCGTCCAGAGTGCGCCGGACTGTGGTGATCAGAGCCTGGCCGACGGTGTCGACGACCGCGTGCAGCAGCGTCTGCTTGTCGCCGAAGTAGTCGTAGACCGTCCGCTTGGACACCCCGGCCCGCGCGGCGACCGCGTCGACGCTGGACCGGTCGAAGCCGTCGGCGAGGAACAGTTCCCGGGCCGCCGAGAGGATCGCGGCCCGCTTGGGCGCTGACCCCTCGCGCAGTGTCTTCGTGGTCGGCATGGTCACATCCTAGCGTTCTACACTGCACCGTGTAGTGTAGTTCTCGGGTCGCGGCGCGGACAGCCGCAGCCCACACCGGGCCCGGCAGCACGACGGCATCAGTACACGCCCCGCGACCGCCCCGCTTCCCCGCCCGAGCACCGACGCTCCGCCCCGCACCGACGACGTCTCCGACACCGACGACGTCTCCGGCACCGACGAAAGGAACTCCCCCATGACCGCAACGACGGCTCCTCCCCCGATCCGCATCGGCAGGCCCGCTGTCGCAGCCCTCGGCCTGCTGGCAGTCTCCTCCGGCGCTTTGGAGTCGGTGGTGACACCGACGCTTCCGCTCCTGCAACGCGAGCTGGACATGAGCCCCGCCGAGGGGGCGTTACTCGGCATCATGCTGCTCATCACGGGCGCGCTCGTCACACCGGTCGCAGGCAAGTTCGGTGACCGGTACGGCGGGAAACGGGTCCTGGTCCGGCTGATGGCGGTGGTCGGCGTCGGGGGCCTGGTGTCGTCGCTGGCGCCGAACCTGCCCGTGCTGCTGCTCGGTCAACTGCTGCAAGGAGCGATGGTGGGCGCGCTGCCGCTGTCGTTCATCCTGGTGCGCGCGCACCTCCCCGAGGGCGAGTCGAAGGTGGCCATCGGGGTGGTGAGCGGGTTGTTCGTGGCGGGCGGGATGGCGGGGACGCTGTCGGCCGGGCCCGTGGCGGAAGGGCTCTCCCGGCACTGGATGTTCGCACTGCCGACGCTCGCGGTCCTCGGAGCGACCCTGCTGGTGAACCGGCTGATGCCGCAGGATCCGCCGGTCCCCTCGGACGGAACGGGCATCGACTGGCCCGGTCTGGTCCTGCTGAGCGGGACGCTGATCACGCTCATGCTCGTGCTCCAACTGGCACCCGAGGCCGGCTCGCAGCCCCTCGCATCGGGGGCGCTCGTCGTGCTGCTGGTCGCCTTCGCGGCCGGATGGATCGCCGTCGAGCGCCGAGCAGCCGCACCCCTGGTGGACCTGCGCATGCTGGCGCGGCCCGCGGTGTGGAAGTCGTGTGTGCTGACGTTCATGATCTGCGTGGGCACCTCGGGGGCGCTCTACCTCGTCCCGCAGCTCTTCGATGTGCCCACCGAGGCATACGGGTTCGGGGCCGGCGCCACCGAGATCGGCTTCTTCCTGCTCCCCGGCACCGTGGCCGCGTCGGTGGCCGGACCGCTCGGCGGGATGGGGGCGCGGCGGCTGGGCTCGCGTGCCGTGGTCACCGCCGGGATCGTCCTCATGGCCGGCTCGCTGCTCGCCCTGGCAGCCGTGCACACCGAGATCTGGCATCTGGTCGTCGCCAAGACGGCGATCGCGCTCGGCAGCGGCCTCTGCGTCACGGCGATGGTGACCAGCACCGCCACTTCCGTCGAGCACGGCGACACCGGCATCGCCACCAGCCTGGTCCTGGTGACCCGCGTGCTCGGCTACGCCGTGGGGATGCAGGTCTGCGGCGCGATCCTCACCGCCGCAACCCCCTCCGGGTCGGATGTCCCGGCCGAATCGGCCTTCGTCACCGGCTTCGTCCTCGCCGGCGCCGTCACGGCGCTGTCCCTCCTCGTCGCCCGCACCATGAGCAAGGGAGCCACCGAATGACCCGCATCGATGCGCCGAGCGGTATCACTTCGGCAACCGCCGCACCCCGGCGCACCGCCCTGATATCCGGCGCGAGCATCGCGGGGCCCGCCCTCGCGTTCTGGCTGAACCGCTGCGGATTCGCGGTCACGGTCGTCGAGAAGGCGAGCGTGCTGCGCGGCGGCGGCTACCCGATCGACGTGCGCGGGACCGCACTCGAAGTCGTCCGGCGGATGGGAATCCTGCCGCGGCTGCGGGACGCGCACATCGACCTGCGCCGGTTGGCCTTCCTCGACGGGGACGGCGGCCAAGTGGCGGCGATCCACCCGCACACCGTCACCGGCGGTGTCGAGGGACGCGATCTGGAGGTGCCACGCGGGGACTTGGTCGGCGCCCTCCATGCGGCGGTCCGGGACGACGTGGAATTCCTGTTCGGCGACTCCGTCGACACCCTCGACCAGTCCGAACACGGTGTCGACGTCACCTTCCGCGGGGGCGGCACACGCACGTTCGACCTGGTCTTCGGCGCCGACGGACTGCACTCCCGCACCCGCGAGTTCCTCTTCGGCCCCGAGGAGCAGTTCCACCGCTACCTCGGCTACTGCTTCGCCGGGTTCACCATGCGCAACACCCTCGGGCTCTCCCGGGAGGCCCTGATCTGGAACACCCCGGGCCGGGCCGCGGTCCTGTACGCGGTCGGGGACGGCTCCGCCGAGGAAGGCTCCACCGGCGACGACGGGGTGCACGCCTTCCTGAACTTCGCCCACCCGGCACCGCCGTTCGAGGCGTTCCGGAATCCGCGGGCCCAACGCGAACTGGTGGGCCGGGTCTTCGCCGACGCGGGCTGGGAGGTGCCGGGCATGCTCGCCGCGCTGCACGACGCGGACGACCTGTTCTTCGACGCGGTCAGCCAGATCCGTCTGCCCCGCTGGGCCAGCGGCAGAGTCGCGCTGGTGGGCGACGCCGCGTACGCGCCCTCGTTCCTCACCGGACAGGGCACCAGCCTCGCGCTCGTCGGCGCGTACATGCTCGCCGCCTCCCTGGCCGGCCGGGACCACGCCGCGGGCTTCGCCGCCTACGAGCAGCGCACCCGGGAGTTCGTGACCGCCAACCAGGACCTGGTCGGCGAGGGCGACGCCGTACTCTTCCCGACCACCACCCAGGCCCTGGCCCGGCGCAACGACATGCTGCGCAACCTCGACACCATGCCCCCCGCACAGGGCCGACCGGCCCATTCGGCCCTCACCCTGCCCGCCTTCCCCTCCCCCGGGCCGCTCTCGCCCTCGACGTGAGGCGCGCGGCAGAGAGCGCCGTGGCCGTCGCTCCCCCTCCACAGGCGGACGGAGCGGCGGCGCAGGACCGAGAGCACCGGGGACACCCGATGATGCCGGAGCCCTCGGCGAGCACCAGCGAGGTCGCTGCGCCGGAACCCGCGGTCAGGGACCGGACAGGCGCTCGCCCAAAGGTGTGCGCTCGTAGCGCACGGATCGGCCCGTCCGGGTCCGGCTGACCAGACCGGCATCGCGCAGCACGGCGAGGTGGCCGCCGACTGTCCCCATGCTGAGCCCCAGCTGCCCGGCCAGCTGCGTGGTCGTCGCCGGCACCGCGAGCGCTCGCAGCACCTGCGCGCGGTGCGGGCCGACCAGCCGTGCGAGCGCCGCGCCACCGTGCCGCACGGGCGGCGGCCCGAGAAGGTCCGCGACACCGCGCGCCGGATACACCAGGGCGTACGGCCACGGCGGCTCGGCGTAGCTGATGAGGCTGCCGAAAACGGTCGGCATCAGCAACAGGCCCCTGCCGCCCGGCCGGTGACGCTCCCATCCGCTGCGGGAGCCCGTGCGCACCTCGAGTACGCCATGCGCCCCCTCGGAGCGCCAGCCCACCCGCGGATCCAGGTCGGACAGCGCCGCTGCCCAGCCGAACATGGCGAGATGCCCCGCGCGTTGCACCAGGTCGCGTTCCAGCACCGCACGCAGCCGCGGCCAGTCGGGCTCGACCAGCGCGTGCCAGGTCGCCTCGATCGCGTCCGCGAGCCGGGTGAGCACGTCCGGGGCGGCCAGGATCTGCCGGACGTGACGCGGCGGCGTACGCAATCCGACCAGGTTGCGGGCGATCTCCGCACGGACCTGGCCCAGCGGGGTCGTGCGCACCGCGGCGAGTTCGACGGCGAAGTCCCCTCCGGGGTCCGGAGGGGGCGGCTGGATGAAGTCCGCGTTGTAGCCGCCTCGGCGGAGCAGCGTCGTCAGTGCCACGACCTCGGGTGTCTCGCGGAGCAGCCGCTCGTACCGTGGCGCGACGCGCTGCGCCCAGGACCGCAGCGGTCCGGCAGGCTGCTTGCCCGCCGCGACCCGCAGCGCGTTCATCGCCTCACCCAGTGGCGAGATCGCGTAGCGGGTGTGGGCCACATCGGCCGGGCCGACCTCGATGGCAAGCATCTTTCGCCTCCGTATGAAGCTTGGCTCTGGGCCCGGCGCGCCGAGCGACGCGATCAGCATCCCGCTTGCCGGGGAATCGAGCACCTTCTTTCGAGCCCGCCCGGGTCCTCGTCTCGCCTCTCTCACCCTCGTCTCTCGAAGACCATCTGTGAGGTGCGGAACCGCAGGGGCGGGTAGCGCGAGAGGCGCGCCACAAAAGATGCGGCGTGCCAAGCTTTTCGTCCGGTGTGAGAGGTGTCATGAGTCTGAAGCAGAGATCCTTATATTCATCGACGGCGGATACTTTGTGAGCGCCGCGATATTGATCGTCGGCTTCAGCTCCCAGGGTCCCCGACCGGTGACGGTCGGGGCCCTCGTTCGTCCTGCTCAGGAGCGGTAGCGGTGGGCTTTGAACCCACGGAGGAGTTGCCCCCTCACTCGCCCTCGAGGTCTGTTCTGGCTGCTCAGAGGGTTGTACGGGGTCGTTCAGGGGCGTTCGCTGGGGCTGGTCGGGGGCGTTGTTGGGTTGGTGCTGGTCGCTGATGAATGAGCCCGGACGGGGGTGAATGAGACGGAAACTGAGACGGAGAGGGCTGGCATCGACGCAGCCCAGCCGAAGGATTCGGCGGGGAGAAGGGGGCCGTTGCCGTCGTCATCGTCGCGCCCTCGGGCGCCGCACGAGATCTCTGCGTGCTCGTAGCCTGGCAGCCTCGCACCCCTGCTGTCGGCGACGCGCAGGCAGTTGCTCAAGGCGACGGCGGCCACCTTGAGTGCCTTGGTCTGCTCGGTGTCCTCGTCCTCTGCCGTGTCGATGATGTGCACAGCACGGGTCAAGGCATCGTGGGCGTGCTCCAACTGGTTCTCTTCGACCGCGTCGGCGTACATGGCCATCGTGGAGTCAGCGTTGCCGTTGAGGTAGCAGGGCTTCCCGCTGTCCGTGGTCCATGGCAGAAGCCGGAGTTCGGGTGCGGGCATGGGGGTCTTGGTTCGGTCGTAGATCAACATTCTGGGCCCTCCCAGCCCGCTACGGTGCGCAGAACGACCAGGGTCGTCCCGGGCGTGATCGTCAGGGTGTCGCCAGTCCTGAACGCGATGAGCTTCGCTCCGCCGGTGAGATGGCGGATATCGCTCACGGCCATCGACTGACCACCTACGTGGATGACGTCTCCTCGGCGGAGCGACCCACCGACGACCTCGATGGCGACCTGTCGCTCACTGCGTGCCATCCCCTGCCCTCTCCTTCGGTGGGGAGCTCTGCTGTGGCCGGTGGCACGGGCAGTCGCAGGGTTCGTAGAAGACGCCCGCAGCCACCTTCGGCTGCTGCGCGTGGTCGGGGTGGCGGCATTCCTGGTGCAGCCCGACGTGACAAACAGGGGATCGGTAGCTCACGCCTGGCCACCGCCCGGATACGCCGCGCCGGCGCGAGGACAGATGAAGAGCGCTCGACGAGGCATGTGGCACCCCTTCGTACGTGCCTCATGGGCCAGGAAGTACGGGCGAACGAGTGCGCTCGGCTGCTCCTCCCGGGACGTCGGTGGCCTGCGGAGCCTTGGAGAGGCATTGAGGTGGCCACTGGCCCTTGGAGGCGGAACCGGCCGGTGGCGCCCGGTGGCAGGGAAGAGCCGGCGGGCTGTCCGCTCCAGGGCTCGAACGAGGTATCGGGTCATGACATGCGGCTCCCTACGCCAGAGGCCCGGTTCCTAGAGGAGTGACAGCGGGTTCGTCCGGAGGCGCGCCGGTGAGGACGGCGGCCCACGCAACGGAGCCCTGAGCACTGACTTCCATCCCGAAGCGGTCACCTCTGTCCAGCGCAGCTAAGAGCGCGTTCCACGTCTTCGCCGGCATGGCTTCGGGGGCCACCACCTCGATACGGATGGAACCGGTTTGGCGTTTGATGTGTGGGGTGAGCCCAGCCACGGTGATCGCTGATGCGATCGAGTGGGCCACGGCCTCTGGTTGGGGCATGGTGATCCTCTGCCAGCTAGGGCTCACGATGAGTGAAGCTAGATATCTAGATTAAAGCTGGTGAGCTAGATTTTCCACATGCCTGAGCAGCCGCCCTATCTCCACATCGCTGACCTGCTCCGGCGCCGCATCTCGGACGGTGAGTGGTCGCCGGGCGAGCGGCTGCCGTCTCGGGCGCGCCTCGCCGCTGAGTACGGAGTCGGCGACGCTGTTGTTCGTCGCGCGCAAGAACTGCTCATCTCCCAGGGCCTCCTGGAAGGCCGTGCAGGCTCAGGTACCTACGTCGCCGAGCCTCGTGAGCGCCTGCGCATGGTCCGCTCGCTCCGGCGCACGCGGCGTGACGGCTCGCCCTTCCGTGCGGACATGGCCGACCTCGGGAAGGCAGGCACCTGGGAGGCCCAGAGCGAGGCCAAGGTGCCGGCGCCATCCGGCATCGCAGCCCGTCTCCGGTTGGCTGAGGGTGACCTCTGCGTCCGTACGGATTACGAGTTCCTGGCCGAGGGCAAGCCGGTGCAGCTCTCGACCAGTTGGGAACCGCTGAGCATCACGGGTGGCACGATCATCGTTCTGCCCGAGGGCGGCCCGCACGCGGGGCGTGGCGTGGTGGAGCGCATGGCTGTGATCGGCATCGACGTGAGCCGTGCCGTCGAGCAGCCGGAACCCGGCGAAGCGTCAGCCCGGGAAGCGCAGATGCTCGGCATCCCGCGCGGAGCTCTCGTCACGCATATCGAGCGCACGTACTACGCCGACGACGGACAACCGGTGGAGACCGCCGACATCGTCGTACCCGCTGCTCGCGCGGAAATCGTCTACGAACTGGAGATGAGCCCCGGAGACTGAGGGGGCATCGGAAGAAGGCGGGGCGGTCAACGCCTGTCCGAGGCGTGGTGCCGAGCGCCATGGGCCCCTTTCGGTCGCGTTGCCCGTGAGCCGCCGCGTCCTGGCATGGCGGGTCTGCTGCATCTCTGGTGACATCTTGACCTGCCCCACGGGCGGCCTGAGACGGCAGGCTGCACGATGCTCGCCATACTGCCGCCACGGTCCTGCTGATTCTCGGCGTACCCGAGCGAGCTGTCATGGGCCTCATGGGCTGGTCCTCGACCTCGATGGCGGCGAGGTATCAGCACATGGTCGACACGGTGCGTACGAGCATCGCCGAACAGGTCGACGGACTGATCTGGGAGAGGCCACAAGACTTCCCGGACGAGGGCGACGACGGCGCGGCTGGGGCCCTCGTTCCGGTCGACTGAGACCCGAACTGAGACCCACATGACGAAGGGCCGGACCCCGGCGGGGTCCGGCCCTTCATTCGTCCTGCTCACAGCGGTAGCGGTGGGATTTGAACCCACGGAGGAGTTGCCCCCTCACTCGCTTTCGAGGCGAGCTCCTTCGGCCGCTCGGACACGCTACCGAGAGGAACTCTAGCCCACCGAGGGCCCGGGGTCGAAATCGGTATCCGGGGTGGTGCCCTGCGCCGTGGGGGGCGTCGGTTCTGTGGGGCGGAAGAAGCTGGTGAGGAGGGTGGCGCACTCGGTGGCCAGGACGCCGTTGACGACCTCGGGGCGGTGGTTGAGGCGGCGGTCGCGCAGGGCGTCCCACAGGGAGCCCGCGGCGCCGCCCTTCGCGTCGGGGGCGCCGTAGACGACGCGGTCGACGCGGGAGAGCACGGCTGCGCCGGCGCACATCGTGCAGGGCTCCAGGGTGACGACGAGGGTGCAGCCGGTCAGTCGCCAGTCGCCGCCGCGGGTGCGGGCGGCGGCGCGGAGGGCGAGCAGTTCGGCGTGGGCCGTGGGGTCACCGTCCGCCTCGCGGGCGTTGTGTCCCCGGCCCAGCACGGTCCCGTCCGGTCCGAGCACGACGGCGCCGACCGGCACGTCCCCGTTGCCGGGTGCCCGTGCGGCTTCCGCGAGCGCCAGCCGCATGGGTTCGCGCCAGGGATCGCGTACGGGGTCGCCGGGGGTGGGGGACGCGGCGGTCGGTTGGTCGCCGTGTGCGGGGGTCGCGGGGGTCATGCTGCCAGTGTGGCGCCTGGTGTGCTCCGGCTCAGCGGACGGCCTCCAGTACATCCGTGCAGCCGAGCGCGTCGGCGACCTCGCTCAGCGCGTCCTCGGGGGAGAGCGTGAGCAGTAGCTTCTCCTCCATGCCGAGGTCGCTGAGGAGGCCCGCGTCGCCCAGCGGACCCGCCGGGGCGGTCTCCGCGTCGGTTGCCGCGGCGCGTTCGGCCGTCCCGTCGTCGTCCTCGCTGCCTTCCGGTTCTCCGTCCTCCGTGCCGTCCAGGTCCACGAGTTGGTCGAGGGCCGACGGGTCCTCCGGTTGGCGGCCGAGCAGCTCGTCCGACAGCAGTATCTCGCCGTACGAGCTGCGCATCGCCGCCGCGGCGTCCGAGACGAACACTCGCGGATCGTCCTCTCCGTCCACGCGGACGACGCCGAACCACATGCCGTCCTGCTCGATGCAGACCAGCACCGTCTCGTCGTCCGGCGTGGCCTCGCGGGCCAGGTCGGCCAGGTCGGCCAGGGTCTCCACATCGTCCAGCTCTGTGTCGCTCGCTTCCCACCCGTCTTCGGTGCGCGCGAGCAGCGCGGCGAAATACACCGTGACTCTCCCACTGATTCAAGATGTGCCCGAGTGCTGACGAGGACCGTGCCCCGCCCCATCGGAATCGTGGCAGAAACCTGCGCTGTGCGAAGGGTCTTCGGCAGTGCGTCGTCGAGCTGTTTGCCCGACTGTTGCACGAACGTTCACCCGGCGCCCGCCTGCATCGACGCAGTGTGACAACCCGCCACTCAGTGCGGTGCGGGCGGTCGGGGCGCCGGGGTGCCGCATGGGGGTGGTCTGTCGGCGGCCGCCTCGCCGCGGGCCGGTCGTCGCCCGCGCAGGGTCCCGGCAGCGGCGGGCCTCACCAGCGGAAGGTACGCATCCGCAGCGCCTGCCTGCGTCGGCGTACTGCTCGCGACCGGCGGGGATGGACGCGTTCGCGCAGCTCTTTCGCCTCGTTCAGCTCGCGGAGGAAGCGTGCGCGGCGGCGCAGTCGCTCGGCGTCCGCGTCGTGGTCCCCCTCCGTCCGGAACTCCGGTTGCGTACGAGGGTCCCCGCGGCGGTCGGGTTCCGTACGGGCGCTCGATCCCGGGTGGGGTCGGGTGGACCTTCCCGGACGTCGGCGCGCTCGTTGCCCGGGCTCACGTGGCTCTGACATATGCACCTCCGGTGTAGGGCCACTTTCCCCGGTCCGCCGGGCGTATGCCAGTGCGCCCCGGCGCATCCGGCCACGGCGCGTGCCGACTCGGGGCCGGTGCGGTCCCCGCGCGGCCGGGCCAGCGTGCGCGTCCGGACGCGCACCGGTCGGGTGCGCCGGGCGCCGTCTCATCAGAGCCGTGCGCCTGTCCGGGCACCGGAGGGACCGGCGCGCGGGGCCTCGGATACTGTCGAAGCATGCGGACCCACGTCGTCGACCACCCCTTGGTCGCGCACAAGCTCACCACCCTGCGCGACGCGCGCACCGACTCACCGACCTTCCGCCGCCTCGCGGACGAGTTGGTGACGCTGCTGGCGTACGAGGCCACTCGCGACGTGCGCGTCGAGGAGGTCGGGATCACCACGCCGGTGACCGACACCACCGGCGTGCAACTGTCCCGGCCCCGCCCGCTGGTGGTGCCGATCATCCGCGCCGGGCTCGGCATGCTGGAAGGCATGGTCCGGCTGCTGCCGACGGCCGAGGTCGGTTTCCTCGGGATGATCCGCGACGAGGAGACGCTCCAGGCGTCCACCTACGCGAACCGGATGCCCGACGACCTGTCCGGACGGCAGGTCTACGTCCTCGACCCGATGCTGGCCACCGGTGGCACACTCGTCGCCGCGATCCAGGAGCTGATCCGGCGCGGTGCCGACGACGTGACCGCGCTGTGTCTGCTGGCCGCGCCCGAGGGGGTCGCCGTCATGGAGCGGGACCTGGCCGGAACGCCGGTGACCGTCGTGACGGCCTCGATCGACGAGCGCCTCAACGAGCAGGGCTTCATCGTGCCGGGCCTGGGTGACGCCGGCGACCGGATGTACGGCACCGTCTGACCGATCGGGCCCCGCGGCCCCGCGGCCCCGCGGCCCCGCGAGGGCCGCCGGGGCCGGTGGCGGTACGGCAGGACCGCGAGGCGGGCCTCAGCAGGCCGAGGGCGACGCTCCCGGCTTCCCGGGCTCTCCCGGGCCCGCCGCGGGGCCGGCCAGCTCGGCCAGGGCCGCGGTGGCGGCCTTCTTCTTCGCCAGGTGTGCGAAGCCGTTGCCGAGGATCAGGTCCACGTCCTTGCCGTCCCGCTCGTCGTACCGGGTCTCGGTGTGCGCGAGCTGAGTGCCCAGGACGTGCATGCGGGCGGAGGTCGACGCGCCGGGGGCCCCGACGAGGAAGGCGGCCTTCTTGATCTTCTCGTCGAACTCCGCCGAGGCGTTGCCGATCCTGCCGATCTTGAAGCCGCGCTTCTTCAGCTCGTCGGCCGTGTCCTTGGCCAGCCCGCTGCGCGAGGTGGCGTTGAGGACGTTCACGGTGATGTCACCCGGCTCGGGGAGGGCGTCGCCTCCGGCGGCCTTCTTGCCCGTCGGCTCGCCCTCCGCGGCCTTCCTGCCGTTGGTGCGGGCCTCCGCGGCGGGGGCGGCCGAGGCGCACTTCGCCCGCTCGGCGGAGCGGTCGGCCGCTTTGGCCGGGCCGCTGCCCGAGAAGATGCCGATGACCTGGAGCGCGCCCCATCCCAGTACCGCCGCGGCCAGCACCGAGGCGAGCGAAGCGGCGACGATCCGCCCCCACCTGCGCGGTCTGCGCATCCGCGGGTAGCGGTCACCCTTGATGCGGTACTTCCCGCCCAGGCCCGGGGGAGTGAGCATGCTCATGTGCGCAGGGTAGTGGCCGGATGCAGTACTGCCTACTAGATGATCAAAGGCTTCTCGCCGCGCCCGCGACGCGTACCTGAACGGGGGAACGCGGGGAGCCTCCGGTCACCGAGTCGGGAGGGTGACCGGCCGGGGTTCGAACGCGGCGCAGGGGCGGTCGAGGCGGGGCGGTGGTGGGCGACCGGGGCGAGGAGCCGTGGTCAGTCCAGTTCGAGGACGCGCGCGTGCAGCACCTGGCGCTGCTGGAGTGCCGCGCGCACCGCGCGGTGCAGTCCGTCCTCCAGGTACAGATCACCCTGCCACTTCACGACGTGGGCGAACAGATCGCCGTAGAACGTCGAATCCTCCGCGAGCAGCGTCTCCAGGTCGAGCTGGCCCTTGGTGGTGACGAGCTGGTCAAGGCGCACCGGGCGCGGGGCCACATCCGCCCACTGGCGGGTGCTCTCCCGGCCATGGTCGGGGTAAGGCCGCCCGTTTCCGATTCGCTTGAAGATCACACGGAAAGCCTACCGGGCTACCGGTACCGGGCGCAGCCCGGTGCCGGTGGTGCAATCCGGGTGATTCGCCGGTAAAGCGGAGAGAAAGTGGGCAGACCGTGGGCGGACGGTGGAGAAGTGCGCGGGGGATTCGTCGGGTGCGAGGCGGGAGTGCCGCACCGCCGCGTTGTCCACAGCCTGTGGACAACGCGGCGGTGCGGCCGCACGGGCGCCGGACGCCGAGCGTCCGGCGCCGCACGCGGACGGCGGGGGCCGCGGAAGGCTGGATCAGCGGACCAGGCGGGCGCCCTTGTACGGGCCTGTGGCCGGCTTCCCGGCCGCGGGCGCGGCGCCGTCGGCCGACTCCGTGGCGGCCAGACGCTGGGCTGCCGGGCGGTCGGTACCGCGCGGCAGCGCACTGGTGTCCCACGCGTAATGGCCGACGGCGTCGGCGATGGCCTTGACGTTCAGGTCGAAGGCGCGGGGGTCGATGTTCCCCAGGGTGTCGCACGCCTGGTGGTAGCAGCCGTCGTAGGCCTCTCCGGCCGTGCCGCCCCACAGCTTCTGCTGCTCGGCGGTCTTGATCCCCTCGGCGCCGGTGAACGTGCCCCCCGAGGGAATGCCCGCCTCGATGAACGGACCGTAGTCGGAGCGGCCGGTGAAGTCGGTGCCGCGGGTCTCCGTCCCGCGGGTGGCGAGGAAGTCCACCAGGTCCTTCTCCAGTACCGCCGAGCCCTCCGGGCCGGGGCCCGCGCCCGTGCCGTCGGAGTCGTCGCCGTCGTAGGCGAACATTCCGTAGTTGGGGCTCGCGATCATGTCGAAGTTCAGATAGAGCGAGATCTTCCCGCGCTCGGCGGCCGACAGCTGCGACACATAGTGCTCGGCGCCGAGCAGGCCCAGCTCCTCGGCGCTCCACAGCGCGAAGCGGACTTTGTTCGCGTGCTTGCCCTTGTGGTCGGCCCTGGCCAGTTGGAGGGCGGTCTCCAGGACGCCCGCCGAACCGGAGCCGTTGTCGTTGATGCCGGGCCCCTCGGGGACGGAGTCGAGATGGGCGCCGAGCATCACCGTGTTGTCCGGGTCGCCGCCGCGGGTCTCCGCGAGGACGTTCTGGGTGGTGCGCTGCTCCTGGTGCTCGCGCACCTCCAGGTTGACGGTGACGTCGCCGTCGGCCGCCTGCTCGGCGAGTGCCTCCCCGTCGGCCAGGGTGATGCCGCCCGTGGGGATGCGGGCGTCGTCCGGGCTGCCGAGAGTGCCGTTGAGCGCGCCGTCCTCGTTGTTGTAGACCACCGCGCCGACCGCGCCCGCGTCGGCGGCGGTCGCCTGCTTCTGCGCGAAGGTGCAGCCGCCGCGCTTGATCAGCGCGATCCTGCCGTCGAACGCGCCCTGTGCGTAGTCGGCGGCCTCGCAGCCCGTGGTGCCGTCGGCGTCGACCGGCACCACCGCGACCGGGGCCTCGATGCCGCCCTCGGGGGTGCTCTTCGTATAGGTCATCAGCGTGATCGGGACGTCGCGCTGGTTCGGGCCGAGCACGGACAGCTTCTCGGCGAGGGTCTCGCGGAAGGTGAACTCGAACTTCTGGTAGGTGACCTTGTAGCCGGCCGCCTTGAGCAGGGTGCCCGCGTACCGCGCGGAGCGGTCGTGGCCCGCGGAGCCGGCGCCGCGGTTGCCGTCGCTGAAATGGGCGATGGCGCTGAGAGCCGCCAGGTGCTTGCGGGCACCGTGCCCGCTGGTGCGCCGGACCAGTTTCCTGGCCAGCTTGTCGCCCTTCTTCGCGGACTGCTTCGCGGACTGGCGGGGCGGCTTCCGGTCGGCGGCGGACTGCTCAGCGGCTGCGGGGGACGAGATCAGCAGCAGCGGGGTGGCCAGCGCGGTCGCGGCCAGTGCCGCCACGGATCTCCGGCGCAGCGCGCGCGAGGAGCGGGGGGAGCGGAGCGGTACGGACACAGTCGTGGTCCTTTCGGGGAACGGCTGTTCGGCGTGTGGTGCTCTCTGGTGCTCCATGCCCCCGCGTCCGGGATCCGGACGCGGGGACTCGGTGAGAGGGAAGCTAGTGGCCGCCGGGCCCGGAGGGAACGCCTGTGCGTGTACCGTCGCGTCGTCCGCCGGGTTCGCGGTCCGTCCCGGCTCCCGTCCGGGCTTCCGGCTCCCGCGCGGGCCCCCGGGCCCCCGGGGCCCACGGCCGGGAACGCTGGGGGCGGGGGCCCGCGTTGGTAGCGTGTAGCGTCCGATACCGCCCGTGTGCCGTTTCGCCGCGCCGCCCACCGGCCCACCGGCCGGGAGACACCCCGCCCCGCGCCCCTGATCAGGAGCCTTCCGTGACCAACCTCGCACTAGGACCCAGCTGGCTGGATCCGGACTTCCTGATCCAGACCTTCGGCCCGGTCGGGATCCTGGCGATCGTCTTCGCGGAGTCGGGCCTGCTCATCGGCTTCTTCCTGCCCGGCGACTCGCTCCTGTTCACCACGGGGCTCCTGATCGTCACCGACCAGCTCCACATGCCGCTGTGGCTGATGTGCCTGCTGATCGTGCTCGCCGCGGTGCTGGGCGACCAGGCCGGATATCTGTTCGGCAAGAAGGTGGGGCCGACGCTCTTCAAGCGGCCCGACTCGCGGTTCTTCAAGCAGGAGAACGTCGAGAAGGCGCACGAGTTCTTCGAGAAGCACGGCCCGAAGTCGCTGGTGCTGGCCCGGTTCGTACCGATCGTGCGGACGTTCACCCCGATCATCGCCGGTGTCAGCAGGATGCGGTACCGGTCCTTCGTTCTCTTCAACATCATCGGCGGCACCCTGTGGGGCGCCGGTGTCACCCTGCTGGGCGCGGCACTGGGGCAGATCGACCTGGTGCACGAGCACATCGAGTCCTTCCTCGTCGGCATCGTGCTGCTGTCGGTCCTCCCGATCGTGATCGAGTACCTGCGCAGCCGCCGCAAGGGCGGTGCCGCCGACGCCGGGGACGAGGCACCGGGCTCACCCGCCCAGGCGCAGGACCACCCTCCGGCCCCGGGCGCCCCCGGCGCTCCCGGACACCACCCGGGCGCCCCCGGCGGACCGGGGCAGGGCCGTCCAGGTCAGGGGCCGCAGCAGGGCCAGGGTGCCTATCCGGGGCAGGACCCGTACCAGGGACAGGGGCAGGGACAGGGCGCGTACCAGGGGCACGGCGCGTACCAGGGCCAGGGCGGCCAGGCAGCGCCGGGCCACGGACCCGGCGGGACGATGCCGCCTGGTGCTCCTGGTGCTCCTGGTGCTCCCGGTGCGTACGGCAGCGGCAGTCCGCTTCCGCCCGAGGTCCCGTACGGCGCCTCCGGCGGTGCGCCGCAGGGCACTCCGTACGGTGGGGCGGCGCCTGGCGCCTCCCAGGTCCCGCAGGACCCCTACGGCACGGGTGCGGGGGCGCAGAACCCGCACGGTGCGCCCGACCCGTACGACGACGGCGCAGCACCGCAGGGCCCGCCCGCCCCACCCGAGGACCCGTCCGCTCCCCAGAACCGCACCGGGCGCGGTCGGCACGCCCGCCGCTGAGACACGCGCCCGGCGGATCGCCGACGGTCCGAAGACCTCCCGAGGTCCCGGAGCCCCCGAGCAGCCCGCGGCCCGGCGCGGCAGGTCGGCGTCAGGGCGTCAGGGTGCCGGAGAGCAACTCCAGGCCGGTCTCGCGGTCGCCGTGCCAGGTCACTGCCGCGCTGCTGTGGGACATCCGGCCCCACAGCAGGAGCAGGAGATGATCCGCGGGCCCCGCGAGTGTGGCGACGGGAGCCCCGGGACCGTACGTCCAGGGCGTTCCGAGGTCCGTGGCCGTCAGGCGCAGGGCGCTCCGCGGCGGATGCGCCCGGCCCCGTGCCACCTGTCTGGGCGCCAGGGTGTCGAAGACCTCCGCCACCCCTTCGCCGGCGAGTTCGGGGTCGAGCGGCCGGGCTGCGCCCAGCGCGTTCTCCGCGTCCCACCGGTGTACGAGTGTTTCGAGCGCGCGGCGTCGCTGCCAGAACCCGACGGTGCCCGGCGGATGGAACGTCCAGGCGGGGGCGGCCGGGTCCGTGTCCAGGGCGGTGGGCAGCGTCCGGGACGTCTCCTCGAACCATCGCGGCAGCTCCGACGGATCGCGGGGGGCCGGAGTGGCCGGGTGGTCACCTCGCTGTGCGGTGACGGCTGCCGCCGCGAACAGATTCGAGCCGCCCGGATGTTCGGCCAGATCGTGCAGCGTCCACGCGCCGCAGTGCTCGACCGGTGCGCCGACATCCCGGTCGAGGTATCCGCGGAACGTGCCGAGTTCGTCGCGCAGATGGCGGAGCAGCGAATGCGAGTCCATGACCGGCGAAACTAGCTCAGCCCACTGACATCGCCCCGAGCGGGTACGCCGGGCAGCTCCGGCGGCCGGAAGCAGGCTGTGCGCGGCGGGGACGCTCCGGGGCGAGTGCTGTGCGGGTACGGAAGCCGCGTCCGCTCTGCCGGTACGCAAGCCGCGTCCCGTCCCGGACGGGGGACCGGGACGGGACGCGGGGCTCGGCAGGCTGCTCCGCCGGAGGGGTCAGTCTCCGCTCACGGCCCGGTCCTTCTCGCCTTCTCGCCTTCCTCGCCTTCCTCGACCTCCTCGCGTTCCTCGCCTTTCTCGCCTTTCTCGGCCGTCTTGTTCTTCTCGCCGGTCCCGGTCGCACGCGCGGCGCGCTTCCCGCCCGTGACCGCGGACGGTGCGGGACCGCCGCGTGCGGGCAGCAGGCGCTTCAGCAGAGGCCACAGCAGGACGGTCGCGATCACCGCGTAGACGGTGACGGAGAACGGGGTGTTGACCAGTCCGATGACGTCCCCGTCGCTGATCTGGAGCGCTCTGCGCAACTGTTGCTCGGCGTTGGGGCCCAGGATGACGCCGATGATCGCGGGGAGCACCGGCAGCCCGTAGCGCCGCATCAGCACTCCGAGGAGCCCGATGACGAGGAGGATCACGACGTCGACAGCCTGGCCGCCGACCGCGTAGGCACCGACCGCCGCGAAGAAGAGGATCCCCGCGTACAGGTAGGGGCGCGGGACGCGCAGCAGCTTGGACCAGACGGGAGCCAGCGGCAGGTTGAGGACGAGCAGCATCGCCATCCCGATGAAGAGCGAGGCGATCAGCCCCCACACCAGTTCGGGTTCCCGTTCGAAGAGCAGCGGGCCGGGCTGGATGCCGTACTGCTGGAAGGCGGCGAGCATCACGGCCGCGACGGCGGTCGTCGGCAGCCCGAGGGTCAGCATCGAGACGAGTGTGCCCGCCGCCGAGGCGGAGGCGGCCGACTCGGGTCCGGCGACGCCCTCGACGGCGCCCTTGCCGAACTCCTTGCGATGCTTCGAGAGCCGCTTCTCGGTGATGTAGGAGAGGAATGTGGGGATCTCCGCGCCGCCTGCCGGGATCGCCCCGAAGGGGAAGCCGATGAGCGGCCCGCGCAGCCACGGCTTCCAGGTGCGCCGCAGTTCGTCACGGCCCAGCCACGGGCGGCCCACCGGGATGGAGGTGCCGGGGTCGCGCCGCAGGTGCGCGGCGACCCACAGGGCCTCGCCGATGGCGAAGAGGCCGACCGCGACGATCACGACGTCGATGCCGTCCGAGAGTTGCAGGCTGCCGAAGGTCAGCCGCTGCTGGCCGGTCATCTGGTCCAGGCCGACCAGTCCCAGGGTCAGGCCGATCAGCAGGGAGGCGAAGCCGCGGACGCGGGAGGAGCCGAGGACGGAGGTGACGGCGATGAAGGCCATCACCATGATGGCGAAGTAGTCGGGGGCGCCGATGTCCACCGCAAGGCTCGCCACGGTCGGGGCGAGGAGGACGAGCAGGACGGTGCCGATCATGCCGCCCGCGAAGTGCCCGACGGCCGCGGCGGCGAGGGCCTGGGAGCCGCGTCCGGCCTTGGCCATCGGGTTGCCTTCGATGGCGGCGATCACCGCCGCGCTCTCCCCGGGGGTGTTGAGCAGGATGGAGGTCGTCGAGCCGCCGAACATTCCGCCGTAGTAGATCCCGGCGAACATGATGAACGCGGCGGTCGGGTCGAGGCCGTAGGTGACCGGCAGCAGCAGCGCGACGGCCATCGCGGGACCGATGCCCGGCAGGACGCCGATGGCGGTACCCAGCAGCACGCCCACGGCGGCCCACAGCAGGTTGAGCGGGGTCAGCGCGGTGCCGAAGCCGTCGATCAGGGAGTTGACGGAATCCATGGTCACATCACTCCCATCAGTGGTCCGCCCGGCAGATGGACGCCGAGGAGGAGGTGGAAGACCGTGTAGGTGAGCAGGGAGAGCCCGGCGGCGATCAGCGGGTCACGGGTGAGGGCATGGCGGCGGCTGCCCAGCGTGAAGGCCGAGCCCCAGAAGAGCAGGGCGCCCGCGAGGGGGAAGCCGAGCGGTTCGATCAGTGCGGCGAAGGCGAGGAAGACTCCCGTGAGGAGCGCGACGGTACGCCAGTCGCCGGGCTCGTCCGCCTCCGCGTCGACCGCCCCGGCTGCGTCTTTCCCGTCCGCCGCGTCTTTCCCGTCCGCCGCGTCCGGTTGCGCGGTGCGTGGACTCCCCTGCTCCGGTACCGCGGCTGTCTGGCTCCCCGGCTCCGGGCGCGGGGTCTGCGCGTCCCCGGGCTCCGGGGGCGTCGTCGTACCGCCCCCGGTCGTGCCGCCCCCGGCCGTGCCGTCTCCGGCGGCGCCGCGCAGGACGTCGACGGTGAGCACGACGGAGACGACCAGCAGCGCCGTCCCGACGACGAGGGGGACAGTGCGGGGACCGACCGGGCCGCGTGCCGAGGCGACGGTGTCCATGGTGAGCGCGTCGCTCAGTACGAGGACGCCGACGGCCAGCAGCAGTGCGCACAGGCCGAGTTCGGAGTAGCCGCGGCGCCGCGCGGCGCCGGTTCGTGCCCGCCCGTCCGGCCGGGACGCCCGCGGGCCGCGCGGGAGGCGGGGGGATCGGGTGTCGCTCGCGTTGCTCACTGCCCCAGCTCCTTCAGGACGGAGTTCACGCGTTCGTCCTCGCGTTTGAGGAAGCGGCCGTACTTGTCGCCGGGCAGCCAGGCATCTTCCCAGCCGTTGGTCCGCAGCGAGTCGCGCCACTGCTCGGAGCGCCGCAACTCGCGCAGGAAGCGGACGAGTTTGTCCCGCTGGGCCTCGGAGAGCCCGGGCGGGGCCATCATGCCGCGCCAGTTGGTGAACTCCACGTCGATGCCGGACTCCTTGAGGGTGGGCGCGTCGAAGCCCGCGGCCCGCTTCGGGCCGGTGACGGCGAGCAGGCGCAGCTCGCCGGACTCGATCTGGTCGCGGTACTCGCCCAGACCGGAGACGCCGAAGGCGACTTTGCCGCCCAGTACGGAGGCCAGCAGTTCGCCGCCGCCGTCGAACGGCACGTAGTTGACCTCCTTGGTCCTGATCCCCGCGGCGCGGGCCATCAGCATCGGCGCCAGGTGGTCGGGACCGCCCGGCGAGGACCCGCCGCCGACCGGCATGGCGCCCGGGTGTTTCTTCCAGTCGGACAGGAGCTGCCGGAACGTCTTGTACTTGGAGTTCTTGGCGACGACCACGATGTCGGGCTCCTCCGTGAGCCGGGCGACCGGCGTCGCGTCGGCGAGGGTGGAGGGCGCGTCGTTGGTGTGGACGGCGCCGACCACGCCGAGGCCCATGGACATCGTCAGCTTGCCGTTGCCGCGCTCGTTGACGAGCCGGCTGAGGCCGACGGTGCCGCCGGCGCCGGGCAGGTTGTAGACCTCGATGTTGTGGTTGAGGCCGGCGTCCTCGGCGTTCTTGGCCGCTGTACGTGCGGTGATGTCGTAGCCGCCGCCGGGGGTGTTGGGCACCATGAAGCGCAGGCCGGGGATGTTCGTGCCGCCCGAGGCGCCGCTGCCGGAAGTGATCAGCGGGGGGACGAGCAGCACGACCGCCGCGGCGGCCAGAGGGGAGAGCAGGGCGCGCGAGCGCACGCGGAACACCGCCTTTCCGAGGCAGTCCGGGGGGACGGGAGGGGAAGGCCCACATGCTGCCCGGGCGGCGGGGCGGTGTCTGCCCTCGTACAGCAAGAAAAGTATTGGACGTTGTGGTCGTTGTGGTCCCGCTTCCGGAGCGGTCGGCGCGCGACGGCGTCCGGGCACGGGAGAGCGGGTGCGGTGGCGCCGTGGAGGTGCGCGCGGCCGGGCGCGCCCGGTGGCTCTTCCGGCCCGCCGCCGTGGCGGAAGCGGGGAGCCGGGAGGGCTCAGTGCAGGTCTTCGGCGGGAGGCAGGGCCGCGTCGAGGGCGTCGACGGAGGGGTACCGGGGCAGGGACCGGCCCAGCTCCAGTCGCCGCAGCAGTCTGCCGACCGGCATCTGCCCGCAGAGCAGCACCAGCCAGCCCTCCCGGGCGAGCGCGGTCGAGCGGGCCCGCAGCAGGACGCGGAGCACCGAGCAGTCCAGGAACGTCACGTCCCGCATGTCCAGGACGACCCGGGGCGGCGCGGTGTCCGAGAGGGCCCGGACCAGGTCGCTCTCCAGCTCGGGCAGTGTCGCGATGTCCAGTTCGCCCCTCGCGCGTACGGTCCGGAACCGGGCGGAGCCCGGGGTGTCGGAGCGCGGGACGGCGACCATCGAAGACCCCTTCCACTTGCGGGCGGTACGGAGGGCTGTGCGGATCGGGTGGGTGCTGCGGCGGTGGGGCATGGGGGGCGAAGGGAGGCGACGGGAGCGAGGGGAGCGAGGGGCGAGGGGTGGTGGCGCGGCGCCTGGCGCCGGTCGCATGTGCGCGTGCTGTGCGTCCGGCGGTCGGACCGTTCGGCCGTTCGGCGGTCGGGCCGTCCGGCCGGGGTCCGGGAACCCGGGGTCCGGGAGTCCGGGCCCGGGGCCGAACAGGTGCACTCTAAGCATGTCCTGGGGCTGCTGAGGCGGGAGTGCGGACACCGAACCCCTCAGTGCCTCGATCTCACTCGTCCGAGTGACAGCAGAGTTCTGCGGAGCCGGGAGGGGCGCATGAAGGGCGCATGGCGCACGCACGGCCGGGGCAGGGCTGAGGAATGCGACGCGAGGCGGGAGACGAGGCACGCGTGACAGCGGAGGCACTGGCAGCGCACTACGGACTGGAGCCGCTGCCACGCGAGGGCGGCCGGTTCCGGCGGCTGTGGGCGGGACCCGAACGCGGCGACGGCCGGCCGGAGGGCTCCGCGATCGTGATGCTGCTGACCGACGTGCCGGACGACTACTGCGCGCTGCACCGGCTGCCCTCCGACGAGGTGTGGCACCACTATCTGGGCTCCCCGCTGGAACTGCTGCTGCTCGGGCCCGAGGGCACGTCGAGGACGCCGGTGCTCGGGCCCGATGTGCTGGGTGCGGGACACCAGGTGCAGCTCACGGTGCCCGCCGGTACCTGGATGGGCGCCCGGGTCGCCCGGCACGGCACGGGCGGGCCGGAACCGGGCGGGCCGAATCCAAGCGAACCGGGGCCCGGCGAGCCGCGAGGCCGGGCGGGTACGTGGACGCTGTTCGGCTGCACGATGGCCCCCGGCTACACCGACGCGGACTACGAGCACGGCGACGCGGAGGCGCTCGCCCGCGCGTACCCCGAGCACGCGGGGCTGATCCGGGAGCTGGCCCGATGAGCGCGGCGGCGTCGCGCACGGTGCTGGTGACGGGCGCCTCCGGCGGCATCGGGCGCGGCATCGCCCTGCGGTTCGCGGCGGCGGGCGCGCCGGTGGCGGTGCACTACCGCGGTGATCCGGCGGGCGCTCGCGCGACCGTCGCCGCGATCGAGCGGGACGGCGGGGAAGCGCTGGCCGTGCACGGTGAACTGGCCACGGAGGAGGGCTGCCGCGCCGTGGTCGCCGAGGCGGCCGGGTGGCGCGCCGCGGGGCTCGGCGCGCTGGTCAACAACGCGGGGGTGCAACCCGTGCGGGAGCTGGCCGGGATGACGGTCCAGGAGTGGCGCGCGGTTGTCGACACCAACCTCTCCAGCGTCTTCTGCTGCACCCAGGCGGCGGCTCCGCTGCTGGCGGAGCGCGGCGGCGGCAGTATCACGCACGTCGCCTCCGTCGAGGCGGCGCAGCCCGCGCCGGGGCATGCGCACTACGCCGCGTCCAAGGCCGCGATCGTCGCGCACGCCCGGGCCGCGGCGCTGGAGTACGGGCCGCTCGGGGTGCGGGTGAACACCGTCTCGCCCGGGCTGGTGGCGCGGGACGGGATCGAGGAGCAGTGGCCCGAGGGCGTGCGGCGCTGGCGCGCGGCGGCGCCGGACGGGCGGCTGGGCACCGCGGAGGACGTGGGGGATGCGTGCGTCTTCCTCGCCTCGCCGCGGGCCCGCTGGATCAACGGGCACGATCTCGTGCTGGACGGCGGGGTGTCGGCCCGGCCCTCGTGGTGACCTCGCCCCCGTGCGGCCGGGTCCCCGTGCGGTTTTGGCCGCCACCCCGCCAGGACGCGGCGCCCGGTGACGCCCCCGGCTCAGCCGGCGGGCTGCCCGGCGGCCGCACCCGCATAGCCGCGCAGATGCTGTGCCGTCAGCGTGTCCGCACCGGTGACGAGTTCGGCGGGCGGACCGGTGAACAGCACCTTCCCGCCGTCGTGTCCACCACCCGGTCCGAGGTCGATGATCCAGTCCGCGTGGGCCATCACCGCCAGATGATGCTCGATGACGACGACCGAGTTTCCGTCCTCGACCAGCCGGTCCAGCAGCGCCAGCAGTTGGTCGACATCGGCCATGTGCAGCCCCGTCGTCGGCTCGTCCAGGACGTAGGTCGCGGCCTTCTCGGCCATGTGGATGGCCAGTTTCAGCCGCTGGCGCTCGCCGCCGGAGAGGGTGTTCAGCGGCTGCCCCAGCCGCAGGTAGCTCAGACCGACGTCCGCGAGGCGGCCCAGGATCGCCGCGGCCTGCCCGGTGGGGAGGAACGCGGCCGCCTCGGCCACCGACATGCCCAGCACGTCGCTGATGTTCTTGCCGCGCAGTGTGTACTCCAGCACCGCCGGGGTGAAGCGTTTGCCCTCGCACGCCTCGCACACCGAGGAGACGCCGGCCATCATCGCCAGGTCGGTCCAGACGAGCCCGATGCCGTTGCAGTTCGGGCAGGCACCCGCCGAGTTGGCCGAGAAGAGCGCCGGCTTGACGCCGTTGGCCTTGGCGAAGGCCGTGCGGATGGGGCCGAGCAGCCCGGTGTAGGTGGCCGGATTGCTGCGGCGGGAGCCGCGGATGGGGGACTGGTCGGCCACCCGTACACCGTCCCGCCCGGACAGGTAGCCGTGGATCAGCGAGCTCTTCCCGGACCCCGCCACGCCCGTGACGACGGTGAGGACGCCCAGCGGGACGTCCACGTCGACGTTCTTGAGGTTGTGCAGGTCCGCTCCGGTGATCCGGACCGCGCCCTTGGGCTCCCGGACCGTCTCGCGCAGCCGGGCGCGGTGGTTGAGATGGCGGCCGGTGAGCGTACCGGAGGCACGCAGCCCGGATACGTCACCCTCGTAGCAGATCCGGCCGCCCTCGGTGCCCGCGCCGGGCCCGAGGTCGACGACGTGGTCGGCGATGGCGACGACCTCCGGCTTGTGCTCGACCACCAGGACGGTGTTGCCCTTGTCGCGCAGGAGCAGCAGCAGTTCGTTCATGCGCTGGATGTCGTGCGGGTGCAGGCCGATGGTGGGCTCGTCGAAGACGTAGGTGACGTCGGTGAGGCTGGAGCCGAGATGGCGCACCATCTTGACCCGCTGCGCCTCGCCGCCGGAGAGCGTCCCCGCCGGGCGGTCCAGACTCAGATAGCCCAGCCCGATGTCGACCAGGGAGTCGAGTGTCTGGCAGAGCGCGTCGCGCAGCGGCGCCACATGGGCCTGCCCTCCGCTCGACGCGTGCTGCCCCCCGCCGGAGCCCGGGGAGCCCGGGGACTCCGCGGAATCCCCGGTGTCGGTCAGCCCGCGGACGAACGGGGCGAGGTCGCTGATCTGCATGGCGGCGCAGTCGGCGATGTTCAGCCCGTCGATCCGGGAGGAGAGCGCCGCCCGGCTGAGCCGGCTGCCGCCGCACGCCGGGCAGTCGGTGTAGACGACGGCCCGGTCGACGAACTCCCGTATGTGGCCCTGCAACGCCTCCCGGTCCTTGGACAGGTAGGTGCGCCGGATGCGGGTGACCGCACCCTCGTAGGTGAGGTTGGTGGTGCCGACCTTGACCTTCGTCATCGGCTGGTACAGCAGCGCTTCCCGCTCCTTCGGGGTGAAGTCGCGCACCTTCTTGTCCGGGTCGAAGAATCCGCAGTTGACGACCACCTGCCAGAACCAGCTGTCCACCGCGAACCCCGGTGCGGTGAGCGCTCCCTCGCGTACGGACAGCCCGGCATCGACGATCTGCTCGATGTCGATCGTCGTGGTCCGGCCCAGTCCCTCGCACTCGGCGCACATGCCCTCGGTGCTGTTGAAACTGAACGCGGTCGCGGGGCCGACGTGCGGGGTGCCCAGGCGGCTGAAGAGGATCCGCAGCATCGTGTAGGCGTCGGTCGCGGTGCCCACGGTGGAGCGGGAGTTGGCACCCATCCGCTCCTGATCGACGACGATCGCCGCACTCAGGTTGCGCAGGCTGTCCACGTCGGGGCGGCCCAGGCTCGGCATGAACGACTGGACGAACGCCGTGTACGTCTCGTTGATCAGCCGCTGCGACTCCGCCGCGATCGTTCCGAAGACGAGCGAGGACTTTCCCGAGCCCGAGACTCCGGTGAAGACCGTCAGCCTGCGCTTGGGCAGGTCGAGGGAGACGTTCGCGAGGTTGTTCTCGCGTGCTCCGCGCACTTCGATGACGGTGTGGCCGTCGGCGGGTGTCAGCGGCGTGTTCTGGGCCGGCATCCTGGTCCTCCTGGGTTCCCGGCCGGCGTTTCGCGCCGGCCGGCGCAACGGAAGTGCTCGACCGGTCAGCCTAGAAGGCGGGTGTGACAGCCGGGGCGGCTCACCAGCCGGTCAGCAGCAGGTGGTTGACCGCAAGCGCGGTCGCCGCCTGGGCCGCCAGCCAGTACCGCGCGCCCCGCGGCGGCAGCAGCGCCGCCGCGGGCAGCAGCCAGGTGAGGAAGGGCAGCCAGATCCGCTCGGTCTCGGCCTTGCTCATGCCGGACAGGTCGGCGACGGCGATCGTCAGCACCGCGGTGGCCACCACCGCCGCGAGCCGTGCCCGGCTGTCCGGGCCGGCCGCCGCGAGCTCGCCGCCCGGCCGACGGGCCCGGAGCCGTGCGGCGGCCTGCCGCCCGGTCCGTGCCGCGGACACCAGCGCACGCCGCGCCCCGGCGACGGCCGCGGGTCCGGCGGCGGTCACGGCGCAGGCGAGGTTGCCCCACACCCAATAGCTGTACGGCCGGATGCGTGCGGCGCCTTGGTAGTACCGCTCGGTCAGCAGCCGGTAGCCCTCCCACCAGTCGAAGCCCGCGAGGGTGAAGGCGGCCGCCACCACGGCGACCCCGGCCAGTACCCACGGCAGCGGCCGCAGGGTGCGGGCCAGCGCGAGCACGGTGAGGCCGAGCAGCGCGCACAGGGTCAGCCCGTACGACAGGTAGCAGGTGAGCCCGAACAGCAGCCCGGCGGCGAACGCGACGGTGCGCGGCGCGCGGACCGCGCCCGCACCCGACCGCGCGGCCAGGGCGAGGAGGGCCAGTGCCCAGGCGGCCACCGCGGTGAAGTAGCCGTCCGCGGAGACCCCCACCCACACGGCGGTGGGCGCCAGGACGAGGAACGGTGCCGCGCTGCGGGCGTGCTCCTCGTCGGTGAGCGCGCGCAGGGCCACCAGGACGGCGGCCGCCGCCGACGCGCCGACGGTGATGACCCACGCGGAGGCCCACGGCCCGCCGCCGAGCCCCACCCGGTCGAGTCCGACGAAGGTGAGCACCGCGGCGGGCGGGTGGCCCGCGACATGGGGCACCCAGTTGTCCGGGGAGTGCAGCAGGATGTGGTCGGTGAAGGTGCGCAGCGCGGCACCGGCGTCCGCGAACCGGTCGATCTCCTGGAGGTACTCGTAGGCGGAGGTCAGTTGGTTCTCCACGCCCCGGTGCCAGCCGTCGACCATGGCCAGCGACCAGATCCAGGCCATGGAGGCGAGCCAGACCGCGGGCAGCAGCCGCCGCCACCGCAGCCGCGCGGCCAGCGCGGGTCCATAGCCCAGCACGGCCCCGGCCACCAGCAGCGCCGCCGGTGTGCCCGGGCCCACGTGCGGTTCGAGGTGGGCGTAGTAGGGCGGCCAGTGGACCCGCAGGGTGCCGTGTTCCCGCTCGATGGCGCCGCCGATGACGACGGCCGCGGTCACCAGTACCCCGGCCGCCGCCACGACGGCCAGGTCGGGGCGCAGCCCGCGCGGCCAGGAGCCGGGGCCGCGCCACCGGGAGGCGGTGCGCGGAGCGGCGCCGGCTCCGCGCTGGCGGGGGGCCCGGGCCTCGGTGGGCGTGTCCCGGGCGTCGGGAGCGGATCCGGCTTCGGCGCGGTCCGGGCGGGTGGAGGAGGGTTCGGCAGCCACACGGGCACGTTAGGCCGCGCGGGGCCGTGCGGGGGCCACCAGGGGAGGATGTCAGCGTTTCGTCATGGGTTCCCGGCCCCCGCGGGGCCGTCCTGGCGCATACGGTCGCCGCATGGGCGACCACCGCACCCTTCCGTCACCCCCGTCCACCCGGCTCCCCACCGATCCCCGCTTCTGGCGCAGTCCGCTGCGCGGCCCCTGGCTGACGGCGCTGCTCGGTGTCGTACTGCTGCTCGGCATCACCGTGCTGTTCGTCACCGGGCTGCTGTCGTACGCGGCGTACAACCCGGACCTGGCCGCTCCCAACGACCGGACACCGGACCGCGGACTGCTGGGGTTCTACCTGTTCGCCTGGCCGACCGATCCGTACTGGCTCTACCGGCTCACCCAAGGACTGCACGTCACGCTCGGTGTGGTGCTCGTCCCGGTGCTGCTGGCGAAGCTCTGGTCGGTCGTCCCCAAGCTGTTCACCTTGCCGCCGGCGCGTTCGGCGGCGCACGCGCTGGAGCGGATCTCGCTGCTGCTGCTCGTGGGGGGTGTCCTGTTCGAGTTCGTCACGGGGCTGCTGAACGTCCAGCTCGACTACCTGTTCCCCGGCTCGTTCTACCCGCTGCACTTCTACGGTGCCTGGGTGTTCATCTCCGCCTTCGTGGTGCACGTCGTCCTGCGGCTGCCGAAGGCCCTGCACGCGCTGCGCAACGGGGCGCCGCGCGACTTCGCCTCGGGCGGCACCGGACGGGCCGGTCGGGAGGAGCGCGCGGCCCGCCGGTACGAAGCGGCCGCCGGGCGGGCCGGCACCGGGGAGTCCGAGACGGCCGGCGCCGAGGAGCGGGTCGCCGCGGGGGAGCCTGGCGGCGCCGAGGAGCCGGCCGCCGCGGGAGAGTACGACGAGGGCGGGGAGCAGGACGGCCCCGAGGAGTACGACCGGCCCGGCGGGCGGGCCGCGGGCGGCGCGCCCGAGCGCGCCCACGAGGGAGCACGCGAGCCGGACCTGGACACCGGGCTGGTCGCACCGCGTCCGGCGGCGCCGACCTTGACGCGGCGCGGCGCGCTCGGTGCGGTGGGCGGCGGCTCCGTGCTGCTGCTGGCGGTGACCGTGGGCCAGAACTTCGACGGACTGCCCCGCCGCACCGCCCTGCTGGCGCCGCACGGCGGGCCGGAACCGGGGAGCGGCGCGAACGCCTTCCAGATCAACAAGACGGCCGCCGCCGTCGGCATCACCGGCGCGGAGACCGGAGCGGGCTGGCGGCTGACCCTGGAGCGTCCCGGCGGGCCCACGCAGCGCCTCTCCCGGGCCGATCTGCTGGCCATGCCGCAGCACTCCGCCGCGTTGCCGATCGCCTGCGTGGAGGGCTGGTCGACCTCCGACCAGCACTGGAGCGGTGTGCGGCTGCGCGACCTGGCGGAGTTGGTCGGCTTCGACCCCAGGGACGGACTGCCCGGGGTGTTCGTCGCCTCCCTGCAGCGCTCCGGTGCCTTCCGGCACGCCGCGCTGCGGGACAACCAGGTGCGCGACCCGCGGTCCCTGCTGGCGCTGCGGGTGGGCGGTGAGGACCTCTCCCTCGACCACGGCTACCCGGCGCGGGTCATCGTTCCGGCAGCGCCCGGGGTGCACAACACCAAGTGGGTCCGGCGGCTGGCGTTCGGAGCGGACCGATGAGCGGCGGCCCGGAGGAAGCCGCCGCGGGCGGCGGCGCGGACGGCCGGACGGGCGCGGAGGCGGAGGCCGCCGGGGAGCCGGGAGCCGGAGCCGGACGGCGGAAGCCGGGAGCGGACCGGGGGCCGGGAGCCGCCGGGCTGCGCCGACTGCTGGGCAGTCCGTTCCAGATCGCCTTGCTGCTGGCCTCGTTCGTGCTCGCCGGATACGCGGGCGTGCGCTTCCTGGCGGACGACTGGCTCGGGGTCGCGGTCTGGTTCGTGGGTGCGGCGCTGCTGCACGATCTGGTGCTGGTGCCGCTGTACTCGCTGGCCGACCGGGTGCCCCGGCTCGCCGGACGGTACGTCAACCACCTGCGGATCCCGGCCCTGCTCTCCCTCCTGCTGCTACTGGTCTGGTTCCCGCTGATCACCGGGCCGGCCGACCGGTACGCGGGACTCACCGGACGGCCGGAGGGCAACAACGGCTACGCGCTGCACTGGCTGTGGCTGACCGTCGGCCTGTTCACCGTCTCCGGAGTGTGGCTGGCCGCGCGGACCCTGCGCGGCCGCCGCGACCGGCAGCCGGACCCTCAGGGGCGCCGCAGCGCGACGAACGAGCGCCCGCCGGAACCCCACTGACCCGCGGTCGCCCACCCGGCGGGCGCCGCGTACCGCAGCAGGGCCGCGGTGCCCAGCCGGGCCCAGGGGAACGGCCGGCCGCTGCCGGGGTGCGGGTGGTGCACGCCGCGCCCGTCGTCGATCCGCACCTGGGCCCGCTCGTCCACGTCCAGGGGCGAGGTCTCGGCCAGCAGCAGCCCGTCCGGTGCCAGGAGCCGGGCGCAGCGCTCCAGCAGCGCCTCGGGGTCGCCGCCGATACCGAGGTTGCCGTCCATCAGCAGCACGCTGCCCCAGCGGCCCTCCCCGGGCAGCGGTTCGAAGACCGAACGGTGCAGCGCGGTACCGCCGAGGCCGACGGTGCGGGCGACGGCCTCCGGGCTCACGTCGATGCCCAGCACCCGGTGGCCGAGCGAGGACAGGGCCGCCACCAGCCTGCCCGGCCCGCAGCCCACGTCCAGCACCGCGCCCTCGCAGCGGCGCAGCACCGACATGTCGGCGGAATCCGCGCTCGCACACCAGCGCTCCACCTCCAGCGGCAGCAGCCAGCCGTCGCTGCGCCGCAGGAAGAGCGGGCCGCGGCCGCTGCGGAGCGCGTCCGCGTACGGGTCGGCGCCCCACGGGGTGCCCGGAGCGTCCTGCTGCTCGGGCGCCGCAGCGGTGCCCGTCGGGGCCGGATCCGCGGACGCTGCCTGGTGCGGGGGCGTGGCGCGCGTGGTGGCCGTCATGGGGCGGCCGTCCGGTGCTGCGCGGTGTCCTGCGGGGAGCGGCCCGTGGGGATGCCGGGGCGGTGGGGCGGCAGTTCCGGTACCGCTGCCACGGCGGCCGCGAACCGGCTGCCTGGTGTCTCGGCGGCGACCCGCACCGCGTCCTCGGCGGTGTCCACGTCGCGCAGCGCGGGCAGTCGGCGCACCCGCAGCCCCTCCCGGGTGAGCCGGTCGAGTTGCGCCTGTCCGGTCGTCGCGGTGGACATCGGGACCCCGCGCAGCAGTGCGGGATCCGGGCGGGCCAGTCCCAGCGCCCAGAAGCCGCCGTCCAGCGCGGGCCCGAACCAGGCGTCGCACTCCCGCCAACCGTCCGGACCGAGCGCGGGCTCCAGCAGCGCGGGCGTCACCTGCGGGGTGTCCATGCCCACGAGCAGCGCCGGGCCGGTGCCCGCCGCGGCGAACGCCGCGGCCAGCCGCTCGTCCAGACCGCCGGAGCACTGCGGCACGACGTCGAAGCCGGGAGGCAGCCACTCGCCGGGCCGGCCGGACAGCACCAGCACCCGGCGCGCGGCGGGCATGACCCGCACGGCCTCCAGAGTGTCGTGCAGCGCGGCCGCCGCCAGCCGGGCCGCCTGCTGCGGGGTGCACGGCGGGCACAGCCGCGTCTTGGCCCGCCCGGGCAGCGGCTCCTTGGCGATGACGAGCAGGGTGGTGTCTCCCGCCGGGGCGGTTCCTTCCGGGGCGGATTCCTCCGGGGTGGGCCCCCCGGCGGGGCGGGGCGACGTCGTCATCGGGAAGCCTCCTGTTCGGTGACGGGCGGTTCCTGGAGCACCGCCCGCATGTCGCGTACCGCGTGCCAGGTGCCCCGCCAGGTGCCGGTCACCTTGGACTTGCCGGTGCGCGGGCGGTAGGGCACGTCGCGCTCCTCGATGCGCCACCCGGCGTCCGCCGCCCGCACGACCATCTGGAGCGGGTATCCGCTGCGCCGGTCGGTCAGTCCGAGCGCCAGCAGCGCTTCGCGGCGGGCCGCGCGCAGCGGGCCCAGATCGTGCAGTCGTACGCCGGTGCGTGCGTGCAGCATCCGGGACAGCGCGAGGTTGCCGGCGCGGGCGTGCGCGGGCCACGCACCGCGCGTCTGCGGGCGCCTGCGGCCCAGGACGAGGTCGCTGCGGCCCTCCCGCACCGCCTCCACGAACGGCACCAGGAGGGCGGGGTCGAGCGAGGCGTCGCAGTCGCAGAAGCAGACGATGTCCGCCTCGGCGGCCGTCAGCCCCGCGTGGCAGGCGGCGCCGAAGCCGCGCCGGGACTCGGAGACGACGGTCGCGCCCAGTCCGCGTGCCGTGGCCGCCGAGTCGTCCGTGGAGCCGTTGTCGACGACGATCGCACGCCAGTCCGGGGGGACCCGCTCCAGCACCCAGGGCAGCGCCTCTTCCTCGTCGAGGCAGGGGAGTACGACATCGACACCGGGCACGGGCACGGCCTCCTTCGGACGAGGTTCGATCACGCTCCGCACACCCTACGGAGCCAAACGCGACATTCCAGACTTCGTGTTCTTACGAAACACGGACATCGCCCCGACCGCCGCCGACCCGCCTCCCGCGCTCCGGAATCCGGTGCGACCCTGAGGCCATGCAGCCACCACCCGCCGGGCGTGTCCTGGTCGTCGACGACGACCCCACCGTCGCCGAGGTCGTCACCGGGTACCTCCAGCGCGCCGGATACGCCGTCGACCGCGCGGAGACCGGCCCCGACGCGCTGGCACGCGCCGCGGCCCGGTGGCCGGACCTGGTCGTGCTCGACCTGATGCTGCCCGGCATGGACGGGCTGGAGGTCTGCCGCCAACTGCGCGGCAGAGGACCCGTACCCGTCATCATGCTCACGGCACTCGGCGACGAGGGCGACCGGGTGCTGGGCCTCGAGGTCGGCGCCGACGACTACGTCACCAAGCCGTTCAGCCCCCGCGAGCTGGTGCTGCGCGTCGAGTCCGTGCTGCGCCGCAGCCGCCACGCCGAAGAGGCGCCGCGGCCCGCCCCGGTGCTGCGCGCCGCGGGACTGGCCGTCGACCCCCTCGCCCGGCGCGCCGCCCGGGACGGCACCGACCTCTCGCTCACCGTGCGCGAGTTCGACCTGCTGGCCCACCTGCTGCGGCACCCTGCCCGCGCGTTCTCCCGCGAGGAGCTGATGCGCGAGGTGTGGGGCTGGGCCTTCGGCGACCTCTCGACGGTCACCGTCCACGTACGCCGACTGCGCGCCAAGATCGAGGACGATCCCGCGCAGCCCCGGCTGATCCGGACCGTGTGGGGGGTCGGCTACCGGTTCGACCCGGGCGCCGACGCGCAGGAGGACTGAACCACCGTGCACGACATGCTGCTCATCGCCCTGTTCGCCTTCCTGGGAGCCGCAGCCGCCGGACTGCTGGGCGCCCTGGCGCTGCGCGCCCTGCGGCACCGCTCGCTCGCCGTGTCCCTGACGGTCGTCTCCACCGTTGCCGTGACCGCCATGCTCTCCGGGACGCTGGCCGTCGCCTGGGCCATGTTCCTCTCCCGGCACGACCTGTTCGTCATCACCACCGTCGTCGCCATGGCGGCCGTCGTCTCGCTGGCGACCGCGCTGCTGCTGGGCCGCTGGGTGGCGGCCCGCAGCCACGCCCTCACCCGCGCGGCGCGGTCCTTCGGCGACGGCGGCAGCTTCCCGGCACCCGGCGCGGCCGAGGCGGACGACCCGGCCGAGTTCGCGGCCCTGACCCGGGAGCTGGCCGCCACCAGCGAGAAACTGGCCGCCTCCCGGGACCGCGAGCGGGCACTGGAGAGCTCCCGGCGGGAACTGGTCGCCTGGATCTCGCACGATCTGCGCACCCCGCTGGCCGGACTGCGTGCCATGTCCGAGGCGCTGGAGGACGGCATGGTGGAGGACACCGGACGCTGCCTGCGGCAGATCCGCACCGAGGTCGAACGGCTCAACTCCATGGTCGGCGACCTGTTCGAACTCTCCCGGATCCACGCCGGCGCGCTCGCCCTGACCACCCACCGGGTGGCCTCCGCCGAACTCGTCGCGGAAGCGCTGGCGGGCGCCGACCCGCTGGCCCGGCAGAGCGGGGTCCGGCTGGTGGGCGACGCGCTGACCGACGTGCCGGTGGAGGTGGACCCGCGCGAGATGACCAGAGTGCTGGGGAACCTGCTCGTCAACGCCATCCGGCGCACTCCGGCCGACGGCACCGTCGCGGTGCATGTCCGCAGCGTCCAGGAGCAGGTCGTCCTCTCCGTCACGGACGGCTGCGGCGGCATCCCCGAGGAGGACCTGCCCCGCGTCTTCGACACCGGCTGGCGCGGCACCCACGCCCGCACGCCCCCGGGCGCCGGCCTGGGGCTGGCCATCGTCCGCGGCATCGTCGAGGCCCACCGGGGCACGGCGGCCGTCCACAACGTGACCGGCGGCTGCTGCTTCGAACTCACCCTGCCGACCGCCGGACCGGGCTGAGCCCGCGCCGAGCGGTCCTCCGGCGGATCGGCAGCCCGCGAAGGGGCCGCCGAGGAGCAGGCGGCACCCGGCGAGTCGGCTGCATCCGGCGAATCGGCTGCATCCGGTGGCGCGGGAACGGGGACGGTGGCGCAACGGTCCGCTACGCCCGCCCCGACGGCGCCCTCATGTCGGACACCGCGAACTCCTTCATGCCCTCCCCGAAACCGATCTGCGCGCGCCAACCCAGTTCCCGCGCGGCCCGTTCGGAGGACGCCGTGATGTGCCGGACGTCGCCCAGCCGGAACTCGCCCGTCACCACCGGGTCGGGCCCGCCGTAGAACTCGGCCAGCGCGCTGGCCGTCTCGCCGATGGTGTGCGGGTCCCCGCTGCCGGTGTTGTACGCGGCGAAGGAGCCCGGCGCCCGGCCCGCGCCCGGCGTGTGCAGCGCCTCCAGCGCGGTGACGTTGGCGGCTGCGATGTCCCGCACGTGGACGAAGTCCCGGCGCTGCGCCCCGTCCTCGTAGACGGTGGGGGCCACCCCGCGGGCGAGCGCCGAGCGGAAGAACGAGGCCACTCCCGCGTACGGCGTGTCACAGGGCATCCCGGGCCCGTAGACGTTGTGGTAGCGCAGCGAGACCGCGGCCCCGTCGACCGCGCGGGCCCACGCCGCCGCCAGGTGCTCCTGGGCGAGCTTGGTGGTCGCATAGGTGTTCCGCGGGTCCAGCGGCGCGTCCTCGCCGACCAGCCCGGGGCGCAGCGCGGCGCCGCAGTCGGGGCACGGCGGCTCGAACCGCCCGGCACGCAGGTCCGGCACGGCACGCGGCCCCGGCCGGACGACTCCGTGCTGGGGGCAGGTGTAGCGCCCTTCCCCGTAGACGACCATCGAACCGGCCAGCACCAGGGCCCGCACCCCGGCCCGCTCCATCGCGGTCAGCAGCACCGCCGTGCCGAAGTCGTTGCAACTGACGTACTCCGGGGCGTCGGAGAAGTCCTTGCCCAGCCCGACCATCGCCGCCTGGTGGCACACCGCGTCCACACCGCGCAGCGCCTCGGCGACGGCGTCCCGGTCGCGCACGTCGCCGCGCAGCTGCCGCGCCCCCGGCACGGTGGCGGGGGATGCGGCGCCCTCACCGTGCGCCGACGGCAGCAGGGCGTCCAGGACGACCGCCTCGTGGCCCGCGTCGGTCAGGGCCTCCACGACGTGGGAACCGATGAATCCGGCACCGCCGGTGACAAGAACGCGCATACAGCCACGCTAGAGGTGTGCGGGCGCCGCGCAACGGTGCGCGGCACCGTGTCACCGCTCCGTAAGAACCCGATCTCCGCCGACACCCCTCATGAGCACCCGATCCGTGCGGATTGTCCTACCGTGCGGGGTGGGCGCCCTCGGCTCGGCGGACGGTGCGGAACGCCCCCGCGCGGGCCGCCTCGTACGCCGCCAGCGCCGCCCGTTCGGCGGCTGCCCGGTCCAGGGGGGCGCCGGTGGTCAGCAGTTGGTAGTACAGCGGTGCGGAGACGGCGCGGATGACCTGCTCGGCATCCGTGTCGGACGGTACCTCTCCCCGCTCGGCCGCCTGCCGCACGCAGGGCGCCCACTCCCCGATCCGGGCCGCGTAGAACCGGTGCAGAGCCTCGGCCGCGGGCGCGTCGCACGTGGCCGCGGCGATGACCGCCTTGAACAGGGCGCCCTGCCGGCGGTCCGTCAGAGTGCGGCGCACCAGTGCGGCGTTGGCCGTCAGATCCTCGAGGAGGGCGCCCGACTCGATGCGGGGTTCGGACTGCTCGGCCATGTCGTCGAGCAGATCCGCCAGCAGCGCGGTGACCGTCCCCCAGCGCCGGTAGACCGTCGTCTTGCCCACCTCCGCGCGGCGGGCCACCTCGGCGAGGTCGAGATGGGCGAAACCGTGCTCCGCGAGGGCGTCCCCGGCGGCGCGCAGCACCGCCTCGCGCACCCGCGCCGTACGTCCCCCGGGCCGTACGGTGCCGGGTGAGGCGGTGGCTCCCGGGCCGGCCGTCCTCCGCCGGGCCCCCGGTTCAGGTGTCACAACGGGTCTCCAGTTCCCTTACAGCTCGCTCGGGCCACCTTACTGGGGCCCGGCCGAGCCGGAGCCCCGTCTCGCCGCGCGCGGTGTGCGGGGTGCCGGGCGCGGGCCCGGTCGGGTGCGGCGAAGGGGTCATGGGACTCGTTCCTCCGGGTTCGGGAATGTGCCGTCCCCCTGGAGACCGGACAGCGGCCCCGAACGTGACAACCCCGCCCCGCATGCCTGCCGCTCCCCACCGAAGGGCCCCGAGCCGCACCGGCGCGGCGGTCAGCTCGGCGCGGACGCCGCGAACTGCCGTGCCGCGTAAGCGATCTTGTCCGGGCCCACACAGATCCGCAGCGCGGCTATCCGGCCCTCGGCCACCTCCAGCGTGACCACACCCGGCAGTCCGCCGTCCGCGAGTGCGAGCAGCGCGGGCCCGCCGTTCACCTCGCACGGCACCAGAACGGTCGCGGCCGCCGCCGTCCGCGCGAGACCACGCCCTCGGGTCAGCAGCCGCTCCAGCCGCCGGAGATCCCCCTCACGGGCGGCCGCCACGAACGTCTCCACCAGCCCTGTCCACCGCTGCCGCGCGGGTGCGCCGCCGCCGGTCCCGCCGCCCCGTGGACGGTGCCGTCGGCCGTCGTCAGCACCGGCTCGGGCAGCCATTGGCCCACGTACTGCTCGCGGCGTACCCGGGCGGAGGCCAGTTCGTTGAGGCTGAGATCGGTGACGACCTCGGCCGGCCAGGCACCCGGCGTCGCCACCGCGTCCCGGTCGGCGCGTTCCCAGCGCAGATGCGTCTCCTGCACGAGGTCCTCCGCCTCGGACGCCGAGCCCAGCATCCGGTAGGCGATCCCGAAGAGCCGCGCCCGGTGCGCCTCGAACTGCAGCGTCGTGTCCACCACGCGGCCCAGTGCAGCACGCGGCCGGTCGCGGCCGCTCCGCGCCGCGGCCTCCGACCGCGGCGCGGAGGTCACAGCTCCTGTGAGGTGAGCCACGGCCGGATCTGCCGGCGGGCGTGGTGCAGCCGGGACTTGACGGTGCCCAGCGGGATGCCGAGTCGGTCGACGATCTCGGCGTAGTCCATCTGGCACACGTCGCGGTAGACCAGGGGAGCCACCAGGTGCGGGCTCTCCTGCTCCAGCCGCTCCAGTGCCTCGAGGAGGTCCACCCGGGAGCCGGCGATCACACTCGTCGTCCGCGGGTCCGGGCGCTGCTCCGGGGCGCTCGTCTGGTGCGGGAGCGTCGGCTGCTCGACGGCGCGGCGCTTGAGTTCGCGGTACTTCTGGCGGGAACAGTTGGCCACGATCGTGTGCAGCCAGGTGCTGAAGCGGCTGCGGCCCTGGAAGCGCTCGATGTGCCGGGACACCTGCAGCAGCACGTCCTGCGCGGCTTCCTCGGCGTCCTCGCGGAAGAGGAGGAACCGGCCGCAGTGCCGGACCACGTCGGGCCGGATGGTGCGCAGCAGTGCGTCGAGGGCCGCGCCGTCCCCGGTCGCCGCGCGCGCCGCGAGGGCTTCGGTGTCGGCGGGCGCCGACGGGTCGAGGGGCTCCGACGGGTCGAGGGGCTCCGGTGTCGCTCCGGCGCCGGTCGGCTCAGGCTGCCCGGATGGCTGGTTCACGGCGTGGGGGGAGGACGGTGGGCACATCCAGGCATCATAAGGGGCATGCCTTCACCTGATCAGATCGGCCGCTACCGGGTCGACCGTCGTCTCGGCTCCGGCGCCTTCGCGGTCGTGTGGCTCGCACACGACGACCGTCTGGAGGCACCTGTCGCCGTCAAGGTGATGGCCGACAACTGGGCGCACAGAATGGATATCCGGGACCGTTTCCTGGCCGAGGCCCGACTGCTGCGCAAGGCGTCCTCGGGTGGCGTGGTCCAGGTCTTCGACGTGGGAGAGCTGGATGACGAACGCCCCTATTTCGTCATGGAGTACGCGGACCAGGGCACCGTCGCCGACCGGATGACGCTGGGTCCGCTGCCGGTGGCCGAGGCGGTGCGGCTCACCGCCGAGGCGGCACGCGGCGCGGAGGCCCTCCACGAGGCCGGGGTGGTGCACCGCGATATCAAGCCATCCAATGTCCTGTTGACCAGCGGAGGAGTACAGGGCCGGGAGCGGGTGCTGGTCGCCGATCTGGGCCTGGCCAAGAACCTCGCCCACGCGTCGGGACTGACGGTGGTCGCCGGATCGGTCGGCTACATGGCGCCGGAACAGGCCGAACCCTTCGAGGGCATCGACGCCCGCGCGGACGTCTACAGCCTCGGGGCCGTGCTCTACCACCTGGTCTCGGGCGCCACGCCCGGAACGCCGGACCGGGTGATGCCGCTCGACGAGCTGCGCCCCGGGCTGCCGTCCGCTGTGGGGGCCGCGGTCGGCCGCGCGATGGAACCCGACCGGGAACAGCGCTGGCCGACCGCGGCGGCACTGGCGCGGGAGTTGGACCGGATCGCGGAGACGCTGGAGCACGCCGAGGACGAGCCGGCCTCGCCCGGCGCGGGGGAGGCCGCCCCGGACGCGGCAGCAGGCCAGGACGGCTCCGGCGCGCCGTCCTGGGCGTCCCCGAGCGGTATGCCGTCCACGGTGCGTCCGGCGTCCCCGGAGGCCGCTCAGCCGGCGACTGTGGCCGCTGAGCCGCCCTCCCGGACGTCGGGAGCGGCTGTCGGCCGTCCACTCGCGTCCGAGGCGCCCTCCGCCGGAGCCGGGCCCGCCACGGCGGAGCCGGACCGTGCGGAACCCGCCCCTGCGGAACCCGCCCCTGCGGAGCCGGACCGCGCCGGGCCCGCGTCGTCGGGGTCCGGTTCGTCCGCGTCGGACGCCGGGGGGTCCGTTTCCGCCGGGCGCTCCCACGCATCCCGAGGGCGCGCTCCGGAGGGCGCCCTGCCCGAAGGGCCGCCCGCCGGGGGTTCCGCTCCGGCGGGTTCCTCTTCCGAGGCAGCGGCGCCGGAGACGTCCGCGGCCGGCGCACCAGACTCCCCGGCGCCCGATCCCGCCGCGGTCCGCCCCTCGCCGGAGGGCACGGCGTCCGCGCGTCCCACGCGGCGCCGCCGGACGCGGGCGCTGGCCTTCGGGGCGGCCGTCGTCGTGCTGGCCGGGCTGGGAGTGGCCGCCACGGCGCTGGCCCCGGACCCCCAGCGGACGCCCTCGACCGTGAAGGTGCGCGACACCAGCGGGCGGATCAGCGTGCGGGTGCCGGGCGACTGGGCGCGGGAGTTCACCGACTCGGGCTGGAATCCGACCTCGCTGGGGCTGTCGGCCGACCACGCGCCCGGACTGCTCGTCGCGCAGGACGTGCACGGCTGGCAGGACCTCACCTCGAAGACCAGCGGAGTCTTCGTCGGTCTCGGGGCCGCGGAGGGCAAGGGCGGCGAGAGCGCGGACGGCGCTGACGGTGGGGACGGCGGGGACGGGGAGAGCAGCGCGGCCGGCGCCGCGGAGGTACTGCCCGACAAGGTGGCCGGAATCAAGCACTCGGAGTGCGACTACGCGGGGAGCCGGACCTTCAGCGGTGGAGGGTGGAGCGGGCGCATCCGTACGTGGTCGTCCTGCGCCTCCGGGTACTCGCTGGAGGAGATCGGCCTGAAGTCGACGAAGCAGGGTGGATCCCCCGTGTATGTGCAGATCCGTTGCGAAGAGGGCTGTTCGGACAAGACGGACAAGGTGTTGGGCAGTCTGCGGGTCGGCGCCGACGCCTCGTAGGGCCGGTGTGCCGCAGAGGCAGGGGCAGGGGCAGGGGCAGGGGGCGGACGGCTGCTGCGCGACGGTCGGCCGCCCGGCGTCGGTTTCATCCCGTACGTCCTCTCGGCCCCATGCGGCGCGCGCGTTCCGGTCCAGACCCTGCCTCGCGACCGAACGCGAAAAAAATCCCGGGCGGCCGTGAACTTTCCCGCGTGATCGGCCATCGAATGCTGTGTACGGCGCGAAAGCCCCGAGGCACGCTGGAGACGAGAACCGGCACGCACACGAGGCCGCGGGGAGGCCGAACGACCGCGCGACAGCATGACCAGGGAGTGACGGCAGCCATGACGAAGCGCCAGGACCCGACAACCGCGCAGCTCGCTACGACCCCGTCCGAGGCCGAAGTCCCGGCCCCCGGCGCACCGCGCGCCAACCACCGCAGGCGGCGCCGGGTGACGCGCGTCGCCGCCGCCGCGACCGCGGTGCTGGCGGCGGGCGCGCTGGTGGTCGGCTGCGGCAAGGACCCCGAACCGGCTCCGGAGAAGGTCGGCGGCGACGCCGCCCCGGCCGGAAGCGACAAGTCCGGCGACTCCGGGAACGGGGACGGCAAGAACGGCAGCGAGGACACCGGCGGCAAGCACGGCGACGAGAGCGGCTCGGGCTCCTCCGCGTCGGACTCCGAGGCGTCGGGCTCGTCCTCCGCGAACTCGTCCGACAGCAGGAGCGGATCGGGCTCGTCCTCCGGTTCCCGGTGCGGCACGGGCGACTTGAAGGCGTCGTTCGGCGACAATCACCCGGGAGCCGGGCAGGAGAACTTCGCGCTGGTGCTGACCAACCACTCCGACGACACCTGCACCGTGCGCGGCTACCCCGGGCTCGCCTTCGTCAACGACGCCGGTGAGCAGGTCTCCTTCGATCCGCACCGCACCGACGGGAAGGTCCGGACCGTCGAGTTGAAGCCCGGCAAGAGCGCCTGGGCCCCGCTCTCCTACACCAATCCGAAGATGACGAACGTCACCACGGTCACCCCGAGCGCGGCCAAGGTCACCCCGCCCGACGAGCGGGGCTCCCTGCGGGTGGACTGGTCCGGAGGCCCGGTCACCAACACCGGCAAGGCGTCCGTGCCCAAGATCGGTCCGCTGGCCCCGGGCACCGGCGGCTGAGGCCCCGCCCGCAGGCCGTGCCGCCGCGCTCCGGGCGCCACCTCGCCCTGCCTGTTGGCCGGAACGCCGGGTATCCGGCCGGCCGGGGCTTCCGGCCGGATACGCATCCCGGGGCGGCGGAAGCGGCCACGAGGTCAGGACGAGAGGCGGTCGTCCAGGTCCTCCGGGTCGGCCCACTCCTTCGAGCGCTCGGGCCGTTCGCCGGGGACCGGGCGGAGCAGGGGTCCCACCGGCAGCCAACAGGCCCGCCAGGACACCGCCCATCGTCAGGGCGGCATGCCCCTCCTCGCGGCCGGCGGACGAGAGCGCCGCGCCGAGGATCAGCAGACCGACGGCCACGGCCACCGACACCCCGGCCAGGATCCAGCGAGTACGCGGCTTCCAGCCACCGGCGTCCGACGATTTCTTGTAGGCCTTGCGCAACGCGCCGCGTATCCCGTGTCTGCGTTCCCTGAACCCCCAGACGGTCCAGAGCATGATCCCCACCATGTTGAGGATCATCCCGGCGTTCAGGACGATGTCCTGCCACAGCACGTGCGTGCATTCGACGAACCGGCCCGCGCTGATCTCCACCGCTGCGATACCCATCGTGGACGGTGGCCCCGGAGCCCGCGGAGGTACCGCTTCCGTATGTAAGGGGCGCGACGTGCGCAGGCCGGGACGGGGTGTGCCGTACCCCGTCGGACAGGGGCCGGTCCCGAGCGGACAGAGACCTGGCCCGGATCGGACGGGACCTGATCCGGGTGTGCCGGCCCGCGGGGACCCGCGGGAACGTCGACGCGGGTGGAGGGACGGCGTCCGGACTCCGCTGTTCGCCGGACGTTCGACGGGCGGTGCTGTCCCTTCCGTGGTACGGGAGGCGGACCGGAGACACTCGTGGCTGCCGCGGGGCCGAACGGCTCCGGTGTGCCACTCGGCTCCTGCCTCCTTCGCCCGCTCCTGACTGGCCCGAAGCCCTCGTCCGGGTCAGATTGGAAGCGTGCGGGAAAGGGCGGCCGGGACAGAGCCGGTGAACGGGTACGGCGGCAATGTGGGTCGGCTGTGGCGCTTGGCGCGATGGCTGCCCGCCGCGCTGTGCGCGTTGGGCGTCGTCCTGGACTTCGCGACGCCCCGGGAAGTGTCGGTCTCGGCGCCGTTCGCCGCCGCTCCGCTGGCCGCCGCGGCCTTCCTGGGCCTCCGCGGCACCGTACTCACCGGGATCTTCTCCTCCGGGGCGACCATCCTGTTCTCCGCCTTCCACGACTCCGGCAATGTGCTGGAGGCCGAGGCCCGGTCCATCACCATCGTGACCGTCTCCGTCCTCGCCGTCGGCGTGAACTACGTCCTGCTCCGCAGCGGCAGCAGACTGGCCTCCGCGCGCAGCATCGCCGAGGCCGTGCAGTACGCCGTACTGCCCACACCGCCCTCCCACGTGGGTGCCTTGAGCGTGGCGACGCGGTATCGCGCGGCGCAGGCCGAGGCCCGGATCGGCGGGGACTTCTACGCGGCGGAGGAGACTCCGTACGGCGTAAGACTGCTGCTGGGCGACGTACGGGGCAAAGGGCTCGACGCGGTGGCCGCCGTCGTCCTCCTGGTCGGGGCGTTCCGGGAAGCGGCGGAGCGGGAGGCGACCCTCCCCGGTGTGGCGGCCCGTCTCGACCGGGCTCTCCAGCGGGACGCCCATCGCCTCCAGGGTGCGGCGCGGCTGGAGGACTTCAGCACGGCGGTACTGGTCGAGGTCGTCGACCCGAGCACGCAGCCCCCGAATCCTCCCGCGCCCGGAGCGTCCCCGACCACTCCGGAAGCACCGGGTGGGCCGCGCGCACCGGGTGCAGCGGGTGGTGGCCAAGGCAGCGCGGCCGCGGAGGAGAGAGCCGCAGAGGAGCAGGTCGTCCTGCGCGTCCTCAACCGTGGCCACCCCGCTCCGGTGCTGCTGCACCGCGGCCGGGCCGCCCTGCTGGAGCCCACCATCCCCGCACTCCCGCTCGGCATGACGGACCTGGCCGTATCGCCTCAGCAGGTGGACGAGTTCGTCTTCCCGCCCGGCGCCCAGCTCCTCCTCTACACCGACGGCCTGTCCGAGGCCCGCAACCCGGAGGGCGACTTCTACCAGCCGGCCGAGCGCCTCTCCCGCGCCTCCTTCGCCGATCCGGAGAAGCTGCTGGCGGCGGTCCTCGTCGATGTCGCGGCCCACACCGGTGGCCGGTCAGCGGACGACATGGCCCTGCTCGCCGTCGCCCGCGACACCCCGGGCGACACATCGCGCGACGCCTGAGCCCGGTGCGCCGGCCGGCGCGCCCCCACCGCAGGACGCCGCGCGGGCCGGGCAGGCACGGAGGGGGCCGGTGGAGACCGAGGCGGGACTCACGTCAATTACGGGGAACGGCTTGGAATCCCGGGCGCAGTTCTATTAACGTCCGATAACGCAGCACGGTCGTCACTGCCGTCACGGAAGACGGCACCGTGCGCCGTCGCCGAATCCCGCACGCGGTGCAACAGCAGCACCCGATCGGCCGCACAGCACCGTGGGAACCGGGGAACCACCCCTCCTCGTCAGCCGGACGAGGGGGACGGGGTGAATCGGACGCCCTTGCGAGAGGACGCCCGTAGGAGACCTTCCTGCTCCGAACCCGTCAGCTAACCCGGTAGGCGAGAAGGAAGGAAAGGAGAGCGCCCCCGTGGCCTCCAGATCCCAGGGCTTCGTCGGCCATGCGTCCCAGACGGACGCGTACGCCCCACCCACCGACCCGGCCGGCCACGCAGGCCCGGCAGCGCCCTACGGCCAGGCCGCGCCCCGCGGCCCCGTCCCGGGACCGTCCACATACGGCGACTCCGCCGGCCCGGGCCCCGGCCCCATGCCGCCGCACAAGGACGCGAGTGAAGCCGGTGACGAGCCGTGGGAGGACTGGAACCCTTCCGAGGACTCCGCGATTCCGGTACGGGGCCGGCACCGGGTCGCCAAGCAGCGCGCCGGAGGCGTGGCGCGGGGCGGCACCGTCCTGGGGGTCGGCATGATCGCAGCCGTCGGCGCCGGCGGTATGGCGACCGCCCAGGACCGGGACCCCGGCACGATATCCGTACCCGACGTGGACACCGCCGCCGACGCGCTCCGGAGCATCCCCGACCGGCTGCCCGACGCCGAGGACCTGCCCGGCATCGGCGGCCTGCTCTCCGAGGACGCCGACGGTGCGACGGGCTCCGGCAGCGCCGGGGACGCGCAAGCCGCTCCCCTCACCCAGGCCGGGCTCTCCGACGAAGACAGGGCGGCGGGCCGCACCGACGCGGGCGAGGCCCTGCGGGCCCGCATCCTCGAACAGGCCGAACGCCACCGCTCCGCGGCGGACGAGGAAGCCCGCGAGAAGGCGGCCCGGCAGGCCGCGAGCGCGGCCGCGGCGGAGGCCGCGGAACGGGCCGCCGCTGCCGAAGAGGCGAAGCAGGAGCGGGCGCGCGAGGCCGCCGCCGAGCAGGAGCGCAAGGCGGAAGCCGAGCGGAAGCGCAAGGCCGAAGCGGCCCGCCGCGCCGAACTCGCCCGCAGCTACACGGCACCGCTGGCCTCCTTCCAGCTCAGCGCCGGATTCGGCCAGGCGGGCGGCATGTGGCAGAGCGACCACACCGGACAGGACTTCGCCGCCCCCAACGGCACGCCCGTCAAGGCCGTCCACAGCGGAACGGTCAAGGAGGCCGGCTGGGCCGGTTCGTACGGCTACCGCGTCGTGCTGCGGCTGGAGGACGGTACCGAACTCTGGTTCTGCCACCTCTCGTCCATGACCAGATCGGCCGGCGACAAGGTCGGCACCGGCGATGTGATCGGGCGGGTCGGCTCCACCGGCAACTCCACGGGCCCCCACCTGCACGTCGAGGTCCGCCCGCACGGCGGCGACCCGGTGGACCCGCTGCCGTGGCTCCGCGACAAGGGCGTCAAGGTCTGAGCGCCGACAAGCACGTCAAGGTCCGAGCACGGACAAGGGACTCAGGGGTCTGAGCACGGACACGGGAGTCACAGCTGACCGCACCGCACGCGTGCCCCCGACACGGACCGGCATCGGGGCGCGACGTCCGGGCCGCCCGGTGTGCGCGCCTGCGGGACCGCCCGCCCCCGCGCTACGGTCGCGGCATGCAGATGAATGCCGACAGGAAGATCGGTCAACTGTCCGTCTCACCGCTGGTGCTCGGCGGCAACGTCTTCGGGTGGACGGCGGACACCCCCACCTCGTTCGCGGTGCTCGACGCCTACACCGACGCGGGCGGCAACGTCATCGACACGGCCGACGGCTACTCGGCCTGGGTGGAGGGCAACAGGGGCGGCGAGTCGGAAACCGTCATCGGTGAGTGGCTCGCCGCACGTGGCCCCTCCGTACGCGACAACGTCGTCGTCGCCACCAAGGTGGCCCGCCACCCGGACCACATGGGACTCGCCCCCGCCACCATCAAAGCCGCCTGCGAGGATTCGCTGCGCCGCCTGCAGACGGATCGCATCGACCTCTACTACACGCACTTCGACGACGAATCCGTCGAGGTCTCCGACATCGTCTCGGCCCTCGACGACCTGGTCAGGGAGGGCAAGGTCCGCGAGATCGCCGCCTCCAACATCTCGCCGGCCCGTCTAGCCGCATCGCTCGCGTTCAGCGACCGGGAGGGCGCCGCCCGGTATGTGGCGCTCCAGCCGCACTACAACCTCGTCTCCCGCGACACCTACGAGGGCGAACTGGAAGAGCTCGCCCGACGCGAGTCGCTGGCCGTCCTGCCGTACTACGCGTTGGCCTCCGGATTCCTCACCGGCAAGTACCGTCCCGGCGAGGCCGTCCCCGAGGGAGCACGCGCGGGCAAGGCAGCGCAGCTGCTCGCCACCGAGCGGGGCCAGCGCGTCCTCGCCGCACTGACCACCGTCGCCGCCGCGCACCAGGCGTCCGAGGCCACTGTCGCGCTCGCCTGGCTCGCCGCGCAGCCGACCGTCACGGCCCCCATTGCCAGCGCCCGAGCGGTCGACCAGCTCCCCGCCCTGCTGGCCGTCGCCGACCTGCGGCTCACCAACGACGAACTCCGCCTGCTGACGGACGCGTCCGCGTAGCGCCTCGTCGGCAGGCCGCACGATGACACGGCGGCAGGCCGCAACGGTGACACGGCGAGCGGGCGGGCAGGCGGTGCGTTGCGGATGCCCGGTGGTGCGACACGGTGGTGCGGCTGCCCGGCGCCGGCGCCGCGGCCGAGCCGGGCTCGGGTTCCCGCCGTCCACCCGGGCGACGGGAACCCGAGACACCTCGTGTACCGGTGGTACGAGAGCTGCCCGAGCACCGGGAACGCGGCACCGGCAGCCGCTCAGCCCCGCTGCGGCTGGCCGTACACCCGCTCCACGGGAAGCCGCACCACCTGTCGCCGGTCGGCCACCATGGTGTCCCGGTACTCCGCCCAGTCCGGGTGCTCGCCCCGGATCGCCCGGTACACCTCGATCAACTCCTCGACGGTCGCATCGTGCGGATCCTGTGCGACGGGCGTCAGCTCCGCCGTCCCGTCCACCACCGTCCACGCCCACCCGTCGCTGCTCGTCACGTGATAACTGGCCCGCGAATCCCGCGCCAGGTTCCGGGCCTTGACCCGGTTCGCCGTGATGGAGACCCGCAGCAACCGCTTGTCGGGGTCATACGTGTGATTGACGTTGGACAGCTGAGGGCGCCCGTCCCGCCGCAACGTGACGAGCACGCCTCGGTCGTGTTCGGAGAGGAGTCGGAGAAGGCGGACGTCTGTGTCGAGGATGTCGGTCACGGGTTCTCTCCGGGAGTCTCGGCGTGGAAGCGGGCAGTGGTCATATCGTTCCGGGCCCGGCTCGAGTACGCGGGGATGTGCGGTACACGGCGACGCGTGCGACGGTTCGGGAGGTCCCGCCCGGCTGCGTCGCTGATTCTGCGGGGGCGTCCGGTACGGGTGGTGAAGGCTATCTGTCAGCCGGCATGTCGGACCAACAGGGATTCGGGGATGTCGGAGAGGATCGCGGGCTCCCGGGAGCCGCGATGGGCGAGGTGGAGGTCCTCCCGGGCACGGGTGCAGAGCACGAAGAAGCGAAGACGCGCGGCCACGCCAGTCGGGTCCTCCGTGTACGCATCCAGATCGGGAACGAAGACGCTGTCGAACTCCAGTCCTTTCATGCTGTTCGTGTTCAGGATGCGGATGGGCCGGCTGGAGAAGTCGATGGTGTTCCGATACCGATCGTCGTGTACATAGGCCTGGGTGTGCGCGGCCAGTCCGACGTTCGTGAGCCGACTCTGGATGTCGCGTTGCAGGTGATTCGACCGACAGATGATCCCGATGCTGCGCTCAGGGTGTGCGGAGAAGTACTGAGAGATACCCGTGATGAGATAGTCCAGAGAAGGGACACTGAGGACCGTCGGTGTGCGACCCGCGCTCCTGGACGGAAGCGGGATTCGCTCCCCTCCTCCCTCCTGGAACTCGGAGGCCAGCATGGCGATCTCCCGACTGTTCCGGCGGTTCTCACGCAGGACCAGAGGAGGAGTCTTTGCCACGACTTCCCGGTGGATCTCGGAGACGGTGCTCTGGTCGTCCCCGATCTGCTGGTTCTCGTCCGCGAAAACAGTGAACTCGACGCCGAGGAGGCGGCACCACCGGTAGAAATCGACAGGAAGCCCCTGGCCCTCGTCGATGACGAGGTGCGCCGCTGATGTGACACCTCGGACGATGCAGGCCTGCTGCATCTCGACCCAGGCGTGGTTCCATCCCTCTTCGTCGGTCTTCGGCGGGTCCGAGCCGAAGCGTTCGTTCCAGAAGTCCCGGATCCACCGGTAGGAGGTGGTGACCCGGACGGACTCCGTGAGGTCGGGCGCCAGCTGGGCCAGATATTGATGCAACACATTGGAGCGGGTGAGGAGTGTGACCTCGCGCCCGATCGTGGCCAGCGCCCAGGCCCGGTGGACGGCCAGAACGGTCTTGCCCGAGCCGGGATTCCCGGTGACGACATGGCTGCCGCGGAAGGGCAGATCGATGACCGGACGCTGTTCGGCTTCCAGGTCGAGCAGAGAGGGCGCCCTCATGACTGATCGACGGCTTCAGCGGATTCCTCCAACGCCGCACGGACGACGTCGCCGAAGAAGCCCGGGACGGTGCCGTCACCGATCAGGAGAGTTCTGTCCAACAGAGAGTTGTCGATCTCACAACTCGTCTCGGGGAGAAGCGTGCAGGCATGGCAGGCGGCTCGGTTGAGGTTTGCCAGGGACCTGCCGGTGGAGTCGGCGCAGAGCGGGTCCTGGGAGCACCATTGCGCAGACTCGAGCAGCCGGATCAATGTCTCGACCAGGTTCGGGGGCTGTCCCTGACGGACGAGTCCGCCCAGCGTTCCTTCGGTGTCTCCGGCGGCCGTGTAGATGAACACCCCTGCCTGGGGAGGATGGCCGCTCCCCGGGGTGTGGCTTCTCGCGTAGACGCGCTCGCGGAGCGAAGCTGCGTTGTAGCCGCTGTCATAGGAGAGTTGACGAATGAACTGGTGCGCCAGCGTGTGCAGCATGACGAAGCGAGGCAGCAGAGCCGGCCCGGTCTTCCCTCTGAGCCAGTCAACCTTGAAGGACGCTTCGAGATTCCTCGCGATCGACAGTGTTCGGTCATGGACCGAGGGAATGCGCTCCCACGACCTGAGCCGTTCCTCGTCGACGGCGATGAAGATCCCTTCGCCGTAGGTCTCGACAGCCGGCAGCCACTGGGCCCGCGCACGGGTGTTGACGGATACGACTCGCCCGCCCTCGCCCGCCTCACCCTCGACGGAACTCGGTTCGTACCGGGAAAATCCTTCGAGCGCCCGGACCTCGCGAATCCGATGGGCGACGACGACTGTCGAGAGCCGCGCAGCCAGCTCTCTCATCGAGACCGGATCCCCGTCATGCACCTCGAGGCTGGTCCGACGTACCGAGAACGTCTCCGAGTCGACGGCGGACTCGGGTTCGGAGAACGCGGCCCACTCGGCGATGCTGAGGTCGTCGTCGGCATCCCCCATGAACGGCACCGAGGCGGTCTCGGCGGCATGGCGACGCTCCAGCGATTCGACGAAGTCTTCGTCGACGCCGCAGGAGATGGCGATCAGGGTGCGGTAGGCGGGGGCCATGGGACCGTTGTCGGCGCTCATGAGCATCGTCCAGTGCTTGTCATTGATGACGGCCTGGGCCGCCTCGTCGTCCACGGAGAATCCCGAGGGCGCGGGAATGTCGATCGCCGAGTGCGTGATCGGAAAGTAGACGTTCGAGGCTCCGCGTTGCACGGCCTGCGGTGTTTCCTCACAGGCTTCCGCCTCGTCGGACTCCGACTCCCACGGATGGGTGCCGGGGCACCTGAACCCGGACTTGCCGAGGATGTTCTGCCGGCTGAGCCCCGCCAGACTGCGACTGGCCCGGCAGACGGCGCAGCGCACCCGCAGGGCCTCCAGACCGGACGAGTCCGGAGTCGCGACGAATCGGAGGCGGCTGACCTGGCACTGGCGCTGAGCGTGGTCGTCGCTCCGGGAATGGGCCCATCGGCGCCAGTCGATGTCGGCCATGTGGCCGGCCCGGCACACCTGGATGAAACGCATCGGTGCCAACTGCACTTTTCCGGCGCACTGCCGGCATGTCGGTTGTCTGTTCCGGACCTCATAATCCGGACGCCACCGCAGCATGTTCCTGCACTGAGGGCAGAACAACCACTTGGGAAAGCGTACGTACAACGGCCCCGAGCGCGTCGTATGCGCAGCCTTGCCGGACGGTACGGCCGGGGCCGCGCGGAGACCGTGAACGCCCAGCTTGGCGACGAGACGGGGTGCTTCCACCGCTTCGGCCGAGGCTGCCCACCCCAGTGTGTCCTCGGCGACGAACGATTCACCACGCAGGTCGATGATCCCGCCGACACCGAACGGAACGATGGTCTGTGACCTGCGGACTTTGTGCCGGACGTCCTTCATCGGTCACATTCCTCTCACGACGAGAAGGCATTCACGGTCGACGTTGCGCATCGACTGGGGCGTCTCCCACAGACCGTCCTGCTTGCCGAAGTCGGTGAGCAGTGCTTCGTACGACCGCCCCTGGGGCCGGTAGTAGAGACGTGTTCCGTCTCCGCGCGCGATCTCGGCCTGCTGCTGCCATTCCTCGATCAGTCTGTCCAGCTGTTCGGTCGCGGCACCGACCTCGTCTGGATCGGCGCGGCGCACATGGTCCACCACCAGATCGCGTATCGCGTGGACCTCGTCCAGGTGGTCGAGGATCTCGCCGGCTCGGTTCTCGGAATTGAGGCCCTTGATCCCGTGCCGGACGAGGATGGTGAGCACCGCGTGCAGGGCCCGGTTGCGCGAGGGCATGGACCACGGAGTGATGCTGGTCGGTTCGACGTGCCGGTAGAGGGAGCTGTGGTACACACCGAACGATTCGTAGTGAGATCTGTCCCGCGGTTTGGTGGAGCGGAAGAGCGTGACGATCAGTCCGGGGACGTGCCGACGACCGACGCGACTGGTCGCCTGGATGTACTCCGAGGTCGTCTTGGGCTGGCCGTTCATGAGCATGAGGCCGAGTCGGGGGACGTCGACGCCGACGGAGAGCATGTTGGTCGTGGCGAGGAACGAGATGCTGCCGCGTTCCTTGAAGCTCTTGCCGAGACGCTCGAGGAGCCGAGGCTGTTCGGCCCGTGCGATGTTGCTGGTCAGCTCGACCACCGAGTCGTCGTCCAGCTTGCGTCGTCGGGAGTCGTCCTTCGTCAGGTGATCGAGACGGGCCGGGATGTCGTCGCGGGCGATCGTGACCGTCCGCCCCAGCTCCCGGAGGCTGTTGTGGTAGGCCACCGTGGTCCAGTAGGCGTCGCGCGTGGTGTCGCTGTCGCCGACCTCCTTCGGGGCCTGCAGGGCCGCTGCCCCCACATGGACCGTCGATGTCGAGGCAGTGTGGCCTTGCGCCATGACACCGACGTACAGTCTGCCCGGCCTGTGCGTGTCGGGTGTGGCGAAGAAGGACTCGCCGGCCTTGATGCCGGCCGGGGGGAAGAGCTGGGTCGGACGTCCGTAGAGGCCGCGGACCTGGTCATGCGAACGGCGGATGGTCGCCGTCGACGCGATGACCTTGGGAGCGGAGCCGTCGCGGGTGCACAGTTCGAGAATCGCCGATTCGTACAGTCCGACGGTCGTCCCCAGTGGGCCGGCCAGCAGGTGCAGCTCGTCCTGGATCACGAGTGAGGGCGGCCGCTTGCCGTCTCTGCGTCCGAAGAGGGATCCGGCCTCCGGTTCCCAGGCCAGCCGGGCGAACTTGTCCACCGTGCCCAGCACGAATGTGGGCGGCTCGCGGTAGATCTCCTCGTCCACGACGGACACAGGCAGCCGTTCGTGGAACACACAGGTGGAGCGAGTGCAGAAGAAGCCTGTGGTGACGCCATCGGCCACGATGCCGAAATCCTTCTCGACTGCCCGGCGTTCCGGCACGATCTCCGTTCCGCACCAGGGGCAACGCTCCAACAGGAAGCGGTCGTCGGGAGAGTTCAACTGCTTCAGTGCGGAGAGCTCGTCCTGTGCGTCGGCGATCCGGTTCGGCGTCGTCTGCTGACCGACCCAGAGCCCCACGGAGATGGGCTCCTCTCCCAGGTCGTGCGGGAGCGCTCCGTCGAATCCCAGCCTGATGTACTCCAGCGCGCAGACGGCGGTGGCCGTCCGCTGGAACTGCTGCGTGGTGAGCAGACTCAGCGTGTAGCGACTCAGTACGGCGGTGCCGCCGCCTGCCGCACCGAACCGCAGCCGACGCCAGAGGATCTCGAAGCACGCGGTGAGGAGATACGCCTCCGTCTTGCCGCCACCGGTCGGAAACCAGATGAGATCGACCGTCTCCCGGTCCTCGTGGTTCGGGTTCATCAGGCCCTCGACCACGAGCAGGAAGTACGCGAGCTGGAAGGGATGCCACGCGTAGTCCTCGGGCGGTTCCGTCAGCTCGACGAGGTCGCTCTTCCTGGTCCGTCGGCTGCCCGCCAGTTCCGGACGACTGTGCAGCATCTGGAGCGCCATCGCGCGGTTTGCCAGGCGAAAGGCTTCACGGGCCTGGGCTCCCGCCGGGGTCGACGCGGTGAGGGCGTCGACCCCGGACGAGACGCGTTCGACCGCGCGCGCGATGCGGTCGAGGATCCGTGCGGCGGGGGCGGCGGCCCACGGTTTGAGGGATTCGGCCTCTCTGCGCTGGGCGTCGAGCCAGCCGCGGTAGTCCTCGACGAACGAGTGCAGCTCCGCTCGGAGAGCGTCCGGCGAGCGATCCGTTCGCGAGAGGTGGGCGAGCCGTAGCACGGGGAGGTCGCGGGGGCCGTCCGGCTTGATGTGCGCGACCACCTGCCGGGGCATGACCTGGGCCCGGACCGAGGTGACCGGTGAGGGCACATCGTCGTCCCCGTCGTCCCACTCGACGGCGCATCCGTGCCCCACGGCCCGGGTCACGACGTGCCGGTACTGGACGCGGAGCTCCTGCTCCTCCTCGTCACGACTGGTGAGACGGGTACTCGGATACTCGAGTACCTCCCCGCCGACCGTCGTGACCGTCAACCCGGCCTGGAAGAGCATCAGATCGCGGTCCTTGTAGGTGCTCTCCTCCTCGTTGTGGGCGTTCGCCAGTACACACGTCACGAGATGTCCCGCAGCATAGGGACGCCACCGGACGTGCAGCCGACCGTGCCCCTCCAGCACGTGCATCGGGCTCGGGTCGTCCTTCTCGACGGTCGTGTGCGAGAAGAGCCGCGGCTGCCTGTGCCAACTGCGTCGCCCGCCCTCGCGGTGAGTGAGATAACGCGAGGCCTCGCACCTCACTTCGATCTCATGGGCATCGGTGAAGAAGGAGAAGCCGAGAGACGACGGCAACCATGCGTTCGCCTCGGCCACCGGGTCGTCCGCGAAGGTGTCCTCCTCCTCGCTTCCGGCGGCGGCCTCGTGAAAGTCCTCCTCGCCCTCCGCCTGCGAGTGCGCCTGCAGCGAGGCGCCGCGGGGATAGAGGGTGCCCATCAGATAGCGGCGGTCAGGGGGATCGACCAGGATCTCGTCCTCGCGGCCGGCGGGCCCCACCAATTGCTCACGCAGATAACTCACGAACGCGTCGCGGTGATCGGAGAGGAGCTCGGCCTTCTCGCCCAGGTCGCTCATGCGGTCTGTGCCTCCCGCCTCAGCACCGCGATGCCCAGCTGTTTCAGCAGCTCCCGGGTACCGGGCCGGCAGGCGATCCACAGTTGTGAGCGCGCTCTGGTCCAGGCGACATAGATCGCGTCGAGTCGGCCTTCGAGGTGGGCGGGTTCGAGGTCGATCAGACAGACGATGTGGTTCTCGTGGCCCTTGAAGTCCGACACCGAGGACCAGAGGGGCCGTCGCTTCCGGTTGTCTGTCCCGACGACATCGGTGAATCGCTGGATCCTGGAGGCACGTCCGGAGAGCCGTGCGGAGCTGGTCTCCCAGTCGCCGGAGACGGACAGCAGCGTGATCTCCTCCGGGGAGACGCCTTCGGCCACGAGGCCGTCGATGTAGGCGTCGAGAGCGGCCGCCTCGTCCCGGACGTCCTGCACGGCGGGGAAGCGCACCTTCTCGCCCTCGCCCGCCGACGCGACGCCCAGGTCGGCACCGGTGTAGGAGCGGACCTGATCGACGATCTGATGGGTGTTGCGGCAGTTGCGCCGCAGAGGACCCACGACGCAGCCGAGGTCGGACAGCCATTTCCAGGTGTCGGGATCGTAGGCGTCCAGGTTCAGCACCTGGTTGTTCTGGTCCAGCATGAAGAGCCAGCGTCCCTCGGAGAGGCCTCCCGAGAGCAGAGGATCCAGGGTGCCGAGAAGGGAGTCGACGTTCATCAGGTCCTGTGCCTCGTCCACGATCAACTGGTCGAAGACACGACCCTTCACCTCGTCCAGCCGGTGGTAGGGCAGGACGGTTGTCGCGTCGTCGGCGAGTACGCGCGTCATATGGGTCGCCAAGGTGGTGCCGACACAGGTGAACAGGACGCTGCCGTGCGTGGCGCGGCGGCGTGCCGCCTCCGCGGCGAGGAACGTCTTGCCCGTCCCCGCGCCACCGGTGAGAATCAGTCGCTTGTTGGACTCGACCTCGTCCAGCTTTTCCATCTGCTCGGCGGTGAGACGCTCGAAGGTGGCGTCGAGGTCGGTCAACCGGGACCGAAGGTTCGGCACCCGGTCGAAGTCGGGCCGAATGGCGTCCAGCATCTTCCGCCGGAGCGCCGGGGAGATGGGGCCGGCCCACTTGTTCTCCGAACGCCAGTGGGCGGTGGCACGCTCGATTCCGCCGGCCAGGCCGCGCCCGCCGTTCCAGGCGGTACTCCCCAGGTACTGCTCGGGCTCGAAGTGCGTCATACGGGGAATGTCCACATCAGGCGTGATGACCAGATAGCCGCCGAGTACGCCTTGACGTCTCAGGTTGCCGACCAGCACGCTCATCTCGCGCTCGAACTCGTGCATCCCTGCATTGGCCTGTTCCCAGGGGCTCTCCTCCTTCCGGTCCTCCCGACCGGGCGGTCCGTAGTACCACTTGCCGTCATGCTGGACGATTCGTCCGCCCTTGACCTCGATGAAGAGCAGGATGTCGGGCGTGATGACCACGAAGTCGATCTCGCCCACTCGCTTCCTGTGGTGCTTGGGGAGGTGGACCGTGTGCAGTGCCACGCTCTGATCGTCAGGGATCGCCTGCAACGCTGCGAACACATCGCGCTCGGCCTTGCTCCTGGTCCGGCTCGAGATCTCGCTCGGAATGATGCGCATCCACTCTCCCCACGGTCACGATGTGCCCCTCAAAAATACAAACACCCGGCGTTCGCGTGGGCTGCTCCTGGCCGGAAGTGCTGGCAGGCACGGCTCACCGATGATGGACTTGCCGGGGGACCGAGTAGCAGCGCGGGGGCGGGAGAACGATGGTCACGGATCCGGGTGACACGGCCGCGGGGCCGATGACCGAGGCTGGGCGTGACCTGCTGGTACGACTCATACGGCGATTCACCGACGAAGGAGTCGACCGGCACACCGCTGTCAGCCAGGTGATGAGGGGCGCCCGCCTCGGCGACCGGCAGACGCAGGCGCTGTACGAAGCCGTGGCCGCGGCGTCCGTCGCCGATGAAGACGACCGGGAGCCGGTGGAGTTCGAGCCGGGCGGTGCGAGGACTGTCGATCTGCGGGCGGGCCCCGGTGAGCTGCCCGAGCGGTCGGAGACGCACTCCCCCCGGAGGGAACCGGAACCCCCGGGTCCCGTCTCCTCGCGGGCGACGTCGCACCGTGACGACACGGACAGCGCTCGGCGCGCCGCTCGCGCTCTGCTCGAGGCCGACCGGAGGGTGGCCCGCCCGAACCGGGTGCTGAAGGCCGAGGAGGAGGTCGGGCTCTGTCTCCTGTTCCGAGGGGAGAGAGGAATCTCGGAACCGCTGCCCGAGAGATATATGGCAACCCTCTCCCGGGAAAGCGAGGCGTATCGGGCCATGAGCGCGATGGTCGCCCACAATCAGCGGCTCGTGCACAAGACTCTGAGGGACACGGGACATCCGGCGAGAGCCGCCATGCACGAGGACCTCGCACAGTGGGGAACGCTCGGGCTGATCCGAGCCCTTGAGAGATTCGATCTCTCCAGAGGGTACAAATTCTCCACCTATGCAACCTGGTGGATTCGGCAGGCGATATCCCGGGCGATCGCGAACGAAGGATCCCTCATCCGATTCCCCGTCCACGTCCGGGAAGATCTGAACAGGTTGCGCAAGGCGGAGCGGGCCCGCCTGGAGCGCGGCGAAATTCCCAACGTGGACGATCTGGCCCTGGCGTGCGAGCTGGATCCGGGGAAGGTGAAGCGGTACCTTCCCCTGCTCCATCGGCCGGTCCTGTCGTTGGATCAGCCGGTGGGCGAAAACGTCGCGCTCGGGGATCTCGTCGTCGACGAGCACGGTCGGGTGCCGGGGCCGGAGCAGGTTCTGCGGCACGAATTCGTTCGCGAAGAACTGTTCCAGCTCTTCGATGCATGTGCCTTCCCGGAGAGAACTCGCGAAATCATGCGGCTGCGCTACGGATTCGTCGACGGGGAAAGCTGGACGCTGGACGAGATCGGCAGGAAACTGGGACTCACGCGTGAACGGATCCGCCAGTTGGAGAAGCGTGCCCTGGAGCAGCTCCGCACCTGCGTGTACGAGCAGCCGCAGGAGGGCGGTGCCCCGCGACACGACGTGAGGATCGTCCGTAGCGGCAGGGAAATGATCGTCGTGAGGTCCGCACCTCACAGCCGTCCGCGGCGACGGAGTGAAAGGCGTGTCGGCAGGCTCGGCTCCGACAGGAATGTCGACACGCCGAATGCAATGAACGGGTCCGACAGGAGAGAAGAGCGGGTGGCCTCGAACGAGACGGATTTCGGCACGTGGTTGGCCGAGCGCATGCAGCTGTATGGGATGGACGAAGTCGAACTCGCGGGCCGTCTGGGGGTGACGCGTGCTCTGATCGAGGCATGGCTCGCGCATCGCTCCGAGCCCCGCGAAGAGCATGCGGTGGCGCTGCGACAGATCTTCGGGGGCATGAGCGAAGCGGAGGCAGAGAGCCCGGCGGGCGCACAACAGGAGTGCGGGAACACGGAGACTCCCGCTCTCTGGTATCACCGCCCAGAACACGACGATGGAGGACGTGAGTTCGGCAACGCCGCCGCCTTCGCCTTCGAGGCCGATCTGGAGGTGTTGGCTCGTGAGGCGACGCAGAACAGCCTCGACGAGCGGGTCAGGTCGAACGACAACCCGGTGGGCGTTCGTTACACCCTGCATGAACTCACCGGTGAAGTGCTGGCCCGGTTCCGTTCGGCGATCCGCTGGGGGGATCTTCACCCCCACTTCGAAGCAGCCGCCGCGCAGGATCAGAAGGTCGGTCGCGTCATCGGCGCCGGTCTGCGCGAGATGGCCGAGCGGGATCGGCTGGTACTGCTGCGCGTCGACGACTACAACGCCAACGGACTGACCGGCGACGACTACGAGGACGGACGCTTCTCCGCAGTAGTGCGTCGGCAACTGGACAGCCGCAAGTCGGACACGTCGGCCGGCGGGTCCTACGGCCTCGGGAAGGCCACGCTGTGGGCCACCAGCCGGCTGGGCCTCGTCCTCATGAACTCCACGCTCTCCCACCCGCACGAGGGGCGGACGGAACGCCGGGTGATCGGGCGTCTCGATCTGCCGTGGCGGGAGGTCGCGGGCCGGCGGTACGCCGGACCCGCCTGGCTGGGAATGCCGGACTCCGAGGCGGAGAACCCGGAGGTCGTCCGCTCCTGGTGGGCCGACGAGAAGACGGTCGCGGACCTGCACCTCACGCGAGAGGATGCTGCTCCCGGCACGTCCTTCCTGATCGTCGGAGCGCACGATGTGGCCAGTCTGGAGGCCGGTCGATTTCAGGAGGGCGAAGCCGGCGACGACGAGGACAGCCTGGAGCGCATGCATCAGCGACTGGTTCGGGCGCTGGGGCGCAACTTCTGGGCCGCGATGACCGGGGGCGGCGAGCAGCAGCCCATGCTGGAGGCTTCGGTGCGGACGCTGCGCAACGGCGTGGAGCACATCGCGGAGGAGCGGGTCGATCCGCATCGCCATCAACCCGCCCGTTCGCGTGCTCTCGAGGCCTTCTTGCGCGGCAGCACGGTGGAGCGCCTCACGGAGGCGGGGCAGGTGGCCTGCGTGACCGTGCCCTTGAAGCTGCCCGCGCGGGACGGTCTCCCGGACACGGCGGGCGAGCACCGGGCGGTTCTCCTCGTGACGGAGGCTTCGGACGCGGACGGCAGGATCAATCAGGTCACGGCGATGCGCGGCAACCGGATGACGGTGAGGACGAGTTCGGTCCCCGGGCTCCCGATGGGCACCAACCCGTTCCAGGCGGTCCTGCTCGCCGGACGCGCGGCGGGGGACGACGCGCCGTTCGCGGACGAGGCCGAGGAGTTCCTGCGGTCCTCGGAGCCTCCCGAGCACAACAAATGGGGCCAGACGGAAGAGCTGAGGATGCGCTACATGCCCTCGGCCCATCGGCGCGTCGCCACTCTGACGACCGAGACGAACCGGGCCGTGCACGCTCTGGTGGCGATCCCGGAGGAGAAGAAGCCGCGCGGCACGAAGAAGGTCGGCAACCGGCTGAAGCTCTCGGGCAAGGGCCGACGAACGGGCAAGGTCAAGGGGGCGACGGCGCCACCGGAACTGGACGAGCTGCAGGCGGAGTGTTCCTCCTCCGGCGCCTGGCAGGTCACCGGTGAGGTGAGGGTTCCCTCGATCGGTGGACCCTGGCACATGAACCCTGTGGCCAAGCTGGAGGTCCGATCCGGCCCCCGACCGGTCGTCAAATGGGCCGAAGTGGTCGCCGTCAGCAACTGTGAGGTGGTCGACGGAGTGTTGCGCTTCTCGCCGGGCGCCCGTCGTGCCGTCTTCAAGGGGGTCACCGATGTGTCCACGCAATCCACGCGGGCCGCGCTGACCAGCCTCGTTGTCGAACTCCAGGAGAACAAGGAGATCATCGCGTGAGAGCGTACCCCTACCCTCGACCGACCGGTGAGGTGACCGCACGGGTCACGGCGGTCCGGCTCCGTGGCCCCGGGGACTTCCGCGAGCAGCTGGACTCCAAGGCACACTCGGTTGTCGATCAGGTCGTGGCGCTCGGCATGGCCGAACGTGCCGACTGGCAGACCGCACGATTGTCCCTGGGGGCGACCGTCCCTGCCCGTGAGATCGAGAGAAGGGGCCTCTGGTCCGACATCTCGGTCGTCGCCGTGTTGACCGAGGGGGCGACGAACGCGCGTACGGTGGCCCGACTGCAGCCGGTCGTGGCGGCCGGCGCGGACTGGGCCGGGGAGCTCGAACTCGACCGGGACGACCACATGGATCGTGCGTCGCTCGTCGTGTATGTGATCGCCACGGTCGGAGGGGTGCCCGGCCGGATCATCGCCTCCACCGAGCGTGAGTGGCTGATCGACATGGCGGCCGAGGCCCCCCGCAGGGACCGCGAACTGGACGTCACCACGGTGAGCTTCGCCCGGGGCGCCGAGTGGTTGCGCGACTTCCGGGACGCGCCATGGGTCGTCGACACCTCGGGTCGGATTCCGGCCGTCCGTCTGAACTCGGACTTCGAGGGGCTTGTACGGCTCGTGGAAGCCGAGGGCACGAAGACGGAGAAGCTCTTCGGAAAGTTGTTGATGGCCCAGGTGTGTGCCGATGCCTGGGTCGCGGTCTTCCACACGGCGATCGGGGATCTGGAACTCGAGGACGACGGGACGCCGCTCTTCCCGGCCGACTGGCGCGGTGCGGTACTCAGAGAGATGCTCCCGGACGTCCTACCCGGGCGGTCCGAGGAGGACGCGCTGCGTGAAGTGCATCGCCGCCGCATCGGCGAGGGGAGTTGGACGGACCTGCAGCCGCGTATTCAGTACGCGGCAGCCCGCCGTGCCGACGTCCCGAAAGAGTTGGCCGACAGCGTCCGCGACATCGCACGACTCGACCAGGAGGCTCCCGCGTGACTTCCCGACCCGAGCACCTGCCGGAGCAGCTCGCTCTGCTCCCCGACGTGCAGGCTGCAGAACACCTGACCGCAGGAGTGCTCGAAGGACGGGACGACATCCCGTCCATCGCGTTGAACAAGGTCGCCGAGCCGATGCCGAGCGACGACGCGCGATGGCGGCTGCACCGGGTCCGGGATCTGATCGACGACGCGCTGAGCCGATTCCGGCACGAGCGTTCCACGGCGGCGGACGCATGGTTGGCTCCGCGGCTCCACGAGACGCTGCGCATGACCCGGAAGGAAGCCGCCGACAAGGAGTTCTGGACGTACCTGGCCGTCGGCGTGGCCCCGGACTATGTCGTCTGGCGACACCTGTCGGATCCGAGCAGGAGTGATTCCCGGGCGCGTGTGGCGCGCGACAGGTTCGTCGGCCCGCACTACAAGCAGGCGTTCGCCCGCCTCTGGTGGGTGGCCGAACTCTTCCGGGACGGCTCGGACTATCGACCCGTGGTCGCGGCATGCGGCAGTCAGGACATGCTCAACTCGGCGCTCCGACTCGACGTCATCGATCACCGCCCCACGGCACTGGCCCTCGTCGGACTGATGGAACGGGGGGCGGTGCGCACCGGGCGGGAGGTGAACGCGTTGACGTCCGCGGTCAACGCCGCCGCCGCGACCTTGATGTACGACGTCCTCGCTCCTGACGTGGAGCGCGACGGAGAGCCGCTGCGCGACTGGATCGGTGGGGCCGAATCAGCCCTGCCGTCGCCCAGGGATCGTCTGCCGGAGGGGCCGGAGGAACAGTCCGCGCCGCCGGAGGCGGTCGAGATCCTCGTGGGTCACTTCGCGGAACTCTTCGCGGAGGCGCCTGTCAGGGGGAGGGCTCCCCACGAGGAGGAATGACCTTGTGTGAGTCGGGCGGGCATTGGCTTCGATCGCCGCACCCGAGCCTGCGCAGCTCTTCCGTGGTCGCCCGGGGCACATTCGGCCAGGTGCCGGCGGCTGCCAACTCCTCGTCCGAGGGCGCCGCTCCGCGCAATGCGCGACCCAGCACGTGCATGCCCAGACGCGGCGGCACGGCATTGCCGACCTGCTGAGCCCGGTCGTTCCCGGACCAGGGGAAGTTGTGCGGGAAGGTCTGGAGCACCCCCGATTCGGGGATGGTGAAACGGTCCGACCTCTGGGCCTCGTACTCCGCGAGGCTCCTGTACACCTTGTTCCGGGAGATCTTCCCCGTGACCGTGAAGGCGGGCTCGGCGGAGGAGCGGCGGCCGCGATTCTTGGGATCGCCTCCGGAGCCGTAGTTGGAGACGACGAAGAACTTCATGCTGCCGTCCGTGCGGAGCCGCGACACGTCCACCGGCGAGCCCTCGACCCGGCTCGCGTTGTCGAGTGCTTCGCCCATGGAGACCCAGCGCTTCTCGGCACCCGAGACAGCCGCATCGGTGGGGAGCATGTCCGGCTGCGCGGCGTTGCGTCTGCCGCGCAGCACATCGAAAGGTCGGTGGGTCGCCTTCGGCGGTCGGATGGCTCCGTCACCGGGCAACCGGGCGACGAGTACGGCACGTTTCCGGGTCTGCGGCACACCGAACTGTTCGGTCTTCAGCTTCCAGCACTCCGCCTCGTACTTGACGCCCCTGAGCCTCCCCTCGCCGCCGCGCAGGAGTTTCGCGTAGACCTCCCAGAGAGGCAGGACCTCGGGGACCTGCTCAAGAACGATCACCTTGTACGGATCACGGCCGTCCGTCTCGATGGCCTTGAGGAGCCAGCGCAGCGGCTCCAGCACCAAAGCGGTACGCGGATCGCCCAGGGAGTGCAGGTCCCTGTCGATCTCGGATTCGTCCTCCCCCTCCACGAGGCGGTGGATGAACTCCTTCACCGTGTCCAGCGCCCGCCGCCCGGCGCCGTTGCCCGCCACGGAGAAGGACTGACAGGGCGGCCCACCGGCGAGAACGTCCACCGAGGCGGGGATCTCCTGAAACCGGGACTCGCGCATGACGCTCACATCGGCGTGGATCGTCGGCAGGCCGGCCGCGTAACGTGTCTCGCAGGCGTTCCGATCCCACTCGATCCCCACGCTCTTGAAGCCCAGGAAGTGTGCCGCCACGTCGAGCCCGCCGGGACCCGCGAAGAGGTCCAGGATACGGACTCCGTCGAGATGCTGGTCCTGTGCGCCTGGGCTGGTCATGGGGTTGAAGTGTATCCGCCGACGGAACCGGAAGCGTTCAGTGCGGCTCCGATCGCCACCCCCAGCGCCTCGCCCACCGGTGGTGGGGAAGCGTGCCCGATCTGGCGATAGCGGGCCGTCTTCCTCCCGCTGAACGTCCAGTCGGGCGGGAAGCCCTGCAGCAGAGCGGCCTGCTCCGTGGTGATCCTGACCATTCCGTGTCGTCCCGCCTCCGGGGCCCAGCGGAAGTCGGGCCCGGGCACGCTGTCTGCCACGGTGCCCCCGTCGACGCCCATCCGGGCCCATGCCTTCTTCGTTCCGGTCGGCCCGAGGTCCGCGCCCCCGCGACGGTCGGAGCCACCCACGAGTGTCGGGGCCACGCCGGCCGCCTGTGCGGCCCATCGATCGGCGTCCCGCCACCCGCCCGCGGCCATCGAGCGGTGCAGCGCACTGCCCACCGACAGATGTTCGCGCACTGTCGGCTCCGGCGGACGGAATCGCCCGAAGTACTCCTCCAGGAGCGCGACCAGCAGCCCTTGTCTGCGGATCTGCGGCACTCCGAAGTCGGCGGCGTTCAGGACGAACCATTCGAAGCAGTAGCCGAGATGCTCCAGCTCCCGACGGATGAAGTCGCGGATGCGCTCGAAGTCCGCCGCGTCGACCAGTTCCGGCACGTTCTCGATGAGTAGAGCGCGGGGCCGCACGGCATGTGCCAGGTAGAGGGTCGCCTCCAGCAGGCGCAGTTCGGCCCCGGTGTCGGTCCGCGCCACGGTCGCGCTGGACTTCACGCGCGGCAGGCCCGCCGCGAGCAGATCGACGTCGTAGATCTGTGGATGCCGGGAAGGGGAGAAGTCCAGCAGATCCGTTTCCAGCACGTGCCATGCCGGGCGGTTCGTGCGCAGCGTCCCGCAGGCCGCGGGTTTGTTGTCCAGGAGCAGTACGGGTTCGAAGCCGGCGGCTTCCAGCCCGAGAGACAACCCGCCCGCCCCCGCGCACACGTCGATGAATCGCGGCTCGCTCATCGGCCCCCGCCCTGTCACCGTGGATTCCTTCTGGACTCCCTTTCCCGTTCGACCGCTCCGGCCACCAGACGCATGACGGCTTCCGGCGACTCGTGTTCCCAGAAGCGCATGACCGTCCAGCCCTCGGCCCTCAGCTGTGCGTTCGTCTCCTGGTCCCGCTCGACATTGCGGGCCAGTTTTCGGCGCCACCATTCAGCGTTGGCCTTGGGGCGGGTGGCGTGCTCCGGGCATCCGTGCCAGAAGCAGCCGTCGATGAGGACTGCCAGTTTCGCCCGGGTGAACGCGATGTCGATCTTGCGCCTGCGCATGCCCGGTACCGGGAAATGGGTCCGATAGCGGTAGCCGGCTGCATGGAGGAGCCGGCGCACCGCCCGTTCGGCGCCTGTGTCCTGGCTTGCCTGCCGGCTCATCCTGGCCGAGACGCCGTCGCTGGAGGGAGATGCGGCATCCATTCCTCCATTGTCCTCCTTCTCGAACCGTCGCTGGTCTTGAACGGAGGACGATGCCGACTCGCCGCTCCGACTCGTCCCGGATCGGCGAGGGCGCGTGGTCCTGCAGGTCCAACGGGACGCTATATCGGCCGAACAGTCGATCGTGTCCTGCCGTTCAGCGCATCGGGTACCCCGCCCAGCGGGGGGTCGGGGGGCGGCTGAGGGCGAGGGCCGCGCTGGTGGTGGGTGGGCCGGCCAGGGGGCGGTTGGTCCAGAGGCGTTGGAGGAGGGCGTGCTCGCGGGATGCGAAGTCCGGGGCGGTGGCGCCGTTGTCGGCGCGGGCGCGGAGGATCGCGAGGGCGCCGGCGTCCTGTTGGTAGGCGGCGACGGTGCGGGCCGCCTCGGGACCGTGGCTGCGGCGTGCCATGGCGCGGGCCATCGAGCGGGCGCGCATCGAGGAGAGCGACCAGGGCTCCGGCTCGCTGAACCATCCGGCGGCCGCGTAGGCGGGCAGGGTGTCCCGTACCAGGCGCAGGTCGTGCAGGCGGGACCAGATCGCCAGCCAGGTCAGCGCTCCGAAGACGGGGATCATGAAGAGGCCGTACACGGCGAGGAACGTGTAGTTGGCGAAGGATGCCGAGCCGTTCCAGATGGCGTGCAGCAGCACCCCGGTGAACCAGCCCAGCAGGGGCAGCGTCCAGCGCAGTACGCGTCGGCGCTGGGGGAGCGCGGCGACCATGCCGAGGGCTATGCCCGTCATCGAGGTGAAGAGCGGATGGGCGAAGGGCGCGAAGACGATGCGGATGACGAACGTGCCGGCAGTCACCGACCCCGCGAAGCCGTCCGGGTCCAGCACCGTGTCCTTACCGTAGGCGGTGCCGAGGTAGAGGATGTTCTCCGTGAAGGCGAATCCGGCGGCGGTGATGCCGGCGGCGGCGATGCCCGAGATGACGCTGTCGAGGTGGCGGCGGCGGAAGAGGAAGATCAGCAGGAGGGCTCCCGCTTTGGTCGTCTCCTCGACCACGGGTGCGATGACGGTGGCGCCGAGGGTGTCCGCCTGGTCGGGTGAGTCGACGACCACGGACGAGGCGAGCCAGTCGGTGGCGAAGCCGTTGGCGAGGATCGCCACGAGCGTCGCCGCGCAGGCGCCCCAGGCGAAGGCGAACAGGTGGGTGCGCCAGGGGACGGGCTGTGGCGCGGTCAGCCAGCGGAACGCGGCCAGCAGCAGTGGTACCGGGAAGAGCGCGAGCCCGAATCCGACCAGCAGCCCTCGGGTGCCGGTCTGCTCGCGTACCAGTGCCAGGATCATCAGTCCGCACAGGGCGAGGAGCACGATCACCGCGGTGGCGCGCAGCGTGCGCTGGTTCCGCTGCCACCAGGACGGCACCGGATGGGTCGGCATGGCGTGGTGCGTTCCGCTGTGCGGTGTTCCGCTGTGCGGCGTCCCGTTGTTCGGCGTCCCACCGTATCCGGTCTCGTACGGCGGGGCTCCCCAGCCGGACGTGGCGGTCGGGGACGGTGCGGCGGGTCCGGCTGAGGCGGCCGGCCCGGGAGGGCGGGTGCCGTGCGGGGGCCGGTTCTGCGGCGCGGCCACCTCCGGATAGTGCGGCCCGGCCTGCGGGACGCCTCCGACCGGGTTCGGGCCGCCGACCACGGGCCCGGGACCGGGTGGCTGCGGGGCGGCGGCGGGCGTGGTCGGAGGCGTCGGGCCGTGCGGCGGTTGGACGGAGGCATAGGCGGGAGGGAGGGCCGCTTCTCCGGGCGCGTCCTGCGGCTCCGGTCTGTACGGCGTCGCCGGAGCCTCGCCGGGGGGCGCCGGAGCTGCCGGGGCTCCGGCGACGGGTGCTTCGGCGAAGGGCACGGGCCCGGTGGGCGGCGGCTCGGCGGCCGGGCCCGTGGGGTGCGCGGCCGGAGGGGGTGCCGGAGGCAGGGATGGGCGCAGGGCCCGGGTCGGCGAATCCGCGACGTCCTGCGGCCCCGAAGCGCCGCCTTCCGGCTCCGGTGTGCGCTCCTCGGCCGAGCCCCCGGATCCGGAGCCGCCCTCGGGCCCGTTGGGGCTCGGGGAGCTCTGCGGCGCAGCCGGGCGGGCGGGCGGAACGGGTGCCGGCGGGCCGCCGGGCGGCCGGGGCGTCATCGGGTTCGACGGGGCGCTGGGAGCGCCGGTTGCCTCGTCATGCACCCATCGACAGTAACCAGTGTGGGTGACACGCGCTGCGGCACCGCCGCAACCGCTGCCGGGCGACAGTCGTCGGTCGGCCACCGCCGCCGACGGACCGAGCGGTTCCGGAGGGGGCTCAGCGGCGTCGGAAGAGCAGGTCCCGCACCTTGTGGCCCTTGTTCAGGCCCTGCCCTTCGAAGCGGGTCAGCGGCCGGTTCCCGGGGCGGGGCGCGAACCCTCCGTCGGGCTGGGTGTTCTCGTACGCGGGGTGGGCGCTGAGCACGTCGAGCATCTGTTCGGCGTAGTTCTCCCAGTCGGTCGCGCAGTGCACGAGCGCACCCGGCCGCAGCGGGCGGGCTGCCAGGTCGAGGAACTCGGGCTGGAGCAGGCGCCGCTTGTGGTGGCGGGCCTTGGGCCACGGGTCCGGGAAGTAGAGCCGCAGCCCGGAGAGCGAGTCGGGCGGCAGCATTTCCCGGAGCAGGATGATGGCGTCCCCGTTGCCCACCCGTACGTTCGTGAGGCCCTGCTCGTCGGCGAGGCGCAGCAGGTTGCCCTGGCCGGGGGTGTGGACGTCCACGGCGAGGACGCCGGTGGCCGGGTCGGCGGCCGCCATCCGGGCCGTGGCCTCGCCCATCCCGAAGCCGATCTCCAGTACGACGGGCAGGTCGGGGTCGCCGAAGAGCGTGCCGAGGTCGAGTTCGCGCAGCCCGTCCACGTCGAAGCCCCAGCGTGGCCACAGCCGCTCCAGCGCCAGGCGCTGGCCCTTGGTCACCCGGCTGCGGCGGGGCTGGAAGCTGCGGATGCGGCGCTCGTGGTGCGACCCGGCGGGGTCGGGCGAGGGTCCCGCTCCGGGCGGGAACATCCGGGCCATCGGCCGCGGAGTCTGCTCGCCGCCACGGCCGGTTCCGCCGTGGCCGTGGTGGGGGCCCTGCTCGGTGCCGGGGCCGGGCTCGCCGTCCTGCCTCTGCTCGTGGTCGGGGCCGGGCCGGCCGTCGGGGCCCTGCCGCGCGCCGTCGGGACCGGGCGCGCCGTCGGAGCCGCGTGCGGACCCGGCGTCCGGCACCGAGCCGCCGGACCCGAAGTCGCCGGAGACGGAATCCTCGGGCACGCAGCCATCGGGTACGGAGCCACCGGTCAGCGGCCTCGGCACGGGCGGCGGCGCGGGCGCGGGGGCGTCGTGGGCGGGTTCGTCGCGCTGGGGGAAGTTGTTGCGTTCGGACACGATGGTCTCGATTTTACGGGGCGGGGGAGGCCGGCGGCGAAGCGTCCCTCAGCGCTCGGCCAGCGCCCCGGCCACGCGCCGGGCGATCTCCCGTCCGATGGGCAGCGAGGCGGTCGCCGCCGGGGAGGGCGCGTTGAGGACGTGGACGGTGTGCGGGCCTTCCGCGAAGAGGAAGTCGTCGACGAGCGTGCCGTCCCGCAGCACGGCCTGGGCGCGTACCCCGGCCGGCGCCGGTCGCAGGTCGGCGGCCTCGACCTCGGGCAGCAGGCGCCGTACGGCGGCGGTGAAGGCCGGGCGGGAGAGCGAGCGGTGCACTTCCCCCGCTCCGTAGCGCCAGTGGCGGCGTGCCATCTGCCAGGTGCCGGGGTGCGTCAGGAGCCCGGCCAGTTCGGTGGGGCGTACGGCGCGCCACGCGTATCCCTCGCGGGCCAGGGCCGGCACGGCGTTCGGGCCCAGGTGCACGCCGCCGTGCACGCCGCGGGTCAGGTGCACCCCCAGGAAGGGGAAGGCCGGGTCGGGTACCGGGTAGACGAGCCCGCGGACCAGGTGTTCCCGCTCGGGGGCGAGCTCCGCGTATTCGCCGCGGAAGGGGAGAATGCGGGCCCGCGGGTGGTCCCCGGCGCGGCGGGCGACGGCGTCGCAGTGCAACCCGGCGCAGTTGACCAGGGCGCGCGCCCGCACCACGGCACCGTCCGCCGTGCGGACGGCGACCCCGCGGCCCGGCCGGCGGTCGATCACCTCGACCTCGCCGGCGGCGCCGTACCGGATCTCGGCGCCGGCGTCCCGCGCCGAGCGGGCGAGCCGGTCCGCGACGGCGACGAAGTCGGCCACGCCGGTCGTCCCGACGTGGATCGCCGCCAGGCCCCTGACGTGCGGCTCGTGCTCCGCGATCTGGGCCGGGCCCAGTTCCCGGACCGGGATGCCGTGCTGTCTGCCGCGCTGGATGAGGGCGTGCAGCCGGGGCAGTTCCTGCTGCTCGGTGGCGACGATCAGTTTGCCGGTCACCTGGTGCGGAATGTCGTGTTCCGTGCAGAATTTCACCATCTCCGCCGCGCCCTGGAGCGCGAACCGCGCCTTGAGGGAGCCGGGCGGGTAGTAGATCCCGCTGTGGATCACACCGCTGTTCCGCCCGGTCTGGTGCCGGGCCGGACCGGGCTCCTTCTCCAGGACGACGACCCGGGTGCCGGGCGAGCGGCGGGTGAGCGCGTAGGCGGTGGACAGGCCGACGATGCCCGCGCCGATCACCAGCACGTCGCAGTCGAGTCTTCCGGACGTCGAGGACACGCCCCCCATCATGAACTGCCTCCGCTTCCCCGCCTCAGGTGCCTCCCCGCCTCACATGCCGTGCATCGTACGGAGCCCGCTCACGCCGGGGCCACCAGCAGGGGCCGGGCCCGCTCGCGCAGCTCGGCGACCCGGGGCTCGTCCCCGTAGGGCTCCAGCCGGTGCAGCAGATCGCGTACGTACTCCGTGGTGCGCGCGGAGGAGATGCGTCCCGCGACCTCCACGGCGCGGACCCCGGCGGCGCAGGCCGCGTCGAGATTGCCCGATTCCAGCTCGGCGACGGCGGAGACCACCAGCCGCAGTCCGTGCGAGCGGACGAACTCCTCCTTCGGCTGGGAGAGCGCCTTCTCCGTGAAGCGGCGCACCTGGCGCGGCGCCTTCAGATCGCGGTAGCACTCGGCGGCGTCGGCCGCGAGCCGGTCGTAGGAGTAGAAGTCGAGCCAGCAGGGGTCGGGGTCGCCCTCCCGGGAGCGTTCCAGCCAGCTCTCGGCCGCGGCCAGTGCTCCGGCGCACGCCTGCGCCTCGTTCGCCTTCGCGTGCGCGCGCGCCTCGACGAGCTGGAAGAAGCTCATCGTCCGGGCCGTCGCCAGCCCCCGGTTGCGCTCCAGCGCGGCCTGCGCGAGGTCGACGCCCTCGTCGGCGAAGCCCCGGTAGGTCGCCTGGAGCGACATGGAGGCCAGTACGTAGCCGCCCAGCGGAACGTCGGCGGCGGCGCGGGCCAGTCGCAGGGCCTGGATGTAGTAGCGCTGCGCGGCCTCCTGCTGGCCGGTGTCGAACGCCATCCATCCGGCGAGCCGGGTCAGTTCGGCCGTCGCGCCGAAGAGCGAGCGGCCCACCTCGTCCGTGTAGGCGCCCAGCAGCAGCGGAGCGGCGTCCACCCGCAGACACTCCGGGACCATCGACGAACGCCAGTCCCCGCCTCCGTACTTCGAGTCCCAGCGACGCGCCTCGTCCGCGGCCTCGCGCAGCTTGGCGACGTCGGTGTGGCCGACCCGCAGCGGGGTGCCGACCTCGTCCGCCTCGGCGCCACCCTCGCGGCCCTCCTGCCCCTCGAGTGCGTCCTGCCCCTCCCGTACCCCGCTCTCGGCGGGCGCGTCGGGGCCGGCTTCGGTGCCGTCGGCCGACGGAGGCGCCCCCTCCAGGAGTTCGAGGTGGCGTGCCACCGAGCTGTCCGCCGGGGTTATGAGCCAGCGCGACGCGGGAGTCGCGTAGGCGCTCACGGCGAACGAGCCCGCCAGGGACTGCCAGATGCTGCCACCGCCGCGCCGCCCCGCCAGGTCGAGGCGGTAGAGGTCGGTGGCCGACTTGACGGCGGCCCCGACGTCGCGGGGGAAGGCCAGCCCGACCTCGGGCGTCGGATCGGCGTCCGCGAGGCCGATCTCGTGCAGCGGCACCGGACGGCCGAGCTTGCTGCCGATGGCAGCGGCGATCAGGTGGGGCGCCGCTCCTTGCGGCACCATCCCCTTCGACACCCAGCGGGCCACCGACGTCTTGTCGTACCGAAGAGTGAGGCCGCGCTGGGCCCCCAGGTCGTTGACCCGTCGGGCGAGTCCGGCGTTGCTGATCCCTGCGAGGGCGAGGACGGTGCCGAGCTTCTCATTCGGCCCGCGTGACTCCCTGGACATGCGCACCCCTGACCACACCGACGACCGCCCCGCGGCTGAGACGCGGGGCCCCTCCCGCGACTGCGCGGCGCGGAAAGCATTGGGAACACAGCGTAGTTCGACGGATCCCGACCGTTAAGAGGCGTCCTGCCGGATGGCGAGATATGTGTCCGTACGCGTGTACGTGCAGGGGTCACGTGCCATCCCGATACTGCCCCGCGCGGAGCGGCTGGAATCATGCGCGCCGTGCGGGGAACGGCCGTCTTGCGGGACGCCCGATGCTGTGCTCCTGGCGTGTGGCCGTGCGCCCATGCATGCGCCTGCCCGGCACGGAAGGGGAGGGGTTCGATAGGAGTCGCGTGGGTCGGCCCGCTGCACAAGGGATCAGTGGGCTGGGGGACACCGCCGTCTCATTCCCCGCGGGCGGCGGTCCGGGCCGGGAGGCGCGCGACGCGCTTCCCGGCCCGGCAACGGGACGGCGCCCGGGCGGCGTCCCGGTACCGGGAGCCGGCCGGACCGGTGGCGCGGAGCAGCGAAGCGGTCGCCCCGCACGACGTCCCCGGTGAGCCTGTGCGGCAGTCCCGGCATACCTGCCCGGACATGGGCTTTCCACCGAAGCGCCCCTGCTGTCCGAGGCCCGCTGCGGTGTGCCGCGCGGTGCGCCGCGCCCTGCCGGACTCTCTCGCGGGCTGCGCCGGGCCGCCGCCCGGTGGCGCCGCGCGGCGGCCCGACGCACCTGCCGGATGCCGGGTGGCGGCGGCGGCCGGAGCCGGCCGCTGTGCGGGGTGCCGGTCGCGCCGCGGTCGCCGTTCGGGTACGCGGCCGGCCGGAGTCACCGGTGATCGTGTGCCCCCTCCAGCGATTCTGTGCCCCGCGTGTGCGACGGGTCCGTGCGCCCTGCGCGCACGTCCTGTGCGGATCGCGTGGGGCTCCCGGGCTCGCCCCTGGTGTCCCCGGTACGCCGTCCGTTCGGGGTTGCGCGGCGGAGCGTCAGGAAAGGTTCCGCCGGACTGCCGCAGCCGTTCATATTTGGCCGAATGACATCGGTCGCGTGTGCGGTGCCGGGCGGGCACGCCGGAGGTATATGCCGCCCGGTGCCCGGAGGTTCCGAGCGCACCCGAGGACGCCGCACGGCGCGAAGCCGCGACCGGATGCGCCGAGGTCTGCGCCCCTCGCACGCCGCCCGCGCGCCACTCTCATGGCACCATGGCCGCAACAGCAGCGGCTGCCCCGGCCGCATCGACAGCGGCTTCTCCGGCGCAGGGCATCCGCACCGGGCGCCCCGCGCGGCGGGGCGAGGCCGCCCGCGCGCCGGGGCACACAGCGGAGCGACGCGAAAGCAGGGCGGCGATGCGTTGGTTGGTGGGGTGGAGCAGCGCCACGGCAACCCCCGACGGCCGCCGCGGCCCCGTCCGCACCGCCAACGGCCGCGGCGGGTACGGTTTCGCCGGTCCCGACGGGTACGGTCCCGCCGGGCCGGCCCCGCACACCGCGCACGTACCCGACGGCCAGGACGGCACCCTCCGGCCCATCGGCGCCCACGTGCTCTGGGGTGGCCCCGATCCGCTGTGGGCCGTCGGCGACTGGCGGCCCGACGAGATCCGCGTCGTCGAGTCCGAGCCGGGCAACCGGCTCGCGGTACTGGGCTGCTGCGGCGCCGACGACGACGAACTGCGGGCCGGACTGATCGCCGCACGCGGCGGAGCCTTCCGCCACCTGACCGCGTGGCCCGGCAGCTACACCGCCGTCGCCTCCGTGGGCCGCCGCGTCACGGTGGCCGCCGACCTCGCAGGCGCCCGGCCCGTCTTCCACGCGCCCTGGGCCGGCGGGACCGCCTACGCGACAGCCGCCCTCCCGCTCGCCGACCTGATCGAAGCCGAACTGGACTTCGGCCACCTGGCCGTCCAACTGGCCTGCCCGGAAGCGCCCGAGGCGCTCGGCGACGGCACGCCCTTCCGCGGCGTACGCAGAGTCCCGCCGGGGCACGCGCTGATCGTCCGGGACGGCGGCAGTCGCGAGATCGCCGGCTACGAGACCTCCGGCTCGCTGGTCGTCGGCGCCCCGCCCGTCGACCCGGAGACCGCGGTCGCGGGCGTGCGGGACGCGCTCGTGGAGGCCGTACGCGCCCGGCTCACCGCACCCCGCCACGCCGCCGGACACGACCCCGACGCACGCGATCCGGGCCCGGTGCCCGGCATGGGCCCCGCCGACCGGCAGCGGGCACGCGGCGGCCCGGCCCCCGGAGTCGGCGCCGACCTCTCCGGAGGACCCGCCTCCGGAACCCTGGCCCTGCTCGCCGCCGGACTGCCCGGCACACCCGGGACCGTCCTCGGCTCGGGTGCGGCCGAAGCGGGAGAGCGGCTGCTGGCCGTCACCTTCAACGACCTCACCCTGGCGGACCGCACCGCCGGCCCGACCGACTCCGCAGGCGCCGACAGCCACCTCGCCGAGCTGGAGCGGGCGCACAGCATCGCGGAGAACCCCCGGCTGCGGCACGTCGTGGTGACCGGCGGCCAGGATGCGCTGCCCTACGCGGACTTGACCGGCGGCCCCCTCACCGACGAGCCGGGCCCCTCGCTGGTGACCGCGGAACGCCACCGCGGCCGGCTCTCCGCCGGCAGCTCGGACCACTTCCTCGGCTCCGGCGCCCGCCAGGTCGTCGACGCGCACCCGGCGCGGCTGGCGGACCTGCTGCTGGACCGGCGCCGCCGCCATCTGGTGCGGCCCGTCGCCGCGCTGGCCCGCGCCGAGGGACAGAGCGGCGGGCAGGCCGCGGGCCGCTCCCTGCTGGTACCCGTCACCATCTACCGCGCGGCGCGCAGGCTGGCCCGCACCTCCTACCGCGACGGGGTGACGGAGGCGGCGGCGCTGCTGCGCGACAGCGCCTTCACCGCCGCCGCCTTCGCGCCGTACCCCGAGGGCGGCGAGAGCGCCGTGGACGCCTCCGTCGCCGCACTCACCTGGTGCCGCCCCGGGCCGGCCGCGCGCTGGCTCACCGGCGAGGCCCTGGCGGAGGTGTCACTGCGGCTGGAGGGCGCGGCGCAGGCCCGCCCCTCCGTCGAACGCCCCGGCGAACGGCGGGCCCGGGCCGCGCTCACCCGCGCCGCCGCCGACCACCGGGTCCTCGAACAGGCGGTGGAGATCCGTGGCCAGCGACTGCACGCCCCCTTCTTCGACAACCAAGTCGTCCGTGCGGCCCGGGAACTTCCCGAAGCGCTCCGGGTGCGCCCGGAGGCACGCGGTTCGATACTGCGGGCCGCACTCGCGGGCGCGGGCGTGCACGAACTCCCGCCCGGCTGGGGCGCCCCCACCCACGGCACGCACCACGCCGCCCTGCGCGCGGGGGTACGCCTGGCCGCCGAGCACCTGCTGGAGCTCTTCCGGGCACCGCTGCTGGCCGAGGCCGGACTGGTGGAGGCCCGGGTCGTACGCCAGGCCGTGCAGCGGGTGGCGCGGGGCGAGCAGTTGCCCGTGGAAGGCGTCGCCGACCTGGTCTCCATGGAGCTGTGGCTGGGCCGGCTGCTGGCCCGGCGCGGCACCTGCTGGACGGGCTCGGCCGCGCCCCGCCACCGCGCCGCCGCCGCGGGCGTCCACCCGGACGGCCGCTACGAACGGATCCTCCCGCCCACCGGAGCATGACGCCCCTCCCGGCCACCGGCGCTCGCCCCCCGTCCACCCGGTGGGTGCCGCCTCCCGCCCACCGCGGGACCACGCGCCGCCCGGCGACCGCGGGGCCGCCCGGCAACTGCCGTGAGCGACCGGCCCCGACCGCAGCGGCCCCGACCGCAGCGGCTCCGATCGGCGCACGGTCCGCTTCGGCGCTCCGCACACCCGCCCCGGACGGTCCTGCCGAAGGAACAGGGCTCCGCACGGAAAATGCATCCGGCGGTTCGGCCCCGACAGGGACAATGGGCCCGTGCGGTATCTGATCCTGGGGGCGAGCGAAGCGCGAGACGAGGCCGGACGGCCTCTTCCGCTGGGCGGGCAGCGACTGCGTGCGCTGCTCGCCGCTCTCGCACTGCGCGCCGGCAACCGCGCCCCCGCCTCCCAGGACACGCTGATCGACGAGGTGTGGGCGGACGTGTCGCCCGAAGCGCGGCCGGAGAACGCTCCGGCCGCGCTGCAGGCACTGGTCAGCAGGCTGCGCCGGTCCCTCGGCAAGGACGCCGTCGAGTCGCTGCCGGGCGGCTACCGGCTCCGGATCGACCCGGAGCGGGACGACGTCGACCTGGTGCGCTTCGAAGCGCTGGCCGCCGAAGGAGAGCGCGCCCTGGCGGCGGGCGAGCCCGAGCGGGCCGCCGCCGTGCTCCGCGAGGGGCTCGCGCTGTGGCGGGGCCCCGCCGTGGCCGACCTGCCGGACGGGGCCTCCGCCGCAGCCCGCGCCGAGGCGCTGCGGCACACCGCGCTGCTGCGCCGCCTCACGGCCGACCTCGCCCTGGGCCGCGCCGAGCGGGTCCTTCCCGAGCTGCGCGAACTCGCCCCCGAACGCCCGCTCGACGAGCCGTTGCAGACGCTCTACCTGCGGGCGCTGCACGAGAGCGGCCGCCCGGCGGAGGCGCTGGCCGCCTACGAGTCCGTACGCCGGGACATGGCCGCCCGCCTCGGTGCCGACCCGGGCCACGAACTGCGCGCGCTGCACCTCGAACTGCTCTCCGCCGGTACCGACGAGGAGCCGCCCGGGCCGGGCATCCGGCGTCCCCCGGGTGCCCGGGGGACGGGCCCGGGGCCGGCTTCGGGGGCTGCCCCTCCGGAGGCTCCGAACGCTCCGTACGGTGTCGCGGCAGCGCGGGACGGCAGGGGGCCGGACTCCGCCCGGCAGCCGGCCGCCGGCCCGCGGACCGGCCCACGGACCGGCCCACGGACCGGCCCGGCCGCGGCCCGCGGCCGGGCCCCGGCCCCCGGCTCGGTTCCGGCTCCCGGTACGGCTCCGCCCGGCAATCTCCGGTCCCGGCTGACCAGTTTCGTGGGACGCGGGGCCGACATCGCCGCGATCCGCTCCGACCTCGACGCGGCCCGGCTCGTCACCCTGATCGGACCGGGCGGTGCGGGCAAGACGCGGCTGGCCGAACAGGTCGCCGCGACCGCGGCCGCCGCTGATCCGGCGACATATCCCGACGGTGCCTGGCTGGTGGAGCTCGCCTCGCTCGACCACCCCGCGTCGGTCCCCGGCGCCGTACTCAGCGCCCTCGGCCGCCGGGTGACCTCGCTGTCCAGCGCAGCGACCGAGAGCGCCCGACCGCCGGCCGGTGAGAAGGATCCGACAGCCCTGCTGGTCGAGCATCTGGAGCAGCGCCGTCTGCTGGTCGTACTCGACAACTGCGAGCACGTCGTCCACGCCGCCGCCGGTCTCGCCGAGACGCTGCTGGCCCACTGCCCTGGTCTGACGGTGCTGAGCACCAGCCGCGAACGCCTGGACGTGCAGGGCGAGACGGTACGTCCGGTCGAGCCGCTGCCGCCGGCGTCCGCCCACCGGCTGTTCGCCGACCGCGCCGCCGCGGCCCGCCCGGGCTTCCGGCCGAGCGCGGACCCGGACGCGGTTGCCGAGATCTGCCGACGCCTCGACGGGCTGCCGCTGGCGATCGAACTCGCCGCGGCCCGGCTGCGGTCGCTCACCCCGCGTCAGATCGCCGGCCGGCTCGACGACCGCTTCCGGCTGCTGACCAACGGAAGCCGCACCGTACTGCCGCGGCAGCAGACCCTTCGCGCGGTGGTCGACTGGTCCTGGGACCTGCTGGACGAGCGCGAGCGCGCCGTCGTACGCCGGCTGTCCGTCTTCGCGGGCGGCTGCACCCTCTCTGCCGCAGAACACGTCTGCGCGGGGCGTATGCCGCCGGCCGCGGACGGCGTACCAGCGGCGGCGGCAGAGGCGCCGCCGGCCGACGGCGGCGCATCCGGGCCCGCCCAAGCGGCAGCGGCGACCGGCGACGGGCCGCCCGGGGCCACCGAGGGGCGCCCCGGGGCCGCTGCGGACTGCCGGACTCCGGCGGGGGCGGGAGGCGCTCCTCCCGCCTCGCACGGGGCCGGACCTCCGGTGCGCGATGCCGAGCCGCCGGCGTGCAGCGTCGAGCCGGCCGAGGACGCCCCGCGCGTACCGGCGTCCGCCCCGCGTGTACCGGAAGAGGACACCGGATGGTCCGCTGCTCCGCGGATCTGTCCGGAGGAGGTACTCGACCTGCTCTCCGCCCTGGTGGACAAGTCCCTCCTCGTCGCCGACCAGCCACCCGAACAGTGCGGCACCGGTATGCGCTACCGCATGCTGGAGACGATCCACGACTACGCCCGCGAGCGCGCCGCCGAGCATCCCGCCGAACGCCGCGCGGCCGAGGCGCGGCACACGGCCCAGCTCCTCCGCTTCGCCGAGGCGGCCGAACCCCGCCTCCGCTCCGCCGAACAGCTCTCCTGGCTGCCCAGGGTGGAGGCCGACCTGGACAACATCCGTGCCGCACTGCGCCGCTCGCTCAGCCGCGGGGACCGGGAGACCGCCGTTGCGTTCGCCCGCGCCGCAGGCTGGTTCTGGTGGCTGCGCAACTACCGCGACGAGGGCGCGCATTGGGTCGAATCCGTGCTGGCGCTGCTCCCCGCCGCCGCGGAGGAGCGCGGCCCGGAGGAGGAGATGCTCCGCCGGGAGCTGCAACTGCTGGACTACTTCCTGCTGTCCGAGCACCACACCCAGACGCTGCTCTCCGACCCCCACCACCGCGCCGTCGCCGAGGAACTGCTCGCCACCTTCAGAAAGCCGGGCCCTGCGGCCGCCCGCTTCCCCGGCATGTTCTGGCCCTTCACCGGCTACCTCGTCGACGGCAACAAGGCCGTGGCCCCGCTGATGGACCTCGCGGTCGCCAACTGCCGCCGCCACAGCGAGCCGTGGGGGCTGGCCGTGGCACTGCTCTTCCGCGCCCACGTGCGGATCGACCGCCCCGGCGGGCTGTCCCTCACCCACGACGACCTGCCCGAGATCGGAGCCCTCGCCGAGAGCACCGGCGACCGCTGGCTGCTGAGTCAGTTGTGCGGACTGCGCGCGGAGACCGCCCTCCAGGAGGGGCGCTACGACGACGCCAGGACGGACTTCGAGAACGCCCTGCGATACGCGGAGCAGCTCGGCGCCCTCACCGAGGTGCCGCTGCTGCTCGCCCGCATCGCCGACGTGTGGTTCCGGCGCGGTGACACGGGGCAGGCCGACCGGCTCGCACAGCGCGCCGTCGCGGAGGCCGAACGCCTGGGCATCCGGGATGCGCTGACGCTCGGTGTCTTCCTCCGCGCGGTCGCCGCCGCCGAGGGCGGGGATCTCGTCTCGGCCCGGGCGCTCCACGGGCAGGCCGAGGAGCACGCCACGGTCGGTTCGCCGCCCGAGATGTTCGACGTCATGCTGCGGATCCTGGATGCCCGGATCACCGCCTCGGAGGGCGTCGAACCGCCGGGGATGGCCGTTCGCAAGATCACCACTGCGCTGCGGCTCGGCCTGGAGGTCGGCATCCCGGAACATCTGGTGGGCCAAGCCCTGCTGACGGCCGGCTACATCCTGCACCTCGCGGGCCGGCACGCGGCGGCGGTCGAGTTCGCCGACGCGGCCCGCCGACGGCGCGGGGAACTGCCCGCGAGTGTTCCCGAACTCCGTCTCGACCGCGCGGTCCGCGGCTACTCCCCGGTCGGCGGTACAGCCGCCCGCCGCCCGCCGCTGACCGGTGTCCGGGCCGTCGAGCGGTTGGAGGAGCTGTGCGGCCAGTTCGGCGCCGACAGCTCGACGGAAGCCGCGCCACCCACCGTCGCGGGGTGACGTTTCACCACCAGCCGCACCGTACGGTCCCCGGTTCCGGAGCTGAGCGTCACGGTGTCCGGGGTGATCTCGACGACGTGGCGCCCGGGCGGCGCCGACGGTGGCGCCGGGCGGGGCGGGGCGGGGCGCGGCGGCGCCGGGCCGGGATCCGGGGGCGGTGTCCGGCGCGGCGGCTCCGGCTGCCCGCCGGGCTCGGCCGCCGCAGCCGGCGCCGGGCTCGTCGCGGCGGGCGGCTCCTTCGCCTCCTTCGGGGGCGGCGCCGGATCGGGCGCGGCAGGTGCGGGTCCCGGCTGGCCGGGCTGCGGAGCCGGATCCGGCTGCCGCGGCGGCTCGTCGGGCGTGCCGGGTGCGGCGGTCGGTGCGGGGCGCCGAGCCTCCGGCTTCCCCGCGGGTTCGTCGGCGCCGCCGCTCAGCGCGTACGCGAGCACCGCACCGGCCGCCGCCACCACTCCCAGTCCGATACCGGCCTTCGCCGGGGCGCCGAGCCCTTCGGAAGCCGCGCCGCCGGTGCCGCTCGCACCGCCGCTGCCTGCCGCCGCGCCGCTGGTCGCTGCCGCGCCGCTGCCCGCCGCCGCTCCGCCGACCGCTGCGCCGCCCGCCGTGGTACCGGTGCCGAGCAGCGCGCCGAACGCCTGGGCGCCGCCGGTCGTTCCGAACCAGCCCACCAGGGCCACCGGCACCAGCAGCCTGATGTGCTCGTTCAGGTCCCGGACCTCCGACGCCGCCTGACGGCACGCCGGGCACTCCTCCAAGTGCCGGGCCAGTCCGCGCTCGGCCCGCATCCGCAGCCCACCGCGCGCATAGGCGCCCAGCCGGTCCGCGTACCGGGCGCACTCACCGCCCTCGCTCGTCAGCGCCTGACTCACATGGGCCTGCAGATACGCCTGCTTGAGGTGCTCCCGCGCCCGGTGGGCCGCCGTCGCCGTGGCCCCACGGGACTTGCCCAGCAGCGGTGCCACCTCCTGCGGCGGCACGCCCTCGACGGCGGTGTGCCACAGCAGCATCCGGTCGTACTCGGACAGGCTCCGGAACGCCCGGACGATCAGCTTCTGCTCCGCCTCCCGCATCGCGCGCACCTCGGCACCGGGCGCCAGCGTCTCACCCTCGCCGCCCGCTGAGCCGGCTGCCGCCTGCGCGAATGCCGCGAAGTCGTCCACCAGCCGCTCGCGGCGCCGGGTCCGTGCCCAGTCCGCCGCCACCCGCCGCACGGAGGCGAGGAGATAGGCGCGGACCGACACCTCGGGCCCCTTGCCGCCGCGCACGGCCTGCAGTGTGCGTGCGAAGACCTCGCCCGTGAGGTCCTCCGCGGTGTCCGCGTCCCGGCAGCAGGTCCGGGCGTAGCGGCGCACCGACTCGGCGTGCCGCCGGTACAGCTCCTCGTACGCCCTGTCGTCGCCCTCCCGCATCCGGGCGAGCAACTCCACGTCGGAGACGCCGCGGCCGCCGCGCCCGCTGCGGACCCCGCGCTCGGTACCGCGGGGAGGGCGGCCGGCCTCACAGCGGCTCCCGTGGTCCTCCGAGCGGCCGGGCCGCCGCCGCTGCTCGGGCACCTGGCGTCCGGCGGCCTTGCCGGGCCGCCCCCGCGCGGAGTCCGGGCCGGACTCTCCGCGCTTCTGCTCCCTGTCACCACCCATAGCCGCGACTTCCGTACTCGCCCTGCGTGCTGACCATCGCGTCAGAGTGGCACAGCCCCGGCGGGACGGAACCCGACAAGCAGACCAACCACTCGTTCGGGTTGTTCCGTACGGTTCTGCGCATGCCGAGGCGGGGCGTCAAGCGCCGAGGCGGGGCGTCAGGCGTCCACGGCTCGCGTGGCAGTCCCGGGCAGCGCGCCGGGCGCCCGCTGCCCGGCGTCCGCGGCAGGCCACGAAGCCGGGCGGAGCGCCGGGCGGCAGACGGCGACCGGCGGGAGCGATCCGGCGGGAGCGACCCGAGGGGACGACCGACGGGAGCGGTGCCGCCGGACGACAGGTTGCTCAGCGCCCGATCAGCGCCCGCCGCGGGAGCGCAGCCCCTCCAGCAGGATGTCCAGCAGCCGGGTCGAGGCAGCGGCCTGCTGCGCCGCGTCGGGCAGCGACGGCGCGGCGGTCGCTATCACCAGCAGCACATCGCCGACGGTCACGTCCGGCCGCAGCTCGCCCGCCGCCCGCGCCCGCTCGACCAACTGCCCGACGACCTGCAACAACTCGATCGCCCCGGGATCGTCCTCCAGCCCGTCGTACGCCGCGCCAGGTCCGCCCTCGGCGGACGCCGCGGCGGCCGGAGCATGCTCCACCAGCCGCAGCTCCGGCTGACCGCCCTCGGCCCGGGCCGGTGCCTCGGCGGACTCGCCCGGCGCCGACGTGCGCTGCGGAGGCACCCGCAGCGCGCTCTCGAGCCGGCCCTCGGCCCGGAGTATCCGGGGCGGCAGCAGCCGTCCGGCACCGGAGGCGACCGAAGTGCGCAGGAAGCGGGAGAGCGCCGACCAGGGTTCCTCCTCCTGGCCCAGCGCGGCCCGCGCCTGTTCGGTCAACCGTGCTGTCTCTTCCTCGGCAATCCGCCTGACCAGCACGTCCTTGCTCGGGAAGCGGCGGTAGACCGTCCCGACCCCCACCCGTGCCCGGCGTGCGACGTCCTCCATCGGCGCGCCGTAGCCCAGCTCGCCGAAGACCTCGCGCGCCGCGCGCAGTACATGCTCCAGATTCCGCTGTGCGTCCACCCGCAGCGGAGCGGTCCGCCTGGCGGTCGCGGTCGCGGTGGCGTGTGCGGTGGCCTGGCTCTCCGCGACGGTCGGGACAGCGGTCGGCGCCGCCCCCGCGCGAGAGCCGTGAATACCCTGAATGCGCATCGTTGTTCCCCCGGTAAATCCATGTCTCCCCCCGGAGACCCCCGCGTCCGCGGGGCCGGGATACGGCGCACTGGTCCAGAGGCCGCACCCATTGAGGTACGAACATAGTTGAGCCCACCCCGAGAGAGAAGAGGGCGTCCGGGCACGGCCCTCCGACAGCCGAACCCCGGTATCGGTCGTACCGCGGCCCGACCCCCTGCTCGCCCTCCTCATATCTGCCGTGACCTGCGCGGACCGCCCTCACTACGACATCAGCGGTACCACGGACGCCCGGCGCACCCTGGTCACATGATTGACGTGTCCTGTGGACAAACGAGGGGCCGAGGGTGCGTCATGGTCAGGTGACGAAGGCCACGAAGGAACCTGCGGAACCCGCGCGCATCCTCGTCGTCGGCGGCGGCTACGTCGGCATGTACACAGCTCTGCGCCTCCAGCGCAGACTCAAGCAGCGCCTCAAGCGCGCCGCCGGCGTGGACGAGGCTGCCGCGCCGGACGCGCCGGACGCCCTGGGCAGCCCGGGCGCGCCGGTCGCCTCGTCACTGGAGTCCGCCGCCGGGGTCGTCATCACGATCCTGGACCCGGACCCGTACATGACGTACCAGCCGTTCCTGCCCGAGGCAGCGGCCGGTTCGATCTCCCCCCGGCACGTCGTCGTCCCCCTGCGCCGCGTACTGCCGGACTGCCAGGTCATCGTCGGCGAGGCGCGCACCATCGACCCCGCACGCCGCGTCGCGCACATCAGCACACTCGCCACGGCGGAGGCGGACGCCGCCCGAGCGGCGGCCCCGGGAGAACACCCCGAGCGGCGGACCCTCGAACTGCCCTACACCGAGCTCGTGCTGGCACCCGGATCCGTCTCACGGACGCTCCCGGTGCCGGGGCTGGCCGAGCACGGCATCGGGTTCAAGACCGTCGAGGAGGCCATCGGGCTCCGCAACCACGTGCTCGAACAGCTCGACATCGCCTCCTCCACCCGGGACCCCGCCCTCCGGGACGCCGCCCTCACCTTCGTCTTCGTCGGCGGCGGCTACGCGGGCGTCGAAGCACTGGCCGAACTGGAGGACATGGCCCGCTACGCCTGCCGCTACTACCACAACATCTCCGCCGACGACCTGCGCTTCCTGCTGGTGGAGGCCAGCGACCGGATCCTGCCCGAGGTCGGAGCCGAGATGGGCGGGTACGCGCTGCGCGAGCTGCGTGCCCGCAACATCGACGTGCGCCTGGAGACTCGTCTGGACTCGTGCGAGGACAGGGTCGCCGTCCTCAGCGACGGGTCCCGCCACCCCGCCCGCACCCTGGTGTGGACGGCCGGTGTCAAACCCCACCCTCTGCTGGCCCGCACCGGACTGCCGGTCACCGCGCGCGGCAAGCTCAAGTGCGCGGCCACCCTGCGCGTCGAGGGAACCGAGCACGCCTGGTCGGCCGGCGACGCGGCGGCCGTCCCCGACCTCACCGCCGACACGGAGCCGACGGACGGCGCGGAACCTCCGCTGTGCGCCCCCAACGCGCAGCACGCCGTACGGCAGGCGCGCTGCCTCGCCGACAACCTCGCCGCGGTGAGCGAGGGACGGGAACCCACCCCCTACCGGCACTCCTACGCCGGATCCGTCGCCTCCCTCGGGCTGCACAAGGGCGTCGCCCACGTGTACGGACGGAAACTCAAGGGCTACCCTGCCTGGTTCATGCACCGCGCCTACCACCTCAGCCGGGTGCCGACCTTCAACCGGAAGGCACGGGTGCTGGCGGAATGGGTACTCTCCGGCCTGTTCAAGAGGGAGATCGTCTCCCTCGGCTCGCTGGAGCACCCCCGTGCCGAGTTCGAATCCGCGGCGGGCACCGTACGGCGCCCCGACGAGAACTGAGGGTTCCACCGGCACGGTGGGCCACACTGGACATGTGACCATGGGTGGGCCCGTGCCTGCGAAGCGTGACCCCGAAGCGGTCCGGAGCGACCGAGCGAACACCGCGAACCACACAAGGAATCGGACGACGTGAACTTCACGCGCTGGAGCGCCCGACTGCCCGGCACACAGCGGCGCACCGCAGCCGCACAGGCCGCGATAAAGGCGCGAGCGCGGTCGGCCGGGATCTCCGGAAGCGGCACGGACGAGGGCGACGGGACAACCCGCCGCGGCAGCGACGGCAGCGGCGCCGCGGGCGGGGAGACGGAAGCGGCCGGCGGGGAACCGCCCGCCGGTCCGCCCGCCGCTCCCGCCGCCCCGCCCGCCACCTCCGACCGCCGGGCGACGCCCGCCCGGCCGGTGCCCGGCCGGGCACCCCACCCGCACGACGACGACTCCGACAACCCCACCGTCCCCGCGGCCCGCAGCCGCCCGCCCGCCGAGGCCGACGGGGGCTCTCCCGCCGCCCCCGGCGGGGAGACCGCACCGGACTCCGCACCGGACTCCGCGTCGAGCCCCGCGTCCGGTCCGGGACCGGACGCCGCGTCGACGCGGGAAGCCCGCCCGACGCGGGGAGCCGCTTCCCCAACCGGCGCCGGAGCAGGCATCGGCCCAGCCGTGGCGGACCTCGAAGCAGGCCCCGGGACGGAGTCCGACGAGGCAGGGTGGCAGCGCAGACGGGCCATCGACGCGCTCCCGGTCCGCGCCCTGCTCGGAGAGGTCCCGGCGCTGGCCGCCGTCGTGCACGGCCCCGAACATCGCATCGCGTTCGTCAACGACGCCTACAGCCGTGTCTTCGGACCCCGCCCCACCGGTGCGGCGGCCCGCGAGGCCCTGCCCGAACTGGTGGAACTCGGCCTGCTCCCGCTGATGGACCAGGTCCGGCGCAGCGGTCGACCACGTACGGTCAAATCCCGCCGCGTCCCACCGCAGCAAGGCGTGCCCGGCGGCAGACGGCGCCCCGGCTACTACACCTTCACCTGCACCCCGATCAGCACCTCGGTCGACAGCGGAGTGCTCATCTTCGCCGCGGACGTCACCGACCAGGTGGAGGCCGCGGAGCGGCTGCGCGCCAGCGAACGCCGCCAGCGCGAGGCCGCCGTCACCCTCCAGCGCAGCCTGCTGCCCCAGGAGTTGGAGCAGCCCGACGACCTGCGGGTCGCCGCCACCTACCAGCCAGGCGGAACCGACGCCGCCGTCGGGGGCGACTGGTACGACGTCATCACCCTCGGCGCCGGCCGCACCGCGCTCGTCATCGGCGACGTCATGGGCCGGGGAGTACGCGCCGCCGCCGTCATGGGACAGCTCCGCACGGCGGTCCGCGCCTACGCGCGGCTCGACCTGCCGCCGCACGAGATTCTGCAACTCCTCGACGGGCTCGCCGCCGAGATCGACGCCTCCCAGATCGCCACCTGCGTCTACGCCGTCCACGACCCCAACGAGGGCTGCCTCAGCTACGCCTCCGCCGGACACGTGCCCATCCTGGTGCGGGACGCGGACGGCACCGTCCTGCGGGCCACCGAGCACACCGGCCCGCCGCTGGGCACCGGCGGCTGGTTGCACACCTCGGGCAGTCTGCCGCTGCCGGAGGGCGCCACCGCCGTCCTCTACACCGACGGCCTGATCGAACGCCGGGACGCCGACATCGACGAGGGCGTGGCGGCGCTCGAACACGCCTTCGCAGGCGCCACCGGCTCGCCCGACATCGTCTGCGACCGGCTGCTGCGCGCCCTGGGCATCACCGAGGACCACGACGACGACGTGGCTCTCCTCGTCTTCCAGCACCCCGCACGGACCGGCCCCGACGCCGAACTGTTCCACAACGCGGCGCTCGACCTGCTCGGCGGCACCGAAGCGGCCCCTCGCGCCCGCGCCTTCGCCTCCGGCGTCCTGGCATCCTGGCGCTTCCCCACCGAACTCCGCGACCTGGGCGTGCTGGCCGCCAGCGAACTGGTCGCCAACTCACTCCAGCACGGCACCCCGCCCATGCGGCTGCTGCTTCGCCGTACCGACCGCCGCCTGATCATCGAGGTCACCGACGGCGACGACCACCTCCCGCGCCGCTGCCGCGCCGAACCGGCCGACGAGACCGGGCGCGGCATCTCGATCATCGCGGCGATCGCCTCGGCGTGGGGGAGCCGCCGTACCCCGGGCGGCGGCAAGTCCGTGTGGTGCGAGTTCGCCCTGCCCGGCACGTAGGCGCATACGGCGGCAGGGGCCTGCGCCCGGACGGACGGGCGGAGCCCGGAGGTCTGACCCGGGGGCCCGGCGGCTCTCGCCGCGCCGGGCCCCCGTCCCGACGGATCCGGACCCGGTAGCTGCTCGCCCCGCGGAACCTCAGTGGACAGCCCCGACAGGCTGCTCCTCGACGACCGGCCGGGTGGACTCTCCACGCGCCACGATGACCGAACCGGGCCGGTCCTCGCGGTCGGTGAGCCGCCGTCCCAGCACCAGGGCCAGCCCGGCGACGCCCAGGCAGCACAGCACCAGCACCACGATGTACGCCGACCAGGCACCCGCCGCGGCGAGCGCCCCGCCCACGGCCGGGCCCACGGCCAGCGCCAACTGCTTCACCAGCGCGAAAGCGGAGTTGTACTGGCCCACCAGGCGCGCCGGAGCCAGATCCGCGACCAGCGGCGCCACCGTGGGTGCCAGCATGGTCTCGCCGACCCCGAACAGCGCATAGGTGCCGATCAGCAGCGCGGTGGCCACGGCCTGCGCCCCGTGCACAAGCCCGGAAGCCCCCGCGGCCAACCATGCGACCGTCCAGATCAGTCCCACCAGAGCCACGACCCGGCTGCGCCGCCGCCGCTCCACCAGCCGCAGCACGACGAACTGCGCCAGCACGATCATCGCCGTGTTGGCAGCCAGCGCGATCCCCAGCGTGGACGTCGAGATCCGGGTGACCTCCACCGCGTACGCCGACAGCCCCGACTCGAACTGCCCGTAGCACCCGAAGAAGATCACGAACCCCAGGACACACAGCAGCACCATCGACCGGTCCCGCAGCAGTACGCCCCAGCCGGAGCTCCGCGCTCCATCGGCTGCCTGGGCGACTTCCTCGGCCGTCGCGGCCGCCGGACGGCTCATCCGCACCGTCACCAGCACCGCGAGCAGCACCAGGAACATCGAGGCCTCGATGACGAACAGCAGGGTGAAGCTCGCCGGGTCGTGCTCGTCGACGAGCATCCCGCCCAGCAGGCCGCCGACTCCGAGCCCGAGATTGTTGAGGAAGAACTGGGTGGCGAAGGCTCGCGAACGGGACCCCGGCGTCGAGCACCGCACGATCATCGTCGCGAGCGCGGGCTGCAGCACGGCGATCCCGGCGCCCATCACGGCGGATGCCACCAGCACGGAAGCAGCACCGGTCGACAGGCCGAAGCCCAGCGCGCCCAGCGCGGCCGAAACGGCACCGACGACGACCATCACCATGGGGCCGCTCCGGTCGATGACGCGCCCGGTGAACGGCAGCACGAGCAGCGCGGCGGCGGCGAACGCGGCGAGCACCGCGCCCGCCGTGCCGTCGCCGAGCTCGCGCACTCGCGCGACATAGACGAAGAGGAACGGCACCGTGAAGCCGTTTCCGAAAGCTGCCAGCGCGTTTCCGAGCTGGATCCGCCGCAGCGCGGCGGCCTTCGCCGAGGACGCCGAGGACGCAGCCGTGGTCAACACTCACCTACCTGAGTCGAGGGGGACAAGGAGTACAGCTACGAAGACTTCGAAGCTAAAGTTCGATCCTAAAGAATACACAGCGCAAGCGTTTAGAGCGAATGAGTTGCCGTGCGATACTGCGCACATGCCGGACCGACAACCGACGCTCGACGAGCAGATCGCCATCTACCAGCGGGAGTACCGCGAGCTCGATCCCCAGGTGGAGAAGGTGGTCAACGCGCTGAGCAGGCTGGACCGCAGGATGAGCGTCGCCTACGGCCGCCAGCTCGCGACGCTCGGTCTCAGCAGCCCGGAGTGGGAGGTCCTCAAGGAGCTCGTCATGGCCGGCAGCCCGTATCAGCTCTGGCCCGGCACCATCGCCAGACGTCTCGGCCTCACCCCGGCGGCGATGACGCACCGCATCGACCGGATGCTCACCCAGGACCTCGTCACCCGAGAGCGTGACCCGGACAACCGGGTCCGCGTCATCATCGGCCTCACCGACACCGGCCGGGAGA